>CAWHCF010000001.1:0-112398 GCA_963827655.1 uncultured Acidobacteriota bacterium
CTTGACGTCAACCACCTGGTTGGCCTGGACCCTCACGTTTTCGCGGATGACCCTCTTGAAGCCGGACAGCTCCGCCCCCACCGCGTAGGTCCCGATGGCAAGGTTGGGGAAGCTGAAGGTCCCAACCGAAGTCGACTGCTGGACGCGGGTCTCACGCGTATCGACGTTTGTCACCGTGACGGTGGCGCCCGGTATGACGGCGCCGGTTTGATCTTTGACTTCTCCGTTGATAGTCCCCTGGATCCCTTGCGCCAAAGCTGCTTGGGAACCAAGGACCATCGCCAGAACCAGAGAAGCCAGTTTCAGCAAGTAACGACTTGTCATTGCGATAAAACCTCCATGAAAAAAAGAGCGACCGAACCTATGCGAATGAGTACGAAGGTTCGACAACCTCACACAATTCCCCACTCGGGGAGAAGGGCATTGACTAGCAAGATGTGCTCCAAAACCCGGTCCAGGATCGCGGTAACCCGAGCTAATCTCTATCACCCGAAGAAGACCGCACGCCAACATTCGAGCAATTACTTGAGATGCCCATAATTAAAGCTAGCTCGCAGCCGTCCTTAAGACGCAAGAACCGCGGACACGGTTTGCCCACTTAAGGAAAAAATAACTTGCCGGCGTCTTGCCATTTTCTTATCCGGGATCGCCATGATTCAATTTTCAGAATCATAATCCAAGATTCAGGATGCCCTGTGAATTGTGCTTCCGGTCGAGTCCTGGGATGCTTCGCGCGTCGATCGAAGTAAGTTACTAAGACACTGATACTTATCCCACGATGCGACGCCGATTCGACAGGATTGGGCTTTGGCATGGACCTTGCGTATCAGGCATTGAAGCACGGCGATATTTTCTTTATTTCTCGCCGGAACGGCATTTGTAAGGCTTTTAGAAGTCTTCATTGAATGGGTGAACACCTCAAGAACGCGTGCAGCAGACTCTTTGTCAAGCAGGGCACGACTATCTACACAACGGAGAAATGACAGAAATGCTCAAAAGACAATCTCGCCAGAAATGGCTACCCCCAAGCTTTCTTCTGTGCGTCCTGATTGTATCCACCGGACTTTCCGCGTTCGGCCAGGGGACATCGGGCGCCATCACGGGAATCGTGAAGGATTCCAGTGGCGCGGTGGTTCCGGGCGTGACCGTAGCGGTCCGAAACCTGGAGACGAATGCCACGCGCTCAACGATTTCTGAGGAAAACGGCAGGTACGACATTCAGGGCCTGCAATCAGGCCCCTATGAACTGACGGCGGAGGTCACCGGTTTCACCAAGTATGTCCGGTCGCCGATCAATCTGCTTCTCAACCAGGTCGCCGTCGTGAACCCCGAGTTGCGTCCAAGCGCCGTCGCGGAAACGGTCACGATAACGGCAGACGCTCCCCTGCTGAATGCAAGCACACCTGAGGTCGGTGTGCGTTTTGACGAAAAACGGCTTACTGAATTGCCTAATCTGCCCCGCCAGGATGGCGGGGGCGGCGGTTTTCGAGACGTGTTCTCCTTCGCGCTCTCCGCGCCGGGAGTCAGCCAGCTCAACAGCGGGAATTCTGTTTTTGCCAGCGGCACGAATTTTTCTTCGAACGGCATGCGCCCGCGGGGCAACAACTTCATGGTTGATGGCCAGGACACCAATGACCCGAGCGTGACGGGCCGGCATCCAGGTGATGAACAACCCCGACATCGTCAAAGAGTTTCGCCTCGTGACCAACCAGTTCCTGGCCGAGCACGGCAGGGCGGCCGGCTCGATCGTCAACGTCACTACCAAAAGCGGAACCAACGACCTTCACGGTTCACTATTCTGGTTCAACAACAACAACGCGCTGAACTCGCTGAGCAACCTCGACAAGAGCGCGGGATTCACAGAAGCTCCTTTCCGGATCGAGAACCAGTTCGGCGGCACCGCGGGCGGGCCGATCTGGAAGGACCACATGTTCTTCTTCGGCTCGCTCCAGCGCTGGACCGACCGGCAACTTGGGTCGGGCACCACGATTCGCGGCATTCCGACCGAGGCTGGCCGGCAGACGCTGCAGCAGGTAGCCGGTGGCCGTCCTCAGGTGCAGGCGCTGCTGAGGTTCCTGCCGGCGGCGACGAGTCCGATCGGCACCTCGCTTCCTGTGACCGTGGGCGGTCAAACCGTGCAGGTTGCACAGGGGTCGCTCACCAATTCGACCGGGATCTTATTCAATAACTGGCAATGGTCCGGCCGCATCGATCAGAATTTCGGCAACGCACTCACTGGGCGGACGTTATATTTTCAACGACAGCCTTCAATGACGGTAGCGGGCCAGGCGACCCCTCCAGGACTTACGACGCGACAACCTTCACGCCAGCAGGCGATGTCGCTCTTCTTGACCAGTACCCTGACCCCAAGGGTCCTCAACGAGGTGCGGGTTTCCTGGCAGCGATTGGGGAACTACGACCAATGCGCGGATGAGTCCTCGGAAGAGATTCCTTCGATCGAGATCCCTGAACTCGGACTTGACAGGTTTCAATGCTGCCGCCAGCCGGACGGCAATCGGCCTGGCGGTTAACCTGCCTCAGTTCCGGTACAACAACACTTACCAGCTTCAGGACACGGCCTCCTGGGTCAGCGGCAATCATTCGGTCAAATTCGGCATCGACTTCCGGCGCAACCAGGTCAAGAGCTTTTTCTTCCCGACCATCCGCGGCCTGCGCTTTCCTATCCGACACTGCAGAACTTCGTCGATGACGTCCCCCAGGTAGCCGACATCAACAAGCCGCTCCCGGGCGGCGAAGAGATCCAGTACTACGACTGGTACGACTGGTATTACTTCGTCCAGGACACCTGGCGCCTGAGCTCGAGCTTCGTCCTCAACCTTGGATTGCGTTATGAACGTCCAGGGAACGCAATTGCCAGTCTGTACGAGGTAAACGATAACATCGTCCAGGTGAACGGCGGCGAACCCGGTCTTCCGGCTTGACGCCTCGCCCTAAGGACGACAACAACAATTTCCAGCCGCGTTTCGGCTTTAGCTGGAATCCCCACACTGACCCGGGCGGATGGCTGGGTTGGCTGACCGGCGGCGACAAGTTCGTGTTCCGTGGCGGTTACGCCAGGACCAACGACTACCAGTTCATCAATCTTGCTCTGAATGTGGCCAGCTCGTTTCCCTTTGTGGCGGCCATCAGCATGCCCGGGTTGCCGAACGCGTTCACAATCTTGCCGGGCTTAGAACCTAGCCTGACAGCCGGCGGCAGCGGCAACGCTCACCCGCACCGTAGTATCCGAAGATTTTCGCGCTCCGGTGGCGGAGCAGTTTACCATTGAGATTCAGCGCCAGATGGCTCTCAACACGGTATTCCGGGTCGCGTACATTGGCACCAAGGGGTCGAGTCTGTTTCAAACGCTGGACGGCAACCCGCGCATCAATTGCCCGGGTGGAACGGCAGCGAATCCTTGCCCCCGCGTCGATCCGAGCCGCGGCGTGATCCGTCTGCGCGCCAACTCGGCTGCTTCCCTCTACCACTCGATGCAGGTCAGCGCGGACCGGCGTTTTGCCGCCGGTTTCAGCGGTGGCGCCCACTATACCTGGAGCAGTTATATTGACGATGCGTCGGATACCTTCAATCCATCGGCGCGCGGCGAGGTGGCGATATCGCAGGATTTCCTCAACCGCCGCGGCGATCGCGGCCGTTCCGCCTACGACCGGCCGCATCGTTTTGCGTCCAACTTCGTCTATGAGCTTCCCTTCCACCGCGAACAGGCCGGCGTCGCCGGACATCTTCTGGGCGGCTGGCAGGTCAGTTCGTTCTTGACCTTTCAGAGCGGCTCACCTTTTTCAGCTCTCAATGGTTCGGATCCGGCGGTGTACTCGCCGGCATTTCCGGATTGGTGGGAGACGCGATCAGACCGAATCTCAACACTACGCTCGATGTCTCGCGGATGTCGGTCGAGGAGCTGAGTGCTGGCCGGCGGACAGTCCCTCTTCCAGTTAATTTCTGCAGGCCAGCGAATCGGTAATCTGGGGCGCAACACGCTGCGCAGCGATGGAGTCGGCAATATCGATCTGAGTATCGGCAAGCAGACGCGGATCGCGGAATCGCATCAGCTGATCTTCCGCTTCGACATGTTCAACATGACCAATACGCGGAATTTCGGTATTCCGGAAGCGCGTGCCAACAACGTCGGCTTCGCAGACCAGTGGACCACCGACGGCGGCAACCGCAGAATGTTCTTCTCGCTGCGTTACACCTTCTAGCACATCCTTCGGATCTTCGCGTCTTGGCGGTCGAGTCACTCTCACCGCCAAGACGCGAAGCCGCCTCAAAACTTCACACCTCCAGTCCCACCGATCGCATCAGCTCCAGCGCATTGCTCTTGCGTATGTCGGCCCTCAAGCCCGAAGACGTCGCGATAATCCGTGGAGTTCGAAAACCTTGAGATCCCCAGTTATTTTGTATATACATAATCGATGTTCGATTGGGATCCCCGAAAGGCGAGAGCGAATCAGATCAAACACGGGGTTCCATTTGAAGAAGCGGCCACGGCCTTTCTTGACCCTGATGGATTGGATGGCGAAGATCTGGAGCATTCAGCGAGCGAGCGTCGCCGGTTGCGCCTGGCTAAAAGCAGTTTGGGAGAGTACTGGTTATCGCTTATACCCAAAGGAGACGTGACAATGAAGAAATCACACGGATTATCAGCGCGAGGCGAGCGAACCGGAAAGAAAGGAAGGCCTACGAGGTCAAAGAAGATTGACTTTTCCGACATTCCGGAGCTTTCGGAAAACCAACTTTCTCGGATGCGCCGAATAGGAAGGCCAACGCTCGGGGATGAACCAAGAAGGCTCATCGCAATCCGGGTGGACGCGAAGGTATTGGAGTGGTTGCGAAAAACAGCTGAGGAAATGGGCGTTCCTTACCAGTCGCTCGTGAACCAGATTTTGGCCGAGGAAATGAGAAAAGCAAGCTAGCTGGTCACTTCCTCGGTTGCGGCAGGTCATCGTACCGCCAAGACGCGAAACCGTCTCACACCTCTAATCCCACCGATCGCATCAGCTCCAGCGCATTGCTCTTGCGTACGATCCCGGGACGCATCACGTAGTCGAATACGATCTTTCCATCTTCGATGTGGTCCTGGAAATGGACGTTCGCGGCGCGTGGCCCCAGAGCCTCGGCAATTTCCGCCAGGGCCAGGTCGTGCGTCGTGAAAAGCCCCACCGCGCCGCGATCCACGAGGCCCCGAACGACGGCTTCGGCTCCAATGCGGCGGTCATGTGAATTGGTGCCGTGAAGCAGCTCGTCAAGCAGGAAGAGCAGGGGAAATGCCCCCTTCGTCATGTCCACCAGCTGGCGCAGGCGAGTAATTTCGGCGTAAAACCTGGAACTTCCGGCCTGCAGGGAATCCACGATCCGGATGGAGGCGCCGACCGAAAGAGGCGAGAGCCGAAGCCCGGCCGCGCGCACGGGCGCTCCCGCGAAGGCGAGCACGGCATTCGTGCCCACCGTCCGGAGCAGGGTGCTCTTACCGGACATGTTGGAACCACTGACCAGAAGCACTCGCAGTTCGCCGCCCAGCCGGACGTCGTTGCGCACGCACAGGTCTACGGGAAGCAGAGGATGGCCCAGCCCCTCACCCTCGAAGCAAATTCCCTGCTCCACAAGCTCAGGAAAGGGATCGGCCGGGTGCTCGTATCCATATCCTGACAGGGCGCAGAGAGCCTCGAATTCCCCCACGGCCGCAAGCCACCGTCCCACGGCCGGCCCGGAAATCCTGCGCCAGTTCTCGATCGCAATTGCGAACTGGGTAGACCAGAGGAGCAGAAAGGCAATGGGCGCAAATAACTGGTTGCGCTGGGCGTCAAGCAGATCTACCAGACGCCGGAGCCGTGCGATTTGACGCGACGGGGGCGAGCCCGCCGTGTCAAGCTCCGCGCGAAGACTGAGCAGCCTTGGACTGGCAAAAGGCTCGCGCTCGAGCCGCGCCAGAACCTGAGAGAGGAGCGCCAGGTCGCGTCCAGGCCGCTCCACGGCGCTGACCACTTGCATAGTCGGGATCCGCAAGCGCAGCCAGAACGCCGCTTCGAGAAGAAGCGTTATCTGGAACCAGACGGAAGTGAATCCCAGAACGAGCCACAGAAAAAGAGCGAGCACGGTGAGGAAAGCGAGCGGAGTTGCGACGATGCGGGTCCAGCCCGGGAATACAACCGCGGGCGCCGTGCCCCAGGCGGCAAGCGCGTCCGGCTCGAGTCCGGAGCGCAAGTCGTCTCCGAGCAGCGCAAGCTCCTCGCGCAGGTCGATCCTGGGAGTCAGTTCGGCGACGGCGCTCTGACGGGCGCGAGCCTCCGCCGCGCCGGCCGGCAATCGCAGCCAGCGCGCGAGCGCGTCTTCACCGGCCCGCGTCCGCGCCGTGCAGATCAGCTCGAACAGCGACCCATGGCCGAAAAGATCCAGGTCCCGGGCGTAAGGGTGTTGATCATCGATGTAGCATTCGCCCTTTTCTCCGGTTCCCGCCCACCGGTTCTCGAGCCTGGCAATCCCTCGATCGTAAAAAGTAGCTGCGCGATCGAGACGGCGGCGCGCCTGGAGCACGCGCTCGTGAATGACAACCAGAACGAAAAAAACTATCGCCGGCAGCGCCAGCCACCAGGGCGAGAGCGCGGCGCGCACAAAGGAAAGCCAGGCCAGCGTCCCAGCCGCAACGAAGAGAGCTAGTCGCCAGTTACCGATCGTCTTGTGAATGCGATCGAGTCGGGCCGAGGCTGAACGTCGCGCCTCGAGACGGCGGGCATACTCGTGGATGGGAAATTCGGGGACAGGCTCCTAATTGCGTTGTTAAACACCAGTCTTTTGGTCGCTCCCTAACCGCGCAATTAGGAGCCTGTCCCCGAATTTCTATCCCTGGACGTCGTAGCAGGCGAGCACACCCTGGTTGCGGATGTAAAGCTTGCCCTCGCACACAACCGGGTGCGCCCAGCTGGGCCGACCTTGATCCTCGATCGTGAAGCGGCCCTTCTCCTTGTACCCCTCGGGCGTGGCTTCCGCGAGTCCCACGACGTTGTTCTCACTGAACAAGTAGAGGTGTCCGTCGGCAAACGTGAGCGACCCCTTGCCCACGCTCCGATCTTTCCACATTGCTTTGCCGGTCTCGAATTCCATGCAGGTGAGGATGGCGTTGGAAAAGCCGTAGAGGTGGCCGCCAACCAGCACAACCCCGCCGTGATGATTTTGCATTTCCTTGCTGAAATAGATCTCCTGGGCCTTGACCTCGCCTCCTTCGGTCTTCAATCCGAGGAGCGCGCAACCCGTCCCATAGGCGCTGGTGTAAAAGACCTTGTTCTGATGAAAAATCGGCGTCGTAATATTGGCCGTGCGGTTGGCGACCGAGGGATAGCTCCACATCAGCTTGCCATCGGAGGCGCGGACTCCCACCCCGGCCAGAGAGGTTAACCCGATGATGGTTCGGACCCCGCCCACGTCAACCGCGATGCACGATGAATATCCCGCCGGATCACCCAAATCGCCGCTGGTCCAGATCGTCTTGCCGGTCATCTTGTCCAGCGCTACGATCCCGGCGCGCTCGCCCGGGCCCACCTTCTCCGCCCGGTGTCACAATCAGCCGGTTTCCGTCGATAAGCGGCGATTCGCTGATCAGCCAGCGGGGATTGCGCCCCTTGAAATCCACCAGGATGTTGCGGCTCCAGATCACGGAACCGTCTTCTGCTTTCAGACAGGCCAGGTCGCCGTTCTCCGTCAGAACATAAACGCGATTGGCTTCCAGCGTTGGCGTGCCCCGCGGTCCGCTCCCGCGATCGTGGTTCAGAGTTGGACCCAGAGCCTTAGTCCAGACGATCTTTCCGTTTGAACGGTTCAGACAGAAGACGACGCTTTCATTATTCAGCGTCCCCTGCACGAAGATCCGGTCCCCTTTGATGGAGACCGTACCGTAGCCCGCTCCCAGACCGGAGATCGACCAGAGTCTGGGCGGCCCGTCCGGGGGCCACTGCTTGAGCAACCCCGTCTCTTTCGAGAGATTGGTTCGATCGGGTCCCTGCCACTGCGGCCAGTCGGGTTCGGCCGCCAAAGCACCCAGAACGCAGCACAACGCAAGAATCGAGAGCATGAAACCCAATGAACGCGGATGAGTCATGAGAGGCTCCTTGGCGTCTTCGTGTCTTCGCGGTTAGAATGGCGAACACTCAATAACTGGCGCAGCACATAGGGAAGGATACCGCCATGCCGGTAGTAGTCGGCCTCGATCGGCGTATCAATCCGTATCTTCAACGGTACTTCTTCAATTTTGCCGTTCTGGCGGCGAACGACCAGCGTGATATCCTGGCGCGGCTTCACTCTATGCTCCAGGCCGGCGATATCGAACGTCTCGGTGCCGTCCAGTCGCAGGGTCTGCGCGCTTGTCCCCTCGTAGAACTGACAAGGTATGACGCCCATCCCGACCAGATTGCTCCGGTGAATGCGCTCGAAGCTCCGGGCCACGACCGCCCCGACACCCAGGAGACGCGTGCCTTTGGCTGCCCAATCGCGCGAACTTCCGGTCCCGTACTCCTGGCCGGCGAAGACCACCAGAGGGACCCCCTCTTGCTGGTACCGCATCGCGGCGTCATACAGGCTCATGCGTTCGCCATCAGGCTGGTGCACCGTCACGCCGCCCTCGACCCCGGGAACCATTAGATTCTTGATCCGGACGTTGGCAAATGTCCCTCGCACCATTACTTGATGGTTGCCGCGGCGTGCCCCGTAGCTGTTGAATTCGTGTGCCGGAACACCCTGGTTCAAGGAGGTACACTCCTGCCGGAGAAGTCGGTTTAATCGCGCCGGCCGGGCTGATGTGATCGGTCGTGACCGAATCACCGAAAATTGCCAGCGCGCGGGCCTTCTGTATGCTTCCGGTCGGACCGGGCTCCATGCTGAACCCTTCGAAGTACGGCGGCTCCTGGATGTACGTGGAATTCGGATCCCAGTCGTACACGGAACCAATGCTGGTCGGAATCTGGTTCCACACGGGATTCTGCTCGGCAAAGGTTCCGTACAGCCTTCGATAAGTCTCGGGATCGAAGGCCGACTTCAGCAACTCGCGCACTTCCCCAAGGTCTGGCCAGATATCCTTCAAGTACACGCCGGCGCCGTCTTCCCCGCGGCCGATCGGCTCTCGGGCCATATCGATATCGATCCGGCCCGCGAGCGCGAAGGCTACCACCAGCGGCGGGCTCATCAAGAAGTTCGCCTTCACCGACTGATGCACCCGAGCCTCAAAGTTCCGATTGCCGCTCAGGACGCTGGCCGCGATCAGGTCGTGCCTGGTGACCACCTCCTCGATCACCGGATCGAGAGGGCCGGAGTTGCCGATGCAGGTCGTGCAGCCGTAGCCGACCAGGTTGAATCCGATCTGATTGAGATAAGTCTGAAGCCCGGTCCTTTCAAGATAATCGGTGACCACGCGCGAGCCGGGGGCCAGCGAGGCTTTGACGGTCGGGGGAAGCGACAGGCCTTTCTCTACCGCCTTCTTGGCCAGCAGTCCCGCTGCCAGCATTACACTCGGGTTCGAGGTGTTGGTGCACGAAGTGATCGCCGCAATCACGACGTCGCCGTGGCCGAGATCGACATTCGCCCTGGGAAACTCGTCGTCTCGAATCTCCTGAATCAAGTCGGCTGTAGGGCGGTTATTTATCATTTCGGTCTCGGTCCAGATACTGGTGTTCACGGGCGCTCACGCCCCCCGCTCCCGCCGGCACGGCTTCGGCTTCCTGTCTCCCTCCCCCGGCAAGCGGGCGGGGCGCCGCACTCCTGCGAACCCCGATAGTGGCGGGATAGGTCTTGTCAATATCGTCCCTGGTCTTGCTATAGCCGCTTTCACTGACCGGCTTCTGGAGTATTTCGCGGAAGCGCTCCTTGAGAACCGAAAGCGCTATGCGATCCTGCGGGCGTTTCGGACCGGACACGCTCGGTTCGACTTCATGCAGGTCAAGCTCCACCAGAGTGCTGTACGCGCATTCATTCTTGCGCGGGATGCCAAACATTCCTTGAGCCGTGAAATAAGCGCGCACCAGTTCGACCTGCTCCTCGGTTCGCCCGGTCGCTTTGAGATAAGCGCAGGTTTCCTGGTCGACCGGGAAGAGCCCCATGGTCGCGCCATACTCCGGTGACATGTTCGCGATGGTGGCTCGATCGGGCACCGACAGGGTGGCGGCTCCCTCGCCGTGAAACTCGACAAATTTACCCACCACATTTGCCTGGCGCAGCATCTGGGTTACATGCAGAACAAGATCCGTGGCGCTGACTCCGTCGCGAAGCTTTCCGCTCATATGGACACCCACGACGTCGGGCGTGAGAAAATAGACCGGTTGTCCGAGCATGCCCGCCTCGGCTTCAATCCCGCCGACGCCCCACCCCACGATCCCGAGACCATTGATCATGGTCGTGTGCGAGTCGGTGCCGACCAGCGTGTCCGGATAACAAAGCCCATCTTTCTCGAGCACCCCTTTTGCCAGATATTCCAGATTCACCTGGTGGCAAATACCGATTCCGGGCGGCACGACACTGAAATGGTTGAAGGCCTGCATTCCCCATTTCAGGAATTGATAGCGCGCGAGATTGCGTTTGAACTCCATCTCCATGTTCAGCTTGAACGCGTCGCTTGTGCTTGAAAAATCGACCTGGACCGAATGGTCGATCACCAGGTCCACAGGCACCAGCGGCTCAATCATCTTCGGATCGCGGCCCAGCCGGCCCACCGCGGAACGCATCGCGGCGAGATCGACGAGCAATGGCACCCCGGTGAAGTCCTGCAGGAGGATGCGCGCCACCACGAACGGAATCTCATGAGTTCTTTCGGCATTCGCGCTCCATCCGGCCAGAGTCCGAACGTCGTCCTCGGTTATTCGCTTGCCGTCGTAATTGCGCAGAACCGATTCCAGGACTATGCGGATGCTGACGGGGAGCCTGGAAATCGATCCTACCCCTTCTTTCTCCAGTTGAGGCAGCGAATGAAACTGCCGGGGGCCTTTCGAGGTTTCGAAGCTCTGGAGAGAGTGGAACAGATTATGTGTCATAAGAGTCTTTCACGATTGGATGTTACCCAACTACTTGTTTCTTCGGCAAGGTCTAGCGTTTCTTTCGTGTCTTGGTCGGTAGTTGTTCCTTGACCACGAAGACACGGACTAAGGCTTCCTGCTGGCCGTCCAGGTCCCTTCCGCGAATTCGGCCAGTTTTACCGTTCCCTTCATGCTGTCTTTTCCCTCCACCTTGCCTGTGTATGTAACTTCGAGTTGCTGACCCTGCGCGTCGACCTTGAAGGAGAACCGAATATCGCTCCCTTCGAGGGTGCCTTTGAGGTCAGCCTTCCCCAATTGACCCTCATAGGTCCCGCTCAAGTTTTTGCCATCCTGTTTGAACATCATGGTCGGAGTACCCGAACCTGCCGCGGTCTCCACGCTGAAGTTCCAGGCGCCGCTGATGTCGAGAGCGCCGGCGGCGGACGCGGCGCTCGTCGCCTGAGGCTGCGAGGAACTGCTTCCGGTCGCAGTCTCCTGGTGGCGCACCGCGTTCCAGGCCCCTTGCGCGAGACCGCCAAAATCGGCCGTACCCGTCATAGAGTCTTTTGCGACCGTGCCTTTGTAGGCGATAAGCATGTCGGCCCCTTGAAACTGGATGGTCAGGGTGAAGGTGAGATCATTCCCCGTGAGCGCGAAGTTATCGACCGGCCGCTCGCCGCGCTGGGACTTGACCACTCCAGACAGCTTCTCTCCATCCTTCTTCACTATGAACAGGAATGTGTTCTTGCCCTGAGGCGATTCGAGCGTGAAATCCCAGGTCCCTGCGATGTCAGGGTTGCCCTGGGCCCGAGCCGAGGGCGACCCCATCGGGCAGAATGCGACGATAAGCGCTAGAACGATGTTCAAATCGAACCATTTCTTGAAATTCATGACAAGACCTCCGTATTGGTAATCGCCGCTAATAGCTCCGATCACAGTTTAGATCATAATCTGGACGATTCTGCCTGGAACTTTCGTCTACAATGTTCATACACGGCAACCGAACAGGCCAACAATCTGCGCAAGGAGGATTTACATGAGAATGTTTGGCAAGAGTCTCTCCGAGTATATCGAGTTTCAGAAGGTGATCCTGGGGTTGATTATAGTCGTGGGAGTGGTCCGGCTCGCGCTCTCGCTCGCCGGCGTTTCGGTCGGTATAGCCAAGTGGTTCAGTATCACTGGCGCACTCCTGATCGGAATCGTGTATTACGGAATCCGGGTGCCCACACGAGGTTTTGGAGGCTACAAGCATCTGTTGCCACTCTCGGTAATCCAGAACCTGCTGGCCCAAGTCATCGTCGATCGCTGCCATCGCGCTGGCTATCTTCACCGGGACCGACAACATTTACAGCATACCGGAATACAGCGGTGGAAGCGACGGCAAGAACTGGACGCATGCTGGGGCGCATCTTGTCATCGGTGGCATCGCGCTGTCGCTGTTTGGGTGGCTCATCAGCGCCGTCATAATGTTCGTCACGAAGCGGGTGGCGCCCGGGACCAAGGGCCGCGCCGCCGTCGCCGGCGCGTGATGCTCGGTTCGCGACGAGGGCCGAAGAAATGCGGGCCACTCGATGTTACCTTGAAAGGTTATCGTGAACGGTAAATCGGCCCAGGAGGCGAAGAAAAAACCCCGACTTACCCTGACGAACATTGCGCGCGATCTGCGTGAGCTCGTCTGGCCCCGGCGAGGTCTGCTGTCGCTCGGACTTCTCCTGATACTCATCAATCGGATCGCAGGGCTGGTTCTTCCCGGCTCGACGAAATATCTGATTGACGAGGTGGTTCAGAAGCGCAATCTCGATCTGCTCAACCTGATCGCGCTGGCTGTAGGCGCCGCCATCGTGGTCCAGTCGGTGACCTCGTTTGCACTGACGCAGTTACTCAGCAAAACGGCGCAGCGGCTGATCGCCGATCTGCGCATCAAGGTTCAACAGCACATGGGCCGGCTTCCGGTGCGCTACTATGACGTCAACAAGACCGGAGCCCTGGTCTCGCGGATCATGTCGGATGTCGAAGGCGTGCGGAACCTGGTGGGAACGGGGCTGGTGGAGCTGATCGGGGGCTTCCTCACCGCCGCCGTAGCCCTGGTCCTCCTGCTCAAGATAAACGCCACCCTGACTCTCTGGGCGCTGGGATTCTTGATCACCTTCGGGATACTGGTGGCGATGGCCTTTACCAGGATGCATCCGATTTTCCGCGAACGAGGCGCCATCCATGCCGAGGTCTCAGGGCGATTGGCCGAATCGCTGGGAGGCGTCCGCATCGTCAAGGGATTTCACGCTGAGTCCCGGGAGGCTTCGACATTCGCCGCGGGTGCCCTTCGCCTGTTCGAAAACATCAAGAAAACCCTCACCGCAAACTCATGGTTGCAGATGACGGGGACACTCCTGATGGGGACCGTCAGCATCACCGTGATGGTCGTCGGAGCTCGCCTGATTGTTTCCGGAACCATGACGATCGGCGACTTCATCGCCTTCACCCTGTATCTCGGTCTGCTGGTCGCGCCGGTCTTCCAGATAGTTGGGATCGGGAGCCAACTGACCGAAGCCTTTGCAGGGCTGGATCGAATGCACGAGGTTCTGGCCGAACAACCCGAAGATATCGATCCCCAACGCATACACCGCCTTGATAAGATCGACGGGCACGTGCTCTTTGACGATGTGGCTTTTGCTTACGAACCAGGCCATCCGGTATTGAAGGGGGTCAGCCTGGAGGCAACGCCCGGCACCGTCACCGCGCTCGTCGGTTCTTCCGGGTCGGGAAAGAGCACACTCATAAGTCTGGTCGCCGCCTTTGCCAAGCCGACGAGCGGGACGATTTTTGTCGACGGCCTGGATCTGGCGACGGTACGGCTCGACGCTTATCGATCACAGTTGGGAATTGTGCTTCAGGAAAGTTTCCTGTTCGACGGCACGATTCGCGACAACATTCTCTTTGGACGGCCAGGGGCGCCCGAAGAACAGGTCCTCCGGGCTGCGGGGATTGCCCGAGTCGACGAATTCGCTCTGGCGATGGAAAAGGGTTATGACACGATCATCGGCGAGCGAGGAGTTAAACTTTCCGGCGGCCAGCGCCAGCGCGTCGCGATTGCACGGGCGATCCTCGCCGATCCGCGCATCCTGATTCTCGACGAGGCCACTTCCAGCCTGGATACGGAAAGCGAAGCTCTGATCCAGCAGGGTCTCTCGGCTCTCATGAAGGGGCGAACCACGTTTGCGATTGCGCACCGCTTGAGTACGATACGCAACGCGGACCAGATCCTGGTACTGGAGGAAGGAAGTATTATCGAGCGGGGCACACACGAGCAACTCATGGCCAGCGAGGGGCGCTACTTCGATTTGTACACTCGCCAGGCCGGCATAGAAGCCAACCGCTTCATCAACCCGGGCGAAACCGAGCCCGAGCCTGCAGTAAAGATCGCGCCCGCTCCTCAAGCCGAGATCGATCCACTGCGTATTCTTCGCACCAAGCCCGGCTAAAAAACCCACCACTAAGACGCGAAGTTAGCAATTTCTTCTTTTTCCACAAGATTCTTGGTGCTTCTTCGCGTCTTTGCGTCTTAGAGGTATTTGTTCCTCAGCGCTAACCCTTGGCCAGACGAAATGCTTGTAGTATCTTTCAATCCTATGAACTTCATCGACATCCCATCAAGTCTCCGGGACCACTTCGAGCAGACTCCGGAAGTGCTCGGAGGAAAGCTTCGTATTCACGGCTGTCGAGTTTCCGTCGAACAGGTTCTCGAACTGCTGGAAGCCGGTGTAGCGCCTTCCGACATTGTTCGATCCTTCCCCTCCCTCGATCTTCCTGCCGTGAGTGCCGTGGAGCGTCTAGCAGCTCATTGCGCCCTCACGATGCTATAAGAATGTGAATGCGTTATTCTGTTGGACGAGAACGTACCCGTTGACGTTCTACCAGTGTTACGCGAAGCGGGTCATGAAGCTGAGTCCGTCAATTTTATTGGTTGGAAGGGCCTTGAGAACGGAGTTCTGATCACTCAGGCCCAACAGAAGTTTGACTTGCTGCTGACTCGCGATCAGGACTTCGATGAAGAATATCTGACTCGATGCGTTTATGTTCGTTTCGGGATCATTTTACTAGCAATTTCCCAACAGCCAGGACCTAGTTACGCAGCCGTTTTCACAAGACTCTGGCCCGGCCGAGGCGAGCTCGCTTGTCGGTAGAGTCACCCGGCTGGGTGGCTGAACTAATATTTCGCATCGGGAGAGCATCTAGTTCTGACGGGCTGCAGAATGCGAACTTATTTCTGCGCGAACCCTAAGACGCGAAGTTAGCAATTTCTTCTTTTTTTTTCGACAAGATTCTTAGTTCTTCGTGTCTCTTCGTGCCTTAGTGGTACGACTTAACAGGACGCCCGGCGCCCGCCTTGATCCGGCTGATATTCTCCGGACTCATAAACTCCGGGAGCGGAAACGAGCCCGTAATGGCTGAATAGAACTGGTTCGTCGCTTCCTGGTTGCCGTACAGTGCTCCAAAGAGCTCCTGCATGGGTGGGGGCGCCGGCTCCAATGTCGCCAACTGACAAGTAAAATCATACAGTGGTTTGACTCGCTGGTCGCGGCTCGCCTGATACTCCGCCAGCGCCTCATCGAGCAACCGTCGCTCCGAGAAGCCGGCATCCAAAGCCTCCGTTAAATTTTCTGCGTCGATGAACGCGTCGCTGATCCCTTGCGCCGTGATCGGATCCTTATCGTACCCGGCGTCGCCGGCGAGCGCCCAGCCGGGGCCATAAGGCTTGCGGAAGTAATTGGCGACACCCGCCGTTCCAAACCATTTCTCCTCACGTTTTGCGTTTTGCAGCCTGTCCGCGATGCTTGGTATGGACTCGAGCACCTTCCGGACGTTCCCTTCGATGTCCGCGCGTATCTCGTTGAATCTGCTGCTCGGCCAAACAGACGCGATGAGCGTGAGACCGTCGTGTGTCGCGAAACAACCAGCGGCCTGATAGTCGCGGACATATTGCTCGATGTCTTCGGCTCCGAACCCGCTGTAGTAACTGTAGTAGTAAATGGCGATGGGTGGAATCGTGTCGTATTCCGGAGCTGAGACAGCTTTCGCCACAAAAGAATGCACTCCGTCGGCGCCGATGACGATTCTAGCCCGTTCCTCCACACTCGCACCATTCCGGCTGCATCCCTTGATCCCGACCACACGATCCCCGGCCCAGACCAGGTCCCCGACAGTGAACTCTTCCCGCAGTTCGGCTCCACACTCGACAGCGGCATCGACCAGTAGCTTGTCCAGCACCGTACGGCGTGGGCAAAACCCACCGCGCCCGTTGTTCGTGTCGGTCACGCCGCCCATGAGGGCGAACGGGCCAACATCAAAGGTCATATTCAGCGCGATTGGCGGGCAGCCGGTCGCGGCGAGTCTATCAAACAATCCCCAGCGGTCCATGATTTCGGCGCCGTGTGGCCAGATGATGTGCGTGGAAATAGTGTCGCTCGGAAAGCTGGCCTTATCCACCAGCAACACTCGGTAGCCCCTCCGGGCAAGGAGCATCGCTGTCGGAGAGCCGGCGCAGCGTGCGCCGACGATGATCGCGTCGTACATAGTCTTCCCCCCTCAGCTAAGATCGTTCGCATTTCTTTGTGTCTTTGAGTCTCAGTGGTTGGTTTTGTCGTGCCGCCCTAGCCACGAAGACCCAAAGAAAGACCAAGAATTTTGTCAGATCTTGGGCGGTTTGCCAATGCAGAGGAGATGCGTGTCGGTGCGGAAGTACCAGCGCCCGTCGACCAGGGCCGGCGAGGCCAGCGTTCGAGCATTCAGACGATTAACGTGCAGGAGTTTGTACTCCGGACCCGCCTGAAGCACAAAAGTTTCACCCGCGTCGTTGGTGAAGAAAATCTTTCCGTCGACTGCGACGGGCGAAGCCGAAAAGCCTTCCCGCTGCGCCTCACCCAGGCGCCCCTGCCACAGCAGGTTGCCGGTTCTGGCTTCGTAGCACGTGGCAATACTTACCATGTCGTTAACGACGTAAAGGTAATCGCCGTAGAGCAGCGGGGAGGGTATGAAAGGGGAGCCCTTGTGAGCGCTCCAGGCCACGCGCGTGGCTGTAACATCCCCGGATCCGCCCGGCCTGATCGCAAGGGTAGGACCGGCACGCCCGGAGGAGCAGTAGATCAAGCCATGTCCCACAGCGGGTGTGGGGGTGACTTCAAATAAGTTGCCGTCGCAACGCCAGAGCTCGCCGCCGGTTTGCGGATCATAGGCATAGACCCGCTTCTGGCTCGAGACGATAATCTCGTCGCGTTCGCCGGCGCGGATGGCCACTGGCGAGCCCCATCCGACCTGCTCCTCGCGTCCCTTCCACCACAGGGTTTCTCCGGTGCGTTTATCAAAGGCGGCAACGAACGAAAAGGCGGGGCGCCGCTGATCCTGGTAGATGACGACTCGATCTTGATAAAGGAGCGGCGAGCAAGCGGTTCCGTGATAGGCATTGAGTTCGCCCAGGCTGCGGTGCCAGACCTGCTTCCCCTGGAAATCCACGCACAACAAGCCGTGATTGCCGAGGTAGGCGTAGATGCGCTCGCCGTCCGTACTGGGGGTGCTCGAGGCAAAGCCATTCTTGCGATTGGCGCGCTCCGGTACTGCATCCGGAGCAAATGTCTCCCAGAGCAGCTTCCCATCCGATCGCCGCAAGCAAAGAATCGAACGGCGGCTTCCCCCTTCATATGCGGTCGTCAGAAAAATGCGATCCTGCCAGATTACTGGCGACGAGTTCCCCTGGCCCGGCGTTTCTATTTTCCAAAGAACGTTTTCCTGATCCGACCAGAGATCAGGATAGCCCGCATCTTCCACCACGCCCTGGCCTGAAGGACCGCGCCAGCGTGGCCAGTACTTCGCCGCCTCTCCTGAAGGCACCAGCATTGCAACCGAAGATACGCCATCGCGGTCCAAAGAGCCGGCTCCGCGTGGCTGAACCGTCAGGACAACTCCATACAGGATGGACAAGCAAATTGTGATGTGGCGAATGGCGCGATGAGGCTTCATGGAACTCCCACTTGCTTCGAGACGGATGATATCAGATTTCAGCGCTTCTTCGTGCCATCATTGGATCTGGCTTCAGATGGCGGAGCCTCTGCGACTGGCAAATTTTCCCGGGCCGGTTGTCGCCCACTGTGAAGACGCAAAGACCCGAAAAAGCGCGAGCGGTGTTCTTCGAGGTGAGAGAGCAGTTTGGAGCGGGTCCTTCGATGTTATCCAGTATAATGCATCCATGATTTCGAGAATCTCGCTGAAGAATTTCAAATTGCAGGCACTCGTCGGTCTGGTTCTGCTGCTGGCAATCGGAGCGATAACCTCTGCCAATCCTTCGCAATCTGACCCGAATAGCCGTTCTCGCGAGGAGCTGATCAAGAATGCCCTCGCGTCCGTAGGTCGGGTGCAGGGTGAGATCGCCAAGCTGCGCGCCCTTCCTTTCCTGGGCAATATCGCCGCCGAGTACCAGACCCAGGAGGAATTCAGGAAATTCGTTCAGTCGGAGATTCGCGTCGACTTGCCGCGCGAAAAGGGAGACGCGCTTGGCAGAGCCGCTCACCACATCGGTCTACTCAAAGAAAGAATTGATCTGGTCTCCACGCTGGAAGATGCCCAGGTTAGCCAGGCTGGCGCCTATTACGATCCTCAAACCAAAAAGTTTTACATCGTGATGGTTCCGAAGTCGCCGATGCTTCTCGACACCATAAGCGCGCACGAACTCACCCATGCGCTGCAGGACCAGCACTTCGACCTCACTGCATACATAGGCGGGCGCGGGAACACACAGGGCCTCTCGGAGGATGAGCTCCAGGCCCGCCGGTTTATCGTCGAGGGTGAAGCTACCCTGACGATGATGGCCTATCAGACCCAAGTCTCAACCAAATTCAATATCCTCGATCCAAACGTCGCGACGCAGACTCGGATGGCGCTCGCCCAGGCGGCAGGATTCAAGATTTCCCAGCTCACCGAGATGCAGAAGCAGCAATCCAACGTGTTCTCCGATATCGGGGACGACATAAAGAAGGCGATGGAAGCAATCGACAAGATACCTCCGTACATTCTTATCCCGCTGTTCGAAGCCTATTTCAAGGGGGCCGTGCCTGTCTTCGAGACCTACGCCAAAGGGGGCTGGCCGGCTGTGACTGAACTCTACAAGACCCCTCCCGAGTCGACCGAGCAGGTGCTTCACCCGGTCGAGAAACTGGTCGGCGCCCGTGACTACCCGGTCGGCCTGACTCTACCCTCTCCGGGCAAGGCTCTGGATGGATGGAAGGAGATCTACTCCGATATGATCGGCGAGCTTATCTGGCGCGTCTACTTTTCTCTCTGGAACCAGGCCAATCCCGATGCCGTCGCTTCGGGATGGGACGGCGACAGGTATGCCGTTTATGCGTCCGGCGATAAGACACTGGCCTTGATCTCGACGATTTGGGACACGCCGGAAGATGCGACTCGATTCGCCAATGCGTATGTAGCCACTCTGGGAGTCCGGTTTCCCGGCGCGTCACCGGTCGCGGGCGAGGGATGGAAAGGCGTGAGCCGGCCCGAGGGTACGGTTGTGGTTCTCGAGCAGCAGCAGAATCGCGTGAACATCGTCGATGGTTGCGCGAAGGACCTCGCGCCTTCCCTGCTGTCGGAACTGCACAAGACCAGGTTACGGCGGCACCCTCAGGACAAGTAATTCATATTGACGATTTACGATTGACGATTACATTTAACTGTTAACTCCATCCTGTTTTTCAATCGTCAATCGTCAAATCGTCAATTCTAATTGAGGCGGTCGATCTCGAGTTCCACGCGCCGACGGTTCTTCACAAGAAGACTGGTCACCTCCTCGAAGATCACCTTCCAGCCCGAGATGGAGGGCCACAGGCGCCCGGCGGTCTTTCGGTAGCGGTAGTAAAGTTCGCCGTAGGCCGGTATGAGCTCGAAGCGCTCCTCGAAAAAAGTATAAGCGACCCAGAAACCCAACCAGATCGGCAAACACCAGAGGAAGGGCCTCGAGAGTGTAGCCAGTCCTGCTCCCGCCGCAACCAGGCAAAGCGCGAGAGCCTGGGGATGGCGGACAAATCTATAGATTCCTTCGGTGTGGAGCGAGAGTGTGTAGCGCGCGCGCGATCGGAGCCGGCCGACGCTGGCGGCGGAGTAGAAGTAGAGAAATCCGCCCAGGCCCGCCACGACTAATCCCGCGATGCGCAGCGGAGGAATATCGTAATGAGGGCCGGCCAGGCTGAGAAGAGCCCACCCAACACCGGTCAGTGTCATGCCGATAGCACCCAGTATCCAGCCTCCAAGCCAGACTGCTCCGGCGCCATTGTGTCTCAGCCGGTAGTTCGCCACCGTGTAAAGAGTCATGACTGCGGCTCCGCCGACGGCGCATCCGAAGCCCATCCATGCCAGATTCATGGTTCTCCTACACCGTTGTTTAGTTTCTGCCGCAAAACCCCAAACGTATGATTCGAAATTCGAATGTCAGCCTCGCCTTGAGAGCTCGAACTCGGGCTCGGGCAGCTCAGCAACCGGCTCCAACGAGCGACGGCGAAAACCTCTCCTGAAAAACTGGTGCATCGATTCCATGTAGATGTAAAAGACCGGAGTGATGTAAAGCGTGATAAGCTGCGAAAAGACCAGTCCACCTACCACGGCGAGGCCCAGAGGGCGGCGTGCCTCTGCACCGGCTCCGAAACCGAGCGCAATCGGCAGCGTGCCCATCAGCGCCGCCATGGTGGTCATCATGATGGGACGGAACCGCACCAGGCAACCTTCGTAGATGGCATCCGCGGGACGCTTTCCTTCTTTTCTCTGCGCTTCGAGAGCGAAGTCAATCATCATGATGGCATTCTTCTTGACGATTCCCACCAGCATGATCACTCCCACGAAGGCGTACAGATTCAGATCTTTGTGAAAGAGCATCAAGGTCAGGAGGGCCCCGAATCCCGCCGATGGAAGACCGGATAGAATCGTCAGCGGATGAATGAAGCTCTCGTAAAGAATGCCGAGGACGATATAAATTACCAGGATGGCCATGACCAGCAGGATGGCTAATCCCTGAACCGATGATTCGAATGCCTGCGCCGCACCCTGAAAACTGCTGCTGATCGTCGTAGGAAGAGTATCGGCAGCCACCCGGTTTACTGCCTCGACCCCCTGGCCCAATGAGACGCCCTGCCTCAAATTGAACGATACCGTAACGGCCGGGAGCTGGCCCAGATGATTGATCGTGAGGGGGCCCACGCTTCGGCTCAAATTCGCGACCGCATTCAGCGGAACCAGGTTTCCATTGGACGAGCGCACATAAAGGAGCGACATCGCCTCGGGGGTGGATTGATACTTAGGATCCAGTTCCATGATAACCCGGTACTGGTTGTTGGGGGCATAGATGGTCGAGATCTGCCGCGCTCCGTAGGCGGTATACAGGGCCTCCTCGACCTGGCTGGCGGTCACTCCCAGAACCGAGGCGCGGTCTCGATTTATGTCAACGTTCACCTGCGGGCTCTTGAGTTGAAGGTCGCTGGTGACATCCTGAAATTCAGGCAACTCGGCCAGCCGTGCCTCCATAATAGGAGCGAACCGGTAGAGCTCCTGAGTATCCGGGCTCTGCAGCGTAAACTGGTATAGGCTCTTGGTAAGCTGGCCCCCGATCCGAATAGGCGGAGGATTCTGCAAGAAAACCTGAATTCCCGGCACCTGCGCCAGCTTCGGTCGTAATCCCTCGATGGTCTCGTCGGCGCTTAGCCGCTCCGAGCGAGGCTTCAGCTTGACGAATACCCTGCCGGTGTTACTGGCCACACTGAACATCGACCCGCCGATGCTGGAACTGACTCCCTCGATATTGGGATCCTCGCGAAGGATGGCTGCTACCTCTCGCTGATGCCTGACCATCTCCTCGAAGGAGACTCCCTGAGCTGCCTCGGTCATTCCGAAAATGCTGCCGGTGTCCTCGCTCGGCAGGAAGCCCTTGGGAATCCGCTGAAACATGTAAACCGTCGCCACGAGAATCACAATCGAAAAGGCCATGGTGGCGAGCCTGTGCCTTAATACAAATTTCAGGCTCCAGTCATAGGTCCGGAGCATCCCGTCGAAGAAGCGCTCGGAAGCAGCGTAGAAGCGCCCGTGCCGGGCGGTCGCGGGCAGACGCAGGAAACGGCTGCACATCATGGGGGTCAGGCTCAGGGAAACAAAACCGGAAACCAGAATGGCCATTCCTATTGTTACCGCGAACTCATGCAGCAACCGGCCTACGATTCCCCCCATGAAGAGAACCGGAAGAAACACGGCGGCGAGTGAGAGCGTCATTGAAACTATGGTGAAACTAATCTCCTTGGAACCTTTCAGCGCCGCCTCGAGAACGCCTTCCCCTTTCTCAATATGCCTGACGATGTTTTCCAGCATCACGATGGCATCGTCTACTACGAAGCCGACTGACAGGGTAAGGGCCATCAACGAAAGGTTGTCCAGCGAGTAGTCCAGCAGGTACATGACCGAGAAGGTTCCGATAATCGACATCGGAACCGCCAGACTGGGAATAACGGTCGCCGACAGGTTGCGCAGAAAGAGGAAGATCACAAGCACCACGAGGAAGACCGTCAGCAACAGCGTAAACTTCACATCGCCCACCGACTCACGGATGGACTCGGAACGGTCAAACCTGATTCTCACCTCGACCGAGGCGGGAAGTTGATCCTGAATCGCCGGAAGAAGCTTGCGGATTGAATCGACGACTGCAACCGTGTTGACCCCCGGCTGCCGGAAGACGGCCATCGAGATGGAACGAACATTGTTGTTCCAGCTGGCCGATTTGTCGTTCTCCACCGAATCGATGACATTGCCGAGTTGATGCAGGCGCACGGGCGAGCCGTTCCGGTACGCGACGATGAGCGGACGGTACGCGTCAGCATCCATCAATTGCCCGTTAGACTCCACCGTGAAAGCCTGGTGCTTTCCATACAACACGCCGGTGGGCAAATTGACGTTCCCGCGCTGGACCGCGCCCGCTACTTCGTCAATCCCGATCGCGTGCGAGGCCAGAGATCTGGGATCAAGCTGGATGCGCACGGCATACTTCTGCGGTCCGAACACCTGAACCTGGGCCACGCCGCTGAGCATGGAAATCCGCTGGCCCACAAAGGTCTGCGCGTACTCGTCGACTTCCGAGAGCCGCAGCGTCGGCGAGCTTATGTACATGAAGATAATCGGCTGATCCGCAGGATTAACTTTTTGATATGAAGGAGGACTGGGCATATCGCGCGGCAGCTGGGACGCCGTCTTGGCGATCATAGCTTGCACGTCTTGAGCCGCGCCATCGATGTCACGGCTCAAGTTGAACTGGAGCGTGATCTGGGAGCTGCCAAGCGCGTTGGTGGAAGTCATCGAGTCCAGGCCTGCTATAGTCGAGAACTGACGTTCCAGCGGCGTTGCCACCGAAGACGCCATCGTCTCCGGGCTCGCACCCGGCAGGCTGGCCGACACCGAGATCGTGGGAAAGTCGACGTTCGGAAGATCGCTGACCGGCAAAGCCCGATAGCCGAGAATGCCGAAAAGCAAAATCGCCAGCATGACCAGCGTGGTCATGACCGGCCGGCGGATGAAGATCTCCGCAATATTCATGGGCGCGCCCCCTGCGTGACTTCAAGGGAACTCTTGATTTCCACAATCGAGCCGGGCACAAGCCGCAAGTGTCCGTCGGTGACCACCCGTTCACCCGATCGAACCCCTTTCGCGATAACCGCCTCACCGCCTACCGTTCTTCCGACTACTACCGGGCGGGATTCTACCGAGAGGTCCGGCTTAACCACAAAGACATAGGGTCCCGACTGGCCGGACTGCACCGCCTGCGAGGGCACGACCACGGCGCCGCGCTCTCTGGTGAGGGTCATGACTACATTGACGAATTGTCCCGGCCAAAGCCGTCTCTCTTTATTGGCGAAGGTAGCCTTGAGCCGGATGGTTCCTGTGTTGCTGTCAACCGCATTGTCGACGAATGTAAGATCTCCGTGAACTGCACCTTGCTCGTCATTGGTTGGGTTGGCGTCGACCCTCAGGTTGCCGGCTGCCATATACTTCTTGATGTCGGGCAACGTCTGCTCCGGAACCGCAAAGCCGACGTACAAGGGGGAAATCTGGTTGATGGTTACGAGCGGCGTCTCGTTCGCCCTGACCACATTGCCCTGGTGAACCATCAGGCTGCCTGTGCGACCGCTGATCGGCGATTTGATCGAAGAATAGTCGAGCTGAAGCCTGACGTTTTCAATGGCCGCCCGATCCGCATGGACAGCCTGCTCGCTGTTTTCGATCGCGGCTCGATCCGCGTTCACCACAGCCTCGAGAGCATCCAGGTTCGCCCGCGCTCGATCGTACTCTTCCCTGGCCACAATTCCCTGCTCTACCAGGCGCTCGAAGCGTTGCGCCTCGACGCCGGCCAGCTTCGCCTGGGCCGAATCCCGCGCCAGATTGGCTTGCGCCTGTTTCCCCTGGGCGACGTTCCTCTGCAGGTTGGCCTCCACACGCTTGAGTTCCCATTCGAACGAACGCGGATCCACGAGAAAGAGCCGATCACCCGATTTTACTTCGTCCCCTTCCTTGAAATGGACCTCCTTCAGCTCGCCGGTGACTTGAGACTTTACCGCCACGGTCGAAAAAGCCTCCACAGTTCCGATCACCCGAACTTCGACCGGAACATCCTTGGTGGTTGAGCTGGCGACAGTCACAGGCACGCCGGATCGTGGTGAGGCCGGCGTTTTGTCATTCGAACAGCTTTGCACGAAGAGTGCGACCGCGACAAGGCCGGTCCACACCTGTCCGGATGTCAATCTTCTGGAAAGAAATAGAAGCAATTTTCCGCCAGCGCGAACGAACAAGAAGGCACGTCCTGAAAGAATCTCGAGCATACACGGCTCTCTGGGAGCCTTATCAAAATAGAAGGTTTGGGATGGAATATCAATCGCTATCCTTAGGCGCCTGGCGTCTCTGTGGTTGATTTCGGTTCCGCAGCACTAACCACGACGACACCCAGTCATGAAGAATCCTTAGAGCTGCCGGAAACTGGTTTCGGTGGCAGAGAAAAGTAATGCCGATAGCGATCGGGCAGTCGTGACGGCTTATGGTTGAGATCAACCACGATGTGAGCGGTCTCCCCGGTGGCCAGGAGTTTGGCGCCGACCTTCTCGCGGACTTCATAAGCAAAGCGGATGATCTTGTCGGTAGCTGAAACCACAGCCGTTCGGATGACCAGGTCATCATCGAACCGCGCCGGCGCCTTGTAACGGCAGCAGGCTTCGGCGACCATCAGCATGCACCCGTCCTGGGACTCCATGTCGCGGTAATTGAAGCCTTGTTCGCGGCACCATGCGACTCGTCCGACTTCGAACCAGACCAGGTAGTTCGCGTAATAGACGACTCCCATCCGGTCGGTTTCGGCATAACGGACGTTGACCACCGTATCGACGAACTTCGCGTCCTCAGGCATGTCTCGCATAGCAGAACTTTAGCGGTAATCAAGGCAAGCAAGCTTACTTGAATTCCCGCGCCAGCGCAGCCACCTCCTCGTAGATTCTGCTACGGTGCCCAACGGCCAGAACTCGAATGATCCGGCGAGGTCGATCAATCGAGTAGACGAGACGGTACCGTTTTACTCGGTATTTCCAGAAGCCTTCGAGTGGAGCCAAGAGAGGAGTGCCTTTATAGGGGTTTTCGCCAAGGACCTTGAGGGCAGACTTGATGCTACGTTTAAGATCTGGAGGGAAATGACGAATGATCTGCCCCACATGGGGTGGGATATCCGCCTGATAGGCGATCATCGACGACGAGTCTTCTTCACAGGAAGAAGTCGTTCGCCAAACACATCCTCAAGAGACAACCCCCGTTTTCCTTTCGCGTAGAATGCCTCGCTCCGGCGAATCTGCCGCATTAGGAGAGGATCACTAAGAACATCAATGGTTTCCTTCAGGCGTTCATACTCGGCGTGACTGAGGAGTATTGCCGCCGGCCTCCCATTGCGGGTTACTACGACCTCCTCTTCGCGCTCCTCTACCCCGGTCACCAGTTCGGTTAGCCGAGTTTTAACCTCTGAAATTGGCAGCGTGATAGCCATAGTGAACGGGCTCGATTGTAGACCAGAATTCTGGTCGACCTACACTTTATTCACCGACCCGAGGAGTGTCAAGGTCCGCGTCCTCGCGTTTTCGGCGTTCCTGGTGTTTCTTCGTGTCTTCGTGTCTTGGTGGTATTTGTTTCGCAGCGAACCACGACACGAAGGCCGAAGTAATTGTCGCCTTCCGGCCCATGAGCTAAAATCGCCCTCGCGGAGGACCGGAAGTGACGCTCACAGTCTTGGTCACGTTCTCGTGGTTGATAGGAGCTGTCTTCGCTCAAGGATCTCGACCCGATGTGAAGGACCCGAAGTTGATTGCGGAAGGGGACGCGGTCTTTGCCAAGAGCTGCTCGATCCCCTACTGCCACGGCAAGGAAGGGACTGCCGGTCGTGCGCCCGCGCTGAATAACCGGAAATGGGACGTCGCGCAGCTCCACCAGGTCATCCTGAAGGGAATCCCCAACTCCTCGATGCCGAACTGGGACGATAAGCTCTCCGAGCGCGAGATCTGGGCCGCTGTCGCTTACGTGCTTTCGATATCCGCTGACGCTTCTCCTGACAAGAACGCGCCGCCGCCGCCCGCCGCTCAGTCCGGAAGGACGGCCAAACCCGCGGTCTCAGCCGGCGCGTTGCCGGAGAGCCTGGTTGGACTCCCTTCGCGGGGGGAAGAGCTCTTCTTCGCGCCCGGCGAAAAGGGGTGTGCCGGATGCCACACGATCGATGGCAAGGGAGTCGCGGTCGGTCCAGACCTTACGGGCTATTCACGAAAAAGCGCGGTGGAGTTATACCGGGACATTGTTTTTCCCGGCGCCCACGTGGACCCGGCCCAGCAGTTGTTGCGCATCACGATGAAAGACGGAGAAAAAATCGCGGGCCTGAAAAAAGAAGAGACGGCGGCGGCCATCCGCGTGTTCGATCTTGGCGGCTCTCCCCCCGTGCTTCGGCGTCTGGCTAAAGATCAGATCCAGCAGATCGAGATTCAGGCGCAGTCCGCCATGCCTTCCCGCTACGGGGAGATCTTTACATTGCGTCAACTACTGGACCTGGTCTCGTTCCTGAAATCCTCAGGCGCCCCATCGCCCGCGAGGGTTACTTTTCTGGACTTGCAGTAGCGGCGCGGTTTGCGCTGCCTCCATGAGGGTCAGGTTGATTCCGGCAACGCATAACACGTGAGGTAGATCCATGAAGAGAATGGCTCGGTCGCTTCGACAAATAACCTGTCTTGCCGGCGCCTCGCTGGCGCTATCGATACCAGTGGTTCACGCCCAGGGCGATAGCAAATCACAACCAACGTTCAAGAACTCAGCCTACGGCCCGCATGAACGAAATGTATTGGACTTCTGGCGGGCAGAGTCGACCACCCCGACCCCTCTGGTGGTGTATATCCACGGCGGCGGCTTCCGGGCAGGGAGCAAGGAAAGCATCAACCAACGCACATTGCGAGAACTGCTCGATGCGGGCATTTCTGTGGCCGCCATCAACTATCGGTTTATCTCAAACGCGCCCTTGCCGGCGGCGCACTATGACGGCCGCCGGGCTTTGCAGTTCTTACGCTCGAAGGCGGACGAGTGGAATCTCGACAAGGCGCGCGTGGGTGCGTTCGGCGGATCCGCCGGGGCTCAGATCTGCATGTATCTGGCTTTCCACGACGAGATGGCCGACAAGAACAGCCCGGACCCCATCGAGCGTCAATCGACCCGGTTGAGTTGCGTCGCGACCAACGGCGGCCAGACCACAATGGATGTTGATTGGTGGCTCAAGCACATCCCGGATTACAAACCCCACCGGAACTTCACCGAAGCACTTGGCGTGTCAACGAAGGAGGATTATCTCAAGAGGGTAGCCGAAGTCTCGGCGTTGTCGTTGATCACAAAGGACGATCCGGCGATTTTCATGAGCTATGCGATGGCGCCGGGCGATCCCGTCCCGGCTGATTCCCGAAGGGCAGAGGGGTGGAAGGTGCATCATGTCGTGTTCGGCTTGAAGTTGAAGGAAAAGATGGACGGACTGGGAGTTGAAGCCCATCTCCAGTACCCCGGCGCTCGAACGGCCTATCGAGCGATTTCGGATTTCTTTGTCCAGAAGCTTGCGGCGAACAAAGGACCGAAGTAGGGCCGGCTTGGCTTAAACAGAATACCTCTAAGGACTCAAAGACACGAAGAAACACCAAGAATCTTTTGTCACTGCCGGATGCAGTAGAGCGCGTCCTGGCTGCGAAGATAGAGACTTCCGCCGGCGATGGCGGGTGTGGCAATGAACATCTGGTCAGCAAGCGTATTGGTGGCGAGGACTTCGTATTTCTCGCCCATTTTCACCACTACCACATCGTCATCTTCAGTCGCCAGGTAGAGCCTGCCGTTGGCGCCCACCGGCGAGGCCTTGAAGTTGTAAGCCTTGGGCAGTCGCTGCTGGAGGTAATAGGCCTCGCCGGTGAGGGCGTTCAAGCAGCTCAGCATGCCGCTGTCGGTGACAAAGTAGAGCTTGTTCTCGTGGAGCACGGGAGAGGAAGAATAAGGATTGCCTCGGTTGTTGGTCCAGGCGATGGCGTCCGTGCTGGTAAGGTCGCCCTCGCGGCCGAGTCGAATGGCGAGCAGATTCGGTTGGCGGTGACCGCTCATGACATAAACCATGCCGTTGGCGGTAACCGGTGCCGGAATTACATTGCTGCCGAGGCCGGCGGCTTCCCAAATGAGCTTGCCGGTAGCGGGATCATAGGAGCGCACTTTGGTCGAGGCGCTGACCACCACCTGCCTGGCTCCGTTGTGCGTAACCACCAGGGGCGCAGACCAGGAGCTGACTTCGTCGCGGGTAGCGCGCCAGATCTCCTTCCCCGTGTGCTTGTCGAGCGCCAGCATGTAAGAGCCTTCTTCCTGGTCGAACTTCAGAAACAAGGTGTCGCCGTCGAGTACTGTGGCTGAGCCTTCGCCGAATTGAAGCCGCATGCGCATGGGTGGGAACTGTTTCTCCCAGATAAGCTTCCCATTCAGGTCGTATTTGTACAGGCCGCGCGAACCGAAAAAAGCATAGAGATGCTTGCCGTCAGTAACGGGGCTGTTGGACGCAAAGCTCCCGTAGCGGCGGTGATAGCCCTCGTGCGGCGTGGCGACCTTGGCGACATGCTCCCACAGGATCTTACCGGTCTGGCGATTGAGACAGAGCACGACGAACTTGTGCTCAATCCCGGCGCCCACTCCGCCGCCGGCGCCACGCTCCGATGATTGCGGCGCTGACGGCGCCGCTGCTGCTGCGCCCTGTGCGGGCACCGCGGTCGTAAGAAAGATCTTGTCACCCCAGATGACGGGTGAAGAAAAGCCACGGCCTGGGTCCGGCATGCGCCACGCGATATTCTTGGTGTCGCTCCACTCGAGGGGGACATCGCCACGGGCCATCCCGTCGTTATTGGGCCCGCGCCAGCGGGGCCAGTCGTCGTCAGCCGCGAACAGGGCGCAAGGAAGCAGCAGAAGCGCGAAGCGTATGGTATTCACTATTGGAATTACCTCCTGATACGGGCGCGCCAGCGCGCGCACTTCATGATGATCGACCGCCGGCAAGAACAGCGCACACTGTTTCAAGCTAAATAATACGTCTGTGACCAGGCCATGTGTCGGTCACTGCCGAGAGCATTTTGTGCACGAATCAGTCGCAGTCGGGCCGACAATTGCGGATCGAACCGACCCAATGCGCTGTGACATCTCGAACCGCAGTCGTTAAGATTGCCGCGCGTGGCGTCATCATCTACAATCGCCACGTTTTCTCCGAGCGGATTATATACTATGACCATCAACGCGTACTTGCGTCTTTGCAGTCAATGCGACCAACAAGAGATTCGCCGTGGAAACGCTGCGACCCCGGCAGATCGCCGTTATGGCAGGGACGCTCGCCTGCTTCCTCGGTCTGGCGGGTTGCGGGCGCGTGGATCAGGCGGATCAAATGGACAAACCCTCAAGCCTCAGGTCGTGACCGAGCGGGTCCGAAATGACTCCGATGACCCCGCCATCTGGTTGCATCCCGACGATCCATCAAAATCTCTGATAATCGGAACCGACAAACACGAAGACGGAGCCCTCTACGTTTTCGGGTTGGATGGACGCATTATTACCGAACAAGACCGTCTCGGGATTGAAGCGCCCCAACAATGTTGACGTGGAGTATGGACTCATGCTCAAAGGCGCGGCAACGGACATCGCGGTCGCGACGGAAAGGTACACAGGCAAGATCAGGGCCTACAGCCTTCCCGGCATGCTCGAAATCGACAATGGCGGTATTCCGGTGTTCGAAGGAGAGGCCCAGCGAGATCCAATGGGAATCGCACTCTACAAGCGACCGGCCGATGCAGCTATTTTCGCAATCGTCGGTCGAAAGAGCGGTCCCACAAGAGGAGGGTACCTCTGGCAATACCGGTTGGAAGATGACGGCTCGGGCAAAGTCAAGGCGACCAAGGTACGCGAATTCGGCACCTGGAGCGGTCGCAAAGAAATCGAAGCGATCGCAGTCGACGATCCGTTGGGGTATGTCTACTATTCGGATGAAGGATTCGGTATAAGAAAATACTCTGCCGATCCGGACGCTCCGGATGCCAACGTCGAGCTTGCTGTATTCGGGACCACCGGCTTTGCGGAAGATCAAGAGGGCATTTGCGTCTATCAAGTGACCGATACTACTGGATATATACTCGTCTCCGACCAGTCGGCGAATCGATTTCACATTTTCACTCGCGAAGGGGAGCCGGGGCGGCCGCACAGCCATCGACTGTTGAAGACAATCCGTGTGGCAGCCAACCAGTGCGATGGCTCGGAGGTTGCGAGCGTTCCTTTGACAGAGAAATTCCCAGCCGGCCTTCTCGTCGCGATGTCGGATGATGGAACCTTTCATTTTTATTCCTGGAAAGACATAGCTGACGGGACGCTCGTCGTCTCGAGAAAAGAGTAGTGTTTTCTTCGTGTCTTCGCGTCTTAGCGGTATTGGTTCCGCCATGGTATCGGTAAATCGCAAAAGGGTTGAGTCAGGATTGGACGGCGCGGGGATTCTCCTGCGATCTTTGGATAGATCCACCGGGGCGAGAGTGGATCGATTTTGTGCACGACACCGACGAGCTGGTCATGCTGCTCGAGGGCGAAGAAGAATTCGAGATGAACGGAAAGAAGTATCGACTGTCTCCGGGCGAAGAGCTTCTGATTCCCGCCGGAACTTACCATACTGCGCGCAACGTCGGAGCCGTCACCTCGAGATGGCTCTACGGATATAAGCGTAGTTAGCGCTGCGAACTAATACCACTAGGACCCAAAGACACGAAGAAACACCAAGAATCAGCCTGTCAATGCTTCCCCCACTTCGTCTCGTGCTGAGCCTGGCGACGGAAGAGCGCGGGATTATAGAATTTCTGGTAGTACTCCAGCTCCAGATGTGAAAACTGCAGCCAGATTCCCGGTGTGTGGAATGCATTCACGTGCGCCGGGAAGCGTCCGTACGTGTCATAGATGTAAGTGCAGATTTCCTTCGTGTACTCGACGGCTTCTTTGGAATAGTGCTCGGCATTTCTAAGAAACTCCACCGCGTGCTTCTTTGCTCGATAGGACTGTTTGAATACGTCCACATCGCCGTAGGTTCCCTGGGCGTCATACTTCTCGGCCAGAACCTGGTCCACCGCGTCGGCCATCGACCGCACGTAGGGCGGACACAGCGCCTGGAGAACGCCGTCGATTCCGACCGGGTTGGGCTGCGTGGATGGGACCGGAGGCCACTCATGCCACTTCTTGCCGGGGGGTTGCTGCCGGAAACCAAGTCCGAACCATTCCTTCGAGGGGTCCCGCTGCAAGATATAGGGCGGAGCCACCGAGGCGTGAATCCATCCACCGAGACCCATGGCCTGCCCCACCAGCATTAGATTCTGCAGGAGGAAGAAGGCCTCGTAGTCAACCCGCATCGTGCCGCCCAGCCCAAGCGGCAGATTGATATCCGGATTCACGAACCCGCCTCGAGCCCGCTCGATGCCACCCACAGGCTGATAGGGTATTTCCTTATCGACAAAGCCCAGGTGCACGGCCGCCCACGCCGCCGCCTCGACCAGATCCCTGGGCTTGAACTTCTGCCAGTCATCGATAAACAGCGGCCGCTCGCCATCGGGTTCCGAGAGCAGGATCAGCAGAATGTTGATGTACGCGCGTGTGCAATCCACCACGGGAAAGAAGATGGTCGTGCCTGGCCGATTGGATATCTGTTTGTTCCAGCCAATGTAGTAAGGAAAGCGCCGGGGGAATTCGAGCCGCTGGTCGGAAATCCTGTGCTTTACCGCTTCGGCTACGGTCAGCCAATCTGCCTCCGACCACTCCTTCCATTTCGGCGGCAGCTCTTTCAGGATGGACAGCGCCTGATGCCCCTTCAGGCGGTTGATCAACCAGATTCCGGAGTCGTTGATCAGAAAAAAGGACGTGGCCTGCGCGTTATCCGGGCTGCTGGCCGAACGTCCGATCACATTCACGAAAGGAGTTCCCAGCTCCTTGCTTCCGTCCGGTGTCTTCAACGGTCCGTCATGCATGGTCGCGCCGGTCAAGCCTGTCGATACTACGAGAACCGCTTCCTCGAGCGCAGTCAGCGGGGCCGGGGGGTTCTCGCTCGTGTGGCTCAGCCCGGCCGCGGTCACAGAAGTGCCTCGGCTGATTCGCCGCGTGCGTCTCTCCGCAATCGCCGACATGAGCGGATATCGGAACAGCGATGCCAGTCCCGGATGCCGGGCGCCTGTATTATTCTCTCCATTACTCATGAATGACCTCAAAGATCCTTGGTGTTTCTTCGTGTCAAAGACCTGGTGGTACTGCTTCGCACCAGGTTCAGTTATGTTGATCCAATTCTGCCATCACTTCGGGGTAGACGTCGCGCGACGCATTCTTCCCGATGAAGCAGTCCATGTGGGCATAGTTGGGAAACACAATCCGCGTGTAAAAACGCGGGCCGTTTTTCTCGCACAACAACTTGAAGGTCCGTTCCGTTCCCTCCGGCAGGAAGAGTCCATTCTCCGCCCCGTGGATAAAACTTATCGGTATGGCCAGCCGGCCGATATTGGGCAGGTATACGTCGTTGCCCTTCTTATCCACAATCTTTCCCTCTCGGATCATCCGGGCTATGTGGTTGAAGGTCGTCAGATTGGCAACGCCGAACATCTCGTGCATGGCCTTGTGAGTCGCATCATTCAGCTGGTCGTGCTTGTACACCTCGCCATAGATCAGCTGGATGCGCCGGCAGACGGGACTGGTACACCTTTGGGCCTTGGGATTGAGCTTCAAGACCGCGTCCGCCAGCTTGTCCTTCCAGTTCCTGGCATCGAAACTGGTCGTCATCGTCTCCACGCCGAGAATCGTCAGAAATGATCCCAGGTCCAGCCCCGCCTTGATCCGGTTCAAAGGAGGAGAAACCGGAAAGAACGCGAGCTGCGAGCAAACCGCCGAGCGAACTCCCTGAAGTCCGGCCATCATGGCCATCAGGAAGGACATCGAACCGATGCAGTGCACCATGGCCTGGACGCTTTCCGCCCCGGTCACTTCACGCACGCGCGCTACCGCCGCCGGGTAATCTTTGGTGGCGATGTCGTCAACCGCAAATTGAGTCAACGACGAAGCCAGTTCAGGACTGGCCCGGTAATCGAACAACCAGACGTCGTATCCATTGGCAAACAGGTACTCGGGAAAATTGACGTCCACCGTGTCGATGGTATAGGCGAGCGTGGAGGTTCCAAAGCCTGGCGAGAGAATAACCGGCCCCTTCTTTCCGCCCTGGTAGCGCGTCAGCCGAAGCAGCACTCCGTCGCTGGTTTTAAAAAAGTGCAGCTCCGGCGCGCTCAGTCGCAACGGACGCTTCTTCCGCACGGGAGCATCGACGCTGAATTCATTGGTCCGGGCGAAGACCCCCCCGTAGACATCGAACAACGCGCCGGCAAAGAAAAAACCAAACCGGAGCATCCCTTCCAGGCGCTCCTTCATATCTTTCGCGTTCGTGACCTCCATGGTTGTCATCTGGCGCATGAAGTCGTCCGGCCTGATTTTCAGAATTCCCTTGCCGAGAACCGGGCTGTCTTTGGTTTCCCCCTCGTGGACCGTGATAAAGAGCGTGGTCGTGTCGTCCCAGGTATCGAGTCCGCCGTCGCTCTTGACGTTCTTGAAACCATAGAAGAAGTAAGTCTTCCCTTCCTCGGAAGTCATCTTCATGGAGTACCGCATCTGCCGCGTATTGATCTGATCGGGATCGGCCGCCAGCAGGCTGAAGTGCCCGTCGCTGACCGTCAGCGGCCGCGGAGAGAGAGCAGGGGCGTACGCCGTCCCGACCATCCGAGCCTTGTGCTGAGGATCAGTGAGCATGAGTTCCAGATCGTTGGAAGTCACAGTCAGGGTAAATTCGAATGGAGAGTTGTCTTTCTTTCCCTGGTCTCTCCCCTTCTGGAAATCGTCCTTGACCCGGGTGGAAAAATGACCTCTCATTGTTTCAGTGAATCGCAATCCTGTCCGCAAGGAAGGGGCCGGGACTGGCCGGCTGCGACGGAAGCTGGTAGTTGATCTGCCAGCCGCGATCCTGAGCCAGGAGCGCGACGCAACGCTCGGCGACAGCGGATATGGTGAGCAACGGGTTGACACCAAGTGGGCGCGGAATCACCGACCCGTCTGCCACGTACAGGTTGTCGTAAACCTCCGTGCCCTGATTTTTTGAGAATACCTGCCCCTTGTGATTTACCACGCCCCGCCCCGCATCCGCCGCCATGACGCAGCCACCCAATGGGTGCACCGTGGTCAGACTGTGCTTGGTATGTTCACTCCAGAGCGGATTCTTGAGATAGATACCACCGAGCGGGCGAGTGCTTTGCTCCAGCCGTTGGCTCACCGTCGTGAAGATGGACTGCTGGCCAACCCCGGGCCATTCGATTCGCAAACGGTCATCTTTCAAAACCATGCGTCCGGCGCCGTCGTCGTGGGTCATCACGAGATAGGTTTGGGTATTTCGTACCGCGCCGAAATACGGACCGCAGGCCAGACTCTCCAGTTCCTGCTTTCTCTCACGCACGAAATCAGGGGCATTGATATCCGTGTCAGAGCCGTGAACGGGAACCGTAGCGGCGAATGTTGCGGGAAGAAACGACGACACACCGCCGGGGGTTGAGCCCTCCTCGATCACCATTCCGTCCTCGAGACGAGGCTGATTGCGCAGATCGATTATTCCGGTGATACAGGGTCCGACGGGTTCCCTGCCCTCCACGGGCCTCGAGCCGAAGCCCACGCCATTGATGGTCTCGTTGCTGTTGTAGCTGAAGGCCAGCACGTCTCCATTGCCGGTAAAGTTGTGCCCGACGCGATCGGAGACCGGCAAGCCGGCGGCTTTCGATCGAAGCAGGATTTCCGTGGAGCCCAGGGTTCCCGCCGCCAGGACCACCAGGTCGGCGCTCAGGAAGAGAGTGGGGGAATCCCACTTCTCGCGCCCTGAATCGAGCAGCTGATAGTGGATCAGCCAGCGGCCATCCTTTCGCTCGAGGCGGCGGACTCCGACCTGAGTGTATATCTCGGCGCCATGATTGCGCGCGTCCGGCAGGTAATTCATGATCACGGTGTTCTTGGCCCCGTGATTGCAGCCGGTAACGCAGTCTCCACAAAGCGTACATGCGTGTTGCTGCACTCCGACATGGTTGACCCCATCCTTGAAGGTCACGTTGACGGGAGGGCGGTAGAAAGTGCCGTTCAAGAACAAAGCCGATTTTTCCAGGGCTTGTAACTTGGGCAAAGGAGGTTGATCGGCCGGATAGGGCGTTGGTTTAAGCATCTCTTCGGCGCGTCGATACCCTTGATCGAGCCCGGTGGCCAGATCATTGCGGATTTCCTGCGGCCAGCGTGCATCTTCGAAGACGCGCGGTTCGGCGCGCAAGGACACGTTTGCGTTAAGCAGCGACGTGCCCCCCAGCCCGCAACCGACAAAAACATTGATATTGTCGTTGACGTGAAAGTCGTAAAGTCCGGTGCGCAAGCCGATGTGTTTATCGGGCAGGTCTGCCTGAAATTCGCGCAACACTTCGGGTTCGGTATCCGGGTATTCTCCGGGCTGAAACTCTTTTCCGCGTTCGAGCACGCAAACCAGCTGGCCGCTTCGTGCCAGCCGGGACGCAGCGATGCCTCCGCCGTAACCCGAACCGATCACGACGACAGGGTAGTGACTCTTGAGGTTCTCAATGGGTGATGAGAGACGAGCCATCGGCGGCCTCCTCTGAGGATGAATGAAACCCGCGGCGGGGGATGGGATCCGCAGTCCAAGAATCGATTGGGCCCTTGAGGGTACGACCTTTTCATTTGCAGTTCAAATAAAATTGGTTGCCGTTTTTGCGTCGCATTTCCCAAAGTGAAACATCCACAAGGCTCCAGGCCAAGCACGTTGCGCGAGCATGCCTGATGAATTTCGGCGGAAAACGAAGCGTGACTAGAAGCGGGGATATCAGTCGATCAGGCGATCGTCTCAGAGGTCGAGGAATGCCAACAGAATAAAGAGATGGAAGTAGGCTACGCACCGAGTGCCATCCTGTCAGAGAGGACAAGTGACTACGTATCAGGGCCGGCGCAAACGTTGCGCGCAGCGGCCAAATTATTTGCTCGACTATCGAGACGCCGTTTTAAGCGGCAGCGACATGTGAGGATCCCTCCTATACGGCAGCTGCGCGCCCTCCTCGTCTACGACGTCCGTGCTCACCGTCGGCATCTGCGCTATGGCCGTGGCGTCTGATCTCGCTGGGTACAGCACGGAGCGTATCCTGGCGCTCGCGGTTCAATGCAGCCGCGCGCATCGCGCAGTCCCAAATCTCCGCGCACGCCGCCAGCAGCCGGCGGAAACCTGTGGCGATTTATCCATCGGCTGCATTAAACAGTGATGGTGGCGGGGAGTTACTGGTTCATTCAGTCGGTCTTTTCAGCGTGAGGTGAATTGATGAAAACACTTTATGATCCGATAGAGCCGTACCAGCAAGGAATGCTGAAGGTGTCTGAAATCCATGACATTTATTACGAGCAGTGCGGGAATCCTGATGGCCAGCCCGTTGTCTTTCTCCACGGTGGCCCTGGCGGCGGAATAATCGCGGACTATCGCCGCTTCTTCGACCCGGAGGCTTATCGAATTGTGTTGTTCGATCAGCGAGGGGCAGGCAAAAGCACTCCGCATGCTTCTCTGGAAGAAAACACAACCTGGCATCTGGCTTCGGACATTGAGCGTTTGCGCCAGCATCTGGGCATTGAAAAGTGGATGGTCTTTGGCGGTTCGTGGGGCAGCACCCTCGCCCTGGCTTACGCACAGACCTACCCTGCTTGTGTTGGCTCGCTCGTGCTGCGCGGCATATTCCTGTGTCGCCCGAAGGAGATTGACTGGTTTTATCAGGAAGGCGCGAGCGCAATCTTCCCGGACGTGTGGGAGCAATACCAGAGCGTCATCCCTGAATCCGAGCGCGGCAATATGCTTGAAGCCTACTATCGCCGGCTGACGAGCGACGATGAGTCAGTTCGGCTGGAAGCTGCGCGAGCGTGGAGCATATGGGAAGGCAGCACATCGAAGCTGATCCCCGATCAGAAGCTGATTGATGATTTCAGCGAGCCGCACAAGGCGCTTTCGCTGGCGCGCATCGAAGCGCATTACTTCATAAACAATACGTTTTTCGAGACGGACAATTATCTGCTCGAAAATGTCGGCAAGATTCGCCACATCCCTGCCGTGATTGTTCAAGGCAGATACGACGTGGTCTGTCCGATGATGAGCGCCTGGGCGCTACATCGAGCGTGGCCTGAAGCAGAGTTTATCGTCGTGGGCGATGCGGGCCATTCAGTCAGCGAGCCGGGCATTACCAGCGCGCTGGTCGATGCGACTGATCGCTTTAGAACTCAGGCGGAAGGTCAACCTGAATGAACACGGTGCCGTCAGACGTAATTCGTGACTCTCGGTGGATCAGGGGGTTGCCGCCATTACCAGAGCGGGAGGACCCGCCGGCATTGTCCGGAACGACAACCCGATGCATGAGATCCGCAGCCGCAAATCTTTTCAATCCGGCACGCCGGAATGGGATGCCGCCCGCGCATCCGGTACGATCAGATTGCGATCGGTCGCGACGTGGAAATCCCGGTGAAACGGAATCACGTGCTTCTAGGGTTTGGGCGGCGTCAGGCGGGTCGTGTGGCGCGCTACCATTCGCCATTGCCCTCCGTCCTTGGCCCACACCTGGAGCATGATCAGAGGAGTCTCGGTGGACTGGCCGTCGACCACGTTGTGGGCCACAAGTTCTGTCCGAACGTAGGCCGCTCTGCCGTAAACTCGCACGATCTGGTTAGGTCCGTGGCGGAAGTCCGGCCTGCTCTTGACGAGCGCAGCGATGCATTCCTTCTTGTTCTCGCTCTTGCCGGACGAGTGGCTGTAAACAGGTCTTCTGAGAGGAGTTCCCCGAGCTTCGCGGCGTCTCCCGCTTTGGCCGCCTGGTTGAATGCCGCAACGGCGGCCGCTACGGCCTTCTCCTCGGCCGGGTTATGGTCCGAGGCCCACGCCGGAGATGCAAGTAGCAAGCTGAGTGAGACGAGCAGTAGGTTTTTCATATGCTCGATACAATAACACTACCGTAAGGCCCGCCGCAACGATCACGCCACTCCTCCCGCTTCCGCCCGGGGTTGCGCCGCGAACCTGGTGAACCCCATGTTTCGCTGGTAGAAAGAAACAGTCCGCCCGAGGCTCACGCGAATCAGTCTGTTTCTTCCCGGAGCTTCACACATGTCACAAGGTCCGGCACTGGTAACGGCGGCGGCAAGTGGATGAGGGACAAGACACCAGGAAACTTTTTCATCGCCAACCTTGCTCGCGCACATTTGCAGTTCAAATAAAATGGCTTGGTCGTATTATCACCTAAAGCGTAAAGACGACGAAGAAACTACGGGACGTCCAAGAAAGGAATCCACCATGATCAAACCGTCGTTCATCCAGAGGATCAAGCGATGCCTGGCGGTGACAACCCTCCTGGGCTCGGCCGCTCTCGCATCCGGTTTAAAGACTGCCGTTGCCCAGGCGCAAGCCGGCCAGTTCCGCGCCGGAGCGGCGACCAGCAACATCACCCCGTTTCTGGGCGCGCCCATCGTGGGCGGCTGGGATTCGCCGCCTGCCACCCAGATTCACGACGAGCTGCACGCGCGCTGCCTGGTGCTCGACGACGGCCGAACCCGCGTGGCTATCGTGGTCTGCGACAGCGTCGGGATCGCGCGCCAGGTCTTCGACCAGGCGAAGCGGCTGGTGCACGAGCAAACGGGACTGCCGCCGGAGAACATGCTCATGGCGGCCACCCACACACACTCCGGCCCCAGCGCCCGCGGCGCCAATGCATTCGCCTTCGACGCCCCGCTTGACGAATACCAGCGCTTCCTTGCGCAGCGCATCGCCGACGGGGTGCGCCGCGCCCTGCGCAACCTCGAGCCGGCGCGGGTCGGCTGGGGCGCCGGCCGCCTGGCCGACCAGGTTTTCAACCGCCGCTGGAAGATGAAACCCGGCACTCCGCTGCCCAACCCGTTCGGCGGCCAGGACCGCGTGCTGATGAATCCCGGGATCGCCAACCCGAACCTTCTCGAACCCGCCGGCCCGACGGATCCCGAAATCCGATTCATCTCGATTCAATCGGCGAGCGGGCGCCCTATCGCTCTGCTTGCCAACTACTCCCTGCACTACGTCGGGGGAACAGGCGGCGCCCAGATCTCCGCCGACTACTTCGCGATGTTCGCCGACCGCATTCAGCAACTCCTTGGCGCCGACCGGCTCGAGCCGCCGTTTGTCGGCATCATGTCGAACGGCACCAGCGGCGACGTCAACAACATCAACGTACGCGGGCCGCGCGAGAGTCTTCCCCCTTACCAAAAAATGCGCCAGGTCGCCAACCTCGCCGCCGACGAAGTATTCAAGGCTTACCAGGGGGTCAAACATAACGATTCCGCGCAGCTCGGCGTTCGCCAGCGCGAGATTCAGCTCCAGGTGCGGAAACCGTCGCCCGAACAGATCGCGCGGGCGCGGGAAATTCTGGCGCGTCCCGCCGAGGCCAAACCGGCGCATGTGCGCGAAGTCGAGTACGCGCGCCGGACTCTTTCCCTGAGCGAATGGCCGTCGCAGGTGCCGGTAGTTCTTCAGGCTCTGCGCGTGGGCGAGGTCGGAATTGCGGCGATTCCGTTCGAAGTGTTCGCCGAGACCGGACTGGAGCTCAAGCAGAAAAGCCCGCTCAAACCAGCGTTTACGATCGAGCTGGCCAATGGCTGGTACGGGTACCTGCCGACCCCGGAACAACACGAGCTCGGCGGTTACGAGACCTGGCTGGGAACCAACCGGGTCGAGGTCGAGGCGTCGCGCAAGATCGTCGCTGCGCTGCTCGAGCTGTTTGCCCAATTGAAATAAGAGACTCGGCTTTACCGCGAGGACGCAAAGGCGCTAAGATGCGTGCTTGGTCCTTGGAGCCTTCTTGTCTTCCCGGTCAGAGCGGCCAATGATTGGTATCCGCATACTTCTTCTAATGATAGCCTTGTCTTTCCTTGCCCTGCCCGCTCACACCCGCAAACGCGAAACGGGATTCCTGAACCGCACAGTCACGTCCGTCAAGCAGGAATACCGCTATCAGGTTTACGTGCCCTGGAACTGGGTGAAGAGCAAAAAGTGGCCGGTAATTCTGTTTCTGCACGGGGCCGGAGAACGAGGTGATGACGGCTTGATCCAGACCCAGGTCGGCATCGGCGCCGCGATCAGACGTTTTCCTGATCGATTTCCTTCCGTTGTGGTTATGCCGCAGTGCCGAAGGAATAGCTGGTGGACTCACCCGGAGATGGAAGCAATGGCTTTGAAGGCCCTGGATGAAACGATCAAAGAGTTCAATGGAGATCCTGAGCGGCTCTACCTCACCGGACTTTCGATGGGTGGTTATGGGACGTGGAGCATCGGTTCAAAGTTTCCGGCCAAGTTCGCCGCTCTGGCGCCAATTTGCGGCGGCGTGCGTCCTCCTTCCAGGTTGCCGCCGCAAACGGCAAGTCAGTTTTCAGATCCAGGCGCGGATGCCTACAAGATTGTGGCTCACAAGATAGGCAAAACACCCGTCTGGATCTTTCACGGAGGCGCCGATCAGGTGGTACCCGTGGCCGAATCTCGCCTCATGAGTGAAGCTTTGAAGGAAGCGGGCGGCAACGTCAAATACAGCGAGTATGAAGGCGTAGGGCACAATTCGTGGGACAGGACATATGCAGAGCCCGACTTCATGCCCTGGCTCATGTCCCACCGTCGAATGTCTTCACATTAACTTATTCCAGGTATCTCACCGCGAAGACACCGGGCGGCAAAGCAGCCGTAATTTCCATACCTTTCCTCACGTCTTCGAGTTGAGCGATCTGGCAGGGAACCCTATGAAAGAAATCGTTCTGAACCGTGATGACATTCCTCTCTGGACCGGGGGTGACGGAAAACTCAGCGTATTTGTACCCGGGCTCGACCTCAAGAAGCCTCTGTCTCCGGCTACCAACGAGGTCGCCAGCCTGGACTTTTCACTGCAAGGGACCAATCCCATCCTGATCGGCACGCCCGGGGGAGTAAAGCTCGCAATTCGCGCGGGGACCAGCGCACGTCTGACCCCGATATGGCCCAACAGCCAAGGAGATCTGAAGCAGTTGCTGCGTGAGCACGGCCTCGAGGATTTTCTTGCTGCAAACACGGATCAATTGATTCTCGCGCTCCGTCTCGGATCCAACGCTTCGGCCGCCGTGTCAGGGGCCTTTTCTTACTCGGTGCTGAGCGCCAAAGCCACGGTTGAGGCCGGCGGCGACGTCGGCTATTCATATTTCCGCGCCCTCTCTGCTTCGACCCCTGCCCTGCAGCTCATCACCGGTTTTTTCCGCGACCTGCGACTCCCCTCGCATATCTCCCAGCCGTTACCGGCGGGCGAGGTTATCGTTTTCCAATACGGAGGGTATCTCAAGTTCGGCGCTGATCTTTCCGTCGGGTACGAGATGAAAGGCACGCCGAAGTTCGATCTCGGCGATCTCCAGCTGTCTGAGCACTTCCAGTTGAGTGTCATTGGAAGACTGGGTCTGAACGCCAGTCTCGCCGGCCATTTTGCCGTGCAGGCCCGGCCGGCAGCCGATCCGGGGTGGATTCGGGTGATCGTACAGCGGAAACACCAGCAGGAACTCAAAATCGCTGCCGACCTGGCGGTCGGGGCGGACAGCAAACTTGAAGGGCTTCCGGAATCGAGCCGTGAATTCCTGAGCGCCGCGCTGGGGGTTCATGCAAAGAATTGGTTTAATCTTCTGGACCAGGTGCGCGACTACGCGAATTTCGACTCGATGAAACAAAAGCTGGACGGACTCGCGCTCGACTTCCTGAAGGAGTATCTGGAAAGAGTCTTCGGCGCGCTTCCCGACGATTTCAATGTCGTGCTGCAAAAAGTCAACTCGGTGGTACTGCAATACCAGAACCTGGAAAACTCTGCCATCACGCTCTTCGACCGATACTACGCCAAACTGGACGTGCTGGTGGCAAAGTTGTCCGAGCTCGAGCAGCTTCCCTCCTGGGACAAGCTCCGAGGCCAAGTCGACCGCGAGTCGTGGGACGTGCTGCGCCAGCTGACCGATGGCAACCCCCTGGGCTGGATCACGGGCAAGGTGAAGCTCCCCGGTTCGGATCAACCGGTCGCCCAGCCTCGATAAGCTGAAAGAGAGGGCGAGGAAGGCGCTCGCCTTGATCCAGGACAAGGCGCACGCCGAGATTCGCGAAGTGATCGGCCTCGCGAAGGAGAGTTTTCCGCTCGATCGCTTTTTCCGGCTTCTGGCGACTGTTGATACCGCCGACGAGCTGAAAGCGCTGGCTAACGACAAACTGGGGCACTTCATCCAGCGGCTGATCGGGCAGAGCATCGAAGAACTCCGTTCGACCGAGCAACTGAAGAATGCCATTCGCCGGATTCAGGAAGCGCTCAAAGCGGAAGAGACTTTCCGGGATAAGCTCTATGCCAAATTCAGGGAAGCCGCAGAGCAGTCGTGGCGTCTCAAGCTTTATTCAGAATACAGTCGCGCCGAGGAAAGCGACGCGCTGATTGATGTAGCGATCAATCTCAAGCTGCCTGAAGGGCAGGACCTCATGGCCTCGGCGGGCCGGGGCGATTTTCAGGACTTGCTGGCAAGCTACCGGCCGGAACTGGTCCGGATCAACGAAGGAATTCTCACCCACAGAACCACGAACGAGAGCGCATTTAAAGTCAACATCCTGGGCTGGCATTACGGCTTCAACTATTCCGGCTTCGACCGCGTCATCGTCGATGCGGAGCAGCGCATCAAGCCGGAAACCAACGGCGTCCTCACGGTCTACAGCAACGTCGCGCTCACCAAGGAAAAGGAGCGGAGACGGAATGGCGAACGAATGTTCACCAGTTTCCTGCTGCAGTTTCTGGGGGAGTCTCGCGGCATCCTTCAGGCCGATCCCAAGCGCAGCCAGTACTTGATCGATATCATCACCGGGATGGCGGCGAGTTATCAACTCCGTTTCACCGATGACAAGACCGAGCCGGATGAACTGAGGAATTATCTCAGCTTCGCGAAGGACTTCGGCCTCGACAAAGTTGGGGGAACCTTCGAGGAGCTTCAACCGCTGCTTTCGATGGACGACCAGCGAAAGCATTACGGCCCCATCTCGGCGGAATACGAGGTTCGGTACACGCAAGCCGGACTGGAAAAGCTCTTTCAGGGAGACTTCGATGAGGCCTTTGTGCGAAGCGTCATGCGCAAAATGGTTCTCGCGAATTACTTCAAAGATTCAGGCCTGCAAGATATCGGCTGGTGCTATTCGGAAGCTGTCTTTCGGAAGAGAGAGGAGATCAATCGAAGCGCAGGGCAGCTCTTTTCAAATCTCCCGCGGCTTCAGGTGGAGAATCTGCTGTCTCCCATTCCCGGAATAGAGGCTCCATCAAAGGTAAGCCTGACCTCGAACGCGCAGGTCAGGGTTCTTGACACCCTGTTCAATATCGAAGACCGCCTGATCAAAGGAATGCGCAGCTTGCACGCATTGATTCAAGGCGGACAGCCGATAGCCCTGGATCGTTTCAGAAAGGCGCTCGAGGAGATCGGCGACGCGCTTACGGTTTTCGACAACTTCGACGAAGGGATCAACACGGTCTTCGCGCTCCTGGATCGGTTGATTGATCGGGCGACGCCCGCAGGCCAGGTGCGCGCATCCTCGCTGAAACTGGTATCCAGATTCCAGGACCGGGAAGTGACCAAAATGTTTATCCTGCAGCCAGGCGTCGAGACCGGCGTTCCCGTTGCGGAGGCGCCGGACTCCCCGAGCCCACAGCGCCCCGTTGCCACGCGTCGTGTTTCGGCCTCACCGGCCAAGGCGCGAAGACGCAAAGGAGGATAGACCCATGTCGCGTGTACGAACTTTTTTGGTCATCGCATTACTGGCCGTATGCACCGGCGGCAGCGCCCAGCAATCTCAGCTGGGTCGAGTCGAATTTCAGGTAACCGGCTCGGAAAAATCCCGAGAGCACTTCCTGCGCGGACTGGCTGCGCTTCATTCCTTCTGGTACGAGGAGGCGCTCGAGGCTTTTCGCGAGTCGACCAGGGTTGCTCCAGATTTTTCGATGGGCTACTGGGGCGAGGCCATGGCGCATAACCATCCGCTCTGGGGCGAGCAGGACACCGAAGACGCGAGAAAGGTCCTGCAAAAACTCAACGTCGCGCCCAAGCTCACGCCGAGGGAGCGCGCCTACCTGAATGCCGTCAGAATCCTCTACGGCGAGGGAGACAAGCATGCGCGCGATCTGGCTTATTCGGCGGCGATGGAGAAGATTTATCGCGACTATCCGGATGACCTGGACGCGGCCTGCTTTTACGCGCTCTCGCTCCTGGGAACCGTCCGGCCTGAAGACAAGGGCTTTCGCCGGCAGGCTCAGGCGGGGGCGATTGCACTCGCCGTTTTTGAGAAGAACCCGAACCATCCGGGAGCGGCCCACTACATCATCCATGCGTTCGACGATCCCGATCACGCCATTCTGGCCTTGCCTGCTGCGCGCCGCTACGCCGAGATTGCCCCCGAAGCCCATCACGCGCGGCATATGCCGGCGCACATCTTTCTGCAGCTCGGAATGTGGCCGGAAGCGGCCGCTTCGAACGAATCCGCGTGGGAGGCTTCCGATGCCTGGGTCAAACGCAAGAATCTGTCTCTGGTCAATCGCGATTATCACAGCCTTTACTGGCTGCTCTACGTCTACCTGCAGCAGGGGCGTTATGGCAAGGCGGAGCAGTTGCTCGAGTTGATGAAGAAGGTAATGACCGAATCCAAGGATGACAAGCGGCCAGGCTACTTCGCCAGCAACTACGCTATGATGGCAGCGGCTTTCATGGTTGAGACCGAACGGTGGGACCTCGCCGCTAAACTCTTCGGCGCGGCGCGGGCGGACGAACAGCCGGCCGGCGAGCATTCCGGGCATGCGGCCCACTCCGATGCGGGTGCCCAAGGGAGGACCGCCGCGCGCTCGAATACCAGCCAGGTGGTTCCGGTCTTCATGCGTGGGCTGGCGGCTGCAAAAAAGGGATCTGACGAAAGCGAAAAAAACCTTGCCGCGTTACGCGCTTTGCAAAAGGCGGAAAAGAGCAGTTATCGGGCAAAGTCGGAGGAGATCCGGGAACTGGAAATAGCGGCTGTAGCCGCATCATCGAAAGGCCAGCACTCTAAAGCGATTGAATTGATGAAGGAGGCTCGCAAACTCGAAGACGACCTGGCCCCGCCTTCGGGCCCGCCGGCTCTGATCAAACCTGCACACGAATTGTTCGGCGAGATACTGCTCGGCGCCGGCAAAGCCCGTGAGGCTGCCGAGCAATTTGCCGCCGCCCTGCTCCGGCAACCCAACCGGGCGCGCTCGCTTATCGGCGCGGCGCGCGCTGCCGCTCAAAGCGGCGACTCGAAAGCCGCTTCTGAGTTTTACGGAAAATTCCTCAAGCAGTGGGAGCAGGCCGACCGGGATTTGCCGGAACTGACGGAAGCCAGGGACTATCTCAGCCGCCGCCCCGCGGTACCTTCAGGTATCTCTGGCGTCTTCGCGTCTTAGAGGTTGGATTTGTTACGATCCGACTGTTACTCCATGAAGGCACCGAGTAGCCAATAAAGCAAGAAGAAGATCAAGACAGTGCTGATACAGCCCCCACCCAGCTTCCACGCCCCCAATCCCGCCAATCCACCTCGCAGTAAACCCATGACCCTCTACCGTTCCTTTCCCAAGTTTCTCAACTCACATCTACTCTCCGGGCTGAAATTCAGCGCGGGATCGAATTTGCAAGAGCCGTTCCCAAGGTTCTAAATGCGCTAAGTGCAATCTCACAAAACTCTTTCAGGAACCACGCCTCGCCGGACATTCAATGAAAACGATCGAGAGCGAGGAAAAATTGCCGATATCGCCCTCAAGGTGAGGGCTTCTTATTTAGTCTCCATGGTCAGGAGCGACGCCATTGTGACGATACCCTTCCAGAGATGCCCCAGCCGAAGGTTTTCGTTTTCGCTATGCTGGTTGTTGTCAAAGTTGACCATCGGGACGCTGATGGCAGGAAACCCGAGAACCCGGATGAACTGGCTTATAGGAATTGTGCCCCCGCTGGTCCGGATGCGGACCGGCTCTGTTCCCCACGTCCTCTCGAGCGCCTTGGTTATGGCCTGCGATATCGGCAGATTCATTTCGGTGCGGTAAGCCTCGGTGGGCTTGCGCCGGCTGATGCGCATGATTTTTGAATGCTTCAACCGAATCTGATCATCGGGTTCGCTCTCCACGATGTGATAGCCCTGCTTGCGGATGTGGGCGACCACCTTTTCGATTATTTGCTCGCTGGGAGTTTCCTTTACCAGGCGGATGTCAATCGCAGCGGTCGCGTCAGAGGGTATGATCGTGCGCGCCTCTTCTCCCACATACGCGCTGCGCAGGCCACGAATATTGAGGCTCGGATACTGAAGCGCTTCCTGAAGATTCTTGCCCACCGCGTCAGGTTGGGCGATGCCAAAGAATCTTTTCAATTCTTCGAGGTCGTCCGGGACACCTTCCTGAATCCGTATTTCTTCGGGTTTGAGCTTGGGGATCCCGTCATAGAAACCGGGGACGACCACGCGTCCCGCATCATCTTTCATGGAAGCAAGGAGCTGAGCCAGCCTCATCGCGGGATTCGGCACCCAGTTTCCATAATGCCCGCTGTGCAAGGGAAACTTGGGGCCATAAACCGTCAACTCGAGTACGGCGCTTCCGCGCGCGCCGAAGTTCAAGGTCGGCCGCCCGCTCGGATGCATCGGTCCATCGAGGATCAACATGACATCTGCCTGAAAGCGCTCGCGGTAGCGCTCGATGGCACCGGTCAAGCTTGGAGAGCCCGCCTCTTCCTCGCCGTCAAGAACGACGCGAATGTTGCTGGACGGCTCGCGCCCGCCGGACTTCAACGCATCCAGAGCGGCGCACAGAGCCACAATCGGCGATTTGTCGTCGGACGCGGAACGGGCATAGATGCGCCATTCCGGTTGGAATCGGCTGAGGCTGGAATCAATGGGCATCTCCTTGCCCCCATCCTCGAGGCGGGCGCTCCGGAGCACAGGAACAAAAGGGCTGGACTGTTTCCATCGAGGGGGATCGACCGGCTGGCCGTCATAGTGGATGTAAAACAGGATCGTTCGAGCGGACCCCGCGATCTTTTTCTCACCATAGACGAGAGGATTGCCTGCGGTTTCCAGAATCTCGGCAACCAGACCCCGACGCTCGAGCATGCCCCGCAGATGCTCCGCGTTGCGCCTTATGTTCGGACGATCGGCGGCGACATTTGGAATTGAAAGCAACTGCACCAGTTCAGAGAAAATCCGGCCCTGATGCTGCGACACGTAAGCCTCGATGGCCTCGCGCTCTCCTGCGGGCGCCGGCTGGCCCAGTAACGCCAGTCCTAAAGAAATTCCCAAGACAGTCTTGTTCACCCTGACGTCCCTCCTTTTCGTGTTTTTGAGGTTAAACAAACGCTACCGCCAAGGGCCAGAGAATTATTTTTGAGCAGCAGCAACTCTTTTTTCGCGAAGAATCCGTATAATTGCTGTTGTCGACTTGCGATTCACGGGCGGGGCTATTCACTGGCCGGCCGGGCCTTCGGCCCTGATTAGCGAGAAGAACTTTCTAGACGCATACCGGCTACTGAATCGCAGCTTGTCGATGTCAATGGTTGTTTCCGCCGAGGTCCCGACCGATGAGCCGAGCCTGCTGGGCAATGATGGCCGCATTAATCGTCGCAGCCGGGACTGCTTCCGATAAGATGGGGACGGTCACGTTCACAAGAGACGTGGCTCCGATTCTGCAGAAAAGCTGCATCAGTTGCCATCGGCCCGGAGAGATTGGGCCCATGCCGCTCACTTCTTACTCCGAGGCGCGCCCCTGGGCCAAGGCCATTCGTGAAGCCGTCGCCGGCAGGAAGATGCCCCCCTGGCACGCGGCCGCAGACTCACGCCCGTGCGAGAACGATCCGCGTTTGTCGCAGCGCGAGATCGACACAGTTCTCGCCTGGGTTGATGGCGGGGCGAAAGAAGGAGATCCCGGAGACATGCCCCCCATCCCAGCCTTCGTCGAAGGGTGGAGTATCGGAAAGCCCGACGTGGTCTTTTCCATGCGGGAGGAGTTCACCATCCCCGCTGAAGGGGTAATCCCATTCACGTACTTCGCCGTACCGACGAATTTCAAGCAAGATACCTGGGTCCAGGCCGCAGAAGTTCGGCCGGGAAATCGCGCCGTAGTGCATCATGCCGTAATTCTGGTTCGCGAACCTCGTTCCAATACTGAAGGCACTGATCCGAATCAGAACCTTGAACGGCGCCTCGAGCGGATGCTTGTCGGAACCGCTCCGGGGATGCCCGCGGCGGTTTTCAAGCCGGGCCAGGGGAAGCTTATCAGGCCCGGAAGTATTTTGATCTTCCAGGTGCACTATACGCCGAATGGCTCGATTCAGAAGGATCGCACCTCAGTGGGCCTGATCCTGGCGAAAAGCTCCGGTGGAACAAGTCGTGGTGAGCTACGCGATCGGCAACGATCGATTCCGGATTCCGGCGGGCGACCCGAATTACGAGGTTCGCTCCTCGTTCACGTTCCCGGAAGACGCGCGGGTCCTGAGCGCAATGCCTCACATGCACATGCGCGGCAAAGATTTCAGCTACACCGCAGTCTATCCCGACGGGCAGCGCGAGCTGCTCCTGAATGTACCCCGGTGGGACTTCAACTGGCAGCAGGTCTATCGTTTCAAAGAGCCGGTCTTCATGCCGAAGGGGAGCCGGATCGATTGCCTGGCGCACTTCGATAACTCTCCCGGGAACAAGTCCAATCCTGATCCTGCCAAGGACGTTCCCTGGGGAGATCAGGTCTGGGAAGAGATGATGATCGGCTGGATGGATTTCGTCTTCGAAAAAACGCGCGGCGCGCCGAGCTCTGGCGATGAGCAGTTAAAGTAGCGTCTTCGCGTCTTAGCGATCTGGCATCTCGCAGCCTGACCTGAAGCGGTGTAGAATCTCTCCCCGCGCCCATATGACGGTTTGAAGAGACAACTTTCGTAACCGAAGGATCCTTGCCAAGCCTATGAAGATCCCAAGAGTAGTTGCACTGAGCACTCTGATCGCCACAATCGTCTGCCAGGGGTTCCCGACCGGAGACCAACAAGCCGAAAAAAGCGAAGGCAGCGTGGTGCGAGCCGATGCGGCGCTCGATAAGCTCGTCCCGCCCACTGCCAAGATCGAGAAGATCGCGAATGGATTCGATTTCACCGAAGGCCCCGTTTACATGCCCGAGGGCTACCTTCTGTTCAGCGATATTCCCCGCAATACGATCTACAAGTGGATGCCGGACGGCAAGGTCTCGGAGTTTCGCAAGCCGAGCGGCTTCAATGGAACGGACGCTCCAGCCGGAGCCTTCATTGGATCCAACGGACTGACCCTCGACCGGGAGGGCCGCCTGATCATTTGCCAGCACGGCAATGGCAGGGTCATCCGCCTGGAAAAGAACGGCGCTGAAACTGTCCTGGCGGACAAGTATGAGGGGAAGCGGCTCAACAGTCCGAACGATGCGGTTTACAAATCCGATGGATCGCTTTACTTCACCGATCCTCCGTACGGGTTTCCGAAACAGGATGACGATCCGAAGAAGGAACTGAAATTCAACGGCATTTATCGGCTGGCCGGCGGGAAGTTACAACTGCTTGTGAAGGATCTGAGCCGGCCCAATGGCCTCGCGTTTTCGCCGGATGAAAAATATCTCTACGTCGCCAACTCCGACCCGGCACGCAAACTCTGGATGCGTTACGAGGTCAAGTCCGACGGAACGCTGGGGGCCGGTACCGTGTTCTACGACGTTACGCGCGAAACCGCCGATGGACTTCCAGACGGGCTAAAAGTGGACAAGCAGGGGAACCTGTACTGTACGGGACCTGGAGGCGTCTGGATCTTTTCTCCGCAAGGAAAATACTTGGGGAAGATTCAGGCTCCTGAGATACCGGCCAACTGTGCCTGGGGGAAGCATACACAGGGAAGCAGTTCTGCGGCGCTGGGCCCGCGGGAAGAGGCAAAGACGCTCTACCTCACCGCGCGAAAAGGGGTATATCGAATACAGCTGGCGGTCGCCGGCATCCGGCCTTGAATCTTGGCCACCTTCGCGTGTCGCAGAGATGAATCCAGAACGCGAAGAAACGTGGACGTTGTCCTGGAAAGGAGAATCACCCTGATGAATCGCAGAAAGCATCTGAAGCTTCTGGTCGCAGCGCCTGCCATTCTATCGAGCACCGCAGCCGCAGCGCCGTCACCGATCCAGCTTCATCTCGATCTCGAAGTCGATCCTGCCAAAGAAAGTGAAATGGTGTCAAATTTTCGCAAGACCTTCCGTCCGGCGATCAGCAAGCAGCCGGGATTTGTGGACGTCAAGCTGCTCAAGCTGCAGAGTGCGCTCGTAGGAAAGGCTCCGGCCAACTCCACTTATCGACTGTTGATCAGTTTCGAGACGGAGGAGCTACGGAAGAAGTGGGTCGCAACCGACACGCATCAGCAGGTGTGGCCCACGATCGAGAAAACCCTGAAAGGTGCAAAGCATATCGTGCTGCTGTACGACGTCGTTTGACGTTTGCGGTTCCGTTACCTGGCTTTAAACAACCAATTCAAGGCATTCCGGATCAGCCGCTGCATCATGGGGTGGCCCAGCGCATCCGGCGTGTGTCCGGGAGCCAGATAACAGAAGCGCCCCTGCCCGAGTTCTCTCCACCAGCCGGCCGGCGCTTCCAGATTGTCCCTCGCGATCGAGCGCAGGAGGAGGTGTTCACGGTCGAGGTAGTATTTCACCGTGTGCTGTTCGTCGAAAACTTCAAAGTCCTCGACGCCGGCGGTAACCGGATGCGTCCTGTTTTCAACCCGCACCGTGAAGACATAGGGTTTCGGGTGACCGCCGTAATCTCCCCCGAAGAGTTTGTAGTAGAGACCTCCGGGTGGATAGATACCCTGGGAGTTATGCAAGGCAAGGAAGCCTCCGCCGCCGTGCACGAAATCCCAGATCGCCTGCTGCTGGGAGTCGGTCATCCATTTCACCGGAGGCTTGTCATATCCGTTGGGCCAGTTCATGCCGTCTCGAAGGATGACCAGGAGCTGATACTCTTTCAGCGCTTCGGCCGACAGGGCCTCGACGTTTTCGATAAACGTAATCGGAATATTCTCGCGCAAGAACGCCGGAGCCAGGTGGTCGCGAATATAGGTGGGGCTGTGATACCGGTCGCCGATCAAAGCCAGGGCGCGCGGGCGCCTGGCCGACTGGTAGACGCCGGGCGTGTTCTGCGCCTGGGCCAGCGCCGCCAGCGCAATCATCAGTGCAAACCAGCTGCGGATCATTGCGATTACTCTACTACACGATAGCCAGGACCTTCCAGAACAAGCTGCGACATAATAGCCCGTTAAATAGTTCGGTTTTGAGCGGAAGTTGGCGCGTTCGCTGTTTCCGCAGCATTCAACCGCGAAGACGCGAAGACCCGACGGCCGTGAGGCTGCAACCCAAAAGAAAAAGCACCGCAGAGACGCAAAGGCCGCAGAGGCACGCTCAATTGGCGTCGGTGAATCACTCCACATTTTAGAACGCATCACAAATCTTTCAGGAAGGGATTCAATAACATTAGGTCGCATTTTTTGCTTGACAGAGTTTTCTGGTTGTGTTTAAGCTCGGCTCAGCAAAATAGCGAGACTCCTAACGCTGCTACATATGCTTCCCCCATCCGCCCGCCCCTTCGGGCGTTGAGCAGCTCGAGAGAATCGAGTTTTTGAAGGCTTCTTCCAACTCGCGCAAAGAGATTTCATGTAAGTGGGTCTTCCTGTAGACGGACGACTGTAGACGGACGACGGCCGGGACGATTTGATTTGCATTTCGTCTTCGCTATCGGGGTACTGGTGTGGTGCAATCGTGAAAGCAGCCGAACACACCAAGACCCAGTTTGAGATGATCAATCGTGGAGGTGAGCAAAAGTGACCAAGTTCAGGATTACGCTTGCGCTCGCGTTTCTCTTCGTTCTGGCATCGACTGCCGCGGCTGGCACTCTGACGGCGAGCACCGGCACGGTTACCCCTGGCGGCCCTGTTACGGTGACCTGGAGTGACGTTACTGGTCCAACAATTTTGGACTGGATGGGACGGTACGTCCAGGGAGCCCCCGACGGGGCATACGATGACTATGTATTCACCAGCACTTGCACGCACGATCGGGGCATCACTCCTACTGTCGTCGGGCTCGTGTACCTTCGCGATGCCAACCACGCCCGGCACATATGAATTTCGGCTGTATGCGACCAACGGCAGCACTTTGCTGGCGAGGTCCGGTCCAGTCCAAGTGTCCACTGCCTCCGCTCCTCCCCCAGGTCCTTCCCAAAGTGTCGGCGGCGCCAGGATCGTCACCTACACCACGAGTACTACGCTCACGGCGGACGATGTCAGTCGCTCCATTATCAACAACGGTGGGGCTAGCGCTCCCATCACACTGAACCTGCCCGCCTCCGATGTTGGCAATGTGGTTACGGTCTACATAATTGCTGGCCAGCCGATCACGATCAACCCGAGCGGAACGGAACGAATCCAGATCCTAACGAACGCGAACGGCGACGCGATCCAGAGCGACACCTTGCGCGGAACCATGATTACCCTCGTTTGCCATGTACGTGGCTCATGGGAACCCATGGGCCAGATAGGAACATGGTTTGATGTCAATTAAAAAAGTTCTACTTCTCCCTTGCCTGCTTATAACAAATCTGTCTGTGGCATGGTCGACGACTTTCTTGGTCCGTCCTGGAGGCATGGGTTCGATTTGCACACAGTACGTAGCGGATGTCGGTCAGACACTTATGCCGGCCGGGACGCAGTACGGCACCCTTCCTGGAATGACGCAGCCCGCGCCGTTCCCTCGGTATTACCTGACTAACAATCCGGACCGCGGCTGGCTTCCGTGGCCGGCGTTCTGTATGGGGGCGATACTTCCTTGAATAAACGCACGTTTGACAACTTGATTCTCACCCTCGGTTTGATCCTGATCGTTCTGGTGGGCGAGTCGCGCGCAGCTACTTACTTCGTCCGAAGTGGAGGAACCGGCATAAATTGCACGCAGTATCAGACGGTCGGCACGGCGAGTGGAACAATCCAAGCGGCTATAAATTGCACATCAACCGGAGGCGACGTCGTAGATATAGGCCCGGGCGTGTTCCACGAACGCGTAACCTTCCCGGCCAGCGGCAGCGTCGGCAACCCGATCATCGTGCGTGGCGCGCTGGATCCGGCAGGAGGTTTACTGACAACTGTCGACGGCACAAGCGCTATAACCGGCACATGGCAGCTGGCGAACGATACGCAAAACGTCGACGCCTGCGGTGGATCTTTTTGCCGGCACGGCTACACTTTCCGGCTCGGGGACATACCGTATCAACACACCTTCCAGTGAACCTTGGCATATCCAGGAGGGAACCGGAAAAAAGCTACTACGCATTTCCAACCAATGGATGAACGGCACCAGGGACTACAACAACTATTGCCGCTCAGGATTTGAGTTTTTGAACAAGCCGTCCAATTTTATCGATGACGTTGATTGGGGCGTTAGCTATTGGGACGGGATAGAGGCACTTTGGGGTTACAGTTCAGCAACTGGTTACACTTATGTTCGGTATAGAGACGGGACAAACCCAGGCACGAAGAACCTGCGATGGGCACCGGGTGGGGAGTATGATTTTGAAAGTAGTTCCGTAGTCGAAATCAACGCAAGGTCGAATATCACGATCTCGAACCTGATCATACAGGGTGCGCTGAACGGTGTTCTGATACGGGGTGGCGGCAACCAAGGGGAGGGAACTACCGCCGACAACAACACCGTGCAAGGCTGCACAATTCGCAATTTCGAATATGGTGTGCTGGTCTACGGACGAACAGACAATACCAAAGTTCTTTCTTGCGACCTGCGTTCCGGCCTGCTCGGCATGTCAGGTTTTCAACCGGTTGCTTGGCAACCGGTTTCGACGATCTCGACGGATCCCGTCTATCCATATAATCGGAGTGTGAGCTGGCACATGTATGCCATGATGAAGTTCATGAACGATAAGTCTTACAGTATCAGGCATCCGGGCGTTGCGATCCACCCCGGCATTATGAACAGGGTCTTTCCTGTTGAGCCGACAAACATTGAAATTGCCTACAATGAGATGACCGAGCTCAACTACGGCGTGGACATGCTCGGAGGAGATGGGATCGACATTCACCACAACACGGCGCACAACAACGTGGACATCGGCTTTCAGCGGTCTCCGAGCTCCACCGGCGGCACGCAATATAAAGATCCACGACAACGATGTGTGGGAGCAGAAATATACTCTCTTCAGGTGGCATTCTGCCAATCAATCTGCCGGCGACAACTACATTTACCGGAATCGAGTTTCTGCTCTTGACAGAGTCGGTGTGCACTGTTTCCTCCCCAGCCAGATTGGTTCCGGACCTCAGGTTTCAGAGCTGAACATATGGTTTTATCACAATTCTTTCTCGGGAGGTGCTACCGTCTGGGAGCTTGACAAAATCATAAGCATGCCTGGGTTTCGCGCTGTTAATAACGTGATTTCTCACTCCGGCAACACAGCCATTGATTCCGGTTGGCTCACGATGGGTGTATTCGATTACAACATCATGAGCGCGAACCTTGGAGTCGGCGGTCCTTGGTATGGCGGCAATAATATAACAGGGATGCCGGCCATCTGGTCAACGAGTCAGATCGAGAAAAACTTTGTCCTGCCGGCCAGTCATGCTGCGCGAAATTCCGGAGTGGATGTGGGACAGGTATTCACCGCAGCTGGCACACAATATCCTGCCCTACCGGGCATGACACCAACGCCGCAACCTGATCGTGGCTGGCTAAAGTGGCCCCCATAGAATTAGCGGTGTAGGTACGGCTTTTTGAAGGGAAATGATGAATACGCAACTCGCGTTTTCTTTGCATCTTTGCATGTTCGAGGTTAATGCTGTTAATGCGACTTTACGATTAAGTCAGGGAGATTGCCGGCTGAGCGAGGAAGCCCTGCGTTCCTGAACTCTCGCCGGCCGTGAAGTGGGAACGGTTTCATCGGCGATATCCGTCAAATTCCGATTGACGGGCAGTTGGCCATTTTAACCATAATTCGCAGCCCAGGGTACTTGGGAGTGTGTATGACGGAATTAAGGAAATATACGGGGAAAGCTTCCGGGTGGTTTGTCTATCTATTTCTGGCCGTAGGTTCTCACAACATCATCGCCGGGTGGTTGCATGCACAGCCGGTGTCTTTCGTCACCGCCAGGAGGTTCAGTGCCGGCTCGGGTCCCGTATCAGTTGGCGTGGGCGACTTCAATCAGGATGGAAATCGGGACCTGGCAGTGGCCAACAGCGGTTCCAACAATGTCTCGGTGCTTCTGGGCAATGGCAATGGAACGTTCCAGCCGGCGGTCAATTTCCCGGTCGGCGGATCCCCGAATTCCGTCGTCGTGAGTTACTTCAATGGCGACTCGATTCAAGATCTCGCCGTGGCGAGCTCCGTGAGTTCGACGTCTACGAGTGTTTCAGTGCTCCTGGGCAATGGCAATGGAACGTTTCGGCCGGCGATGAGCTTTCCTGCCGGCGGATTAGGCCTTCCCATGACCTACGGTGATTTCAATAATGACACCTTTCAGGATGTGGTCATCGGCTCGATCTCACCGTTCATGAATGGCGTAGTGCTCCTCGGAAACGGAAACGGCACACTTCGGCCACCCCTGAACGCTCCCATTGGGGGCAGTTCTCTGGTCGCGGGCTACTTCAATAACGATGGAATTCTGGACATTGCAGACGTCGCCTCAATATCTAACAGGATCCGGGTGCACGTCGGTAACGGAGACGGAACGTTCCGGTCACCCCTGTTTTCTCCTGGCGTCCAAGCTCCTCGAACACTAGAGTTGGGCCACTTTAATCGCGATGTCATCGCGGATCTGGTCGTGGCCGACGTTGACTCGGGCGATGTGGGCATACTTCTGGGCAATGGAGATGGAACATTTCGACCTGGCGGATTTTCTGGCCTTCTCTTGCCTGGTCCCTTCGCTGTAGACGACTTCAATGGTGATACCATCGATGATCTGGCCCACAGTTCTGGCGGGGGGGTTGGTGTAGCGCTAGGCCGAGGAGACGGATCGTTCCGTCGGCCATTCATAAGCACTGCTGCCTCTGGTTCTTTCTTCGCAGTGGGTGAGTTCAATAGCGATGGGCACAAGGATCTCGTGACGACCGACGGCGACGGAGTGACGATCTTGCTCGGTTGGGGCGATGGGACGTTCCGGGGGTCTTGGAACTATGACCTCGGGACGGAATTGAGACCTCTTAGCGCTTTTTTAAGGCCGATGGTCACGCGCGGTGATTTCAATCGCGATGGCATTCAAGATCTCGCGATTGCGATCCCTGGTATTCCCGGTAGAATCTCGGTATTTCTGGGCAACGGAGATGGATCACTTCGCTGGTTATACGACTTTGGGGCTGGCGGCGCCGACTCTCTCGAAGTGGGTGACTTCAACGGCGATGGGATTCAGGATCTTGTGATCTCCGACGCGCTATTCCTGGGTAATGGGAATGGCACATTCCAGCCAGCAATAAACTTCCCCGGTGTCGATGCTCCTTCTGGCATCGCAGTGGGCTTCCTGAATGGAGACGGGTTTCTGGACCTTGCAGTGGTGAGCCGTTCTGCCAGCAGTATTACGGTGCTGCTCGGTAATGGGAATGGGACATTCCGGCCGCCATTGTCGTTTAATACTGGGGCTCCTGTGCGTTTTCCTGAAAAAAGATCTGTCGCCCTGGGCGATCTTAACCGCGATGGCAGTCTAGACCTGGTGGTCACCAACTCCTCTGCCGGCAGTATCACGGTGCTGGTCGGGAATGGAGATGGCACGTTCCGGGCGCCATTACTCTTTGATACCGGCAGAGAACCTGTTGCCGTTGCCGTTGGGGATTTCAATAGGGATCAATTCCTGGATGTCGCCGTGGCCAGTCCCGCTATTGGCATCCTGGTGCTCCTGGGCAATGGGAATGGAACCTTACGCATCCCGTCAAACCTTGGTAGGAGTGCTGACGCCATCACACGGGGCGATTTCAATAGCGATGGGATTGACGATCTGGCGGTGACCGGCTCTTCCTTACCCGGCACCCTGGTGCTCCTCGGCAATGGGGATGGAACGTTCCAGCCGGCGGTGATTTTTGAGACGGCTAACGGCTCTTCACTCCTCGTTGGCGATTTCAGCGGGGACGGCCGTCCAGACCTTGCGATCGTCGGCAATCTGGACGCTTTCTTCTTCCGTATCAATACGCTCTCGGTGCTGATCAATAACACTCCTGATCCGCGCCTGACACTGGAGCCCCTGGAATCTGACCGCGCACAAGCTCGCGTTCCGCTGTCTTGGTCAATTTTGTTCCGGAGAATTAACCGCGAAGACGCGAAGCGCAGCCGTGAGGCCGCGAATCAAAAGAAAAAAAGCACCGCAGAGACGCCGAGGGCGCAGAGAAACGCAGAGTCTTTCACTCTTTCTCTTGGCGAGCTTTTCTGTCATGAACTGCCCTAAAAAACATTGCGTCGCATAGGAGCTCGACCAAAGGACCGAGACAACGCCAATCCTTCGCGGTCGGCGAAAGAGAATCGACCAACGCTGGCGCCGTGGAACGAATCGGCGCCGCTAAATAAAGACGCTGCCTAGAGCCGCTCCGAGTAATCGCTCTTTCCGAAGTAGAGTCCCAAGCCATTCCCTTGCCGTAGGCTTGTTGAGCGGCGACGGCCGTCCAGACATCGCGGTCGCTGGTTCTCGCCAGTTTGTGGGTAATCGTTTCCACAAGCTCTCGGTGCTGGTCAACAACACTCCATAGCGTTTCTTCGTGTCTCTTCTGTTTTGTTTTTGCATCTTGCATGATTCATGTGAGAGCTTTCTCGCCGGCGGCTGGATTGGATGTCTCAAAAATGACCTTCTTGAATCGCTGGTACAGGAATGAAACTGCAAGGAGCAGGCACCCCAGACTGATGAACGAAAGGACTCGGTACAGCGTTCGCAGAGTCCATATGTCGACCGAGAAGACTTTGACGATCGCCACGAAAAAGAGCGCAATACCGAACAGCCGGATCGGACGATAGCGATAAAAAATTCCGGCTGCAACCGCTGCAATGGAATACACACTCCAGAGCAGCGACAAGCTCAGTTGCCGGCTGTTCCTCACCTGTGCGGCCAGCGAACCAAACTGGGACGCACTCACCTCTTCCCGCCCGGCGGCAGAGCAAGGTGGCGCAATCGGTCTTCATGGTACGCCCACGACTCCTGGGTGATGAGAAAAACAGTGACCCCATTCGCCAGCAGAATCAGCCCGGTGTGCACTGGTCGCTCCCAGCGTTCCGTGCTCGAAAAGGTTTCGGCGGTAAAACATCGCCATCAAGTAGACGGCCGCGATGGCGGCCAGGAAAGAGAATACGCGGCGGTTAAAGACAAGCGTATATCGCGAGAGGGGCTCGAAAGCGTCCCAGGCAAAGAGCCTGAACAAGCAGAGGACCAGGACGGCAAATGCAGCCTGCCGGATCCGGACCGACGCAATCCGGAAACCGATCCAGATCAGCACAACCGATTCCGCAGCCCAGCTCAGCGTGATCCAGTTCTGCTCGAGCTCGATCGGAATCGAGAGCGTGACCAATGTGACCGAAACCCCGATAAAGGCAAGCGCCGCCGTACTCCTCTCGCGGTCGCGGCTCAGAAGCGGGCGGCGTAAAGGTAGACCAGAGCGAGCGCCAGGGCAAAGGAACCCATCCAGGCGTGGTACTCCGACCAGCGGAGTACGCGGTAGCTGGCGCCGTAGTAGCCGAGTCCCGTGCCCAGGACGACCAGGATCTCCAGTAAATCGGCCGGGAAGACCGACCAGAGTCTCCCGAGAATACTCTGCAGTAGAAACGCCAGGAATACTCCAGTGAGCAGGGCGAAAACGAGCAGCCGATCCGGCTCGCGAAAGTCAACCGCGATCCAGAAAGCGATCCCGAGAGCATTCAGGACGAAGACACCCGGGGCGATTCGATTCGTTCGAACGCGCAGGCTGGCGCTCAAGGCCACTGCGTCAAAGATCAGCAAAAACCACCAGTAGTATTCCGGATCATGGCCTAGAACCGCCTGCGTAGAGATGAAAAAGAGCACCACCGCTGTGGCTTCCAGCAACCCAGGGCTTTTTGCCTTTTCCAACCGGCGTCGCAGGGCTTCGCAAAGACAAACATAAAGGACAACAAAGAGGACCAGGAAGATCTCGGTCGTCCACAGCGCGTCACGAGTGTAGAAGCGATTACCCCAGTGCCAGAACAACCCGACCGTGCCAATGAAGCTCAGCACATTGAGAAAGGGCCAGCTACGCCACAGTGCCAGCAGCCCCATTCCGCCGTCGAGAATCAAGAGGTAACCGAGCAGTCCTATCTGGTTGTTGGTGTCGGTGCTCAGCCAGTAGGGCGTCAGGATGCCCCCCAGGACTCCAAGAACGGCAAGTGTCTTGCTGGAGTAGCGAGCCGACAACAGGCTGGCCGCCGCGGTGACAAGCGCCATCAAGAAGAGCGCCGACGCCTGGGGAAGCAAGGAGTAGAAATTGAAAGACGCATAGAGCGACAGGTAGAGAATCGAGATGCCGCCGCCCGCGACCGCCTGGCCGTAGAGTTTGTATCCCTTCTTCTGAAAGCGCTCACCGGCATACAGGAACGCCAGACCGGAGAACGATCCGATAAGCACACGCCCGCCATCGCCAATCCAGCGATTGTCGAAAGCCAGCTTGAGAAAGTAGAGGCAGCCCAGGACGATGGCGAATATGCCGATCATCAAGAGCCAGTTGCCGCCGACCAGCGCCTCGAGCTCCGGAGAACCGCGCGGCCGTGGCGGCGGGGTGCATGTTGCGGGAGAAGGCGTGTCACCAGCCATCGGCGGCATGGAAGGGGGATGAAATGGCGCCTCACTCTCACTGCGCAGGCCAGCCGGAATCGATGCCTCGGGAGTCTCAACCGCCGCTGATTGAGGGGGTGACGTCTCGACTTCTCGTTGCCGGCGTTCGACGAGAGAGCGCAGGTTTTCTATTTCGGACCGCAGCCAGGAGACCTGGGCTTCGAGGTTGGCAAACTTTCTGCTGTACCACAGAATCAGCAGCGCAAGGGCGATTCCCACAAAACCCAGAAAGGCGAACTCAAGCATCACGAAGCCGCTTCCCTTTCGAAAAGTGTTGGCGTTTCTTCGTGTCTCTGTGTCCTGGTGGTGTTAGTTACGCAGCGACAACCACGAAGACACGAAGACACAAAGATCGATCTCTACGGTTGCCGCACAAACTGGGCATTGCGAGCGTCCAGCGCCCGGAAGAGCGCGTCGCGGACCTTGTCGTACTGAGCAGGAATTTCAATTGGCGGGTTGGCAAAGCGGGATTCTACGTCCGGGATCTCCGAGGCGTGATACTGGGTCTTGAAGCCGGTGAATTTCAGGCCGTGGGCCGTCGAGATTACCACGACCCGCGACCCGCGCGGCACTTCGCCATGACGGATCAGTTTCTTGAGCGCCGCCAGAGCCACGCCAGTATGCGGGCAGTTGTAAAGGCCCGTGAGATCCCCCTCGGCAGCCGCTTCGGCCAGTTCATCCTCGGACGCCTGTTCAACCGATCCGTTGAATTGCTTCAGCACGCGAATCGCTTTTTTGATGCTGACCGGGTTGCCGATCTGGATGGCGCTCGCCATCGTTGGCTTGGCAGAAACGCCTTCGATGGAGCTGAATCCCCGGAGATAGCTGCGATAGAGCGGATTGGCATTCTCGGCCTGGGCACAGACAATACGCGGCAACCGATCAATCAAACCAACGGCCTGCATGATGAGAAAACCCTGCCCCAGAGCGCTGACATTCCCCAGGTTGCCGCCCGGAATGACAATCAAGTCGGGCACTCCCCAGTCGAACTGCTGGCACAGCTCGAAGCTGATGGTTTTTTGCCCCTCGACCCGCAGCGAGTTCATCGAGTTCGCCAGGTAGATATTGTGCTTGCTGGTGATCTCCCGGACGATCTTCATGCAACCGTCGAAATCGGTGTCGATTGCCAGCGTGATCGCTCCATGGGCCAGAGGCTGCACGAGTTGAGCGTGGGAGACCTTGTTTTTGGGCAGGAAGACAATTGCCGGGATCCCCGCGGCAGCGCAATATGCGGCCAGCGCCGCCGAAGTATCTCCCGTGGAAGCGCAGGCGACGGCCGGAATATCCTTCCCCTCATGCCGCATCTGCTTCACCATGCTCACGAGCACGGTCATGCCCAGATCCTTGAACGATCCAGTGTGGCTATTACCGCATTGCTTGATCCAAAGGTCCTCGACCCCCCAGCGGTACCCGAGCTGTTCGGCCCAGAAAAGATTGCTTCCACCCTCGCAAGTGGACACGATGTTTTCATCCAGGATGTCCGGGCAGACAAATTCTTTCTTGCCCCAGACTCCCGACCCGTAAGGCCAGAAGGTGGTCATGAACCGGCTGTCGAATATGTTCTTCCACTCTTCTGGAGAAGTCATTCTCAGGGGCACTGGATCGTGTATGACTTCCAGCAAGTCATTGCACTTCGGACACTGGTAAATGATCTCGTTGAGGGCGTATTCACCGGGGCAGCCGCTGATGCACCGAAAGATCGCTCGATATCGCGCCCCAGGGTTGGGGTATTTCAGTGGTATAGGCATACAGGATCTGAATCAGTATCGATCGAGCATGATTCTACCCTATTTTGTTTCTTTGTAGCCTGGTGTCTCTTCGTGTCTCAGCTAATCAGCGGTCAGCCGTCAGTTCCCGCATCAGCGCCGCAACAGCTTCACAGGTGCTTGCCTGCAGGGTGGGTGGCGGGGTAACCTTGCTCTCATCCCGAACGGAAAGTAACGCTAATGCAGACCTTGCCCGAGCTGATTCGCTGGCGCGCGCGTGTGACTCCCGAAATACCTGCTGTCTGGTTCGAGGGAAGGCAGATCACGTATCGCGAGCTTGACCGGCGCTCCAGCCAGGCAGCCAATGCGCTGATCGAGCGCGGAGTGCGTCCGGGAGATCGCGTCTGTGTCCTGGACCAGAATCACGCCGGGTTCATCGAGCTCATGTTTGGTCTGGCCAAGGCCGGCGCGGTTTACGTTCCGGTGAATTGGCGCCTCGCGCCACCGGAAGTCCGTTACGTGGTCAATGATTCCGAGGCAAAACTCCTCTTCGTGGGCGGCAGCTTCTGCCAGATCATCGAAGAGATTGAGGACCAACTCACGACGGTTCGGAAAATCGTTTCTTTTTCAGGTGGCAGTGATGCCTGGGAATCCTACACCGCGATGCTGGACGGGGCTTCGGAAGCGGACCCCCGGGTTCAGATCGTCGATTCGGAAACCACGTGGCAGCTTTACACCAGCGGGACCACCGGGAGACCGAAGGGAGCGGAATTAACCACGTCAAACCTGTTTTCTGTTTTCGGCTTTGCCCCCGCGCTCTTCGGAGGAATGCGCGAAGGGGAGCGGACGCTGGTCGTCATGCCGCTCTACCATATCGGCGGATCCGGCTATGCCCTGATGGCGCTCATCGCCGGGAACACGCTGGTGATGATGCGCGAATTCAACCCGGCCAAAGCCCTCGACATCATTCAGGAACAGAAGGTGAATCACTCATTCCTGGTGCCGGCCGCCCTCCTGTTCATGCTTCAGGCTGAAAACTCCGCCCGGACCAACTCCTCCAGCCTCCGGGCCATCGTCTACGGGGCCTCTCCCATTCCCGAGGACCTGCTGCGACGCGCCATGGATCATTTCCGATGCGAATTCTTTCAGGTTTACGGTCTCACAGAAACGACGGGAGGGGTGACGCGCCTGCGCTTCGAGGATCATCATCTCAACGGACCGCTGGCCCGGCGTCTCAAGTCCTGCGGCCAGCCGCTCTTCGGCGTGGAAGTCCGGGTAGTGGATTCCGAGGGACAGGATGTGGCGCCCGGAGTCATGGGAGAGATTGTTGTGCGAGGTCCCGTGGTAATGAAGGGCTACTGGCACGACCCCGAGGCCACCGCCAGAGCCATCCGGGACGGCTGGTTGTACACGGGCGATGCCGGTTACCTGGATGAAGATGGCTACATCTATATTCAGGATCGGGTAAAGGACATGATTGTCTCGGGCGGCGAAAACATCTATCCCGCCGAAGTGGAGAGCTGCCTTTTCGGACATCCGGCGGTGGCCGACGTGGCGGTCATTGGAATACCGGATGAACGGTGGGGTGAAGCCGTGAAAGCCGTGGTCGTGTTAAAGCCCGATACGGCGGTCGGCGCCGAAGAGTTGATTGAATTCTGCAAAGGGAAGATTGCGAACTACAAGAGACCGCGCTCCGTGGATTTCGTAACCGCGCTGCCGAGAAACCCCACCGGCAAGGTTCTCAAGCGAGAGCTCCGCAAACCTTACTGGGAGGGGAAAGATCGCAACGTAAATTAGGCTTGAACCAGCTGGCGTCTGGAGGGGCTACCAGATTCGCGGCACCTGGTATCGGTCGAAGATCGGATCGGCGCTGATGAGGGTGAGACGTTCTTCGGCCACTTGACACACGAGAAGGCGATCGAACGGGTCTCGATGATGAAATGGGAGGCTGGCAGTCCTGGCAACATGGCGAAATGTAACGTCGAGCTGTTCAATGTCGTTCGCCTGCATTACTGTCGGGATGAAGGACTCTATCGGATCTGCGATCTTGAGCTTGCCGATGCTGCACTTGATCGCGATCTCCCAGATGCTGGCTAGGCTGAGAAAGAGGCTATTCTCGGGATCAATGACCAGCTGCTTTGCCTTGGAACTGAATCCGGGCGCACCGCACACCATCCACAAGAACGCCTGTGTATCCAGGAGAATCCTCACGGCATGTAATCTTTGAAATCTTCGAGCGGAGCGTCGAAGTCCGGTGCGATGTAGAGGATCTTATCCTTTGCTGAGCCAAGCTTTCGGCGCCGCTTGATCTGGCGAAATGGGACGAGTTTTGCCACAGGCTTGTTGTCGCGCGCTATGATCACTTCCTCGCCCAGCATTGCCTTCTGAACCAGCTCGGAAAGCCGGGCCTTCGCTTCGTGAATATTGAATTGTTTCATCCTACGCCTCTCGATTCGAGCTTAGTCATTTTATCTGACCAAGCACCGTCAGCCAAGTTTTTCCCTTCGCTCGTTGAGACGGCCTCTCGGATTTCGGCCGTCCGCCGCTCGGGTTTAGCCGGCACGGCGTTCCCCTTCTCACGACTGGATAGTCCGATAATGGAGCACCCGATCCCAACGAAAGCTCTTATCCGATCATGATCGCAGCGCATGAACAGGGAAGCTACGCGCGAGCCAGCAAGCACTCGCGCTCCGTTTTGTTCAGAAGGTTTCCAAGCGTACGTTGAAAGAAATGATTGAGGCAGACAAGACGGCCGCGAACCACGAGGCAATCGCCGATCATTACCACTCGGAGGCCGTTAAGGCTCGTGCCAAAGCCGGTGAGCCATGACCAAACGGCGCCAAATACGCAAAAACCCTTTGGGTTTCTGCGTTTCTCAGCGGTTCGGTTCGGACCTCCGGTATTGACCACGAAAGATGTAAGGACGATACGCTTCAGTTGCCGATGCCGTCGTGTTTGGTTGGGCAAGCCTAGAAGTAGGCGGGCGCGCCGGCGCGATCCATGACGGACCAGACCGTCTCAACCTTCTCACCGCGGAGGCCGTAAATCCGATCGTACAGATTCACATTGGGATCACAGTGCGGGATGATAAGTTCCAGCCGATCCCCCAGCTTGACTTCCCGGCTGGGATTCTCCAGGAGCAGCCTGCCATGTTCGTCGCCGGCAAAGGAGTACGTCACACCGGTGAGATCGCGCGGCTCCGGCCCGAACTTTCGATCGGTGGCGATCGCCTTGATTCCGCCATCCAGGACAGCCTTGTTACCGGATCTATGAATGACCGTAGTGAGCACCGTGAGCGAAGGGGCAAAGTCTTCGTACACGTCGCCGCTCTGTCCGCCGATTCTCCGGTAGTCCACATCCATGAAGACGTAGGAGCCGACCTGCAACTCCGAAATCCCCTCAATCGAGGAATCGATGTTGTAAGTCCCTGTGCTTCCCCCCGAGAGAATCGCAAGTTCAAAACCGTTCTTGCGCAGAAGATCCCGGGTCTCGAGCGCTTTGCCCATCGCCTCTTTGGAGCTCGCTTTGCGCGCCTCGAAGCCGACCACATGCGAGGAGTGCCCGGCGTAAGCGGATATGCCTTTGAGCTGCAGGCTCTTGGCCTTCTGGATCTCCTGGGCCAGCTTCAAGGCCGGCTCACCCGGCTGGGTGCCGGTCCTATTGCTGCCTACATCCAGGTCGAGCATCAGGTTGAGGCGCAGGCGCGCGGCTTCGGCCGCTTCCTGCAGTTCCTTGACGTTATCCGGATGATCCACGGCGACCATCATGTCCGGACTATTCTTCGCGATCGCGATAAGGCGCTTGATCTTGGGCTTCCCTACCATCTCCGACGTAATCAGTATTCCGGGAATACCGGCCCGCGACATGACCTCCGCTTCGGCTATGGTCGCCGCGCAAATCCCGCGCGCGCCCGCCTTGATCTGGCGCTGCGCAATCTCGACACACTTGTGGGTCTTAGCGTGCGGCCTCAGATCGATCGAATTACTCCGCGAATGTCCCGCCATCTTCTCGATGTTAGCCTCGAAGCGATTGAGATCCAGAAGCAAGCATGGAGTCGGCAGGTCAGACCGGGACATGCCGGCCAACGAGTCCTTTTTCTGCATTTTCTTATCCATCTCCCTCCGGGTGTAGCTCTCGTGTTTGGCAAACAGGAGTGTTGGCGCGAGGTAAACGGGAGAGGTTGCCAAAATTGACGTCACGAATTTTCGTCGATTCGGTTTCATAGGTTCCCTCGTAAGTCTGCCGAGTTGGTTCAGCAGCGCGCTCGCATCGCTGATGAGAATTTATCCTTAAGTGAACGGAGAGCGCAATGAAATAAACGTGTCCTGGCGTCTTGCTTAGTGGCGGTTGTTACTTCTTCGGTTCGGACGGACGGAGTTCAACCCGGCTCGGGAGAGCGCGTGGATCCATCTCCAGCAGGTCCACAACAACCTCGGCGACATCCTCGGGCCACAGCTTCCACGTGTTCGAGCGCTTGTGTTCCTTTTCCTGGCCGAAGTCGGTGTTCACCGAGCCCGGCATGACGTAACTGACCCGGATATGGTCGTGACGAACCTCCTGCATTAACGCCTCCGAAAAGCCGATCAGTCCGAATTTCGAAGCGTTGTAAGCCGCTCCCCCGGGAAAAGCATTTTTGCCGGCCAGGCTGCCGATATTGATGATGTAGCCTCCGCCGCGGCGCTTCATCAGTGGAAGGGCTTCGTGGCAGCAATAGAAAACCCCGGACAGATTCGTTTCGAGAGTCGCTTTCCATTCATCGACGGGCATTTTCTCGACGTAGCTGTAGGAGCCGACTCCTGCGTTATTGACCAGAATGTCGAGACCGTCCAATTTCTTGCCCGCTTCCTGGATCATTGCGCGCACCTGATCGAAGTCTCGGACATCGCACGCAGTTCCCGCAACTCGCTCGGTGCCCTTTGATCGGAGCGCCGCGACGGTACGGTCGACATCCTCCTTCTTCCGGGCGCAAAGAAAAAGGCTTGCGCCCCGGCTGGCGAGCGCATGCGCAATTGCCAGTCCAATACCGCGTGTGCCGCCGGTCACCAGCGCTGACTTTCCTGCGATTCTGCTCATGAAAGACCCTTCTTACCGCGAAGACTCCAAAGACGCCAAGAATTTCGTTTTTATCATTCATCACGATCGGATTCGGCCAGTTGTACAATCGTGCCGTGCGCCCGCGTTGGAGAAATAAAAGCTTCCTTCCACGACGCATTGCTGTAGTTCTCCCCCACGATTCGATACCCGGCCGCCTTGAGCTTTTGCACCAGCGCCTCGATGCGCACCACCTTGAAGGTCAAATGATGGACTCCTTCCCCTCTCTCACGTAGAAACTTGGCCACGAAGCCGTCGTCGTTCAGCGGCTCCAACAGCTCAATTTTCCCTCCGTTCGGATAACGGTACTGCTCGAAACGAAAGCCTTCCTTGCGCTGGTCGTGTCCGAAAAGAAATTCGCCGCCTAGAACATCGCCATACAACTTCGAAGCTTCCCTGATGCTATGAACCGCGAGGGCAGTATGATCGAGTTTCAAGATATGTTCGCGGAACTCGGATAAGTCAGTCATCCCACCTCCAGAATCATGATGACGTCACCTTCTCTCACGCTCGCGCCTTCCGAGGCAAAAATCTTTCGCACCAGGCCTTTGACCGGCGACTCGATCGGCATTTCCATCTTCATTGATTCCATGATAACCAGCGTGTCTTCTTCGACCACCGCCTGCCCTTCGGCCACCACGATTTTCCAGAGGTTACCGGTAATGTGCGCCCTGGATTTCAATTGCGGATTTCGGATTGCGGATTTCGGATTTACCAACCTGTTCTTCAGTCATTAAAGCATCCAGCGGGTTTCCAACGGAACCCCCGCCCACACCTCTTTGTTTTTCAGTCCGCAATCCGCAATCTGCAATCTGCAATCGTTAGATGTTCCACTCGTCCGGAACCTGGACGTTCATCCGCATCAGCGCCGCCGCATAAGTCTTCCCCTGCGGATCGATGCGCAAGGAGGCGGTCCCTCCTCCACCGAGCGCGCGCGTCAGCACAAAATTGAAAGCATGAATCTTCGGCAGATCGTAGCGCTTGACGGTCCCCTGGCAGAAGTCGCCGAAATGCGCCTTGACGCGCTCTTCCGTCACCTGCTCGGCGATCAGCGAGTAGTACTCGGGCCTGCGCGCAATGATTCCGCAGTTCAGCGTATCGCCCTTGTCGCCGCTGCGGCCATGAGCAATCCGGGCCAGCGCAACTTCCTTCACTCAGCTCCCCCTCTCAAAGTGACGCACGGGCGAATGGCGGTCTTCGGAATAAGACTGGGCCAGTAAACAATCTGCTTGTGCGGCGTGGGGCGCCCCACCTCGAGTCCGCAAGACGTCGGAATACCGCACAGGATGTGGGTGATCATTTCGCGGGAGATCTTCTCCGCGCTCTTGGGATCGTCCACGAGGAACGCCATCCGGAGATAGACTTCGTCCGGATCCTCGGCTCGACGGGACATATCTCCGTGGACTCCGTCGTAGCCGAAGATCGAAACCAGGTGGTCATGATATCGGATCCCGAGTTTTTCAAGCCTCTTCAAAACCAGATCGGCGCTGGCGCGGGCCTTCGCCACACAATCCGGCCAGGTGTAGACCAGGCCGACGGAAATCTGGTAGCGGCCCTCGTAGCTCATCGAGACCTTGTAGGTGGAGGTTGGAGGATGACCACGCACACCGCGGACCCGCACCCGATTGCCTCCGAGATCCTCCATCTCGACCTGGGTAATATCGCTGATCACATCAGCCACGATGTAAGCTGCCGGATCTCCGATTTCGTAGAGGAGTTGCTCCTTCAACACTGCCGGAGTTATCAGTCCTCCCTGGCCCGGATGGAGCGTGATGATCAGCGAGCCGTCTTCGCCAACCTCGCCGATGGGAAACCCGAGATTGGCAAGGTCGGGGACATCCTGCCAGCCCCCGTTGAAATTACCCCCTGAAGCCTGGCCGCCGCATTCGAGCAGGTGTCCGGCCATCGTCCCTTTAGCCAGGAGTTCGTACTGCGTCGGCTCCCAGCCGAACTCATGAATCATGGGACCGAGCGCGAGCGCCGCATCGTTCACGCGTCCGGTCACAACGATATCGGCCCCCCGGTCAAGCGCTTCGGCAATCGGAAAGGCGCCGAAGTACGCGTTGGCGGACAGAATCTGGCCCGGGATCTCCTTCTGGGACGCGCCGGTGTCGAAATGCCGCAGGTCGATTCCCATACGAGCGAGCGACTCGAGCTGAGGCATGAGATCGTCGCCGTAAACCACCCCGACCTTCACTTCCGGAAAGCCGGCTTCGCGCGTCATCGCCACCAGGGCGTCGGCAAGACCGAGGGGGTTTAGACCGCCGGCATCTGCGATCAGCCGTACTCGATTCTGCCGCAAAAGTGGCAACGCCGTTTTTACCAGCGGCACGAAATCGTGGGCGTACCCCATGCTCGGATCTTTCAGGCGTTGCTTCTGCAAGATCGACATTGTGATTTCGGCCAGGTAATCCATGATGACGTAGTCGAGCGGTCCGCCCCGGAGGAGGTCCAGCAGGGCGTCGTTGCGATCGCCCCAGTATCCGAGCCCGCCGCCAATTCGAATAGTCTTCATTTCCGCTGCAACCTCGTGCAAATCGTCAATCGCGATCAATCGTCAATCGTCAATCGTCAATCGTGAATCATTCAATCCAGTGTGGCTTTCGCTTCTCGAGAAAGGCGCGAATGCCTTCCTTACTGTCTTCCGTCTTCATCAAGCGCGCCAGGGCCGATTCCAGGTATTCGAGTGCGGACGGAAGCGGGAGATCTTCCACGGCAGCGATCGCCTCTTTTCCCAGCCGGAGAATGCAGCCGCTTTTCTCGGCAAGGCGTCGCACGAATGCATGCGGCCGCCCCGTCGAAGGTTTCGCGGGGATAGACCTGGTTGACGATTCCGCAATCGCGGGCGGCCTCGGCTGACATACGTTCCCCCAGGAAGATCATTTCGGTAGCCTTCTTGCGCCCTACCACCCGGTAGAGCAGTGCCAGAACCATCATGGGAAACATTCCGACGTGAATCTCCGGCGTGGAAAAGTGAATGTCTTCGCAGGCAAGCGACAGGTCGCACGCGAGGAAGAGGCCGAGGCCGCCGGCCATAACGTGTCCTCGCGCCAGCGCTACGGTCGGTTTCGGGCATTGGTGGATCTCGAGCAGAAGCTGGCGGAAATCGCTTCGTCCGAAGCGATCGCCTTCCCCGAGCGCGGCTTTCAGATCCGCGCCGGCGCAGAAGACCTGATCACCCTCGCCGGTCAGGGTAATGACCCGAATGTCGGACCTGTCAGCCGCATCGCGCAACGAACGCCGCAGTCCTGCGAGAACGGCGTTATTCAGGGCATTGCGCTGTTGGGGGCGGTTGATCGCTATGCGGGCGACACCTTGCTCGAATGACGTCAGGACTTCGCTCATGGCAGGGGTCTAACCACGAAGACGCAAAGAGACAAGCACCGAGTTTCACACAGGGGTGACGGTATTCTTCCGCCATGGTCGTTCGACTTTCTTGTTTCTTGTGGCTTTAAGAGCCCGGATCAATAGCGGGCGCGTGTTGCGCGGGTCTATGATGTCGTCGACGCCGCCCCAGCCGGCAGTCTTGTAAATGTCAATCTCTGCGAGAATGTTGGCCCGCATCCGCTCGCGCACTTCGGGGGCCATCTTGTCGAGACCCCCCGTTTTGATCGCGTGGATCCCCACCATCCCGTCGGCCCCCATGACTGCGATCTCGGCGGTCGGCCACGCCACCAGGTAATCCGGCTCATAGTGTTTGCCGCACATGACGTAGTACCCTGCCCCGTAAGACTTCCGCAGCACCACCGTGAGTTTAGGCACGCTGGCATTCGCGGTGGCAAAGAGCATTTTCGCTCCATGGCGGATGATTCCCTGCTGTTCGACCTTGGAACCAACCATGAAACCGGGAACATCGACCAGATAGAGCAGCGGGATATTAAAAGAGTCACACAGATTGATGAAGCGCGCCGCCTTGTCCGCGGCGTCCACGTCGAGAACTCCACCCAGATGCTTCGGGTTGTTGGCCACGATTCCGACGCTATATCCGCCCATGCGGGCAAGGCAAGTGATGATGTTCTTTGCCCACTTCCGCTTGACGTCAAAATAGTCGCCATTGTCGGTGATCGCCCGGATCAAATTGTACATGTCGTAGCTTCCACGCGGATTCTCGGGCAGAAGATCGAGAATCGACTCCTCCCGGCGGTCGTGCGGATCGTTGCACTCGATGACCGCAGGCCTCTCGTGGCAGTTGCTCGGGAAATAAGAAAGGTACTTCTTGACCGCATCAAGACAGTCGGCGTCGTTCTGGGCCAGGTAGTCTCCCATGCCGCTGACGCTGCAGTGCATTTCGGCGCCGCCCAGGCTTTCCTCGTCAATGACCTCTCCGACAGCCGCACGCACGAGGGCCGGACCCGCAAGCGCCATGGACGAAGTGCCCCTGACCATGGGGACAAAGTCCGCAAGACCGGGAATGTAGCCGGTCCCGGCCGCACCGGGGCCGACCATCGCAGCCACCTGAGGCACGACGCCGCTCATGAACACCTGGTCGCGAAAGAGATCTCCGGAGTCGGCGAACAGCGAGACGCCGTCCTGCATGCTGTCATCAGGATCAATCCGGGCGCCGGCAGAGTCGATGAGCCAGACCACCGGGATGCGCTGCTTCAGAGCCAGGTCGCGCAGACGGCGGCATTTCGCGTCTCCCACCCGGCCGATGGAACCCCCTTTGACCGTGAAGTCGTACGATATGACAGCGACGCCGCGGCCCGAAATCTCGCCCATTCCAATCACGACGCCGTCGGCGGGGACCAGGTCACGCTTCGGAGTCCCCATCTGAGTCGCATGCATGCCGTATTCGAGGAAGCTGCCGGGATCCAGCAGGTAATCGAGTCTTTCGCGGGCCGTCATCTTCCCGCGCTCCTTCTGCCTGGCAACCCGCTTCTCGCCTCCCATGCCCAGGACTTGAAGGCGGCGTTCCTCGAGTCGCCTTACTTCCTCACGCATGGTCATTGCTTCAATCCTTCCAGCTTCGCGACGATCTCTTTCATCACTTCATCCGAGCCGCCGCCGATAGTGAACAACCGATTGTCCCGATATGAGCGGGCGATGGGATACTCTTCCATATAGCCGTAGCCGCCATACATCTGCAGGCAGCTATCGACGACGAACTTGGATACCTGGCCGGCGAAGAGCTTGCACATCGAGATCTGCTTGGTTGCGTCTTCTCCGTTATTGAAGCGGTAGGCGCATTCGTAAACCATGGAACGGAGCGCAGTCATTTGAGTGAGCATATCGACAAAGCGATGCTGGTTTACTTGAAAGGAGGAAATCGGCCGGCCAAACACACGGCGCGTGCGAGTGTATTCCTTGGTTCGCTCGTAGGTCACAAACGTGGAGGCCATGGCAGAAACACACGCAATGAGTCGTTCGTCTTGAAATTGCTGCATCTGGTAGATAAATCCCATGCCCTCCTCCCCGATGCGGTAGTCGAGCGGGATGCGCACGTCGTCGAGAATCAGTTCGGCGGTGTCGGAGCAATGATTCCCGAGCTTTTTCAGCTTTCTCCCCACCGAGAAGCCCGGCTGATCGGTGGGAACCACGAGCAGGCTGAAGCCATGATGCCCTTTCTCAGGATCTGTCTTGCACAGCAGCGTGACGAAATTAGCCTGAGTGCCGTTCGTGATAAACATCTTGCGGCCGTTTACGAGATAGTGATCGCCGTTGCGCCGCGCCCGCGTCTGGATACTTGCCACATCGGAACCGGCCCCGGGCTCGGTTACGGCTATCGAGCAGATGTAGTCCCCTTTGATCGCAGGCTCCAGGAATTTTCTTTTCAGCTCTTGCGAGCCGTAGCGGGCCAGCGCCGGAGTGGCCATGTCCGTCTGCACCGTGATCCCGACGCCGAAACCTCCAGCCGGAACGCGGGCGAGCTCTTCGGCCAGAATCACGGTGTACCAGTAATCGGCATTCATCCCTCCGTATTCCTCGGGATAACGAAGGCCGAGGAAGCCCATCTCTCCCATGCGCTTCCATACCCAGCGGGGAACAAGTTCATCTCTCTCCCAATCGTCAACGTGAGGTATCACCTCCTTGGCAAGAAACGAGCGCAGGGTCGCGCGAAACATGTCATGTTCTTCGGTGAAGGGAGAAAAAGGTGGAGCAACCATCCCGAGTACTCCATATTCAAGGGATTCTGTTCGGTTCCGATTTCGAAAAAATATCATTTCGGGCACCAAACTTCACTGACATTCTCACTCCCCGGCGCGAAGAATCGCGAATACCGGGCACGCCGACTAGCTTTCCCACTTTGGCGATGTATACTATACATCACAACCCGATTGACCGTTGACGATTGACGATTTACCCTTGTAAGACCATGAAACGGACTCAGCTTTATCTTGATGAAGAGATGGCAAGAACCCTGGCCAGGTTGAGCCGCCAGAAAGGCACGACAATTTCTGAACTCGTGCGTGAAAGCGTGCACGAAAAGTACATGACTGTGAGGGCGGACGGAAAGGCGGCTCTGGCACGGCAACTCAGCGGCATCTGGGCCAAGAGGAGAGACCTGGCAAAAATCGATCAAGTCATTCGCACACTGCGAAAAGGGGCGCGCCTCAAGAGGTTCGGGCTTGACTGAGATCTTGCTCGACTCTGATGTGATCATAGCGTGGCTGCGTGGCTACCATCCCTTTTCCAAGCTCATACCCGAACTCCTGAATGAAGGGAATTCGCTTGGCTGGACACCGGTTTCGGTCGCTGAAATCTTCGCGGGTGTACGGAAAACTGAGGAGCAGCAGGTCTCCAACCTGTTTCTCATTCTCGAGTTCGTCCCTCTATCCGTAGAGATCGGCAGGAAGGCCGGATACTATTTGCAGGCTTATTCAAGGTCGCACCACGTCGAGCTGGGCGATGCCCTGATAGCTGCGGCCGCCTGCCTGAACGACAAGCCTCTCTGGACTCTCAACAAAAAACACTATCCGATGAAGGACGTCCGTTTCTATTCACCTCGGGCGTGACGCGAAGGCTTTGCGTACCGGCGTCTTTGTGGTTGAATAGTCCGGACCAGAATCAGCCGCAAAGACACAAAGACCCAGTAATCCGCCGGGTTCCGATTTGAAGATAGACCGGGTTGAAACTTTCTTGCTTCGAGCCCCGCTGGCGCGCGCTTTCGCGTACTCTCAGGCCTGGTACCGGGAACGTACCGCCCTGATTGTCCGAGTTGTGACGGACGATGGATTGGAGGGCATCGGCGAGTGCTTTGGACCCGCCGCGGCAGTCTCCGCCGTGATTGAAAGCCTGTACGCGCCTGCTTTGATCGGCGCCGACCCGCTGGAAAACGAAGTCCTCTGGGACCGGTTGTACAACATGCTGCGCGATCATGGCCGCAAGGGTTTGCCGATCGAAGCTCTCAGCGGTATCGACATCGCCCTGTGGGATCTCAAAGGCAAATCGACAGGGCTTCCGGTTCACAAGCTGCTGGGCGGCTCATTCCGCAGCAAGGTCCAACCGTATGCAACCGGCTTCTATCGACACGATAGCATCGGAAACCAGGATGAAGCCCTGTGCGGCGAAGCCGAGGGCTACCTCGAAGCAGGACTCAGAGCGATGAAAATCAAGGTGGGCTTTGGCTTGCTGGAAGACCAGCGCACGGCGCGCGCCATTCGCCGTGTCACCGGCGACCAGGTTCGCTTGATGGCCGATGCGAATCACGCTTACGATGCGTCGACCGCAATCCGGCTGGGACGAGTCCTGGAGGAGGAGCAATATGACTGGTTTGAAGAACCGGTCACGCCAGAGGACACCGAAGGATATCGATTGGTTCGAGACGCTATCGACGTTCCGATTGCCGGGGGGAGGCTGAATTCACTCGCTTCGGCATGAAGAAGCTGATCGTGAATCGACTGGTGGACATTGTCCAACCCGATTGCTGCGCCACCGGCGGGTTGACGGAGGCCCGGCGCATTGCGGTTCTGGCCAACACCTTCGGGGTTCAGTGCGTTCCCCATGTTTGGGGCACCCGGATCGCCATGGCCGCCGCATTGCATTTTATCGCATCGCTTCCGCCCACGCCGCCCTCGCTCGCGCCCGCGGAGCCGCTGCTGGAATACGACTGCTCACTCAATCCACTGCGAGAGGCGGTGATCAACGAACAGATCACTCCGGATCGCGAAGGCATGGTGGAAGTACCTCAGGCGCCTGGCCTCGGCGTCACGTTGAACCTCGAATTCGTACGGCCCAAAAATCGGTGACAGGCGCGTGATCTCAGTGGCGGATCTCGTTGACGCTTACCTCAGTTCTGAAATAAGGTGCCTGTCACCTAAGGGCTCGCGCAGAAATAACTTCACATTCTGGCGCGAGGGTCGGTGCTCAATCATGGACTGGTTTCTGTTTGCTAACACGCTGAGGATCGCGCCCCTTCGGGCTGCGCAGCCCGCTGGCTTTGTTGCTCGCTCCTCACGTACCGCACCGGGTACGCATCGTCGCTCGCGCCTCGCCAGCGGGCCTGGGGGCCTGCAGCAGAATGCGAACTTATTTCTGCGCGAAGCCTAAGAAACGCAAAATCGTGGAGGTTTCTGTATGAACCGGAATCGACTCATGCTTCTGATTGCTTTCCTGGCGCCGTCTCCCGTCCTGGGCGAGGTCCACAAAGTGGAAGCCAAGGTCTACTACCGCACGTTCTTTCGCGGGCATCCAGTCTTGCAGCGCATAAAACCCGGCGACCGTGTTATCACCAAGACCATCGATGCGGCGGGCCAGGACGACAAGGGAGTCCAGCGTCATCCGGAACCGGGCAACCCGCTCACCGGACCGTTCTACATTGAAGGAGCCGAGCCGGGAGATGCGCTCGTCGTGCGTTTCGTGCGCGTCAGCATGAACCGTAACTGGGGATATACCCAGTATCGCCTGGGACTCTTCTCCTTGACCCCCGAGTACGTGGAGACCATCTACCCCAACAAGTACAAGGAGAATTTGATTCACAAAGGCCGCGCCAATACGGTGCCATGGGATCTTGACCTGGAGCGCAAGGTGGCGCGGCTGCGAGAGCCAGTCAGCAGTCGAATCAAGCTGGAGTTTCCCACCAAACCCATGCTCGGATGCGTGGGGGTGGCCCCAGGCGGCGATTTTGCGCCAACCTCGGGTCCGTCGGGATCCTACGGCGGCAACCTGGACTACAACGAGATCGGCGAAGGCGCTACCGTGATACTGCCGGTCTATCATCCGGGCGCGCTCCTCTTTCTCGGGGACGGGCACGCGCTTCAGGGCGACGGTGAGCCGACCGGGACCGGCATCGAGACTTCACTGGACGTCGAATTCGAGGTTGAGGTACGGAAGAAAGCGGGCGTGAGCGGGCCACGGGTCGAAACCAGCGATTACATCATCAGCATAGGCAGCCAGCCCGAATTTGCCAGCTCGCTCGATAATGCTCTGAAAATGGCCACGACCGACATGGCTCGCTGGCTCGTGAACGAGTATCAACTGGAACCTTGGGCCGCGCACCTTCTCATCGGCTATCAGGCCCGCTACGACGTGGTGACCGTGATGGGTTCGATGGCGCTGAAAATCCCCAAGAAATATCTGCCGCAACGAACGGCGCCGCGCTGAACCAACGTTGAGATCGAGAACAAGGAGGTGGTGTGGGCGGCGCTGGAGGACTTCAAGAACTCCGGGCAGACTTCTCCGACTGTCTCATCGGGCGTCTGAATCAAGGCTCGGCTGCGACGAAACTGCGTCCTTCGACTCGGCAGTCAAGGGTCTGCCCGGCTTCCGATTGCTTTAACCCGACCTTGAACAACTTGCGTCTTCGTGTAACAAGACAAAAAACTTGTTTTCCGGGCAAGATTTCCACAAGCAGAGACAAAGCTTCTGCCACGGATTACACGAATTTCACAGAGCCAATTCAGATTTCGTGAAAATTCGTGGAATCCGTGGCGAGTACTTGGTTGCGGTCATTCGGCCGCGCTGTGTTTGGCAGTTAGGGTAAAAACATCTCGCCGGAAATTGACCCTGCGCCTAACCAGGATAGGATCCATTGCATGATTCCTTTGCGCGACGACAATCCCACATCGATAACGCCCGTTGTCACAATCGGACTGATCGCGATCAACGTCCTGGTGTTCTTCTACCAGGTCTCGCTTGGCCCTCGAGAGGAGGAGTTGCTGGTCTATCAGTACGGCTCCATACCGGCTGTTGTCTTCGGGTCCAGACAGTTGCCTTCAGACATTCAGGCCATTCCACCGACGTTCAGTCTCATCACCAGCATGTTCCTGCACGGCGGTTTCATGCATCTCATAGGCAACATGCTGTACCTGTGGATCTTTGGAAACAACATCGAAGACGCCATGAGTCATATCCGGTATGTCCTCTTTTATCTGGTCACCGGAATTGCGGCTTCATTGGCTCATGCGTTCACCAACCCGGGATCAACCGTACCAGCAATCGGCGCGAGTGGCGCTATTTCAGGAGTATTGGGAGCCTACCTTCTGCTCTATCCACGGGCCCAGGTTTTGGTCCTGATCCCCCTCGGCTTTTTCTCGCGTCTCATGTACATACCCGCCGGGTTTGCTCTGGGCATCTGGTTTCTGTTTCAGCTCGTAAGCGGCGGCCTGAGCGCGGGTCAGCCGGGCGGTGGCGTGGCCTGGTTTGCGCATATCGGCGGTTTTCTTGCGGGTATGCTTCTGGTCGGAGCCTTCAAACGCCGCTCGGTCCGGTTCTTCAATCCAGCGCATCACCATTCCGGACGCGTCGAAAACTGGTAGCGTCTTCGAGGTTAGGGCGGCAGAACAAAACACCAACCACGAAGACTCAAAGACTCGAAGAAGCGCTAAGAAGGATCACGAGGAGTCTAGCGCAGCAACTGGGCGGCGGAATCGATGTGAGCCGCGAGAGCCACAAGGCAGTCGCGTACCACCTGCACCCCGGCCTTTGCCTCCTCCGGTCGCTTTTGCTCAAGCGCCTCGCGCACGTAGGGAATCGTTTTCACCCCATAGCCCGTGTAAAAACCGGGCGCGTAGAGCTGGTGTTTAAACCAGGGCCTTCCTGGCAGACCACCCGGCGCGGTCAGCAGTCGTTCGCTTTGATAAAGGAGACGGTTCAGGGCGCGAAGGTGCGTCGCCTCGCGATCGAAAATGCCGCCCGAAGCGGCTGCCTGAGCATAAGCGTGCTCAAAGGCTTCTGCGCTCTTCCTCACAGCCTGTTGCGCCGTCTTCAGCGGCCCGATGTCGGTTCCAGCTTCTTTCGAGGCGAGCTTTTCCAACTCGTCCACATATCGTCCGATGGTATCGGCCAGGTTGGTGAATTCAAACGGAAGCACCGGCGCGCTGGCCAGGCGCATCACTGCCGTCCCGTCAAGCTGAGCCAGCGCCCGCCCATAGACAAAGGTCGTATCTGAAAAGCGCGTATACCACGCGATCGAGTCATAGATGGAATGGTAAACCCCTCCCCCTCCTTCACCGCCGAAACTGAGGTTGAGTGACGCGACGCCCAGATGATCGATAAAGGCAGTATAGTCCGAACCGGAACCCAGGGCGCCGATGCGCAGGTCGGTCCGCTCCTCAATGTCCTTCTTCTCGCTTTGCTCCTTCGCCTGTTCCAGCTGTTTTTTTCGCGCCTCGTCGTACACTGATTGCCCGCCATTCGGATCGGGGATATCACGAGCTACTTCGTGCATGAAGCGTTCAAGGGAGTGGGACCCCGAGGCTCGATACGAGCCTTTTCCATTACTGTCGCCATTGATGTATATGACCGCCTTCTCCTTGAGTTCTGCGGCATGATGCTCAACCCATTCGGTCGAGCCCAGAAGACCCTGCTCTTCCCCGTCCCACGCGGCCAGAATGATGGTTCGCTTGGGCCGCCAGCCCTGCTTCAGAAGCTCGCCCAAAGCCCGGGCCTCCTCCATGAGCGCGATCATTCCGCTCACCGGGTCAGCGGCTCCGTTGACCCACGCGTCGTGGTGATTTCCCTGGATGATCCATTCGTCAGGAAAAGCAGTCCCTTCGATTCGGGCAATCACGTTGTACACCGTGTGGAGATCCCAGGCGTGGGATACCCTGAAGTGCACCAGTGCCGGCCCCGGTCCCACGAAATAGGTGAGGGGAAGAGCGCCACGCCACGATTCGGGCGCCACCGGACCGCGCAGGTTCTTCAGAATCGGGAGCGCATCACCCCAGCTGATCGGCATCACCGGAATCTTGGTGACGGTAGCCGCCTGTTGCAGCGAAAGCCGCTTGGCTTGGGCCGTTGCTCCGACCCCGGGGGTCAGAGGGTCGCCGGGGTGGATGGGCATATCGGCGACACTGCCGCGCTGCACGCCGTGCTCGGGCCTGTAGGGACCCTCCGCGTAAACCGGCCCTTGATAGTATCCATCATCTTTAGGGTCCGAGTAGATCAGGCATCCGATCGCCCCATTTTCATGCGCGACCTTCGGCTTGATTCCGCGCCAGCTTGCGCCATAGCGCGCCAATACGATTTTCCCTTTCACATCCACGCCCATCTTTCTCAGTGTTTCATAGTCCTCCGGCACGCCGTAGTTAACATAGACCACCTGCGCAGTGACATCGCCGTCGACCGAATAGGCGTTATACGTGGGAAGCTGATTCGCGTCGGAAGAATCAGGATCCTCGACAATGGCAGGTTCTTTCAACCGGGCCAGATATTTTCCGGGCGAGAGAAGTTCAAGCCTGCGCTCCTTAGGCATCGGAAACAGGACGCGGTACTCCTCGATCGAGGCTGAAAGTCCCCAGGATCTGAATTTGTTCAGGATCCACTCGGCGTTCTCCTTGTCTCTCGGGGAACCGAGATGATGCGGTTCTGCAGCGAGCACATCCATGTATTCCCGCAAGAGCCTGGCATCCGGGATGGCGCGCATTTTCTCTTCCCAGGCCATCTGCTCCTTTGCTTGTGCCCCTGAAAAACCGCGCTTCGAGCTCCCCTGCTGCGCTCCGATGCCGGCGATCCCGATGGAAAACGGAAGGGCCGTCAGGGTGCAGAGTAAGGCGATCTTGATTGACGATTGACGATTGACGATTGACGATTGGGGTTTGGCAGCCAATCGGATACATGATGGAGTTCATTCGTCACACACCACAATCGTCAATCGTCAATCGTCAATCGTCAATCGAAGGTTCTCCTACTTCGGATTCGCCGCGGGGCCGGCTGTGACGACCTTCGTGAACGTTCCATTCCCCAGGCGCTGAAACGGTCCGCCATCCTGTGAGAATTCCTCAACAAGAGTGAACGTATTCTCCGAGATGACCGAAATGGCACGCCTGAGGCGAAAAGTCTGCCCCTTTACCTGAACCGGTACGGCCTCCAGCCGAATCCCGGGACCTGTCCACGTGCCTGTGTTGAACATGACGATGCCGTTGTTCCGGTACTCGAAATAGGTGTAAAGCTTGCTGGCAGGATCAAATCCGATGAAGCCGTTTCCGCGCAGGATATCCTTGCCTGCTCCGGTTTCGAATCGGCTTTCAAGAAACTTTCCGTCGAGGACACGGTCGAACGTCATTTGGCCTTTCAGTTCGCCGCCCGGACCCAGCGGGCTTTCCCTCGCGACCATCTCGAATTTCCATTGCCCTACGAAGTAGTCCAACTTCTGCACCGGCGAGAGATCCTTCTTTGCAATCACGTCTCCAACCCGCTTGAGGTCGTACGTGAAACCCAGCTTCTGCGCTCCGAGGTTAACTTCACCCTTCCCATCGAGCGTCTCCCCTTTAAGCACAAAGTCAAAGTTGACGGTGACTGGTCCCTGCGGCGCGTCGATCTGAACGACGGCCGTGACCTTTTCCCCATCCCGTTTGATTTCCTTGAATGGAATCTCTGTCGTTCCGGTTACTCCGGAAATACTGCCGGAGTAAGTTTCGCCCTCCTTCTTGAAAGAAACGGTGGCTTTTCGCTCTCCCTGGAGGGATCTCACCATTCCTTCCCACCGTCCTTGCAGCGGGTCCTGTTGCGCTCGGCCCGTCATCGCCGCCGCAAAGACCAAGAAAACCGCAAACGCGGGTACCATCCTTCGAGTCATAGTTCTTCTCCGAGATCTTGAGAGGATTCAATTATTACCATAAGCCATAGACGCTGCCAAACTGCCGTTCGCGTTTCTTGGCGTCTTTGTGGTAAACGAGTTGCGATGAACGGATATGACGTAGCTGTGATCGGGGGCGGTCCCGCGGGTTCGACCGCCGGTAGACTCCTGGCGGAATGGGGTTACTCGGTCGTCCTCTTCAACCGGCCTGAGAAAAGAAGGCCCAGTCTGGCCGAGTCCTTGCCGCCGAGCACCCGCAAGCTCTTTGGCTTTCTGGGCATTCTCCAGAGACTCGAGGACGCCCGCTTTTACCGGTCGAGTGGCAACACGGTCTGGTGGGGCGATCCGGAGGGGAGTGTCGAACGATTCGGCGGGTCATCCCAATCCTGGGGTTACCAGGTACTGCGCAGCGATTTTGACCAGTTGCTCCTTGACCTGGCTGGATCCGCCGGAGTTCACGTGCGTCCCAACGCAACGGTCCTGAAAGTGAACCTGGAAGCCGACCACCGGGTTTCGATTCAATATGACGATGCCGGGGACACGCGAGCCGCATGCGAGGCTCGATTCGTGCTCGATTGCTCGGGTCGCAGCGGCGTGATCGCGCGCCGCGGATTGCGCAAGAAAGAAGCTCGCTACAGCACACTCGCGATCGCCGCCGCGTGGCGCAATGAGACTGGTTGGGGACTGAAAGACGCAACTCACACTCTGGTCGAGGCCTATCCCGACGGCTGGGCCTGGTCAGTACCCCTCTCGGCGCAGCAACGCCACTTCACGGTCATGGTGGATCCGCAGCAGGTTCAGGCTTCACGAGGCCGCGGCCTGGAAGAGATCTATTTTGATGAGATGGGAAAGACCGTCCAGTTCAAGACCATTCTCCGCGCTGCGACAACGGAGGGCGCTCCGTGGGGGTGTGACGCCTCGCTTTACTCTTCCGAGACGTTTGCCGGCCCGCAATTCATTCTGGTGGGAGACGCCGCCTCGTTTATCGATCCTCTTTCCTCGTTCGGCGTAAAGAAGGCCCTGGCATCAGCATGGATGGCCGCGGTCGTGGCAAACACTTGCTTCAAGAAACCGGCGCTACGGCAGATCGCACTCGACATGTTTTCCAATCGCGAGCGTCAAGTTTATGCGAGTTATCTCCGGCAGAGCGCGCGCTATTTTCAGCAAGCTTCCATGCGCTATCCGACTCCATTCTGGATCGCTCGCGCCCAGGTTGCGGAAGGTTCGCAGGTCTGGGACCCTGACGAGGAGGAGCTCAAGCGCGATCCCGACGTCCTGGCCGCCTTCGCTGCTCTCAAGGGCAGCCGTGCCATTCGGCTGCAATGCGCACCGGATGTGCGCGTGGAGAACAGGGCCGGCATCGAGGGAAACGAAGTGGTACTGAAAGAAAGCCTGGTCAGCCCGGGCCTGCCCTCCGGAGCTCGATTCCTGGGCGGCGTGGACCTCCCACGGCTGGTTGAAATAGCAGGAGAACACAGCCAGGTGCCGGATTTGTTTGCGGCCTACAATCGAATCTGCCCTCCGGTCGACCTGGGAAACTTCCTCGGCACGCTTTCTGCTCTCCTGGCCAAGGGGATACTGAGGAACCTTCACCACTAACCGCAAAGACTCGAAGACACCAAGGTTCGTTCGGGACTTCGCCCCGAACGAAAGGCCCCTCGTGAACAACTACCTGTTGCTTTGAATGCTTCGCTGAGCGCCTAAGACACGCGAAGAGACTCAAATAGACTCCAGGGTGCTGCTTATTGGATTGAATCGACCATAGCCTGTGTGCTACAAGTCAAGACGTTCCGTCTTATGTCGAAAGCACAGTTTCTCGCCCGCCTGGTCTCTTTCTACTTTGTCGTTCTTTCACTTTTCGCTCAACAGCCGGCTCCACAACAGCCCAGTCCCGCCAGGGCCATCGAAGAGAAGCCCGAGGATGATGGAATTCCGATCACAAGCACGGTGGTCCGAACGGCGTGCGCCCCGTGCCACACGATCGATGATAAGAACCGCATGTCGCGCATCTCCTACCGGCGCACCACGCCCGAGGGATGGCAGGAAACCATCCGGCGGATGGTTTCTCTGAACAAGGTCGAGCTTACGCCCAAGGATGCCCGCGAGATTGTGAGATATCTCTCGAATCATCTGGGTCTCGCACCTGAAGAAGCCCGCCCTGCTCTGTTTGAGGTCGAGCGGCGGATGATCGATTTCAAGTACACGGATCGGGACATCGAGCAAATCTGCGCCAGGTGTCATTCGCTGGGCCGGGTCATTTCGCAACGCCGCACCAAGGAGGAATGGGAACTCCTCATTGCCATGCACCGCGGGTACTATCCGCTCTCGGACTTTCAGGCATTCCGGCGCACGGGACCTCCTCAGACACAACCGGGACCGGACGGGCGCCCGCCGGATAACCGTCACCCCATGGAAAAAGCCGTGGCGCATCTAGCAGAAGCTTTCCCGCTGAAGACCAACGAATGGTCGGCGTGGTCCGCCAACATGCGCGCGCCGAAGCTGGCGGGACGCTGGGCGCTCTCAGGCTACCAGGTCGGACGTGGGGCGCTCTACGGGCAGATGGTGGTCACGACAAATCCGGAAGCGGAAGACGAGTTTGTGACCCAGGTTCGATATGCGTACGCGCGCTCCGGGAGTTCGGTCGAACGCGCGGGAAAAGCGCTGGTCTACACCGGATTCCAGTGGCGCGGCCGTTCGTTTGACGGCAAGGACGAGAAGAGCGGACTACGCGAGGTGATGTTCGTCGAACGCGATTGGCAGCGGATGTCGGGGCGCTGGTTCACAGGCGCGTATGACGAACTGGGAACTGACATAAGACTGCAACGCATAACCAACGATCCTATCGTTCTGGGTGTTGAACCGATCGCTTTAAAAACCTCGTCTTCCGCCAGGACGGTTCGAATTTTCGGCGCCAATTTTGCGGCCAAACTCACGCCCGCCGACGTAAACTTCGGCCAGGGAGTTAGAGTCACCCGAATCGTCAGCGCCGATCCGGATAGTGTCTCGGTCGAGGTCGAAGTCGCAGCCGACGCTCCCGTGGGCGCGCGGGATGTGTTCGTTTCCGGCGCCGCGCGCCATGCGGCTGTCGTCGTTTTCAACAAGACAGATGGAATCAAGGTTCGTCCACAGGCAGGGATGGCACGAGTAGGCGGCGCAAACTTTCCTAAACAATACCAGCAGTTCGAAGCGGTCGCTTACAACAATGGCGCCGATGGCAAGCCCGACACCAAAGACGATTTGGATCTTGGAATTGTCGATGTCGCCTGGAGCCTGGAGGAGTACACGGCGACATTTGGGGACGACGACAAAGAATTCGTGGGAACAATCGACGCTTCGGGACTCTTCACGCCCAACATCGACGGTCCGAACCCCAAGCGCAAGAACCAGACCAACAACTACGGAGACGTCTGGGTCGTCGCCACGTTTAGCCCGGAAACAGGCGGCCAGTCAGCCAGACCCATCCGGGCTCGCGCCCACCTTCTCGTGACCGTTCCGGTCTACATGAGGTGGGAGCCCTCAGAGGTGACGCGATGAAGAAGCTTGGCCTGCGCGAGTTTCATCGATTTGAGGCGGCCGGTACGACCTTTCTTTACCTGGTTCCCAGCGCCGCGGTTCTTGCCCTCGACCACGCCGCTTCGGCAGTCCTCGAGGCGCTGGGTCGCGGGCCGATGACACCCCAGCAGCTGATCAGCGAACTTTCCGGCCGTTTTTCACCCGCTGATCTCAAAGACACGATCTCGGAACTGATCGGCGTCCGCGCCATCGGTGACGTCGAGGCAAGCGAAAGCTCCAGTCCTCGAACCCTTCCACCGATGCCTTTCCCCCTGACCACCATGGTTCTCAACCTGACCAACCAGTGCAATCTGAGCTGCACTTATTGTTACGAGTACGGCCAGGACAAGATCGTCGACACGAAGGACCCGAGACGGGCCCGTTTCATGACCGAGGAAACGGCGGCTCAGAGCGTCGATTTCATGCTCAAACAATCGGGTCCCAACAAGACTGTGCACCTGACATTCTTTGGCGGTGAAACCCTTCTGAATTTTCCCGTGCTGAAAGCTACCCTTGGGTATGCGCGCCGGCGCGCGGCGGAGATGGGAAAGGAAGTGGACTTCAGTCTCACGACCAACGCCACGCTGCTGCGTCCGGAGACCATTGAATTCCTGGCGGAGAACCATGTCGGCGTCACCATTTCGATCGACGGGCCGAAGGAAGTCCAGGACCAGTTTCGCGTGTTCCACAATGGAGACGGAAGCTACGACATCATCGCGCCCAAGATTCGCGAGCTGCTGCGACGCCACCGCACTCGCCCTGTCGGCGCGCGCGTCACGCTCACAGCCCAGACCCTCGACATCACCCGGATCTTCCGCCACCTGACCGACGAAATCGGCTTCTGGGAGGTGGGGTTTGCGCCGGTAACTACTTCGTCCAATCAGCAATACGCAATCAGCGACGCCGGCTTCGATCACATGCTCAACCAGTTCCGCTTGCTGGCTGCTGAATTCCTGGAATATTCGCTCCAGGATCGCCGGCACGGTTTCTCGAACGTCAAGGACACGCTCGAGGAGATCCACAAGGGACACAGCAAAGCCTACCCTTGTGGCGCCGGCCTGGGGCTGCTGGGCGTCTCCACCGACGGTGACGTCGCGCTTTGCCATCGCTTCGCCGCCTCGGATGCGCACAAGCTGGGAACCGTCCGAGACGGTATCGATTCGTTGGTGCAGATTGATTTTCTCGAGAAAAACCATATCGCCAGCAAAACCGACTGCAGCAGGTGCTGGGCCCGGCCGCTCTGTTCCGGCGGTTGTTATCACGAAGCTTATGTGCGCTACGGCACGACCACACATCCTAATCTCCATTACTGTGAATGGATCCGCGGCTGGACCGACACATGCCTGCGCATCTATGGCGAGCTCGCGGAACGCAATCCGAAATTCCTCGCGCAATTCGATGAGGGGGCGTCATGAAGCATCTCAGGACCATTAACCGAAAGGCCGGACTCCTCGAGCAATACCTGGAGTCGTCATCGGCCCGCGAGAGTCAAACTGACGAGGCCGGCGGCGATGTCGTGGCTCTCCAGCAGGGACCACCACAGCAACCGCCAGGCCCTCACTTTCCGCTGGGCTGCTCTCTGCAATTCGATCCGGGCTGGGAAACAGATTCGAATGGCGGCACCGCCGGTCTATGCCAGCCTGTGGAACGGGACCTGTTTGACTGCCATACGGGTTGTTACTGGCCGGCACAAGTCCCTGATCAACTCAATCATGCGCCGGACTGGACCAGTAAATGCGCCGCCGCCCAGAAAGACTGGCGCAAGATCGATCTGATTTTTCCGTAGGAAATTCGGTGACAGGCTCCAAATTGCGTGGCGAAAAACCAGTCTCTTGGTCCCTCTTAACCGCGCAATTTGGAGCCTGTCACCGAATTTCGCCCGGACCTGGCTGTTTTTCGACAAAAACTAAGCAGTCAAGACCGTCATGAGATCCAGGATCGTACTCATCACTGCCGGATTGCTCTTACTTGGGGCGACCCAGGGACAGGATCGCCGCGACGACCCCGCCCCGGGCAACGGCACACTTTATCTCGGCGTCTTCTCCAAGAAGATCGTGATTATCGACGAAGCCACGGGAGGGGTCACCGGCGAGATTCGGCTCAAGACCGGCATGCCCAGACAGATGTCGTTATCTCACGACCGAAAGCGGTTCTATGTAGTGAATGCGAACATGGAAGAGATGGAGGTCGTGGATATCTCTTCCAGGCAGGTGCTCGACACCTTCCGGATCGGTGAAGGCGACAAAAAGGTTCGCATTCGCAGCTTCCAGGTCGATCCGCAGAATCGCTACATGATCCTTCTGACCAAAACCACGACCAAGCTCGCCGATCGATTTGAGATCGGCCCTCCGATGCTGCTCCAGTACGACCTCAAAGAGCACAGAGTTTTTCGAACCATACCGTGGCCCAAGAATGAGGAGCGCGAGTTTGCCAACCTGTTGTTCTCGCCTGACGGGAAATTCCTCTACTTCTTTTCCGATGATGTTCTGATATACGACACGACTGAATTCAAGCAGGTGGACAAGTGGGAGATTTCACGTCCGATCGAGGAGGGATTCGGGAGAATCAATTTTGGACCGCTGGACATCATTAACGAAGAGCCGGGCTTCTTCACCGGACTGTTCACCGTCCAGGATCCGGTGCAAAACCGCCGCGTCATGGGAGTGGCGCGAGTCAACCTGAGCGAAAAGAGCGTCGATTTCTACGCGCTCGGTCCCGCCACGCGCGTCAGCTTTTCCCTGGCGCCGGGGCGCAAACGGGCCTACGGTTTGATGGAACAGGTCGGTCGTCACGAATTCTGGACCTTCGACCTGGAGAATCGCCGTCTGCAAGGCAAGACGGAGTTCGCGGGACGACCGCGTATGGAGTTGAAGACCAGCTCAAACGGCAGGATCCTTTACATCTATGAGGCTGGCAATACTATTGATCTCTACGACGCAGCCACGTACCGCCATCTTCGCACCATCGCTCTCGACGCGGACATGGCTACGGACCTCTACGTCATGCCCCCAGCCGGGAGCACCGGCAAGTAGAGACCCATAGCACTGCTGTTCGCAATTGCGGTGTATGGGCAGTTGAGGCCTGAGAGGCCGACAGGGAGCGGGTCAATTACAGGCCGTCGCAAGTAACGTGATCCGGAGGATTTAGCCTTAAAGAGTTCTTTTCCTGTCATTAGTCATTTGTCATTTGTCATTTTTCATTTGTCATTCATGGGGTAACAAGGCCCGCGTAGTCTACGAGCGCAAACCCGGCCCGCAGCACCCACTAATGACAAATGACAGATGACGAATGAGAAATGACCAATGAAAGCTTTTGTGCCACTAGGGGGCCGGACGGGCTTGATAGCCCGTCCGCACATGGATCGGTGGTTTTGCAACAGCCTCGGATGGCCCGCGCCGCAGACCAATTTTTTCACACCTTCTGACCGGCGGGGCTACTCACTGCCGGGCCTTCGGCCCTGGCGACAAGCGAGCCGACTCCTATCGTTCTGCCCAAACACGTTACTACCATCATTATGAACCAGCACCTGGCGTCTTCACTCCCTGGCGGTGGATTCTGACATGAGCCGTGTCCGTTTGATGGACCCGAACCTGCGCAAGGCGCTGGCGTACGTCTTTCCATATTGGCGCCGCCTGCTCCTGGTCCTGTCGCTGAGCGTGGTCAGCACCGCGCTGTCACTCTACATTCCCTATCTTTCAAAAGGCCTCGTGGATCAGGCTCTTCTCGGCCGCGACGCAGCGGCGCTGCTTCGCATTGTACTGATGTTCACCGGGATAGCCTTGCTCAGCTTCGGGCTGAACCTTCTGAGCGGTCTCAGGTACACGCGAGTTTCGGCCGAGATTCTGTTCGATATGCGACTGGCGCTGTACCAGCACCTTCAGCGCCTGTCACCTCGATTCTACGCGCGCACGCGCCTCGGCGATATCGTCTCGCGCATCAACAATGATATCGGCGAAATCCAGCGCATTGCCGCGGAAACAGCGCTGGCCTGGGCGGGCAACGTGCTCTTTCTGGCCGGCACAATCACCATCATGCTATGGCTCGATGCTCGCCTTTTTTCCCTCAGTGTGGCGCTGCTGCCTTTCGGCATCTGGACTCTCAGGCGCTACCGCAACCGGCTCTCCGCAGCCGTGTCGATCCTGCGCCAGCGCAGCGCGGATATAGGAAGTTTTCTTATCGAGACTCTTCAGGGGATGCGGTTGATTGTGACCTCCAATGCGCAGCAGCGGGAGGTTGCGCGCTTCAGAAGCAAGAACGACAGCTTCATCCAGGCGTTGATGTCGATGCAATTGTCCTCCTATCTGTCCGGCGGAATTCCGGGGCTGATCCTTTCGGGAAGCACCGTGCTCGTTTTCCTGTACGGCGGTCACAGGGTTATCGAGGGAACCCTCACCATGGGAACTTTCGTAGCCTTCGTCGCTTACCAGATGCGGCTGCTCCCGCCCATCCAGGCGCTCATGGGACTCTACGCCAACCTCGCGACTGCCTCGGTATCGCTGCGCCGGATCCATGACATCCTCGACATCGCCCCGGAAGTGAGTGAACGCCCGGATGCCACCACTCTGCGCCAGGTGCGCGGCGATATCTGTTTCGAAAATGTCACGCTTTCTCACGACCGCGGGGCGCCGGCGCTCGAGAACATCAACTTTTCAGTGCGGAGCGGCGAGCTTCTGGCGCTGGTCGGCCCGAGTGGCAGCGGGAAATCCACCGTGGCGGATTTGCTCCTGCGCCTTCTTGATCCCGATTCGGGTGTGGTTCGGCTCGACGGGTACGACCTGCGCGAACGTCAGCCTCATGGATCTGCGCCGGCACATCGTGCTGGTGGACCAGGCGCCCTTTGTCTTCAACGCTTCGATCGCCGAAAATATCCGCTATGCGCGCCCCGAAGCATCCGACCCGGAGGTTGTCGAGGCCGCCCGCGCCGCCGGAATTGACCAGTTCATCCTCAGCCTGCCTGAGAAATATCAGACCCCAGTGGGAGAACGCGGCCTGGCTCTGTCGGCCGGCGAACGTCAGCGGATAGCGATTGCGCGCGCGTTCCTCGCCAACCCCGCGGTTCTGATCCTGGACGAGCCCACCGCTGCGCTTGATCCGCTTTCAGAACGCCAGGTTGTGGCCGGATACGAGGCGATCATGCGAGGCCGCACGACCATCCTGATCTCGCATCGCCTGCAACTGGCTTCCAGGGCAGATCGGATCGTGGTGCTGGCGGGCGCGAAGATCGCGGAACAAGGAAGGCCGCAGGATTTGCGGTACCTTGGCGCGTTCGTGTCATAAGGATTGACGATTTACGATTGACGATTGACGATTGGAGCTTGGTGATAGTTGTTCAAACTTCTTCAATAGCCGGATGCAATGATTGCGCAACCAGCACTTGACTTCTTTTGACAAACCGGGAGAGTGATTGACGATTTACGATTGACGATTGACGATTGGAGCTTGGTGATAGTTGTTCAAACTTCATTCAATAGCCGGATGCAATGATTGCTGCAACCAGCACTTCGAACTTCTTTTCGGACAAAACCGGGAGAGGGATCCGCATCGCCATCGTCGACAGCGGCATTCATGCTGCGCACCCGCACGTAGGTGGTGTCGCCGGCGGCATCGGGATTTCTGAGGACGGAGACGAAACCGGCGATTTCCTGGACCGCCTGGGGCATGGAACTGCAGTCGCCGCGGCTATCCGCGAGAAGGCGCCGGAGGCCGAGCTCTACGCGATCAAAGTGTTCCAGCGCTCGCTCGTTACCAGCGTCGAGAGGCTGGTACAGGCAATCAATTGGGCGGCGCGCCACGGCATGCAGCTGGTCAATCTGAGCCTCGGCACCGGCAAAACGGAGCATGAGACATCGCTACGGCCAGCGATCGATGCCGCGAGCCGATGCGGCACCCATCTGGTCGCCGCCTGCGAGAACTCCGGCGCGCGCTGGATGCCCGGTAGTCTGGACGGAGTCGTTCCGGTGGTGCTGGATTGGGATTGCCCGCGCGATGAGTATCGCGCCCGCGTGGCGAAAGATGGACGAACCATTTTTGGCGCCTCGGGGTACCCGCGCGACATTCCCGGAGTTTCACGCGAGCGCAATCTGAAAGGAATCAGTTTTGCGGTCGCGAATATGACCGGATTTGCGGCTCGGGCGCTGGAAGCCCATCCGGGCTCATCGCTCGAGGACCTGGTTCGGATCCTGGGAAAATCAGGGACATCCCACTAGTTTCCCGATTTCTGCCAGAAACGGTAAGCGGGCAGCTCCCTGGTTTCTCTCAATACTTGCAGAAATTGGGAAACCAGTGGGACGTCCCTGATTCTTATGAGTATGCCTCGGAGAGACTTTCTGAGAGCTGCGGCTCACATCGCGACTGCCTCCGCTGGATTGGCAACGGCGGCGGAATCGGAACAGCAGCGGCGCATCGGGCGAATTATTCGAGAGTACGATGCCCAGGGCTGGCATCGCACGGGAAGCGAAACCGACAATTCTTCGGCCGAATGGCTGGCCGGACTGATGCGGTTAAGCGGGCTACAGCCCGTGATGCTCGAACCATTCGCTTTGAGCCGGATTGAGCCTCAGGCGGCATACATAGAAATCGACGGCCGGCGAATTTCCGGCCTGCCGCTGTTCGACGGCGCCTTCACGGGACCCGAAGGTCTTTACGGGCGTCTGGGACCCCTCGACAGCAACGCCGAGATTACATTCTGCGAAGTCCCTGCCGCCGGCCCTGCGCCCGAGTTTGAAGTTGCCCGAAGCCGCGGAAAGCAGAAAGCGATTGTGACCGTCACCCGCGGCCGCCGCCCCGGTCTGGCTCCCAGAAACGCCGAGAAGTTCAGCGCTCCTTCCGGACCGGTTGTCCTGCAGGTGGAAAGCGCAGCCGGAGACTGGCTCGCGCAGCAGTCCGCAAGCGCCCCCAAGGCGAGGATCGTCGCACAGGTTCGGAGAATCAGCGTGCAGGCCCGCAATGTAATTGGGACACTCCGCGGCAGAAGCGCAAATCACGCGCCGCTGGTTGTAATGACGCCCCGAAGCGGGTGGTGGAACTGCGCCGGCGAGCGTGGGGGCGGAATTGCCTGCTGGCTCGAGATCATTCGCGCCCTTGTGGATAGCAATCCAGCGCGCGACGTGCTTTTCGTCGCCACGAGCGGCCACGAACTGGGGCATCTGGGTCTGGAGCAGTTTCTCGAACGGCGTCCCAGGTTGGCCCGGGGCGCCCTGGCATGGGTTCACCTGGGGGCCTCGATCGGCGCCGCCCAGGAACCCCGTTTGCAATACTTTGCTTCCGATAAGGAGCTCGAGACGACTGCGGTCGCAGCAATGGAAGTCGCCGGCGCCAGACTGCCGGAGCCGGCTTCCCGCGGGACAGTTCCGCCGGGCGAGGCACGGAACGTTCATGAGCTTGGGGGTCGTTACTTTTCGGTATCGGGAGGAAATGCGCTCTTCCACCTGGAGGCGGACCGGTGGCCGGCGGCAGTCGACGTTGGAGCCGTTTCGCTATACGCAAATGCCTTCGCCAGCCTGACCCTCAGGCTGGCGAAGACCACCAGTGCGTGAAGGAGGGTACGATGAAGATTCTCGTGTCTGGCTCCACCGGGCTCGTGGGCAAAGCTCTTGTTTCTTCTCTCACGGGAGCAGGGCATCAGGTGACTCGACTGGTTCGCTCCCGCTCCGGCGCCGGTGAGAAAGATATTTACTGGGACCCTGCGACCGGCAGCCTGGACTCCAGCCGGCTCGAAGGTCTTGATGGCGTGGTTCATCTCGCCGGTGAGAGCATCGCGGAAGGACGATGGACCGCTGAGAAGAAAGCTCGCATCCGCAATAGCCGGGTCAAAGGGACACAGCTTCTCGCCGATGCTCTGGCTCAACGAGTGCAGCGGCCCAGGACCTTGATCTGCGCGTCCGCGATTGGTTATTACGGCGATCGAGGCGCCGAGATTCTTCGCGAAGACAGCAGACCAGGCTCAGGGTTTCTGCCGGATGTCTGTCGTGAGTGGGAAGCCGCCACAAAGCCGGCGGCCGAGAGCGGAATTCGCGTGGTGAATCTCCGCACGGGGCTGGTTCTGAGTTCTTCCGGCGGCGCACTGCCGAAAATGCTCCCCCCTTTCAAGCTCGGCGCCGGCGGAAAGCTGGGCACGGGCCAACAGTTCATGAGCTGGATTTCAATCGACGACCTGGTCGGCGCAATCCAGCACGCGCTCGAGAAGAACAGTCTCAGTGGCCCGGTCAATGCTGTCTCGCCGCATCCTGTCACTAACCTCGAGTTCACCAAGACTCTCGGGCGCGTCCTGTCGCGGCCCACGATCTTCCCGATGCCGGCTTTCGCCGTTCGATTGATGTTCGGAGAGATGGGCGAGGATCTCTTGCTGGCAAGCGCGCGCGTCGAACCCGCGCGCCTGGCGGGCTCGGGCTACCTATTCCGCTATCCGGTGCTGGAAGGCGCCCTGCGACACGTGCTGCGGAAATAAGACAACCGCCAAGACGCGAAGAAACCGGAAGGAAGAAATCAGGCGGGAGGGGGGACGACAACCTTTTTGTAAGGGTGTCGTGCGGATATAGCCTCGCTGTACAGGAATACGTTTAGCGCCTGGTCATAGAGCTCCCGCGTTATGGTTAAATCACCTTGCCAGCATCCGAGCTTCTGGTAGCTCGCAATCGAGCTTGAAAGCGCCTCGAGGTCGATGTTCGGAAATAAGACGGCTTCCTTCTCCGCAACCTCGCGCGCAGGCGCTTCGGCTACCCACAACCTCGCTTTTTGGTATGCTCGCGTGAAGGCCGGCGCCATCTCAGTCTGGAGAAAAGCCTGAGAAGCCATGAGGCTGCTGAAGGCGACGGGAGGCATCGCCTGACCAACCGCAGCCACCACATAGCCGATCCGCTCGATCTCGAGCTGCTGAGGCGAAGGTCCCTGCTGATGGACATAGTCTCCGCGACCGCCACGAAACACTGCGTCAATCTCCTCCACGCCTCCCGCATCAATCACGTTGATCCTGTTCCATTCCACTCCCTGGCAGTGCGCGGCGTACTTCAGCATGATCAGCGGCTGCCCACCATGATCCGCCAGCAGCGACTTCCCTTCCAGCTTCTTCCAGTTAAATGCCGGATCCCGTTCGCGTCCGGCCAGGAAGAAACCATCGCGCTGGTTAATCTGGGCAAAATGGACCGGCAGATCCTTCTCGCCCTTTTCCATCGGTCCCCAGTTCGAGCCGACGGCCGCTTGAACCACGTCCACTTCTCCCTTCCGGATGAGGTCGCGGGCCGTCTGATCTTTGCCGAGCACGCTGTATGCAGGCTCCAGTCCCTCTTCAACCAGGAAACCGGCGGTGACCGCGGCAATCAGAGGTGAGTAAAAGCTTGAATGGCGTGAAACCAGAATTCTCATGATTGACGATTGACGATTGACGATTGACGATTTCCAACTAAGAACGAATCTTTCGATCGGGATTCCGTCGATTGACGATTATTGACGATTGACGGCGGAGCAATCGTGACTGGTAAATCGTCAATCGTCAATCGTAAATCGTAAATCGTCAATCGTTAAAGGTTGCCTTTGCGCATTTCTTCAGCGATGTAGGCACAGGCTCGGGCCGTCAGTGCCATCATCGTGATCGTGGGATTGACGCATCCCGATGAGGTGAAGCTCGCTCCGTCCGTAACGAAAACGTTCTTCACCTCCCACATTTGATTCCACTTGTTGAGCATCGAGGTCTTGGGATCACTCCCCATGCGACAAGTTCCGATTTCGTGGATGCACACGCCGGGAGCCGCCAGCTTGCGGTTTTCATAGGTAATCTGCACTCCGGCGGCATGCAGCATTTCTTTTGCCGACTCGAAGATGTCCTCGGCCATTTTCAACTCATTCTCGGAGTGGGAGCAGACGATGTGCAAAGCTGGAACTCCCCAGCGGTCGAAAATGTCTTTGTTCAACGCCACGTAGTTTTCACGCCGGGCCAGCATCTCGCCCCATCCCCCGATGCCCACAGAGTAAGGCCAGTTATTCTTGACCGCCTTCTTGAACTCCGCACCGAAGCCGGCAGTATTCCGAGCATGGCCGGGAAACATCCCGCGGGTGCCGCTCCCCTGGTAGCCCCAGCCTCGAATATAATCCTTGCGCCGGCTGGTGAGATTGCGAAATCGCGGGATATAGATGCCGTTTGCCCGCCCGTCGTCCCAGCTTGTGACCGGACCCTTCCCTACCTCGAGGATTCCTCCCGCCCCTACCCGGATAGTGTGGTCCATCAGGTAGCGCCCCAGCACATCATGCGAATTCCCCAGTCCTTCAGGGTGGACGCGCGACCTGGAGTTCAGTAGCAGGCGCGTGGACTCCAGAGTGGAAGCACACAACACCAGCACCTTGCCGAATACCTCCCGGCCGGCTCGTGTTTCCCGATCGAAATAATGGACTCCGCGAGCCTTGCCATTCTTGTCCACGACGATGTGACTGGCGACGGCATTGCCAATCAGAGTCATTCGACCTGTCGCTTCGGCCGCGGGAAGAGTCGAAACCGGACTGGAATAGTACGACCCAGTGGTGCATCCGCGCGAACAGTGGCCGCACCAATGACACTTGAGACGCCCCTTGTGATTCTGGGTGAGAATCGCGGAACGGCCGATAGTGAGGCGCCGATCGCCAAACCGGTCCACCGCTTTCTTGAGGATCCTCTCCGCGCAGGTGAGATTCATACCCGGAAGAAACTTTCCGTCGGGCAGCTGGGGAAGATTTTCCGCGCTGCCGCTCACCCCTATGAAGCTTTCCACCTTGTCGTAGTAGGGCGCCAGGTCGGCATAGCCAAGCGGCCAGTCTTCACCGTAACCGTCGTGCGACGCAGCCTTGAAATCGTAATCGCTCATCCGATACGACTGGCGTCCCCATACGATCGACCTTCCTCCCACCTGACGGGAGCGCACCCAATCAAAGGGCTTGTCGGGCGGCGTGGTGTAGGGATGCTCCGCGTCCATGACATACATATGGCGGTTATATTCATTGGCCACGGTGATGGAGCTGAGCTGTTCCCGCGCGATCACGCCCGGTTGCCCGAATCCACGAAACGGCAGATCGAAGGGCCATTTGTGCTCGGTGAAATCTTTTTCCGGGTCGAGTTTGCGCCCCGCTTCCAGCACGGCCACTGAAAGGCCGGCTTCGCACAACTCCTTCGCCGCCATCCCGCCGGTGGCGCCGGATCCAACAATGATCGCGTCATAGATTTTGGTTGCCACGTTGATCACCTCGATCTCCAACCAGATTAAAGATGCCTGGGCGCGGCCAGGGCGTTGACGATCGCCTCGACATCGTAGACGCAGCCGCCCCAGGTCCCGCCACCGACTCCTTGCAAGGCGGCCCAGAGCCGTGTATCGACCGGAAGATCCAGGTCTGCAGCGAGATCGTCTCTCGGGGCGCGGCGCGCCAGGACTCGAGTGCCCTCCTCAGGTCCAAAGATGGCGTCTCCTGCGCCCACCAGATCGACGCTTCCATCCAGGCGTTTCCGGTCGACGACAATCTGGATCCGATCCCCTTCAAGTACCTTGCCGATCGGTCCGCCAGCCAGCGCTTCCGGACCGATATGCCCGATGCAGGCACCGGTCGAAACCCCCGAGAAACGGGCGTCGGTCAAGACCGCCACCTCTCGACCCCAGGGGAGATGCTTCAAGGCCGCGGTGATTTCGAAGATCTCTTCCATTCCCGCGCCGATCGGACCGCGACAGATGAGCACCAGGATATCGCCCGAGCGAATACGTTCCGGTCCCTGACTCTTGATGGCGCGGATGGCTTCTCGCTCGGTGGTAAAGACCCGGGCCGGTCCAATCTTGCGATAGACTCCGTCGTCATCCACGACTCGAGGGTCGATCGCCGTGCTCTTGATCACCGAGCCTTCAGGCGCCAGATTTCCGCGCGGGAACGTCACCGTGCTGGTCAGACCTCGCTCCGAGGCGCGCTCCGCACTCATGATGACGTCGTCCGGATCGACCCCATCGCGCCGGCGGAGTTGATCGCGCACCTTGCTCCGGCGCTCCGAGGTTTCCCACCAGTCCAGCATGCGGCCGATTGTTTCTCCCGAGGCGGTCAAACAATCCTCCTTCAGCAACGCCATCCGGCGAAGGTGCAGCATCACTTCCGGGACGCCACCGGCAAGAAACACCTGCACGGTCGGATGATTTCTGGGACCATTGGGAAGGGCATCCACCAGGCGGGGAACGCTCCGGTTGATCTCGATCCATTCATCGATCCTGGGTCTGGGAAGACCGGCCGCGTGCGCGATGGCCGGGATGTGAAGCAGCAGGTTGGTCGATCCGCCGAAGGCGGCATGAACCACCATGGCATTCCGAATCGAATCCGGGGTCACGATATCGCGCATTGTGAGGCCGCGCGCCTCCAGGAGAGTCAAAGCGCCCGCGGAGCGTCGGGCCATGTCCAGCCATATCGGATGTCCTGACGGCGCAAGGGCGGAATGCGGCAGCGCCATTCCCAGCGCCTCACCCACGACTTGCGAGGTCGCGGCGGTCCCGAGAAACTGACACCCGCCGCCAGGCGAGGCGCACGCCCGGCAGCCAAGATCCGACGCCTCCTGCAAGCTGAGCAGGCCGTGGGCGAACCTGGCGCCGATCGATTGAATCATGCCGGCGTCCTCCCCTTGCTCAGCCAGCAGTGTCACCCCGCCGGGAATCAGGACGGACGGGAGATCCGGATTGCCGGCCAGCGCCATCATCATGGCGGGCAGACCCTTGTCGCAAGTGGCCACGCCCAGAACGCCCCGGCGAGTAGGCAAAGAGCGAATCAGGCGGCGAAAAACCTGCGCCGCATCATTGCGGTACGGAAGGCTGTCCATCATACCTTTCGTCCCCTGGGTCCGGCCGTCGCACGGATCGGTACAGAACCCGGCAAAGGGGATGAAACCGCGCTCCTTGAGCTCCTCGGCAGCCGCTTGCATCAAAAGCCCCACCTCCCAGTGACCGGTGTGATAGCCCAGGGCAACCGGTTTCCCATCCGGCGCGCGTATCCCTCCCTGAGTACTCAGGATCAAGAATTCTTTTCTCCCGAGTTCGGCAGGGTTCCATCCCATCCCGGCATCGAGGGTCAAGCCGAACAGGTCGCCGCTCGGCCTCTCGAGAAGCATCTCGCCGGTAAGAGGCAAGCTCCCTTCCGGTCCGCGAGATTTGGTGACCACATCACACAGGCTATCGCGCCCCGAAGGGAGGATTTCTTCGAGGCCGGCAACTCGGCCAGCTTGATTTTCTCTTGGATTAAGCATTCGATCATCCTTCGAAGGTTGCGACTACGGGTGCATGATCGCTGGTGCCGACTTGCGCCAGAACGGCGCAGAGCGCCACGCGCCGGGCCAGGGATTCGCTGGCCAGAATGTAATCGAGCCGCCAGCCGATGTTGCGCTGGCGTAAATTGCGCCAGGGCGCCCACCAGGTGAAGAGCTGATCGTTGTGCGGGTCCAGAGCCCGTCCGACGTCAACCAACCCTTTGCCTATAATGCGCTCGAGAAGGTCTCGTTCCTCGGGAAGCTGCCCGATGCAATTCGCCTTTCTCTCTTTTGGATGCACGTCCATGTCGGTCCGAGCGATGTTCATGTCGCCGCAAAGCAGAAGCTCACGCCCGGCCGCATGGGACTCTTCCACGTATTCTTCCATGGCTTGCAGAAATTTCATTTTCGCGGGAAAGTCCTTCCCCCCATTGGGCACATAAATGGAAGCCACGGTCAGGTTCCCGATGTCGACCGACGCGATTCGGTTCTCATAGTCGAAAGAGGGGTGCCTGAACTCAGGTTTTTCGGTGCGCAAGTCTTTGCGAATGTGCAAGCCTACTCCGGAATATGCCCTCTCGCCATGCCAGTAGCACCAGTACCCTTCCATTTCGCAGAGTGCAGCCGGCACTTGATCGGCCGACGCCTTGATTTCCTGAAGGCAGATGAACTCGGGCCGGTCGCGTTCCACCAATTCCCGCACCTGCGACTCCCGCGCTCGAATGCCGTTCACATTCCAGGTAGCGATTTTCATTTCGTCCAGATACTTTTACCAGTGATAAGAGACAAGTGACAAGGATCTTGGCGTCTTGGAGGTCTGCTGTTTTCGTCTCTTTACCGCAAAGTCGTCATGACGCTAAGATCATTCCGATGAATGGTTCTGAAATAACCGAGCTGCTTGTCGAGGCCCGGACTCGAACGTTAGATCTGGTTGCCGACCTCAGCGACGAGCAAATGATCGGGCCGCGGCTCGACATAGTCAATCCTCTGCTTTGGGAAATCGGACACGTTGCCTGGTTCCAGGAGACCTGGGCCTTACGCCACCTGCGAAAACAGGCGCCGCTGCGTCAGGATGTCGACCTGCTCTACGATTCGGCTGCTGTGGCGCATGAAACCCGATGGGATCTTCCGCTCCCTTCGAGACAACAAACGCTGGCCTACATGGAGGAAGTCCTGGACTGCGTGATCCACCGGACGGGCGCGAAGCCGCTCACCGAGCAAGAAATTTATTTCCATCTTCTGGCGCTCTATCATGAGTACATGCACTCGGAAGCTATCGCTTACACGAGGCAAACCTTGAGTTATCCGAGGCCTCAATTAGCCGTGGCCTCTTCCGGGGCGAAGGATGCCGGGATGAGAGCCGGCCCGCTCCCGGGCGATGCCTTGATTCCGGGCGGCTCATTCATGCTGGGAGCCGCACCCGGCTCAGGTTTCGTTTTCGACAATGAAAAATGGGCCCACGCCGTCGAAGTGCGTCCCTTTCGGATCGCGCGCGCGCCGGTAACCAATGTCGAGTTTGCCGCGTTCGTCAACGAAGGGGGCTACGCGCGCGAGATGCTCTGGAGCGCAGCCGGCTGGGAATGGCGGCAGAAAAATGGCGCCGAGCATCCGATTTACTGGCTACGCCAGGAGGGCGGTAACTGGCTCGTCCGAATCTTCGACCGGTTGGTCCCGTTGGAGAATCATCTTCCTGTTCTCCACGTAAGCTGGTACGAGGCGGAAGCGTACTGCAGATGGGCAGGGAGGCGATTGCCGTCAGAGGCCGAGTGGGAGATGGCGGCGTCCATCACCCTGGAGGCAGAGAAACGGAAGTATCCGTGGGGAAATGAACCTCCGACGTGTGAGCGCGCAAATCTGGATTGGAGAGCCATGGGGTGCATCGAGGTCGGCGCTTTACCGGCCGGCGACAGCGCTCACGGCTGCAGACAGATGATGGGCAATGTGTGGGAATGGGTGGCTGACGATTTTTCTCCTTACCCCGGTTTCGTGATCGATCCATACCAAGAGTATTCGGCTCCCTGGTTTGGAAATCATAAGGTCTTGCGCGGCGGTTGCTGGGCCACTCGTTCTGATCTGATCCGCAGCACGTGGCGCAACTTCTATACGCCCGACCGCCGCGATGTGTGGGCCGGCTTTCGCACCTGCGCCGTCGAGCCCTAGAGAAATCCACCACGAAGACACGAAGACACCAAGAAACGAAAGCCTGGTCGTCGTGAAAATCGAAGTCGTCACGCCCGCGCCATCTCAAGCCGGAAATGGAAATACCATAACTGCGCGCCGTTATGCGCGCATCCTCGCCAGCCTGGGACATCAGACCAAGCTCGTGAACCGTTACAATGATGGACGTTGTGACCTGCTGATCGCGCTTCATGCCAGGCGCAGCTCACGTTCTGTACTGCGGTTCCGGAGGCTCTATCCCGAATCACCTCTGATCGTCGTGTTGACCGGCACGGATCTGTATCGGGACATCAAGACCGATCCCGCTGCCAGGCGGTCTCTCGAGCTGGCAACCCGGCTGGTCGTTCTTCAGAGACTGGCTCCGGCCGAGTTGCCCAAAGAGCTTCATGCGAAGACGCGGATCATTTATCAATCCGCACAAGAGATCGCGGGTAGCGTGGAACCGCCGGCAGAGCGCTTCAAAGTTGTCGTCATCGGCCATCTGCGGCGCGAGAAGGATCCGCTTCGAGCGGCTTATGCGGTCCGTGAAATGCCGGCGGCTTCACGAGTGAGGGTTATTCAGATCGGTCGCGCTCTCGACGCGCGGCTCGAAAGACGGGCAGCGCGGGAGAATGCTCGAAATCCGCGCTACCGCTGGGTGGGAGAGTTATCGCATGGAAAGACGCGCCGGCATCTGGCCAGTAGCCATCTTCTCGCGTTGACCTCTCGCATGGAAGGGAGCTCGAACGCGCTGTCCGAAGCTCTCGCGTCGTCGGTCCCTGTGATCGCCTCCAGAATCCCGGGCTTGATCGGCACGCTCGGGGAGCGCTATCCGGGTTATTTCCCTGCGGGCGACACCCGCGCGCTCGCGCGTCTCATGCGACGCGCGGAGGCAGATTCACGCTTCTACAGAACTCTCAAGGCCCGCTGCGCTCGAGTGAAACACCTGGTTTCTCCTGAACGGGAGCGGAGTGCCTGGCGAACGCTGCTCAAGGAACTCGCGTAAACAACAACTACCACGAAGACGCAAAGACCTGACACGGCCGAAACCAAAGTTTTCTTCGTACAGAAGCCCGAGCTGACAGACTCGAAGAAGCGCTAAGAACCTTGTTGGCAGAGGCTGGCTGTCCAGCCGCAAGATTTACCCGAAAGTGTCAGCGTGATAGACTTCCAGAAATGAGGGCTAGACTGGCCTTTCTCGGATTATTTCTGGCCGCCGGTATCGTCCGGCCTTTGCCCGCATGGGCCCAGGCCGCCTCAGGAACCATCGCAGGCCGGGTCACCGATGTCTCGGGATCAGCCGTCCCTGGAGCAGTGGTAACGGTTACTCGAGCCGAAACCGAGTCGGATCGAAAAACAGAGACCGGGCCGCGTGGTGACTATACAGTTCCACTGTTGCCGGCCGGTTCCTACCGGGTCTCGGCGTCGCGTCCCGGCTTTCGCACGGCGATCCGCGAGGGAATTCAACTGGAGGTGGATGAGAAAGCTCGAATCGACCTCGTTCTCGAAATAGGTCCAATCGAACAGATAGTCAGCGTGCAGGGCGATGCCCCGATTATCCAGGGCGGCACCTCATCGCTCGGAACCGTCATCGATTCCAACTATCTGCGCAACCTTCCCCTGAACGGGCGTGCGTTTCTGCAGCTAGGGCTGCTCTCGCCCGGCAGCGCCCCGCCCGCACCCGGCTCCGAACTCTCGACCCAAAGCGCCAGCGGACTTCATTTCAACGGCGCGCGCGAGTCGGCCAATAGCTTCCTGCTTGATGGAGGAGACAACAACGACTGGTTCATCAACCGCATCGTAGTCAGCCCGTCGCTCGAGTTCATCCAGGAGTTCAAGGTGCAGTCCTCCAATTACAACGCCGAGTTCGGCCGCAACGGAGGGGCCCAGGTCCTGATCGTCACGCGGAGCGGCGGCAACCGGTTTCACGCCAGTGCCTACGATTTTTTCCGAAATGCCGTGCTCGACGCGCGTAACCTCTATGATCCGCCCGATCAGCCAATTCCTCAGTTCCAGCGAAACCAGTTTGGCTTTTTTGCGGCCGGGCCGATCCACAAGGATCGCGCCTTTTTTTCGGGATCTTACGAAGGAGCGCGCGTGCGGCAGGCCATCACCCGCACGGCCCGGGTTCCGACCCCTGCAGAAAAGAGTGGAGACTTTTCAGGACTGGGGTCGCCTGTGCGCGATCCGTTTACAGGACAGCCGTTTCCCGGCAACAGAATTCCAGCCGACCGTCTGGACCCGATCGGGCAGTCAATCGCCCGGCTCTATCCTGACCCGAACCGGACGGACCCACAGGCCAACCTGGTCTCCACGCCGGTGGGAAGACTCGATTCGGACCAGGTTTCCGTAAGAACCGATTTCAAACTCTCCACCAGAGATTCACTTTTTCTCAGGTATAGCTTTGCAGGGGATGACTCGCTGGAGCCATTCAACGAGGGGGCGACAAACTTGCCGGGCTTCGGGAGCCTGATCGTGGGACGCGCGCAACACCTGGTGATATCCCAGACCCAGGTCTTTCGCCCCACTTTCCTTCATGAATGGCGCTTCGGATTCAACCGCCTTCGGCGAGAAGTGCTGCAAGAAAACGTCGGACGAGACGTCGCCGGCACGCTGGGCATCCCGGGCCTCTCGAGCGACCCCGTTGATCTCGGTATGCCGGTAGTTGTGGTCCCCGGATTCGAGCAGCTGGGAGATAGCGCGGCCCTTCCGATAGTCCGCCATGACAACACTTTCCAGATTGCGAGTAATCTGACCTGGGTTCGCGACAAGCACTACTGGAAGGCCGGCCTGGACCTGCGCCGGTTTCAGGTCAATGGCTTCAACCACGTCTTCGCCCGTGGTCAGTTTATCTTTCAGCCGACGTTTACTGGACAGTCACTCGGGGACTTGCTGCTGGGTCTTCCCACAGTTACCATCCGCGGGCTGAACGACAATCCCCAGGCCATGCGGACGGGCTCTTACAACTTCTACCTTCAGGATGACTGGAAGGCACGGCCCAATCTGACTTTCAATTTGGGGCTGCGCTACGAGTTCAATCCCGCGCCGGTGGACGTTCACGATCGAATGGTGATTTTCGACACCACGAGCCACCAACTGGTCCGGGTGGGACAGAATGGAGTCTCACGGTCGGGCCTTGAAAGCGATCGGAACAACTTCGCCCCGCGCTTCGGATTCAATTGGAGTCCCGGGGCCAGTTTTCGTACAACCATCCATGGCGCCTACGGAATCTTTTACGACGCCAGCACACTGGTCTCGAACTCCTCCCTTTATTTCAACCCTCCGTATTTCGAACTGAGCCTTTTCGTCCCGTCCGCGAACCAGCTGCTCAGTCTATCGGATCCATTCCCCGAGACGAACGGAATCGGTCCACCTCCCACCGTGAACAGCCTGGCTCCGAATTTCCGCAATTCCTACGCGCAGCACTGGAACCTGACGGTGGATCGCCAGGTTGGCAGTAACACCCTGGCCCGGATTGGGTACGTTGGTTCGCGCGGGGTGAAGCTGATTCGCCGTCGAGATTTGAACCAACCCCCTCCCGGCCCGGGTCCGGTCGACGCGCGGCGGCCTATTCCGGGGTTTGGCAACATAACCTTGATCGAACCGGCCGGCAGTTCGATCTATCACTCCATTCAAACCAGCCTCGAGCGGCGCTTCGCCGAGGGAATTCATTTCCTGGGAGCTTACGCCTTCTCCAAGTCGATCGACGACGCCTCCGACTTTCTCGCAACCAGTGGAGACGACAACTATCCGCAGGACAACGCGCGCATTTTTCTCGAGCGCGGGTTTTCGAACTTCGACCTTCGGCATCGTTTTACTTTTACAGGGCTCTTCACCGTCCCCTATGGCCGGGGCCGGCCGCCGTCAGGAGGGGTTTCCTATCTCCTGAGCGACTGGCAGTTCGGATTGATTACATCGATGCAGTCTGGGTTCCCCTTCACCCCGAAACTCAGTCGCGATAACAGCAATACCGGAAACATAGGCGGCCTGTTCGGATCAGACCGCCCGCATCTGGTCGGTGATCCAAGGCTGGAGAAGAGCACGCCGGACCGATTCTTCAACACGGATGCCTTTGTAATTCCCGTCCCCTACACGTTCGGCAACAGCGGCCGCAACGTGGTCACCGGCCCAGGATTGGTGAACGTCGATGTTTCACTGAGCAGGCAATTCCCGCTTCTGGGCGAAAAATGGCTCGAGTTTCGCGCGGAATTCTTCAATCTCTTCAATACCCCGCCGCTCGGCTTGCCCGAAAGAAACGCCGATCAAACGGCGACCTTCGGGAAGATCCTGTCGGCGGGTCCGGCGCGGCAGATCCAATTCGCCTTGAGATTCGCCTTCTAGATCCCTCGAGTAGCCGGTGTGACATCCGAAAGAGACGCTGGGAAACACACCATGGATCGAAAACCCATCGCCAGATTCAGCAACGAAGCCAGTGCTTCCATCCGTTTCCTGGCCGACCAGGCATTCTCAAGGGCCGCCGGGGCGCCGCTCGTTCCCGGAAACAGCGTGCGACTCTTGAAAGACGCGCAGGAGAACTATCCTGCGTGGCTCGAAGCGATCGGGGCCGCAAAAAGATACATCCACTTCGAGAGCTTCATCATTCACGGAGACGATATCGGGCATCAGTTCGGCGACGCGCTTGCCGCAAAGGCGCGCGAGGGCGTTCAAGTCAGGCTGCTCTATGACTGGTTCGGCGATCTCGGCTACACCTCGCGCAGCTTCTGGCGGTCGCTGCGGGAGGCGGGAGTTGAAGTCAGGCACTTTAACCCGCCGCGGCTTGACAGCCCCTTCGGCTGGCTTAGCCGGGATCACCGCAAGCTGCTCTCGGTCGATGGCCGCATCGCCTTTATCTCCGGTTTGTGTATCGGCCGCAGGTGGGTCGGATATCCCGAGCGCGGCATCGAGCCCTGGCGCGATACCGGAATCGAAATGCGGGGGCCGGCCATTGCGGACGCCGAACAGGCCTTTCAGCACAGCTGGTCGAACGCGGGCCCTCCCTTTCCGGAAGACGAGCTGCCGCAGCGGGACTCTATTCCTCCGGCAGGGGACGTGACCCTGCGCGTAATCGCAAGCGTGCCCAATACGGCCGGGCTCTACCGGCTCGATCACCTGATTGCGGCCGTTGCGCGCCGGTATCTGTGGCTGACCGATGCGTATTTTATCGGCACTACTACTTACATTCAGGCACTCAGGGCTGCGGCTGAGGATGGCGTGGACGTTCGTCTCCTGGTCCCCAGCGCCACCGATGTGCCGTTCATGAGTGCGCTATCCCGGTCCGGATACCGGCCCTTGCTCGAGGCCGGGGTGAAAGTCTTTGAGTGGAACGGCCCGATGCTTCATGCGAAGACGGCGGTAGCCGATGCGCGATGGGCCAGGGTAGGCTCGACCAATCTCAATCTGACAAGCTGGATAGGAAACTGGGAGCTCGACGTGGCGGTCGAAGACGAAAAGTTCGCGCAAGCGATGGAGAGGATGTACCTGGAGGATCTCAAGCACGCCACCGAAATCGTCCTGAGCCCCAGGAAGCGAATTCGCCCCACCGCCAAACGGCCACGCCGGTGGATCGGCGCGAGGGGCTCGGAGGGAAGCGCCGGGCGAATGGCAGCCGGAGCCATTGGCGTGGGCAATGCGGTCGGGGCTGCCATAACAAACCGCCGGCTGCTCGGACCGGCCGAAGCCAGAAGCCTGGCGAGCGTGGGCGTGGCGCTCGCGGGGCTCGCGGCGGTCGGTGTCCTCTGGCCGAGAGTGATAACGGTGCCGATTGCGGTGATCTGCGTCTGGGTCGCGGTCGCCCTGCTGATCAGGGCCTTTAGCCTCCACCGCGAGGCCAGCAAGCATGCGAAGGAGCTCAAGTCACAGTCCGTTATCGCGCGACAGGAGTAGTCTCGTTCAACCAGGATATCGGGGCATTCTTTTGGGTCTTAGTGTTTCTTCGTATCTTCTTGTCCTAGTGGTAGTTGTTTCGTACTTAAGAAAGCAAGAAGCGCTTACCTGGAATCGAGGTGATGAAACCCCAGGTTATAGCCGCGGCACTTAGGGCTTGGCTATACCGATGGAGAGATGCTAGTATACCGGCTGCCTTAGGTTGCTACTGAATAAGTCTAAGTCTGAGGGGTTCGCCAATGAAAAGATTGACGGGTTTGTTGATTCTTGCTCTTGCCTTATCGACCATGTCGTTGTTTGCAGCCGATTGGACTGGTTACATTGCGGATGCAAGCTGCGCGGCCAAGAAGGGGGAAGACCCAGGACACGCATCCTGCGCGAAAAGCTGCATCGGCAAAGGCCAGGCGGCGGTTCTTGCCTCCGGAGGCAAGGTCTTTCAACTCGACAAGCAGGAAGAAGCCAAGAAGCTCGCCGGCGAGAAGGTGGTGGTCAAGGGAACTGCAAGCGAAGACGGCACCGCGATCAAGGTCGAGAGCATCACCAAGGCCGCCAGCTAAACCTGTATTACTTACTTCTAATCGGATCGCGACGATTCGGGTTCGGATTGCGGATTGAAGAGCGGTCTTTTTCTTAGCCCTCTCCAAAATCCGTGATTCAAAATCTCAAAATCTACACTCAGGCTCGTGCTCGGGCCTGACATCGGGCTGTGTGATCTTTCTAATCTTGCCGATTTTTTTTGGAGGAGTTCTCGATGAAAAAAGTGACTGCTTTGCTGATTTTAGTTTTCGCTTTGTCGACTATGTCGTTGTTGGCAGCCGACTGGACTGGCTACATCGCGGATGAAAAATGTGCGGCCAAGAGGGGAGAGGATACCGGACATGCAGGCTGCGCGAAAAAATGCATCGATGGCGGCTCCCCAGCCGTCCTGGCTTCCGGAGGCAAGGTCTTTAAACTGGACAAGCAGGAAGAAGCCAAGAAGCTCGCCGGCGAGAAGGTAGTGGTCAAGGGAACGGCCAGCGAAGATGGCACCATGATCAAGGTTGACAGCATATCCAAGGCCGCCAGCTAAGCCTCACTGATTCAGCCGGATGCTCCCCCGTTCGCGTGAAGAAAGGGGAAGTGTTCCGATTGCGGATTGCGGATTGCGGATTGCAGGATGTCGAGCCTCTCGACAGACTGAATCCGCAATCCAGAATCCGCAGCAAGAGACAACCCGCAGTCAAGCGCAGCTACTTCGGATATACCATCGTAGTCGGGTCTGGCAACGGGATCCGTGTGATCTTGCCGATTTTCGCGATCTTGTTGAACGAATAGTCCGGTTTATCCGGATTTCCTTTCATCAAGTCATCGAGGTTTCCTACAACCAGAATCACCAGCTTGTCCGGGAGTAAATACTTCTGCGCGACGCGCAGGACGTCGTCGCTCGTGACGGCTCGGATCTTGTCGCGGTACGTCTCCCAGTAGCCCGGATCCCGCCCCGTGAATTCGTCGCTGGCGAAGGTTCCGGCAATCGCCCTGGCCGATGAAAAATAGCGCGGAAAGATTTCGATGGCGCTATTCTTGACCGTCTCCAGTTCCTCTTCGGACACCTTCTCCTTGCGGATCCGCTCAATCTCGTCGAGGACGATCTGCGTTGCCTGGGCGCCGGTCGCGCTCTTGGTCTGAAAGCCGGCGCGAAACTGCCCGTCGTAGTACACACCGGCGGTGAAAGAAGTCCCGGCAGAATAGGCCAGCCCCTCATCCGAACGCACGCGGTTCAAGATCCTCGAACTGAAACCGGCCCCGCCCAGGATATCGTTCATCATATCGATGGCAAATTCATCGGGATTCCCGCGCATGATGCCGAGGTGACCGATACTGACCCGCGCCTGGTTCACGTCGGCCTTGTTAACCGCGTACACGCCGGGGACCGGAGTAAAGTCCGGCTTGGGCACCGGGAGCGCAGTCTCCTTGGAAACGGGCCAACCTGCCATGGCCTGATCCAGTTTCGTCTTCATTGCCGCGGTAGCGAAGTCACCCGCAACCGCAAAGATGAAATTTCCCGGATGGTACAACTTCTGGTGAAAGGAAACGAGGTCGTCGCGCGTTATCGATTCGATCGACTTCTTCGTGCTCAGCAGACTGGTGAAATGCTTTTCTCCCCGGATAAGACGATTCCATTCCCGCCCCTCGATGTCGTCGGTGCTGTCGTTCCGTCGTTCAATCTGCTGAAGCTGCTGACTCTTGTACAGATCGAGCCGATCTTGCTGAAATGCCGGACGCTGCAACATGTCAAAGAAGAGTTCCAGCGCCTTGTCGAGCTCCTTGCTCAGCGAATTCACCGACGCCCCGCCCGAAGTGTCGCCAATGCTGCTTGACAGGTCGGCCGCCAGGAAATCCGCTTCTTCATCGAACTCATGCGCCTTCCATTTGGCGGTTCCCCCGGCGCGAAGCTGCGATCCTACGGCTCGGGCGAGCCCTTCCTTCCCCGCTGGATCCAGATAAGAGCCGGCTCGAATGGTGACCGAGATGTTTACCAGCGGGAGATCATGATCTTCGACCAGGTAAGCCACCACTCCATTCTTGAGCACGTGGCGGTAGGCCGCACGCTTGGGCGGAGAGTAGTTCGAGTCGCGCGTATTTCAACTCTTTGGGATGAGACGGAATCTGAGGCTTGCTCTGTGCTGAAACCACGGACGCAACCGCCATAATCCAGATCAGGACCCTTATATGTCCCATTACTTGCCTCCCTTTTCGACCTTTTGCTGGAGCAGCTTCTTGATCACCTGGAGCATGTCCTTCTGATCGGGAGGTGCGGAACCTTCCCCTTGCTCGATTTTCTGCAGCATAGCCTTTGCTTGATCCGCCGGCATCTGGGCCAGCATCCCTCTGAACTGCCGGACCTGAGCTTTCTCCTCGTCGCTGAGTCCCGTCAGGAGCGGATCTTCCTCGGCCCCCGCGGTCTTTTTCGTGTAGTACAAAGCTACTGTGCGGTTTTCAGGCTTGAAGTAGAGGTTGGCAACGCGCTGAACGTCTTCAGCAGTGACGGCGGCGAACTTCTTGGGATCTTCGTTGAAAGTTCTCCAGCCGCGGTTACTATCGGCCAGCAGGAGCTGGATCATGAGGGCGAAGTTGCTCTGAAGCCTGCGGAAGTTGTCGGCTGCGAAACGGTTTTTTACTTTCTGCAACTCTCGTTCTCCGACCTTCTCCTTCTGTAGCTTCTCGATTTCCTTGTAGAGCGCCTGCTCGACCTGCTCCGGCGTATTGCCAGGTTTGGCGACTGCGCCGAGCGCGAAGTAACCCTCCCATTTCAAGCCGTTCTGCCCGGCAGATACGTTGGTAGCGATCTTCTGATCCAGAACCAGCGATTTGTAGAGCCGCCCCGTCCGGCCGCTCAGGAGAGATCCCAATACCACGAGAGCGGGTTCGTCTTTATGACCGTCAGCCACGCCATGATAGCGAATCTGCGCTTGAGGGTTGGTCTCGGCGTACGCAGTCATGCGCTTCTCCGCCTGCTGTTCCACTTCTCGAGTTCTCACCGGGGGCTGCGCCTCCGGATTCCGCTTCAGGCGTCCGAAGTAGAGGTCCGTCAGCTCCTTCGCACGGGCCGGGTCGAAATCGCCCACCAGACACGCCGTCAGATTGTTGGGCGCATAATTGACGGCAAAGTAGGCGAGCGCTTCCTCGCGCGTTATTCCGTCCAGATCGCTGGGCCAGCCCACCACGGGCCAGGCGTAGGGAGACGATGTCCAGAACAAGGCGTCGAACTCCTCCTCGAACTTCCCGGTGGGCGTGCTGTCGGTGCGCATCCGGCGCTCTTCGTAAACCACGTCGCGTTCGGCGTAGAACTCCCGGAAGACCGGATTGATCAGCCTGTCGGACTCCATCCAGAACCACAGCTCGAGCTTGTTCGCGGGAACATTGATGAAGTAGACGGTGTAATCGTAATCGGTTCCGGCATTCATGCCGCTGGCGCCGGCGCTGGTATAGATCTTGTCAAACTCGTTCTTGACCAGCAGCTTCTTCTGGGCCTCCTCTAACTGAGTGAGCTGCGCCAGCAACTCCTGATGCCTGGCGGTCCGGTTCTTGGGATCCTTGAGGTCCGTGATCTCTCCCAGCCTCAGCCTGCGGATCTGGTCCTGTTCCTCCTTCCGGAGCTCGGCCTTCACCGCATCCATTCGCTCCATCAGCTTTCAGGTCTTCCTGGATGTTCGAGGTGCCGATGGCCCGAGTGCCTTTGAACATCATGTGCTCAAAAAGGTGCGACAATCCTGTGATTCCCGGCCGCTCATTGACGGAACCTACCCTGGCAACCCATCCCGCGGCGATGTTGGGATCCCCTTTTCGCGGGACCATCAGCAGCCTGAGCCCATTTTCCAGAACATACTCCTGAACCGGGACTTGCTGGGCCAGGAGTGATACGGGCGGCGAGAGGGCCAGGCTGAGTAATAAGGCGACAAGCGATGTCCGTTTCATGCGATGGCCTCGATTTATGAGGTGGAGGTTGGGGGTCAGGTCGTTAATTCAGAATGCATCATGATGCTCTGAAAGCGAAGTTAAGAGATTAGCAGATCGGACAACCGGATACCATACGAGCGGCTTTTGGCGAGCCTCTTCGGGTCCTCGAGTCTTTTCGTGGTTAGTGAAGGGGAACAAAGGTCTAACGCAAAGACGCCAAATCCATTACAACGCGTAAGGAACTGTAACAAATTTGTGCCGCCTGGGAGGAAAGTCGCGCGTGTTGCGCGTCACCAATCGGAGTCCGTTGTGTTTTGCCACGGCGGCCTGCGGGTACGCTGCGAAATCCCCAGTCCACCGGGAAGTAAGCTTGAGCGTCCTGGCGGTGAACGTCCTACGGAATATCTCCGAGCGGAACTTCGACGTACCGGATCTTCTTCCGGTTCCAGGTATAGGTGATGTGCAGGTTGCCGTCCGAGCCCTGTATGATCGCCGGATAAGAGAACTCACCCGGCTCGCTTTCCAGAGTCACGACCGGCGTCCAGTTCTCGCCGTCTTTGCTGACGGCCAGGTTGAGAGGACTGCGGCCCTTTTCCGTGTGGTTGTAGACCAGAACCATCCGCCCGTCACGCAAACCCACGGCATCGATGCCGCTGTTCGGATTAGGAAGCTTCGTCGGCCTGGCCTCGGTCCAGGTCACGCCGCCGTCGTTCGAATCGGCATAGGAGATTCGGCCGATATTCCGGGTCGAGCGGACAAACATCCGCAGCCGATTGCCTCCGACCGGCACAATGGCCGGCTGAATGATTCCGTGGGTACGCCCCCCGGCCTCCGAGCCCGCGACCGCCGCCGCTTCTGTGGCGAGGCGGCGCTCCTGCGGCGATAATCGGTCCGTGCTTGCTCCAGCTCTTGCCGTTGTCGGAGCTTCGCTCGACCCAGCAGGACCAGGAGCGGTAGCTCTCGACGGACGTGCCGCTCACGATGGTGCCGTCGGCCAGCAGCAGCGGCTTGTTCTTTATCGGACCATAAAGGCCTGCGGGGAGATGTTCGATCGCCGACCAGGTCGCGCCGTCGTCCCGGCTCCATCGACGGCCTGCCGTCCAGGTCATTGGACTGGGCCCGAACTTGTAATAGAGCCAGAGCGTTCTGTCCTTGCTGTAGAAAAGCACAGGATTGTATGCGGCGGTGTTGGGCTCGCGCGCCAGTTCGAAAGGCTCAGACCACTTGCCCTGAGACCTGCGCGCTCCCCATATGGCCACGTCAGGCTTCCCCTCCCCGGTTCCGCCAAACCAGGCCGCGAAGAATTGGTTGGGCCCCGTTTCGACGATGGTTGAGGCGTGGCACGAGGGAAAAGGAGCGCTCTCGTAGATGAATTCGGCTCTGGGTGCGGCGACGAGTGACATTGCACACAAGAGGAGCGTTGTTAAGCTCAGGGTGGTGGCTACTCGAATCATAACCAACAGAATTTTCCGCCTTCTAGTCACGGTCTATTTCCAAGAATTCCTTGGTCGCTCCCCGGATCGGCTGAATCGGCAACCGACGCATCTTTCTCGGGGAACGCTCCGCCGGCACAACGACTCCTAGAGACTGCAGTCTTTCGACGCGTGCATCAAAAGACTGCTCTTGCTCCTGCTGGTAAGGAATGACTTCCGCGACCGGCCGCCCGCGTTCCGTGATGATGATTCTGCGCCGATCTTTCACTTTGCGGATGATTTCGCTGAAACGAGCCTTTGCTTCGTAAATCGAATATTGTTTGGGCCCCATGACTGCAT
>CAWHCF010000002.1:0-232955 GCA_963827655.1 uncultured Acidobacteriota bacterium
CGGTTGCAGAGCGGTGTGCGTATGTGCTGCAAGCGCTGGCAAACAGCAACGCCTAACCCTTCGTTGCACCCGACGCGCTGCGCCTGGCTGCGCCAGGCTCCGCGCGCGGGTGAACTCAAACGTTGGGCGGACTCGGATCGGGCATGCTCATAGAAATCGGACATGTGGAGGCGATCTTCCGGTATCCCGTGAAGTCCATGGGCGGCGAACGACTCGAGGTCGCCAAGCTGGGCTGGCACGGCCTCGATGGTGACAGACGCCTGGCATTCCGGCGGATTGATGACCGCAGCGGGTTCCCGTGGCTAACAGCAAGCAAGCTTCCCGATCTGCTCCTGTTTGCTCCGCGCCGCCGTGAAGACGGTGCTCAGGGAGACCTTCCTACGCATATTCGCACGCCGGATGGCGAAGAGATGCCTGTCTTCGGGGAGGACTTGGCCACGGAGGTCGGACGTCGGTACGGGGCTCCCGTGCAGATGATGCAGTTGAATCATGGCATCTTCGATGAAGCGAGCATCTCCGTGATCGCCTTCGATACGGTGCGCGAGATCGGACGACTCGCGGGGCGGAGCCCGGATGTGCGACGATTTCGCCCGAATGTTGTAGTTCGTTTACTGCGATCGGTTCCCTTCCAGGAGGACGAGTGGTTGGGCGGTGTGCTCTCATTCGGCGAGGGGGACGACGCCCCCGCCATCACCGTCACGATGCGCGACGTTCGCTGCTCGATGGTGAACCTTGATCCCGACTCAGCAAGTCCTGCGCCAGAAGTGCTGAAGGCGGTCGTTCGTGCGAACCAGAACAACGCGGGAATCTACGGCGCGGTCACTCGCATCGGTCGACTGGCGGTCGGACAGACCATACTCCTCCGTGCGGCGAGCGAGAAAAGGGAACGCGGGTGATCGAAACACATGTCCCGGAACGCCGCCCAAACCCGGCGTTGCAGCTGATGAACGCCAGTAACGCCGTAGTGTTTAGGGACATGACGCCACTTGTCAGTATAGTCGGCGTATCGGAGAAGTGGAGGAACTGGGATGGTTCCTTGCGGATGCCCCGCCACTTGTACGGTTTGCGCGTAGTACGTTCAGTGAGCACGTGAGGCTGGAGCTACGTGGTGTGGTTCGTGACAGCGTGCTCGGGCCCCAGCCTTTTGCTGGACGGCTCAATCGCGAAATCCAATAAACCGACGCCAATGACGTTTATAATGACGCTCTCAATGTCCATTTCAACTCTAAGAGGAGTTCTCAACCGATGTTCAGACAGGCTTCTCGGATCGTTCTCTTATGCGGTCTCGCTTCAGGACTAACCACCCGGGCCACGCCCCAACGAGAAATCGACAAGTCTTCATCACCGACGGTCTCAACCCAGTTGGCCTCATCATCCCCTGAATCGCAAGGGGTCAACCCTGACCAACTGGCGTCGGCCTTTCGTCACGCCGGTTCGCTTCGCCCGCTGCTGAGCTTGCTCGTCTTGAAAAACAACGTCTTGATCGGAGAGGAGTACTTTCACGGCGCAACCCGCGACAGCGCTTACAATATCAAGTCAGTTTCAAAGAGCATCCTGTCGGCGCTGACCGGAGTCGCTCTCAGAGAAGGGTTCATCAAGAGTCTTGATGAACCCGTTTCAACCTTCTTCCCAGAATACTTCAGACCCCTCGACCAGAGTCAGATTGGCTGGGCCAGCCTGCGAGTTGAAACAGATCGCGAAAGACCTAAGGTGACGATAAGGCATCTCCTCACTCATACTTCCGGGTGGATCTGGGATGAGAATCAAATGCTCTTCTCTGCCTGGCTCTGGAGCACTGATTACCTCCGTTTCTTCTTTGAGCTGCCGATTCACGGAAAGATCGGCGAAAGGTTTGTCTACAACACAGGGGGGACTCATGCGCTGTCGGCCCTCCTGGCCCGGGCCAGCAGGATGACAACCAAGGAGTTCGCCGAGCGATACCTGCTTGGGCCTGCGGGCATGGAAGTAAAGCGTTGGGATCGTGCCCCTGAAGGGACATACATTGGGGGCGCTGAGATGCACTTCACGGCCCGCGACATGGCCAAGTTCGGCCTTCTCTACTTGAACCATGGGCGCTTGTGGGATAGACAGATTCTGACCGAGGAGTGGGTGCGGGAATCAACGTCAGAACGTGTAAAGGCCAGTTATGACGCTCGCAAAGACGTAGAAGTGCCGGAGAGCTGGATCTGGTCCTACCTCCAGCCAGGTCACTTTACCGGCTACGGTTACCTCTGGTGGCGACGGGACTCGGCAGGTTACGAAACCTACGTTGCGCTGGGGTACGGTGGTCAGTTTATCTTCGTGATCCCAGAGCTGAAAGCCGTCCTGGTTGCCACGTCCGCGTGGGATCGGGCAACCAATCCGAATCGCATGGCGCACTATCTGTCTTTCTTCGAGGTCTTCGACAAAGAGATCATTCCGGCGATCCGGCTCTCAAAGTGACTGGATCAGGAAGCCTCCTCGCCCATTCCCTCAGAGGTTGTTGGCGCCGCGGAAGAGGGTCGCCGGATCGGTCCCGGCTCGCTTGACTGCCCGTAAGAAGACCATTGTTTTCCATCATCGCGACGGGGGCCCGGTATATTACAGCCCTATTCGCGCCGCTACTCGATTTGAACATGTGGTCGGGTACTGATGTCTGTTTCTTCGCTTCCAATACGCCGTGTCATGCATGCTCGGGACGGAGGCGAGTGAGTTGAATCGACTCATTTCTACAGCAGCCGTAGTACTGACGTTCGTCCTTGCTCAGCCGGCAATCGGAAACGCGGCCGAGATCCAAGTCTGGACGGCACTAGCGATTGCGACCGTGCTCGCCGAGATCGGCTCCATGGAGCCGGCGCTCTAACCACGCCATGCAGGCCCTGCGGCGGCTCCGCCTCGAACAACCAGTCAATCCTGGCTTAACAATTCCGCTGCTCAAAGCAAGCCCCAGCTGACACCCGATCTTCACATTTTTTAACCAGGACATTCATTTTTTTGTAGCACAGCGCGGATACCATATGTAGCGCTGACGACGTGTAGCTAGCGCTATTGGTGGTAGTCACGGGGTCTTTCGAAAATGATTCCACGAGTCCGCACCGTCTGGATTTCCGATATCCATCTTGGATTTCGAGGCTGCAGCGCCGATCGTTTACTCGACTTTCTGCACTCGGTTGAATCCGACTTTCTCTATCTCGTCGGCGACATCATTGATGTCCTGGAGATGAGGCGACGGCTGTTCTGGCCGCGGTCTCACAACCAGGTCGTCCGTACCATTCTGGGAAAGGCCAAGCGCGGAACTAATGTGATTTACGTGCCCGGAAATCACGACGAGCTTTTTCGGGATTACTGCGGCACGGTGTTCGGGAACATCCGGGTCACCCGGGAAGCGATCCACATCAAAGCCGACGGCCAACGCTTCCTCGTCGTCCACGGCGACAAATTCGACAGCGTCGTGCGTTGCTCGAAGGCCCTGGAACTCCTGGGAAGCCGGTTGTACCACTGGCTGCTACAGGCCAACACCGCCGTCCACTTTGTGCGCCGGAAGATGGGGCTGCCGTACTGGTCACTTGCCGCGTTCATGAAAAACAAGGTGAAGAAAGCGGTGCAGTACATCAGCAACTTCGAGGCTGGCGTCGCATTCGAAGCCGGACGTCTCGGCGTCGACGGCGTTGTGTGCGGGCACATTCACCGCGCGGAGATCACGAAAATCAACGGTGTCGTTTATTGTAACTGCGGGGATTGGGTTGAAAGCTGCACCGCCCTGATCGAGCACTATGACGGCCGGCTCGAGCTATTCGTGTGGCCCGACTCCAGAGACCGGCTCACGCCCATCGGCGAACCCGCTGATGAGCCCCTGACGCTTACCGCGCAGGCAGAGGAGCCGGCCCCCGAGCTGGAGGAACCCGTCAATGTCTAAGAGTTGGCCGCCGACGGCGTCCGCGCAATGGAGGCTCAAATGATGATCGGGACCTTGCAAAGATGGTCCGCATACCAGGTCGAATCCACGGACGCGTGGCTGGCGCTCGCGCTGATCCTCGGAGCCGCGCTCCTTTTCCGTCTCGGCCGCTGGCTTCTGCTCGCGCTTGCGACTCTTCGCGCCATCGGCATGGACACCGGCCCTTGCGCGACGCCTGTCGCGCCTGGTCAAGTCCAACGATTACTCCGAGGAGAATTTCTTTCGAGCGGATGGCGCCGACGACCGCTGGGTGAACCGCCGCCGCCGGGGCTTGGATCGTCTGGCCGCGCACTTTCAGAGCCAGAACCCGCGATCCATTTCATGGGGAGACGCAATCCGGGAGGATCTATCCGACCTTCGCTTTACGGACGCGGGAAGAGTGCCGTTCCCATTCATGCGGGTAATGCGCGACAAGTTTAACCTCTGTTCCGTCGCCACGGAGTCAGACGGGCCCCGCCTGCGCGATCTGGACGATCACTGGACACTCGATCTTACCGGCTCGTATGGCGTAAATGTTGCCGGGTACAACCGATACAAGGAGTGGATGCAGAAAGGCTGGGAGCGCGTCAAGCACCTGGGCGCCGTGCTGGGTCCGCTCCATCCGGTGGTAGCCGAGAACATCGCAATCCTGAAATCCATCTCCAATCTGGATGAAGTGTCGTTTCACATGAGCGGCACCGAAGCCGTCATGGCCGCCGTCCGGCTGGCGCGGTTCAACACCCGCCGAAGACTGATCGTGTGCTTCGCGGGAGCTTATCATGGCTGGTGGGACGGCGTGCAACCGGGGCTCGGAAGCGAGCGCGACATCGGCGACTGCCTCACGCTCAAGGACCTGCATCCGGCGTCGCTCGACATCATCCGACGGCGCGCGCACGAGATCGCCGGCGTCCTGGTAAATCCGATCCAGACTTTTCATCCGAACGCGCCGCCGCCCAGCGATGCCATCCTGGTGACCAGCACGATCCGGAAAACCGAGGACGGTCATGCGCGGTATGCGAAGTGGCTGAGCCAGCTGCGCGACGTCTGCACGGCGGGCGACGTTCCACTTATCTTCGACGAGGTCTATTCCGGATTCCGGCTCGCTCCCCGTGGCGCGCAGGAGTACTTCAAAATCCAGGCTGACCTCGTCATCTACGGCAAGACGGTCGGCGGCGGCACACCCATCGGCGTTGTCTGCGGCAAGAAGCAGTTGATGCGCCGCTTCGACCCTGATCGCCCGATGCGGATCGCATACGTGATCGGCACGTTTTCCGCGCATCCTCATGTCATGGGCGCCATGAACGAGTTCCTGCGCTGGGTGACCGAACCCGCCACGGCGAGGTTGTATGAGCAAGCAAATGAACGCTGCACCCAGTGGGCTTGCGACACCAACGAACGCCTCGCCGAGGACCAGCTGCCGATGCGGGTCGCCCGCCTGGCAACCGTCTGGACTGTGCTATTCCTGCAGCCCAGCCGCTATAACTGGCTCCTCCAGTACTATCTACGAGCGGAGGGGGTCACACTCAGCTGGGTGGGGACCGGACGCTGCCTGAGCAACATGGACTTCACGGAAGAGCATTACCAGGAACTTCAAACCAAGCTCTTGAAAGCGGCCTGGAGCATGAAGCAAGACGGCTGGTGGTTGACGGAGCAAGAGCAACCGGGGAGGGAAAAGAAGATGCGGATTGGCCTGATCAAGGAAACGTTCGGGAGTGTTGTGCAGGTGCCAAAGCCATTACGGGGTTTCTATGCGGAAGTTATGCGACGGAAGCACGACGACCACGTCGCGTCGCACAGTCATCCGGTCAATCAATTCTTGCATATCGTCAGCTCCAGCGTGTTCCTCTATTGTTACTTCCTTATCTTCACGGACCTGACGACTGCGGTCGCGTGCAGCCTCGCCGCGCTCTTTCTCAGGCAATTTGGCCACGCCGTCATCGAACCTCCGTGCCATGACAAAGAAGACCTCCTTTTGGGATTCAATACCCCGAACAAGACGCTCATCGTCGCCGGATATCTGCTGATCCCGATCATCAATATGATCCAGGGGGGTGTTTGGACCTTTGATACGCTGTGGGAAAAGATTCCGGCAATCGCCCGACAGTGGTTCGGTCTGACGCTAGTGGTCGTGCTCGGGCGAGTCGTCTATTTGGCCTGGATCCACAATTTTCGCGTTTCGATGATCTGGTTCGTGAAGCTCGTGACAGACCCCATCACTGACATCCTGGCCTACACGCCGCGCTATCTGAGTCCGTTGGCCTCTCTGTTGCCGTCTGCCCGGAGGCACAAGGCCCAGTGAACGCGTGGTATCTGGTGGTGGCGGCTGCCGCCCTCAGTCTCGAGCGCATATGTTACCTCTGGGTGTGGCATCGCCCGGAGGCGTTTCGCCGCTTTTGCTCGAAGCCCCGCGTGGCGGCTCACGGCGAGCCGATCGACGTCCTCTGCAAACTCTTTTACGGGTTCAAATGCCTTCAGATCACCGTGTTTTTCGGCTGGTGTCACGTCTATGGTCATGGGTCGCTCTTCCCGCCCGCTCGGGAGATGGTGTGGATAGGGATGGGGGGAACGTTGATGCTGATCGGGCAGTTATTGAATTTCAGCGTGTTTCACCGTCTGGGAAAGATCGGCGTCTTTTATGGAAACAAGTTCGGCTATTCGATTCCCTGGTGCGACACGTTTCCGTTTTCGCTCCTTAGCCATCCGCAATACGTGGGCGCCGTGATCACAATCTGGGGGTTCTTCATCGCCACACGGTTCCCCTTTGAGGACTGGTTCGTCCTGCCCGTCCTTCAGACCGCGTACTATCTGGTGGGAGCGTACCTGGAGCGGCCGCGGGAGTTTCCTCAAACGATTCCAGCTCGAGACGAATCCCTCTGCTGATTTCCCGCGCCGTGAGTTTGAGTCATCGCCATAATCTCTTCCGCGGCCGTGCCGGTGGAACCGGGGTTGGATAGATGGTTGGAGAAACTCCTGGATCCGGCTTCACCCATGCCCAATCGGTTCAAGGTGCCCGACAAAGACCTCCGCGCAGGCCTTCCAGGAAAACCCAAGGGCGTATTCTCTGCACGCGCGGGGGGAGATTTTGAGGCATTGCTCAGCCGCCTGGGCAAGATCTTCGGACAGCACGCCGACCTGGGAATCTCCAATCACGTCCTTGGGACCCGTGACCGGATAGGCCGCGACCGGGATGCCGGAAGCCAAGGCTTCCAGAATGACCAGGCCAAAGGTATCGGTCCGGCTGGGGAAAACAAAGACATCGCTCGCGGCAAAGTACAGCGCGAGCTCTTCGCCGAATTTGGCACGGGCGAATTGTGCCTGGGGATACTCCGAAATTAATGTCTCCAATTCAGGGCCGTCGCCTACTACCAGTTTGGTGCCTTCGAGCTCGAGGTCCAGAAAGGCGCGGATATTTTTCTCTACGGCCACACGGCCGACATACAGATAAATCGGGCGGCGGAAAGGAAGGAACCCTTTATCCCTTGGCCTGAATCGCTCGCTATCGACTCCCCGGTACCACGGAACGAGATTTTGAAACCCGCGCAGGGAGAGTTCCTCACGCAGCGTCTGGGTCGCCACCATCGTCCGCCGGGCGGCTCCATGAAACCAGCGAACCGCTCGGTAGGTCAAGAAAACGGGAATCCGCGTCCGGGCATGGATATATTCAGGAAAGCGAGTGTGAAAGGACGTCGTGAACGGAAGTTCTCTTCTTAAACAGTAGCTTCGGGCGGCAAGGCCGAGCGGACCTTCAGTTGCGATATGAATGGCGGCGGCTCGCGAGGAGTCCAGGATATCTTCCACTCTTCTGCCCGCTCCGACGGCCAGACGGATCTCCGGATAGGTAGGACACGGAATGGTCTTGAACCGGTCGGGGCTGACCACGTGGACCTGGTGGCCCATCCCCACAAGTTCCTTGCCAACCGTGCTCAGGGTGGTCACGACTCCGTTGACCTGGGGAAACCAGGCGTCCGAAACAATGGAAATTCTCATTGGGTCGTAAGACCAGCCTGGAACTGGGCGGCTGCGGCCCTCATGCCGGTGAACTGTCTCCAGACGAGCGTCGCGTCTTCGAGTAGGTATGGGTGTTCGCAATTATCGACCGCTTGGGTCGGGCGCCGCGGCCTCCGATGCGAAGCGACCGATCCCTCCGTCCAGTCTTCTCCGCCCGCCACGCGGACTTCCTTGAAGATTCAAGCAACGAGCGCGGTCTTCCCACCCAAGCCACATTCATCCTCGGGTTGTTCACAGCCTGAATTCTAAGGATTGATGTGAACTAACTGCGAAAGCGGGGTAAATTCCTTGTAAAAAGTGCGGGGGATCGAGAGTTGCCGCGCATCATCCGAGGGCGCGTTCCAGAAGGTTGCGCGTGATGCGCTGCACGCGCGGGTCGGGTCCGTGCGGACGGCTCCAATGCGACCAGGGAAGCATGTGGCCAGGCGGCGTGGCCAATCCCTGGGACCAGAAGATCGTGGAAGCGTTGAAGACGAAGTTTCCCTTGGGCCCCGGGTAAATGGTCGCCGTCCACCGCGCCGGAACCGCCCCTCCTGTCAACGCCGTGCCTTCGGCCACGACTTCGAGTCCCGGGATCTCTGCGGGGTTGCCGTGGAATTCCCAGCCGACCAGGCCGGGTACCGCCTCACCTTTCTTCATTCCGGTGCCCTCGAAGATCCAGTGGCCGGGCTTGGTGCAGATCCAGTCACCGCCGCCGTTGAAAGGCACGATGGTCCGCGCCCCGATAATCAGGCTCTCGTCCGGACCAGCGTAGGGGAACGGGCCCATCATCCGACCGTAGGTCGCTTTTTCCTCTTGGGACATTTCGCCGTAGCTGGCAGCGCGAGTCAGGACCCGGTTGGGTCTGCCGTCGCTGCTATCGGAGAACGGCGTCACCATGTAGACCGAATTTCCGCACAGCCAGAGAACATTCACGCCGGCTTGAATGGATTCCCGCACGGCCTGGTATTGGCGCAGATCCCAGTACTCATCGTGCCCCACGCTCAGAAACGTCTTGCAGCGGGTCACGGCGGAGGGTTCGAGCACGTCCTGGTTAGAACAATAGGTGACGTCATAGCCCTGTTGCTCGAGCCAGAAGCAAAGCGGGTATTCCCACAAGAGAAACTCGCCGGAGCCGACCGACTGTGGGTTGTCGAATATCTGGACATACTTGCCGTAGGGCCGGTCGAAGCTGACGGAGACATCGGGTGCGTGCGCGCCTCTTGGATCGGTATACAGCGAATAATCGTCCGGCCAGCGATTGTAAGCCTGCCAGGTGTTGTCGCTGCACTGGAAGAGAATGTCCGCCCGCCGGCGGTCACGCACGACAAAGATGCAGTAGCTCTGCCAGTAGGTCTCCTGCTCCTTTTCGGGCGAGGTGGAGAGCCGGCCGAGGTAGACACCGCTCGGCCAGTCCGCCGGGATCTTCAAGGAGACGCTCGATTCCCACCGGCACTCGCGCAGACGCCGCTCGCCCACAGGCGGATCTGGCTGTTTCCGCCCCTGGAACGGTCCGAGCCGCGTCATGCTCCTCGCCCCGAGCCCGCCATAAAAACCCAACCTGAAGACCTCGATGATGAACCGTGCCGGTGGATCCGTGCTCACCTTGATGTCGAGCGTCTGGCCGGCCTCGATGCTCTGCCGGGAGCAGTAGCCTTCGATCCAGGGTGAGCGGAATCCCCGGCTGCCGCCCTGGGTACGCACACGGGTTAGTTGCCAGTCGCGCGCGCCCTCTCTTTTGTTTTCGTTCTTGACCAGTGAGGGACTGCGAGGGGAATCCGCCTGGCTTGCCGCGATGCGGATATCCGGTCCTGACAATGCGGCGCCCATCAAGACAGACGACTGTTTGATGAACCGTCGTCTTCCCACTCCGTTGGAGAGGCTCTGTCTTCGTTTGGTAGTCATGTGTGTTCCCTGCAGCAGACCCGGTTGGTGCGGCGAGTGTTCGCAACCAGATCACCCCCCGCTCACTTCACCCATCCCGCCGACCCCAGCAGCGAAAGGACTTGGTAGGTACAGACTCTTCCCAACGACTTTCACAGCCTGTAGGGAAATCGGATACCGGGATGGTCTGCGGGAAAATCCTTCGTGTTGCGGGTTACGAAAAGACAACCCTCCTCCTCGGCGCTCGCCCATATGATGGCATCCGGAATTTTCAACCTGTACCGACGTCGCAAGGCAACCGCCCTCTCGGCGACTCGGCCGTCCAACTCTCGAATGCTGAATTTCTTCAGATAATCCCGGAAAGCGCCCTCGCCTGTCTCAGAGTCTGCGCCCACGAGAATCTCGATCCAGGTAATTCGGCTGATGAGGCACTCTTCGTAGCGTTCCAGTTCAGCAAAAGCTGACGGAATTGCCTTGAGCGCATCAATGACAACGTTCGAATCAAAGAGGGCTTTCATGCGCCCGCGTGCGTTCTAGGGGAGCATAGACGCCTCCCTACGACGATTCGATCAGTCATTTCCTCTCCCATTCTTTACGAATACGTCGAACATACTGCACCGAATCAACTTTACTCTTGCTTCCCTGCCACAAACCCACCGCGGGATGATTCCGCCAGCTCGACTTCGTTTTTGGCAGCAAGTGCGCCACCGCCTGGCGAACAGCCTCGGCCCGCGAAATCTTCTTGCGCCGGCAGAACTCATCGAGCGCTCTGATTTGCTCTTCGGGTAAATCTATTATCGTGCGCATTTCGATATCATATAACGTTATCAGATGCAGGCAAAGGGGCACTTGTCGTTGATCTGAGTAGGGTAAAAAGACCCGACTGGGCGAATCAACTTGTCATTCATCGACATTTCCACTGTTTTTCGATCAGCAGACATACCCGAGATCGGGCTCCGCCGTGTCAGAAGATCTCCCTGAATACGTCTCCGTTGGAAAGCATGCTCCTATAGCCGCGGTAGTTCCACGCAGGTAGCAGCACCAATCGCTTGGGAAACTCCTTCATGATCAAGCCGGTGGTTTTCTTCCGGACCAGCTTGCTCTGGTTCAGTGTCGGATCCAATTCCCGCAGGATCCCGGCAATCGTGAGCTGAGACTTGATGAAGAGGGAAAACTGGGGCTCCAGTACATAACCCGCTTTGAACAACTCTTCCAGCAGCGCGCCATAAGCCTCGAATATCCCGCCCTTGACTTCCATGGCGCGCCCACCATCTCTTCGATCCTGGCCAGCTTCTGCGGGATCTTTGGGCAGGCCTCCCTTGATCAAGGAACCGACATTCCGGACCATCCGTTTCTTGCTCTTCTGGGTGTAGGCCAGACTGAGCTGTACCATCTCCATCCGCTGCTCACGAGGAAACTCGCCCATCAATCCCCAGTCGAGCAAGCCCAGCTTGTAGGGGTCCTCAGGGTCGTCCTTGATGCGCACGATGTTCCCCGCGTGGGGGTCGCCATGGAAGATCGAGGTGTGCTGCCTGGAAAAGAGCGCCTCGAAGGTCATGACCGTAGCCAGCCGGTCGGCAAGAATCCGGCGGCTTTTCTGGTCCCCCGGGAAGGACTCGGTGAGCTTCTGGATGTTGAGAAACTCCATGAAGGTCACGTGCTCGGTAGAAAAGTCAAAGATTTGCGGGACCTTTACCCCCTTATGATGCTTGTAGAACTCGTAGGCCTTGCGGAAGTGCGCTTGCTCCTCGCTGACCTTGATCTCGTTTTCCAGCTGGACTCGGACGTCGGCGAAGAAGTCCTTCAGGTTGAATCCCTCGATGGCGTAAAAGTCCGCAAACTCTGTCACCAGAGTGATGAGACGATCGATGCTGCGCATCTCTTCGGGGAGGCCGCTCAGCACGTAGGGTTTAATCACTTTGCAGACGAGGTTCTGCCGCTTCGACATCTCGCCGGACGGTTGGAACGAGCCGAAGATCACTGCGCCGACACTCGCTTCGGCAAGTATCCTGTCATCAAACCTCAGTTTCGTATTTTCTGACCCGTTCCGCACCGACCTCCTTCTCGACGTAGGCGACGAGTTCGTCCCGATTCATGGTCCGGATGCCATTCTCGAGGCTCTGTAGTGACTGCTGGATATCTGGTGGAATACCCTCAAAACGAGCGATAATCTGGCCGATTTTCTGCAAGGTCGGAATTCTGGAAGCAAAGATCAGGATTTTCTCACCACGAGAAGCGTCCCTGGCATTCGCCATAGCCACTGCATGATCAATCATCCGTTCTTCGCTAAGCCCGTCCAGGAAAGCCAGGAGCGCATCGTGAATGATCGGCCCGTATGTGTCGAAGGATTTCGCCGGCACAGTTTCGAGAACCTGGGAGCTGTGCACGAGGATTTCCAGCATTTCCGGCTTGTATTTCAAGAGTCCTGCGCCTCGAGCCAAGCGGATCACATCCTCCGGTTTCATCCGCGGAAGATCGCCAGGGTTGGCCCCGGCTTCCAGGAACTTCACGGATTTGCTTCCGGGTATCGGGGTCAGCGCCGGTCATGGCCTTGGTCATGAGCGCAAGCCGGGCGCTTTCGACATTGAAGGTCTTGTAGTGGTCCCTCGGAGTCGGCAGGACAAGCCCGGACTGGCCTCTGGCGGCTTGTGCCAGGGCGCAGAATAGACTGAGGCCAACAATAATGTTGCGAGTGGTCATGAGCAGTTTTGGATTTCTGTCATTGATGTCGACTCGAGCGGCTTGATACGAAGCCAGCAGGCATCGCTCCGGACGCTAAATCCAGATTCCATCATTACCGCTTCGAACCAGCGCCTCGAGCACCTTCATGTTTGCGACAGCATCTTCGAGGGGCGTGGGCACCTCGGTATCGTTAAGGATGGCCTGCGAAAAGACGTCGCCCTGAACCGTATACTGGTTGCAACTCTCGAGAACGATCTCTTTGATTTCCATCCCGTATTGATGCCAGATCTTGCTAGGCCGGTCCGGCAGTACGTTGAAGGGAATTTCGATTTCCACCCGACCCTCGATCCCGAGAATATTGACTCGTTGATAGCGAGCCAACTGAGTGGAACAGGTAAACGTAGAGGTGCCGCTGCCGAAATCCAGTATGGCAGAAGCAAGCCGATCCGTATTGAATTGCGGATCGTATTCCACGATTGCGAAGACCCTCTGAGGCTCAGTTCCAAAGATGAAGCGTGAAAGCGAGACGGGATAGCAGCCGATGTCCATCAACCCGCCACCGCCGATCTGAGCCTGGTTGCGTATGTTGCCGGGGTCGGCGTTGTAGTACGAGAAGAAGGTCTGAATGTTTCGTAATTCGCCGATTCTTCCTTCGGTAACCAATTGCCGGGCGCGCTGCCACTGGGGATGGAGGCGATACATGAACGCCTCCATCGCCTTGAGGCGCGGATGCCGTTTGGCCGCATCCATGACCGCCCGGGCTTCCTCCGAAGAAAGCCCGATCGGCTTTTCGCACAGCACGTGCTTGTTCGCCTCCAGCGCCTTGATGGACCAGGGGACATGCATGTGATTCGGCAGGGGAATGTAGACCGCATCAATCTCCGGATCGGCCAGCAGATCCTCGTAAGAGCCGTAAGCTTTCTCTATGCCCAGTTTCCCGGCTGCTGCCTGTGCCCGGTCATGCGTGCGAGACGCAATGGCGGTGACCTGGCAGTATTTGCCCAATTGCATCGCGGGAATTACTTTTTCGGTCGCAATCTTTGCCGTGCCTAAGACACCCCAATTAACTTTGCTCATTTGGACCGTTCCGGAAGAAATAACCACGAAGAACGCAAAGCCTAAGAAGCACATCGGAGGAACTCCCTCTACGGTTTCCCTGCAAATATGTAGGCGCGCCGGCTCGGGTACTCCACGTCCGGATACGGGTCTCTTTCGATTACTTCGTCTAGATTGAAGCCCGCCGTCTTGAGATACTCTTTCATTTCTTCGGTCTCGAAGAAAATGAAATCCAAGGATACTTCCTTGCCCCACCACTCGTCGCGATGAATGACTTCTTCTCCAATGTGGAACGTGAGCAAGAGTACGCCTTTGGGACACAATACCCGCTTTAGTTCCTGCAAAGCCACAACTACCGATGAGCGAGGAATGTGGATGATAGAATAAAAGGCAGCGATCCCTCCATACGAGTTGTCTTTAACATCCGCCAGGGCCAGCATGTTTCCTTGTTGAAAAGGAATGTCCGGGTTCAGACGTTGGGCCTGTTTCACCATTTCTGGCGACAAATCGATGCCGCAAGCCTTCACTGCTCGACTATGCAAGTATCGAGCAATCTGTCCGGGTCCACATCCCATGTCGCAGATGACTCCCCAGTCTGTTGACCTTTTCGGCTAACCAATCGAGCATCTTTCGATCGAACGGCTTCTTATCCATTTCATCACGAAACTGTTCGGCATACTCTTCCGCCACCCGGTCGTAACTGTTTTGTAGTCCTGATTGCGTTTGTTCCATCGTGGTGTTTGTCACCATTTTAATACCAGGACGCAAAGATCACGAAAGCTCTGCGGCAACCTAATTCGAGCGTGAGACCAGATCGCCGAAGGGCGCCAGCAGTTCATACTTGTTCAGCCACGTGGTGTAAATGATACCGGACGCGCCCGGAGTCGCGGCGAGCGCCTCCAGCCATGCTCGCGGATTGTCGAGATTATCCGCATCGTAGTACGCGCCCGCCATCGTCCGGAAACCAAGCCCGGAAAAGTGCCTCAGACTGGCTTCGCGTTTCCCGTAGTACCAGCAGACAATAACCAGTTCCTTCGGGACATAGTTCCACGACCCGGCGTAGCTTCCCTCGGCCAAATAGTAGTGTTTTCTTTCGGGATTGGCGTTGTGGTTAGGATCCAGCATGTCGGACCAGATAAAGATTTCCGCCTCCCGGTTGACCTCCCGCAGGAGCTGAAACTGCCGGGTCACCGAGTCGCCCAGGATCTGACCCATGGTCAGACCGCGCTGCTTGCATGCCACGCACGAGCCGCCGGTCCGAACTTCATCCATGTTCAATAGGTACTTGTTGGGCGAGAGCGCCTGATGGACCAGTCGCGCCTGGGTGCGCCAGATGTCGTACAGTTTGGGTTCCGACATGCACACTGGAGTTTGCCCGTTGTAAATGGTCGTGCCGTGAAAATAGCTGACGCGCAGGCGCGCGCCGTCTTCGATCCGGCTTCCCGGCAGGATCTGAATATCAGGCCCGTCATGGTCCCAGCGAAAATTAAGTTCCGGGTCCGTTATCGGAGCATAATCCCGCCCTTCTTCGTAGACGGTCTCCTTTGCTTCGCTCCGCACCGTTACTGGAGTTCCAGGACGCCTGAGGAGGTTGACCAGCGCGATCTCCTCGACTTTCAGGTCGTCCAGCCAGAACCTCCCATCTGCCGAGCCTCGTACCTTGGGAGCAATTTCCACCTTGTCGTAACCCAAGCTGTTGAACGCCACTGCGACCTTCTGCCACTCACCGGTCGAGGACGCTCTGGGGTTCTGATACTGAAGCGGGCGCTTCTCCTCGCCTCCGAGCACTTCCAGGAGAAAGTTACCTGAACCGAAGGGGTTCGCAGACCCCATATTCTCCGAGCGGATCCAGCAGCTGAAACGGTAGCAGCGATATGGACGGACCGATATGACCTGGCCCAACCGCGCCCATTCTCGCGGATGTTTACTGAAATTCTGGAACCGGGTGGAGGACTTTCCCTCTTTGAACACCACGGTGTCGGCGGCGACCATGTCGGAGAGCCCCGCCGGCTGGATGAATTGTTCCGGACGATCGTCCTTGTGACTCTCGAAGTTTCCGTTGGCGATCTCGATCGGCGGATCGGGAGAGAGCTTTCCCTTGCCTCCTGACACGATGAACAATGCATCCCGGACGGGAAGACCGGCGGCCAGGTTCTTGTCGTGAGCCAGGACAGAGCCGCCATACCCTACCGACATGAACGACGGAATTACCTCCAACTTATGGTTGGCGCACAGGTCGCGCACTCGTCGGAGCCGCTCGAAATACTCGGGGGGCTTCAAATCCAGCTGGTCCAGTCCGGCCGAGAGCGCAACGCCCGTCAGACCATGCTTGGAAGCGGTCTCGACGATTTTTCGGATTCGCTCGACCTCGCCGTCATCGCGCAAATTACTGCTGATACGCACCCACCGGTTCGGATAGCTCTTTTCGTGGCTTTGACTCGAAAGGCTCAGGAGAGGGGCTGTCAGCAGCAGGAACAGGACCGGACGTTGCATGGCTGCGCTCCTTTTCTTGACAAGGTCTCGCGTTTCTTTGATTCGTTATTGCGGGCGTACTAACCTCGAAGACTCCAAGACAGTTAGCAACGCGAAAAATTGTCTTGTAGATTATAAGCCATACCAGTATGCAAACACTGATCCTGATCAAACACTCGCTTCCGGAGATTACCGGTAACCTCCCGCCGTGCGAGTGGCATCTCTCGGATGCCGGGCGGCTTCGCTGCAAGGCGCTCGCCGAACGGCTCGCGCCCCATCGTCCCACCCGGCTGGTCGCGAGCCGCGAGCCGAAGGCCTATGAAACCGCCGAGGAGCTTGCAGCCCACCTGGTTCTGCCGCTCGCGGCGGAAGACGACCTCCACGAGCACGTCCATCGCCAGGCGGGGCTGCTCCGGGCGGAGGAGTTCGAAGCGGCCGTCGCGCGCTTTTTCGCGCAGCCCGCGGATCTGGTGTTCGGAAGCGAGACAGCCGACCAGGCACACCGGCGCTTCGAGCAAGCTCTCTCACTCATCCTCGAGAAGTATCATGATGAAAGCACCGCCGTTGTGACGCACGGCAGGGTGCTGACGTTGTTCGTGACCCGGGCTCTCGGGCTCGATCCTTTCCCTTTCTGGAAGTGTCTCGGTCTACCTTCGTTCGCGGTAACGGCATGGCCAGACCGGCGTCTGCTTTCGCTGGTCGATCGCGTGGAATGAGGCCACAAATACCACCAAGACGCGAAGACACGAAGAAACACTAAAGCCACCTGGGGCTTGCATCGCTGATCCCGATGGACTTTCCCGCCCAAAGCAAATATCTTGAGACGGTCTCACCCCCACGGGAAGTTTTAGAGAGCTGCCAGTTGCGCAGCCAAGGGGTCCGTTTTTCTCTGATCCGTTGCCGAGGAGTCTCGTCATGAGTCCGAGAATCTACCTGTGTTTGATAGTCATAGGCCTTTCATGGGCGGTTCCGCTTTCAGCCCAATCTACGGGAAGCCAGGTGGGCTTGGAGAATCTCAGCGCTTCATTCCAGGCTCTCGCCGAGAGGGTCACCCCTGCCATGGTGCAGATCGTGGCCATGGGTTACGACGCCAGTCAGGAAGGAGTGGGAACCGTGGCTCCGCGCCGCGCCGGCGGATCGGGAGTGATTCTTAATGCCGACGGTTACATCGTAACCAATGCCCATGTAGTGGCCGGCGCCCTGAACGTGCAGGTGAGACTTGCGCTGCCTCCGGATCAGAAGGAGGAGTGGCGTTCGATACTGAAACCGCGCGGCAGCCTCGTTCCCGCTAAAATCGTGGGCATCGACCGTGAAACGGATCTGGCCGTACTCAAGGTGGACTATCGAGGCCTTCCAACGCTCGAACTGGGCGACTCGGAAAGCCTGCGCCAGGGCCAGCTCGTCCTGGCCTTCGGCAGTCCTCTCGGGCTGGAGAATTCGGTCAGCATGGGGATTGTGAGCTCGGTGGCGCGGCAGCTGAGGCCCGAGGATCCGATGATCTACATCCAGACGGATGCGCCCATCAATCCCGGAAGCAGCGGTGGACCTCTGGTCGATACCCGCGGCCGGGTCATCGGAATAAATACCTTCATTCTGTCTCAATCCGGCGGCAATGAAGGGCTTGGCTTTGCGGCGCCCAGCAATATTGTGCGCAATGTCTTTGATCAGATCAGGAAGGAAGGCCGGGTACGGCGCGGCTACTTAGGCATCGAGGCGCAGACGATCACTCCGGCGATGGCCGCGGGCCTTCGGTTGCCTGCCGGCGCGCTCGTCGTTCTCAACGACGTGCTGGCCGGCGCACCCGCCGACCGCGGCGGCCTGAAGATCGGAGACGTCATTCTGCGAATGAACGGAAAGAACATGGAGAACGCTCGCCAGTTTCGGGTCAACGTTTACCAGCGCGCCATCGGCGAATCGATCACGCTTGAGACGCTTCGCGGTTCCGAGAAATTCACGCGGGAGGTCGTCGTGGGGGAGCGCCCGGACGATCCCGAGCGGTTTCTGCAGATGGTGAAGCCCGATGCTAATCTGGTCGCAAAGCTCGGGATTCTAGGGCTGGACCTGGATCCCAAAATACTGGCCACCCTGCCTCCGATGCGAAAGCCCGCGGGTGTGATCATAGCGGGAAGGGTTGCGGGCTCTTCCCAGCCGGAAGAAGGGCTTTTGCCGGGCGACCTGATCATCTCGTTGAACGGCGAGCCGGTGACGAACCTCGCCGGCTTGAGGGAGTCCGTGGCAAGACTCAAATCGGGCGATGCTGTCGTTTTTCAAGTTCAGAGGCTCGAGCGCTTGACGTTTGTCGCCTTCAATCTCGAATAGCTCCGAAACAAATACCACCAGGACGCAAAGACACGAAGAAACCCAAGAATCCAGAAATTGGATTTTCAAGGCCTGACACTCTACAATATCTCGGCGGGAGGAATGGCCGAGCGGTTGAAGGCGGCGGTCTTGAAAACCGTTAGGGGGGTAACTCCCTCGTGGGTTCGAATCCTACTTCCTCCGCCACAACATCTACTATCAATAACTTGCAGAGCAGAGCCCAAGGTGAAGAAGGACGCAGTCGTCCGTCCCTCCCGTGCAGACCGAGGTCTGCGACGCACTCAGGCGTACCGCGCCGAACGGCATCGGCGGTCGGGTCCGGAGCCGCTTCCTTGCAGCGCGGCGCGCGAATCCAATGGGACCGACGGGCGAGTCCGCCCGTCGGTCCGTCCTACTCGCGGTCGTAGAGCGTTACGTTTTTGAACTTCCGTCCCTGCGCATCGGTGCCTTCGCTCGTGAAGGTCCGGGTCTTGCCGTCTTTTGATACAACGCTTCGGGTCTTACCGACTTCCTTCCCGCCCTTCTTGGTAATCCCGTCGACGGTGTTTGGGTTTACACGCTTGAGTAAAATTGTGTCAGCGTTTGGCAGCCCCGTGATTGGATGGTCCTTGCCGTCGTACTTGGCCTGGAACTCGACGTGGGTGGTCTGGCCATCGGCATTGACGCCGTCGGCCGTAACCTTCACACCGTCGTCTCCCCAGGCTTCGATCTTAACCGTGCCGCTCTTGGGCGCAGGTCCGGGACTGTACTTGGACTTCGCGACGTTCATCTTCCAGGTGCCGACCTGTGGGTTCTCCGCAGCGTAGGTCCAAACACCAGCGAGGATTAGCGCCAGTAATGCGGTGACAGGTCTTCGCATCGCTCCTCCTTAGGTTGGTCCGTCAGTTTGTCGGGGGCCTTGGATTATATCACTTGCCGCAGGGAAGGCAAAATCCGGGTCGTGGGGGTCGGGTTCGCGTGAGTTGGGACGGGGAGAATTAGCGACAGACAAAAGCAGGGAAAGGAAATCAAGAAGTTCGAGTCGCGGGGCGAAAGCCACCACGAAAACTTCATCCGCGCCATGCGCAGCCGCAAACCCTCCGACCTGACCGCCGAGATCCTGGAAGGGCATCTTTCAAGCGCTCTGTGCCACACCGGCAATATCTCCTACCGGCTGGGCAAGGAATGCAATCCGGAAGAGATGCGCGAAGCGCTTAAAGCCAACAAGGCGGCGTGCGAGACGCTGGATCGATTCCAGGAACACCTGATCGCGAACGGCGTCGACCTCAAAGTCAAGAAGGCCACGATGGGCGCATTTTTGACCATGGATCCCAAGACCGAACGATTCACCGGCAACGACAAAGCCAACCAGCTCCTCACTCGCGACTACCGCAAGCCTTTCGTCGTCCCGGAGAAGGTTTAACGCTTTCCGGTTTCGCGTCTTCGCGGTGAATAAACGCAACACCACCGCGAAGACGCAAGCAATCAACCGGGAGGCTTTCCAGAGCTAATTTGCTGAAATACCGCTCGGACCTGCTCGTTACCGGGTTCCTGGTCGAGAGCTTCCCTCAAGACCGAGAGGGCCTCTGCGCTGCGGTTCGTTCGTGACAGAAGCAAACTAAGGGCGATGCGTATCTCCGAAGACCGCGGGTCGAACTCCAGAGCGCTTCGGTATTCACTTTCAGCGGCATTCAGTTCATTCCGGATCATCAGGATATTGCCGAGATTTTGATGCGCTGAAGCATTGGAAGGGTTGATTTCCAGAGCGCGGCGAAGGAGTTTTTCGGCTTCGTCATACCGGCCCTGCCGGCCCATCAATCCACCCAGCGTCCGGTAAGCGTCGCCCAGGTGCGGCATCAAGTTTCGAGCTTCCTCCGCATATTTCCACGCGTCCTCCAATTTTCCTTCAGCCGACGAGACCGAACTCAATCCCAGCAGCGCGTTATAGCGGTCTTGCGCGGAACGGACCACAACCTTTGAATCGGTTTCAAGAACGGCCAGAAACTCACGCCGCGCCGCCGGTAGATTCCGCTGCCGGAAATAGTGGATGCCAAGATTCAAATGCATCGGTGAAGCATCCGGAGACACCGCTAACGTTGCCATATAGAGCGTCTGGTTGTCGCGCCACACTGCCGCTCGCTCGATGGTCAAGAAACCCAGAAGCCCCGCTAACCCCGCCAGAATAAACATCGCGGGTTTCCTGAAGGCGCCCAGGTAGCGATCCACGAGAGCGGGGACCAGCAGGCACAAGCCCAACGACGGAATGTACAGATACCTCTCCGTGAACACGTTCCGCCCGACGCCGGTCAAGTTCAACACCGGAATGAGCGTGACGATGATCCATCCGAGGAGGAACAGCAGTTTGCCTTCCTTTCGGATGTATCTCCAGGCGAGCAAGACAGTCAGGAATAGAAGTGACAAGGGAAACGCCCAATCCGAAAAAGACAGGCGCGAAAAAGGCTGGAAGACGTAAAAAGCGTTGTGCCCGACGGGAACGATCAGCTTCTGCAGATAACACCCGACAAAGTAGACCGCGGTCATAACCCTGTCGGCCAACGTTATCGGGATTGGATTCACGGTACGGGAAAAAGCTCCCAGCGCCTGGATTCGGAGAATCAGGTAGACGCCAACCACGCCAACAAAAGGGAGCAACCATTTCACCCTTGCCTTCCACGATGAACTCGATTCGCCTCTTTCGACCAGTTCAAGGACCAGCAACGCCAGGGGAAAGGTGAGCGCCGTCTCCTTGAAGAAGAGGGCCGCGAGAAAGCAACATAGCGAGAGTATCAGCCAGAGAGTTCTCTGCTCACCGGCTTTACGAAACATCAAATATGCCGCCAGGGAAGCGAACAAGAAAAGCGCACAGCCAACATCCGTAATCCCGGCAATCCAGGCGACACTCTCCGTGTGCATCGGATGGACCGCAAAGAGAATTCCTCCCCAGACAGCCACCCAGGCGGTCTTAAAAAGAAACCAGCCGATCCAGAAAACCAGGAGCGTAGCGGCAACGTGCAGCGCAATGTTAATCCAATGATAGACACCCGGCTGGAGACCTCCCAGCCCGTATCCAATCATGTACGTGAGAGTTTGAAACGGTCGATAGTAGTTGGTAAGCGAATGATCTCCACTGAATGCCCAGAAGTTCTCGCGGAAAGCCAATCCGAGATTGGAAAAACTGCGAATGCGCTGATTTGTCACTATCTGCACGTCGTCGTCGTACACGAATTCGAAAGCGGTGGTCTGGACGTAGCAGGCTAGCGCTACCGCGGCGACCAGTGCCAGGTGCCACCACGAAATCCCGGACTCTGCTGCGGCAGGTGAGGAAGAAGGCGTCTTCCCCCTGGGTTGCCGCAAGGCTGGCTTCTTTTTTTGCATCCTCGGCAGAGTATCACGAAATTTGCGGCTGCTGAATCGCCTCCACCGAGACGACTTGACGCCGCCATCCCGCCCCGGTCAAACTGTTTTTGTTTTTCTTCGCGTCTTCGAGTCTTGGTGGTGAAAAGGAGCTCTCGCGTTGAAAGGATTGACTTTTCGACCGCTGACTTCGTTGAATTGGCCCGACCTGGAAAAATTGTTCGGAGAACGAGGAGCGTGCGGCGGCTGCTGGTGCATGTACTGGCGGCTGACCCAGTCGCAGTTTCGGAAACAAAAGGGCGCGGGAAACAAGCGCGCCCTGCGAAGACTCGTCGCGTCAGGAGAAGCACCCGGGTTACTTGCCTATGCGGGAGGGGAACCTGTTGGCTGGTGCGCCATCGCGCCCCGAGAGGCCTACATAAGACTGGAAGGCTCACGGATATTGAAACCCGTCGACAATCAGCCGGTATGGTCCGTGGTTTGTTTCTTTGTCGCCAAACCCTTCCGGCGGCGCGGGGTCACGGTTGCCCTTATACGTGCCGCCACTGAATACGCCAAGGAAAGAGGTGCCGTCGTCGTCGAAGGCTATCCCATCGACGCCGCGACAGGAACAATACCCGATGTATTCGCCTGGACCGGACTGGCTCCGGCTTTCCGAAAGGCCGGTTTTGACGAAGTCGTGCGCCGATCTCCGACCCGACCCATCATGCGTTACTCTCACGCACCGCGAAGACGCAAAGGCTCGAAGAAACACTAAGAATCTTGTCATGCGTTCAAATCCAGGGTGCGGACCAGCGGTCCAGGAGTTTCGTCGTAAATGAAATGAGATGCCGCTGACCTGTTTCGACGGCGCCTGATCATCCACGCTATAACGGTGAAAGCGGCTGCGTAAAAGAAGATGAAACGCGTCGGACGCTGCAGCAGCCTCTGCTCGACTCCTGCCATTCCGTAAGCGTAGGTCGTAAACATGAACAGGTAGACCCACCAGAGTAATTTCAGATTCGCCTTCCCTGGCAGATAAGAACAGGTAAAGGGGATCTTGTTTAACTTGAAGAGCAGGCACTCGATCAAGAAGAGCGCCAGCACGAGCCCATAAGACACGTGCAGCAATGCCGTCTGCCAGCCCCACCCGATGAGATAAATCGGCAGCAGCCCGGCGAACAGAGGGATGACCCCCAGGAACAACATAACCTTATGAACGGCCGCAACGCCTCTCAGTCTTCCCTCACCCTCGGCTAGCTTGAACGCCCAGTTCGATCCCAGTTCGGCCGGAATGCTAAAGATCATACGCATTCCGACCAGGATGAAGAAGGAAAGCACAAGCGGTATGGACAAGAGGGACGAATCGACCTGGCGCAGTCCTTCCATTCCCTTGCGACCGATCACGGTGAGCAAGGCCATCACGACGAAGGCCACGCCCACGCCGATGTACGCTCCCAGAAGAATCCGGTGCCTGTGGCTTCGCATCACGGTCTTGGCGACGAAACAGAAGTAAGCGCGCTCGCGGGTATCTCTGAGAACGAGTTCATGCAGAACCGGTATCACACTCTTCCAGATACCTGATTCACTCCCGCCTGGTTCCTCGCTTTCCAGGGTCCTCTGCAGATGCCGCTTGTAGCTGAGATAGTAAGTCAGGGCGAAAGCGGTCAGCGCCGCTCCAAGCGCCCACAGAGCTCTATGGGCAAGGTTTTCCAAACGGATTTCTCCGCTCGGCGCGATCGTCTGGTGAAGTCCCAGGAACCAGGCCGGAGGAAACCAGTTCAAGAAAGCTTCGTTCCGGCTCAAGGCGTCGAAAGAAATTCTTGGCATGAGAAAGAAGACCGAGAGAAACAGGACCATCAACAGAAACTGGATGGCGCGCGACGCCCGCTTGAATACCCGGAAACCAAAAAAGTTCATGAACAAGCCCTGGCAAGCGACGACTGAGAAAAACACGAAGGAATCCCCGGCGAAAACGGTGACGGCATGCGCAACGATGGCGAAACCGGCATTGACCTCCGCGCCCCGCTGCGAGACTAAAGGGAAAAGCAGGGTCGAAAAGAGGTTCACATCGCAGGAAAAGAGCACCAGGAAGATGCACAACGCCCTGATCTTTCCTGAGAACAGCGTTCGGGCGCGGATCGGCAGCGGAACCAGGATGCTGTAATCGCGACGGTCGGGGAACAATGAATCCCATTCAAATGCCGTGACGAACCCGATCACGACCATCGAGAAGTACGAAAAGAACAACCGGTCATCCAGCACGGCGCCATGATGCAAAGCCGCCGGCCCGCGCGCGAGAGCCGCGTACTTGGTAATGACGTTGAAGGATGTCAGCAGTCCCGGCACTGCCAGGAGCGCGAGAATGTGAATCAGAGGGACTCGCGCGTCCGCCAGCGGCGGCACGAGCTCGTTATCGAAGAACCGGCTCAAAAAATGCCGCACCAGAAGATCAACTTGCTGCTTTTCGCCGGGAGTCGATCGCAACCCTGAACGCACGCTTGTCCTGTGGCTGATCTCTTGGCGGCAGGTTCCGCCGTCCATCCCTAACCAGAAGACCGCAGACTAGAGACTTCCGGTCCTCATAACCTCGATGATATCTCTGGCGATCTTCTGTGTGTCCTCGGCAATGACCAGATCGGCAAAGATGTCCTCCAGGGTCGGTGACTTCATCAGCTCTCGCAAGTGCTCGACGGAATCGTTCGCGACGATGCGCCCCTTGTGAAGAATGACCACACGGGAACAGATTTTCTCGACCACCTCAAGCACGTGCGAGCTGAAAAGAATGACCCTCCCGTCGCGAGCCAGCGACTGGATCAAGTTTCGCACGATCAATGAAGCCGTGACATCGAGCCCGGAGAGAGGCTCGTCCAGCACCAGGATATCGGGATTGTGAAGCAATGCAGCGGCGAGCAGAACCTTCTGCTTCATTCCCTTCGAATACGATGAGATGCGCGAGTGACGGTGAGGCCGGAGTGACAGAAGCTGCAGAAGATCATCGATCTTCTTGTTGAGTAGCTTCTCCGGAAGAGCCCGGAGGCGACCGATCAGTTGAAGGTACTCACGCCCGGTAAGAAACGGATAAAGGAGCGGCTCCTCCGGAACATAGCCCAGTCGACTCTTGTAGTCGAGGAGGTGGTCGTGAACGTTCCGTCCGTTGTATAAGACTTCTCCGTCGGAGGGCTCGAGCAGTCCCACCAGGATCTTGACGGTCGTGCTCTTGCCCGCTCCGTTCGGGCCCAGGTACCCCAGGATCTCACCCGGTCTCACGGAGAAACTGACATCATGAAGAACGGGCCTTCTGGAATAGCGCTTGGTCAGCCCCCTGATCTCGAGCACGACTGGATCCTTTTTCTCTGTCGACTGGATTCAGACATCAAAGTTATCCAATTTGTTCCGAGATTTCGCTTCGGTTCAATCTTTGCTGTAAGGGAGAAACGAGCGCGGTCCGCGAGGAGTTCTTGGGTTCGCGTCTTCGTGGTTGAGGTTACTGACGACGGGCTGTGGTCTCCAGGTTATGCCTCCAGCGCAGTCCGGCGGGCGCACCGGGACGCAGATTGTTCAACAGCGAGCCGAAGGCAATAGAGCTCTTCATGACGTGATTGACGGTCACCGGCCCCACCAGCTTTTTCTTCCCTATCCAGTGCAGGCTGGTGCTGATGGCGCAGCCGCATTTCGCGCAATCGGGGTTGCCCCCGAAGAAGCATGGCTCGATTCGCGTCCTGAGATCTGCGGAATAGTTCACCGACATTTTAGAAAACATGCACTCCTCGGGATTGAGAGGGGGAGTGTCCAATGCCTCTTCCATCCCTTTCATCAGGACCAGGGCCGGATACTTGCGCTTCAATTCCGGCAGGCGCCGGATTAACTCCCGCCGATCCTCGGGCGTCAGTGTTTCTTCGCTTACCTCGCCCACCTGCGGAGTGTACGTACTGAACCAGATGCGATCGATCTCAGGACGAGCGGTCCAGAACGAGAGGTATGCATCCATGTAGCCCGAGCCACGCATCTGCTGGCGCGTCACGACCCAGCTGATGTCGACACGACATCCCTCGATGTTCTTCAGAATCCGGTCGTAAGTCGCCGGGGCGCGCCTGCTGTCATGATCTTCGCGCAAGCCGTCTACCGAGATGGCCACGCGAACCATGGGAATCTCCATCCATTGCTTCGGGATCCTGATCACCCCACTTGTGACGACCAGGGCGTATACCCCCATGCGGCTGAGCTCGGGCAGAATGCGGCTCAGCTCGCGGTGGCGCACCAGGGGCTCACCTCCTACAATCGAGACCTGAAGTGGATGGTGGCGTTGAACTAAATCAACCACGCCTCGGACCAGATCGTCACCCCGCAAATCCCTCAACTCTCGGAGAGTTACCGTGCCGCCCAGATGGTCATCACCGTAGGCGTAGCATCCTGGACAGTTCAGCGGGCACTCGCGTGTAATCTCGATTGATAACAACGGGGCATGACCTGCCAGAATTCTGCCCCACACCTTCAAGACTCGTCCTGCGTTCATGGCTGCGGCCTTACCCATTCCCTTCTTTGATTATTAGACGAGACCCTCTGGTACAAATGTTCGTTTCTTTGCGTCTTGCCGTATTCGTTAAGGAGCTTTCGCGAAGATCTCATGTAGGAAGTGAACTCTTGCGCCAAGAATTTACCCACTGTCCAACGCCACAGGAGATTTCATAGAGGGTCCCCACTTTAATCCCGAGCGGCAGCCGACGGCGTGCTATCGCTGCCAGACCTGCGGACGCGACGCAGCCGCACTGCGAGCAATCCGGATCTCCGCCGAATTGGCATGGCGTGATGGGCTGACGCAGGTCGGCCGTCAGGGAACGTGTGGTCCTGGCAAAGAGGCACTCGTCAGGATCCTTGGGCGGGGTGCGAAGAACATCGAGAAGAGCGTCAGGCATTTGAAGCTTCGGGAAATCGCGAGTCAGAACCGATATTTCATCAATAATCGCTCGTCTTGCCGCAGGGGGGACTATCTCGCTGCTGGTCTCGCCCTTTTGGGGCGTGTAGATGCTCATCCAGATCTTACGGATTTCTTCCCTGGGGGTCCAGAATTCCAGAAACTCGCGCAAATAACCGGGGCGTTCGGTCATCTGGCGCGTGATCGTGCAGTGTATGGTGACACGGTGGCCGGCGATATGCTTGAGGATGCGATCATACGTAGCCGGCTTGCGCCTGATATCGTGCTCCGGCTGCAAGCCGTCGATTGAGACCGCCAGGTGCATCGCGCGGATTTTACGCCATTCCGGAGGAATGGGCCGAACGGCACTGGTAACCACCTGGATATAGATTCCGCGAGCTTCCAGCTGCGGCAGCAAGACCGTGAGCTCCTTGAAGCGCACGAGAGGTTCTCCGCCTACGAGTGAAAGCTGCACCGGGCGATACTCGTCGACCAGGCGCAAGATGCCCTGTACCAGGGCCTCACCTTGGTAATCGCTGACTTCTCTCAATAGGAGCGAACTACCCAGGTGATCGGCATTGTAGGCGTAGCAGCCCGGACAGGCGAGTGGGCACTCGCGCGTGATTTCTATGGAAAGAAATGGAAGTCTGCCGCTGAGTATTCGTCCCCAACCCAGCAGAATTTCATGCGCTTGCACTGGACTGTCCTTTCTTTGCTGAGGCGCAGACCAATCTACTCTCGGGGGATCACCCTGCTATGACGCAAAGGCTCCAAGAACGATACCACGGCCACAAATGTTTGTCTGAGAAATACTATTTCTTGAAGAGGTCGAGAAAGGCTTGCCGATGGCTGTTTTCCGGCTTGGACTGGACGGCCCCGCTCCCCTGTTTCTCGACCAGCACCTTGGGCTCGAAAAGAGAACAGATATTGTTGGCGCTCTTGTTCGTAACGCGCACCACGACCGGCTTGGTGCACTCATTCCGCGCCGAAGGGTCAAAGTTCAAGCAGTTACGACAGGTATGGAGATCAGTGCCGCAATTCTTGCACTTGTCCGTTGCCTCAATTTTGCCGTCTACCTGGATTTCCGCCGCGCAATTATTACAGCGGGTGATCAGATGAAAACGCGTCTCCACACGTCCCGAAGCGCCACGGGGCCGCGGCGGCGGTTTGGGTTTTCTCTGACGCTCCTGATCCAGGTAGCCGCGCTGGCGATATTTTCTACTCATGGACTTTCCTCAAAGCGTGCTGTTTCGAAGGAACAAGCTGGATGGATTCCCGACCATATAACGCAATCTGATGCTGAAAGTCTAGCCCAAGTTCATCGCATGAACACAATTCTCGTCGCGATTACTCGGGTGACCGCAAAGGGGGCAAGTCACGAGAGATCTCAATACATCAACGCGCGACGACCCGCCGCTCGATGATCTCGAGAAACTGCTTCTCCAGGCGTGTGTATGCCTGCTTCAGTCCGTCCAAGGTGAAATCGGACGTCTTGCAGTAGTCGATCACTCCCCGTTCGGCGGCATCAACCTCGGCCGCAGCTTCCGCGACCAGGGAAGCAATCTGGCCGGGAATGACAGCGATCCCATGCCGGTCGCCATGCAACAGATCGCCAGGAGCGATCACCTCGCCTCCGACCCGAACCGGCAATCCAAAATCGACCAGGTGCACATAGGCGTGGGATACGGAAGGGCTGGCTGCGAAGGTAAAAAAACCAAGCGCTTCCATCTCGTCCAGATCGCGGGCGCTCCCGTTCGTCACCGTTCCTATGAAACCGAGCGCGTGATGAATGTTCGAATTAACCTCACCCCAGAAAGAGCCCCGGCAGGGCGGCGTGTCGACATCCTGAATGACGGCAATTCTGGGACCAGGGACTCCGGCGGTCGCCGCCCAGTATTCAAACCGGTGAATGGAGCGAAATCCCTTGGCGGGAAGATCGGCCGAGATTACCGCCGTAGATGCATAGCCGACCATCACGCCGAGACGCGGGAATAAACAACGCACCTCGGGGCTCAAGAATCCCGTGTTTCGAGGACGGATTTCAAACATCTCGATCGCGTTGGCTATCGTGGGTGTGTTTATTTTTCGCAACGCGTCGAGTTGCTGCGTGCTCAGTGGCGTCATAGCTCAGTCTCCGAGACTCAGAGTTTCCAGACAATAGTCCAAGCGCAGAAACCAAAGAGGGAGTGAATACTCTATCGGCTATGCTCTTTGTCTTCAGTTTCGGGCCACGAAGAAACTGTGTTCGGCAACTCAATCCCGAAACTGGCGGAGGAAGAGGAAAGCGAATCTTAACAGAATGCCGGAGACATAGCAAAAAATCGTTCGCTGTTCTTCGTGTTTCTTTATGTCTTCGCGTCTGAAAGGTATCGCTTGGCAAAGACGCGAACCGGCCCCGGCACCGCGCATGGTATCATAAGCGCCCTTGCCTTATCATCATGGAGACCGGCGTACAATCCCATTGGGATGTGCCCCGCAATAAGCCTGCTTGGTCGATTCGAAAGAAGCGAGGGTGAAAGTCGCGGTCATTTTCGGCACGCGACCCGAAGCCATCAAGCTGGCGCCGCTGATCAAACGACTACAAGCCAGTCCAGCGCGGTTCAAGCCCATAACCATCGTGACGGCCCAGCATCGGCAGATGCTCGATCAGGTCCTGACGCTATTCTCTATCCGCCCGGATCACGATCTCGACATCATCCGGCCCCGACAAAGCCTGGCGCAAATCACCGCGCGCGCGATTACGGGACTGGATTCCGTTCTGCGAGCTGCGAAGCCCGATTTCGTGGTGGTTCAGGGGGACACATCAACTACTTTTGCCGGGGCCCTGGCGGCTTTCTACCACAGGATTCCGGTAGCCCACGTAGAAGCAGGGTTGAGAACCAGGCGGAAGTTCTACCCTTACCCCGAGGAAATCAACCGTCATCTCACTTCCATCCTCGCCGATGCGCATTTCGCCCCGACCACCGACTCCCGGGATAACCTCCTGTCCGAAGGCGTTTCTCGCGACAAAATCTGGGTCACTGGAAATACCGTGATTGACGCGCTGCATGAGGTGCTCGCGTGGAAGCGACGGTGCAATCATCGCCTCCTGGCGCGAGTCAAACGAGAACGACGGAGGTTAATCCTGGTTACTTCTCACCGTCGCGAGAACCAGGGAAAGCCTCAGGAACAGATCTGCGCAGCTCTCTCGGAGTTGCTGGCGCGATTTCCGGACGTGCTCATAGCGTTTCCCGTGCACCTCAGTCCTTCCGTTCGAGATACGATCCTGCCACGACTGAAGGATCAAGACCGAATTGAGCTGCTCGAGCCTATCGATTACTTCGAAACCGTGCATTTCATGAAGGCGGCTTACCTCATTCTCACCGACTCGGGTGGAATTCAGGAAGAGGCGCCGGCCTTGGGCAAACCCGTCCTGGTTCTGCGCGACATTTCGGAGCGACCCGAAGGGATAAGAGCCGGAACCGTGCGGCTGGTGGGGACCAATACCGGCGAGATTGTCCAAGCCGCTTCTGAACTGCTCTTGAACCCCGAGGCTTACCGCAAGATGGCCGAGGCGGTAAATCCGTATGGGGACGGAAAGGCGTGCGCCCGAATCATCGAAGTACTCGAATTCCTAGCCGGACGGGGACAACGACCTGCCCCCTTCACCCCAAGCCCCTAGCAGCCAGCGCCGCGTCGCGGGATCTTTTGGTTGACTTGGGTGCCCGCCGTGGCCTATATGACTGGCTCGCCGAAAAGGAAACTGAGATGGAAACCAATCCAGCAAAGCCAGTCGCGATCGTAACCGGCGCCGCGCAGGGAATCGGCCGCGCGACGGCCTGGGAAATGGCGCGCCAGGGCTGGGCCGTGGCTATTGCGGATCTCGACTTCTCCCTGGCGGAGAGCGTCGCGGCCGAACTGCGGGCCGGCGCCTATCCTGTTCATGCGTTCGCAGTCGACGTATCCCGGGGAGAAAGCGTGGCCCGGATGCTCCAGGAAGTCCTGCAGATCGGCGGTATGATCGAGGTGTTGGTCAACAATGCCGGAATTGCCGGCCGCGCCGCGCCGTTGCTCGAGGTTACCGAAGAAGACTGGGACACGATGATGGCGGTCGATCTCAAGAGCATGTATTACTGCTGCCGCGCGGTCTTGCCTCACATGCTCGCGCGAGGACGCGGATCGATCGTCAATGTCGCATCGATCGCCGGGAAGGAAGGCAATCCCAACATGATTCCATACTCGACGGCCAAGGCCGGGGTCATCGGCTTCACCAAGGCTCTGGCCAAGGAGGTCGCGCCATCGGGTGTCAGGGTCAACGCGGTCGCTCCTGCGGTGATTGAGACTTCCATCCTCAGCCAGCTGACCCCTGATCAGGTCGCCTACATGAAGAGCAAGGTTCCGCTCGGGCGCTTTGGACGTCCCGAGGAAGTGGCCAGTGTTATTGCCTTTCTCGCTTCGGACCAGGCGAGCTTCGTCACCGGCCAATGCTACGACTGTAGCGGCGGCCGCGCCAGTTATTAGGTTAAGCGGCGGAACAAATACCACTAAGACGAAGACACGAAGAAACACTAAGAAGCTTGCATTGCGGCCAGCTCCGACTGCAGCTTCTCCCACTTCTGCATGAAGTCGAGCAGTTCCTCTTGAAGCCGGTCGTGTTCTTCCATCGTGGTACGGAACAGCGCGTAATCACGGTACAGCTCTTCGGAGGCCAGCATCTGCGCCAGCACGGCGACCCGTGTTTCGTGCGTATGGATAGCCGCCTCGAGTTCTTCGATTTTTCCGGAGAGCGCCTGAAGCTTGTACGGGTTCACTCTTCTTCGGGATCGTTCTCGCTTCGCGGCGCCTTGCTCCGATCCGCCGGCAGCAGCAGGAACTTCCCCGGCGCGCTTGCTCTGCTCCGAATCGGTCTCTTTCTTGGCGAGATAATCCTCGTAATTTCCAAGATACGGGGTCGCGGTCTCGCCGCCTATTTCGAGTACCCTGGTGGCCAGGCCATCCAGGAAGTAGCGGTCATGACTGACGAACACCAATGTCCCGCCGTATTCGCGCAGCGCGTCCATCAGAATATCCTTGGATCTGATGTCGAGATGGTTCGTCGGTTCATCCAGAAGGAGGCAATTTGCGGGCGAGAGCAGGAGCTTACAGAGCACCAGCCGGCTACGCTCGCCTCCACTGAGAACCGAGATCGGCTTCTCGATGGTATCGCCTGAAAAGAGGAAGCACCCCAGCAGAGTACGAAGCTGCGGCACAATATGGCTGGGAGCTACGGAAAAAACCTCTTCCCATACCGTTCGGGTGGAAGTGAGAAGGTCGTCCTGGTCCTGGGAGAAGTAGGAGACCACGACGTTATGCCCTTCCTTTCGCTCACCTTTCATCAGCGGCAATCGTCCCGCCAGCATCTTCATCAAGGTGGATTTCCCCGCTCCGTTAGGTCCAACCAGGGCCACTCGCTCACCCTTTTCAAGAATCAGGAACAGGTCTCGAAATATCGGCGCCTCGCCGTAGCCCGCGGTGACGTTCGCCAGTTCGAGAACGACCCTTCCGGTCCTGGGTCCTTCCGGGAATCGCAATCGTATCGGCTTGGAGTCGGGTGGCAGCTCAATACGCTCCATTCGTTCCAGCTCCTTCAGTCGGCTCTGCACCTGTGCGGCCTTGGTGGCCTTGTAGCGAAACCGGTCGGCGAAGGCTTTGATCCGGGCAATCTCTTTCTGTTGGGCTTCATACTCCGCCACGAGCTGCGCCATACGTTCGTCGCGCTGGCGCAGAAAGTCGTTATAGTTTCCTTTATAGAAATGGACCGCCCGGTTGCGAATCTCCAGGACGCGGTGGACCGTGGCATCGAGGAAGTATCGGTCATGTGAAACCAGGACCAGCGCAAAAGGATAATTTTGCAAATACTCTTCCAGCCAGTTGCGCGCTTCGAGGTCCAGGTGGTTGGTAGGCTCGTCGAGCAGCAAGAGGCTGGGCTGCTGCAGCAAGAGCTTGGCCAGCGCTATCCGCATTTGCCAGCCGCCGCTGAAGTCTTCACATGGCCGGCTCCAGTCCGTTTGAGTAAAGCCGAGACCGAGGAGGACCGAGCCGGTCCTGGCCTCGAGCGCATACCCGCCGTGAAGTCTGAACTGCTGAGAAACGGCGGAATACCGTTCCAGTTTCTTCTCGTAGTCGGCGCCCGAATGGGGCATCTCCGCCAGTTCGTGCTCCAGCGCGCGACACTCCCGCTCCAGATTCCTGAGGCCTTCGAAGACCGAAAGAGCTTCCTCGAATAACGCGCGACCGTGAACGAACAAGCCGTCCTGGGGCAGGAAGCCGAAGGTGAGATCTCGGGCGCCGATGACCTCCCCGTCATCCGGGGGGATCAAGCCGGCCAGCATCTTCATGAGCGTGGTTTTGCCCGTGCCGTTATCGCCGACCAGTCCGATCCTGTCCCGCACGTTAATTTGAAAATCGAGCGCCCGGAACAGTGCATCGCCGCGAAAGGCTTTTCCTAGTCCTCTGACTTGAAGCATATCGGTTTCAAAAAACCGCTATTTTACCATATGATCTCCGGCGACTTCGCGCTCCGCGAACCCTAAAGGACCAACCGCCAAGACCCAAAGACTCGAAGGAACGCGAAGGGGGAAGGAAACTCATGATTTGGCTCCGAGCGCTTGGAGTGATGCTCCTGGCGATACCCGTACTCTGGGCAAAGCCCGCTGCCTCCGGTTCACCCGTGCCACCCAATATCGTGGTCGTCCTCGTGGACGACCTGCGTTGGGACGACATAGCGATCGCCGGGCATCCTTTTGTCAAGACACCTCACATCGATCGCCTGGCGCGTGAAGGCGTCCGATTTCGCAATGCCTTCGCCACCACGCCGCTCTGCTCCCCGAGCCGCGCGTCATTTCTGACCGGTCTGTACCCGCACGCACACGGCATAACGGATAATACCGACCGCAGCCCGGCCAGCCATCAGTTGAGCACTTTCCCGCGCCAGCTTCAGCGGGGCGGTTACGAAACCGCTTTCCTTGGCAAATGGCACATGGGCAACGACGATTCACCACGCCCGGGCTTCGATTACTGGGTAAGCATGAAAGGACAGGGCGAGGCGGTCGATCCCTATTTGAACGAGGCGGGGACGTTCAAGAAAGTGCCGGGTTATGTAACGGACCTGCTGACCGACCGCGTTGTGGCATTCATCGAGCGCCCTCGAACCAGACCGTTTTCTGGTCTATCTGGCGCACAAGGCACTCCACCCTAACATGGTTCAGCGAGACGATGGCAGCGTGAGCGCCATAGGCGAGGGAGGATTCATTCCGGCGGAGCGGCATCGTCAACTCTATGCCGGGGCAACCATCCTCCGCAGCCCGAGCGCGCTGTGGGCGCTCGAGGGCAAACCGGCGCTTCAGCGGCCGATTGCCAATCTGCCGCCGCTTACGCCCGGGACCGGCACGAGTGATAAATCCATCCTCGACCGGCTGCGCATGCTGGCAGCAGTCGATGAAAGCGTCGGTCGTATCCGCGCGGCGCTCGATCGAATCGGTCAGCTCGACGACACGGCAATCGTGTTCACGAGCGACCATGGATACTTCTACGGCGAGCACGGGCTCGACGAGGAGCGACGCCTGGCCTACGAGCCCACAATCCGGATACCGCTCATCATCCGGTATCCCAAGCTGGCGCGGGGCGGAAGCACGCCCGATCAGATGGCGCTCAGTATCGACCTGGCGCCGACTTTGCTCGAGCTTGCCGGCGTCCGGCCGTCCGGTGCAATGCACGGCCGATCCCTGGTCCCCATCCTGAGCGGGCGCGCCGTAACCTGGCGCACGTCATTCCTGATCGAGTACTTCACCGACACCGTTTTCCCGCGCATCCTGAACATGGGCTACCAGGCTGTGCGGACCGACCGGTACAAGTACATCCACTATACGGAGCTGAGCGATATGGACGAACTCTACGACCTCCGCTCAGATCCGCACGAGATGAAGAATGCCATCGGTTCGCCGGCATCGCAGAGCGTCCTTCGCAGAATGCAGCAAGAGCTATCGATGCTGCGGCGGCAGACAAAGTAGCGATCCTGCGGGTTCCGGCAGCCCCCGGGTTTGCGCGTAATGACGAGAAACCGCCAAGACTCGAAGGCACGAGGATTTCCGCTTCGCAGTGGCAAAGTTGAGCTAGAATCGGTCCCATGATTTTCCCACGAATCTATCCTTTCCTGGGCTTTTTGGGAGCCTGTTTCCTTATCGCTCTCTCGGCGGAGGCGCCTCCGGCCGCCAGTGGAACTCTGATTCTGGACCAGGTCTGGACCGGAAAGCTGAGCGCTGGAGCGGAAGCGCTCTGGAAGACGGCCGCGCTTGATCCGTCCAGGCTTTACACGCTCTCTGTCTCGATCGAGGCGGTTTCGCTGCGGCCCGACGACAGCATCAGTCTCAGTTTCGAGGGCGCCCAGCTCCAATTGAAGAAGCGCCTGCACGCGGGTGATCCGAGCTATTTCACAACCGTTCGCCCGCGCGCGTCCGGCCCGGCGGTGCTGCGCCTGGTTCCCTCATTTTCGCAAGGACCCGCGCCGGCGCTGCGATTGGAACTCCGTGGCCTGCAGGCGTCGCGCGATGAACCTGCCGCGTTCGAAGCCGAGCCTAATGACTCGTGGCAAGAGGCCAATCTCCTCGTGCTCGGCCGCACCGTCTACGGAGGCGCCGACGACATCGAGTACCTGAACAATCAGGAGGAATACAAAACCGGATGGGACTGGTTCGCACTCGACTATTCGCTCCCGGAACCGAAGCTTGTGTTCTTCGAGCTCGACCTCCCGGATCGCGACATTCCGCTGCAACTCCTTTTTTACCGATACAACGAGGCCAGCGCCGGACTCGAGCCTTACACGCGCGGTAAGGACCCGATGGAGGTCCTGCACGACGGACAGAAGGTACGGTACTCGAAGTTCATTTCCCGCGTCCTGACGCGTGGCCGTTACTATGTCGCCGTGCTTGGCAATCATCCGTTTTATCAGCTTCGCACCACGATGTATCCCGTGCCCCCTTACCAGGAACCGGGGCAGGCCGTCGAGACCGCGATGCATTATGCCGCAGCCATTGGCGACGCATGGTTCGCCCAGGTGCCGCGCCTGGGCTCGCGCTATCGCCGCTCGGTCATGCTGCACGACGAGGCCCAGCGCTGCACGGCCTGCCATCCGACGGTCTTTCCCCTCGAAAGCAATCTGACTGGTTTCCAGCAGGGTTATCCGATCCGAGCCAAGAGCCAGTTTCAATATCTGATAGATCGCGTCTATAACGCTCCCACTCCTCTCTATGGCAACCCCGGCGTGAACTGGGTGCGCTTCGTCGGCATCGAGCTGCAGTTTTTCGGCAAACAAGGAGGACTGGTCATCGACTACGAGAACTCGGTGACCGGGCGCCAGACGCCTCACCTGCGGCGCTTCACCGGATTTCTGCAGGCCGCATGGGATCACCGCGACACTCTTCCCGAGGACGAGAACAACGGCGTCTCTCCTCTCGACAGCAAGTTCGGTTTTGCCTGGCGCGACTGGCGCGTCCTCGACGAGCAGGCCCGCCGCGCCGGCGATGCGGCGGCGCGGAAGTCCGCCGACCACATCGCCCAGATCCTGATGCGTCCCGACGGGCCCGGTCGTATCCAGGGTACGCAGGATCGCCTCCACCGGCTGCATGCGCTCGCCCTGCTTGACCGCCGAGGGCATGCCGGTGAAATTGAAAAAGAGATTCGCTATTTTCTCGCCCGCCAGAATGCGGACGGCGGCTGGCCGGGCAACGAAGAGAAACCCAGCGGGGGTGAAAAACCGACTCCGTCGACCGAGTCCTTCGAGTATCTGACGGGCCAGACCATCCACACACTCCTGACAGCGGGAGTCTCCGAATCGGAGCGCGCCCGGCTCTGGAACGGGCCGCACAGTGGCTTATGACGCGCCAGCAGGAGTTCGGCGGATGGTTTCAGACCGAAACGATCGAGAACTTTGTCACTCCGATGCGCGAGACCCGCTACGCGATCATGGCGCTGGCCCGCCTTCACCCCGCCCGCAAGCCGAACGGCCGCGGCCTGGGAAATCGCGACGGGAGACCGGCGCGCTTGCCCCGAACCGGCTCTGTGGTAGAGATCCTCGACGATCTCGACAATCTGTGGGACGTGCCCGAAGAGAACCACGCCCAGTTTGTGGCGCGAATCGCACCGCTGCTCGCCCATGATAACGGCTTTGTTCGAGCCCTGGCGGCACAGTGCCTGGGGCGGATCGGCAATCGAGGCGGCGGTCGAGAAGCTCGGCCGCGCGCTCGCAGACCCTGACAAGATGGTCTGGCAGAGTGCCGCCTGGGCTCTGCGCCGGCTGGGAAATCGCGGCCTCGGGCTCAACGCGATCCGCGCCGCCCTTGGATCGCCGGATCCGAATGTGCGCCGGGGCGCCGCGCGGATTTTCGCTTATCAGTTCTATGGCATGGACGACCGCGCCGACTTGAGAGACGCCTTCTTTTCGCTTCTGGCAGACGCGGATCTCCTGACGCGCCACCAGGCCGTCAGTACCCTCGCGCAATGGTGGTATCGCACAGACGATCGCAACGCGCGCGCGCGCATCTTTCAGGCTTTTGTCGATCGCCTGGCCCATTCGGGCGAGCATCCGCTCCAGCGTTCTTATCTTTCCCAGGGCATCTACAATCTGCTCGATGAAAACCTCGGTGCGCCAGGGACCGGGTACGGCCGCTGGATCTCCTACCTCCGGCCCGAGCGGCAGGCGGCGCTGCGCGCCGAGCGACGCCGGCAGGAGCAGGAGATTCTGCTCAAGCCGATCCTGCGGGCCCTGGTCGAGGGGCCGGAACCGCAGCGGCTCGGCGTGCTGCTCGGCTTCGACGGAACTCCGTTCTGGCGCGGTTACACCACGGCGGCCTTTGGCCCCGGGAACGATCGAATTTTTAATTTTGAAAGCGAAAATGATTTCGAAGGATTGGCGCGAAGTTTTCAATCCGTGCTGGCGCGGCGCGAATCTCCGGAAGAGCTAGGCTATGGATTGCGGCTGGCCGCCTTTTTCAACATCTTGCGTGGTCCCGAGGTCACTCCTCTTTACCTCGACGCCCTGTCGCATCCGTCACCAAGCGGTGCGCGAAGCCGCCGCCGAGATTGCCGACAAGGTGAGACTCGGCGGCGAAAGCGAGACTCTGGGCAAACTAATCGAGGCCGCCGGCAATTCCGCTTCGCAACCGGCCGTCTTGAAACTGCTTCGCGCCAACCGATCCCTCCTCGAAAGGAAGGAACTCGCCGATGTGGTCCGCCGCTCCGCCGGTGATCCGAAGCTGGGCTCGATCGCCCTTCCGCTCATGGCGGCCCCTGGCTTCAGCGATGCCGAAGCGCTCGCAGCCTTGCTGCAAAGTTGGCCGCGCGCAATTGCTGAAGATGGCGGCCCGACGGAAGCTTCGAAGCAGATCGACGAGCGCAACACTCTGTTGAGGAGGCAGGTGCTCGAGGCAAGCCGTCGCGGGCAGGCGGTGGAGCCGCCTCAGGCCTTCCTCGATTGCCTTTCGCTGCTGGAACGGCGTCCCGGTTTACTCAAGAATACGGAGGTGTTGGGCAAGCTCGGCTCCGCCGCCGTGGTCGACAACGGCAAGGCGCGCCAGCTGGTCTTCGAGCTCCTGTTACGGCATCCGGAGATAGCGGCACATCCCTCGATGATTCCGCTGGTGCGCCCCGCGCTGCGCGATAGCCGCGCCGAAGTGCGCCGCGCTGCGCTGGGCATCGCAACCAGGAGCCTTGAAGTGCGCCGGCTCCCCGAATTTCCGGACGACCTGCTGCGTCTCCTGGTGGATCCCGATGCCAAGGTCCGGGCTGCGGCGCTTGAGATCGTGGTTGCGGAAAACTGGGTCCGGCGCGAGCCTCGTCTGGCCGGGCGGATCAAGGCTCTGGAGCTTGGCGAGCGCGATCCGCGCTGCGCGACAGCGGGCTTCCGAGGCGCTGCGACTGGGCGGACTCGACCCGGCTGCCGTCAAGCCGACGGCGGATCTCGCGAAGCCCGCTCTCCCGGACTTCGAGCTGTTTCGCCGGACGGTAAATCCGCACCTGTACCGGGAATCGGCGAAGGACCGGCGCGCCTGCGCTCACTGTCACGCGACGCATCGAATCTTTCGCCTGGTGGAACCGCCGGGCGAAGGCGCAGAACTTGGAGAACAGGCAATCGAAAAGAACTATCACTCGATTCTGAAAGTCGATCGACGCCTACGAGCCGGAGCGCAGCCTGGTCTTGCGAAAACCGCTCAGTCCGAGCGGCCAGGGGGAAGAAGACGCGTCGTCTCCGACCGGGCTTACCCACGTCGGTGGAACACGCTGGAGCGGCGTCGACGATCCTGCGTATCAGGCGATCCTCCGCTGGGTTCGTTCCCCCGCCCCCTGACCTGTCACACTCACCACGAAGACGCCAAGACACGAAGGAAAACGAGAACCTTATGCGAAAAGCCGTCGTGCTGGTGAGCGGCGGAGTAGATTCGTCGACGGTTCTGGCACTGGCAAAACGAGAAGGATTCGAAATCTACGCTTTGTCGTTCGACTACGGCCAGCGGCACCGGCCCGAACTCGAGGCGGCTCGGCGTGTGGCACAATCTCTGGGAATCACGCGCCACGCGATCATGCGCTTCGACTTGAGGGCTTTTGGCGGCTCCGCGCTCACCGCGGACATCGACGTGCCCAAGGGCCGCGACCTGCAACAGATGGCCGCGGAAATACCGGTGACCTATGTGCCGGCCCGCAACACGATCTTCCTCGGCTTCGCGCTGGGCTGGTGTGAAGTTCTCGGAGCCCAGGACATTTTTATCGGTGTCAATGCCATTGACTATTCCGGTTATCCCGACTGCAGGCCTCGCTTTCTCGAGGCGTTTGAAAACCTGGCCAATCTGGCCACCAAGGCGGGAGTCGAGGGTCGAGCGCAATACCATATCCACGCGCCGCTGGTGAATATGAGCAAGGCGGATATCATCCGGGTTGGGCATGACGCCGGTGTTGATTTTTCTTTGACCCACAGCTGCTACGATCCCACGCCGGACGGGCTTGCCTGCGGCTCCTGCGACTCCTGTATTCTCCGGCGCCGCGGATTCAAGGATGCCGGGCTGCCGGATCCCACTCGCTATGCTACGAGCTAGACGGTCGAGTCTTCGCGTCTTGGCGGTTGGTAACCACGAAGACTCGAAGACACCAAGAAACACGAAGCCTCTCAACGGGAACGTTGGAAAGCACCAGGGAGAATAAAAAGATGCCTAGACTTGGTGGTTGGGCGCTGTGGATCATGATGGCAATTGCGCCAGCCGGCACGCAGGAGACTGCGGGGACCTCTATCTGGAAGGTCGGGCTGGCGCGGGTCGACATCACACCCGAGCGGCCGGTCTTTATGGCGGGCTACGATGCTCGCGACAAGCCATTCGAGTCGATCGAAGCCAGGATACATGCCAAGGCGCTTGTCCTCGAGGACACAACAGGCCGGCGGGCGGCGCTCATCACCGCCGACCTGAGCGGTTTCACACCGGCTGTGGTCGAGCCGGTGTGCGCAGCTATCCGCGAACGGATCGGGCTTGAGCGGAAACAGATCCTGCTCAATGCGTCGCACAATCACAGCGGGCCGCTTCAGGGTCTCGATCCCAATCCCCGGCGGAATCTCTCGGCCGAAGATGCGCGCAACACCGCGTCATACACCCAGGCGCTACAGCAGAAGCTGATCCAGGTCGTCGTCGATGCCGCCTCAAAGCTCGAGCCCGCTCGTCTCTCCTGGGGGAGCGGCGTTGCCTTTTTCGTCATGAATCGGCGTGAATTCACTCCCAACGGGATCATCCTGGGAGTCAATCCCCGCGGCCCTGTAGATCGAAGCCTGCCGGTGCTTCGGATCGAAGGCCTGGACGGACAGCTGCGCGCGGCAGTCTTCGGGACCGCCTGCCACAACACCACGCTCACAGGGAATAACTACCGGATCTCGGGTGACTATGCGGGATACGCTCAGACCTATGTCGAAGAGCGATATCGTGGCGTTCAGGCAATGTTCATGGCCGGGTGCGGAGGGGATGCGAACCCTTACCCGCGCGGAACCGTCGAGCTTGCGCGCGAGCACGGGACGAATCTTGGCAAGGAAATCTGCCGTGTGCTTGAGACCAAGCTCACTTCGCTGCGCGGGCCGCTCACGGTCGAGTACGAACTGGTCGACCTGCCATTCAAGGATCCCCCCTCGCGCGAGGAGCTGCGTAAATGGCTCCAGGATGGCCCTGGCTGGCGGGCTGCAGTCGCTCGCGCTCTGCTTGAAACACTCGATCGGGGCGAGCAACTCCCGCGCCATCAGCGCGCGCCGCTCGCGGTGTGGCAGTTCGGCGAGGATCTGACCCTGGTCGCGATCTCTGGAGAGGTGGTAGTGGACTACGTGCCGCTGCTTGAGAAGGCCCTCGGGCCACTGAGGCTCTGGATCTCGGGTTACTCGAACGAGGTCTTCGGCTACCTGCCGTCATCGCGCGTGCTGCAGGAAGGAGGGTACGAAACTCGCGGAGCCAGCGGCAGAGGAATCTTCTCCCCGGCAGCCCAGGACGTCGTAGTGGCCAAGGTGCGCGAGCTTGCGCTTCGGGCAGGACGGAAGGGTAACTGACGCGCCCGGGCGGTTACTTCACTTCTTTGCGTCTCAGCGGTCGGGACATGGGCAACATCAGACAGCCAAACGATGTGAAGCTCTTCGTCGGGATCCTCACGTCAATCCCGGAACTGGTACCCGAGGTCGAGGCTCGATTGGTCGCGCAGTTTGGCGCGATCGACCTGCGCTCCGGTCCCTTTCCCTTTGATTCCACCCACTACTACGATTCCGAAATGGGCAACTCGATCCAGCGCTTCTTTCTTGCCTTCACAGACTTGATATCGCCGGCCGCGCTCGCGGGAATCAAGATTACGACCAATGAAATCGAGAGCTCTTTTGGCAAGACCGTTACCACGCTTCGACGGCCGGTCAATCTGGATCCCGGGTACCTGGAACAAGCCAAGCTCGTGCTCGCCTCAACCAAGAACTTTTACCACCGAATCCTCCTGGCTGACGGAATCTATGCGGAGGTCACGCTGCATTTTGAAAACGGAGCCTGGCAAAGCTTCCCCTGGACCTTTCCCGACTTCCGCACCGGCCGGTACAACGACTTCTTCGTGCTGATGCGCGACAAGTATCGCGCGCAGCTCAGGGCGAGCTGCGCCTTGGCGTCTTCGAGCCGTCGCGGTAAAAGGATGGTAGACTGAGCAGAAGAAGTTAACTTCGTAACTTCTTCCTTTTTTGCAAGATTCTTGGGGTTTCTTTTGAGCCTTACAGGCATTGGTTAGACACCTCTAACCACGAAGACACCAAGACACAAAGAAACACCGAGGAATGCCCTCAATTGGCGGTCTGAGGCTTTCTCTTCCCATACAGCGATTTGGGGTCGACCCGAGAATCCACGCTGAAGTCGAAGAATCCAGCCAGCATCTCTTCCCAGCTCTGATCCCCCCAGCGCACTTCCGCCGTAGGATCGGGATTAGCTGCATTATCGGCGGAGTTGTCAAAGTAGGCAGTACATTCGAGGCGAGTCCCCTTCGGGAGCACGATCGGCTTTTGCAGGTAGTAGAAAAGCTGCCAGTTGAAATCGTACCGGGGCACGCTCAGCAAAACTTCGGACCGGCCGTCCGGGTATACGGCTCGATACTCAAATCCCTTGCCGCGCACGTGCATGTGCGGAAAGAGACTCGTCAATGTGACGTTCTGGTCGAAGGTCACCCGGGCTTCGACTCGATGACTGGGCGCCCCGGCTGGGATGACGAATTTCGTGTTGGCCACAAACGCCGACACCACTCGCTCTACCGGCTGCTCCTTGGCAAAAATGAAGCCCAGGCCGGTGCGGTCCCTGGTAGCCTCGCCGTTGGTGGTGTAGTGCATTTGCAAGACGATGTCCGAGCCAGCCTTGATCAACTTGGCCTGGCCCGGCTTGTAGATCTGGGCCGACGTACCCGGCACATAGACAGCCAGTATCTCCGGTTCCCAGGTGATCTCACCCACGCCGTCGTCCGGCAGCTCTGCGCTGGCGCGACGAGTTCGGAGCCGCGAGAGGTCTACCTGGTCTGGCTGCCGCCAGTAACTTGGATCCCGGCTCCCGGACGAACGCGACGATATGATGGACCACCGCGCGATTCGTCGGGCGAATCTCGACCCTCTCGATCCATTTGTCCTCTGTGAATCCGGTTGGAATGAGAATGAACTGGTAGTCGATGGTCCCGGAAGCGGGAAGCTGGAAATCCTCGGCCATTTCCACAACCGCGTCAGGTTTTCCGATACTCCACCCTTCCGCGAACTGGAGCGGTTTCGGCGCATCTTTCGGATTACCCTCGCGCGCACCGCCATCGACCCACGCGACCAGCGTGTTGATGTCTGATTGTGACAGAGAGCGCTCGTTGGAAAACTTCCCGTGGTTGGGATCGGCAAACCAGGGCGGCATGCGCCTGGACACTACCTCCTCGCGGATAGCCTTAGCCCAGGGCCGCGCCTGATCGTAGGTGAGCAATGGCATCGGGGCCGCTTCTCCGGGCCGATGGCATGTCTGGCAGTTGCGCTGCAAGATTGGAAGCGCGTCTTTGTTGAAGGTTACCTGGGATGAAGGGAGCGCGGCAGCGCCCACCAGGAGCATTGCCAGCGCGACCACGCCGACTCGCAAACGCATATATCACCTCTTCACGTATGTCAGGGTCTCGTCACGACGGTTACCCGTAGCGCAAGCCAGTATAACGCAACGATAGGCCCAATTGTTCCAGCTATCCAACTTCGGCGCAGCTTTGCGCCTTCACCTCTTAGGGCTCGCGCAGAAATAACTTCACATTCTGGCGCGAGGGTCGGTGCTCAATCATGGACCAGTTTCTGTTTGCTAACACGCTGAGGCTCGCGCCTCCAGCGGGCCTGCAGCAGAATGCGAACTTATTTCTGCGCGAACCCTTAGGATTTCACCAACCACGGAAGACACTACGATACCACGCCTTCGTTTGCGGCTGAAACCAACTCGCTCGTTGGGACCGTTCAGTCCTTCCCGTTCCCGAATATGTTATGATCCGTGTCGAAATGCGGGCTCGATCGAAGCAAGTCCATCTGTCGCGCCCCGCTATCAAACGACATGAAAATACCGACTCGCAACGACAACCAGGAAGAAAATTCGAGCTCTACTGCGCCCGGTTCCACTTTTGGCCGAGACTTCATTCGAACCATCGTCGCCGAAGACTTGAAAGTCAGCAAGAACGGCGGCCGCGTCGTTACCCGGTTTCCGCCCGAGCCCAACGGCTACCTGCACATCGGACACGCCAAGTCCATCTGTTTGAACTTCGGCATCGCTTCCGAGGTAGCCGGAGGTAAATGCAACCTGCGATTCGACGATACCAATCCAACCAAAGAGGATGTCGAATATGTGGACGCGATTCAGTCCGACGTTCGATGGGTTGGATTCGATTGGGAAGACCGGATCTACTACGCCTCGGACTACTTCGAACAGCTCTACAACTACGCCGTCCAGCTGATCAAGATACGAAAGGCCTATGTCTGCAGTTTGTCGGCCGACGAAATCCGCGCCTATCGGGGTACTCTGACCGAACCTGGAAAGGACAGCCCTTACCGCAACCGATCCATCGAGGAGAACCTGGATCTCTTCGAGCGCATGCGAGCGGGCGAATTTGAGGACGGCGCTCACGTGCTCCGAGCCAAGATCGATATGGCATCGGGCAATCTGAACATGCGTGATCCCGTGTTGTACCGGATCCGGAAAGTCGCGCATCACAGGACTGGCGACCGATGGTGCATCTACCCGATGTACGATTTCGCGCACGCCCTTTCCGACTCCATCGAAGGGGTTACTCATTCGATTTGTACCCTGGAATTCGAGGATCATCGTCCTCTGTACGATTGGATACTCGATGAGCTGAAGGTCGAACGCCATCCACAGCAGATTGAATTCGCGCGTCTCAACCTCAGCTACACATTGATGAGCAAGCGAAAGCTGCTGCAACTGGTAACGGAGGGACACGTCTCCGGTTGGGACGATCCTCGCATGCCCACACTGTCGGGCATTCGCCGGCGCGGCTACACTCCGGAATCGATCCGAAACTTCTGCGAGCGCATCGGAGTAGCGAAGAGAGACAATGTCGTCGATGTCGCCCTGCTCGAGCACAGCATCCGGGAAGACTTGAATTTGCGCGCTCCGCGAGTCATGGCCGTGCTGAATCCGCTGCGCGTGGTCCTGGTCAACTATCCTGACGACCTGGTCGAGGAAATGGAGGCCGTCAACAATCCCGAGGATCCGAGCGCAGGGACACGAAAGGTGCCTTTTTCACGCGTGCTCTATATTGAGCGCGAGGACTTTCGCGAGGATCCTCCCAAGAAATACTTCCGGCTTAGTCCCGGTCGCGAGGTCCGGCTTCGATATGCCTACATTATCAAGTGCGTCGATGTGGTCAAGGATGAACGTACGGGAGAAGTAATTGAGGTTCATGCCACCTACGATCCCTCGACGCGCGGCGGTTCCACGCCGGACGGACGGACAATCAAGGGAACTCTGCACTGGGTTTCAGCTGCACATTCGCTCGAAGCCGAAGTCCGCCTGTACGACCGTCTTTTCCTACGTGAAGACCCGAGCGACGACAAAAATGGAAAAGGCTTCAGGGATTACTTGAATCCGGACTCATTGAAGGTCATAACCTCCTGCCGCGTTGAACCCACCCTGGCCGGCGCTGTTCCCGAGAGCCGCTATCAGTTTGAAAGACTGGGCTACTTCTGCGTTGACCGCGATACTTCAAATGGCAGGCTCGTCTTCAACCGGACGGTCTCGCTGCGCGACACCTGGGCCAAGATCGAGAAGGCGCAATCCAGGATCTAGGATCTAGGATTCAGGATTCAGGGATTCGGGACCGTAGGTTGGTGCCTCTTTCGGAACTTCAATCCGCAATCTGCAATCCGCAATCGAAATCACTCGCGCCGGCCGTACAGAGTCTCGTAGGTTTTCTCGACCGCCTTCAGTCCTTTTGCCGAGAGTCCTCCCAGAGCCCCAAGAGCGCGCCGGAGGCGCATCCGGACCAGGTCTGAACCGAGTATCTCCATGGACTGGAACAGCGGCGTTGCGACCTCAGTACCAGTCACGGCGACGTAGAACGGTGGGAGTAATTCGCGAAGCTTGAGGCTGAATTTTTCGGCCAGATCGCGGAAGACCTGCTCGAGCGCGTCGCCGGTAAACTCTCGAACCTGCTCGAGCCTCCAGATCGCGATCTGCAGCAGGGCCAGCAATTCCTCTTGAGTCTTTCCCTTGAGCTTCAGCTTTTCCGGATCGAAGGGTACTTCGTCGGCAAAGAAAAACGCCGTCAGGTAGCCCCAGTCGGACAGTGTTTCCAGCCTGGGCTGGGCCAGCGGAATGATGCGATCCAGCGTATGCCGGCCCAGCGCCCATCTCTCGAGCGCTGCGCGCAGCGAAGCGGTATCGTAGTTCTCGCGGATATACCGGCCGTTCAGCCAGCGCAGCTTCTGCATATCGAACACGGGGCCACCGAGCGAGATATCTTCCAGCCTGAAGTTTCGGATCAGTTCTTCCACAGTAAACTTCTCGTCCCCCTCGGCGCGCGACCAGCCCATGAGGCCTATGAAATTCAAGAGTGCTTCGGGCAAGAAGCCGGCGCGGCGATAGTAACCGATCGAGGTTGGATTCTTGCGTTTGGATAGCTTGGACCGCGTCGGGTCGTTATTCCGCAGCAGGGGGAGATGGCAGAAGATGGGCGGCTCCCAGCCAAGATATTCGTAGAGTTTGAGGTGCTTCGGAACGGAGTTGATCCATTCTTCGCCCCGAATCACGTGGGTGATTCCCATCAAGTGGTCGTCCACGACATTGGCGAGGTGGTAAGTCGGGAATTCATCGGATTTGAGAAGGATCTGGTCGTCAATCGTCTCCCAGTCCTTGTGAATTTCTCCGCGCAGGAGATCTCGCATGACGCAGCTGCCGCTCAGCGGTACCTTCATCCGCACCACGAATGGCTCACCGGCGCCGGCGCGGCGGATCGAGACTTCAGGCGGGATGTCGCGGCAACTTCGGTCATAGCCCGGAAACAGCTTCTTGTCGCGATTGGCGGCGCGCATTTGCTCGAGCCGCTCCTGAGTGCAAAAGCAGCGATACGCGTCTCCGGCCTCGAGAAGTCGACGAACGTGTTCGCGGTAGATTTCGGTCCGCTCGCTCTGCCGGTACGGGGCATGAGGACCGCCGATATCGGGACCCTCATCCCACGTAAGGCCGATCCAGCGCAAGGATTCCAGGATCGCCTCCTCGGACTGCGTGGTCGAGCGCGCCCGATCCGTATCTTCGATGCGAAGGATGAACTGGCCTCCCTGCTGCCTGGCGAAGACATAGTTGAAAAGGGCCTGGTAGGCAGTCCCGATATGGGGATCCCCCGTCGGGGAAGGAGCGACGCGAACGCGAACGGGTGAGCGGGAGATGACGTTTTCGGGAGCCAATTGTCAACCTCGGCGTCTCGGGACGGCGGATTTTTATCTTAATGCAGCACCCGAAGACGCGAAGACACCAAGGATTTTAAGCTGATCAGCGGACTGTGGCTTTCCTGGCGGAGAGGGGGGGATTCGAACCCCCGACACCGGTTTTGCCAGTGTAACTGCTTAGCAGGCAGCCCTGTTCGGCCACTCCAGCACCTCTCCGCAGCCGAAGCAACTTTTCCAGCCAGGCCAGACCTCGCGGGAGAGCAAATAGTAGCGAATTCAAGCACTGATTTGCCAGAAGAAACTTTCCGATTGCGGATTGCGGATTTCGGATTGCGGATTTCAGATTGAACAAGCATGCTCGGCACCCATTCTCTTCAATCCGCAATCCGCAATCCGCAATCTGCAATTGGAAGATGGCGTGCGTCGATTTTTCTCTGTAATCTTTACTTCCCATAACTCTTTGCGATTTGCGAGCCATGACCATGACTCTGCGTCTGTCCATCGTCGTGCCGGCCTTCAATGAATCCGCGCGCATCGCCTCTTCGTTGCACAAAATCCGGCAGTTTCTTCTCGACGAGCGCCTGGATTCGGAAATCCTGGTAGTCAACGATGGATCCACGGATGACACGGTGCCGGTTGTGAGAAGCCAGATGCCGGCGTTCAAATCAGTAGCTACCCTTCGTGTCCTGGAAAATCCCGGCAATCGTGGCAAGGGTTATAGCGTACGCCATGGTGTTTTGAAGTCTACGGGAGCCCAGGTGCTGTTCAGCGATGCCGACCTGTCTTGCCCGATCGAGGACTATGGCAAGCTCGCAGCCCAGCTGGCGAACGGCGCGGTTTCCATCGCCTTCGGATCGCGCGCCCTCAAGCAGTCGGAAGTTCGAATTCATCAACCGAAGGCTCGAGAATACTCCGGGCGTGTCTTCAACTTGCTCGTGCGCGCCGCTACCGGACTTCCCTTCCGCGACACTCAGTGCGGCTTCAAGCTATTCACGCGCGAGGCGGCCGATGCGGTATTCTCCCGGCAGACAGTGGAAGGGTTCGGATTTGATGTGGAGATTCTCTACATCGCGCGCAAACTGGGAATTCATGTTGCGGAAGTTCCAGTGGTCTGGGAAAACGCCGAAGGAAGCCGGGTAAGTTTTGCCAACGGCATGCGAGCTTTCCTGGACGTTCTGCGGGTGAGATACCAGGATTTCAGCGGGGCCTACGACAAGGGAGGGGAGAATCGATAATGACAAAGCTGGGAGTTAACATCGATCACGTTGCTACCATTCGCCAGGCGCGCAAGGCTCCTGAGCCGGACCCGGTCGCTGCGGCGGTGCTGGCCGAACTGGCGGGAGCCGATGGCATCACCGTCCACCTCAGGGGAGATCGGCGTCATATGCAGGATGCCGACGTTCGGCGGCTGAGGGAAACCGTGACAACCCGTCTCAACCTGGAGATGGCTCCCACTCGCGAGATGGTCCGGATAGCGTTGGAGCTCCGTCCGGACCAGATCACGCTGGTTCCCGAACGCCCCGGTGAGATCACCACGGAAGGAGGTCTCAATGTGGTGGCCAACGTGAAGGCGATCTCGTCTGCGCTGCGTCAACTGCAAACGAAGGATCTTCCGGTCAGCCTGTTCATCGATCCGGACCCGGAACAGGTCGATGCCGCCGCCAGGCTCGGAGTGGAAATGATGGAGATCAACACGCGGGCCTATGCCGAAACTGCCCCGCGCAGCCCGGACCTGGGCGGGGCGGCAGTGAAGCAAGAGCTGGCGAAGGTGGCGGCGGCGGCCGAGCGCGGGGCCAGCCATGGGTTGAAGATACTTGCCGGTCATGGTCTGACCTATCGCAATGTCACCCTCATCTCGAATATTCCGGAAATCGAAGAGCTGAACATCGGGCACAACATCATTGCCCGGGCCGCGCTGGTGGGCATGGAGCGCGCCGTGCGCGAAATGCTTCTCGCCATGGGGCGTCAGATCAACTGGTGATGAGGCCCGGGCGTCGAACGGCCGGGGCGCATTTCCGAAACAAATACCACCAAGACACCAAGAACGAAGAAACACCAAGAATCGTGGCAAAAAAACAAGGAAGCGCCGTGACGCAAAGGCATCAAGCGGCATGACGCCAGGAACCCTTTACATCGTCGCAACTCCAATCGGAAATCTTGAGGATATTACCCTGCGCGCCCTTCAGGTTCTGCGCGCAGTCGATCTGATAGCGTGCGAAGACACTCGATACAGCGCCAGGCTGCTCGCGCATTACGGCATTATTAAGCCCCGCGAGAGTTATCACGACCACAACGAAAGAGAACGAACCCCATTCCTGCTTCAAATGCTGCACAGTGGCCGGAACATCGGGCTGATCTCGGATTCCGGCACTCCGTTAATTTCGGACCCCGGATACGTGCTGGTGTCCGCTTGCCGCAAGGAAGGAATCCCGGTTGTACCGATTCCCGGTCCCTCGGCTGTTATCGCAGCCCTGGCAGGATCCGGTCTGCCCATGAGCCGTTTCTATTTTGTTGGATTTCTCCCTCCGCGAAGCAAGGCACGAAAGGCCGAGCTTGAACAGCTGAGAGATATACCCGCCACGCTGATCTTTTACGAAGCGCCGCACCGGCTGCTGGCAACCCTTGCCGATATCAGCGCCATCCTGGGGTCTCGTCCTGCCTGCCTCGCCCGTGAATTGACCAAGATGCACGAGGAGTGGACCCGCGGCACGCTCACAGAGCTTCTCGAGATCATGAGCGCGCGCGCGAAAATCCGGGGCGAGATTACCCTGGTGGTAGGTCCGGGCCAGGCCGGAATACCGGAGATCTCCGCCAGCGTCTCGCTGAAACAGGCCGTCGAGGACGAAATCCGCAAGACCGGCCTTTCACACAAGGAGGCTTTGAGAGAAATCGCTCGCCGTCTAGGGGTCTCCCGGAAGGACGCTTACCGGCGACTGATCGAGGAGAAGTAATTCTTGTTCGCGCGGCTTGGCGGTAAGTGGGGTTCACAAAAACTTGAACGGAGGAGCGGTCACGGGATACGCCCGCGCGTACGCTTCAGCGATCCTGAGGATGGTAGCCTCCTGAAACTGATTGGCGTGAAGTTGCAGGCCGATTGGTAAACCGTCCGCAGTAAACGCGCAGGGGATGGATAGAGAAGGAATACCTGCCAGGTTCGCGGTAACCGTGAAAATATCCGAGAGATACATCGCCAGCGGGTCGTCTGTTTTCTCGCCAATCTTGAAAGGCGGCGTCGGGCTTACAGGCGTTACGAGCGCATCCACTCTTTCAAAGGCTTGTTCGTAGTCCTTCTTTATGAGCGTGCGAACCTGCATGGCGCGCCGATAGTAAGCATCGTAGTATCCCGAGGAGAGGGCGTAGGTACCAATCATGATCCGGCGCTTCACCTCGGGGCCGAAGCCCTCGCATCGGCTTCTGCTGTACATCTCGGATAAATCTCGAGGGTTCGGCACGCGGTATCCATATCGCACGCCGTCGTAGCGCGCCAGGTTCGAGCTGGCCTCTGCCGGCGCAATGATATAGTAGTCGGCCACCGCATATTCCGTGTGGGGCAGCGAGACGTCGACGATCTCGCAGTCCAGGGCCGCCAGATCTCTGATCGCCTGGTCGATGGCAAGCTTGATCCGCCCATCGAGCCCCGCGCCGAAGAACTCTCGCGGGATTCCCAGCCTCATGCCCCGAACGCTGTCTTTCAGCTCAGACAAGTAGTCCGGCACCGGAACCGGGGCCGAAGTTGCGTCATGTTCGTCCCGACCGGAAATCACCGACAGAAACAGGGCCATATCCCGGGCCGAGCGGGCGAACGTGCCGATGCAGTCCAGCGATGACGCGAAAGCGACGAGCCCGTATCTCGAAATTCGGCCATACGTGGGCTTCAGCCCCATGACGTTGCAGAATGAGGCGGGCTGGCGTACCGATCCGCCGGTTTCAGAACCGAGCCCCAGAGATGCCATTGCGGTCGACACGGCTACGGCGCTTCCGCCGCTGCTTCCTCCAGGAACGCGGTCCAGGTCAAACGGATTGCGCGTAACCTGGTAAGCCGAGTTTTCGGTGGAGGAGCCCATACCGAATTCGTCGCAATTGGTTTTGCCGATGACGAACGCGCCCGCTCGCTCCAGCCGTTCGACCACGGTTGCATTGTAGGGAGGTGTGTAGTTGTGAAGGATCTTCGAACCGCACGTGGTCCGCAGGTGACGGGTGCAAATATTGTCTTTGACCGCGACCGGGACGCCGGCGAGTGGAAGCTCTCTTTCCCCCTGAGCAACGAGTCGATCGATCTCTTGCGCCCGAGTCCGGACCCGCTCCCGTTCCACTGAAAGAAAGGCGGCGAGTTTTGAATCGAAATCGTCAATTCGCTTCAGACAGGTCTCTGCCACTTCGCCGGCGGAGATCTTCCGCGATCTCACACTCTCGCTGATTTCCAGCGCGCTGATAAAGTCCACGTCGGCCTTGGAGCGAAATCAAATGACTCTGGGAACGCTAAAATGTCCGTTGCCGGAATCGGGAGCATTGGCCAGCGATTCCTCAAGCGGCAGCGACGGCTTGATCTCGTCTTCTCGGAAGATGTATTGCTCGAAATCTTTCGTCAGGGAGACATGGCTTGTGGCTTCTATGCCGGCGGTGTCGACTTCGCGCAGTTTTTCGATGTAGTCGAGGATATGCTGGAACTGGCGCGTGAACGCCTCCGCCTCAGCTTCATCGAAATGAAGATGGGCCAGATCGGCAATTTTCAAGACATCATCCAGAGTTACAGGCATCGTCTTTAACGTGTTGAACGCGGGAGGTTTACGAAACCCTGCGAGTTTTCGGAACACTTTCGGCGAGAAGCGCCGGAGCCGCCCGTTTCAGCCAGTCGAAGTACCTTCGCGCCTTCAAAATGTCTTTGCGAATCTGGGTCGCGAGAGCATCCTTGCCGGAAAACTTCCGTTCTTCCCGCAGCCGCAGCAGAAACTCAACCGTGACATTCCGGCCATAAAGATTCTGGCCGAAGTCCAGCACATAGGTCTCAACCGTCACGGCAGCGCCACCCGCTGCGGCCGTGACCGTCGGGCGCACCCCGATGTTGGTCACGGCAGGATGACGTCTCCCGTCGACAATCAGCAGCGTAACATACACTCCGTTCCGCGGAATCAATTCGTTGGGGCTTTTCAGGTTTGCCGTCGGGAAGGCGATTCCGGCGCCCGTCGCTGTTCCGTGGACGATCTCGCCTGCGAGCGCATAAGGCCGGTCCAGCAGCCGGCGAGCCAGCGCGACTTGTCCCGCGAGCAGCGCCTGGCGCACTGCGGTACTCGAAACCCGGCTGCCGCGAAACTGTACCTGTCGGATCTTTCCGACTGCAAAACCCTTTTCCTCACCAATCTCTCTCAGAAGATTGAAGCTCCCTTCCCTGCGATGGCCGAAAGCGAAGTTGGGCCCGACGTAAATCTCCTGCAGCTTCATTTGATCCCACAGGATTCGCGTCGCGAAATCGCGCGCGCTTGTTTGGGCAAACTCCAAGGTAAATGGGATCACTATGACCATCTGGATCCCGAGCATTTCAACCGTTATCAGTTTCTGGCTGAGAGTCTGGATCTGCCGGGGGGCGTTGTAAGGCGCCAATACTTGAAGGGGATGAGGATGAAAGGTCACTACCGTGGGAGTTCCGGCGATTTTTTCCGCCCGTTTCACCAGATCGAGCATGAGCTGCTGGTGACCCAGATGCACGCCGTCAAAATTGCCGATCGTAGCCACAGGTCGAGGGCAGCCGTGCGGCAACTCATCCAACCCGTAAAATACCTTCATGCCCTCTTTATAACTTGATCCTGCTGGTTTTGGCCATGAACTTCATCCGCAGTTCGTAGAGCACGCTGTCCAGAAGCTCATCTTCCTCCTTGGACAGATTTCCACGGGTCTTCTCCTGCAAGATCGTCAGTATGTCCACCGTGTGGCGGGCGGACTGCAGATCCTCCTCTTTCTTGTTGGTATACGGATTAGGAACTTCTCCCAGAAGCACCAATCCCTGGGTGTAATAGGACAAAACGTAGGATGGAAAGTCGATGCGGGCGCCGGTTCCCGGAGCCTCTTGATTGGAAGGCTCACTCTCGGCGACTTTGAAGGGTTCCGCTTTCTCCTTCGGAGGCTCCGGCGGAGGGGTCTCCTGCCGGATTTCGCCGTCTTCGCGAAACAATCTTCTGTCAGTGACCTTAAACCCGCTGTCTTCTTCTTCTTTTGTCATAAGACAATCCTGATTGAATGCGGCTCACGGTCCGAAAACCGCAAATGCTATCACCCTGTTTGCGGTGGCTCAAGGAAAATAGCGGCGCTCAGCCCGCCCAACAGCCTACTGCTTACTGCCTACTGCTGTGCTAGACTCTCGCCTCCTGCGGAGAGACGCGCCCTTGTCAAAGCGAGCGGACATTCAGAAACTGGTAGACCTGGTCGAGCGTCTGCGGGGACCGGACGGCTGCCCATGGGATAGAGAACAAACCCGCGAAACGCTTAAGCCGATGCTGATCGAAGAGGCCTATGAGGTGCTCGACGCACTCGACTCACACGATCCGAAGGAACTGAGGGAGGAGTTGGGTGATCTACTCTTTCAGGTCCTCTTTCACGCCCGGATAGCCGACGAGAAGGGCGAGTTTCACCTGGCCGACATCATCGACCGCCTCCATGAAAAAATGGTCCGCCGTCACCCCCACGTCTTCGGAAACGCCGACCTTAAGACTGCGCAGGACGTCCTCCGCAACTGGGAAGACATCAAGGCCGACGAAAAAGGAACCAGGTCTTCTTCCAGCCCCGATTCGACGCAATCGATCCTGGATGGACTTCCCTCGCGCCTGCCCGCGTTGCATCAGGCCTACCAGATGACAGCCAAGGCCGCGCGCGTCGGCTTCGACTGGAGTCGTCTGGAGGACATCCTCTTGAAACTGCGGGAGGAAGCCGAGGAACTGCTGGAAGCCCAACGGAATTCGCGGGCGGCGGAGCTTGCCGGGGAAGTCGGAGATCTCTTGTTCGTCGCCGTCAACGTCGCCCGCTTCCTTGGCGTCGACCCCGAAACCGCGCTGCGGCGGAGCAACGAGAAGTTCAGCCGGAGATTCCGATTTGTGGAATCACGAATAAAGAGTCAGGGCCGCGAGCTGAAAAATGCCACGCTTGCCGAAATGGACGCCCTGTGGGAAGAAGCCAAGCAGACGAGTGAATCAGGACCTAGGATCTAGGATTCAGGGATCCTGCAATCGTCAATCGGTCAATCGTAAATCGTCTGAATCCTGTTCCTGCAATCGTAAATCGTAAATCGTCAATCGTCAATCTAAGTGACTATGTTGTAGTGTTCGATGTGCAGGGTCGGGTCGGACTTGACGATGATATCTCTCCGTAGAACGTTCCGGATCTCCTCGATGACTCCCGACTCCGATTCGCGCAGCGCGCGCGCCACGTCGGGATGGACACGGATCATCACATCCCCGCGGCCGTCCACGTCGGACCTCATGCGTTCGATCTCGTTATAAATACTGTAGCAAGTAGTAGCCACAGATTTCACCAGACCGGATCCGCTGCAGTACTGACATGGCTGGCATAGCATGCGCTCGAGCGACTGCTTGACGCGCTTGCGGGTAATCGCCACCAGGCCGAACTCGTTGAATTCCAGAACCTTGCTGGGAGCCTTGTCCTTGAGAATCTCCTGGGACAGCGCCTCCATCACGCGTTTCCGATTCTTGCGCTCATCCATGTCAATAAAGTCGATGACGATGATGCCGCCCAGATCTCGTAGCCGGACTTGCTTGATGATTTCCTTCACCGCTTCGATGTTGGTCCGAGTAATGGTTTCTTCCAGGCTGTTTCCCCGACCGACAAACTTACCGGTATTGATATCGATGCTTACCAGAGCTTCAGTCTGATTAATGACAATATAGCCGCCACTCTTCAGCCAGATCTTCGGTTGGAGGAGCTTGTCAATTTCGGACGTTATTCCATACTGGTCGAAAATGTCATTGTCCTTGGTGTAGAGCTTCACCCGGTGAACCAGGTTGGGATAGATCTTGTCCACGAACTCGATCACGCGCTGGTATTCCAGCTCGTCGTCGACCCGGATGGCAGCGAACTCAAACGAGAACTGGTCACGCAAAAGCCGCTGAACCAGGTTCAGCTCCGAATGTATCAAGGACGGAGCCGAAGCCTTCTCGGTTTTGGACCGAACATCTTCCCAGAGCTTGGCCAGGTAGTTGAGATCGCTGACCAGATCCTCCTCAGTCCGCTCCTCGGCCGCTGTACGGACGATGACACCGCCGGTAAAGCGGTCTCTGTGCTTCAAAATGACATCCTTCAGCCGTATCCTCTCTGCCTCTGAACCGATCTTGCGAGACACCCCGATGTGCTCGACGGTCGGCATGTAGACCAGATACCTGCCGGGCAAAGCGATGTGGCTGGTGACTCGCGCCCCTTTTTTCGCAATGGGCTCCTTCGCCACCTGAACGAGAATCTCCTGTCCCTCGCGCAGCATGTCGTCGATGGACTGTCGTTCGGGTCGGTTATGACGAGCCGCAGTGTAGCGCCTGCGGCGAGCACCGGGTCCGCGCCGACGCCCGTTGAACGATCCTTTGTGGTTACCGTCTACCGCGAAGGGAGCAACTTCCCCGTCATCGCGAATCGAAGCGCCGGACAGAGGGGGAGGTTCAGCCTCCGCTTGCGACACACTCGCAGGTTGGGTCTCAGCAACCGGGTCAATCGGGGGGGGAATCTCGGAAGGGGAATTCATAAACGGTAGCAGCGCGTCGACGGCTGTGCTTCTCTCGGTTTCCGAAGTCAGAGCCCAGCTCTCCGTCGTTCCGCTTTTATCCGCGCTGACCTCGGGGACCTGGGGCCCGGCGCGGGGAGAATCGCGGCGCTCGCGGTCACGCCATCGACCGCGCTCCGGTCTGCGCTCGCGGCGTGCCGGCTTCTCCACCGTTTCGATTTGTGCCATGACCGTGGCCACTTGCTCTTCCGCTTCGGTGAATACCTTGTCATACTCTTCCGTATCCTCGATAAAATCCGAAACATACAGAAAAGCGTCTTTCTCCAGACCAATATTCACAAAGGCAGACTGCATCCCGGGAAGAACCTTTGTAACCTTCCCTTTGTAGATGTTTCCCAGAATACCCCGACTCCAATTTCGCTCGATGTACAACTCGGCAAGCTGGTCGTCCTCCAGAAGGGCGATCTTGGTTTCGAGCGCCGAGCTGTTGACGATCATTTCCTTTATCATTAAAGAATCTCCCAGATTTTTTGATTGGAGGGGAAGCGGCAGTCGACGATCGGGAACGACCCTTATCGACCGGTTTGGAAGAACAGCAGGAGGCGCCCCGACCTGTGCCGGAGCGAGCTTGCTTGCGCCTTGTGATGGCGACTTGACAGGGGGCTCCAGGTTCGTCTCGTCACTATCCGACAAACCTGCAGAGGTGTCCGTGAGCTTCAGATTCGCGGCGCCGGCACGGCACCGCATGCCTTACGTCTCTTGGTTTTCATGCGGACGCTAGGCTTCCCGTCTCGATGGCATCCCAGGACATGTCAATTTCTTGGTCCAGCGGCCTGCCCCTTCACTGTCAAGGCAAGTATGACTCCCGAATAATCAGGGTTTCAGACGCCGTCCGACCCTACTTGCCACAATTCCCTCAGTTTTGGCTATAATGCCCCGTTATTTCCGACAGACAATTCGTGGGCGCCCGATTCACTCCTGTCGTGGCGCTAGTTTCTCCGGCTATGGTCTCAGGCTCCGTCGCGCACCCAAGATCCGGCGGAGGATAGGACAAGCCATTTACTGAACTCGCCTTTCATTCGAGCCTTCAAATTCAAAAGGAGGCTCATAAATCCAGAATGATAAACGACATAGGGCCCAAAAGCAATCTATTTGAATCTTCGTGTCTTCGTGTCTTTGTGGTTAGAGCTGTCTAACAGAATACCACGAAGACCCAAAGACTCGAGGAAACGCCAAGAAACGCCCAGCGCTTAGTTGACATAGCGGCGCATCCGGATGTTCATGCAGAGACTCATGGCCAGGAAGGTGGAAATCAGCGAGGACCCCCCCGCGCTCAACAGGGGGAGCGGTATTCCTGTAATGGGGAGCAATCCTATGACCATTCCGACATTGACCATGACGTGAAAAAGAAACAGGGCCAGGACTCCCACGACAATCAGCCCCCCAATCTTGTCCTTCGCTTCGCGTGCCGTGCGCAGAAGGCGTATAGAAACGAATAGGAAAAGGCCCAGAACCGAAATGCTCCCCAGGAACCCCCGCTCCTCGGAAACGACCGCAAAAACAAAATCGGTGTGCCGCGCGGGAAGAAAGCCCAGTTGTCCCTGAGATCCCTGCTTGAACCCCTTGCCGAGGAATTTGCCGGATCCAATCGCTATCTTCGACTGAATGGTTTGATAACCCAGATGGTGAGGATCGTTGCTCGGGTTGAATACCGTCTGGATGCGGCCCTCTCTGGTAGTCCTTCAACTTCATCCATCCGAGCGGAGAGCATGCCAGGGCGACCGCCAGGACTACCAGGACGTGCTTTCGTCTCACGCCGGCAATGAATGAGAGCCCGAAGAAGATCGGAACAAAGGTGACGGCCGTTCCCAAATCGCCCTGCAGCACAACCAGAAGCATCGGGACCAGAACAATCAGGCCGCCCTTGAGGAGTTCGGAGAGGGTGAGGTGCTCCCGCTCTATTTCCGAATAGTACTTGGCCAGAGCCAGGATCACCAGCAGCTTAACCAGTTCTGAGGGCTGGAACGACAGCATGCCAAGCGCGATCCACCCCTTTGTGTTGTGAACCGTGCGTCCGATGAACAGAACCGCCGCCAGGAGCACCAGCCCGGCCAGATAAAGAAAAGTGATGTGGTCGGCGAAAAAGTGGTAGTCGAGATAGAGCAGACCGAGGTAGAGGGCCAGCGCAAACGCGAGATAGATCGCCTGGCGGCCAAAATACGAGTTCAGCCCGGTGCCTTCGGTGCTGCTCCAGATTGTCACAAGACCCGCCCCGGCCAGCGCCAGCAAGGCGAGAAACCAGAGCCAGTCAAAGGAGTTCAGCGAGCGCCGGGAGAGACTCAACGCCGCGCCTCCGCGATCAGGCGGGGCGCCGGCGCCCCTGCATGGAGTTGTAGCTTCCTCTCAAAGTAGGTACGAAAGATTTCCCGAGCGAGGGGTGCCGCCGCAATTCCTCCTTTCCCGCCATGCTCCAGGAATACTACGACCGCGATTTCAGGAGTGTCACGGGTCGCGAAACCAACGAACCACGAGTGGTCTTCAAACTGTGGGCCTTCCTTCTGAAGTTCTTTCCTTTTCTCGTTGCCGATCACCTGTACGGTTCCGGTCTTTCCACAGATATCCAGTCCCGCGATCGCGGCGTTGTGACCCGTCCCCCACCTATTTACACTCCCCCACATTCCCTGCCGGATTCTGTTCGAAGCCTCGGGAGCAATGGCAAGCTGATGGCTCATCCGGCTCGGGGTCATTTCGGGGGTCAAGCGATCGGCGCGAAACAACAGGTGAGGAGTTGTCAGAAGGCCGCCTGATGCTATGGCGCTGGCCGCCCGCACAAGCTGCAAGGGTGTAATGGTTACGGCACCCTGCCCGATTGAGACGGAAATCGTCTCGCCGGCGAACCATTTGGAACCTCGGACCTGTTGCTTCCATTCCGGCGTGGGAACGAGACCGCTACGCTCGTTCGGCAAGTCAATTCCAGACCGTTCCCCCAGGCCCAGAGAGTGAGCGTGTCGGGCGATCTTTGAAATCCCCATCTTCCGGCCCAGCTCGTAAAAAAAGACGTTGCACGACCTGCTTATGGCGGTTTCGAGATCGACGGCACCGTGGCCGTCGTGCACCGAGCAGTGAAAAACGCGATTATAAAGAAAGAGCGACCCGCGGCAAATTACGCGCGTGTCTTCGTCGACCAACGCTTCGGACAGCCCGGCGAGCGCCATCACAAGCTTGAAGGTGGAGCCTGGCGAGTAGCTGTTCTGAATCGCGCGATTCTGCAGCGGCCGGTTTGGATCGTTGATCAGGACGTTCCAGTCCTGCTCTGAAATTCGGGTCGAAAAACTGTTGGGATCGAACCAGGGAGCGCTGGCCATAGCGAGGATCTCACCATTGCGGGGATCCATGGCTATAATCGTCCCGACTTTGTCTTCCAGGAGGTTCTCGGCCGCGAGCTGTAAATCAAGATCGAGAGTCAGCTGAAGCTCGTCTCCCACAATCGAATCTTCTTCACTCAGCAGGCCAACTTCCCGCCCGATACTGTCGACCAGAACCTGCCGCTTGCCATCGATTCCGGTCAAGAACTGGTTATAGAAACGCTCCACGCCCGATTTGCCTACCAGATCGCCCGCTTTGGCGCTGGAAAACGTCTCGCGTGAAAGCTCATCGTCGGAGACCTCTCCCACGTAGCCCAGTACATGAGCCGCCAGGCTCCCGTAACGGTATAGTCTGCGGGGCTCGGGACCCAGCTGGATCTCAGGATGATCGCGCTTGTAGGCTTCCACTATGGAGATGTCTTCGATCCCGACGTCCTCTTTGATGACCACCGGGCGGTACAGTCCCGTACCCTTGTGCCTGCGCAGGCGGGCGGCAAGATCATCCGGACTGACGTGGAGTTTCTCCTCGATAAATCGGCTGGTGGCCTCGAGGTCCTTCACCGATTCGCGGTACAGGAGAATGTTGAAAGCGGGGCGATTCTCGACCAGCGGGGTGTTGTGACGGTCCGAGATGGTCCCCCTGGGGGCCACTACCTGTATCGAGCGGACGCGATTCCGTTCGGCCCTTAACGCTAACTCGCTTCCTTGAATGATCTGGAGCTGCCAGAGCCGCGCGCCCAGGGTCAGGAACGCGAGAACCACGATGACAGAGAGCCAATTCAATCTCTGTTGAATGAGAAGCTTGTTTGGTTCCGGCTGCAGCGACACGTTTCTAGCCTGTCCGATTGGCCTGGACCTTGTGGTAACTGTCAAGTAGGGAGAGCATCAAGACTCCCACGACACCGGTAATGATGGACTGAATCAGCGAGGCTTCGAGGTAAAGCGTGTTGGTAGATCTCTGGAGTAGGATGAACAGCCCGGAGACAGTAACAGAACTCAGGAAACTTGCGGCGCTGATCAGTGCGAAGCGGACGCCGAAACCATCCAGGTTGAAGCGCTTCGCGGCCTGGCCAATGGCAAACGCCGCCAGCGTCTTGCTGAAGCCGTTATAGCCCAGAGGCCAGCCGAAAGCGGCATCCAGGAGAATTCCGGTGAGGGAACCTACGAAAAGAGCCTCGGTCCGGTTGCGATAGAAAGCCCAGTACGCAATCAGAATCAGCGAGAGATCGAGGAAGTTAAACAGAAAAAAGTTGTTGCCGGCGATCATCTGGGCAACGATCGCCAGGAAAGAGGAAACGGCCAGAAACAGATACTTCATATCGTCTACGTGCCGGTTCAGGGAGTCGCGGTTACCCGGCCCCCTACCTGCTCTCGCCTACTGATCCAGTGAGAAGAACCAGAACCTCCTCCAACCTTAGAAGATCGGCAAAAGGCTCCACTCGGATCACACGAAAAGCCGACTTCCCTCTCTGCGACTGAACCACTCTTCCGATGCGAAGTCCCTTGGGGAAAAGGCCGTCCAGTCCAGAGGTAACCACCACGTCGTCAGGCTCGACCTGTTCGGAGTTGCTGATGTAGTCGAGGCTGAGCAAGGGCTGACCGCTCCCAGACAATACACCCGGGGACCGGGTCCGCTCGACCATGACGCCCAACGAAGCATACGTGTTGGTAATCAATTGGACTTGCGAATTGAAGCGCGATACCAGAATGGTTCGCCCCACGACGGCGGTTGCCGCGAGCACCGGGGCATTCGCTTTCACCCCGTCGTCGGCGCCCCGATCGATGTACACGATATTGGCCAGGTAGTCAGGAACGCGCCCGACCACGCGCGCCCCCACAGTCTCTAGCGGAACCGTCTCCTTGAGGGAGAGAAGCTGACGGAGCCGGACATTCTCCACCTCCATCTGACGGAGTGCGTCTTCGCGAAGAGTGAGCTGTTCCACGCGTTTTTGCAGCAGATCATTCTGCGTCCGTGCTCCGCGCAGCCCAACGTAGTTCGTCCACGCGTAGGCAACGGCCCGGTGAATACTTGAGGATACTTCGAGAAACGGCGCGCTGGCCAGGAGCACCCAGTTTCTGAAGAGAAGGCTGCCGCCCGGGTGCTCCACCTGAAGCGATATCAGGATCAGGTGCAGCAAGAGTAGGGGAATGACAACGAAGAGCGCGCGCTCTTCCTTCACTTTCCCTGAGAATTCAATTGACACCCATCCTCCGGAGCAATTTGAAGTCCGTCAACATCTTACTTGTCCCTAGCACGACTGAAGAAAGAGGATCCTCGGCAATAAAAACCGGGAGTCCCGTTTCCGAAGCCAGGCGTTTGTCAAACCGTTTCAAAAGAGCTCCCCCTCCGGTAAGGACAATCCCGCGTTCCATGATGTCGGCCGACAACTCAGGAGGTGTGCGCTCCAAAGCGACTTTGATGGCATTGATGATGATCCCGACGCTGTCGCCCAGCGCTTCCCGGATTTCTTCGTCCGTTACCGTGATGGTCTTGGGCACGCCTTCGATCAGATTTCGTCCCTTGATCTCCATCGTCAGAGGCCGTTCCAGCGGACCGGCCGAGCCCAGTTGGATCTTGATCGTCTCGGCGGTGCGTTCTCCAATAAGCAGATTATGCTTGCGTTTAATGTATTGGCTGATGGCCTCGTCCATTTCGTTTCCGGCGACCCGCACCGAACGGCTGTAAACAATGCCGGATAGTGAAATGACCGCGATGTCGGTGGTCCCGCCGCCGATGTCCACGATCATATTGCCGCAGGCTTCGGTGACCGGAAGTCCGGCGCCCAGCGCGGCAACCATAGCCTGCTCCACCAGGTATACCTCGCTGGCCTTGGCGCGCAGCGCCGATTCCTGCACGGCCCGCTTTTCCACCTGAGTAATTTCCGAAGGAATCCCGATAACGATACGAGGGCTTATCAAGTGATTGCGGCTGTGTGCCTGTTTGATGAAATACTTGAGCATCATCTCGGTGACGTCGAAGTCCGCAATCACGCCATCCTTCATCGGCTTTATTGCGACGATGTCTCCTGGGGTGCGGCCCAGCATCTCCTTTGCCTCACGACCCACGGCAAAGATTCGCTTGCTGGTCTTGTCGATCGCCACGATCGAGGGTTCGTTTACCACGATTCCACGCCCCTTGGCGTAGATCAAAGTATTCGCGGTTCCCAGGTCAATCGCCAGATCGTTGGAGAAGAACCCAAACACGGATCGTAAATTCATCATTAGACGGAACCTTGACCTCAATCTACCTCTGGCGATCGTTTTGACTCGTCCGGACAGGTCGGTTGTAAACAGAACCCAATGCACCTTGGCGCATGCAAAAGGCTTGGTGAAGTGCCTGGATCTTCCGCCGCCGGCGATACTTGAAGCTTGGACGTCGCGCGAGTCGACTCCAATCCACTCGGGCCTTGGACGGAGTACCAGCGCGGAAGCAGCGGCGCTTCCCTCCGCCAGGGCTCCACTTACAACAGGCTTAGGTTCCATCTCCTTGCCGGAGCGGGGGATTTCAACAAGGCATAACTGTGGCCGGTTAACATCGGACTACATCCCGGAACCTGGCGGTTCAGGGATCCCGGGATTTGCTCCACAGCGTACGAGTTTCTGGCTACGCGCGCGTTCGGTGGGGGCAGTGGAACAATCCGGATCGCACTACCGGATTTCAAGATCCCCATCGGTTCAATGAAAAACGCCACATTATAATACAATCCAGCGCTAAAAAGCTTAAAAATCAGTAAGATACTTGTATCATTTGTCATCTGTCATCAGTCATTTGTCATTATTATCATTGACCAGCCTCCAGAAATGACAAATGACCAATGACTGATGACCAATGACCAATTTGAAAATGCCTCCCCGGGTGCTATAATTTCGTTTTTTTCCCACCTCGGACGGAGGGATCTTCCCTTATGTATCTGGACCTACTACGCCGCAAGAAGCGGCTCAAGCTTTTTCTCTGGCTCGTCATTGTCAGCCTCGGCCTGAGCATGCTGCTGTTTTTCGTTCCCGGGCAGGGGGGTGGCGTGGGCGCGTTCGACAGCGCCGCCGCTACAGTGGATGGCGAAACTATCACGGTTAAAGATTATGTTAATACTTACCGCCGTTTTATCGAGAACTTCAGCGCCGGAGGGAAAAACAAGCTCGATCGAGAGACGATCAAGACCCTCGGACTGGGACGGCAAGCTCTCGATGCCTTGATCAACGTGAAGGTCGTGAATCTTACGGCGGAGAGGCTCGGCCTGAGCGTATCGCCGGAAGAGATGCGCCAGGCTGTTGAATCTAATCCCAATTTTCAGGATCGGGGCATATTCATAGGGGTCGAGCGCTACAAGATGTTGCTCGCGGCAAACCGCCTCAGTGTGCCCGAGTTCGAGGACGGGGTACGTTTTGGAATTCTGTCCAGGAAAATTCGAAACCTGATCTCCGATTCCATGGTAGTGACCGAACGCGAGCTTCGAGACGAATTCCTGCGCTCGAGTCAGGAGGCGCAGGTTCGTTTCGTTTTCCTTAACAAAGAGGACTTCAAGAAGCATGTGACGCCTGACGAGGCTAGCGTGCGCGCCCATTTTGAGGCCAATAAAGACAAGTTCGTCACGAAAGAGCAGCGCAAGGTCCAATACCTGCTGATCCCTATGGCCGCCTTGGCCGCCACGATAAAACCGACGGAAGACGAAATCCAAGCCGAGTGGAAGCGCCAGGGGCGGGAGGAAAACGTAGAAGCCAGCCATATCCTGTTTAAAGTAGACGATCCGGCGAAAGAGGGTGAGATCAAAGCGAAAGCTGAAGCTGTATTGAAGCGTGCCAAAGCGGGTGAAGATTTCGCCGAACTCGCCAAGAAGAATTCTGAGGATCCCGTCTCAGCAACCCAGGGGGGCAGCCTGGGAACTTTCGGCCGTGGCCGCATGATCAAAGAATTCGAGGACGTGGCTTTCTCCCTTAAACCCGGAGACATTTCCGGTGTGGTCCGCACTCAGTTCGGTCTTCACATCATCAAGGTACTGCGCCATGACATACCGGATCTCGAAGCGAGCCGGAGTCTTATCACCCGGACAGTCCAGCTGAACAAAGCCTCTGACATTGCCAAGCAAAAGGCTGTGGAAGCGGCGCGGCTGGCGGAGACTCAAAAGGACCTGAACCAGGTCGCAAAGGCTCTAGCCGTCGTCACAGAGATCCGAGAAACGGGGTTCATCGCCAAAGATTCCGATCCGCTTGCCAGCGGAGTCTCCCAGCCTTTTGTCGACGAGGTTTTCAGACTCAAGGAAATCGGAGCGACGGGCAAAGCAGTGGATCATCCTTCAGGACAGGCACTCCCGAAACTGCTGGAGATCCAGCTACCCAAACCACCCGATTTCACCACGTCCCGGCCGCGTGTTGAACAGGACTACATCGAAGTCAAGGCTCGAGAACTGATACAGGCTGAAGCGAAGAAGATCTCGGACGAGGCTGTCAAATCGGGCGACATCGAGAAAACGGCGCAACCGAGGAAGCTCATGGTCAAGACAACGCCGGCTTTCAAACGTGGCGGAGTTGCAGATCCAGAGCTTGGCAATGTCCCGCAGTTTAACGACGCTGCCTTCACCCTTCCAATCGGAGCTGTCAGCCCTCCTATCAGTCTTGAGGGGGGGAACCACGTGGCAGTGCTTCAAGTCAAGTCGCGTTCTGACTTCAATGAGCCCGAATTCGAGAAGCAGAAGGGTGATCTGCGAAACAAGATTCTGGGCTCCTGGAAGGAGGCTTACTTCCAGCAGTACATCCGTCAGATTACAGAAGCCCTGGAAAAATCGGGGAAGATTCGGATCAACTCCCGAGCCGTCGACGAGGTCGTGGGGTGACACAAAAGGCAGTACTGCCTACTGCTTGCCTATTTCGATCGCCAGTCCGTAGCTGTCACCAGGAATCCTGATCTCTATTCCTTGCACCATACCTCGTACCGCCTGAACAATCTCACGCGCGATAGCAATTCCCTCCTGCTTCTCACTCTGGGGTGAACCCGCAGCCCGCATCCGCGCGAGCAGCGCATCGGGAATACTGAATCCCGGAACTTCATTGTTCAGGAACTCTATCTCGTCGTAGCTGGACAGAGGCCGGATGCCCGCGATCAGAGGTATCTTGAGGTGCTCGGAGCGCCTCAGGAATGCTTCCAGCATCTCGGGCCGAAAGATCGGGGTTGTGATCGCGAAATGAGCTCCGGCTTCGACCTTGTATTCCAGCCGCCGGACCTCCTCTTCGAGCTTCAGGGCTGCCAGATCCACCGTTACGCCCACAAAAAACCCGGTGGGGCGGGCAATCCTTTTTCCCCCCAGATCGCGCCCCTGGTTGAGACTCGCGACCAGGTGCGACCCGCCTATCGAGTCCACATCATGAACTGCAGTCGCATCGACGTAGTCTCCGATCCGCAATGGTTCTCCGGTCGAGAGGCACAGATTCCGAAGCCCCATGGCATAAGCGCCCAGTAACTCCGACTGCATCGACAGCAAACTCCGGTCGCCACATGTGTAGTGAAGTACCGGTTCCACTCCCGACTGAGCCTGAATCACCACAGCGAGTGCCATCGCGCCCATGCTGGCGCTCGAGCGCGGCGCCTCGGAGACTCTCACTGCATCGACGCCGGCCTCCTTGAGACGGCTTACTCCTTCGATCGCGTGAGCAGGATCGCCTCCGCGCGGCGGCACGATATCGACCAGGAGGACGCGCTCCTTTCGGAGAATACGCTGCGCGAGCCGGCTGCGCTGTTCCGTTGGAATCACCTCTACCGCAGGTTGGTCGTCGGCTTGCAGCACGGCGACCGTCTTGCCCGTCACCGGCCGCAGCGCTCGAACTGCGCTGCGAATTGACTTGATGTGGGCCGGCGTGGTGCCGCAGCATCCTCCGACCACCCGGACTCCGGCTCGAATGAATCGCCTCGCGTAGCTGGTTATGTATTCCGGAGACGAGAGGTAGAGGTTTCGTCCCTCGAAGCTTCGGGGCTTTCCGGCATTGGGCTGCGCAACCAGCTTCCGGGTCACCACGGTAGCCATCCGTTCCATGCTCTCCAGCATGACCTGAGGACCCACTCCGCAGTTCGCCCCTATAATGTCGGCCCCCCAGCTCTCGAGCTGGCGTCCGAAGGTCTCCGGAGGGGAGCCATCCAGGCTATTGCCGTCCTCCTCCAGCGTCAGCTGAGCCATGATGGGAAGATCGCTTACTTCTTTTGCCGCCAGGATCGCGGCGTGAATTTCATTCAGGTCGAAGAATGTCTCAAGGCAAAGCAAATCGACTCCAGCTTCCACCAGGGCGCCAATCTGTTCCACGAATATGGCACGGGCCTCATCCACTCCCATCTTCCCGTAGGGTTCGATTCGGATTCCTAAAGGTCCGACCGATCCACCGACGTATGCCGAAGCTCCGGCGACTTCTCTCGCAATCCTGGCGCCGGCCGAATTTATGTCACCCACGCGGTCTGCCAGACCGTGAGGTTCCAATTTGATACGGTTGGCGCCGAACGTGTTGGTCTCCAGGATTTCCGCACCCGCCCACATATATTCCTGGTGAACGTCGCGCACCAGAGACGGATGGCTCAGATTCAGCTCGTCGAAGCAGCGGTTCAGGAACACTCCCTTCGAATAGAGCTGGGTCCCCATCGCGCCGTCGCACACCACGACGCTTTCATCCAGGTACTCCAGGAAAGGTTTGAGCATGCGTGAAATCTTATCACCACGGAGGGGGATTTTCGATTGACGAGTGAGGAGACCTGCACTTAGGGTTGCTTGCGAGCGCCTTCGGTGACCAGCAGGCGCAGGCAAGTTTCCTGGAATCTGCGCATTTCGCGGCTGCGGCCCGAAGCGCCTGCAGCGGAATGTGAACCTATTCCTGCGCGAACCCTTGGGCAGCGCGCCCATGCACTCCCGAAAATTTTTGCTGACTTCGGGTGGTAGGTTGCGACCAATGTTAGGATTTACAGCGGTCAATACCTTATAAATAAGCCTGCACCCGTGAGAACTTGAGCAATTCAAGACATCGGTTTGACGTCGTGCAGTGTGAACGACCTCGCGCGCGAAGGCCCTTTTCAAGGTGGGCAGGTCAGTAGAACCGACTTTCAGGCGGCGCCGGCCGAAGCCGGGACTACGAATTTGACCGAACCTTGAGCTTTGCCAGGACATCGAGTCATGAATCGAATGAAGTCCAGATCAATTGTGAAACTCCTTGTTTCCATGGCTCTCCTTGGCTCGATGGATCCGATTTGTCTGGGGCAAACGCCAGCTTTCCGGATCTATCTGCCGAACCTGGCGGAAGAAGATTGGAGCTTCCTCAAAGATCGGAGCAAATCGGTAGATTTCTGGGATCCGGTCAAATACATCTCGCTTGGCGCGGAGGATCGATTTCTCACGCTAGCCGGGGAAATCCGATTCAGGCCGGAGGGGTTTCGGATTCGTGGTACTGGAGACATCCCGACCACACGGGACGGCTACCTTCTTCAGCGTTATCTCCTTGGAGCCGATTTTCACTTGAACCGGCGGTTTCGCTTTTACACTGAAATCCAGAGCGGCCTCATCAATGGAAGACTGAACTCGCCTCGGCCAACCGACAAGAACTCTTTAGACCTGCATCAGACATTCTTCGAATGGAAAGAAAAGCTCCGTGAGGACCGGGAATTCAGCCTGAGGGCAGGCCGGCAAGAACTGACTATCGGAAGCAGCCGGCTGATTTCGGCAAGTCCTGGCTTGAACGTCAAGCGCAGTTTCGATGGAGTGGTTCTAGCCTTTAAAGGCAAGACCTGGCATGTGGATGCCGGATTTGCAAGATTGGTAGCCCTTTCGCAAGGAGTGTTTGATGACCTCCCGGATCATGAACAGACCTTTTGGGGGATTGCATTGGCCCGAAGAAGCTCACGCGTCAAGCAAGGGCAATTGGGCTTCTACTACCTCGGGTTGGATCGGGCAAGTTCCATTTATGCTCAGGGTACTGGGCGCGAGCAGCGTCACACCGTTGGAGCCAAATGGTCCGCCTCATGGTCGCGACTCGACCTCGACTATGACGGTATCTTTCAGTGGGGAACCTTTTCCCGCGCGCGTATCAAGGCTTGGGCTTTCTCGACCGAAACGGGCTACCGGATTTCCCAGACGCACTGGAAGCCGCGCTTCACCGTCCGGTCAAACAGTGCCTCGGGAGACAAAGATCCGGCTGATCCCAGACTGCAGGCATTCAACCCGCTGTTCCCAGGGAATAGCTATGCTGGAGCCGTTGGATTGTTCGGCCCCACAAATCTTACCGACCTGACACCTGCCTTCGCGATGGTTCCTCATGAGAAAATCCTGCTTATCGTCGAATGCCCGAACTACTGGAGGACGTCACTTCAAGATGGGATCTACAATACCAATCTGAGGCTGTTAATCCAGCCCGGCGTCGGTCAGGGGCGTTATGTCGGGAGTAACCCGGGCATCGTACCTATTTGGCGGGTTACGCGTCACATCACGATCCAGGGAGCGGTCACTCGTTTCCTTTCCGGAGGCTTTCTGGAAAGAACTTTCGTGGCCAATGGCTTTGGATTTTATTCTTTGTCCGTTATCTATCGATTTTGACCTTCAGAGACGGGATTTGCTTCTTGGGTACAAAACAAATACAGACACCAAGACACGAAGAAACACTAAGACACGCTGTTCGCCATCCAGCATCCTCGTCGCGTGCCCTGGCGCCTTCGCGGTTAATGAAGCCCGGCCGAATCAACTCGCCACGAGAACCTCCCGAATGCGACGGGCGACGATGCGGTACTCCTTGGGCTGAAGCATCCATACGGCGAGTTCCAGCACCGGATCCTCCTCGCTGGAAGGGCGCACCTCGATCCGTGGTTCCCCATCGCGCAAGCGCGCGGCGACATCTTTTCGTTTCAAAGGCAAAACCTTCGGATCCCACTGAATGCGGGCGTGAGGCACCTCGTTCGCGATTTCGGGCATGAACATTTCGCTTTTGGTTACCCCTGGGATACTGGACGCCGTCTTGACAATGAAATCAACCTGCTGCTCCCATTCTTTCAACTGCGCCTTGTGATCCCGCTTCAAGAAGAGTTCGACCGCGGTAAGGAGCCCGACTATTTCCTCTTTGCCCACCTTGGCCGTGCGTCCGATGGTATCGGAGTGAGGCGATCCGTTCAGGTACGCCGCCTCGATCAGGTCCTTGCGTCCGAGGAGCAGCCCCGAACATTGCGGACCTTGCAGTCCCTTGCCTCCGCTGAAGCAAACAAGATCAAATCCCATCTTGTTGTACTCGCCCAGGCGGGATGCCGGCGGAACGTCGGCCGCTGCATCGATCATGGTGGGAACACCGGCCTTCTTACCGATTTCGACAAACTCGGCACGCTTGACGGAGCCTTTCGGATCGGCGCTGTTGAGAAAGAGCATCATTGCTGTCCGCGCCCCAAGAGCGTTCCTCATTTGTTCGCTTCCCTCTACCTCGACCAGCTTGACTCCCACGGCCCGTACGGCGTGGTCGTAGCCGAAGCGATGGGTCTTCTGGATGACGACCTGGTCTTTGATCCCTTGCAGGTCAGGGAGATTCTTGATTCGCTCCTGATCCTTTCCGGCCACGCATGCTGCCGTGCCGAGAGTCAGGGATCCGGCGGCTCCTGAAGTTACCAGCGCGGCTTCCACTCCCACCAGCTGGGCAATTCTCTTTCCGACTGCATCGTGCAGTTCCGGTATGGAGACATGTACCTGAGCGGCTTCTTCCATGGCTTCGCGAACTTCGGGCGGGACGAGACAGGCGCTGAGCGTGGTATACGTTCCGGCGGCATTGATTAAAGGCCGAATCCCCAGGCGTGTATAAACGTTCTTCGCCGAACTGAATCCAGCCCGCGGTGACGCCGCCAGCAAGCGCGGCCAGTAACTCTGGGTTACGAAGGACAGAAGCCCGGCACTCCAGAAAAAGCGCCGGCGCCCCAACCGTAGCGTGTCATTAATCATACTGCTACCCTCCTGAAATTCGGTGACAGGCTACGCTTTTCCCGATTTTTTGCCACCCTCGTTGCGCAGGATGCAATCGGCGTAATCGGGAAAAGCGTAGCCTGTCACCGTTTTGTTTTGCCGATTACCTCCAATAGGCCCTGAACCAGTAAAGGCAACACTAAAGTTGCATCTGAAAGGACTTCGGCGAAACGGCCGCCCTCTTCCCGAGGAACGAACTTTCCCCAGGACACGCCTTCCGAATACGTGCAGCCACTCAGTCCGCCCCAATAGTCAGGCTCGGGACAGATTCTCACCCCATACTTGAACCGGGGGGGAGTAAATGCGGTTCCGACCCGAACATTGGTGATTTCCATGTACGGGCCGGCCTGCTGCGCCCAGTTTCGAGGCACGCCTCCGCCGATCGTGAAGATGCCGAGAGTCTTCGCGCCCATTACATTGCGCGTGTAGCTGTTCAAATCAAGATACGGGTTGAACGCCGGCGCGAAGGAGGTGCATTCGGCGAGTGTAGCCTTGGCTTTTTTCTTCTTGCGCTCGCCGTATCGCGATTCCATCCCCTGCCGCATAGCCCAGGTCGAGATATCCAGGCCCAGCTCCGAGTCGGTGAAAGCGGGAATGTAAACCGGAACGCCTTTCTGATACGCGCTTTTGAGAATGCCGTCACCCTGGTGGTCCTGGGCCAGTGTGCGGCCCAGTTCGCGCGTCAGAAACTCCGAATAGAGTACGGCGCCCTTCGGAATTCGCTCCAGAGTGGCAGAGACAACCCGCTCGACGCTGTTGAGATTCGCCTCCATCTCCAGCGTGTCGTAGACGCGGTTGTAGCCCTTTGCGAAAAGCTCTGCGTCGTTCATTCTGGAATCGGCCTTGTAATGCGTGCCGCCGATCGACTCGCTGAAACCGTGGGCCATCAGGGCCCCGGTCGAAACCACAGCGTGAATCATTTCGTGATCGATCATGCGGCAGATGATCGTTCCCATCTTGGCAATGGTCATTGCTCCCGAAAACGTGCCCACCACGTAGCAATCGGGGTCGACGATCATCTCCTTCATTATGTCAAACGCCTCTCCTAACCGCCGGCCGCCGAACGAGGTGTCTCCCATTGCCTCGAGGAGATCGGCAAACGACTTGATCCGGTCGGGATTAAGCGAGGCCAGTGCAACCAGTCCGTCCTCTCTACCGTCATGGAGTTTTCGCCGCATCAGGAAGCCTGGTGGCTCATCGCTCCCTTTATGGAATCGACAACCTGTTCAAGGGAAAGGCGATCGGTGTTGAACACAAGATCGTATGAGCAGGGATCGTCCGGATCCCGCTTGAAATGGTGGTGAACGAAATTCCGGCGCTCGCTGTCGCATTGACGCATACGCCGACGAGCTTCGTCCGGCGTGGTATTCATAGCGCCCTCCAGGGAAAATTCGGTTGCGCAGGTGCTGCGTGTATGGATAGCATCATCAGACGTACGCTCGCAATTTTTGAGCTCGCACTGGTAACCACCAAGACAAGGGTCTTGTACAAGGACTCGTGATAATCTTCGACGCCAAAAGAGCCCCTGAGTCATTCGACAACGCTGCACGGTATCATGGACTAGACTCTGGGCGCGCCATCGAGCTCCTGAACCAGGCTCTGGCGGACGTGACTGTTTCTGGCGATATGGTCGACGATCGCACGAGCAAGACATGCCGCCCAGGTACAAGGCGCAAGCCGAGGTTACGCTGCGTCGCGCCCTGAAAGGGCGAAGGAAATTGCCGGGGGTTGAGCGAAGCGCCTGCCCCCGGTTGACACCAGCAAAGAGATCGCGCCGAGAGGCGCGCGCGGCTCCTCAATGCTCCTGCGCCTTTCAGGGCGCGTGGACACAATCCCGCAAACCCGGGCTGCGCTTCGCTGCCCGGGGCTCATTTCCGTACGCCCCTCCGGGGCGGTTAGCGCTCAAAAGCCAGACACGTTACGTATTTTGCGCGACTAAGGTTCGTTCGGGACTTCGCCCCGAACGAAGGCCCCTTGTGAACGACAACATGTTGGTTTGAACGTTCACTAAGCGCCTAAGACACCAAGAGTCGTGGCAAAAAAGCATGCGGGGAGATAGCAGGTGGAAAGGACGTTTGCCGCATTGGGCGCCGTATCGGCATTTCTCGCCGTCGCAGCCGGAGCGTTCGGGGCTCACGGCTTGCGGCAACGCCTTTCTGCGGATATGCTCGCCGTCTTTGAAGTCGCCGTACGCTACCAGATGTATCACGCTCTGGCTTTGCTGGCTGTGAGCTGGGCTCAGACTCGATGGCCCGGGCCTGCCCTTCAACTTTCAGGTTATGCATTTGTGGCGGGCACGATTCTTTTTTCGGGGAGTTTGTACCTCTTGTCCCTGACCGGCGCCCGCTGGCTGGGGGCCATCACACCTCTCGGCGGGCTGGCCTTCCTGGTGGGATGGCTCGCGTTCGCCTGGGCTGTGTGGAAATACGGAGCCTGAGACTTCGGTCTTGCGAGACTTTCAAGATGAATGTTGAAGAGGCAAGAGAACAGTTCGGGCGCCGCATACAGCGGTGTTACGGCTGTTACGTCGCCTTCTACTTGAAGGACATGTGGTTGGGTGAAGGTGGAACTTTCTACTGCGCGAATTGCAAGGACGATACCATGTTCCATTTCGATGATTTCTCGACCAGGATTGATTTCAGCAAACCCCCCAGCCCGCAGACTGAATAGCTCCAATTCGATCGCGAAGCCGCCAGGACGCGAAGCTGAAAGGAGACCTTGAGCAATGAGCAGAAAGATTGCTTTGATGGTTTTGCTGAGCTGGCTTCCGTCCTCGACTGCCGCGGCGCAACAACCGGCGTAACGGCGCGGAAAACACCAATCCTGACGGTTGATAACCTGACCTTCAAAGATCTCAACAAGAACGGTGTGCTGGACAAGTATGAAGACTGGAGACTGCCGGTAGAGGTAAGGGTTGCGGACCTGGTATCGAAGATGACCCTCGCCGAGAAGGCCGGTCTGATGGTGCATTCATCGCTTCAGGGCTTCACAGGGCCAGCCGGGGTCGTGCTTGACGCGCCCGTCCGAAGCGGTCCGGAGTTGCTGGGTCCTGCGAATCGTCCAGGACCTCCGGGCGTAACTACCGCGGATCGGCCCTCTCCGAGAGAACTCATCCAGCAAAGGAACGTCAGGTGGGTCCGGGTCCGTCCGAGCCCCTGGGATGCGCCGGAGGTCACCGCGCGCTTTTCAAACGGCATGCAAGAGATCGCCGAAGGATCCCGCCTGGGCATACCCATCAGCTTCAGCTCGGATCCGAGGCACTCATCCCGCCGTTTCCAAGCCGCAGCCTCGGGCCCGCAGGGGAAACCCAATATTTCGCAGTGGCCCGAGCAAATCGGATTCGCTGCCATTGGCGATCCCAACGTGGTCAGAGAGTTCGGCCGGATCGCTGCCCAGGAATATCGGGCCCTCGGCCTTCAAACCTCGTTATCTCCGATGGCCGATGTCGCGACGGAGCCTCGCTGGAATCGAGTGCCCGGAACATTTGGCGAGGATGCCAAGCTGGCCGGCATACTGGTGAAGGCCTACGTTGAAGGCTTTCAGGGCAAACAATTGGGTCCGGAGAGCGTTATGTGTGTGGCCAGGCACTTCCCCGGCGGCGGTGCGGTGAAGGATGGGCCGGATTCGCACGACGAGTCTGGAAAGTGGCAGGCATATCCGGGAAAACACTTTGACTACCACCTGATCCCGTTTCAGGCTGCGATTGAAGCAGGTACGGCCGGAATCATGCCAGGCTACGCGATTCCCGTTGGGGTCGACACCGTCGGAATGACCTTCTCGAAGATCATCGTAACCGACCTGTTGCGCAGGAAGTACGGATTCAACGGTTTGGTAGTTACCGATTGGCTGAGAAGTGTGCCCTGGGGCGTCGAGCACTTGACGGAAAAGGAACGGCAACGGCTCATCGTCGAAGCCGGCGTAGATCAGATTGGCGGAGACAGCAATCCCCGCTACATTATCGAAATGGTCAAAGAAGGCGCCGTTCCGGAAAGGCGGATAGATGACTCGGCCAGGAGAGTTCTCAAACCGCTGTTCCAATTGGGCCTGTTTGAGAATCCGTATGTCGATCCCGACCGCGCCCGGTCTATTGTGGCCAGCAGCCATTTCATGCAGGCAGGAGAAAAAGCCCAGAGAAAATCGATTGTGCTTTTGAAGAACGCGAACAGGCTGCTGCCGTTACCCGGAAACACAAAGTTGTATGTCGAAAACATGAGCAAGGACGCCGCGGCCCAGTATGGCACTCTGGTCGACGATCCGAAAAATGCCCACGCGGCAATTATCAAGGTAACCGCGCCCTACGCATTGCGCCCGGTCGGCGGTCGCCTTGCAAGAGGAGCGCACGAAGGAACCCTGGCCTATGCCGGAGCCCACAATGCGAAGGAACTCGAGGCTATCAAGAGGATCGCTTCCTCCGGAACACCCACAATCGTTGTCATGTATATGGACCGTCCCGCGGTCCTTTCCGAGTTCATCGACGAGGTTCGCGCCGTGCTGGCCCACTTCAGCTCCAACGACAACACCATCCTCGACATCGTGTTCGGCCGGCACCGTCCCGGCGGGAAGCTGCCATTCAATCTGCCCAGAGACAGCGCATCGGTAGCAAAACAATACCCGGATGTGCCTCACGACCTGGAAAATCCTCTCTTCCGATTCGGATTTGGCCTATCCTACGGAACGGAAATCCGGCGGTAGGGCAAAAGCAACCTCGTTTGTTGGCCGCCGATGACGAACCTTCACAGGAGGAAAACAAATGGGGCGAATACTGATGAGCATCAGCCTTGTGCTGGCAACCGCCCTCTCCGGCCCGAGCGCGGGATGCCAATCGAGGAGTTCCGATGCCACGCCACTGCCTCTGGCCAGGACCGAACCGGAAAAGAAAATCCTGTCGGTGCTCGACGAGATGCGCCAGTCCGGAAGAATATATCTCAGTGTCCCGGTTAGCGACGGCCGCGTACTGCGGCTGCTCACCGAAGCGGTGGGGGCCAAGACGGTAGTCGAGATCGGCACCTCGACCGGTTACTCCGGACTCTGGTTCTGCCTCGCCTTGCAGAAGACCGGCGGCAAGCTGACCACGTTCGAAATAGACTCGGGCCGGGCCGCGACAGCGCGCAAGCACTTCGAGCAGGCCGGCGTCGGCCAGATGGTCAACCTCATCGAAGGAGATGCCCACGAAAAGTTGTCCGGCTTGAAAGGACCGATTGACGTGGCATTCATCGACGCCGACAAGGAGGGCTACGTTGATTACCTGAATAAGCTGCTCCCGCTTGTGCGGCCTGGCGGCCTGATCCTGGCCCATAACGTGACCATGGCCGCCGTAAAGGAAGGATACGTCAAGCAGGTCCTGGCCAACCCCGACCTGGAAACGATCTTCTACAGCGACGGCGGCGGACTGGGCGTAACCCTGAAGAAGCGCTGACCCACCTTGCGTATTCGCGTCCTCGCGGTGGTTTTGTTCTTGACACTCCGGTAGTCGGTCGTTGCATACTCCTCGCATCGAATGGATTCCAACCTCCGGAAAGCCAGTTGGTCCTGGCATCCCAGCGCAGCTTCCGGTTTTGAAAGGACGGTTTATGAAGAGATCGAACGCCATCGGCTGTTTGCTCATCGCCTGCCTGGCGCTTGCCGTGCCGGTCTTCGCCCAATCCGACCGGGGCGTCCTCACCGGCAGTGTGAAAGATGCCTCCGGCGCCGTCATTCCGGGCGCCTCGGTTACGGCGACTAATGCCGCCACGAATGTCTCCACTCGCACCATCTCGACTGACGACGGACTCTACGCGATCCCCGCGCTCCCCTCAGGGACCTACAAGGTCCGCGTCGAGCTCACGGGATTCAAGGCATGGGAGCAGTCGCAGGTCGTGCTGGCGGCCTCGACGACCGTGCGCGTCGACGCGACGCTGGAAGTCGGCCAGATCAACGAATCCGTCGAGGTCAGCAGCACAGCTCCGCCTCTGCAGACCGAAAACGCGAGGATCTCCTCATCGGTCAGCAACAAGATGGTCGACGAGCTGCCGCTGGTAGTCGCGGGCGCGATGCGCAGTCCGTTCGACCTGGCGCTCATCACGCCCGAGGCCAAGCAAGTCGAGGGATCCGGAACCGCCAGCGACGAGACGTTCGGACTGGGTGGCGGCCAGGTTGCTTCCTGGGGAATCACGCTGGACGGTGTTTCCGCCGGAACGGGGCGCTTCGCCTCGGTTCAATGGGCCAGCGTGAACACGCCGTCGCTCGACGCGATCACAGAGTTCACCGTCGATACCAATGGCTTCAAGGCCGAGTTCGGCCGCGCCTCGGGCGGTATCATGACTTTTGCATCCAAGTCCGGGACCAACAGCCTGCATGGAACCGCGTATGAGTTTCTCCGCAACGATGCATTCGACGCGCGCCGATTCTTCGAGGCAACCCGGGGCACCTACAAACAGCACGACTTCGGCTGGAGCGTGGGAGGGCCGGTCGTGATCCCGAAGCTTTACGACGGCCGGCAAAAAACGTTCTTCTTCAGCTCGATGGAATGGTTTCGCAACCGCGTCGGCGCCACGAGCAACGTCCTGAGCGTCCCGACGCCCGAGATGTACCAGGGCGACTTCAGAAACTGGGTCGACCAGAACGGGACCAGGCTGACAATCTACGATCCGGCGACCACGAGACCCAACCCCAGCGGCACCGGGTTCATCCGCGACCCCTTTCCCAACAACATAATTCCTCAGAGCCGCTTCTCGAGCTTCGCGCAGGCGGTCATCAAGGCAGCCGGCGGCGTCGGCGTTCCCAACGTGGCCGCCGCGCCCGGAACGAGCGCTTATGTCAGGAATAACTTCGTGAACGATCAGGGATCAGTCCTCGACCCCTGGACCAAGTTCAGCGCCAAGGTCGACCACAATTTTTCCGAGGCGCACAAGTTCAGTTTTCTTTATAACTACGGCCAGCACCTGAGGGAGCCCGGGTCCAGCGGTCCGACCGGACTGCCGGGGATTCTCAGCACGTTTCGAACCGGAGACCAGCGCAGCGACGTATATCGTGCCAGCTACACCTGGGTCATCCGTCCCACGCTGGTCAACAACATGTACGGCGGCGGGAACAACTGGCGCGAGTTGAACGCCTCGCTCAACGCCACCGGAGGCTGGCAGGCGAAGGGTGTCTGCCTGATCAACGCCTTCGACTGCGACCGCAACTTCGTCCAGGTCACGTTCTCCGACTACAGTACGTGGGGCGACTCGGCCGGAGATGGAAGTGAAAACGTTGTCTACTCGTTCGGCGACGACCTGTCGTGGATCAAGGGGAAGCACAACTTCAAGATGGGCTACCTCTGGGAGCTGATCCACTATAACGGCTTTGGCCGACAGACGATCTCCGGCCTGGTGAACGGCGATCGGCGCAGCACCAGCGTTCCCGGAAACAACAACATTACCACCGGCGGCGGAAACGGCTTCGCCTCTTTCCTTCTGGGCGAGTCGTACTCGGGCGGGACCGAGAACGACCGCTTCGTCGGCCAGGAGTGGCGCAGCCACTCGATGTACTTCCAGGACGACTGGAAGGTGTCGCAGCGCCTGACCGTGAACCTCGGGTTGCGCTACGAGTTCACCCTTCCGCCGATCGAACAGCTCGATAAATGGAGCGACTTCACCCCCGACAAGCCGAATCCCGGCGCCGACGGGTTCCCGGGCGCTCTGCGCTTCGCCGGATTCGGTCCCGGCCGCGAGAACTCGCGCACGCTCGTGGGCGGATGGTATGGAGGTTTCGGCCCGCGCTTCGGTCTGGCCTACAGTCTCAGCGACAAGACCGTTCTGCGCGTTGCCGCGGCGCGCAGCTTCGGCGTGGTCAAGACGGTGACCGGAAGCACCCACTTCGAAGGCGCGATCAGCATCTTCCGGCCGACGTCAACCGATAACGGGATTACCTCGGCCTTCAATATGGACCGGGGCCTCCCACCCTTCCCTCAGCCGCCGAGCATCGACCCGGCGTTCTCCAACGGCAACAACACCGCGTACTGGAACAACGAGGCCGTGCGTCTGCCGGAAAGCTACGACTGGACGCTATCGATTCAGCGGCAGCTCGGGAATTCGTGGGTGGTCGAAACCGCGTACAACGCGACGATCGGCGCCCATCTGGTCTCGGGCCTCTTGCGCATGAACCAGGTCCACTTCAGCAACTTCCAGAAGTACGGTCTCACACTGCTGCAGTCCAACATCAACTCCGCGGCCGCCATTGCGGCGGGGATTCCCAAGCCCTACCCGAGCTTCAACGGCAGCGTGGCGCAGGCGCTCCGTCCGTTCCCGCAATATCTCGACATCCAGACCCGGGAGGGTCACGGTGACAAGAGCGGCCATTCGAGCTACCATGCGGCGGTGCTCAAGCTCGAGAAGCGCTTTTCGGCAGGCTTTCAAATGCAGACGTCCTACGTTTTCTCGAAGCTCTTGACCGATTCCGACAGCTACATCGGCGACAACTCCGCCATCGATCATTACAACCGGCGGCTGGAGAAGTCGATCGGGCAGTACGATCAGACGCACAACTTCAAGGCCAGTTACATCTACGAGCTTCCCTTCGGCAACGGCCGGCGATGGTTGACGAGCGGGTTCGGCTCGAAGGTGTTCGGCGGCTGGCGCCTCGCGGCCTTCCACTACTATGCGAGCGGAACGCCGCTGGAGCTGACCAACAGCAACAGCTACAACATCTTCAACGGGCGGGGGGCGGCAACGGTCTCGACGTACGACGGATGGACTACGGAGCTCGAAAACCCGGACTGGCGCGGCGCCGACCGCTTCTTTCAGCCGAGGTCATTCTTCGGCCCTCAACCGACCGACCGGCTGGGCAATACGACCCGTCACAACGCGAAGGCGCGGACCTTTCCGAACTACGGCGAGAACTATTCTCTGGCGAAGTCGTTCCGGATGACCGAAACTGCGCGGATAGATATTCGCTGGGAGCTGTTCAATCTGCTCAACCGGGCGCGCTTCGAAACCGGAGCCCGGAATCTGGACGATCCGAACTTCGGCCGGGTTCTGAACACGATCAACGAGCCGCGGCGCATGCAGTTTGGATTGAAGCTCTACTTCTGAAGTCGAGCTGATTTCGCGTCCTGGCGGAAAGAAGATCTACCGCCAGGACGCGAAGCCGCAATCTCCCCACTACGCCAGCCGAAACTAGAGCAACCTCGTTATCGCCGCCGCAAAACCGCGAAGATCGCCCAGGTTCCCGCGGATTATTTCGTACACCTGTCCGTAGTCCACTTTCGAATAAACGTGGACGAGGAGGTTGCGAAATCGTGCCATTTGCTGAAGGCGATCGGCCAGGTCCCCGGAAATGAGCCCCGCCTGGCACAGGATCTCGAAACACTCGGCGTATTCCTCCGGGATTTTTCGCAGTCGCTTCGCGGCGACGTGGTAGCAGAGGGCCAATGCAGACTCAATAACAATAAGGAGGCGGTAACACGCAATATCAAGGGTGTCCTGGTTTGCCTGGAATTGCTCTTTGGTGAGGCCTTGAAATCGCTCCAAACGTTGAATTGAATCTTCAATCTCTGCGCATCGAGACCTGACGAGGTCGGCGTTCAAGCTCATGGGGAAAAGGCCTCTTTCGTGCTCCTCAGCAGTAGTGGCGCAATGTCGAGGTACCGGCGTACTGTGTTTTCCATGATTGTCGACAGGAGGTCGTCATCGTGGGTGAGGATCAGCTGTCCTTTCATGACGTGATATAGAAAGGTGACAGGCGCGTCATTCAAAATTCTGACGTCTACCGGGATTTTCAGCCGAACGCTGAGCCGGCGACCAAGCATCGACGACAACATCATGCTTGACCGGGGGTCACGAAGATACACCCCTACATCCAAATCGTGAAAGGGTGCGCATTCTGCGAAGGAACCATACAGATAGGCGAACGCAATTTCATAGTGAGACGCTAGTTCTTTGGCCAGCGCATCCATGATGCCTGGGCGCTCACCAGGATCATTACTGTACAATCTCCTCTTCATCTTGAGTTTTGAACGCCGGGCTCGAAGATATCACCACTCGGCTACCGAGCCATCCTGATGAAACACGCGCGCCATGGGGCGTGTGCCTCCGAAGGGATACTTTTTCAGCGCCTCCTCGGTCAGGTCAAAGCCCAGCCCCGGTTTCTCGGGTAGCGGGAAGCGGCCGTTGACCATGCGCATCGCCGGAAACCCAAGCCACTCTTCCCACACCTTCTCCTTCATCTCCGGCTGAACGCCGCTGCAGATTTCCTGCACCAGGAAGTTCGGCATGGCTGCGTCGACGTGGACCGTCGCCAGGCCGCCGATCGGACCTTCGCAAGCGTGAGGCGCCATGGAGATTCCGGAGGCTTCTGCCATGGCCGCCACCTTCCACAGCGCCGTTACTCCGCCCACATGGTTGATGTCGGTCTGCAGAATGTCGACCACGCCCATCTCGACGAGCTCGCGGCACGAAAACGAAGCCACCAGCCGCTCTCCGGTGGCAATGGGCGTGGTGGACCGCCGCGCGATTCGCGCCATAGCTTTTACATTTTCGGGCGGGCAGGGCTCCTCGATAAACAAGAGGTTGAGCGGTTCCACTTCCTTCACCAGAATCGAGGCCACGGCCGGACTGGTCTTGGCGTGAAAATCAATTCCGATATCGATCTCCGGTCCCAGACCTTCGCGCAGCATCTGCATGGCGCCGACCGCGCGCTTGATCTTGGCATGAGTCTCGATCCACTCGTAGTATCCCGGGATGCCACTCTTGAAACATGTAACCCCCAGGCTGACGGCATTCTCGCGCAGGCGCGCAAGCTCCTCCCGGGTCTGGGCGCGCGCGTGATAATATCCGCGGACACCGCGGGGATCCATCGGGCCGCCCAGAAGCTTGTAAACCGGAAGTCCGAGCACCTTCCCTCGAATGTCCCACAGCGCCTGGTCGATTCCCGATATCGCCGAACCAATGACCGGACCGGCACGGTAAAAGGTGTGGACGTACATCGATTGCCAGTGGTGCTCTACCTGCATCGGATCGCTGCCGATGATGAAGTCACGAAAGTCGTTGACGCATGCAATGACGGCTCCGGCCTTGCCTTCGAGCGTCCCCTCTCCCCACCCGATGACGCCGGCGTCGGTTTCCAGTTTGACGAATACGTAAGGCCGGTCAGAATCGGGCGTCAACGATACGCCGAAGACCTTCATGTTGGTGATTTTGATTTTCGATCCGACTGAGAGAAAGGCCTCGCTACCGGCCGGGTTTTGAGCCTGAGGGCCGAAGCAGACGCACTCCGCAGCAGCAGCTATTTTCGGACCAGCCAGCGCTCCAGCCATACCGCCCAGAAACTGACGTCGTCTCATGCTGCGTTCTCCCTGTATTTCTGAAGCGCGTCTTCGTTGACCGAGATCCCCAGGCCCGGCCCGCTCGGAAGTTCCACAAATCCATCTTTGACTTCCTCGACCGGGCGGGATATCAGAGCCGCTCGCATACGCCGGTCTTCTTCCGCCTTAGGGAAAGGGATCTGCTGGATGAAGAAATTCGGAATGCTGGCCGCCAGGTGAAGCGCGGCCGCTGTTGCGATGGGCCCGCCGTCATGATGCGGCGCCAGCGCGACGTAGTAGGTTTCGGCCAGAGCCGCTATCTTTCGAATTCCGCTGATTCCATTGAACGACAAGTCGGGACGGAGTACGTCCACGGCTTCCTGGCGCAGCAGATCCTGGAACTGGCCTCCCTGGCTGATTCTTCGACCGAATCCGAGGGGAGTGACGCTTTCGGAGGAGATTTTGACCAGTCCCGACAGATTGGAGATTCTGCAGGGCTCATCAAACCAGAGCAGATGAAACCGTTCGAGCGCGGAACAAAGGCTGGCCGTGTCGCCCGGCGACAGGGACTCGGCTCCGGCCAGCGCGAAGTCGAGTGTTTCTCCGCCGGCTGTGCGCAGTGATTCCATGCGCTTGCGCGTCTTGTGAACGAACGCCTGCCCCTGGTTGGGCGCTGCTACCGGCGGTAGTGGAACCAGGAAAGCCCGATAGCCGGCTTGCTGGGCGCGCTTCAGCGAGGAAATCAGGTCCTCGTCGGAATCGCCCTCGAGCGCCGTTATGGCGCGCGCCTTGTTGCGCGTGGGGCCGCCCAGGATGTGATGAACCGGGGCTTTGGCAAATTGACCGATCACATCAAGCAGGGCCATGTTGACGGCGGCCTCGATACCTGGTACGGGCGCCAGTTGCCGTCTTGCCGATTCAAAAGCCGTAGCCGGCATCCCGATCACGACTTTCTTTGCCTGCTCGAGGGCCTGGGCAGAAACCGCGGCGCACTCTCCGAATCCCGCCAGACCCGATTCAGTTTGAATCTTGACGATCGTGTAGCTGCGACGGGAGACCGGCTCGCGCAGCGCGTAGCTCCGAAGCTCGGTCACGGTGAGCTGGCGTTCGACATCCGAGCTCGGCTTGACCGGAGCCTGGGCCAGGTTCCTGGGAATCAGTCGCGCCCGCCGCAATCTTGTCGTTCGCAGCATCTCTCCTCCTCACCGCAAAGACGCCAAGACACTAAGCTTGACAACACATCTCGCAAGGCCGCATCATCGCGCCTATTCATTCGAATTGCAAATCAATCTTGGGTAGTCTTTCTATGGCTCCGAAGAACGCCTGCCGCGTTGTTGTATTCATCTTTATTCTGATTACCCTGCCCTGGACCGAGTCAAACGAATCGGATACAAGACCGACTTTTCGAGTTGGTGTAGAGACGGTTTTTATCAATGTTTCGGTCACCGATTCGCTCAACCGCTCTGTTGGAGGACTCGAGAAGGAGAGCTTTCGCATTTTTGAAGACACGGTCGAGCAGTCCATCACTCACTTCATCGAGGAATCAGCTCCCGTCAGCATGGGAATTCTCTTCGATATAAGCCCGAGCATGAAGCGCAATATCCAGTCGGCTCGAAGATCTATCCTGCGTCTCCTGCAATCAGGAACTCCGGATGATGAGTTTTTTCTTGTGAGCTTCAATCAAAAGACGAAGCTGGTCCAGGGTTTCACCCGGGAGGCAGCCAGCTTGGAACGAAGCATCTCGTCGATCAAGCCGCGTGGGCGGACGGCGCTTTACGATGCGGTCCATCTCGGAATGGAACAAATCAGGGCGGCAAGAAACCGGAAGAGCGCCCTCATTCTGATTACCGATGGCGAGGATAACAGCAGCCGGTACACTGCCGCCGAAGTCAGGGAGCTGGCCAGCGAGTCCGGGGCTCCCATCTATGCCATCGGAGAGAAAGGTAAGCTGGGATACGGGCATCAGGAAATCCAAGGGTCTGGCGGATTTGACCGGAGGCCGTGCTTTTTTCCCGCAGACATTCAGTCAACTCGACTATTATGTGGACTTGATTCGCTCGGAATTGACCAACCAGTACGTCCTCGGGTATACCCCCGTCAACAAAGCCCGCGACGGAAAGTGGCGCAAGCTCCAGGTAAAACTTGCCGCACCTGAAGGTTTTTCGAAGATGATCGTTCGCGACGCGGCAGGGCTATTTCGCTTCGAACGAATAGCCCTCACTTCTTACCGAGTTTGAGGGCGGCAGCTGACAGCTGAAAGCTGACGGCTGATAGCTCCGCGGCATGATTCTTCGCGTCTTCGTGGTTGATATTGCCTATGCATCGGCGGCTTGAAGGGAAAGTGGCTCTCATCACCGGCGCCTCGCGCGGTATTGGACGAGCGACGGCGTCGGTTTTCGCGCGCGAAGGGGCGCGCCTGGCGCTGAACTATCTCAAGAATGCCGACTCGGCATTCCGGCTGGTGGAGGAGATTCAGAATGCAGGACAGGAGGCTCTCGCGCTCCAGGCGAATGTTGCCGATAAGCTTGAGGTCGGTGCGATGGTCGAGAAAGCCACGGCCGAGTTCGGCACTATCGATATCCTCATCAACAACGCCGGGATCCTTCACCTGGGTGAGTTGATGACGCTGAAGGAAGAGGAATTCGACGACATGATCGCCGTGAACCTCAAAGGGGTGATCCACTGTGCGCAGGCGGTAGCGCCCCTCATGATGAAGCAGCGCTCCGGCAAGATCGTGAACATCTCATCCCTGGCGGCACTCGGGACCGCCGTGACCGGGACAACGCCTTACGGCGCCACCAAGGCGGCTGTCATTGCCCTGACCAAAAGGATGGCGCTCGAGCTGGGACCTCACGGCATTAATGTCAACGGCATCTGTCCCGGCTTTATCCGGACCGACATGATGGGGGCGGTCGTCGATGAGTCGGAGAGCGCGCGGCTGAGCGCTCTGGCGAAAAAAGCGATGCTCGGCCGGATCGGCGCCCCGGAAGATGTGGCCCGGTGCGCGCTCTTCTTGGCCAGCGACGAAGCCAGCTTCATAACCGCCCAGGTAATTACCGTCGACGGCGGCCGGATGGATTTCCTCTCACATTCGGTCTGACCCTTAGCGTTTCTTTGTGTCTTCGATGTCTTGGTGGTATTTGTTCCGCTAGAGCGCGTCTCCTGTGGTCCCTCCATCCAGAGGATAGACCGGACGATCTGGTCAGGATTGGCCAGGCCGGGGCAGGCTGCCCACCTGTCGAGCGCCTCGTTGCCGAACCGGATGAGACCGATGTGCTGCGACTCGTCCCGGTCCACGGCCGGATCAGGGTCGAAGAAGCCCAGCTTGCGGCGGAGAACTTCCATCTGGGCACGCTTTCCCGTCAGGAAGAGCCAACCTGGTTTGATTCCGTGCATTTCGGCGTAATGCTTGAGCGCCTTGGGCGAATCCTGGTCCGGCTTGAGCGTTAGAGAATACATGAAAATATCCCGTCCGGCGCGGTCGCCCAGCGCTCTCTGCACCTTCACCAGGTTCGCGGTGATGCCCGGACACACGCCTTCACACTGCACGTATATCATGTTGATAACGACGATCTTGCCCTTGATCAGATCCGTGTAGAAACGCACTGGCTTGTTCTCATGAGTGCGCAGGACAAAGTCCGGAAAGTATCCGGCTCGTGGACCGCCGGCGTTGCCCGTTCGTTCTTTGGCTGGCCGCGGTGCGACAAAGCCGGAAGCGAGACGAGTCAGGGTTTCATTCACCAGCAAGCCCCTTCTGTTCATGGCGCGGTCTCCTGTGACTACTATGCCTCAATCTCGAACCAGACCATCATTGCATGATCTTCGTGGAGCATGTTGTGGCAGTGCATGACATACCTGCCGACAAAGTCCCGGAAGCGCATGAAGACCCTTGCGTTGTTGCCCGGAGCGAGTCGCAATATGTCTTTGCGCGCGAGCTCATCGACTGAGGGCGTGCGTCCGTTGCGTGAGAGAATCTGGAATTCCTCGAAGTGGATGTGAACCGGATGGCTCCAGTTGCCACCGCCTGTCTGCAAGACCCAGATCTCGGAGCTATCCTTTTTCACCAGCGCGTCGACGCGGTTACTATCAAAGAGTCTGCCGTTGATGGTCCAGGCTCCATTCCGGTTCCCGAAGTTCCAGGTCCGCGTGGCCACGACTTCGTTGCCATCGGCAAGAGGGAGGTCGCGCAACTTGGCGGGAACCAGACTCGGGTCCTCCGCATCGCGATCTACATCGAACCGCAGTATCGGGGTGCCGGGATCTTCTATAGCGTTCGCCGTAACAGGCCCGCGTCCGTTGTTTTGCCGCAGCCGGTTCTGTACGAAGATCTGGTCTCCGGGCTCGGCGTTCGAGAAATCTATGATCACATCGGCGCGCTCTGCCACTCCGAGACGGATGCTCGTTCGAATCAGTGGCTCGGGCAAAAGATTTCCGTCGTTGCCGATTTGAACAAATGATTGCCCGTTGCTCAGGAAGAATTCATAGAAACGCGCCGGCCCGCCATTCAACAACCGAAACCGGTATTTGCGCCGAGCCACTCGAAAGAATGGCTGAATCTTCCCGTTGACCGTGAACTTGTCGCCGACAAAACCATTCAAGTCGAACTGGTCAAAAAACAATTCCCCGTCCGCGGTGAAGCGCCGGTCATTGAAGACCAGCGGTACGTCAAACTCGCCGCTCGGCAGCCGGAAAGCATTGGGGTTGGTATCGGTCTCGTCGCCGGAGTCCCGCTCGTCAAAAAGGAGGTAGAAGCCGGCCAGCCCCTTGTAGACGTTGGGCGCCGTGAAGTCGAGACGGTGGTCGTGATAAAAGAGCGTGCCCAGTGCCTCGCGCTCGTCGCCTCGCGGAGGGAAGGCGTCGTAACCCGCCAGGATATTCGGATAGTGGTGGTCCTTGAACTGACCGGGTTCATAAAAGTCGAGCGGAAAGCCATCGCTTTCCGACGCCGTGTGGCCGTTGTGCAGATGTGTGATGACCGAAGGAATACCGAAGCCAACGTGATTGGCCGGCAAATGGTTGCGAAAGCGCACCAGGATAGGTACGTCATATCGCTCGCGGAAAGTAGGGCCCGGGTGAATGCCGTTGAAGCCCCAGATCGGATTGAGAGGCAAGTCGCGGTGGAAACTGTGGAGCGCCTCTACCATGGGAATCTCATAGAACTTTTGCGGCTGAAAATCGGCGTACCGCTGGTGACCGGCCGGGTGGGGCTCGGGGTCCAGCGACGGTACCGGCTCGGCGATGGGCGGAACAGGAAGCTCATCGACGAACGGTAAGGTTGGCGGGCTGACGGTTTGTGCGAGGGTGCGGCCGGATTTCGAGGCAAGGAACGCGACACTCCCCGCCACGAGTCCTGATCTAATCAACTCTCGCCTGCTCAGTCCTTTCTTGGTTTTCTGAGGTTTCTTGGACATCGGATTTCTTCCCCAGGTTGGCCCTTAGTAAAAGAACAGCACTTTGGGAACAGCGTCTCTGCCGGGCGCTTTGAACAGATCCTTGGATGCCACACGATATCCCGAGAAAGACTCCCACACAATGCCCGTGATGGCCGCGGGATCGCCCTTGAGGTGGTAGCTGGATATCGCCAGCCGGGGGCGCCACCGCTTCAAGAGTTGTCGCCCGCCCCGAAGCGCCCTTTGTTCGGCGCCTTCGATGTCCATCTTGACGAAATCAATTTGCGGGAGCTTGAGACTCTCGACCAGGGCATCGAGCGTCGTTACCTCGACTGTTTCGTCCCCCTTATCATTGTGGGGGATTACCATGCTGTGGGAATCTCCCACGCGCGAAAGGTGGAGTGAAATCCGGCCGCTCGTATCCCACACGCCCTTTCGGATCAACTTGACTTTGCCGGTCCTCAGTTCCTGCGCCAGGTTTTTCTCGAAAGCGAGCAGGTTTGCCGGCTCCGGTTCGATGGCCACGACCAGGCGCGCGCCGGCGCGAAGCGCGACGCGAGTAAACCCACCGATGTGAGCGCCGCAGTCGATCACCACGTCACCGGGGCGTACGTGAGCATCGGGATGGTGATATACCTTTAGGACGGTCTGCTCCCACTCGAGATGTTTGATGACGTCTTTTCCCGGCCGCGGTATCCATAATTGGCCCAGGGCGGTCTGCCACAGCTCAAGTCCGGTGGCCGGATCTTCCTGCAGCAATACCGGCCCTGTCTGAACGCACCCGGTTGCCGCAACGGGCAGAGCCGCGGCCAGGAGAGCGCACCACACGAAAGATGCCGCCTTTATCATCAGGAATTCTTCTCCAGCTTGTTGCTAGCGTTTCTTCGAGTCTTTGCGTCCTGGCGGTCGCTCCCTAACCACGAAGACGCGAAGACTCAAAGAAACGCTACCAGTCACCGGTCGGACGATTCCGGCTCGGCCAACCAGATGTTTCCAGTTTGCTCGCCGAGTGCGAACACAATCCGCCCTCGCCCGACAGCAGGACCAAAGGAAGCGCCCGCCAGCATGTTCGGCGAGCGGCGTGTTTCATGAAAGTGGTAGACAGCCATCGGCTCTCCACGCGGCCGTTTCGTGGACGGGTCCAGCGGCTGTGCCCAGATGCAGGGGTAACCGTCGCGCGTGGAAAGAAAGTACAGCAGATTGCCGTCCGGCGACCACCACGGCCGACGATTGGAGCCCGCCGCGTCAGTCACCGTGATCCATTCTGCTTCCCCCGCCGCTTTGCCTTCGCGCACCGGCGCAATTTTCAAAGGCTCGCTGACCGGACCTGGGATGTGGAACGCCACCCACTTGCCGTCCGGCGACAGTTCGGCGCCGTGGATGTCGAGCGTTGGATGAGAGATCAGATCCCGGCTCTGGCGTGCCTCGAGATCGAACACCGAAAAACGGATCGGAGCGCCGTGCCAGTAAACAATCCGCTTCCCATCGGCACTCCAACCATAAACCGCAACCCCGCCGGGCGGATCCAGGAGCTTTGTTGCTTCTCCTCCCGCAGACTCCATCAGGAAGAGCGGCCCTCTACCGCGCGTTACGTAGGCGACCTTCGTTCCATCCGGCGACATCTTCGGCCGGGCCCGCCCTGTGCTAAGCACTCTTTCGGTTCCTGAGTCCATGTCGCGCAATCGCAGTTCTTCCGAACCAGGTCCACTCTGTAAATACACCAGCCGCCTGCCGTCGGCGGAAGATGTGGGCATGGCCTGGATCCCACCGGCATGATTCAGGGGTTGTGTCGGGCCTGCAACCTTGCCCGAGTCCAGATCCAGGGGAAGGCTCCAGAGGTGAGAGGCCCAAGTGCAGCTCTCAAAGACGAGCTTTGACGGGGTTGCCCGGACATTCGCCATCTCCGTCGTGCTGGAAGCAAGTTTCCGGAGTTCACCAGGCTGCGGCAAACCCTTCTTGAACCCGATTGTGTAGATCGAGGACCCTGCGCTAAAGAACAGCGCATCTCCAATCCAATCGATCCGATACACAGATCCTTCTCCTACACGGAAAACAAACGAAATCTTTTGTTCCCGAAGCAAGGAAATCAGCCCGGTCTTTACTGAGGCCGCTCCCTCAATAGAACCCAGCCAGAATTCCATCGACGCAGAGTCGTTGGTTTTTGCGGCGCCGAGCACCAGAAGGTGCCGCCCGTCAGGTGACCACACTGGCAGACTGGTCCAGGGAATATCGGCCGCAATGCGCTTGGGCGTGCCTCCGCCGGAAGGTATAACGAAGACTTTCGCCTCGGACAAGAAGTTGGCGGCTGAATTGGACGATGTAGAATAAGCAACCCAGCGGCCATCCGGAGAAAAGCGCGGCGAACGCCCTCCGCGTACGAGCAAACGCTCTTCGCCTCCAAAGGAAGGAATCAGGTAGATTCCACCGCCATCGCGCCTGGAGTAGAACGCAATCTGGCCGCCGTCGGGCGAAAACGACGGCTCCATGTCGTCAGCCGGATTCTGCGTCAGGCGAATCGGCTGTGATCCTTGTGCCAGCGGCTGTACCCACAAGTCGAGGTTAGTACCGTTCGACGCCCGGTCCGACGCATACGCTGCCAGCTTGCCGTCTGGTGACAGCGCCGGTGTGGTTGTCAATCCACCGTCGGCCGTCAGCGGCCGCAGTTGCCATTCCACTGGGGTTGGTGCCGGGCGCAGGCGCCACCAAAGTGCCGCACCGGCCACGCCCAGCAACGCAGCAGCGGCCGCTGCCAGCACCCATCTTCGCGAGCCGCGCTGCTGTGGAGGCGCTGCGCCGAGATGTCCCGAATCGGATTCCTCCTTCAGCTCCTCCAGGGCAATCCTCACCTCTTTCATCACTGGAAGCGCCGCTCCGGGTCCTTGCGCAGGCAGCGCCGAATGATCTTCTCCAGATCCCGAGGTACCGTTGTCCCCAGCTCGCCGGCTGGTTTGGGTTCGCCTTGCAGAATGGCCGACAAGGTCGACAGCTTCGTCTCGCCCTGAAACGCCCGCCGTCCGGTACTCATCTCGTACAACACGGAGCCAAACGAGAAAACGTCCGACCTGGCATCGAGTTTCTTTCCCTCGACCTGTTCCGGCGACATGTAGGACGGCGTCCCCACAATGGTGCCTTCGTCTGTCTTCGGCGCTGCGTCTTGCAGCGGTAGGGTGTTGGCCTCAGCGCCAGCCGTGTTCTGGTTCCAGCAGCTTGGCCAGGCCAAAGTCCACCACCTTTACCCGTCCATCGTCGGTCACCATGATGTTCGACGGCTTCAGGTCCCTGTGCACAATGCCTGCGGCGTGAGCCTTCGACAAGGCGTCGGCGATTTGAATTGAGTATTTGAATGTGTCGGCCAGTGGTAAGGCTTTGCGGTGCAGCAACTGATCGAGCGTCTTGCCTTCGATCAACTCCATCGCGATGAAGTCGTGCTGGTCGTGCGAGGCAATGTCATAAATGGTGACAATGTGAGGATGGTTCAGCGCGGAAGCGGCTCGGGCTTCCTGCACAAAGCGTTTCTGACGTTCCGGATTGCTGACCTTACCGGCAGGCAGCAGCTTCAGCGCCACGGGACGATTGAGGTGGGTATCGAGCGCCCGGTATACCACCCCCATGCCGCCTTGGCCGAGCTTCTCCTGAATCTGATAGTGAGACAAAGTTTGGCCAGTCAGTTCAGGTTCAGAGCTCTTAATCATTTGGAGATAGTCTGATTATATATGAGTTCGTTCGCCGAACAAGAACGAATGCGGGTATCCGGATTCTTTACGAAGGCGCTATCCTTATGCAGAGCTTTTCTGACGAGTCGTTTTGTGAAAGAAAATGCCGCAGGGACTCAGGAGCACCACAATGAGGATGTTACTCTTTTGAGGAGTGTCACTTCCCTGTCACAACCCGGAATATCTGAATGCGCTTGTTCCCCTTATCGACAACGTACAGGTCGCCTCCCGCGCTGATCGCCACACTGGTAGGATTATTGAACGTTCCAGGCTGATCTCCTGAAGACCCAAATTCGCCTATATACTCGCCGCTGGAATGCAGAATTTGAATGCGATGATTATTGTAGTCGGCCACATAAAAGTTGCCGAATTGATCTGCCGTTATCCCGCTTGGATTTTGCAGCTCACCGGCACCCTTGCCTGGGCGTCCAAAGGCTCGCGCGAACATGCCAACCTTATCAAAAACCTGGATGCGGTGATTCTTGAAATCGCAGACGTAGATCACGTCGTCTTTGTCGATAAAAAGAGAAATCGGGCTATCGAACTCCCCTTCTCTCTTTCCGAACTTTCCAAACGATCTCAGGAATTTTCCGTTTTCGTCGAAAACTTGAACGCGGTGGTTGCCCCAATCCGCCACGTAGATTCTGTTATTTTTGTCTAAGGCTATGCCTCTGGGGTTCTTGAAGAACCCGGGGTCTTCGCCCCGTTTCCCGACCGACTTGGTGACATGGTGGGCCGTGTCTAATATCTGGATGCGATCGTTTCCCGTGTCCGCAACATAAAGATTCCCCGCATTATCTATAGCCACACCATCCACCCAGGCGAAGTCTCCCGGTCGATGACCTTTCTGTCCGATGCTTTCCACCAACCCTTTGGTTTTATCGAAGACAAGGATGCGGTGAGCCAGGTCATCGGCTACATAAATACGATCGTCTGGACCTAGAGAAACTCCAAAGGGTCCAACAAAGTATTCACGACCTTTGTCGGCTTTAAGTTCCCCTGCGAACTGGATCTGGAGTTTTGAACCTTTCCAAGGGATAGAAAGGCTAAAACCGCGAGTTTCTTGGAAGAAAGCGAATCCTCCGGAAAGCGTCAAGAAAACTAGAAGAAAAGAAGATTTAAGCAGCACAACAAAACCGCAACAAAGCCCCGACACCAATGGTTACCGCTTGGTTGAGTGCGAAACAAATACCACTAGGACACGAAGACACACTAGCGCGCTCCGGCGGCGGGACGATCCGGTTTGCGCGGGGGAAGATCGTTGTGGAGCAGCACGCTGTTGAACAAGAGATTGAACTCGCCGTGATTCTGCCATCTGTAGCAGGGGTTGGTGGCGAAGAGAATCACGCGACCGGCCGACACCGGCACATCGAGAATCGCCGGCCGATTGCGAATCTCCGCCGGACCCCTCATGAGCCCGCTCAGCACGCTCTTGTCTCCGCCAGGAAAGCGCATCAAGACCTGCTGCTCGCGATCCTGCTCCGGAACTTGCAGCAGAGGTCCGTTGGCGTAGCGGACCGGAATCGCTCGCGCGACATAGCCATGGAACAGAGGATGGGCGGCGTGGGCGATCTCCGCCTCGACGATGGGTCCGGGCGCGTAGAATTGCGGGCTGGGCCGGGTCGCCTCGACCGTGCGGGCGATGCCAAACTCGGCGGGGAAGAAGCTTGCCGCACCCAGTGTCACGAGCGACCCGCCGGCTTCTACGAACCGCTGGATCTCCAGCGCTCCGGCCAGGCCCATACCCCCCGTGATGTCTTCGGATTCGCCGTACATCCCGAGGAAGCGAAATCTGTCGGTTCTGGTGTAAGCGACAGGCTTGTCTTTCGGGGCGATGTCGAAAACGAGCCCTTTCGCCGTGCGGCCTTGATTGGGGACGAGGATAACGTCGTAGGCGGAACGCAGATTGCCCTGCTTTACCCGCTCCTTGAAGATGAGATCGTAGGCCACCTCGAACTTGTCGAGCGCGTGCCGCACCCAGCCCACTTCCTGCGTGTTTCCCCACGTGCTGTAAACGGCCAGGCGCGGGAGGTCGAGCTCGTAAGTCTCAACTTCGGGGAGCTGCGCCAGGGCGCTGCCGGTGAGTCCGAGCTGCTCGACCAGGCTCCGGATCCGACGGTGAACCTCATCCCCTCGCGTGCCCGCGGCAATCACGTACGAGCCGCGAGGGAACTCCATCGAACCCGATTTGAACGCCTCTTTCGCCGCCAGGAATCTCAGGTCCTTCAACCGGTAGCGCAGAGTCACCATGTTGTTGGAACCATGGTGAGCGACTGCGTAATAAGGCGAGGCTTCACCGAGAAGATTCCCCGCGGGTTTGATCTCGGTGACCGCTTCCACCGGGACGTTGAGCACAGCCTTGTCCGCGATCTCTTTGACCTCGGCCTGGAACATCAATCCCATGGTCCACCCGGTGTCATCGTAGGTGCGCAGATTGGGATCCGGTAGCTCCTGCTTCTCAAGCAGTATCTTGGCCAGACGTCCGTAAGGCTGGTCCCTTTTGACGACGTACGAACCCGCCGGAAACTTTCCCTCCTTGAGGGTGAACTCCGAACTCGCTCGGCCCACTTCAATTCCCTGTGTCCGCAGAATATTGACCAGCGCGGCGACCCGGGTCATGTCCCGCTGGCCGCCGGGCACTACATATCCGAACGGAGCATCCTTCTTCCCCGACTCGACCGAGTTGCGGCTCTTGCGGTAGAAATTATCGAGAACAACGCGTGGAAACGCCGCCGTCAGCTCGAGAGCCGTCAGGACGCCGGTCTGCATGTAATTCGTGTTGTTCCGCATCGACCATTCCACTTCCTTGTACGGCGGGAGCGGTCGATACCACTCGCGGCTGGTCTGGCCGGGACCCGTGGCATCCGGGGAGACAATCCGGCGCTTCATCGTGGTAGCTCCGCCGTTGCCGAAGGTTTCGTACATCCGGAGCATGCCGTTGTGATTCGAGGACATGAACCCGAGATATCCCGGAGACCACATGTCCACAAAGGCATGAGTCCATACGCCGGGCATGCCGTACTTGGTCATCTGGGCCATCTCGAAGTTCGAAAACCACGGAAGCTCGCCGTAAAGGATCGGATCGAGAGTGGGGTTTTGCGGAGCCTGTCCGCTGAACGTGTAGAGGAACGGCACCGACTCGTGGAGTTCATGCATTACCGGGGGGTGCCATTGGAGATACCAGTCCAGCAGCGTTCGCATCGTTACCTGGGAATAATTAATGTCCCGATTGTTGTCGTGAAAGATGTACTTGCCCCAGTATGGTGGACCGCCCTGACGGTCCCGATCGTCGGTGATGTCGATCAGATGCCGGTAATACCAGTCGACGTAGCGGTCGCGCCCGTCGGGCTCTGCCACCGGCGTGATCGTGACGATCACGTTGTCGCGGATCGCACGGATGAATGGAGATTCGTCCACTGCGAGCCGATAGGCAAGTTCCATCAACATCTCGGGGGGCCCTGTTTCGCCACTGTGAAGGCCGCCGATCAAGTGGTAAATCGGCTTGGTCTTGCGGATGATTTCCTGCGCCTGGGCTTCGCTGATCGATCTGGGGTCGGCCAGCCGGGCCAGGTTGAGCCGGTTTTGCTCCAGATTCTGCAGGGACTCTTCGGACCCCACCACGACTACGACACATTCGCGGTTTTCATCAGTCTTTCCGATCGGAAGCACCTTCACGCGCGGAGTCTTGGCAGCCAGTGTCCGGTAATAATTCAAGACAGAGCTGTAGTAGGTCAGCACCTTGGGCGCTCCGATGTAATACCCCAAGATATCCTTCGGCGACGGGATGCCCGGCGCAACGGGCAGATGATCGACCAGCGGACTCATGAACTCAGGCAGCGTGGTCCATTCCTTGACCCGGCGTGCGAACTCCTCGTCCCGTGCCTGACTGGTGATCGAAAGCTCAGGGGACTGGGCGAGACTCGCAGTCGCGATCGCGAGACAAATAATCCAGAGCGCCGCTCGGGGAACGGACATACCAAAACTCCTTCGCCATGAATGGGTTCGAGTCTGCGGTATACTCTAGCGCACAATCGAAGTCAAGCGATGCAGCAGCCCAAAAGCATCCGAAACATGACGGGGGCAGCATCGGCGGACCCATCGTGAAGAACAAGCTGTTCTTTTTCGCGGACTGGGAAGGCACCTTCGAGCGGGTGGGCTTTTCCTCGCTCTTTTCCGTCCCGCCGGCTGACTTTCGCAGGGGGGATTTTCACCCATCCGGGCGCAGGCATTGCTGTCTGCGCCCGATTTGCCGGTCGGCTTGATCTGCTCCCCTGAATCCGAATGGAAAATTTCAGCACGGATTACAGGATCGTGTATGGTGTTCCTGCGCAAGCGCTCAGTCGGGTCGGACCCTCAGAAAGGATGAACAGACAATGTCAGAGTGGGAATTCGCACAGTCTCAGCCTTCGGATGAGTTGGCCAAGCTGCATTTTTTCTCAATGAAGAAACGCCAGCCGGAGGGCGATATAGAATTCACCATCACCGTGCGCGAGTATGTCGATCGAAACCCGCAGCTCATGCGATTCTTTGCGCAAGCCGACAAGAAAACCAACCAGAAGACGGCACCATTCACACCCTTTGGCTGGGGTGAAACTCTCCTGCAGGCACTGAGTGAGTGCGTGCGGGCCATCCATCGGTTCCCCTACGAGGGTGAAGACAGCTAAGATTCCTGGTGTTTCTTCGCAACGCTAACCACAAAGACACGAAGAAGAAACACTAAAGGCGTCCCAGAAGCCGGTACCAGACAAAGCCCACATACTCATGATAGGCCAGTTGCAGCGAACCAAGTCGCGCCACCGAAGGATAACCAAAGCTCTTGACAACCTTGAAGCTCCAGGCAGACCAGGGCTTTCCGGGCGGAAACTCCTGGAGCGTCCAGATACAGGCAGGCGCGGCAATGGGTGTCATACCGAGCTTGTGAGCTATTGCCATCGCACGCCGAAGATGACAGGCTGAGGTCACCAGTATGAAAGGGTTCTGCCCCACGATCGGCTTCACCTCCACAAGGTTTTCGTAGGTGTCCCGCGACCGCCCTTCGACCAGGACATCTTCGGTCGAAACCCCCATGGCCACGATGAAGTCCGCCATCTGCTGCGCGATCGGCTTATCTCCCTTTCTCAAAATCCCTCCCGAGACTACGATCTTGGATTTCGGAATCTGGCGGTAGAGCCTGATCCCCTCGGCAACCCGGCAGATCGTCTCCCCCGCGAGGTTACTGGTCACGGGAGTCGAGGGATTCTCGACACCATAACCTGAGAGGATCACTATGCGCTCAACGCGGCTAGACGAATCCACGGCCTGGAGCGGGGGATAGAAGCCCTCGAGGTTTGCAATCGCAAGTTCGGCCAGGGGAGAAGAGGTAAACACCAGGTACAGCCCAGCTGCGACAAAAAGCAACCGGTGTCCGGTCCTTCTCCTGCGTTTCGTCACGCTCAGCACGATGCCGGCCACCAGGATAGCAGTCATGATTCCGACAGGAGAGAAGCTGAGTTCGACCAATCTTTTAAGCATCAATTCCTAAGCTCCTCCGGCCTTCGATGTGGTCATCAATCCGACTCCCAGGCCGGATCAGCACAGAAGGTTGAAGTAAGCTCTTCTTTTTTCTCGCTCGACAGCCATGCGGCACGGATTCCATTGAGAATCAAGCTGCGAAGCTCCTTCCGCGAAAAGCCGAATGTTTTCGCGAGCAGCCGGTATTCTTCAGCCAGCGAGTTGCCGAACATGGCGGGATCATCCGTGTTGATAGTCACGATGACGCCGCGATCGAAGAAGCGCCTCACCGGATGGTCCTCATAGGCGCGAACGACACCCGTCCGCAGATTGGAGATCGGGCACATCTCCAATGGGACCTGGTGATCGACGAGAAACTCCATCAGCGACTCGTCTTCTTCGGCCCGAGTCCCATGACCGATGCGGTCGACCTCCAGTTTTCGAATAGCTCCCCAGATGCTCTCGGCACCCGCGGCTTCGCCGGCATGTGCCGTTGTGCCGAAGCCGCGGCCCCGCGCTTCTGCGTACACCGCCTCGAAGGGCTCGGGCGGGAACTTGTGTTCGGAACCGCCCATCCCGATCCCGATGACGCCGAGATCGCGCACTTCGCTGATCTCGGACAGGGTCCTGAACGCGCTTGCGGGCCCACTGTCGCGGACCAGATCGGCGATGAGAGCGACTTGAGTGCCGGACGCCTGAGACAGGCCGCGCCGAATCGCAAGCGTCAAGCCCTGAGCCTCGAGACCCCTGACTTGGAAATCGGCCGGCGAGTAGAAGACTTCGGCGTAGCGAATATTCTGATCCGCGAGACGACGTGCCATGGCTGCGGAAGCGAAAGTGAAATCTTCGTATTCACGCAGGAACTGATTCTTCCACACCCAGGTCTCGACGAATTGTCTGAAGTCGCGGTACTCGAAACGACGCCGAAGCGACTCCTGGTCGGGAAGCGAGGGATCTCCACCGTATTTACAGACGAGTTCCCACAAGGCTTCGTGTGGAATAGCCCCTTCAAGGTGCAAGTGGAGTTCCACCTTGGGAACTCGCTCGAACCAGCCCAGGCCCGACAAGGTAATGTGCCTCGAAGTTGCGTCCTCGCGTCTTCGTGGTTAGTTAAAAAGCCAAGATAGCATCGATTAGTAACTTAGTAACACGTCAGAAGCGGTCTTGAACTCAATACTGAGCGCGGCGTCAACACGGGCAGCTGGGGGCACCGAAAGATCATCCTGGGACTCAAGAATGACAAATGATAAATGACCAACGATAGATGACAAATTCCGGCGAGCAAGCAGCCCCGATTTATTGGTCATTTATCATTGGTCATTTGTCATTGATCATTCCCACAATGGTATTTCTTCGTGACCTTGTGGTAGATTCCACTTGCTCGAGGAAGATGCGTCGCGTTTCCTGGTGTCTTCGAGCCTTGGTGGTAGCAAAAACCAACCCCCTAAGACTCGAAGAAACGCCAGGCGCTAATCACCAAAAATCTGTTGCTAATCTAAATGTGAGGTAAGCCATGCGAAAGAAATCCAGCCGTGCCTGGAGCCGGCGCGAACTCCTCGAGAGCGGAGGTCTGATTGCGGGCGCCACGCTCGCCGGCGGCGCGAGCGCTGCCGCCCGGCCTCGAGTCGAACCCGAGTTGCGGATTGGAAAGGATATCTACAGTTCGATCGGGGTCAAGCCGGTGATCAATTGCCGTGGGACCTTCACGATTCTCAGTGGTTCCACCAGCCTCCCCGAAGTGAAGCGCGCGATGGAGGAGGCGTCCAGGCACTACGTGAACCTGGATGAGCTGATGGAAGGTGTCGGGCGCCGACTTGCGGAGTTGACCAAGGCCGAGTGGGGAATCGTCACCGCCGGCTGCTCAGCCGCCGAGACGCTGGCTACCTGCGCGTGCGTGGCGGGTACCAGCCCCGAAAAGATGCAGCGTATTCCGGACCTGCGCGGGATGAAGAACGAGGTGGTGATTCCACGCTACTCGCGCAACGTTTACGACCACGGGGTCCGGATGGCCGGAGTGAAGATGGTTACGGTGGATAACCTGGAGCAACTCGAGGCGGCACTGAATCCCCAGACCGCAATGATCTATATTCTGGCGTGCCCCGACGATACCGGACCTTTAGGTCTGCAACCTATATCACAGGTCGCTCGCCGCAAAGGGGTCCCGGTCTTTGTGGATGCCGCTGCGGAAAACTTTACTCCGGAGGTGCACTTTTCACGGGGAGCCGACCTGGTGGCTTACAGCGGCGGCAAGGCGATTCGCGGGCCGCAGTGCGCCGGCCTGCTGCTCGGACGCAAAGATCTATGTCAGGCCGCCTGGCTCAACAGCGCGCCCCATCACGCGTTCGGCCGCTCTCTGAAAGTCGGCAAGGAAGAAATCATGGGCATGCTGGCGGCCGTGGAGATGTGGTACAAGCGGGACCATGCGGCCGAGTGGAAACAATGGGAAGGCTGGCTGGGGACGATCGCCGGCCAGGCAGGAAAAATTCAGGGAGTCACGACCGAGATCGTCAAACCCTCCGGGCTGTCGAACAACACCCCACAGCTGCGCATCCGGTGGGACGGGGCGCGGTTGGGGATCAGCGGCAGGGAAACTTTCGACCTCCTCCTCAACCGAGACCCGCGGATCAACCTAGCGGGCTCGACCGGGACACGCCGCGATGGGCTCGAGACCAGCTCGGTCTCCGTAGTCCCCTGGATGATGCACCCGGGGGACGATAAAATCGTTGCCGGCCGGCTGCACGAAGTCCTTTCGAATCCCCCCAAGGTTGAAGTGACCCAAACGCCCGCGGCTCCTGCAGTCCAGATTTCGGGTCGCTGGAATGCGCGCCTCAAGTTTTCACTCGGCAACGATAACCACACCTTCTTCTTCGAGCAGCGTGCGGACGCTCTGGTCGGGACTCACCACGGCGAGATCGTCACCGGTTCATTGCGCGGCCGCGTCGAAGGCAACCAGATCGAGTTCCGCAGTTCGCAGCCCTACGAGGGTACCCGCCTGCAATTCGCCTTCACCGGACAGGTCGAAGGTGACTCTATGAAAGGGACCGTCGAGATGGGCGAATATGGAGAAACGCGCTGGGAGGCACAGCGCCACTCTTACGATTCCCCTGGCCCGCGCGGGCGGGAAAGAAGAACCGAAGGAAAAGAGTAGCGGCGCTCGGACGCCCGCCGCTTGGAGTTTGGCGAAGCTTGCTTCGCCCGTGCCGGGCAAACAAGCGTGCGCTGTCTCTGCGCTCTCTCGGTCACAACCTGCTACGCTTCCTGGCTGTCGCCTCCGCGACTGCTCAGAATATTGTTGTGAGCCATCGTCCTCGCCAGTGAGGCTCGGCCTTAGCGCCGCAGGAATGCCCTCGCATTCTGCAGTTCCAGCCTGGCTGAATCGGCGTCGGCGCAAAGCTCGATCAGTTCCGTGTAACGCTGTTTCGCCTTCTTTGGGTTGCCTGACAGCTCGGCCGCGCGCGCAGCGCCGAATGTCGCATTGAACCGCTTCGGCAAATTGCGGAGTGTAGTTTCAAATTCCGGCAATGCTCGCGCCGGCTGGTCGAGTTCCAGGAAGAGATCTCCCAGCAGCTCTCGCGCCGGAAGGACCGCTCCGGGCGTGACTGGATGTTTTTCTGTCGTGTCTTCCAGCTCAGCAGCCGAGCGCATCAGCCGGACTGCCTCCTCGTTGTTTCCTTCCGCGTGCGCCACCCAGGCAGAAGCTGCCAGCCGCTGCATTTCCACTTGCGCGCTCCAGTCGTAGTTCCCGTCGGCGTGCTCCAGCGCTTTCCGGACGGACTGGAGTTTTTCGGTTTCGATGCGGGCGGCCGCGGGATCACCGCTCCGGGCCGATCCGATCGCGCGCGCAAAATAGGTAATCGCCTCGGCGTAGCGAAAACGGTCCCAGGGAAACGTGGCGGGACGCACCTGGAGCGCCGCTGCTTCCGACCAGCGGCGTCTTTCCAGCGCGTAGCGCGCGGGAATCGCGGCAAACGCGTAAGCCGCCTGGAACACCTCCGCGTCAACTTTGGAGATTGCCGCCGTTTCCTCAACCACTCGTCTTGCCTTCGCATCCTGGGACCCCTGCAGGTAGGCGTACACGAGGTAGTCCATGGCGTGAAGCTGATCTTGCGAGGCGGCGCCCGGATGCGTGCGGGCCACGTGATTCTTCGCGGCTGCCGCTGAGGCCAGATTCGATTGGATGGAGTCCTGCCAGAGCCCGAGGCGAGTGAAAATGTGCGACGGCATGTGGAGGGCATGCGGACTGGCGGGCGCAATGCTCGCGTAGCTGCGAGCGGCAGCCAGGGCGAGAGCGGCAAGCGGCGGCGAGTCGTAGCTGTGAATCACGTAGTGGACGATGCCTGGGTGGTTCGGCTGCTCCCGCAGGATGCGGGTCAGAATCGCGGCGGCCTGCTTCTGGTTGGCGTAAGTCTTGTCGGTTGCCGGCGCGGTGCCGATCAAAGCCAGCGCGAAGAAGATCGCGGCCTCTCGATCCTGTGGATAGCGCGCAGCCAGCCGCTCCATCGCCTCGCGCCAGGCGCGGGCACGCTCCTGGTGAGGGACTCGGTCCGAGTCCTTGTAGTAGACTTCGAGCGCCGCGATGTAGTCGCGCTCGCGCTGGGTTCTGGCGCCTATGGACTTCGCTTTCTCAATCGCGCCGGCACCGTTTCTCAGCTCGGCGGGGTTCGGTGGAGCCCAGATGGGGTGATAAAGACTCATGGCGATCCCCCAGTAACCCATGGCGCAGCTCGGGTCCACGCGGGTTACTTCGGAGAAGGTCTTTTCGGCTTCGTCATACCAGAAGGAATGCAGCATCGTGATCGCATCATTGAAGGTCTTCTGGGCTCCCGTCGAGCATGACACCGGGAAATGAACCGAGCCGAGCTTCCCGTGATGGTCATGTTGGCCGTCATCGCCGAGCATGTTGGAGCAGAGGAAAATCACCGCAACGGCCACAACCAGAATCCTTGCCATCTAAATACCTCGAAAAATGATCCGGCAGTGAATAGCCCCGCCCGTCGAAAGCTGTGAAAAAATTCAGCGAACGGCTCTCGATTGACCGGCAGCCCCTCTTGGCTTTTGTGGCGCGGGTCATTAGAGCCGTTGCAACTGTCGCCAGCTGATGTGCACGGGTTATCCATTCCGGCATCACGTTAATGACATCATAAGAACGTCTTAGGCTAGAAGCTCACGGCTCATCCTTACTGCGCGGGTCTGAAGACCCGCGCCACAGACGAATTTTTTCACAGCCTCTCAGGGCGGGGGACTGGCAGACCCGAGTCCGAGGTCCGAAGGACCGGCACTCTGACCGTGCCGCACCTTCGGCGCTCTTCTTAACGCACACCCAATCCCGGCCTTACGGCCGGGCCTACTCTCTGTCGGCCTTTCAGGCCTCAACTGCTTCAGAATACGTTAGCGGAATTGCAAACAGCACGACTTAATTTCCCTTTGAATGCCAGGCCAGCGTGCGAATTCGCTCGCGCCAAGTTTATCGCTCCCCGAGCGGTCGAAGGTAATTCTTGAAAACCCATTGAGCAACCCGCGCCCCCTGCGATCGGCCGTGCGTATCGGCAGTACGGAAGTGAATCCCGGTGAAGACCCGGGCATCGACGACCTCTTCCACGGCGGTCGAAAAGCGGCTGAACACACGCGTCGGCCGTAATGCCAGCGGATATGCAGTAGTAATCGAGAAGGTGACTCGATCCGTCCCAAAGAATTGGGTCAGTGCTTCGGCCGCCGCGCTCGAACTCGTGGAGTGGCCTGAAGTGTATTCCGGAAAATTCGGCGTGTTAATCAATGGCTCCCACGTCGGGTCGCCAGCAGTGTCGGGGTTCCCATCGCTGTCTCCCTCCTGAATGGCGGTCACGGGCCGCCAGAAGACGTAAAAATACTTGGTCTCCCAGCAAGCAATCTGAGCGTCCGCCGAAGCGAGGTCAACCAGCGCAAACATGCGTGCGCTGTCTCCGATGTTATCGATGTACCTGCTGGCAATGTTTCGCAGGGCTCTCTGCCACAGAACTGGACCGCTGTCAGCCCAGAAGTACCCGATCTCCGTCTGCTCTGGCGTCCGCCCGCTGTTGAACCTGGCGCCCAGCTCTTTCACCTCGTTGTAGTCCTCGGTATACAAAGCGCTTGAGAGATCGGGCGGGCCCTCGGCTCGGAACTGGGAGTTGCGTCTCATTGTAAAAGGAGTAACGTTCGCCACCCAAGGCGTGAGACCCGGAGCTAACGAAGCCGGCGGGCCGGGAATGTACGAGGCGGTCGGCCTCCAGACGCCGGCAGCCGTTCCACCCATGAACGGTGGCTGGCCCGCAGGAAACCGGCCGTCATTCGACCGCAAGCTAATGATACCCGCGGCGGCCTGTTGTCCCACCGTGATGCCGGGATCTTGTGGCGAGATCCCATGATTAGCGAGATAGTAGCTAAACGTGGTCGTCAAGCGCGCACTTTGTGCCGGAAAGAGGTAGACCAGAACATCGTATGCCGCCTTGGCTGCCGCAGCCTCAGGTGAACCGGACGCTCTTGGGATCACCACATGATACGGCTCATAGCGACGATCGAGTGAAATAACGGCATCATAGATAGCCACGTGAACAATGGCGAAGTCGAGAGACGCGACTACCGACGGATGTCCGCCAAACGTTACCGCTTGTTCGGCAATAGCATTCCAATCCGAAACAGTGTCGGCGTACGCGCCAGACCAGCCCGCCACTAAAAGCGTAGCCAGGAACAGGACTCCTGTTCTCAGTTTTACTGGTCCGACGCCCTTATAGTATCTGTTGCTCTTTTCCATGAATCCTCCCTTTTTCCTATCCGCGAGACCAACCGGACAGAAGCGGCTCACAGCCGTTCCCCTGTTGACAGGACCTCGATTGCTCCAAGGCCAGGGCGCCGATCTGAGCGGCCGCCTTTCTGTCCGGTCAGGACTGATCCTGCAACCACTGATTCGCCGACATCGATTCGCGCCACTCAAAGGCGAATCTTTGTCGCACTCATCTCGTAAGGCGGGAATTTCGTCGGAATCGGTCCACTCAATGGCAATTTTTCTTCGCGCGAGGCCTTCTGGCGAAGCGAATCGGGTGTTAGAATTGGCCGCCTACGCGTCAATCTGATCAAGGGACCGGGTTAGATGAGTGTGCCCTCGCCAGGGAAGGTGAGTCAGTTGCTCGTGGAGTGGAGCGCGGGGGATAAGGCGGCGCTCGACAAGCTCATGCCGCTGGTCTATGACGAATTGCACCGAATGGCCCATCGTTACATGCGAGGGGAACGTCCTGGCCATAGCCTTCAAACCTCGGCTGTAATCAACGAGGCATATCTCCGGCTCGTTGATTACACGAAAATGCGCTGGCAGAACCGAGCCCACTTCTTCGCGGTCGCCGCGCAACTGATGCGTCGAATCCTGGTCGATCACGCTCGAAGCCTGCACTATGCCAAGCGAGGGCAAGGGGCAGTCAAAGTGCCACTCGAGGAAGCGATCGTATCACAGGAGCCGGCAACGGACATGGTTGCGCTCGACGACGCGCTGATTAATCTGGCGACATTGGATCCGCGCAAGAGTCAGATTGTTGAACTGCGCTACTTCGGCGGACTCAGCATCGAGGAAACAGCTGAAGTCTTGGGGCTTTCGCCCACTACCGTTAAACGCGAGTGGCGCGGGGCAAAAGCCTGGCTGCACAGGGCCATCACCGGTGGTGAGAGTAATGAAGCTTGAACGCTGGCAGCAAATCGATGAGCTGTTTCAAGCCGCGCTGGAGCGTGAGCCCGCCGAGCGGGCGGCCTACCTGGATGAAGCGTGCGGTGGCGACCAGGCGCTGAGAAAAGAGGTTGAGTCTCTGCTGAAGTCCGACGAACAAGCCGAGAGGTTCATCGAAACGCCCGCGTTTAAGGAAGCATCCCATTTCCTCGCAGACCATCAACCTGAGTCGATGGTGGGGCGGGCAATGGGTCCTTACGAGATTGTGGCCCTGCTCGGCGCGGGCGGGATGGGTGAGGTCTATCTAGCACAAGATGCGAGACTGAACCGCCGCGTAGCTCTCAAGCTGCTGCCGGCCTGCTTCACAAGAGATGACGAGCGGTCGCGACGATTTGAACAGGAAGCTCGTGCGGCTTCGGCACTCAATCATCCAAACATTGTCACCATCTATGAGATCGGCCAATCGGATGGAACACAATTCATAACCACTGAGTTTATCGACGGCGTCACGCTGCGTTCGCGTATCACGGCAGGAAGAATAGAGCTGAGCGAGGCGCTGGACATAGCATTACAAGTAGCGAGCGCGTTGGCAGCAGCACATCAAGCTGGGGTAGTACACCGAGACATAAAGCCGGAGAACGTCATGCTGCGGCGTGACGGATACGTCAAAGTTCTCGACTTCGGGCTGGCAAAGCACACCGTGCCTCGAGGGATCCCAACAGATACAGGATCGCCAACCGCGCCTGAAGTAAAAACCAGCGCCGGCGTGGTGATGGGCACAACCAATTACATGTCGCCTGAGCAAGCGCGGGGGCTTGTCGTAGATCAACGAACCGATATATTCAGCCTAGGCGTCGTTATCTACGAGATGATCACAGGGCGCTTACCATTTGAGGGCGAAACCAACAGCGATGTAATCGCTTCGATACTGCATCATGAGCCGCCGCCGCTTGCGCGGTACTCAAGAGAAGCGCCGGAAGCGCTTGAGCGGATTGTGACCAAGGCGCTGCGTAAAAGTAGAGAGGAGCGGTATCAAACCGGAAAGGAATTGGTCTCCGATCTCAGGAGCCTCAAGCAGCGACTGGAGAGTCAGGTTGAACCGGAGCGTTCCATACCGCCAGGATCGAGCAACGAACCGACGATTGACAGGACCGCCGGGCGACCGATGGCTGATGCCCGCGAGCGGCACGCCCAGGCAGGCGATGTAGCAGCACGCAAGACGTCAAGCGTGGTAGCGCGTCACAAGTTTGCCTTCGCCGCAGCCGCTTTCCTCGTCGCCACAGTCATCGGCTTGAATCTGCCCCAGATTCGCGATCGGCTCGCTAGTCCAGGCGCTCCCGCCCCAATCCGGTCTTTGGCGGTGCTCCCACTCGTCAACCTTTCCGGGGATCCTGGACAGGACCACTTCGCCGACGGGATGACCGACGCTTTGATCGCGCATTTGTGTCAGATCAGAACGTTGCGCGTCATCTCCCTTACCTCCTCGATGTCGTACAAGGGAACAAAGAAATCGGTACCAGAGATCGCGGGTGAGTTGGACGTCGACGCGGTGGTCGAAGGCTCCCTGCTGCGTTCCGGAGACTCGGTGCGAATCACGGCCAGAATGATCCAGGCGGCTACCGATAAGCCCCTCTGGGGTCAGACCTATGAACGTGATTTTCGCAATGTGCTAGCCTTGCTGAGCGAAGTAGCGAGGGCCATTGCCGGCGAGATTAGCGTCACTGTTACACCCCAAACGCAGGCGCGCCTTGCCAGCGTCCGTCCTTCCAACCCCGAGGCCTTTATTGCGTATAGCAGAGGCCGCCATTTCTGGAACCAGAGGACGGAAGAGGGCCTGAGGAAAGCAATCGAGTACTTCAAGGAGGCTATTCACAAAGATCCTGGTTACGCCCTGGCCTACGACGGGCTGGCTGACTGCTGGCTTCCCCAGGCCTGGTACGCATATCTCCCCGCCAGGGAAGCCTTTCCCCGGGCAAAGGAGGCGGTAACGAAGGCCCTCGAGCTCGACGATTCGCTGGCTGAGGCTCACACCACCCAGGCATTCATCAACCTGTATTACGACTGGGACTGGGCAGCGGCAGAACGAGGATTCCGGCGAGCCATCGATCTGAATCCCAACTACCCCAATGCTCATCATTGGTACGCCGAATATCTATCGTTGGCCGGCAGGCAGGACCAGGCCATCGCGGAGTCCGAACTCGCCCGAGAGCTCGATCCCAACTCGAGTATCATCAACTCATGGCTAGGATGGCGCTACCATTTTGTCGGTCAGTACGATAAGGCTGTCGGACAAATCCGTGTCACGCTTGAAATGGACCCCAACTTCGTCCCCGGACGCCTTGTCCTCGGGCAGGCCTACATTCAGAAGGGCATGCTCAAGGAAGCCATTGCCGAGTTGGAAACGGCGGCAACGCTCTCCGGGGGCAGCCCAGTCTATGTTGCTTCGCTCGCGCACGCCTTCGCTGTTGCCGGCAGAAAGCAGCAGGCGCTGAAACTGCTGGATGATTTGAAAGAGTTATCAGGCCGAAGATTTGTGTCGTCCTATGACATGGCGTTAGCCGTTTCCGGCCTTGGTAACAAGGATCAGACGCTGGCATGGCTCCAGAAGGCCGTAGAGGAGCGGTCTCCTCGAGTGCTTTTCGTGAAGCTAGAGCCAAGATTTAATGCCCTACGTTCCGATTCCCGCTTTCACGATCTGGTAACCCGCATCGGCTTCCCACACTAAGTACTGCTCAGGTAACCTATTTTGGACCAGCTGAGGCCTGAAAGGCCGACAGAGAGTAGGTGACGTGAAATGCACGGGTCTAATGAGACTGTCGCAAAAGCTCGACCTGCGTTCATAGTGCAGACGCCGGCCATCGAGCGACCGTCCGGCCCGCGCCAGATGTGAGCTACTGCGTGAACCTTAAGGTAAGGCCATCAGCGATTAGTTAACCTGTCTGCACTGAGCCAATGGCCGCCAATGGCCCGTCGCCAGGCCAGGAATTGACTCGCGAAGTAGAGCGCCGAAGGTGCGGTACAAGCGGAGGCCGTCGGACTCAGTGGTCTTCCAGTCTCTACCGCCCTTTTGCTGGCCTTTTATTTACCCGTTATCACCTGCTCGAGAATTTCTTCCGCTGCTGCGTGGATCTCCTCGATCCGAGGGAAGAGAAACCCCCTTGGGCGATCTCGGTCAAGTATCGTAGTGAGGCAACCTCACCGGCGTTTCTCGGCTGCCGGGTGAGCGGCGAACCACGGTTTCGCCAGTGGATCGGACTTGAAAAACTCCAGGAGTATCTTCGCCACTTTCTCTCGCCCCACCTCGGAGGGATGGGTGCCATCCTTCGCGAGGTCGTCGCGCCTCCAGAACAGGCCGTCGGCCTTTCGCGGCGTCGTGCCGTCAGCCCACAAGTACGGTCCCCATAGCAGCAGGGGCGCCTTGACGGCGCCGCGCGTCGCGTCGAAGTTCAGGGCGGGCTCCCCCTTGATCTGATCCTGAATCAACCAGCGCACTGCGAACGCGGACTCGTAGGCGTATGGTTCGGGGTTGAGCGGCGTGGTTGCATAACCGCCGTAGATGCGGCTGGAAAGGTAGACGATCCTCAGGTTCGGAAAGCGCGTCCTGGCATTCTGGAGCACGGCGAGCGTATCGCGCTGCAGCTTTTTACCGTGCTCACCGAGGTCCCCCTGTGGCCCTTTGTTGGCCAGCTTGACCCAGGCTACCTGAACCTGCTGCGCCGTCACGTTTGCGGCTGCCAGCCGGCGATCGGCTTCGGCCCATGGACGGGCCGACGGATCAACCCACTCGGCCATGGCCTGCCCCCCTTGGGCGCAATCCACAATGGTCAACACCGGCGATTTCGCAGCATCGACGTCGGCAAGCTGCTTGAAGACGGAGAATTCCTGGGTCGCGTTCGACATGCTGATGGATACCAGGACAATCTTGCCATCCTTGGCCGCTTTACCATCCGGGTCGAGGGGCTGCACCTTGACCAGCTCGGCCTCGGCCGCCTTGCGGAGCGCCTCCGGCGGCATGTTCCGCCCCTGGCCATAGAGCCCGCCGTCCTCCCCCTTGTAGCGATCTCGCGCGGACATGTCCGTGAGGGGCACCAGGCCGGTCGATTCCTTGGGGCCTTTGTCCTGGGCCAGCGCTGGACCGACAGCCAGAACGGCAATTACCGGCAGAAACAGGGGGAGTTTCAACATGCGGTTCATGAGAGCTCCTTTCTTTGAACGGCGATCGATGCCCCGCCAGAGGCTGCGATATCCGGCCAAGGACATCAAATGCAGGCCGCCGGACTCTCAGGGGACAATACGAAAGCCTTCTTGCAGAGCCGCCTCCCTCAGACGCCCGTCGAGACACACGAAAGGTCTCGCCTTGCGGCTGAGACTCGCACCATGCGAGACCAAGTTGAACGGCACCGCCGGCTCGGAGCGGATACGTGGCCAGCCAGCGGCACTTCGGAGATAAGGCCACCCGGCTCCCGAGTTGGCAACGTGGACTGTCATACGATGCGCACGCCTCCCCTGTAACGTCCAAGAACAGAGTCATTGGTCAGAAGCGTAAGCGGCTCGGCAATGCTCTGCGCGATCAATAGACGGTCGAACGGGTCTCGATGAATTAGCGGGAGCTTGGTGATGCCGGCCGCGTGCGCGGCTGTCACCGGCAGCTCGATGAAGTCCATGTCAGGGAGCACTGATTGCAAGGACGCAAGATCGACGCGAAAATCCTTGCGTCCGAGGGAGCTCTTGATTGCGATCTCCCAGATGCTCGCCGCGCTGTAATAGACTTCGTTCGTCTCGTCTTCCAGAAGTTCCCGGGCTGTGCGCGGCAAGCGTTTGCTGTTCGCCGCCGCCCAAAGAAGCAAATGCGTGTCCAGCAGCAGTCTCACCGCTTCCTGCCTTCGAAGAGGCGCGTGACGGCTTCGGGAAGCGGGGCGTTGAAGTCGTCGGGGATCTTGAACTTGCCATCGAGCAGTCCCAGGCGGCGGCGACCGCGAGCTTTTTTCAATGGAATGAGCTTCGCGGCAGGCTTGCCGGCCCGCGCGATAACGATCTCCTCGCCCGCCTCCGCACGCTCGACGAGCTTCGACAAATCGGTCTTCGCTTGATGGATGTTGACCTGCTTCATTGCCGTCTCCGCATTCAGCGTTGGTTAGCTAACTTTAGCTAATCTCAGGTAGAAGTCAAGCCCGCAGCGAAAGCAGGGCTCACTCTACTTGGCCGGCAATCGTCGCCAGCCAGCCTTCTCATTCTTTCCACTCGGCCGCATAGTCACGCTTGTGCCACATCTCGACAGGCGCGAGAATGGGCCTCTGGAGTGCGCAAGCTTGCGTGGGCCTTGATCGAACTGTGAACCTTGCGGCTAGCAGGAGAGCCTAGGAGATCAGCACTTTGCGAGGGAACTGAGAATTGTCTTCGAGAAATGTCTTCTTGCTCTCCAGCTCTTCCGAGGTTGGTTGAACCTTCCCACTGGCGTCGATTACGCGGGAGACGAGAGTGTGCTCACCCGACGTGGCGCCATTCCAGGCATAGGTGAACAGTTTCCACGAATATTTGCCGCTCGTGGAGGAATCCATCGTGGCCGGTTGCCACGGGCCATCATCTACCCGGACCTCGACCGACTTCAGCGGCGTGCCATCGTTCAGCACGACGCCGAAAACCTTGTGCCGGCTCCCGTCGCGCGTGACGCGCGCGATGAAAGACTTCAGCTGCATGCGGGTGATCGCGGTCTCCTTCCACTTCGTCTCGCCGTCAACCACTTCGCCCTTCAAGGTGCGGTACCAGCGGGCCTGGTACTTGCCGAGGTACTGCTCTTCCTGAGCATGAATCTGGATGAGCCACTTTATATTGGCGACGCCGTACCATCCGGGAACAATCAGCCGCAGCGGCGAGCCCTGGTGCCGGGTGAGCGGCTCGCCATTCAGCGCGTAGGCCAGGAAAGGATCAGGAGACAAAGCTTTTTCGCGCGGCAGGCTTCGACCAAACTGCTGATCGACCTTGTATTTCTGCGTCCGGAACTCCACTTCTTCTTCGCCGTGATCGGCGCCAAAGAACACGAACTCCCGCGCTTCGGGTTTCACACGGGCCAGCTCGAGCACTGCGCGCAGCGGTACGCCGGTCCAGCGACCGTTGCTGCAGAGACCTTGCAACGGACGACGGTTGCCCGAGCACTCGAAACCAGCTACCAGCTCCGCGCTTCCAATCCGTCGAAGGTCCTCGAGCGAGAGTGACTTCGGCTGCCCTACCAACCCCGAGATTTTTAAACGAAAGGCCGCCGGGTCGACTTCAGGATGCCCGTAGTGCTGCACCGTGAAGAACTGATCCTTTGATGTGAGAGGTCCGTCGATCTTGCGAATGTCGAGGATGCGCCTTTCGCCGCCTGCTTCAGGAAACTTCTCGGGCAGATCGGTGAACGGTACAAGTTCCTCGCCTTGCGCGAGAGCCGGAAGAGCCCATTCGGGTACGCCGAATACGCTCAGTCCCGCAACCGCAAGCCCTCCCCTAAGGATTTCGCGACGGCTGCTCTGTTTGGTCATGCTGGCTCCTTTCCGCCTGCCGATCATATACCGAAAACCAATGAACAGATGCAGGAGAATCTTTCGGGGAAGTATTCAGAGATGAGCGCAGGTAGAGTACTGCCTATTACCTGATCAGCTGATTTTAACGCAGGGAATATCTGGTGCGCGGATCTCCCAGGTCCGATTGAGTCCAGCCTCAGGGTTGCGCGGACCGGTAGCAGTGTCACATTCCGAAAGTGCCGGGCCGACACGGGACGGCGTCGTCGAATGGCGCTACAAATTAGAGTTTGCATGGCGTTCTTGGGCAGTTGTCGCGCGTCCAATGGATGTGAGCGACGGGCGAAGATGGGCAGAGCGCGTGATATCGAAGAGGAAACTGACTCACGGTTTATCGTGAACACGATCACTTGCCGTTGTACGTCTTTGTGGCACGACGCGCCCGCTCGAGGTGCAGCCGGGCCCATGGTGGAGGACGTTACGTCTCAGGAGGCATATCTAAGGGCGTCAGGCACTGACGAACGTCGGAATGGCGTCGATCCCCACAACGCACTTGCCTGGTTGCAGACCGTAAGCGGCCAATCTCGTCGCAAGCAATTACCGGCGCAGGCCCACGAGTCGTCTGGAGCAACTCGAGGTCAGCATCCAGCGGACAGATCAGCGAAAAGTATGGACGCTTGTGAAACAGGCTTCATACGTAAGGGACATCATCAGGTAGTCTGAAAACGACCAGGCCCAGGCTTCTCGAAGCCTTTCACGTCGAGGAAAATCTCGTGTCACAAGCAAGTTCACGTCTGAACGGACCGAGCGTCTGGGCGTTTTTGGCGTGGCGAATTGTGGTCGGCTCAAAAGGCGGGTTGGCGGGCTTAGGACCAGAGAAATGAGGGTGAGAGTTTGCGCTATCCCTGGCGCAGCGCAACGACCGGGTCCACTCTCGCCGCCCGTATCGCAGGCAGCAGGGAGGCCAGAAGGGATACCAGGGCCAGGATCACCGTGACAAAAGCAAGCACGGTCGAGTCCACTGGACTCACTCCGTAGAGGGCGCTTCTGACATACCTTCCCAATCCCAGAGAGCCGGCGAGCCCGATGGTGAAACCTGCGCCAAGGATGAGCATGCCTTCCCACAGAACGAGGTGAAGAATCTTTCCTGTGCTGCTTCCCAGCGCCATTCGGATGCCGATCTCCCGAGTCCGCTGGGCAACGAGATAGGCCAGTACCCCATAGATCCCCAAAGCCGCAAGGAACAAGGCCACCGCGCTGAAGCCGAGCGCCAGCAGCATGGGCGACCGGCGATTGACTAACGATCCGTCGAGGCGCTCCTGCATCGTCTTGACGTCGTAAAAGGGAATCTCCGCGTCCAGTTCACCGATGCGAGCCCGGACTGCGCTGACGAGGCTCGTGGACTCGCCCGTCGCTCTCACGGCAATGGTCATCGTCGATCTGGGAGTCTGAGTGTAAGGGAAGTAGCAAGCCCCGACGCGCTCATCAGGATCCACCAGCGCCCTCAACTTCACACTCCCTACGACCCCCACCACGGTGAACCATTGCACTTTATCATCAGGCTTGATCAGGTTCTGCGTGCTTGTGGGGCGCCACATTCGCTTGCCGACCGGGCTGATTCCCGGCCAGAACTTCCGTGCCAGCCGGTCATCGACAATGATCACCCGTTGAGAATCCTCCGTGTCGCTGTTTTCGAGGAACCTTCCCGCAATGAGAGGAATCCTCAGAGCCTGAAAATACCCTGCACTGACCACGATGTTGCTGGGTGAGACCAGCGATTCGCCCGGCTGCATCTGATAGCCTTCGGCCAGTATTACGGAATCGTTCGAACTGTTTCCGAAGGGAATGGTGTCGGTCACACCGGCTGCCGATATTCCGGGAAGGGACTCGAATATTTTCCAGGAGACGGTTCGTGAAAACACGCCGTTCGGCGTCGTTCTTATAGCGATAAGAAGGAAGAGACAGCGATCCTGTCACCACCTGGCGGGTAACGAACCCGGGATTGATGGCGAGGACCTTCCGGAAGCTGGCAAAAAGCAAACCCGCTCCTACCAGTAACATCAAGGCAAGAGCCACCTGTGCCGTCGCGAGCGAAATGCGCACGAGGCGGGCGCCACGGCCCCCGGTGCCCGCGCCTCCTGCTTCGTGCAGCACACGACTCGTATCGAGGCTGAAGGCATGGACCACTGGAACGGCCCCAATGACAATCCCGATTATCAAGGCCAGCCCGAGAATGAAGACCACAACGGTGCCGTCCATCGCGATCTCACTTCCTCGCGGGATCTCTTCCAGACCAAGCAGCTTCAGCGTCCTCAGACCGAAGTAACCGAGCGCCAATCCGCCGATAGCGCTCGAGACCGTCAGGAGCGCGGTCTCGGTGAGCAGCTGCCGAGTTACCCGCCAGTGCGCCGCGCCGAGCGCAAAACGCATGGCCAGCTCCTTCCGGCGGGCGAGGCCGCGAGCCATCATCAAGTTTGCGATATTTACCGAACCAATCAGGAGCAGGAAGAGGACGCCTCCCAAAAGCAGGTAGAGCGTGCCCCGGATGTCGCGGATCATCTCGTCCCGCAGGCCGACCACGCGCGTCTGGAACCCCGCGTTCCGGAGAATTTCCGTGAATTGGGGAAATCGTTCCATGTTGGCCGCGTTCAGGGCATCCACCTGAGCCTGAGCTTTTTCGACGGTGGCGTCCGGTTTGAGGCGGCCGATCATTTCCCAGCTTTGGCTGTGCCGCATTTCATCCGATTTTTGCTCAGGGGTGAACGCCAGCGGCGTCCAGAGCCGGACCTCGGGATCGAGAAAAAGAAAGTCCACCGGCATCACACCGACAATGGTGAATGGACGCCCGTTGATTCGGAGATCCCTCCCCAGTACCGATGGATCGCCGCCGAACCGCTGGTGCCAGAGCCCGTGGCTGAGGATGACCTTGGTGTCCTTTCCGGGCTCGCCCTCTTCCTCGGTGAAAATTCGGCCCAGGCCAGGCTTCGCGCTCAAGAGCCTGAAAAATGAAGGGGTCACTGCCAGACTCAGGGTCCTTTCCGCAGATCGTTCGCCGCCGATGATAACCCCATTGAAATCGTAAAGGGCCTGTTCCTCGAAGACCGTCAAATCCCGCAGCCGGTCGAAGTAGTCGGGCACTCCGGTGGAACTCTTCTCCACACCGGCGTTGGGATAGCTGTTGTACATGAGAAGAATCCGATCGGATTCCGGCACCGGCAGCGGTTTCAGCACCACGGAGTGGAGAATGCTGAAGATGGCCGAGTTGGCGCCGATGCAGAGGGTCAGTGTGAGGATGGCCGCGGCGGCGAAGCTTTTGTTCTTCCAGAAAAGCCTCACGCCGAATCTCACATCCTGAATCCAGGATTCCATGGGGTTCTCGGTCCTTTTTGGCTCTATACGATCGGGGGGTCTGCGCAGTTCACCGGAAATTTCATTAACCACAAAGACGCGAAGACCCAAGGATTGTGTGACTGCTAATCAAGCGAAGTACTGATTGACAAGGGATACGATCGCGTCTTGGTGTCTTGGTGGTTGGCCTTTTTTCGATGGTTCAGTTTTGCGGTTCTACGGTCAGGGCCAGGGCCATGGCGGCCCAGCTGGTCGCGGCGGCTGAAATCCACTGATCGTCCCCGTGTGGGAAGCCGCTCTCGAAGTAGGGCTGGAAGGGCAAGGACCGGCTCCTTACATGCCAGGAACCATCGTCCAGTTGGGTCTTCAGCAGAAACTTGACTCCACGCGCATAGGCTGGATCGGTTACCGGAAGGCCTCCGCCCTGATGCAGGGCGACCAGCGCCTGACCGGTGGCGTAAGCATCGCTTTCAAGCGTGGAGAGCTGCGACCAGCCGCCATCCGGACGCTGGGTCGCGAGCAGTTCCCGAGCGACTTTCTGAACAGCCTTCGAGCCGGCGTTCGTCCAGGACAAGCCGAGAAGCTGAAAGGCTCGCTCCTCGGTAGCTCGCGGGTCCGATCTGAGAAGCCAGGCCGCGCCCCGCTCCAACCTTTTCTGGAGCTCCGCTCGCTGCCCCTCCGGAGAGTAGAGCTGCAGGGCGCGCAGACTCAAGGCCGTCGTGGTGATCTCGTTGTATTCCATGGGAGGGCGGTGGGAGGTCGTGCGCCAGTGCCCGTCAGCCGCCTGGGTCGCCTTGAGATAGTGAACCAGCGCATCCGTCAGGCTGTCCGGCGGGTATTTCCACGCCGCCATGCCGAGCATGCTGTAGCTCACAGTGTCGGCTGCGCCACCGATCCCGATCGCCTGGAGCATTCGCTCTCGACCCGGGCGGAGAAAGGCGGCGACAGCCTCCAGTTGATCGCGAGCCAGCTGCTCGTCGACCAGGAAGCCTCTTTCGCGAGCCAAAGAGAATGCCATCGCCGGCAGCGACTGATGGTGACAGGAAGTACACCCCCCCTTCTTTACGAAGATCGGCCCGCTTTGCTGAAGCAGGGCGACGCTCTTCTTCACGGCGGCCTGAACCCCTGCGGTTTCATTCTCACGGGCCAGAGCAACCGGCGCGACCGAACCCAGTCCCAGCACGGCAACCACCAGAACCTTCCCGACCATTTACCTTTCTCCCGTTTTCTCAGGATCACCCGCAGCCGCCTTCATCAGCAACCTGACGACCGGAGTATCCCCTTTTGTCTTCGCCAGGCTCAAGGCGGTTTCGCCATCCTGAGTGGTGGCCGCGACGCCGGCGCCGTGATCCAGCAGCAATCTGACAATGTCGGCGGCGAGAGGTTCCGAGTAAGCCGCCAGCATCAAAGCCGTGTAGCCCCGATCGTCCTTCACATTGACTTCCGCGCCCTTCTCCAGCAAGGCTCTGACAATATCGGTTGATCCCTGGTTAGCGGCCAGCGAAAGAGCGGTGATTCCCCTCTTCGTCCGCGCGTTCACCTGGGCGCCGTGCGCCAATAATAGCTGGACGGCGCCTGCATTCCTGGCGCGGGCCGCCGCCATCAAGGCAGTACCGCCGCTATTGGATTGTGCGTTCACGTCCGAGCCCCTGGCAATCAAGAGTCTGAGGATCTCAGCATCTCCGCCGCCCGCCGCCTGAATCAAGGCCGTCGATCCATTGATATCTCTCGCCTTGATATCGGCGCCCTTCTCCAGGAGCAATTTCACGATACCGGCAGCCCCCGCTTGGCCTGCTACGATCAAAAGCGGCGTTTTGCCGTCTTCGGATCTGGCGTTGACATCGGCCCCCCTCGCAACCAGCAAGCGTACTTTGCGCGCGTCGCCCACTCCCCACATCAAGGCGGTTGCGCCGGCATTGTTCTTGAGGTTGGGATCGGCGCCCTGATCGAGCAGCAATTTCACCAGGTCCTCTCCGGCGTAGAGAGACCCATGCATCAAAGGAGTGGCGCCGCTCGAATCCCTGACGTTTACCAGCGAGTGATCGCTACGGAGCAGCGCGCGAACTGCGTCCGTGTTTCCCTTGCGAATCGCCTGAAACAGGCTTTCGCCCCTTGAATCGGAGTTTACGGTCTCTTTCGAGGGAGCGGCTTCCGTCAGAGAGATCTCAGGCCAATCGGGCCCCTGGTCGATCCATGCCCTCAGAACGCCGATTTCTTCAGCCGTCAGAGGACCTGTGGGGGGCATCTGGATTCCCAGCTCCGAACCCACCAGCCGCAGGATAAACTTGCTTTCGGCGCTGTTGCCGGGGAGAATCACCGGGCCTGAGTCTCCGCCTCTCAACGCCGCCGCTCTGTGATCGAGGCGCAGACCCGCCTTTTGTTGTGACGATCCGTGACAGGCATGACACTGCGCGCGAAGAATGGGATTTACGTCGCGTGTGAAATCGACTTTGATGTTGGCCGGTGGCGGCAGGCCGGTAGACTGCTGGCCTTTAGCCGCCGGCGAGGCCATGAAAATCAACAGTATCGCGCAGCCGAATTTCGTCATTGGGTTGGATTATCAGCCATTCACCGCCAAGACGCAAAGCAATCAGCGCTTGGTGTTTCTTCGTGTCTTTGCGTCTTTGTGGTATTTGTTTGGCGTTACCTTGTTAACGGTGCCTTTCTCGCCGGCGTCTTACGCGCAGGACAAACAACCCGACGGAAGGAGTCGCCATGAAATCCAGCAACCTCTTTTCACCGAAATGTGCGCCGGCGCTGATCCTGATTCTTCTCTTGATCCAGTCTAACGCCCTGGCCGGACCGCCGCTGCTCTGCTTTCCATTCGAGATCGGAAACGCGAAATCGCTCCCCTGGCAAGGTCGTAGCTGGGAATCAACTCGGCCGGACTACGATATCAGCCGGCTCGTCGACGACACTTTTGCCCTGCTAAGCACAGACGCACCGGTCATCGTGCGCATGGAAACTCTGCGCAGGGCTACCATCTATGCGCGCAAGGACCGTAAAGTCGCCGACGCGCTGCTGGCTCGAATGAAAAAACGCGCGGCCGAAGCCGAGCGCGATCCGCTGGCATTGTTTGATGCCGGCTATTTGATCGAGTCCTACCGGCAGGCTTATTGGATCTCTACCCACTCCGGCGAAACTTACTGGAAATTCAGCCAGGCCGATCCGGGAAAAGATGTGGACGGATATGCTCTGGTGCTGAAAGCCATCCAGTCCAGGGGCGGGGATCCGGACATGGAATTTGCGGCTGCGCTGATCACGACTGACCCCGAGCGGCGCAGTCAACATGACGAGCACCTGCGTCGAGCCATCGCAGGCGCGAAAGATGGTTCGCTGCTTGCCAGGAACCTGGAAAGTCATTTCAAGCAGCAGGGCAAGAGCATCGTCTGATTGCGGATTGCAGATTTTCCGATTTCGGATTGCGGATTTCGGATTGCGGATTGTTCGAGGAAGTTTCTGAAGATCTATTGAGCGATCACTGAAATCCGCAATCTGCAATCCGCAATTGTTATACTTCGGCTCCCAGGCCGGTGTTCGCCCGCACGTTGACCTCGCTGTAGCGCGCTTCGGCCGCGCGGTCGCGCCGAGAGAGCAGGGTTCCTGCGATCGCAGCAAAAAATCCGAGGGGAATCGACACGATTCCGGGATTCTCCAGCGGAAAGATCGGCTCAGCCTGGATGAGGTGCCTGGCCGAAGCCGCGGGAGAATCAATGCCCATGACCGCCGGGCTGAGAATAATCAGAATCAACGACGCCGCCAGCCCCGTCAGCATTCCGATCACGGTGCCGGTGGTGTTAAAGCGCCGCCAGAAAAGCGAAAGGATGATGGCCGGCACATTGGCCGAGGCGGCCACCGCAAACGCGAGCCCGACCAGGAATGCCACATTGAGATTCTTGAGAGCGATCCCAAGAATGATAGCCAGAGCGCCGACTGCGAACGCGGTCACACGCGCCACCTTGACCTGCTCGCGTTCATCTTCCTTTCCTTTCTTGATGACCATTAACCACAAATCGTGAGCAAACGCCGAGGAAGCGGCTATCGTCAAACCGGCGACCACCGCCAGAATGGTGGCGAAAGCCACCGCCGCGATGAAGGCGAGAAAGATCTCCCCTCCAAGCTGCTCGGCCAGTAGCGGGGCGGCAAGGTTGTTGTTCGGGGTCGGGACGATGTAGCCGGATTTGCTCAGTTGTTCGGAAAGCAGAGCAGCCCTATCCGGATTGGCTGCGATAAACCGGATTGCCGCCTCACCGGACAATCGCACTCCGATATTGGCTCTTCCTACCAGGGTCGCCGCGCCAAAGCCAAGGAAAGTCGTCATGATGTAAAACGCGCCGATCAAGATCATGGCCCAGACCACGGAAACCCGCGCCGCTCGAGCCGTCGGCACGGTGTAGAAGCGCATCAGGATGTGCGGCAGCCCCGCAGTGCCGAAAATCAATGCCATCCCAAGGGAGATGAGATCCAGCGGTCCGTAGATTCCGTTGTAGCGCAAGCCAGGCTGGGTAAAATTCTTGGTTGCGATGACATTGCCCGCCGCATCGCGTACGGTGCCGGTGACGCTCGCGACTGCCTCGAAGAACTTTACGAATGAGAAGTCGAACCGCGACATGACCATCACGCTGAGCACAATGGTGCCTGCCATCAGCAGAATGGCTTTGATAATCTGCACCCAGGTTGTCGCCAGCATGCCCCCGAACACCACGTAGATAATCATCAGCACGCCCACAATAACGATAGCGGCGTTGAACGAGATCTCGGGAATCAGGAGATTGACCAGCGAGCCGGCGCCTACCATCTGGGCAATCATGTAGAACAGGCTGACGACAAGGGTCGAAACGGCAGCCACCGAGCGAACCGAGGGATGAGCCAGCCGGTAAGCCAGCACGTCGGCCATGGTGTATTTACCGGTGTTGCGCAGCGGCTCGGCCACAAGCAACAGGACCGTCAAGTAGGCCACTAACCACCCTACCGAGTACATGAATCCGTCATAGCCGAAAAAGGCAATCAACCCTGCGATCCCGAGAAATGAAGCAGCCGACATGTAATCGCCGGCGACCGCGATGCCGTTCTGAAACCCGGTAATTTGACGCCCTGCCGCGTAGAAGTCCCTTGTCGTGTGGGTCCGCCGCGCCGCCCAGTATGTGATGCTGAGGGTAATCAGAACAAACAGCCCGAACATCACGAGAGTCGTGTTCATCGAGAGACTCCCTTGACTCGCTCGACTATTCGGGCAGCCAGCCGGTCGAATACTCCCGCCTCCCGAACGTAGAGGTACGACAGGACCCAGGCCATCAGGAACTGCGAAAGGGCGAAAAGGTAGGCGAGATTAACGCTGCCGATGACGTTGGTTTCCATCAGCCGCGGCCAATACCCAACCAGTACAGGAAGGGCGAAGTAGTACAGGATGAAAAAAACTGTAGCCGGAATGATAAACCTTCTCTTGGCTGCTATCAGTTTCTGGAATTCCGCATCTGCCTCAATGGCCTGCCATTCGGAAGCGTGGCGCAGCGCTTCCTGCTCCTCGCGCAATTCAAGTTCCTTAAGAGTGTCGTGGTCTTGCGCCTGGGGTTTTCGGGACACGGGGTCTCCTCTGCTCAAGTTTGCCGGCGGATGAGCGTCGAACAAAAGGGGTAATTATCAGCGATTCCACGCTCCCCATCAAGAGTCGTCGTGTCTTCGTGTCTTTGTCGGTATTTGTTCCCTAGCCTTCGACTGGCCGCGTGGGATCGATCTTCAACCACAACAGCGCCGCGACCAGACACAGAGCGCTTCCCAGCAGAAACCCGGGAGTCCAGCTTTCGAAAGCCTGGAGCATCCAGGCGAAGACGATCGGGGAAAGAGCGCCCCCGACGTTACCAAACGTATTCATCAGGCCCGAAACCTTTCCGGCATGGTCGCGCCCGATGTCGAGCGGAACAGCCCACGAGACCCCGGTCGTCAGCTCGAGGCCTGCCACCGCGATCGACATGAAAACAATCGCCGCCGTGGGGCTCGTGGCCAGGATTCCCAACGCGACGAAAGCCACCCCGATACCAAAACCGGCCACCGCAACTATCCTTCGGCTCGACCTCAGATTTCCGGTCCGCAGGTAGAGCTGGTCCGAGAGCCAGCCGCCCAGCGTGTTGGTGATGGTTCCGGCCAGCAGCGGCGCGCCGGCGTAGAGACTGGCCTTCAGAAGGCTGAAGTGGCGCACCTCTGTGAAATAGGTTGGCAGCCAGTTCAAGAATATCCAAAGCACGTACCCGTAACAGAAGTACATCACGCATAGACACCAGGTATTCGGACTGCCCAGAAGTTTGCGCCAGGCCAGCGGCGCCGCGGAGAACACCGGCGACCTGCCTGCATGAATCCACTCGAGCTCCGACTGCGACACCCCGGGGTGGTCCTCCGGGCGGTCGCGGTACCAGAAGAACCAGAGAATGGCCCAGACGATGCCGGCAACTCCGAATAACGCGAACGCGGCGCGCCAACCCCAGACGGCCATCAAGGCTACCGTGGCCGCGGGGGTCAGGCTGCCGGCCAAACGCGATCCTGAGTGCGTGATTCCCTGCGCAAATCCGCGCTCAGAAGCGGCGAGCCAGCGAGAAAAGGCTCGAGTCGCGCTCGGAAAGGCCCCCGCCTGTCCTACACCAAACAGGAATCGGATCACCATCAGGGATGCCGCGTTCCAGGCGAACCCGGTGAGAGCCGTGAAGGCCGACCACCAGAGAACGATGGCTGAGAGCATCCGCCGCGGGCCGATCCGGTCGACTAACCATCCTGCCGGCACCTGAAAAAGCCCGTAGCCCCAACCGAAGAGACTGAACACCAGCCCCATGGTCCAGTTATCGAACCCGAACTCTCTCTTGATGACAGGAGCGGCAGCCGCGATGCAGACCCGGTCCATGTACGTGATGGCATAGAGCAGCACGCTCATCCACAGCACCTGATAGCGAACCGACGAACGGAGCTCGGTTTCGGCTGCGGCGGGCTGGTTCACCCTCAGTTCTTTCATCGGCCTCTGTTATTTCAAAGGCTTCTGCCGGAGTCAAAACTTTTCGCATGTGAACCTTCGAGATTCCTCAATCGGAATCTCATTCTATGTCTGGATGCTTGTGCAGAATTTCACGATCTCATCCAAAGCCCCTCGGCGCTCGCCAAGAGTGGTCCATTGGGCCCGCGCCAAATGCGAGTGCATTTGCCCGCGCACAGGCAGTCAGAAATGAGTCAAATGACACGTGGAAAATTCGCTCCGTTGCCGGATTCAGTCTTGACCTTTTAAAATGTTCTTAACTTCCGCCCGTCGGTTGTGATATACAACGCCCCATTCGCGAGTCAGTTAATAACCGTCCTTAGGGTTCACTTTGATCTGACGATCACCGGTTGCGGCAACGTGGGACGCCAAAGAAAACCTCAAACTACCTGGTCCGCAGGTTTAAACATACACCGCTGTATTCGCGAGTCGGCAGTAACCGTCCTCATGGCTTGACGTTCCTCGCATCAAGTCAATAGTTTTTCTCTCCCCCTCAACATTGCTAGGAAAAGGAGTTCACGCGGCGACGTACTCTTCGCCAGCTTCAGTCAGTGCAACTGCACGCGTGATGGGTTGCGGCCTGCAGCCTTGAGGGTGCGGCTGGCATCGGGCTCGCTCAGATTAACCTGGAGGCGTGACCGGTTGGGCTGAAACAGGGTCTTCTTGATTCTTTATGATGGCTGGGTCTCAATGGCTTGAGGCTTTGCCGTCCTGGTAGCGCCGGTAGCTTAGCCGTGCTGGCGCTCCTTCTTTCAACAGAGGCTGCGCCTCCAAACCGAGGCATAGCCTCGAAGGAGGTGACACATGCTTCGTAGACGGATCGCCTTGGCGGTTTTGTTCTCAGCGATCGCCGCTTTGGCTGCGACGGGCTGTAACCCGTCCGCCAAACAAACGGAACAGCGGCCAGGCGCCGCACCGACCGGGCGGCAATTCAGGCCGCCCTATTATGTGTTCAGCCCAGATGTGCCGCCCGATATCGTCACACAGGATGTCGGCGCCATCGGGTTTCAACCCTTTGTAGATAACCTGGCCTGGGACTCGTTTATCGCGCTCAATTGGCCCGTCCCGGACCCGATCACGCAACGCGGGGTCCCGGATCGCCAGAACGTCATCGGAGGTTTTCTCAGCACCGGAGAGGGTGGAAAGAAATCCCTGCCTATCGGCCCTACCGTCTGGGAGACTTACAAGGACACCGATGACATCTTTCTCAATCCGCCGGTAAAGCCTTCGTCCTTCGACACTCCTGAAAGCATCCCGCCCCCCTGCATAGTTCCCGCAAGCGGAAACTCGGCCGCTGCCCGTCGTACCCTGACTCAAATCGCGAAGGTCTCAGACGTGCTCAAGGAATTCCAGGAGGCGTTCACCGGGTTCCCATTGATAGACCAGAACGGTGAGTACGTCTGGTACGAAGTGAAGGTCAACCAGGCGTACTACGACTATGTCGTGAACAACGGTTTCTTCAACAGCGCGAACCAGACGGGCAAGGTGATCTCGTTTCCCTCGTCATCCAACACTACCCGCGATGTGCCCGCGATCAAGATCAAGGCAGCCTGGAAAATAATGGGCGGGTCCGGGAGCCGGCAGCCCGATGACCCTACCAGGTTCTACACAACATGGGCTTTCGTCTATAACCCTGATACGGGCCAGTGCGCCGCAAAACAGGTGGGTCTTGTGGGACTGCATATCGTGATGAAGACGGCGCTGCTGCCGCAGTGGAACTGGGCGACCTTTGAGCACGTGGACAACGCGCCTGACCAGCAGGGAGGGCCCGTGCCTGGAAAGAAGTACAACTTCTTCAGCTCAACCTGCGCAGGTTGCCCGTTCAATAAACCACCAACCAAGCCAAACATGCCGACACAGGTAGTGCGCTTGATTCAGGTCAGCAGCATAGCTCCGAACAGTGTCTATCAGGGTGCGCTCACATCGCTGCGCCCGGACAACGTCTGGCAGTACTACATGCTTGTTGACTCGCAGTGGTCCGGCACACGCACTCCCGTTGGCGTTCCGACCCAGCCCAAGTACCTGGCCAACGCGTCGCTGGAGACCTATCTGCAGGGCGCGGTAGACGACCCCAAGGCCCCGCACGGCTGCATCAACTGCCACGGAACGTTTGCCGCCACAAAAGATTTGGATTTTCAGTTGTTCAAGGCGTATCCGCGATCGACGAGCCTGATCAAGGACATCCTCAAGGCGCATGGGCAAGCGCCTGCACCTAGGTAGTGCTCTTAGAGTTTCTTTGTGTCTTCGTGTCTTTGTGGTTAGAGCTGTCTAACAAATACCACGAAGACTCAAAGACACGAAGAAACACCAAGAATCTTGCCAAAAAAGCAAGAAGTTACGGCGTAGTAATACAAGGACACGAAGAAGAAAAATCATCCTGGCCAGTTAATATCGAAGCGCCTATAATGATCACTTCTTCCTGGCAATCGCGGCGTCTTATTCCCTTTCAGGAGCAAATTATGCATATTCGTGTCTCCATCACACTCGGTCAATTCCTTCTCCTCGCCGCCATTGCCGCTGCGCAGGATCCCCGAGGCACCATCCTCGGGCGGGTCACCGACTCCACGGGCGCCGTCATGCCCGGAGTCGAGGTGCGGGCGACAAGCACTGCTACCAATGTGAAGGCGTCGGCCGTGACTAATGATGGAGGAAGCTACAACATCCCCTTTCTTCTTCCCGGCACCTACAGTATCCGCGCCGAACTGTCCGGCTTCAAAAAATTCGCGCAGGATAACGTTCAGGTGCGTGTGAGCGAGACCGTGGAGTTGAACTTTCGGATGGAAATCGGGGAGCTTACCGAAACAGTCACTGCTACGGCCGAAAGCCCCGTGCTCGACACGGCCGGATCGTCTCTCGGTCAGGTAGTGGACCAGCGGCGAGTGCTCGAGCTGCCTCTTTTCGCCGGCAACCCGATGGAGCTAACGCTGCTGACTCCGGGAGTCGCCAACGCCACCGACATGCGGCTTCGGAAGGCGGCCTTCAATAACGCTCCCTCGCAGATCGCCACCGACGGAAACGGCCAATACAACAATGAGTTTCAAATCGACGGTGTTTCGAATACCTTCGCCGCGGGCAATGGCACCGCCCGGGTCGCCTTCAGTCCACCCGCGACCGCGATCAGCGAATTCAAGATGCAGACCACTCCGTACGACGCGAGCGTCGGCCACACGATCGGGGCGGTCACCAACGTCAGCACCGCCGGGGGCACGAACACGCTGCACGGCGAGGCGCACTTCTGGGAGCGCAACAGCGCCTTCGATGCGCCGAATTTCTTCAACAACAAGAACAACACCGAGCCGCCGGTCTATCAGGACCACCGCTATGGCGCCTCGGCGGGCGGGCCGGTCTGGATCCCCGGACTTTATGAGGGGAAGAACCGGACCTTCTGGTACTACGCCTGGGAGGCCAACAAATGGGGCGTCCCGAGCGCGTCGACCAGCACCGTGCCGACGGCCGCTCAGCGCGCCGGCGATTTCTCGGAGTTGTTGAGATTGGGCAACCAGTACCAGATCTACGATCCTCTGACCACGCGGGCCGAAGCCGGAGGCCGCTTCAGCCGGCAGCCCTTTCCCGGCAACATCATCCCTCAGAACCGGCTCGATCCGGTGGGACAGAAGCTGGTCAATTTCTTCCCGCTGCCGAACCAGCCGGGAACCGTCGACGGCCGCAACAATTTCTTTTTCACCTACAAGGCGCTCGAGGACTATTACGTTCACCTGGTCCGGGTCGACCACGCGTTCAGCGACAAGCATCGACTGTTCGCGCGCGTGCACTACGACTTCTGGGAGGAGGACAAGAACGACATCTTCGGTAATCGGGTCAACAGCTTGATCCTGAACCGCATCAACCGCGGCTTTGCCTTCGACGACGTCTACGTCCTGAACTCGAAGATGGTCCTCAACATACGCTACGGCCTGACGAGCCAGGACTTTCCCGAGCGCCGGGCGAGCCAGGGGTTCGACCTGTCCTCGCTGGGCTTTTCGCCCTCGCTGGTTTCACTCGTCGACAAGAGCGTCGCCACGATTCCTCGCACGGCGGCCGGCGGTTACACGCGCTTCGCTAACTGGGAGAGCGGCGACGGCACCAATACCAGCCTGACCCACAGCCTCACCGGCAACGTCACGCGTCTGGAGGGGAGCCATAACTTGAAGTTCGGAGTGGATGCCCGTGTCTACCGCGCCTTCGGCAACCGCTTCCAGCTCTCGACGTCGCCCGATCTCGAGTACAACAGTAACTACACGCGCGGACCGCTCGACAACTCGACCACGGCACCGATCGGCCAGGAGCTGGCCGCGATGCTGCTCGGCGTCCCGGCCGGCTCGATGGCTCGTTCGGCGAGCTTCGCCATGCAGGACACGTTCTACGGCCTCTACCTGCACGACGACTGGAAGGTCAACTCGCGTCTGACACTCAACCTCGGTCTGCGCTGGGAGCTCGAGACGCCGATTACCGAACGCTTCGACCGGCTCGTGGGCGGCTTCGCCTACGGACAACCGAACCCGATCGAGGCGGAGGCCCAGGCCAACTACGCCCGCAATCCGATCCCGGAGATCGATCCGTCCGCATTCCGGGTTCTCGGCGGACTCATGTTCCTGAACCAGGGAGGCCTCGAGCGCAGCCCGTTTTATGGCGAGAAGAACAACTTCCAGCCCAGGATCGGTTTCGCCTATCAGCTTACCCGGGGAACGGTGCTGCGCGGCGGCTACGGCATCTTCCACGACACCATCGGGACCAACAGCAACACCGCGCTCCAATCCGGCTTCTCGCAGACCACTCCGATCCAGGCATCGCTCGACAACGGTCTGACCTATGTCGCGAACAACGTGAATCCGTTCCCGACCGGGCTGCTCAGCCCGCTCGGCCCGGCGGGAGGGCTGCGCACCAACCTGGGCCAGGCGCTGACATTCTATGACACCAACCTGCTCCAACCCTACGCGCAACGCTGGTCGCTCGGGATCCAGCAGATGCTGCCGTCTCAGTTCCTGACCGAGGCGACTTACGTCGGCAACCGCGGAACCCGCCTCGGCGCCAGCCGCAACATCAACGCCACGCCCGCGCAGTACCTGAGCACCAGGCCGACCCGCGACCAGGCGACCATCGACTATCTCTCGGCGACATTTGTTAGTCCGTTTGCCGGGATCGACCCGATTTACCCCGCCCGCACGTCGCGCGAGAGCCTGCTTCGCCCCTATCCGCACTTCGGCGCCGTCAACGTCGAGGAGCCGACCGGCTACTCCTGGTACCACTCGCTGCAGGCGCGCCTCGAGCGCCGCTTCGCGCAGGGGTTCACTTTCCAGCTCGGCTACACCTGGTCGAAGCTGATGGAAGCGGTCGAGTTCCTGAACGCGAGCGATCCAATGCCGTCGGAGGTGATTGGCTCTTTCGATCGCACGCACCGTCTGGCGATGAGCGGCATCTGGGAAATTCCGGTTGGCCGCGGGCGCCGCTACGGCGGGCAGTTGCCGACGCTCGTCAACGGCATCGTCGGCGGCTGGCAGCTCAACGGCGTGGTGACGCGCCAGTCGGGGGCTCCGCTCGGCTTCGGCAATGCCATCTTCACCGGCGATTTGAACGACATCGTCTTGCCGAAAAGCGAGCGCGACGTCGACCGCTGGTTCAACGTCGATGCCGGATTCAACAAGAACACGGCCCAGCAGCTCGGCAGCAACATCCGCACCATGCCGTTGCGCTTCAGCGGCATCCGCAGCGACGATCAGTCGCGCTGGGATTTCTCGATCATCAAGAACTTCCCGTTCGGCGAGCAAATCAAAATGCAGCTTCGCGCCGAGGTGTTCAACGCCTGGAACCAGACGAACTTCGGCAATCCGAATACGACCCCGACCAACTCGGCCTTCGGCCGCATCACTGCCACGTCCGGGGACGCGCGCACCTGGCAGTTCGCGCTGAAGCTGGTTTTTTGAGGAATCTTCTGACCACGAAGACGCGAAGACACCAAGAAACATCAGACGCCGCTTGATTGCGTCGCGCTGTGTCCTGGTGGCTTTTTTCCTTTCGTCACGAACTAGCCCGGTTCAGGGCTCGTCCGAGCCGGCTCTTGAGTTCGCCCGCGCTCCCAGGTCGCCTTGCGCGGTCTCGCGCAAGGGCATCGAGGAAAAAGGCCGCCACGGACTCCGGGCACTCCGGAACTATCTCGCGGAGGTCCGGCACCGCGGCCTTGGATATGCAGTCGAGCGTTTCCTGGAGCGTGGAGCGGCGCATCGGGTTGCTCCCCGCGATGGATTCGTACAGCACCATCGTCAGGCTCCAGAGATCGAAAGAAGCGTCGGGCGGGTCATTGGCGACAGCTTCCGGCGACAGGTACATCGGCGTGCCGACCAGCCCATGCGTGACCGTAATGGGCTTGAGGTCCGAATGGGGCGGGAGTGTCGTATCAGGCGCGTAGGCCCCTGGATCCACGTCTCCGCTTTCCTCGAACGAGACGCGCGAATCGACGATCCGGGCGAGCCCGAAATCCAGCAGCTTTGGGGTATTCTCCAGAGTGAAGCCTATGTTGCTGGGCTTGACGTCTCGATGCAGGATCCCGGAAGCATGAATGCGCACGAGCACGTTCGAGAGCACGATCCCCAGGTCCAGTCCGTCCTTCCAGCCCATAGGCGCTTGCGCGAGCCGGGCCGCGAGCGTTCCCCCCTCGAGAAACTCGAAGATCAGCATCGGCGTGCCGCGCCAGGTTTCGAGTCCGAAGATAAGCGCCAGATTGGGGTGGACGATTGAAGCCATCGCACGAGCCTCGCGGCGCAGCCGAACCGCGTGCTCTGGAGAGACCCGCGGCAGGGTCTTGATCGCGACAGTCCGGCGAAGCGACAGATCAAACGCGCGATAGACGACCCCCATTCCTCCTTTGCCGACGCGTTTCGCGAACCTGAACTTCCCGAGCAGGACGTATGGAACAACTGCGATCTCGCTTTCTCCTCCGCAGAACTTGCAGGGCTTCACCGTGGCGCGAAAGACGGCGCCGCATGTTCTGCATTCGCCTGCCGTGCTGTCGTCGGCAGCCCTAGGGACTCCCGGACTCGTTTCGAGCTCGTCCGCTCCCTGGCGCGACACGGCGAAGGCCGGGCTGATCCTGATCAGGAGATTCTCGACAGCGAAGGACGCAGAACCCGCAAGAGCATTCAACAGCAACCGGTCCTCCCGTGAAAACGGCAACTCGCTGAGCTTTCCGCCGAGGGCCATCACTCCGACGAGCCATCGGTTCGACGTAATCAGCGGGACAAGCAGCTCGAAGGCGCCGTCGGCGAGCCACTGCTTGTCCTCCTCGGGGAGGCGACGCAGAGCAGATCGCGGGTTGCCAAGGTCGATGTCGAGCGCTTCGGTGCCTCCACTCAGTAATGCGACCAGCGGCGATGAGGCCCTAAGCGGACGTATCGTGCCTCTGAGGGGAAACGAATTCGCCGTAGGTCTCGCTCGAGCACAATACGACAACGGATTCCGGGTGCAGCGCCCGTTGAATGCCCGCGCCTAGAACCTCCGCCAGCTCGTCAATGTTCTCGGCCTGGCGGCATTTGTCCACCAGATCGGCCAGAATCTGCTGCGAATCGTACTGCTCCCGAAAAAACCTTCGGTCTAACGCGTTCAGGACCTTGCCTCGGAGCTTCAATGCGGCATAACCCAAAGCTATCGCAGTTGCGAGGATTGTCAATCTGGGACCTGTCAATAGCCGTGCCAGCGTTTCCTGACGGTGCGCAAAAAGGTAAATAGCGATCGCCGTAAACGGCAGGGCAACCACACACAGGACGGTGTAACGGGCAAGTGCATACTGTAACGCACGGCGGATTATCAGCCTGACATCCAGTACCCGATCCACCAGAACGGAGTAGGCCGTGGTCACCGGTACCAGTAGAACGAGCAACTGCGGGAGCCGGTCGAGCCAGCCATAGGCTTGGCCCGGAGGCCCAGGAAACAGGACGCGGATGAGGATGAGGATATAGACCGGAACGCTGGGAAGCAGCAGGCCCAGCAAAAACACAGATACGCGCTGCCGCTCCCCTGGCGTACTGTGGCGAGCCTTCCACAGCGCAACCGGAAGCGCCGGGATCATCAGACCGTACAGAATCGCCCAGTAGCGAACCATGACGCTCGATTCCCAGAGAACGGCAAGACCACTCCGGCCGTCGGGCCGGGAAAACAGGTGGTTGACCGAAATCACAAAATCGCTCGCGAACATGAGGAATCCGGCTGCCATACACAAGCGCACGGCAAAGATAATGGTCCGATCCAGCCGTGCCGACGAAAGGGCTCGGGGAAACTCCCGAACGAAAAGCCACACGCATGCGGGAAGGAATGCGTCGGTATGCAAACTTGCCAGTATCCCGAGGAGAAGTTCGAGAGCAGCCGGGGAGCGTGGCGGCCATGAGGGTAGGATCTTGTATGAGTAGGCCGCGGCTATGAGCAGGAAGACGATCCCGAGGATCCGGGCTCGCGAATCGCTTCGAGACCCAAAGACCAGAAGCAATCCAGAGATGGCAAAGGCAATCAGGTTAGCGGATCGGAAAAAGGGAAACGTAGCCGAGTGCTCCCCTGAGATCCAGGAGAGCGCGATGCCGGCCGACGCCAGGCACACTTGAAGGCCGGCAAGTACAGCGACAGTTCGTGTCCAACCCCGGAGGAGCAACCCTACATCCCGCTCAACGCTCTCAACGCACTGAATAGGACAAACGTAAATGCCGATCCTCGTTTTCAAGGCCACGCGGAGATCCTCGTTTTCGATCAGGGCAGAGCCACGCCCGATCGCTGTAGCTGCGGCAACAAGGCCCGCCGCGCGCGCAAATTCGAGCATCTGCTTCTCGATCGACGGCCAGCTTCCGCTCCTGACAACTCCCTCGATCTGGCTTTTGTAGGCCTGGCGAAGGCTTCCTGTGGCTTCCCGCGATATCGAAACGAGAGTGCCCGCTCCACTTCCAAAGGCAAACCAAATCAGATCGCCTAACCCTTCGACGTCGTAGGTCGCAACACTGGGGGACATAGTATCTCCTCTATAGATGTGAAGTCGTCGAACGGCGCTCCTTAGCGCGGCGCGAGCAACGCGTTGATTCCTTTCCTCCGCGGAGAGCACACAAGGAGTACCGGTGTGCCCCAATCGCTTCCCGCTTGCTGCCATTATGGCTAATCGCTACTGAATTTCGGCGTAGATACGCCGCCGAGTCACCAGGTCAGCGTGATCGGGACACCACCGAAGTTGAGCCAAATTTCGCGTATAAGTGTTTTTATCGCGAGCTCGTTTGAGAAGCAAGGGAAATTGAGGCGGGGTGTCTAATCAAATACCGCGAAGACTCACAGACACGAAGAAACACCAAGAAAGGGGCTACATCAAACGCCGCTTGATTGCGTCCGCGATTTCTTCGTGTCTTGGTGGTGTTTTAGTTCACCTCTGAGACTACCGGTTCAATTCAACACTACATTCGCCCTGCCGCCCGGCTGCCCATAGCCCGTCAGGATGATGGTGTTGCTATCCAACGGCAATTGAGACGAGATGTTGATACTCTTGACTTCACCATTACTCAGACCGACGGTTTGAAACAAACGTCCGTTTATGATGATTTCGATGTACAACACCCCGGGGCTCCCGTTTTGAATTCCTATGCTGCTCATGGTCGGGGGAATGTTGTCGAGGGTCAGGCTGACCGGCCTGCCTGATTCGGGGAGTTCCAGTAGCAGGCCCGCGGACGTTGCTGTCACGGTTACGGTGAAGCTGCAGTTCGCCATGTTGCCGGCCGCGTCCGTGACCCTGAAGGTGTTGGTAGTGACCCCCACCGGGAAGGATGCACCGCTGGCCAGCCCGGCCGTCTGCATCGTGGTTGCTCCGGGACAGGCATCCGTGCCCACAGGCGCCGTGTAGGTGACCACGGCCGAGCCCGAGCCGGGCGAGCTTTCAGTCACAACTATGTTGGCCGGGCAGCTGATCACCGGATTCTCCGTATCGATGACCGTCACCGTGAAGCTGCAACTCGTCCCGGCTCCGTTGGCGCAGGTTACCGTCGTTGTGCCGACGGGGAAGAACGAGCCGGAAGACGGCGTGCAACTCACCGGCCCGCAACCGCCGGTTACGGTCGGGGCAGGGAAGCTGACGATCGCTCCGCACTGGCCCGGGTCGTTCGGCACGGTGATGTTGCTTGGGCAACTGATCATGCAGGCCGCCGGAAGGATTGTCGTGACATCTGATGCCGTGTTGTTCGTGGTATTGACATCCCCACCCCCCGAGACGGTCGCTGTGTTGGTCACCGATGGGGGTGCGTTGGGTGCAACATCCACCGTGAGTGTCACAGGGGGATAGCTCGCTGCGGGCGCCAGCGCGTCGCTTCGAGTGCAATTGACCATTGCGCCAGTGATGCCGCAGTTCCAGCCCGCTCCGCTCGCCGCCGTGGGAGTCAGCCCCGTCGGGACAGTGTCGGACAGGGTGACGGCGCCGCTGGTCGGCGAGCCGCCGCTGTTGGTCACGGTCACGGTAAATTCTGCTCCGGTCTGCCCCTGTGTGAAGTTGCCGGTGTGGCTCTTCATGAGGCTCAAATCCGGCGCCGACACCACCGTTACGGTGAAGCTGCAGTTCGCCATGTTGCCGGCCGCATCCGTGACCCTGAAGGTATTGGTAGTGACCCCCACCGGGAAGGCTGAACCGCTGGCCAGCCCGGCCGTCTGCGTCGTGGTTGCTCCAGGACAGGCGTCGGTGCCCACGGGCGCCGTGTAGGTGACCACCGCCGAACCCGAGCCGGCCGGGTTCTCGGTCGCAGTGATGTTAGCCGGACAGGTGATGGCCGGATTCTGCGTATCGTTGACCGTGACGGTAAAACTGCACGAGGCGTCCGGCGCCACGCCATTCGAGGCGGTGCAGGTTACCGTTGACGTCCCGACCGGGAATGCGTGCGGTGAGGTGATAGGGGTCGCGCCTATCCTGCACGTTACGGTCGGCGCCGGGCAGCCGGCCGTCGCCGTCGGCGGAGTAAAAGAGACCAATGCCGTGCACGTCCCCGGATCAGTGTTAACAGTCTGATTGGCCGGACAGGCCGAGATCGACGGCGGCAACTGCACCGTCATTGACGAGGTCTGCGTCCCGTTGTCCAGCGTCGCCGATACATTGCCCGTGTTCGGAGTCGGACAGGTCGAGCTGGCGGTGAACAAGGTCGCCGGCCATCAGGCTGCTCAGCGCCGCCGATCCGGGCGAAACGCTCCCCAGCCTGCCGCCGGCTGAACGTGATGGTCAGCCCGTTCAGCACTACCGGATTTATCGCCGCCCCATTTGTGTTCTGGCTCACGTTCGCCGTGAACGTCTGGGTCCCGCCCGGCGCGAGCGTCGCGCTGGCCGGCAGCAAGCGCAGGTCTATCCGGGGATCGGCGTCGAATGTCCCGCTGCCCGTCTGGCAACCCGCGGCTGCTGGGGAAGCCGTCGCACCCCCACCAGTTGTTCTCCACGCTGGCCGTGCCGCCCGTCTGCCCGATGCCCGAGCCTGACGGCGCCGTATTGCTCACGATCCGGTTCAGGTTGGCCGTCAGCAAGCCGCTGCTGATAAACAGCGCCCCGCCCGCCACGGTCGCGCTGTTGCCGCTGATCGTGCAGTTGGTGATGGTCGTTAACTGATTGACAAAGGCGTTCGTCGTCGCCACTCCCCCGCCACTGTCCGACGCGTTGCCGCTGATCGTGCAGTTGTTGATCGTCAGCGGCGAGTTGGCCCCGTCTTCAATCCCCCCGCCTCTGGCATTCGCGCCCCGCCGTCGCGGTGTTATTGCTGATGGTCACACCTGACAGCGTGGTACTGCCCACCGGGTTCGCCGTTGAAGAGACCGCCGCCGTCGGCAGACGCGCCGGTTCCCTGCGCCGTGTTGCCTGTCAGGCTGCCTCCCGTCATGTTCACGGTCTGGCCGCCCACTCCGGCGATCAGTATCCCGCCGCCGTCCGACCCCGAAATGTTGCTCGAGATCGTGCATGTGTTGAGCGTGACGGTCCCGCCAAAACTGTGGCGTATGTTGATCCCGCCCCCGTTGGACCCGATGTTGGCCGAGGTCTGGTTGCCTGTGATCGTGCTGTTGCTTATCGTCACATTATGCCGGTCAGCGAACAGATTGATCCCGCCTCCGGTCGCGACGCGCCGCTGCGGCGTTCAACGTGTCATTGTTCGAGATCGTGCTGCCGGTGATCTGAACCGTGCCCCGAAAAATATTGGTGCCTCCCATCAGATCGCCGCTGTCGATGTTGATCGCCCCGCCGTAGCTGTTCTGGTTGGCATTGCTGTCAAACGTGCAGTTGGTCACGGTCGTGGTCGGCCCGGGCATCGCTCCCGTGCCGGTCAGGAAGATATCCAGCGCTCCCCCGGTCTCGGTGAAGGTGCCGATCGTGGGGTTGTTGTTCCTGGTGAACCGAACCGTCAAACCCGAAAGGCTCACGCTCAAGGTCGAGAACGTCCCATCCTGGTTGATCCCGATTGCCTTGTCTCCCATGTTGCCCGTGAAGGCGGCATTGCTCGATCCCTGGATGATCGTGTTCGCGGCCCCATTGCCCATGATGGTTATGTCCGAGTTGATGTCCAGGTCTCCGCTCGCGGCCGTGTTGTCATCGCCCACCTGCGTCAACTGGATCGGCACGCCGTTCAATGCGGCCGCGAACGTGATCGTGTCCGCGCCGGCATGAGCATTGGCTTCCTGAACCGCCGCGCGCAGGGAACAATTACCCCCCGAGTCGGCGCACGTGCCGTTGCCGGCGGCCGCATCATCCGTGTCAGCCGCGGTGTTGACGTTAAAGGCGGCGTGTGACTCGACTACCACGATCACGGGTTCCGGGTGGCTCTGTCGTAGCACCACCAGACCAGGCCGCCCGTGCACGTTCAGCCGCATCGGCAGCGCCGCAACCGGCTGGCTATCGGCATCGAACGTGATCGCTTCCCTTCCCCCCGGCGATGCTTCTTGCCCTGGCTGCGCGTCCTCCCTGAATGCCACCTGAAGTTGCCGCGCCCCGGGATTCACAACCAGCAGATCATGCGATTGCCGCACCCGATGCCAGCGTGCTCATCAGCAGCGGCTGCGCGCCGTCGCCTGCGTGCGTGAGGGTCATCGAGGTCCTCTCCGCCACCTCCCAGCTCAGTGCCCCGCTGGGTCTCGCCCCCCTCAGGTCTGACATCGGCCGGCTCCCTCGTCTCACTTCGGCTACAAGCTGCCGGCGCGCCCGAACCTCTTCCACAGTAAAGGGCCGGGTATCCAGCGTCCCGCGCGCCACGATCTGGACCGTGCCGTCCTCCGCCGCCACCGCCAGTTCCAGCCGCGCATCCCGATCCCAGATGAAATCGCTCACCGCCGCCGCTTTCACCCCAAACGGCAGTGCGATCGCCTCCAACTGCCCCGCTCGCTCATCCGGGACACTTCCGTACCCGGAGGCTTCATCATCCTCTCCGTGCAGTATGTAGAGCCGGTTGCCCGCGATGATCGCCAGGTCCGTTGCACCATCCTCATCCAATCGCCCCAGGGTCACAAAGGTCGCCGCGGCCGGCAGCGGGTAGGTCGACGCCGCCTCCGCCGCGACACCCTGGTTCGCTTCATAAACCAGCAGCGCAGGCCCATCCGAACCTACGATCCCCACCACCAAATCCGCCCAGCTATCCGGCTGAGTCTTCTGCCCGGCCGCCATCGTCGTCAGCAGACCCGGCAACGGAACGGCCCTGGGCTCGTGGAATCCCTGGTTCCCGTCCCCACCCAGCAGATAGAGCGCCCCGCTTCCCCGCGCCCCTGTGATTATGTCCAGACGCCCATCCCGGTCGAAATCTCCCGTGGCCAGAAACTCCGGCGCTTCCGGCGTCCACAGCACTGCCGCTTCGGGGAGAAACGGATCAGGATATGCTCCCTTGATGATGGACTGGATTGTCTCCGGTTTTGTCGGCCCATACGCTTCGGGATTGCCCAGGTGCAATGTCACCAGGCCTCCGCTCGCGCTGGCATACCCGCAAATCAGGTCCGGAAAACCGTCGAGATTGACGTCATCCGAGGCCAGCGACAGCGCCCGGACCTGCCCTTGCTCCAGCGCCAGCAGGTTTCCGCCGTTCGTCAGCCCGGCCCCGGTATACTGCGCGCGCAAATCGCGCCCATTCCGAAAATGGATCCGGTAATTGTTCTGCCCCCCGGCTCGCATCGTGATGGCGTCTTCGCGGGAGTCGGCCCTCGAGGCCAGGTACTGATTAGCGTCCACCAGGGCTCCAACGCTCGTGAGAACTAAAACCGAAAGGCCAAACGCAATCTTTGATGTGAGCCGCTTCATGATTTACCTCCAACGTACATCAGCGAAAGGCGCAAGACGAGTGCCTTGGGTCTCTCGGCAACTTCAGATTCTCACTCCCATGAACCACTAAACGCGCTAATCGGGAACCTGCGGAGCCTTCGAGGGGATGACCGGGACCGCGGTGAGTTGAGTCTGATACTGGGTCAGAGCGACGACGGCAAACGTCTTCCCTCCCTGCCCAACCAGGACCATCGACCCTTTGAATCTCAGTCGTGAGGGGAGGTATTCGTGCAGGAACCGTGCGACCTGGTGCAGAGGCCGGAGCGGGTTCAGCTCCGGCGGACTGAGCGTATCGGTGATCAATCCGTTTTCGTCGAGAACAACAAGTTTGATGTTGATGTTGTCGTTTCCGGAATTTGTGACGGCGAAGCCGGTGTAGCGGCTCTGCGTATTGTCGTTATCGACCACGATTGTGGCGGCATTGAGAGGCTGGCCGCCCAGAATCCCCGCCGCGCTCCTCAAGAGCCCGCCCTCGACCAACTGAAAGTAAGCGGCGCCGCTCAAGAAGCCAGCCGACGCTACCAGGCGAGCCGAACCGGTCCGCACGGGCTCCGAAGGTTCGACAGCCGAGATCTGCAGAATTCTGGTTCCACCGGGCGGAACGGAAAATGGAAAGGAGGAACCGGTCACCTCTCTCCTCGGAAGCGAAGAGGGCCTGGCTGCCGGGGCGGAAGGATCGGTCAGAGAAACAGGAAACGGATTACCGTTCTGATCGGTGAGGATGAGAGTTCCGGTTGCCGCGACGGATCCGGTATTTGAGAGGAACAGGCCTGTCGAATAGCCCGCCCCCACTGTCACTTGACCGAACGTGTACGGCCCTCCGGCCACGATCAGGGTCACGTCACTGGCCGACTCGCCGCCACCTTCGTCCCCGCCACCCGAGACCAATGCCACATTGGTGACCGCCCCCAGGGCATCCGCCGCAACCGTGACCACCAGCGTGATAGGCGGATAACGCCCTCCCGCAGCCAGCGGGTCGCTCCGGGTGCAGATGACGGTCTGGCCGTTGATCGTGCAGGGCCAGCCGGACCCGAAAGCAGAAGTGGGTCGCAATCCTGCCGGGAGACTGTCTTCGACCTTCACCTGGCCGTCGGTAGCAACCTGGCCGGTATTAGAGACAGTGATCGTGTAGGTCGCGCCCGTTTGTCCCCGGGTGAAGATGCCCGAGTGCGTCTTGGTGATGCTGAGGTCCGGACGCAGGAAAAGGGTTTCGGAGTCTTCGGCCGTGTTGTTGGCAGGATTGGCGTCTCCGCCTCCCGAGACTCTGGCAATATTGGTCACCGTTGACCCAACCGGGATGTCGGGGGCGACATCTACCGTAAGGGTGACGGTGGGGTAGCTCACTCCCGGCGCCAGAACATCGCCTCGGGAACACGTCGCGGTTAGCCCGGAGACCTGGCAGTTCCAGCCTGTTCCGTTAGCCGTCCTGGCGGTCAAGCCGAGAGGCAGGTCGTCGACAAGATTGACAACACCACTGCTTGGCCCGACACCCCGGTTGGCCACCGTGATGAAAAAGATCACCCCGGACTGACCCGGCCCGAAGCTGCTCGGATGGGTCTTCACGATCCTGAGGTCCGGGCCAACGCTGATGGTCACCGTGTCGCTTGCCGTGTTATTGCTTGAATTGACGTCACTGCCGCCGGCAACGCTCGCCGTGTTGGTTACCGATGAGGGGGCGTTGGGTGCCACATCCACCATGAGGGTGACCGGCCCGTAACTCGCTCCCGGCGCCAGCGGGTCGCTTCGCATGCAGCTGACCATTGCGCCCGAGACGCCGCAGGCCCAGCCCGGACCGCTCGCGGCGGTGGGAGTGAGTCCCGCAGGAACATTGTCGGCAAGGGTGACCGTGCCGCTGGTCGGGGAGCCGCCGGTGTTGGTCACGGTCAGGGTAAATTGTGCTCCGGTCTGCCCCGGCATGAAGCTACCGACGTGACTCTTGGATACGATCAGGTCCGGTCCGGGAAGGATAGTCGTAACATCGGTTGCGGTGTTGTTCGCGGCATTGACATCGCCGCCGCCCGAGATGGTCGCTGTGTTGGTTACCGATGGAGGGGCGTTGGGTGCCACATCCACCGTGATCGTGATCGGCCCATAGCTTGCTCCCGGCGCCAGCGGATCGCTTCGCGTGCAATTGACCATTGAGCCCGAGACGCCGCAGTTCCAGCCCGCGCCGCTCGCTGTGGCTGGAGTAAGTCCCGAGGGGACAGCGTCGCTCATGGCTACGGAACCTGCGGTTGGCACGCTGCCGATATTAGCCACCGTTACCGTGAATATTGCTCCGGTCTGCCCCTGTACGAAACTACCCACGTGGCTCTTGGAGATGATCAGGTCCGGATCGGTGAGACCGAATGGCGTCGGAAGGAAGATTGTCGTCACATCCGTTGCGGTGTTGTTCGTGGTATTGACCTCGCCGCCGCCCGAGATGACCGCTATGTTGGTCACCGATGGAGGGGCGTTGGGTGCCACATTCACGGTGATCGTGATCGGCCCATAGCTCGCTCCCGGCGCCAGCGGGTCGCTTCGGCTGCAATTGACCGTTGCGCCGGTGATTCCGCAGGTCCAGCCCGCTCCGGTCGCCGCGGTGGGAGTGAGTCCTGCAGGGACATCGTCGCTCATCGTCACGGAGCCGGCGGTTGGCATGCCGCCGCTGTTGGTCACGGTCACGGTGTATATTGCTCCGGTCTGCCCCAGCGTGAAATTACCCGCGTGACTCTTGGAGATGATCAGGTCCGGTCCCGGAGTGATTGTCGTGACGTCCATCGCGGTGTTGTTCGTGGCATTGATATCGCCGCCGCCCGAGATGGTCGCTATGTTGGTCACCGATGGGGGGGCGTTGGGTGCGACATCCACCGTAAGGGTGACTGGCCCGTAACTCGCTCCAGGCGCCAGCGGGTCGCTTCGGGTACAACTGACAAGGGCGCCGATCATTCCGCAGATCCAGCCGGCGCCGCTCGCTGCCGTGGGAGTGAATCCCGCAGGAACATTGTCCATCAGGGTGACGAGACCGCTGGTCGGGGAGCCACCGGAGTTGGTCACGGTCACGGTAAATTGCGCTCCGGTCTGCCCCGGTGTGAAACTACCCACGTGACTCTTGGAGATAACCAGGTCCGGCCCCGGAAGGATTGTCGCGACATCTGATGCCGTGTTGTTCGTGGTATTGATATCGCCGCCGCCCGAGACGGTCGCTGTATTGGTCACCGACGGGGGGGCGTTGGGTGCAACATTCACCATGAGGGTGACCGGCCCGTAACTCGCTCCCGGCGCCAGCGGGTCGCTTCGGCTGCAATTGACCATGGCGCCGGTGATTCCGCAGGTCCAACCGGCGCCACTGGCCATTGTGGCGAATGAGACCCGTCGGGACACTGTCGGCCACGGTGACGGCGCCGCTGGTCGGGGAGCCGCCGCTATTGGTCACGGTCATGGTAAATTGTGCTCCGGTCTGCCCCTGCACGAAATTACCCGCGTGACTCTTGGAGATGATCAGGTCCGGCCCCGGAGTGATGGTCGTGACATCGGTTGCGGTGTTGTTCGTGGTATTGACATCGCCGCCGCCGGAGAGGGTCGCTATGTTGGTCACCGATGGGGGGGCGTTGGGCGCAACATTCACCGTGATCGTGACCGGCCCGTAACTCGCTCCCGACGCCAGCGGGTCGCTGCGAGTGCAATTGACCGTTGCGCCGGTGACTCCGCAGTTCCAGCCCGTGCCGCTCGCTGCCGTGGGAGTCAGTCCAGTCGGAACGCTGTCGACCACAGTGACGGCGCCGCTGGTCGGTGAGCCGCCGCTGTTGGTCACGGTTACGGTAAATTGTGCTCCGGTCTGCCCCTGTATGAAGCTACTCGCGTGACTCTTGGAGATGATCAGGTCCGGCCCCGGCGTGATGGTCGTGACATCGGATGCGCTGTTGTTTGCGGTATTGACATCGCCGCCGCCGGAGACGGTCACTGTGTTGGTCACCGATGGGGGGGCGTTGGGCGCGACATCCACGGTGATCGTGACCGGCGCGTAACTCGCTCCCGGCGCCAGCGCGTCACTGCGGGTGCAATTGGCCGTTGCGCCGGTGAGGCCGCAGGTCCAGCCCGTGCCGGTCGCCGCGGTGAGAGTCAGTCCCGCAGGGATAGTATCGACCAGGGTGACGGCGCCGCTGGTCGGAGAGCCGCCGCTGTTGGTCACGGTCACGGTAAATTGTGCTCCGGTCTGCCCCTGTATGAAATTACCCGCGTGACTCTTGGCGACGGTCAGATCCTGCCCCGGAATGATGGTCGTGACATCGGATGCGGTGTTGTTCGCGGTATTGACGTCGCCGCCGCCCGAAATGGTCGCTGTGTTGGTCACCGATGGGGGCGCGTTGGGTGCAACATCCACCGTGAGTGTCACAGGGGGATAGCTCGCTGCAGCCGCCAGCGCGTCGCTTCGAGTGCAATTGACCATTGCGCCAGTGATGCCGCAGTTCCAGCCCGTTCCGCTCGCCGCCGTGGGAGTGAGTCCCGTCGGGACAGTGTCGGACAGGGTGACGGTGCCGCTGGTCGGCGAGCCGCCGCTATTGGTCGCCGTCATGGTGTAGGTGGCTCCCGTCTGCCCCTGTCTGAAGTTGCCGGTGTGGCTCTTCGTGAGGCTCAAATCCGGCGCCAACACCACCGTCACGGTGAAGCTGCAGTTCGCCATGTTGCCGGCCGCGTCCGTGACCCTGAAGGTATTGGTAGTGACCCCCACCGGAAAAGCGTTACCGCTGGGCAGCCCGGCCGTCTGCGTCGTGGTTGCTCCAGGACAGGCGTCGGTGCCCACAGGCGCCGCGTAGGTGACTACCGCCGCGCCCGAGCCGGGCGGGTTCTCGGTCGCAGTGATGTTAGCCGGGCAGGTGATGGCCGGATTCTCCGTATCGTTGACCGTGACGGTAAAACTGCACGAGGCGTCCGGCGCCACGCCATTCGAGGCGGTGCAGGTTACCGTTGACGTCCCTACCGGGAATGCGTGCGGTGAGGTGATAGGGGTCGCGCCTATTCTGCACGTTACGGTCGGCGCCGGGCAGCCGGCCGTCGCGGTCGGCGCAGTAAAAGAGACCAATGCCGTGCACGTCCCCGGATCAGTGTTGACCGTCTGATTGGCCGGACAGGCCGAGATCGACGGCGGCACCTGCACCGTCATTGACGAGGTCTGCGTCCCGTTGTCCAGCGTCGCCGATACATTGCCCGTGTTCGGAGTCGGACAGGTCGAGCTGGCGGTGAACAAGGTCCCGGCCATCAGGCTGCTCAGCGCCGCCGATGCGGGCGAAACGCTCCCCAGCCCGCCGCCGGCGAACGTTATGGTCAGCCCGTTCAGCACTACCGGATTGATCGCCGCACCGTTTGTGTTCTGGCTCACGTTCGCCGTGAACGTCTGGGTCCCGCCCGGCGCAAGCGTCGCGCTGGCCGGCAGCAAGCGCAGATCTATCCGCGGGATCGGCGTCGAATGTCCCGCTGCCCGTCTGGCAACCGGCGGCATTGGGGAAGCCGTCGCACCCCCACCAGTTGTTCTCCACGCTGGCCGTGCCCCCCGTCTGCCAGATGCCCGAGCCTGTGGGCGCGGTATTGCTCACGATGCGATTCAGGTTGGCCATCAGCGAGCCACTAACGATAAACAGCGCCCCGCCCCCCAGGGTCGCGCTGTTGCCGCTGATCGTGCAGTTGGTGATGGTCGTTAACTGATTGACAAAGGCGTTCGTCGTCGCCACTCCTCCGCCAATGTCCGACGCGTTGCCGGTGATCGTGCAGTTGTTGATCGTCAGCGGCGAGTTGGCCCCGTCTTCAATCCCCCCGCCTCTGGCATTCGCGCCTGCCGTCGCGGTGTTATTGCTGATGGTCACACCCGACAGCGTGGTACTGCCCACAGGGTTCGCGTTGAAGAGCCCGCCGCCATCGGCCTCCGCGCCGGTTCCCTGCGCCGTGTTGCCTGTCAGGCTGCCTCCCGTCATGTTCACGGTCTGGCCGCCCACTCCGGCGATCAGTATCCCGCCGCCGTCCGACCCCGAAATGTTGCTCGAGATCGTGCATGTGTTGAGCGTGACGGTCCCGCCAAAGCTGTGGCGTATGTTGATCCCGCCGCCGTTGGACCCGATGTTGGCCGAGGTCTGGTTGCCTGTGATCGTGCTGTTGCTTATCGTCACATTATGCCGGTCAGCGAACAGATTGATCCCGCCCCCGAACGCCGACGCGCCCGCTGCGGCGTTCAACGTGTCATTGTTCGAGATCGTGCTGCCGGTGATCTGAACCGTGCCCCGAAAAATATTGGTGCCTCCCATCAGATCGCCGCTGTCGATGTTGATCGCCCCGCCGTAGCTGTTCTGGTTGGCATTGCTGTCAAACGTGCAGTTGGTCAGGGTCGTGGTCGGTCCGGGCATCGCTCCCGTGCCGGTCAGGAAGATATCCAGCGCTCCCCCGGTCTCGGTGAAGGTGCCGATCGTGGGGTTGTTGTTCCTCGTGAACCGGACCGTCAATCCCGAAAGGCTCACGCTCAAGGTTGAGAACGTCCCATCCTGGTTGATGCCGATCGCCTTGTCTCCCATGTTGCCCGTGAAGGCGGCATTGCTCGATCCCTGGATGATCGTGTTCGCGGCCCCATTGCCCATGATGGTTATGTCCGAGTTGATGTCCAGGTCTCCGCTCGCGGCCGTGTTGTCATCGCCCACCTGCGTCAACTGGATCGGCACGCCGTTCAATGCGGCCGCGAACGTGATCGTGTCCAGCGCCGCGCATGAGCATTGGCTTCCTGAACCGCCGCCCGCAGCGAACAATTACCCCCCGAGTCGGCGCATGTGCCGTTGCCGGCCGCCGCATCATCCGTGTCAGCCGCGGTGTTGACGTTAAAGGCGGCGTGTGACTCGACTACCACGATCACGGGTTCCGGGTCGGCTCTGTCGCAGCACCACCAGACCAGGCCGCCCGTGCACGTTCAGCCGCATCGGCAGCGCCGCAACCGGCTGGCTATCGGTATCGAACGTGATCGCTTCCCTGCCCCCCGGCGATGCTTCTTGCCCTGGCTGCGCGTCCTCCCTGAATGCCACCTGAAGTTGCCGCGCCCCGGGATTCACAACCAGCAGATCATGCGCTTGCCCACCCGATGCCAGCGTGCTCATCAGCAGCGGCTGCGCGCCGTCGCCTGTGTGCGTGAGGGTCATCGAGGTCCTCTCCGCCACCTCCCAGCTCAGCGCCCGCGTTGGGTCTCGCCCCCCTCAGGTCTGACATCGGCCGGCTGCCTCGTCTCACTTCGGCTACAAGCTGCCGGCGCGCCCGAACCTCTTCCACAGTAAAGGGCCGGGTATCCAGCGTCCCGCGCGCCACGATCTGGACCGTGCCGTCCTCCGCCGCCACCGCCAGTTCCAGCCGCGCATCCCGATCCCAGATGAAATCGCTCACCGCCGCCGCTTTCACCCCAAACGGCATTGCGATCGCCTCCAACTGCCCCGCTCGCTCATCCGGGACACTTCCATACCCGGCCGCTTCATCATCCTCTCCGTGCAGTATGTAGAGCCGGTTGCCCGCGATGATCGCCAGGTCCGTTGCACCATCCTCATCCAATCGCCCCAGCGTCACAGAGCGTCGCCGCGGCCGGCAGCGGGTAGGTCGACGCCGCCTCCGCCGCGACTCCCTGGTTCGCTTCATAAACCAGCAGGGCAGGCCCATCCGAACCTACGATCCCCACCACCACATCCGCCCAGCTATCCGGCTGAGTCTTCTGCCCGGCCGCCATCGTCGTGAGCAGACCCGGCAACGGCACGGCCCTGGGCTCGTGGAATCCCTGGTTCCCGTCCCCAGCCAGCAGATAGAGCGCCCCGCTCCCCCGCGCCCCTGTGATTATGTCCAGACGCCCATCCCGGTCGAAATCTCCCGTGGCCAGAAACTCCGGCGCTTCCGGCGTCCACAGCACTGCCGCTTCGGGGAGAAACGGATCAGGATACTCTCCCTTGATGATGGACTGGATTGTCTCCGGTTTTGTCGGCCCATACGCTTCGGGATTGCCCAGGTGCAATGTCACCAGGCCTCCGCTCGCGCTGGCATACCCGCAAATCAAGTCCGGAAAACCGTCGAGATTGACGTCATCCGAGGCCAGTGACAGCGCCCGGACCTGCCCCTGCTCCAGCGCCAGCAGGTTTCCGCCGTTCGTCAGCCCGGCCCCGGTGTACTGCGCCCGCAAATCGCGCCCATTCCGAAAATGGATCCGGTAATTGGTCTTTCCCCCGGCTCGCAGCGTGATGGCGTCTTCGCGGGAGTCGGCCCTCGAGGCCAGGTGCAGATTGGCGTCCACCAGGGCTCCGACGCTCGTCAGAACGAGAACCGAAAGGCCAAACCCAATCTTTGATGCGAGCCGCTTCATATGGACGGACTTAACTAGTAGACGATTCTTGGTGTTTCTTCGTGTCTTCGTGTCCTGGTGGTATTTGTTTCTGCTCTTGCCTGCGCGAGCAGCACGGTTGAGGCGACCGCCGGAGAGTAGGACTTCGCTTCCTGCGCCTGATCGTTTGAAAGCGTTGCCGTCCAATAGTTGCTGGCTTCGGTGAGCGTGAGCTTGAATTCGACGTCGCCCTGTTCTTCCCTGAAGGGATTTACTCTATAGATGACAGGCGACCAGCTGGTGGTTTGTCTGGTCGTCAATCGGACACCGCCGGTCAAGGTTGCCTCTGCCCAGACGGCAAAACAATTGATCTGATTTGTGTCTCGCAGCTTCCAGCGGGCCGTCAGGTTATTCAGATTCGGGGGTGATTTGTCGGCGGTCAGATCGGCTCGTACGAGCTCCTGCGGTTCGCTCAGAAGCTTAAGCCTGTCTCGGTTGGTCAATCCGAGGGGATGGTTCAGAAGGAGCGACTCGAAATAGCCGATATTCGACCGGAATGCCTGCCGGGAGTCCCCGGCGGTTCTGATCGAGATGACCGCCGGCGGCAACCAACGCGACTGAATCGGGAATCAGCACACCGCCCGGTTTCAGAAATCTCTCGCGGGCGTCGATCATGATGGGAACGATCGTGTTCATCGAAGACCAGGCTGCCCATAGTTTCCGAAATGACGACGTCGAATTCGCGGTTGAGTTGAACCTGTCTGGAATCCCCCTGAATGACCTCCACGCGGCTGGCCACGCCATTGTCGCGGGCAAGCGTTCGAATCAGCCCGATCAGTAGCTGATCCTGTTCGATCGCCACGACCCTTCGGGCTCCCAACGCGGCCGCCGCGATAGCCCAAACGCCGGTCCCCGATCCGATATCGAGCACGCTCGATTCGTCGCTGATAGTCTTTTTCAGGGCGCGGTAAAACAGCCGGTTTCTATTGGCATCGCTGAGAAGCTTTTCGTGTCCCGCCAGAAGCTGATTTACGTGGTCATACAATCTGGCTTCGGCATTATTCTCCACACATTCCCTTCTGAGGGCTCGATCCTGGTGCTTCGTCTGAGAAATACGAAACAAATACCGCAAAGACCGAAAGACACCAAGAAACACCAAGGGTCAACCCCTTGGCGGAAAGATTCCCTGCAGGGCGATGATGAAATTCAGGACGACGTAAGGCGACATGTTGTTGTGCGGCTGACTTGAACCCGTCACAGCAAACGCCTGAGGACTCATCGTCGTATTTGGCGCAGCGGCAAAAAGCATTGGCGGCGTTCTGCCCGGCAGAGACGACCACGCCCGGCCCGTGGGAGATGCCTGGTTTCCGCCCCCCACGGTGGCTCCCACAGGATGTCCGTGCGCGGGCATTTCCGACTCGAGGAGGGTCACAGATGACGAACCGCCCTGTTGGCCCAGGTCGTAGATGCTCAAGCCGGCACCCTGGCCCTGATGGATCGGCACGCTGCCTTGCAGGTTGGGCAGGCCGAAGGTTGTCCTGCCGTCACCACCGTAGGTGGTCCCCAGGAGTGAAAACAGCGCCGTGTTCTGTGAGATTGACATGAGCTGGCCGTCACACAACGCCCAGCCCTTCGGTGCGAAATTGAATCCGACGATTCTGATTTCAGCGACAAATGGATCGCTCATGGTCTCTCCTTGTGTCAGTTCCGCGACGGGAATATCCCAACCAGCGCGATGACGAAATTGATGACGAGGTAGGGCTGCGTGTTTTCGTGGGGCTGGCCTCCTCCTGCCGGAGCATCTAATGTCTGATTCATCATACCGTCCGACTTGGACGAATACGATCCGGGCAATGCAGCCCAGACGCCGTTTGCCGGGGTTCCCTGGGTCGGCGCGAGCGAGCTGGCCTGCGCGACGTGCGTGTGAGCGGGCATCTCGGACATGATCAGTGTGTGAGCCGCCTCGCCCCCCTTTGCGCCCTGCGTCAGGCCGCTGCCCATATGCACGGGAGAGCAGCCCCGGAGGTCCGGGAGAGCGAAGGTGGTCTGTCCATTTCCGCCGTACATCGTTCCCAGCAGCGAAAAGAGCGCCTGATTCTGGTTGATGGGGAGCAACTGGCCATTGCACAATGCCCAACCTTTGGGGGGGAAATTAAAGGAAACCATCTTGACCTCGCCTAAGAATGCTTCCGACATGGTTGATTTCTCCTTCAGAATCGCTTCAGCTTTCAGCGATGAGTTTAATGAGCCTCTGAAACCGGTCTGACCCTGATCACGGAATGCCGGTATTCCTTAGTTCTGAGACGGGTAAATCCCCTCCAGCGCAATGATGAAGCTTATGACGAGGTACGGCATCATGTTGTCGTGCGGCTGGCTTCCGCCGTCGTTCTTCATGCACGCCGAACTCATCACATTAGCGGTGGGTGGTGAGTCGCTATAGATCGTCTGGTTTGAAGCAGAGGCTGCCCACACGGCGTTCTGCGGAGACCCCAGTTCGCCAGCCGTAGATTTGCATTGCGGCGGGTGTGCGTGAGAAGGAATCTGTTGAGTGGTCAGCGTAACCGACTCTACCCCGCCCTTCTGGCCTATCGTGAACCCGCTGCCTTGATGGATTGGAATACGACCCTGAAGATCGGGCAACGCGAAGGTCGATTGGCCATCGCCTCCGTAAGTAGTGCCTATGAGCGAAAAGAGCGCGTCGTTCTGCGAAATCGGGAGCAGTTGCCCGCTGCAGAATGCCCACCCCATAGGCGCAAAATTCCCGCCAAACATCCTGATTTCACCAATAAAGGGAGTAGACATAGCCGTTCTCCTCTATTTTGAGTGCCCTGTTTTCGTTGTCTTGGTGCCCAAGTGGTTAGTTTTTGTTCCGCCCGCTAACCACAAAGACACGTAAAACGCCAACACTAGTCGGATTGAAAATGCTCAGCCGGGGGAAGGGCTTTTCAGCCGGGGGAAGGGCTGTTCTGCTACGCAAGCACAACCGCAACTGATAAAGTGGCCGGATTCTAAACTTCGGCCAGATGAGAGTCAACAGATTATGCTGTTAAAAAACTTTTACAGAGTCGAGTAGGCCCGGCCATGAGAGGCTGTTGCAAAAAACTCAGCTCTACCCTCTAATGCGGCTGCAGACACTTTACGAAGCCTCATGTGGCGACGGGTCACTGAGACCGTCGCAAGTAACGTGATCGGGAGGATTTGGCCTTAAAAAGTTCTTTCGTGCCACTAGCGGGCCGGACGGGCTTGATAGCCCGTCCGCACATGGGGTCGTTTTGCGACAGTCTCGCAAGGCCGGGATTAGACGTGCATCAGTAACCAACTAAGTTGGGCGCCACTCCATTAATACCTGGATGCCGTTGTCTTCTCGCGCAGAGAAGCCCAGCCGCGCGAATAAACGCTGCGCCCGGCATCACGATCCACGTAGATGCTGAGCGCCCTCGCGCTTCCGGCCGCTTCGGCCATCAAGGCTTTGATCAGCGGGGTGCCGATCCCAAGGCCGCGGTGTGCCGGCAGCAGCGCGATATCAAGGATGCGGATCTCCTGCGCGCGCCGGTCGACATAGAGCCGCCCCACCGGCTGGCCGTTGTTCAGGATGACGTGGTGCTCCGCGTCGGGATACTCACTTTTGTAGAACCGCTGCTGCGCCGCGAACTGGAACCGGATGAAGGCGGCGCGCTGCGCCTCGTCCCAGGGCACGAGCGCCAGTTCCTCGGCGCGCGTGCCGGCGTAAACGGCGCGGAGAAACTCCTCGTCCTCGGCGCGCACCGGGCGCAAGCTTACGGCATTGGCATCACTGTTGGTTGTCATGGCTCCGCCTTGCGCTTGCGATTGAACACCGCCTCGTAGGTCAACCCCTCGTCGTCCCTGGCGATCGGCACCAGGAAGAGCCGGCCGCTGCCCAGCTGTTCGTGCCGCAATTGATAGAGCCATTGCTCGGGGGGCGCCTCGAGCGGCGCGCGGAAGGTGAGCAGAAACTGCTCCTGGCGCGGCGATGGCGATTTATCTTCGACGCTGATCAGTTCGATCTCCAGCGTCGTGTCTTCATTGAGCCGCATCTGGAATCGGGTGTTGACGTGCGGAGCGAAATCTTCGTAGTGCAGGGTGTCGAGCATCAGGGTTCTTCTCCTATGGTTCTCCGGGACGGCTGCCATTCCATCAAGTAGTACAAGCCGATGTCGGCGAGCGGCGTAAATCCCAACCGCCGGTAGAGCCGCTGCGCCGGATTGGACTTCTCCACGTGCAGCCGCACCGGCTTGCCCGACCGCGCCGCCTCGTCGAGCAACTGTTGAAGCAGCGCAGCGCCAATTCCCCGCCCGCGCCATTCCGGCAGCAGCGCGATATCCACCAGGCGGATTTCGTCCGCCAGGCGGGAAACCAGCAATCGGCCGATCGCGCGATCCACCTCGACGATGATCTGCGGGTCGGCGTTCGGGAACTCGGCGTAGTGGGCCTGCTGCGCGCGGAATTGCAGGCTCAGGAAGGCTTCCTGCTGCGCGCTGCTCCAGTCCAGGGCGGCCAACTCCGCGGCACGGGTGCTGGCGTAGAGCCGATAGAGGAACGGTTCGTCTTCGGGCAGGGCGGGACGCAGCGTGACGATCATAACTTGATGATCTGTTTGAGTAGTTGCCTGGGGGACGCGCGGCGCATCATGCGGTAAAGCGGCGACATTTGTCAAAGCCGAAACAAATACCACCAGGACGCGAAGACACGAAGAAACACCAAGAATTTTCTTGACAATACCCCCCGGCACACACCGAATCCTAGCCGGGGATCGAGCAAATCTGAGTGCAGCAGTCTTTTTCATTCGGAGGTTGTCCGATGATTGTATCGCGGATCTTGTGGCAGATAAGCCCTCGAGTTTGCTGGTGCTCTTCTTTGTCGGACCTTCCTCTCTGGAAGCCCAGCAAGGCCGCGGCACTATTTCCGGGACAGTCAGCGACCCCAGCGGCGCCGCGGTGCCCGACGCCAGCGTCACGATTACCAATATCAGGACTAACGCCGTTTTTACCACCCAGACCAACCAGGAAGGCCTCTACACGGCGCCCGGGCTGGCCGTGGGCGATTACATCGTCAGCGCGGAACGGCAGGGGTTCAAGAGGGCGGTCCGCAAGGGAGTTACACTCCAGGTGGACCAGAAGGCCCACGTCAATCTAACGATGGATGTTGGCGGGATAGCCGACACGGTCGAGGTGGTTGTGCAAACGCCGCTCGTGGATGCAGGCGGCGCAACGCTCGGGGCCGTGATCGAGAATCGCCGCGTGAGCGACCTGCCGCTCAACGGCCGCAACGCGCTGTCGCTGACGTTGTTGAACTCAGGCGTAATCTCCAACGCGGGTCCGACCAACTCCGGTTTCGGAGACCGCGGCGTTCAGATCTCCTCCCTGAGTATCAACGGAAGCCCGAACTCGATGAACTCCCAGATGCTCGACGGCAACAACAACGTTTTGAGTTATGTGGGTGAAGTGGGAGTGCCGCCCGCCGTGGACGCCGTGGAAGAGTTCAAAGTCCAGAGCGGCACCATGTCGGCCGAGTTCGGCTTTACCGCGGGAGGAACCATCAACCTGGTGACCAAGTCGGGCAGCAATCAGTTTCACGGCACGCTGTACGAGTTCCTCCGCAACGACAAGTTCGATGCGCGCAATGCCTTCGCGCAGCGCCGGCTGCCGCTGCGCTATAACCAGTTCGGCGGGTCGATCGGGGGTCCCGTGATCAAGAATCGGACCTTCGCCTTCTTCAACTGGGAAGAGTACATCCTGCGCAGCAGCGCTCCGCGCATCACGAGCGTGCCGCTGCCGGAGTGGAAAAACGGCGACTTCAGCCGGCTGGCAACGGCCGCCGGGGTTCCCATCCCGATTTACGATCCCAGCACAACTCGCCCTAACCCGGCCGGCCAGGGTCAGGTGCGCGACCCGTTCCCGGGCAATAGTATTCCGGCGAATCGCTTCGATCCGATCACACGGAAGATTCTCGACTTCTGGCCCGCACCCAACCGCGCCCCTTCCAACCCTTTCACCTTCAGTCAGAACTTCGAAGACAGCGCGCTCACGAAGACGGACTGGACCCAGGCGAATATCCGCGTCGACCACAGTTTCAACCAGAAGAACTCGATCTTCTTTCGTTATACGCACGCCCGGCACCAGACGGCCGGCAACAGCATCTTTACCGATCCGACCGTCGGCCAGAACCGCGAGGACGATCAGATCAACCGCAATGTGATGTTGTCGGACTCCCACATCTTCTCGCCGACCCTCATCAACAACCTGCGCGTGGGCGCCATGCGGCAGTCGTTTGACTTTCGCGCCATCAACGCCGGCAAGGACTGGCCGCGCAAGCTGGGCTTGCCGGAGATCGTCCCGCCGGACCAGTTTCCGCAGATCGATTTCGGCTTCGGCATCATCGGGGGCCAGGCGTTCGGCGCCCGCGGGTCGCTGAACTGGGACATCCAGGACCTGGTCACCAAGATCACCGGGAATCACACGCTGAGGATCGGGTACAACCATCGCATTCTCCAGGGCTCGAACCGCCAGGGCGCGGCGCTGTCAGGTGACTACAGCTTCGCTGGCCTGACCAGCAACCCGCAAACCCCGGCCGGCACCGGTTCAAACCTGGCGCAGTTTCTGTTGGGTGAGGTAAGCAGCTCGTTCATTGACCGCATCCTGGGAAACTCCTGGCATGGCGTCGCCATCAGCGCATTCCTTCAGGATGACTGGCAAGTATCCCGGCGGCTCACACTGAATCTCGGGCTGCGCTGGGACTGGCAGCAGAAGCCCTACGAACGTCATGACGGCCATATCAACTTCGATCCCAACGGCCAGGTCCCCGGGCAGCCTTTCCGGGGTACCACGGTATATGCGGGCGTTGACGGCCAGCCGCGCACCTTCCTGGAAGAGGACTGGAACGACTTCGGCCCGCGCTTCGGCGTTGCCTTCGATCTGTTCGGCAATGGCAAGACGGTTTTCCGCGCGGGATACGGCATTTTCTATCCGTCGATCTTTTTCCGCACCTTCCTGGGCAACACGCAGTTGTTCTCCAACACCACCACCACCTACGTGGCCCAGGGCGCGGGACAGCGCGCCTTCCGCTTCCAGGATGCGTTTCCGACCCGACCGCTGGAGTCACCCGGCTCGTCGGCGGGTCCGCTGGCACTGCTGGGCCAAACGGTGTCGCTCACTGAGAGCGACGGCACGACGCCTTTGACACAGCAATGGAACGTCAGTCTCCAGCAAGAGCTCGGCAACTGGCTCCTCGAGGTCACGTACGCAGCCAACAAGGGGAACAGCTTCGCCGCCAACAACTACAACCTGAATCAAGTCGACCCCGCCCTGCGCCTGCAGCTGGGACAGGCGCTGTTCACGCCGGTACCCAACCCGTACGCGGGCCAGGTGCCCGGCGGACTGGGCGCCGCGACCACTACGCCCGAACGGTTGCTGATGGCTTTCCCCTATTACAACGCCGTCAATGTGCGTAATCCGCGCCTGGGCAACTACCTCTCGCACCAGTTGCAGGTGAACATGCGCAAACGCATGTACGACGGCTTTCTGCTCGACTTCGCCTACACCAACGGCAAGAAGATCAGTGACTCGAACCTCATCCCGGTGGATTTCGGTCCCATCGAACAAGTGACCCAGAACGAGTTTCAGAATGGACTCTACAACCGCCAGTCAAACCGCTCTCTGGACCCGGGGGACGTCGCCCAGCGACTGGTGACGAGCGCGCTCTACGAGCTGCCGTTCGGGCGCGGCAAGAGGTGGAACCCGGCCAACGGCGCGCTTAGCCGGATCGCGAGCGGCTGGCAGATCAATCTGATCGGTGTGATGCAAGGGGGCATTCCCCTCACGGTGCGCGGCGCCAACAACTTCCAGGCTGACCGGCCGAATTCCACCGGCCAGAGTGCCAGCCTGCCGGGCGATCAGCGCTCCGCGCAGCGCTGGTTCGACACGACCCAGTTCGTGAATCCTCCGGACTTCACTTTCGGCAATGTCAGCCGCACCATTCCCGATGTGCGCCATCCTGGCGCGATCAACTTCGACGTGTCGGTCATCAAGGACACGCAGATCACCGAGCGATTACGGCTGCAATTTCGCGCGGAAGCGTTTAACGTGCCCAACCACGTGAATCTCGGATTGGTGGACGATACCTTCGGCGCCGGCCCCGATGGGAGGAATTCCCGTGCCCAGTTCGGCACCATCACTTCAGCCCGGGACGCTCGCATTCTGCAATTTGGCTTGAAGCTGATTTTTTGAGGAAACAAATACCGCCAGGACACGAAGACACGAAGAACCTGATGCTTTTCAATTGGAGGCTGTGAATATGAAATATTTTCGGGCGCTGATGCCGATCGGCTTGATCGTTGTGCTCGGCTTTGTCTGGCTTGTCACCTCAAGGCAGGAGACCCAGGCGACTCCAGGAGATGTGAAGCTGATCGTCCCTGGGGTGTGGTTCCGCGAAGGCGAGCTCCTCGACAAGGGCCATTGCAACAACATCTGGATCGAAATGAAGGACTACCTGATTGTCGTGGATGCCAATTTCCCGAGCGGAGCCGAGGCTTGCCTGGCCGATATCAAGAAGACCTCCCAGAAACCTGTGAAGTACGTGTTTGACACGCACCATCACGGCGACCACGCCTACGGAAACCCTGTCTGGACAAAGTTGGGAGCCACTACGCTGGCTACGGCAGGTGTTGCCGAAGAAATGAAGCGCTATGAGCCGAAGCGCTGGCTGGACACAGCCAAACAGCGGAAAGATGTGGGCTGCTTTGAATCTTCCGACGGCTGAACCTCCCAAACAAACTTTCAAGGAGAACAAGTTCGTGCTGGACGATGGCTCTCGCAAGGTCGAGTTTCATTTCCTGGGGTGGGCGCACACTCGGGGCGATGGCTTTGTCTATCTACCCAAGGAAAAAATCATCTGCACCGGAGATGCCGTGGTTAACGGTCCTTACAATTTCATGGGGGACGGCAATTCCGCCAACTGGCCCAAGGTCATCGAGAAGGCTCTTCGATTCGATGTGACCACCGTCCTGCCGGGACATGGTGTCCCGGGGACAAAGGACGTGATGAAGGGGCAAGCGCAGTTTTTTGTGGAATTGCGCAAGGCTGTCGGCGATGCCATCAAGTCCGGCAAGAAGGTGGAAGATCTGGTAACCAAACAGGGGGATAAGGTAACCGGCACCAACCTCAAGCTTCCTGATTCGGTAAAGAATTGGGTAGATACTGAACGGATGGGTCGGACAGGTGGAAGTTGTGTACAAGGAAATCACCATGGGAAAACCTCATGGTGAAATCCAGGGCGGGAAATAGCTACGGAAGGCTTTGTCAGAAGCTAACGCCCTTCGCCAACTGATAGCTGACCGCTGATAGCTCAGCGCGGCCAGGCGTTCTTGATCATTTGTTGGTTGCGGCCTTCCGGGCCGCGCTGTGTCTTCGCGGTTAACGCTGCGGTTGCCGCCTGATATAATGCCAATTCGGCGGAAGCGGAGGAGCTGGAGTTGGTTTCGCCGCCGTATCCTTAAAACTGCCGAGATCGAGTCAATCCTTGGACCCTCTCGGCGCGTCTATCGTGAGGGCGCGATTATGTATGCCATTCGTCGATCCTGCTTTGGTCTTGTCCTGGTGACGGTTGTGGCATCCGGGATGCCGCTTGCCTTAACGCAGACAAAAGAGACATCCAACGAGTCGCCCAGGACCACGGGCGTATCGCTGGGCGAGAAGAGAAAGATCGAGGGCACGATTGCCGCGCGTGACGGTGACCGCATCACCGTGCGTCTGGCGGCAACCGAATCCAGCCTGGTGGTCAAGCTCAACAGCCTTTCAGAGATCAGGGAGAAGAAAAGCAATCCCTTCCGCAAGGCGCAGCGTTACCATGCCGGACAGCTGGTGCCTGGCTTGTCGGTCGAAGTGGAGGGTCGCGGCGACAGCGATGGCACTCTCGTGGCGGACAAGGTCCGGTTCACCAACGATGATTTCCTGATGGCTCGGACCGTGGATACGCGAGTTGCGCCGGTCGAGGAGAATTCGCGCAGGATGTCGGGCCAGATCGCGGAACTGGAAGAGATTTCCAACGCCGCCAGGGGGGGCGCCAAGGCAGCGCAGGATACTGCCGACAAAGCCCATGAGCGCATCACGTCACTCGATGACTACGAACCGGTCCACAATGTCACCATCCGATTCAAAGTGGGGAGCTCCCTTCTCTCGACCGAAGCCAGACGGTACCTCGATGACGTAGCCCGTGAGGCCAAGAACCATAAGGGCTTTGTCATCGAAGTTGCAGGTTTCGCCTCTTCTGAAGGCGATCAATCTCTTAACCGCCGTCTGAGCCGTCAAAGGGCTCAGGCTGCGGCGGAGTACCTGGCGGAACAGCATGACATTTCGTTGCGCAGAATCATGATTCCTACCGGTTACGGAGTGTCGCGCCCCGTGGCAGACAACTCCACCCGTACGGGGCGGCAGGAAAATCGGCGCGCCGAAGTGACGGTCCTCGTAAGCCGCGGGATGATCACGCAGGCGAGCGGAGTCCAGCCGCCTGTCGACAATCGATAGGACCGCTGAGAAGGCTTTGGTGACTTGTAGCCGCCGGCGCAGCAACCTTCCCAGACTAAGGCGGTAGCAAGTTTCGCCCCGGAGGGGCGACGGAAATTAGCCCCGGGCAAGCGAAGCGCAGCCCGGGGTTTCGGGGTTTATAGTCTATGCGCCCTGAAGGGGGCGCAGGAGCATTGAGCGGCAGCACCCAGCGCCACCTCCGGGGCGCTTTTCTTTGCTTGTGTGTGACCGGGGGCAGCGCTCCGCTTGCCCCCCGGCTAATTTCCTTCGCCCTTTCAGGGCGCGAGCTGGCGTAACCATTCAGGTTCACAGCAAGCTACCGCACTCCAGGGGCGCGCCTTTGGCGTGCGCAAGCTTGCTCGCGAAAATCGCTGTCCACCCCGGTTCCTCAAGAACTTCTACGACCAGGCAGATTTACCTAAAAAAGCATTTCATCGAAGAAGAGAAACTAGTAAAACAGATCTGCTTGCCGGCCAAGCGTGCTCGGCGAATCCCCCCGGTGCCCGCGTCCACGACGCACAGTTCCAGTACAATCCCCCACCTTTCGACATGCGTATCGACGCACCACGCCTTCCTGGCCATGAGTCTTGGCGGGCACGGATGGCAGCAGCGATCGCCAGGAGCAGAACGTGCTCGACAGATCTCGTCCTCGGAGGCCGGTCGTATTCGCTCCATCTGTGATTCGTTCAGTTGGGCCGAGAGGTCCGGAGATACTTCTGAATTCAATGGAGGTGCGTATGCGCGATATACCGTTTTGGCGATGCCAGGCTGTGACCTGCACTATCTGCAAAGATGCCAGGCGTACGAGACGCAAGCCATCGGTTGGTCTCTTTTTCGTGCTGACCGCCGTGAGCCTTCAGCCGCTTTGGGCGCAGAGAGACACCGGAACCATCCGCGGCACTGCAACGGACTCTACCGGCGCGGTGATCCCCCAGGTACAGGTGACAATCACCGACGAGCGGACCAATGTTGTGGCCTTCACCACAGAAACCGACGAGGCTGGGCGCTACGTCGCGCCCGCGCTCAAGGCCAGCGCCTACCTGGTGAGCGCTGAGATCAGCGGATTCAAGAAAGCGATTCGCCGCGGTGTGATTCTCGACGTGAACCAGGTGGCGATCGTGGACATCGCGCTCGATATCGGAGAAGTTTCCGAGGTTCTGGAGGTCAGCGGCGCGGCGCCCTTGATGCGCACCGAATCCGCTGAGTTGGGAGACGTCGTCGAGCAGCGCCGCGTGGTCGAGCTGCCGCTCAACGGCCGCTTCTTCGTCAATCTGGTTGCCCTGACTACCGGCGTCAATCCGCCGGCTGCCGTGCAGAACCCGAATAACAACGTATTCCTCGGCGCCCGGGCCGGCCAGCCGGGCGTGCAGGTCAACGGGCAGCGTCCGGGCAGCAACAACTATACTGTGGACGGGATCGATAATGCGGAAAGCACCGTGGGTAACATCGTTCTCTATCCGCCCATCGACGCCATTCAGGAATTCAAAGTTCAGACCAGCAACCAGGAAGCCGAGTTCGGCAAGAATCCCGGAGCCACCATCAACGTCGTCATCCGCGGCGGCACCAATGATCTGCACGGCAACGTATACGAGTTTCTGCGCAACGACCGCCTGGACGCCCGTAACTTCTTCGACCGACCCGACTCGGCCAAGCCTCCATTCCGGCTGAATCAATACGGCGCGACACTGGGCGGTCCCTTGGTCAAAAACAGAAGTTTCGCTTTCGGTTATTACGAGGGGTACAAGATCCGCCAGGCGCAGACACTGGTTCGCACGGTGGCCACGCCGCTGATGCGCACCGGAAATCTCTCCGAACTGGGGCGGCCGATCTACGACCCTCTGACCTATGACGCATCGACCAACCTGCGGCAACGCTTTCCGGGAGATACAATACCGGAGAGCCGGCTGAATCCGGTGTCCCTGAGACTCCTCGAGATGCAATCTCCGCTGCCGAACCGGCCGGGCATCGGGGGTAATTTCGTCTGGAATCCCAAGCGCATCTCCGACAGCAATTCGTTCGGCACCCGCGTCGATCATCAGTTCAGCAGCAAGGACAACGTGTTCGGCCGTTTCATGTTTCAAAATTTCACTCTCGATGATCCGGGCGTGTTGACCCTGCCCATCCTGCCCAATCGTTACATCGGCAACACGAAACCGATCGAGGCCGCGCACGAAATCCTGAACGTGCGGGGACTGGCCCTGGGCTGGAACCGCACCTTCAGCCCGCGAGTCGTGAGCGAATTCCGCGCCGGCTTCACGCGTGAGAGAGTTGACTTCCCCAACCCGCTGCAGGACACCAAGGCTGCCGAGGCCGTGGGCATCCCCAACGTCAACAACCCGGCCGTTTCTTATTCTGGAGGGCTTCCCACTTTCGGCATCGGGGGCTTCACCGGGCTGGGAGAGAGCCAGATCCAGCCGTTCATCGTCGTGGACAACAACTTCCAGTACACCGAGCACCTGACCTGGCTGAAGGGCAACCATAACATCCGGTTGGGCGGGAATGTGATCCGCAGGCAATATAACTTTTACCAGGTGCTTGGCCAGCGGGGGAATTTCAACTTCGATGGCAGCTTTACCAGCCAGCTTGGTGTGGGCGGCTCCGGAAGCGGGCTGGGCGACTTCCTTCTCGGCTTCCCGCTGAACAGCACGCTCTCGGTCATCAACAACCCGGTCGGACAGCGCCAGATCGAGATGGGCATTTACATCCACGACACCTGGAAAGCCGCGTCAAACCTCACCCTGGCGCTGGGCCTGCGCTACGAGCTCTTCACGCCGCGAGTGGAGGTCGCCGATCGTCAGGCGAATTTCGACCCGACTTACCCGGGAGGCGCCGTGGTGGTCGCTTCAGATTCGGCGCCCTGCGGCCGGGCGCTCCGCTGCCTGGATGGCGGGAATCTCGCGCCGCGCTTCGGCTTCGCTTACCAGATTGCGAAAAACATGGTGATTCGCGGCGGCTACGGCATCTCCTACGATGATTATGCCGTGCACGCCTTCGGCGGCATCACCACGGGGTTGATGATCAACCCGCCGTTCTGGCGGGGCCAGGCAATTATCAACGCTATTACCACGCCTACCAACCGGCTGGAGGACGGCGTTCCTCCGGTGGTCTCTGTGCCTGTGAGCGACGGGCGTGTGGTTCCGGTACCCGGACTGCTTTACCAGACTAAATATCAGGACCCTCATGGCAAGAATTCCTACGTGCAGCAGTGGAACCTGACGATGGAACACGAACTGTTCACCGACCTGCTGACGACCATCTCTTACGTGGGCAACAAGGGTACCCGGAACATGTACACCTCCAACATCAACCAGGCCTACCCTGGGCCCGGCGCCGTGGCGGCGCGGCGCCCGTTCCCGGCCTGGCCCGACATCACCACGATGTTCATGGACGGGCTCTCCAACTACAACAGCCTCCAGGCCAAGCTGCAAAAGCGGTTCTCGCGCGGAGTCAGTTTTCTGACCGGCTACACCTGGTCGAAGAGCATCGACAACGCCAAGGGGGAGGCAGGGGCTCCCATGATCGTCCGCAATCTCAAGGCGGACCGCGCGCGATCGGATTGGGACATCAATCACCGCTTCATTTTCAGCGGGACTTTGGAGATGCCGTTCGGTCCGGGCAAGCCGATCGGTCGTGACGTCACAGGCGTGGTGCGTAAGATGATCGAGGGCTGGATGGTGAACCCGATCATCGTGATGCAGACCGGCCTGCCGTTTACTCCCGCGCTGGTGGCATCGGTGGCCAATACCGGTACCTTCAGCCGGCCGGACCGGATTGCAAGCGGCAAGCTTGAAACGCGGACTGTCGATCGCTGGTTTGACCCCACGGCCTTCACCACGCCGGCTCTTTTCACTTTCGGCAACAGCGGGCGGAACATTCTCACCGGTCCGGGCACTCGTCAGGTCGACGTCAGCTTCCTGAAAACAACTTCGTTCTCTGCCGACGGCGCCCGGTCTTTACAGTTCCGCGCGGAATTCTTCAACCTGTTCAACACGCCGCAGTTCAATAACCCGGACGTGAATATCGGTTCGCCGAACGCGGGACGGATTCTGGGCGCGGGAGATCCAGCGAACTTCACTCGCACCTCGCGCCAGATTCAACTTGGATTGAAGCTTTACTTCTAGTCCTGGCGTTTCTTCGAGTGTTCGTATGTTAGAGTTGGTCTTGTTTCGCGGCACTAACCACGAAGACTCGAAGACACGAAGAAATCACCTGAAGGAAGTCGAAGGGCGAAATGGTAACTCCCGGCACAGAGAAAACTTCGGCTCACGGCGCCGGTTCGCCGACTTCCAGGCGGCAGTTCCTCACAACCACGCTGGCTGGAGCGGGCGTCCTCGCCGTGCGTCCGCAAGGGGAACCGAACTGGAATCCTGGCATTGTCCGTCACCTGCTCCCGGCAGTCAGCCACAACCGGTTGCGGCTGAAGGCCGGTTTTGACCGGCCCTTGACCGCAGTCCCGTTGTTACGCGCAGGCTCGCGGTCGGCGCCCGGCGTTCGCACCGATACCGCAGGGGAGTTCTATTCGTTTGACATCGCCGGTCTGGAGCCGGAGCGCAGGTATAGTCTGGAGCTTGCTGGACTCGCGCGGCAAACCGCTGTGCGACCCGTGGCCGATCTCGAGTTTTCCCAGCCCCGAAGCGCAACCGAAGCGATTCCGGCTGCTGGTTTATACCTGCGCCGGCGGTCATCCAGCCACGGTCAACCCCGATACGGGTCACCCGTACTGGGTGTCGATCACCAATCGGCGAAAGATGCTGTTGACGGGGCTTTCGTACCAACCCGATGCGGTGATCGCAATCGGCGACCACGTCTACTGGGACTTGCGTTCCCCGGTAGGTTCGACCAATCTCGGCAATTCGCCCGTCGCGCGCAAGCTGGTGGGCGAGTTCGCCCGCTCCGAACCGATCCTCGGAACAGATAATGAACGAAAGCTGAAACTTGTCGTCACTCCTCAGTTACGCGATCTCTACGGCACGATCTTCCGTTCCATGCCGGTCTTCTTCGTCCAGGATGATCACGATTACTTCGAGAACGATGAGGCAACCGAGGCGATGGTCACCTTCCCGCCGGACGATTTCATGCTTCGGCTGGCCCGCGCGACCCAGGGGCTCTACTACCCCGAGTTTCTGCCCGACTCCGGCCGGCCGCGGGGATTGCCCGGCAGCGGCGATGTATCGGAATCTTACGGGACGCTGCGCTACGGCAAGCTGATTGAAGTAATGATGTACGACTGCCGGCGCTGCCTGACGCTGAAGGGACCGGCCGCCGGATTTCTCCCCGACACGGTGGAGGCCTGGCTTCTGAGGCGAATGGCCGCGCTGGAGACGCACCACATTGTCAATCTGCCCTCGACTCCCGTGGGCTGGAGTGCCGGAAAGTGGGGCGAATGGTATCCGGATCTGCTGCAGCCTGACGGCAAGCTCGGTACCGTCAAGCCGAAGTACTTCTGGCAGCCGGGGTGGAAGTCACAACACGATCGTCTGCTCAGCGCGGCGTCGGCGATGACGCGAATTCCGCTGTTCCTGAGCGGCGATCTCCATGCTCTGGCGGAAGGCAAGATTCGGCGCTACGGCCAGCTCGACTTCAGCCGCAATCCGGTCGTCTCGGTATTGACCGGCCCTATCAGCACCGGCCCGAAAGCCTGGCCTTCGGCCTGGCGCGGGACGGCACCCCAGACTCCGACCGGACTCGAGAACGAAGAAGGACTGCAGCCGCTCGAAAAGAACGGATTCTCCATCATCGACTTCACCGAGGATCGGATCGAAGGACAGTTCTTCAGTTGGAAAATGGGCGAACCTGAGGAGCGGCTGGACAACCTGAAACCCTTTCACCGTTTTACGCTGGAGCGTCGGCTGTGAGAAGGTGTAAGCAAATCCTCAAACCCACCGTGTGTAGGGTGGTTTCGCGATTTCGCGGCCGCGGCCTTGGAGTGCGGTAGCATTGCTACCGCCTTATTTATGGCGAAGCTTGCTTCGCCGTGCGCGAACGACTGCGTAAGCCGGACGGGCTTGATAGCCCGTCCGCACAGGTCTCGGAAGGTTTTGCGGCGGTCTCTGAAGACCGTGCCACACAAGCAAAAAGGCCTCTCGGTCAATCGAGGGCCCGTTCGCTGATTCCCTCCCGCAGTTCGCTCTTTCGCGGAATGATTGCCGGATCTATGATGGAACTTCCTCGCCCCTGACAAGGCTGGCGGAAACGACATAACCGGCGAGCTCTCCCGCCGCCTGATCTCGCTACAAGGACGAACATGTCGGTCACGGTGGCGCGATGGCGAACTCATGCGAGGATCCGTTCGATAGCAATGCCTCGGGAAAGAAGCTCCCGATGATCTCTGTGGTTCGCGGCCGGCAGGTTCTCTGACGGTAACACCGGCGGAAATGTCAAACCAGCAATGACACTCGTGCGACTTCGACTTGATCCCTGGCCCGGGGACTACGAGGGACCGTTTCAACTCGAAGAGTCAGAAGAGGAGCCCGCCGGAAAGATCGATCCTGATGTGGAGGGAATTGCGTGGAGCCCAATCCAGCCCAAACGGATCGAAAGGCCCGAGCCGTTGTTCTTTGTGGATGGAGTTCGCCGGATCGACGCGCGAGTTATCGCCGACGATGATTCCGGTCGCATCGTGCACGGTCTTTTCGGATCAGTGGCTTGTGGAGCTGTTCGCGTTGAACGGGCCAAGGCAGCGTTTGAAGAGGTCCGGATCAGGCGCTACATCGTGCTGGGAAGCGGCTTGATGGCGCAGCCCCAGGTGATGACAGTCGGAAATACCGAGTTAGCCTTTGCTCCTTACTCTGTTGCTGAAACAAGTCCGACGGCTCCACTGCTGGGGCTGCAAAATCTGATGCGCACCGAGGAGGCGGCCATTGCCCAGGATCATGCCCAGGAAGCCGCCTGCGTTTTTGCCGATGGACCGCTCACTTATTTTGCGGCTGTGAAACAGAGGACGGTCGGAGTGATCAAACGCTTGTTCAAGGCATATCTTCCGGCGAGTAATTTTGCTCTGGTTCCGCGACTGGCCCTGGCCGAAAGAACGCCGCTTTTTGCCATCATCGACGGGTACGACAGGTTCTCCTGGTATCTGCGTATCGGCATGCCGAGACCCATGGACCACGATGTGGCCGGCGTCTTGCGAATGGAGGTGCGGACCGGCGTGGGGCTGGAAACAGCCGTGGAGCTGGCAAATCTTTCCGCGAGCTGCATGCCGGCATTCGCCGGCGATTCCGCTCGAGATCCACGAGCGCCACAAAACCTCCTGCCCGTTGGAGCGCTGGAGCAGGAATTGAGACACCGGCTCGGGGATGCGATCGCGATCCGCCGCGCCATCGAAAGAGTGCTGTTTGCGCGCACCCTTGAAAAGGAAGCTGAGGCATGAGCATCGAGATTGGACGAGTACTCGGGACTGAGGACGCGCAACCCCTGGACTTCTGGATTGCGGTCGATCCGAATCAGGTGGTTCAGCTGGACGATGTCGTATTCGTCAGCCGCGAATTGCCGGATGGCCAGAAGGTGTTTCTGTACGGAATCGTCGACATTGTCCGGGCACGTCATGAGGGAGCGCGTTTCGAGACCGACGTCTTCCTGTCCGAGCAGGGCATCTTTCCTTTGGGACGTTCAATCGTGGCCCATGTTTCAGTCACACGCGTCGAGCCGGAGATATTCGTTCCTCCTCTTCCGGGTCAAGCCGCATGGCGCGCAGCCGGGGTGGATCGCGACCAGGCCCTGTTCTTCGATTCCATGGAGAAGAAATTCGCCCTGGGTTTGTCCAGGGACGGAGAAGTCGTGTACGGCAATCTGGAATTCCTGGATGGTTCACGGGGCGCGCACGTCAACATTTCAGGCATATCGGGAGTGGCAACCAAGACGAGCTATGCCACCTTCCTCTTGTACGGACTATTTCACAGCAATGTCCTGGAAAACGAGGTCACGAACACGCACGCCATCATTTTCAATGTAAAGGGCGAGGACCTCCTGTTCCTCGATAAACCGAATGTGAAGCGCACCGAGGAAACCGATCAGGCCTATGCAAGACTGGGGCTCGAGCCGGGAGCATTCTCCAGCGTTTCCATTTACGCGCCCGTGAAGCGAGAGCAGGAAGTCCTCCTCCCCGATACAGGCAGCCGGCAGGAGGGGGTGACGGCGTTCTGCTGGACCATCGAGGAATTCTGCCGCGAGCGGTACCTTCGATTTCTGTTCGCCGAAGCCGATGATGAATCGAGCCAGCTTTCAGCCGTGATCGATCGGGCTGAAGCCAGCCTGGCCAAGGTCCCGGAGGCGCTGGACTGCCAGTCGTTCGATGATCTGGTCGAGTTCATAATCGAGAATGTGAGCGGTTGGACTCCGGCCGCGACCGGCACCCTCGCAGCCTTTGAACGACGCTTGCGCGCCGCCGCCTTTCGCATGGGACATCTGATTCGCGGGCGCATTCAAATCGAGAAACCTGAAAAGCATCGCATCAACTGGAAAGCCAAACAGGTCACCGTTATCGATATTCACAATCTGAGCGACCGCGCCAAGCGTTTCGTCGTCGGTGTCGTCTTGCGGCGCATGTTCGAGGATAAGGAGGCGACTGGAACCGCTCGCCCCCTGGTCTTTGTTGTTCTGGACGAGCTGAACAAATATGCGCCGCGCGAGGGTTGGAGTCCCATTAAAGAAGTCCTGCTGGACATCTCCGAGCGTGGCCGCAGCCTGGGTGTAATTCTCATCGGCGCAGAGCAGACTGCCAGCGAAATCGAACGGCGTGTCGTCGCTAATTGCGCATTCCGCGTGGTCGGCCGTTTGGATCTGGCGGAGGCCCACCGCGACGAATACCGTTTCCTGACCGAGGCCAGCCGCGCTCGCGCGGGAATATTGAAGCCGGGTTCGGTCATCGTTCATCAACCGGAAATCCCGACGCCTCTCCTGTTGAAGTTTCCGTTTCCCACCTGGGCCACACGCGTGAGCGAGGTCTCGAAGAAACAAAAAGGAGATCCGTTTAAAGGATTCTGAAGATGAGATTCCTGCACACGTCAGACTGGCACGTCGGCAAGACGCTGAAGGGCCGTTCGCGCGTTGACGAACATGAGAAAGTCCTGACCGAGATCCTGGACATCACGCGTCGCGAGAAGGTTGACTGCGTCCTGGTCACCGGTGACATCTTTGACTCGCAGACTCCGCCGCCGGAAGCCGAGCGGCTCGTGTTCAATTTCCTTTCGGAGTTATGCGGCGCTCGGATTCCTGCGGTCATCATCGGCGGGAATCATGATCACCCGAAAAGACTTCTCGCGGTCCGCGATCTTCTGAAGCGTCTGGAGATTTTTGTGCGTCCCGAACCGCTGCGTCCAGAGGCTGGCGGCGTGATTGAGCTTTCAACCGGCGGAGAAACTGCCCGAATCGCGGTGCTTCCGTTTGTGACGGTCGGCAAGATCGGCGATGCAGCCAAACTGCTGGAGCCTGAAGCCGACAAATACCAGGAATATGCCGAGCGGATCGGGCTCATGGCTGAGGCGCTCTCACAGTCGTTCTCCCCTAAATCGGTAAACATTTTCCTCGCCCACCTCTTCGTCGATGGATCGCTTACCAGCGGCAGCGAGCGTGAGATTCATGTCGCGAAACCGTACGCGGTATCGGCGCAGCGATTTCCATCCACGGCACACTACGTCGCATTGGGCCACCTGCATCGACCTCAGGATCTGGCCGCGCCCGCGCCCACCTGTTACGCCGGATCGCCGCTGCAGCTGGACTTTGGTGAAGAGGGGCAAGTGAAACGAATCGTGATCGTGGATGCGCATCCGGGAAAACCGGCAAGCCTTGCGAGCCATGCATTGAGCTCGGGGCGCACTCTTCGGAGCATTACCGGAACCATCGAGGAGCTGCAGGCGCAAGCGGGATCCTTCGGCGATGATCTTCTTCGTGTGACCATCCAGCTGGATAAACCCACACCGGGCATTGCCGATCGTATCCGTGAATTTCTTCCCAACGCGCTTCACGTCAATGTGAATGTGCCCCGGCCGCCGGACGACGGGCCCAAAGACTGTCATTGACCAACCCGAATGAACTCTTCTCGGCATTCTACAAGTGGCGATACCAGACCGATCCGCCCGAGGCGGTTGCCCGCCTGTTTCACGACCTGTATGAAAGGGAAGTCAGTGCGACCGATTAGCCTGGAGATGGAAGGGTTCACAAGTTTTCGTGAAAGGGCTTCGATAGATTTCTCCAGTCTGAATCTATTTGCAATTACCGGCCCGACCGGAGCGGGAAAAACCTCCATCATCGATGCGATGACCTATGCCCTCTACGGTTGCACACCGCGAATGAGCGAAAAGCAGATAAAGGACGTGATCAGCCAGGGCCGGTCGAGCGCACGCGTGCTGTTCCAATTCTCGTCGGGCAAGGAACAATACCGCATTGCCCGCGCCGGGAGATGGAACGGACGAAGCATGACTACCGAACTGCGCTTCGAACAGCGTGCCGGCGACGATTGGGTCCTCCTGGCGGACTCGGTCACGAAAGCCAGGCCGATAGTGGAGCAGATAATCGGGCTCGATTTCAGCGGGTTTACAAAGTCCGTGGTTCTTCCTCAGGGCCGTTTTGATGAGTTCCTCAAAGGAAGAGCGGACGAACGCCGGCAGATTCTTTCCGATCTGCTCGATCTCGAAATCTATTCACGCATGATGAGACGCGCGAATCAGATTGCCGACGAACACAAGACTCGAGTGTCTTTTATTGAGGGCCTCTTGAAGAGCGATTTTGCCGAGGCCACGCCCGAGAATCTGGAGCGGGCTCGCCAGCAGTTAACGGAGATTGAGCCGCAGTTGCAACCGATCGAAGCCCAGCTTAATCGCGTTTCCCAATTTCTGCCGTTGGCGCACGGCCTTCGCCAGGCGCGCGCGGACCTTTCAGCGAGCGACCGCGAGCTCAAAAGCATCGCGCCCAAACGCAAAGCAGCCGAAGAAGAGCTTCAGCGCATTCGAAACCGCATTCAAGAACTGGAGACGAAGAGTAAGGGCATCGATTCCCGACTGAAGTCGAATACCTATGATTCCAAGCTTCATGTACAACTCTCCAGCTCACTCGCCAAGGCACGACAGCTTGAGGAATTGCTTTCACACTACGCGGATCTCGACCAGGCAAGAAGGGACAAAGGGGCACAACTTTCACAAGCGAAGAATGAGGCGAAGAAGCTGGAGAATCTCGCGCTGGACGCGAGGAAGGAATTTCAGGCGGCCCAGAAAGAAGTCGATAAAGAGCGCAAGGCTCTTGCCCGGTTCCGGGAGAAATACGGCTCACCGGAAGCGATCAAATCGGCGGTCGAGAACTTGAGGCAACTCTCGAAACAAGAAAAGAACCTTCTGAAGCTCCAGTCTGAGTTCAAGGCAACCGAAGACGAGATCAAGAGCATCGCAAAGAAACTGGCATCTGCGGAAGCGGAGGCTCAGGGTGCGCGAGAAAAGCCGGGACCGTGTGCGCGCGGAACATGACGCGCTTGTGCGAGACCATTCCGCCGAAGCGCTCAAGCAAGATCTACATCCGGGCGAACCCTGTCCGGTGTGCGAGCAAGCGGTTACCAAACTTCCCAGGCGCAGGAAGCACGCGCCGCTCGAGGAAGCCAAACGCCGCCAAACCGAAGCTGAAAAGGCTTGCGCTCTTGCCGAGGCGCGAGTGGCGAACCTTCAAGGTCAATCTGGACCACTCGATCGCGGTCTCAAGACGCAGAAAGTGCAGATCGCAGAGGCAACAGAGACCGTTCGAGAGTTAACCGAAGGTTTTCGCTCCTTCGCCGGCCGCAAACCGGGTCCGAACGACGAATCTGAATTCCTTGACTCAAAGAAAGAATTTGAGGCGGCACAGCGCAAAGCGGACGAATCCAGTCATCATTGCGAGCAACTTAAAGACGCCGATTCCGCGGCTGCCGCCATGCTCAAGGACCAGCAATACACGACGGGGCTCCTCGAAAAAGAAATCAGTGGAATGGATCGCGAGCTGGGGAAATTACAGAAAGATTGTGAGAGGTTGGGCGATGAGCTGGGCGAACTGTCTAACCTGAAGAAGGTTCAGGCCGAAGTGGAAAAGCAGGAGCAGGCTCGATCTGAACGAGAACGGTTGAACATCGAAAGGGACAAGCTTGCCGAAGAATTGTCGCACGCGAAGGACGATTTCGCCGCGGCGCATGGTCAACTGGAGGGTCTTGAAGCCACTCGAAAGAAGGTGGAAGAAACGATCGTTTCACTGCAGAAGAAGATTCAGAAGGACTCGGAGGCCCTGTCAGCCGAATTTGCCGACCTGGAAAAACCGGCGGGCAATCGCGACGAAGCCTTTCAGCTCGACGAGCGGGCCCGGCAGCTGCAGTCGCAGCGGGATGACGTGAAGAACCGGATCGTCACCCTGAGGAATCAGATCAAGACGCTGGAAGATAAACTTGAACGGGCCGTTACCCTGCGTCAGGAGCTTGAGCAGCACAAAGGAAAGATGGCCGACGCCCGCACACTTGCGAAGGCTCTGCATGGCGATCAATTCATCGCCTTCATCCAGCACGAAGCGTATCGCCGGCTGGCAGCCGACGGTTCGGTGCACCTCGAGACGTTAAGCTCCGGCCGGTATTCCTTTACCGTTGAAAAAGAGGACTTCCAGGTCATCGATCACTGGAATGCCGACGAGCCTCGTCCGGTTACCACGCTCAGCGGCGGTGAGACGTTTCTGGCATCGCTGGCGCTGGCGCTGGCGCTGGCCGAAGGCTTATCCGGGATGAGCTCGGGCCATACGAAGTTTGCCCTGGAATCACTCTTCCTCGACGAAGGCTTCGGGACGCTCGATTCCGAGACGCTGGAGACGGTGGTTGCAGGGATCGAGGGATTGAGCGCTGCCGATCGTCTCATTGGCATCATTTCGCACATTCCGGATCTTGCCGAGCGCATGCCCACGAGGATCCAGGTCCGGAAGTCCGTAGGCGGAAGTACGATTGAAATTTCCTAGGCGGAAGTAACGGCCACCCGACGATGCCCGCGGGTCGAAGGGAACCCGCGAAACGGCCATCGAATTCCACCGCAATGATTCAGCGGATCCGACAAAAAAACCCGATCCTTAAACGGAAATCGCGCTAAATTATGACCATGACTCGATACCTTGCTTTGCTGCTGCTCGCCGCCGCCGCGTTCCCCAACTCGACCGATTGGCCGTCCTACGGCAACGATCCGGGCGCCATGCGCTATTCGATGCTGCGGCAGATCCATGCCGGCAACGTGGATCGGCTGAAGCTCGCCTGGACGTTCCGTACCGGCAAGCCGGGCTCGGAGGCCATTCCCATCGTCGTCAACGGCGTGATGTATGTGACGGCCCCGGATGGCGTGTACGCACTCGTGCCGGAGACTGGCGAGCTGCTCTGGAAATACGACGCCTCGCCCATGCCTCTGCGAGGACTGGCGTACTGGCCGGCGTCGGGAGGCCTGAATCCACGCGTGTTCACGGGGAATGGACATTTTCTCCTGGCGCTGGATGTCGTCACCGGAAAGCCCGCGCCTGAATTCGGGAACGCGGGACGCGTCGATCTGAAGCAGGGTGTACTGGGGGATCTCAAAGACGGGCGGTATGTGCTCCAGTCTCCGCCGGCCGTCTTTGGCGATGTCATCATTACGGGATGCAGCAACGGCGAGGGTGCCCCCAGCATTGGGGCTTATGGTGACATTCGCGGCTGGGATGCCAGGACGGGCAAGCTGGTGTGGACTTTTCATACCGTGCCGCGCCCGGGCGAGCCGGGGTCCGAGACGTGGCCTCCCGATGCCTGGAAAAACCGGTCGGGCGCCAATGTGTGGGGCTTCTTCACGATTGATGCAAAGCGCGGGATCGTCTACGCCCCGCTGGGCTCGCCGACCGACGACTTCTATGGCGCGGATCGGGTTGGCGACAACCTCTATGGGAACTCGCTGGTGGCGCTGGATGCGCGCACAGGCGAAAAGAAATGGCACCAGCAGCTGGTCCATCACGACATCTGGGATTACGACCTGGCGGCGCCGCCGGCCTTGTTCGACATCCGTCGCAATGGGCGTGTCGTTCCGGCCGTTGCCCAGATCACGAAGATGGGTCTGCTGTTCGTGTTCGATCGTGTCACCGGGAAGCCGGTCTACGGAATGGAAGAACGGCCCGTGCCGCAGACCGAAGTGCCGGGCGAGGCGACCGCCAAGACGCAGCCGTTTCCGGTGAAGCCTCCGCCGCTCGGCAAGAACACGTTCCGCCTGGAGGAGATGTACGACCGGTCGCCGGAGCACGCGCGTTTTTGCAAGGAGTTGTTTGACACCAATCAAATGAAGATCGGCGGGCCCTACACGCCGCTGCCGCTCGAAGGCAACGCGCTGTTCTATCCGAGCACGCTGGGCGGAGGAAACTGGGGCGGGGTATCGGTAGATCCTTCGCTCGGTCTTCTGTTCGTGAATGTGATGCACATCGGGCAGTGGGGGCACATGGCGAAGCGCGGTTCCGGTTACCGGCGCACTTCGGCTTTCGGAGGGTATGCGCGGTTCTGGAATCCCGAGACGCGCATACCCTGCCAGAACCCGCCCTTTGGGGAGATGATCGCCGTCGACCTTGCGTCGGGGGACATCGCGTGGCGATCTCCGCTGGGGAGAATCGAGTCTCTCGAGGCGATCGGGGTGCGCGATACGGGGTCTTTGAACCTGGGCGGCAGCATAGCCACCGCGGGCGGTCTCGTGTTCATCGGGGCAGCCAACGATTCCAGATTCCGCGCGTTCGATTCGAAGGCCGGCAAGCTGCTCTGGGAAGCGCGCCTGGAGGCGAGCGCACACACCAGCCCGATTACGTACATGGGGCGTGACGGCAGGCAATACGTGGCGGTGATGGCCGCAGGAGGAGGAGCGTATCTCAGTGGGGGCCTGAGCAATACCCTGGTTGCATTCGCGCTGCCGGACGTCCACCGCACGCCCTTGCCCGATTCGGTGACCCAGGCGGTGGCGGCCACGGCGGCCGCCCGGGCCGGACTGCCGAAAGTCGGCGCCTATGCGCCGTTTGTGCTGCCGCCTGGCGGAACGAAGGATCTGGTAACCAAGGCTTGCGGAACAGGTTGTCACTCGGTCGAGGTCGTGACCAGCCAGCGCATGACTGAGAAGGAATGGGATACGACGGTGCGAGCCATGGTGGCGCGCGGAGCGCCGGCGTCAGACGCGGAGCTAACCGCGATTGTGGAATATCTCGCCAAGACCCTGGGGCGCTGACCATTTGTCATTCTTCATTTCGTCATTTGTCACTTTTCATTGAACTCACCGGCGTTCGCGCGCGTCGAGGAGATGAAAGTGCCGGGCGCCATCCAGATTCGATGTCTGCAGACCATCGGTGATCGCGAGATCCAAGGGTTGAGCGACTTGCTGATCGATTGCGTGGAAGGTGGTGCGTCCGTCAGCTTCATGCTTCCGATGTCCCGCGCCAAGGCGGAGGCGTTCTGGCGCAGCGCGTCCGAGAGCGTGGCGCGGGGCGAGCGAGTGGTGCTCACCGCTGAAGACGAAGCTGGAACGATCGTCGGCACCGTTCAGCTCATTCTGGCTCAGCCTGAGAATCAGCCGCATCGCGGGGACCTCGCGAAGATGCTGGTGCATCGACGAGCGCGCCGGCGGGGCATTGGCGCAGCCCTGCTCGCTGCCGCCGAGCGCAGTGCTCTCGGCGCGGGCAAGACGCTGCTGGTGCTCGACACCGCCTCGGCTGCTGCCGAGCGCTTGTACGCGCGGCAAGGCTGGCAGCGTTGCGGGCAAATTCCGAACTACGCGCTGATGCCAGACGGCACGCCCTGTGCGACCACGATTTTTTTCAAGTCACTGGGTGTTTCCGACATCGACTGTTTCTAGCTCGGTTGCAACTCCCATGCCGTCTCCCGACCACGTTGAATCTCCTGCGCTGCAATGCGTAGAATGTCGTCATGAGCGATGAGATCCAGACGACTGTCTCGCGCCTGGTGCACGAGCTTCAGAACGGCAACCGAGCGGCTCTCGACGAGCTGTTTCCACTGATCTATGAAGAGCTGCGTGCGCTCGCGCACCGGCACCGGCGTCGGTGGCACGGCGACACCACGCTCAATACCACCGCGCTCGTGCACGAACTCTATTTGAAGCTCGACGGCCAGAACAGAATGGGATCGAGCGGCCGCGCGCACTTTTTTGCCGTGGCGTCCAAGGCGATGAGGCATATCCTGAGCAACTATGCCCGTGAGCACAGGGCGAAGAAGCGCGGAGACGGCGCGACGAGAGTCTCCCTGGATGAGATGACCGTCCTTCCGGAAGAACCGCACACCCAACTTTCCGAGCAGCAGGCCGATATGCTTGCGGAGCTCGACGAGGCGCTGCGGCGCTTGGAGCAGGTCGATCAGAGGCGTAGCGAGGTGGTAGAATGCCGGTTCTACGGAGGAATGACCGTCGAAGAAACGGCGGTTGCGATCGGAATCTCGCCCCGAACCGTCAAACGCGACTGGCAGCTCGCCCAGGCATGGCTGCACCGGGAAATAAAGTCTAACAAGTGAGCCATGGACGCGACCCGGCGGGAAAGGCTCGGTGATGTGTTCGAACGCGCACTGGCGCTTCCCGTCGACCAGCGGCCCGCGTTTCTCGAAAGAGCTTGTCGGGACGACGCCGAACTGCACTCGGAGCTGATCTCGCTGCTGGCCTCGCACGAGGAGGCTCCGGACTGGCTGGAAGTACAGGCTGACGTAGTTCTCCCAGCGGCGCTCACCGGCATCGGCCAGGAGCTGCCCCCCGATCCTTCGATCGGGTCGAAAGTCTCACACTACGAAATCCTGGAGGAGCTCGGCGGCGGGGGCATGGGCCTCGTCTACAAAGCCCGCGATCTCGCACTCGATCGACTGGTCGCGCTCAAATTCCTGCCGGCTCACCTGAGCGCCGACGCGGAGGCGCAGGAACGTCTTAAGTCGGAGGCAAGGGCCGTCTCGGCCCTCGATCATCCGAACATCGCGGTCGTACATGAGATTGCAGCGACCGATCCTCCTCCCGGGTCCCAGCAAGCAGCCCGGCTCTTCATCGTAATGGCCCACTACGGGGGTGAGACCATCAAGCGGAAGATCGCCCGCGGTCCATTGCCCTTCCGGATGGCTCTCGATTTCGCCCTGCAGGTGGCCGACGGGCTGAGCAGTGCGCACGAGGCCGGAATCGTCCACAGGGACATCAAACCAGCCAATCTGATCGTCACCGACCGCGGGCGCGTCATGATTGTGGATTTCGGATTGGCCAAGGCGGTCACCGGTGAGGTGACTGCGGAGGCGATCGCACTCGGGACGGCCGCGTACATGAGCCCCGAGCAGACGCGCGGTGGTCCCGTCGATCACCGAACGGACATCTGGTCGCTGGGCGTGACGTTCTACGAGATGTTAACGGGCCGGCGTCCGTTCCGGGGCGAGAGCGATGGGACGCTGGCGCGCGCCATTCGCGACGACGAGCCCGAGCCGGTGGAGCGGCTGCGTCCCGAGATCCCACTCCCCCTCGCTGACATGGTTCAGCGCTGCCTCGCGAAGGATTCGGCCAACCGGTATCAACGCTGTGAAGATTTTATGGTCGCCCTACAGAGCGTCGATCCGCGAAGCACTCCCGTACGGCAAAGCATCTGGCTTCGCTTGTGGCGCAGGCCAGCTTGGCGGTACGCCGCGATGCTCGGCCTGATCGGATCGATCCTCCTGGGATCATTCTATGGGATGCAGCTGTTGAAGCAACCAGACCCCTCCAGTTCGGCAGGTGATTCCGTTCTTGCCGCACCGCCGCAACTTGCCGTGCTGCCCTTTATCAACCTGCAAGCGAATGCGGAGACCGACTTTCTCGGCTATGCCCTCGCCGATCAGATCATCAGCCAGATAGGCTATGTGCGCGACCTGGTCGCGCGTCCCTCAAGCGCGGTGCGCCGGTACCAGGGAAAGACGGTCGATCCTCGGCAGGTGGCGAAGGAGCTGCACGTCCAGTATGTGCTGACCGGGAACTACATAAAGGAAGGAGCCACGCTTCGCTTGAATGTCGAGCTGGTGAAGGCCGTCACTAACGAGGTGGTGTGGCGCGAGGGCATTCACGTGGCCTACGACAGTCTGCTCGGCCTGCAAGACCGGGTTGCCGAGACGGTTTCCCGGAAGCTGGCTCTTGGCTTCACTCGTCAAGAGCGGGCGCGGATGCAAAAAGACGCGTCCGCGCATCCGCTCGCGTATCACTACTACCTGCGCGCGCTCGCGCAGCCCGTCGGCACCGAGGAAGGCCTTCGTTCTGGCCGCGAACTGCTGATCCGCTCCGTAGAGCTGGATGCGTCGTTTGCGTCCGCACTTGCCGCGCTCGGGTTTCGCTCCTACGTGCTCGGCCACACGGGCTATGTCGCCGGGGAGGAGCGCCGCCGGATGCTCTCTGAAGCGGAACAGGCGCTTCAGAAAGCCCTCGCACTGAACGCGGAGCTGCTGAGCGGCCTCAGTTACCTGGCTATTCTTTATCTCGAGACGGCGCGCATCGAAGAAGCGTTGGACGTTGCGCAGCGGGCCCTTGCGATCAATCCGAACAGCTCGGACGCCTCAATTTCGCTCGGCCACATCTACCGGTTCGCCGGCGTATTTGACGAATCGGAGCGCACCTTCGCGCGGGCGAAGATGCTCGATCCCTATAATCCGAGATTGATCACGTCCGGCCTCACGTACCTCTACCACGCAAGGTACGACCAGGCGCTGGAGATGTTCGCTCTGACCGAGCAGTACGCCCCGTTTTCGCTGCTTTGGCAGGGCATGGCCCTCCTGGAGATGGGTCAGCTGGAGGAGGCTCGCAAGCGGTTCGATGCCGTTCTAGCGACGCGCACCACGAGCTCAGCGCGCTGGGTGGCCGAGGCCCATCTCGCGTACATGGCGCGCAATCTCGATCAAGGGCTGGCGGCGGTGCGCGTTCTGGAGCGTACGTTTGCGCCGGCCGGTGAAGGCGGAGAGGCGCTGTACCATTACGGCCGGCTGTACATCGCGCTCGGCGACTCGACCTCGGGGATCACCATGCTGGAGCGGGCGATAGACCGCGGGTTTTTCCCATATCCTTACCTCCGGGTCGATCGGTTCCTCGACCGCGCCCGCGCCGAGCCTGACTTCAACCGCGTCCTCGCAAAGGCAGAGACGCGCCACGAGACGTTCAAGAAAAGACTGTCGCGCGGCAGGCAATCACTGTAGCGTGCGGGACCACGTTATCAAGCGAGCATCTCCCCAACAGTGCTCTCTTCCGTGGCGTAGAGCCCGGGGCCGGACGAACGGTTGTCCGGTCCGGGCTCGATTCACTTGAAGCTGATCTTGATGCTTATCGTCACGTTGTCGCAATCGAACCTGGATACTGGAACGACCGGCCATTCTGGAGCGCGCCGTGGGCGATCATGGTCGAATGGCCGGGGTCTGCTAGCCTGGTTCGAGTTGTGTATGATCATAGGGAAGTCGCGTCTTACAGTAACCGCGCGCGTTCGTTCATGGCCAGGTCAGGAGGCCCTAGTCTGGGTGGCGACAGGACGTTCTCACTTGCCGCAGCCGTCGGCCAGGATCTGTTCGATCGACACGAGCAGGGCAATGTCGTTGATCGTGAAGCCAACTGCATTCGTGACCGGCAGGACTCCGTTCGCTCGCCACTCCATCAGAGTGGCAAAGTTGTCCGCCAGGACTTCCTCGGGGTGGATGATGAAGTTCGAGTTGCGTCTCATCAGCGGTACCCAATTCGTGTTGCCGAACGTGTAGGCGATGAGGGTGCCGTTGCTGTGCCGGAGGGCCTCACTGGTACTGGTATCAACGGCAAGGAGAAGGATGTCGAGTGCATCGAAAAAGTTCGGGAGCAGGATAGCCTCCTCCAGCGGCACCAGAGACTGAATCACCGGCACGACGTCCGCGCTCCCGGATGCGGTTTGAACGGTCACCGCGTGTTCGTAGGTGTACGCGTCCGGGTTACTCACGCGACGTTCCTCGAGCTCCGCCGGAAACTCAATACCGTCAAACCGATTGGCTCCAAGAAGAGCATAGGTCTTGTCGCGCAGGTCAGAATCGTTTCGGGACAGGACGTGAAAGAGCTCGTGCGCAAGCAGGAAGAATGCATTGCGCGGTTGGGTGGCGGCCAGGCCGGCCAACCTTTGCGGGAACATGATCGCTCGTTGCCGCGTGTACGCCGCGTCGAATTCTTCCTTTCCCGTGGTCTTTACCAAGTCGATGTTTGGCAGGTCCACGCCCAGATCTTCCATCGCGTGGCTCAACTTGTCGATCATCGCCCCCCAACTCGCGCGCTCCTCGGGGGTCCACTTCAAGGCTGCTTCGGAAGCGAAGTCGAGGAACTCGTGCAGCCTCGTCGGTTGTGCTGTCTGCTGGCGGACGCCCAAATCAAAGGCACTCAATTGCCGCGCCCAGTCATCCTTCTTTCCAAGAATTGTACTTGCCCGATCAGCGCTCGCGAACTGCAGCCGGTCGGAAAGGGTCTTATTCTTGCACGAAGAAGCATGCTTGTCGGTGCTGCTGAAGGTACCCGGCTTCGCCCCTTCGTCGGCGGTGGCCGACGCGGTGAGCGCGAGGACGAAAACCAGCGGCAGTGTTCCCAGAGTCTTCATTGCGACCTCCTTCATTTGATTTAGGTGTATTGTCAAAACTTTCAAACATTAAGCCGCCAACTCGTTGTTTCAACGAGATGGTTGCCCTCCGTCCTTTTCCCCCCGCGCTTGCAGAAACATTGCGTGAGCTGCGCGAATGAAGGTGTGTGATTGTGTGGAATCTGTCATTGCGGCCTCATGGAATTCCTGGCACTACCCGTCATTTGCCGGTGGAGTTTGTCTAGGACCGAAGAGGCCGAGCGGGTCGGGGTGACCGGCGCAACTCAGTCTCGGCTCCTCATCCTCGAATACACGGCTCTGGACAAAAGGGGGCCATCGCCGGTCCCGTTTTCCTTGGACGTTCTGGAGTGACCGCGATTCTTGCAGAGGCGATTGTCAAGCCCTTGAGTCTGCGGCCGTGAGCCGTAGTGGGCATCAGCGATCGTAAGGGACACGGTCGATGCTGCAAGTGCCGCGACTCTGTCTGAAAAAGGGCGCCAAAAACGTGTCAGGAGAGTATCGAATGACGTGCTGTTACCGCGGCACCTCGATGCGAATTATGCTCGGATGCTTCGTGCGTGCCACGTGGCACTGGGCGCCACCGACGGCGCACCTCGAGCTCGGCTGGCGCACGGCAGGACCCCAGGAGAGCCGAGGTTGGTGCGGGCGCAGACGGACGGCCATCTCGCGAGGAGATTCTCCCCCCAATTTTCTCTTAGGACCGGCACTGACGCGGATCTTCGTCCGCTCAGCGGCGAACGGGATCAGGCTGAGGCGACCTGGATGGCGGTCGGATGCCGTAGAGCATCTTCGTCCGCAGCTCGATGCTTTGGCTTAGCGCCTCGCCCAGATGCAGGCCGTTCATGGCTTCCGCGTTGTTATACCAGGTCAGGTACTGACGGGCCAGATCGGGCTCGCCGGCCTTGTAGAGGGCTTGCGCCGTTTGCTCCACCGTGGGTTGCCCCGAGATGAGCCGCGACTCGAAGGCTTCGAGCGCTTGCGTGACCTCGGGCAGGAATTCCCGACTGCGCTCTTCGGTCAAGTAGAACAGTCTCTTGAATACGTGGAACGCGTAGCGCGTGGATTCGATACCGCGGAAGGCGGCGTCCATGAATCCGTCGGCCTCGCCTTCGGTAAGATATCGGTGCCGTTTGAACTCCGGCGGAACGTCGTTGACTCCCACGTGGTTTGGGATAAACGGAGCCGTGACAGGCGTCGTGGCGGCGATCCAGAGCACACCCAGATCCTGATGGATGTCCTTGCGCAAGTGGGCGACCTGTCCATATCCCGCTGAATCGCGCGTGACTTCGGTCGTCCGCACAGCGGCGATGATTTCTTTCAGGCTGATCTGACCCTTCCGTTTGCGAAGTCGTTCCTCGATCAGTACCACTGCTTCGTGCCGCATCTTTCCATCGCCATACACCCGGTTCACATTGAATGGCTGGCCGGATTTGGGGTCGTGCCAACCCTGCTTCTCCGCGAACGAAATCAGGTTGGGCGAACCCATGTAGCCCGGCCGAGTCCGGAAATCGACTGGAATCTCGCCGATATAGCCGGGGCGGGAAACGCGGATGTCGTCCGGGCCAAGCCGCTCGGCGACCCAGAGTCCTTGCCCTCCGGCAAATTCGATCAGGATCCAGCCTTCGGCAGGATCGGCGAACAGATGCGAATTACCTCCGTAGGTCGAGTAACCATATTTGTCGATCAGCGCGCCAATAATCTCGACTGCCTCTCGGGCGGTTTTGGCACGCTCCATGACGATGCGCGACAGGTCGCTGTAGTTCGGTCCGCGCTGGGGGTTGGGTGTCATCTTCCGTAATTCCTCACGAGACGGCGACCAGATGTCTCGCGCGGCCACGTGATGTTCGTTGAGTCCCCCGTTGGTTAGCGGCGCCGGAAAGCCGGCGAACGCGGAGTAGTTCATGGTGATGTATTTCAGGGTCTGGGCAACCTGGGGAATTTCTATGAGAACTCCCGGGTATCGCGCGGCCGCGGTCCCGCCGACTTTGATGCTTGCCTGCGGTGGATGATCGCGCCGCGGGACAATCTCGAGCCAGTGACTGGACGGTTCGTCACCGTAGCCGGCAAGAAATACGCTGCCGTCGGCCGTGAGATTCTTGCCGACATAGATGCCGTAACTGGCAAAGGCACCCGAATGCCAGACAAGCATGAGCAGTGCGATCGCCATCGCGATCATGGATCTCTTCCTTCCCGTCCGTGCTGGCTTCGTCGTCATGTCTCTCTACTCCTTGCTACCTGCGTTTCTTCGTGTCTTCGTGGTTAGAGCTGTCTAACAAATACCACGAAGACCCAAAGACACGAAAACACTGCGTGATTTGATTTGACGCGTCGCCGCCCACTGTGCAAGGCTGAATTCATCCCTGGCACCCTCTTTGCCAATTCAATCCCCCTACGGAGGCATTTCATGACTCGACTTCTGCTCGGCGTTGCCTTGGTCCCCGTCGCCGCTCTTGCCCTCTGGGCCCAGAGCTTTACGGCTAACCTGACGGGTGTCGTGACCGACCCTCAGGGGGGTGTCATTGCCGGGGCCGACGTAGTCCTCACTAACACAGCGACGGGACAGGCCCGGACGGCCATTACAAGCAGCGACGGACGTTACACGTTCTCTCAGCTCAACCCGTCGACCTACGGCCTTTCCGTCAAGCTCGTCGGCTTCAAGGAGTACAACCAGACAGGCATCCTGCTCTCGACCAACCAATCGGTCGAGCTCAACGTGAAGCTCGAGGTCGGAAATCTGGCCGAGACGATCGAGATCACAGCCGAAACGCCGCTGCTCGACACGCGAACTGCGAATCAGTCGGTGACGCTGGAAAGCCGGGCGATCCAGGACTTGCCGGTCAATGCGCGCAATCCGTTCGTGCTCGCCCACGCGACTGCGGGCGTCGTGGCTGTCCGCACGGGTGTGTCGACGGCGACCCAGGACCAGAACCATAACCGAATCGCGATGAACGGGGGTCGCGATGAAACGGTGCTCGTGCTGATCGACGGCGTTCCGGCGTCGGCGGGCGACTGGGGTGGCCTGATTGCGACTCCCGGCGTCGACTCGGTCAACGAGGCGCAGATCGTGCGCAACACATACGAGGCGCAGTTCGGCAAGACCGGCGGCGGCGTGATCAATCTGACGTCGAAAGGCGGCTCGCAGGACTATCACGGCACGTTGTTCGAATACCACCGGAACGACGAGCTCGATGCCAATAGCTGGTTCAACAACAAGTTCAACCGACCGAAGTCGGAATTCAAGCGCAACCAGTACGGCGGCAACATCGGCGGCCCGATCTGGAAGAGCAAGCGGATTTACGGGTTCTTCGGTTACGAGGGCCTGCGGCAGGGGACCCCCTCGTCCCGCACCGCCACCGTCCCGACCGAGCTCGCAGCGCCAGGGCGATTTCTCCCAGACCTTCAACGCTGACGGCTCGCTCGCGGTCATCTACGATCCCCTCACCACGCGGGCGGACCCGGCCAACCCCGGACGTTTCTTGCGCGACCCGTTTCCGGGTAACCGAATCCCATCCAACCGGTTCGATGCTGTCGGAGTCAATGCCCTGAAGCTCTTTCCGCTTCCGAACGTCGCCGGCACCGGGGCGGCGCAGATCAACAACTACTTCAAGACCGGAACCGAGGCGGTTACGAACGACCGCTACGACGCGCGCGTCGACTGGACCCCAAGCTCGCGCCATACCGTGTTCTGGCGCATGACGAAGTCGCCTCAGGCCGGGATCCGGCCGGAGCTGTTCGAACGCGACGCCGAGACGCAATGGGACGACTACAATCCGCGCTGGCACACCTCGCTCGGCAACACCTTCACGCTGAGCCCGAAAACGGTCGTCAACGTGCTGCTCGGCGGCGGCCAGTGGACCGAGAAGCAGATCTCCAAAGGCCTTGGTTACGACTTCACGGCGCTCGGTCTGTCGCCGTCCCTCGCGAGTCAGTTCAGCGTCGAGACACCCTTCGTCTGGAACTTTGGCGGCGATTATTCGGCCCTGGGCAACAACAGGCTCCTGATTTTCGCGCGCAACATCATCAACGCTCAGGTCAATGTCAGCCGCGAGTTTTCCGCGCACAGCTTGAAGTTCGGCTGGTCGGTCGAGTACTCGCAGCTCAACGACATCGACTTCAACTCCGGGACGTTCAATTTCGACCGGTTCTTTACCAGCGGGCCCGATCCCGACTCTCGCGTCGCGCGGGCGGGCAACTCCATCGCCTCACTGCTGGTTGGCGCCGGCTCGGGAGGCTCCGCTCCGGTGCCGATTGCCCCGGCGGCGACTCAGACCTACTGGGGTTTTTACGTCCAGGATGCCTGGAAGCTGACCCCGAAGCTCACCGTCAACTACGGGCTGCGGTACGAGCTCCAGCCAGGACGCACCGAGCGCTTCGACCGGTTCAACTACTTCGACCCGGCCGCGCCCAACCCGCTCGGGCCGAAAGTTGGGCTCCCGGACCTGCGGGGCGGACTGGTGTTCGTCGGCGACGACGACCGGTCTCAGTGGAGTCCGTCGTACCACGACTTTGCGCCCCGGATCGGACTCGCCTACAGGGTCAACGACCGCCTCGCCGTGCGGGCCGGCTACGGCGCCTTCTATCTGACCGCGGTCAACGTCGGGCCGCTGGTCGGCACCGACGGATTCTCCACGACGACGCCCTGGCTATCGACGCTCGACAGCGGCCGAACCCCCAACAACCTCTTGCGTGATCCGTATCCGAGCGGATTGTCGCAGGCGACGGGAAGCTCGGCCGGGCTGGAGACCAATGCGGGGCTGGCGATCAATGCTTTCCTGCGCGACCGCCCGACGGCGTACATGCAGCAGTATAGCCTCGACCTCCAGTATGAGATCAGCAAGTCGATCGTGCTCGAGGTGGGGTACGTGGGCAATCAGGGGCGCCGGCTCGCGCTCGGGTACGGCGTCAACATCAACGAGATCCCTAGCTCGGCGCTCGCCCTCAGGGATGGGCTGCGGGAGCAGGTGACGAACCCGTTCTTCGGCTCGATCACGAGCGGGTCGCTCGCGGCACGCACGGTGGAACGGCGGCAGCTTCTGCGCCCCTACCCGCAGTTCGCCAACGTGACGATCCAGGACTTTCCCGGAGCATCGTCGAGCTACAACGCCCTGGTGGCGAAGGTCAACAAACGATTCTCCGACGGCCTCAGCCTGATCGCGACTTACCAATGGTCGAAGGCAATCGACAACGCCTCCGAAAACCAGGGTTGGGAGATCGTTGACGGCTACCGGAGCTATAACAACCTCAGCCTCGAAAGGTCGATCAGCGGCCACGACATCCCGCAGAGCGTGGCGGTTGCGTGGATCTACGAGCTTCCCGTGGGCAGGGCCGGCAAGGTGGGGACAGGCCTCCATCCTGTGGTCAATGGCATCCTCGGCGGCTGGCAGGTGAGCGGAATCTACCGCTGGACCTCGGGGCTGCCGCTGCGGTTTTCGGCGCCCGACAACGTGTTCGCGTTCGGCGGAGGGCAATACCCTGACGTTACCGATCTGAAGGCGAGCGAGGCTCGAACAGAAGACGATCGACCGCTGGTTCAACACGGCCGTCTTCGCCCAGCCGGCGCCCTACACGCTCGGCAACGCGCCACGTTGGTTCTCCAACATCCGCTATGACCACACGGACAACTGGGACATCGCGCTGGCTAAGAACTGGCAGGTCCTGGAGTCGATCCGGATCCAGTTCCGGGCGGAAATGTTCAACGCGTTCAACCGTGTTCAGTTCGGGAGAGCCAACACGACGTTCGGCGCCGCGGCCTTCGGCACCGTGGCCGGCACGGCGCCTGGCGCCGGCCCGCGTAACATCCAGTTCGGCCTGCGCGTCGCATTCTGAAGGAGCGCGGCGAGAGCAAAACGATTCTTCTTCGTGTCTTCGTGTCTTGGTGGTTAGCACAGCTCTAACCACAAAGACACGAAGACGCCGAAAATCTAAGGTAACCCGCGCAATCGCTCCTGAGCCTCGCGTTTCACTGCTGCATCCTCACTCGAGGCAGCCTTCTTGAAGTGCTCCTTAGCCGCTTGCGTCTTGCCCTGGGCCAGCAGCGCCACGCCGAGGTAGAGATATGCCTGGGGCAGCTCCGGATTGCCTGCCAGCGCCGCCTCGAGCTGCGTCTGAGCCTCAGCGTAGCGCCGATTGGACAGCAGGTGAGACGCCAGATACACTCGCGACGAGTGCGCTGCGGGATTGCATTCGATGGCTTTTTCGAAGTGCGAAGCCGCCGCTTCCGCCTCACCCAGGTCCAGAAGCAACAGCCCGAAATTATGGTGCGCGCCCCAAGACTTAGGGTCGTGTCGCAGTGCTTCCTCGAAGAACGGCCGCGCCTCCCGCAAACGTTTGGTACTTGCCAGCGTGATCCCGAGATTGACATATGCGTGCGCGTAGTCGGGCCGCACGCGGATCGCCTCGCGGAACGCCGCCATGGCCTCGTTGTTGGACCCAAGCCCCAACAAAGCGGTCCCGAGCGAGTTGTGCGCGACCGGAATATCGGCATCGAGCTTGATTGCCTGTTCGAGCACCGCCGCCGCCTCGGCGAATTCTTTGATTACCGCAAGCGCCGCTCCCAGGTCCGCGAGCGTTCGCGGATTGTCCGGTTCGAGCGCTCGCGCATGACGCAGTTGCTCGATCGCTGCCCGGGGTTCGCCCGACTCCAGCAGGGATCGCGCAAATGCGACTCGCACGGTAGCGTTCTGCGGATCCCGTTCGACGGCGACGCGAAACCATCTGGCCGCCTCCCCATACTCTCTCAGCCGGTGATGCGCTCGCGCGAGCTCGAACCAGGCTTTCGGCGGCGGATTCGCCACCGCCTCGATCGCCGCCTTCAACTGCACAATCCCCATCTCGGTATCAGTACCTTCCATCACCTGCGCCAAAGCGACGGTCAGTCGCACCTCGTTCGAGGCGGGGAGGCCGGGCGGATAATACGGCACCAGCTCGCCTCGATACGGACCGTGCTGCCTTTCCGGCAACGCCGCCAGCAGTTCTCCGGGCGGTGGACGGCGTGGAATCGCGTGGTCGGTCATCACCACGTGCACCACGTCTTCGGCACGACGTTTCGGCATGTGACAGGAAATGCACTCCGTGGCTCGAGGATGCTGCTGACGCAATTCCATCTCGGCCATGCGCTGACTGTGGCAGCGCAAACACGCCTTGGTGTAGTGTCGAACTGCCTCCTGGCCGCGCACCGCCTGGTGCGGGTTGTGACACGTCGTGCACAGCAGTTTTCCTGCGCTGCCCCGGTAGCACTCCGATTGGAGCATTCGATAGCCGGCGCTGTCGATCTCGAACCTCGTCTTCGCCGTGCCGTCCTTCGGCTCGAAGTGAATCGCGTGCGCGCCCGGCGACGCGCCGGGCTGAAACCCAAAGGGTCCCCGGCCCGGCATCGGAACCGAATGCGGCATATCCGCCATCGATTGCAGGTGGCACTGCATGCACACGTCGAGCGCGCGACTGCTGTCCAGCCGCGAGGGATTCACGATGGCTGCACGCATCGCTTCCAGAGCGTCTCCGCTCCGGGCAAGACGAGCGTGCTCGTCCCCCGCGCCGTGACAGCGCTGGCAGTCGATTCCTTCCGGGAGACCGGCAGGATACACCGGCGGCTCTTCACGACGCCCCTGATCGGCGACCGCCGGATAGGCGTTGTGACACGCAATGCATTGGTACGTGATCTCCCGCCGGAAATCCTCGTGGTTCGGCCGATCGTAGCCGGGGCTCATCGCCCACTTGCCGCCGCCTTCGCTGTACCAGCCAAGCGGTAACTCGAGCAGCGTCCCCCGCGGAGTCCGGTGGATATAGGTGCGGGCGTGGTTGCCCGAACCCATGACATAGTGGATTTCTTTCTCGACGACGTTCACTTCTCTGCCACTGCCGTCGAGTTGATGACGCCGCTGATAGTACCGTCCGTCGCGCTCGATTACGGCGTAGTGGCGATTCGAAGCCGCGTGATAGTAGGAGTTGTTCCCCCGAAGTCCCTCGCCCAGCTTATCCGCGGTGGGTCGGTAGAACGACCGGCCCATGCCGGTCTCGAGAAAGCTGCGCGCGATTGCCGGATGGCATGGGCGGCAGGCAGACACCTGCGCGATGGCGGCGGGAGCGGCGGCAAGCCCGACCGCGAAGGAAGCGTACAGGCAGAGCAGAGGATATTTTCTTCTTGGCATTGCCGATCCGGACGGCCCAGCTTCCTATAAGGTCGGTGGTATGTCAACCTCACGTCGTTCCGTGGATCGGCTGGCGAAGTTCGCAGCCGGCCGGGCGCCCGGCCCGGCTTTTGTGGCGCGGGTCATCACGGGCCGTTGCAAAACTCAGCTCTACCCTGGAATGCGGCTCAGACACTTTCCGAAGCCTTCTGTGGCGACGGGTCAATGACCCGTCGCGTGGAGTTCGGACATTTCACGGCACAGAAGCTCAGGTGCCGGTAGCCGGGCCGAAGGCCCGGCAGTAAGTAGCCACGCCCGTCAGGGCGTAGTTTATGTGCAGATGACATGCGAGGTCCTGACGGGCCTCGGCGGGCTTGATAGCCCGTCCGCACATGTATCGGGTCGTTTTGCGACAGATGACGCGTCGCCACAGGATGCTCGGAAAGTGTGCTCGCTTCGTCTGGAGTCCGAGTGCAAACTCGCCTGCCCGTAAGCCTCGGCCTCTCCACGGTATTACTTCACCCCCACGACCATCGAATCCGGACCGGCCAGGTGCACGACGCGAGTCTCACGGAAGCCGACTTTTTTCATCCATGCTGAACAGTCGGCTCCGGTGTAGTCGAAGCCACCCGGCGTTTCGATCAGCATGTTCAAGCTCATCAGCAAACCGAACGCATTTTCTCGCCGATCATCATCGATCAGAGCCTCGAAAACGATGAAAGATCCTCCCGTTGGCAGTGTTCGATAGGCGGTCTCGATCAAACGCATTTTCTCACTGAGATCCCAGTCGTGGAGGATGTGTCCCATGATCAGAACTTCGGCCGATGGAATCGGGTCCTTGAAAAAATCGCCCGGAATGAAGCGCAGACGCTCACTGACACCCATCGCTCTGGCGTAATCTTCGAAAATGGGCTGAACAACCGGCAGATCGAAGTTCGCCCCCGCCAGATGCGGGTGCGCCAGCGCAACCTGCACGGCAACGCCGCCCTGTGCGCCTCCGACATCGATGAATGTCTTGTACTTGTCCCAGGGGAACAGCGTCGCGATGCCTTTCGCCGCCCCCATACTCAGACCGGTCATGGCCCCGAGAAAAAGGCGTAGCCGCTGGGGATCGTTATAGATGGTTTCGAATAAGCCTGTACCTCCGCGTTTGATTTCATTCTGAGGTTGCCCCGTGCGCAGCCCTTCAGTAAGCGATCCCCAGAACGAGTAGAGTCGTTCATTGGCCATTTCCAACATTCCACCGATATACGCTGGGCTGCCGCGCACCAGGAATGCGGCTGTTTCGGCGGTATTCGCGTAGCGGCCATCTCTCCGATCCAGGAAGCGCAGGGCCACAAGTGCGTCAAGGAAATCCCGGTAGCTCCGTTCGTGAAGACCCAATCTTCGGGACAGTTCTGCGCCTTCGAGCGGACCAGCAGCCAGTTCACTAAACAAACCCAGTTCGATGGCACTCAGAAGCGTCTTCGAACCCCAGAATCCGAGACCGATCTGCATGATGTTCGCGGGCGTGATTTGCGTGGCTTCTTGCGTCATGTATCTTCCTCTAATGAATTCTGCATTTCACAATTACGGTGACGTATTCTGGAGTGCGGCAGCTTGCTGACGCCTTGATCCGGCAAAACTTGCTTCGCAAGCATCGCGGCTCTCGATTGCTCCCGAACGACGGAGCTCTCGGGGCAAATGACCGTCGGGTGAGAGTCATTCGGCCCCTGGGAAGCAAGCTTGCAAGCGCACGTCACAGGCCTGGGTGCATACTCGGTCGTCCGGAGGGCGCAGCGTCGTCCCCGGCTAATCTGTTCGCCCCTTCGAAAGAGGATCGGCGCCTGGTAGAGCCGGGGGCCCAACAAACGGCGTCGAGCCCCCAAACTTCCCTCTCCCGCGATCCGATGGTGCCGGAAGAAGACGCGGTTATGGGCCACTCAGAACACCAACTTGGCTCCGAGCTGGATGACGCGGGTCGTAACGCCTTGCACGCCGCCGCCCACCGCGCCGAACGTGGCCGACCGTATATTGCGGTCCACGGTAGCGGGGTCCGGGTTGAAGTGGTTCGTCAGGTTGAAGAATTCGGTCCGGAACTCGAGGTGGCGCCCCTCCGATATCGGGAAGATCTTGTTGACGGAAAAGTCGCCGGTGGCAATCCCGGGCAGCCGGATCGCGTAGGTGCGAGGCGAAGTGCCGAAGCGGCCGAATGGCGCCTCCGCGAACGCGGCGGTGTTGAACCATTTCGTCCACGTGCGCTCGTCGCCTGGCAAGTTGCCATTCTGACCGGATAGCAGGTCGGGGCGCGAGCTGATTCCCGTGCCCGTCGTGTCCACGTTGTTCGTCACTGGCGCGGGAAAACCGCTCTGGAAGGTTACGATGGTCGAAAGCTGCCAGCCGTCGAGCAACCACCGCGCAGCGCCGCGCGTATCCTTGAAGAACGGTAACTGGTAGAGCACCGTCTGAACAAAGCGCTGCGTCACGTCGAAACCCGATACCGAACGATCGCCAGCAAGATTGTAGATATCCTGCGGGGCGCCGATGAAGTTGCCGCCGCCGACCTGCCCGCCGATGTCGTTCGGTCCGGAGATCGACTTCGACCAGGTATAGGCGGTAAGGAAGACCAGCCCGCTGCTCATGCGGCGCTCCGCCCTCAGCTGGAGCGCGTGATAGATCGCGTTGCCGACGGATTTGTCGGAACGAACGTTGCGCTGATAGGCCTGATTTGGACGGCGCGCATTGAGCGAGGGCAAGCCGGGTGTCCGCGGATCGACCAGCTGGATGGGTCGGTTGAGATCCTCGAACGTTACAATCAGCCTGGTACTCTTCGTGCCGATATAGCCCACATCCATGAGGATCTTGCCCGGGAGGGTCTTCTGCACGTTCAAGTTCCACTGCTGGATATAGGTGTCGCGCAGGTTCTGGTCATTGCTGACCGCGAAGTTCAGCGCGCCGGTGGTCACGGCCGACGAAAACGGGTCGTTGAAGAAAAGATTGGGCACGCCCGTCGGGTTCCCAATCACGCTCGCGCCAGCAGTAGCCTGCGCGCCCTCGGCCATCGCGAAGATCGCGTTCGAAATCTGCGGCGTGTAATACCAGCCGTAGGCGCCGCGGACCACGGCGTCGTTCATGAAAGTTGGACGGTAGGCGAAGCCTACCCGGGGAGCCCAGTTGTTGCGATCCGGCGCGATCAGCCCGCGCCCATAGCTCGAGGTCTCGGGCGTTGTAATACCCGCGACGACAAAGCCGTTCTGCTCGATGTTCACGAACTTGTCGTCCACCTGCGTGTAGGGCTGGAAGTAGTCGTAGCGTAGACCAAGGTTGACTGTAAGCCTGGGAGTTATTTTCCAGTCATCATTGAAATAATAGGATTGCCACCAGTTCCACAGGTCGGTGGACGTGTGAGCCGGATTGATACTCGCGTTTCGCACATAACCCAGCATGAAATCGGCGAGCGCGCTTCCGGTATAGGTTCCATCGAAACCGAAGCTGCCGCGGGGCGCGCGGGCCTGTTCGAAGGTCACCTGGCGCCTGACGATATCGGCGCCGAACTTCAGGAAGTGTGTGCCATGCTGCCAGGAGGCAGAATCCACGAACTGAAAGATCTGGTTGGAGCGATCGCGGGGTCCGATCTGCCGCTGCAGGTCGTACATGCTGAAGGCTCCGTCCGGGCCGTTGATGGTAATGGTCGGCGGCCCATACTCCTGCGGCAGCCGGGATACCAGCGGAATTCCCATCTTTCCGGCGATGTCGTAAGCGGGATCGTTGGTGGTGCCGAAGATCTCGGTCTCGAAGAACTTGTGCCAGCCGCCACGAAACTCATTTATCAGCGTCGGTCCAAAGGTATGGGTCCAGGCGCTCACAAAATTCTGCGAACGGCCCAGGTTGTCGCGCTCGTCGTGGCCCCAGAACGGTACGCCGGCTTCGTAAGTGTCATTGAAGATATAACGACCCGACAGTGTGTCCGTGCTGGAGAAGATATGATCGATGCGACCGTTGTAGTTGTCCTGTTTCGAGACGGCGCTGGCGGGAGTGCTGGCGAAGTTCTGGGTCCCTACCTGGGTGTTGGGAAGAGGCATGAACTGGAGAAAAGTCAGCGACTGACTACTCAGCCTCGATGCGGGAATGACGTTGTTCGCGATCCCGATGTTGAGCGGGTCGTTCAGCGTAATCGGGGCCCCGGTGCGCGAATTGGTTAGACCCCGGAAATCTCCGGTCCGGATGGCTGCCGGCGGGATCAAGCGCAGCGAACTGACCGCGCCCTGGGCCAACCGGCCCGATTCCCAGTTGAAGAAGAAGAACGTCTTGTCCGTTCCTCGGTAGAGCCCAGGAATATAGACCGGCCCGCCGATATTCGCGCCGAACTGATTCCGGTTCAATCGGGGCGGGTCGACGCTCTTGCGGGCGATCGCATCGTAGGCCTGCGTGAGCGCGTCGTTGCGATTGAACTCCCAGAGGGTCCCGGTGAGCCGATTGCCGCCGCGCTTGGTGAGCATATTGACCTGCCCGCCTGGCGCGCCGCCGGACTCCGACGACGAGTTGCCGGTCTCCACCTTGAACTCGGCGAGCGAGTCCACCGACGGCGCAAACGAGTACGTCATCGCGTCGTAGTCCATGAACTCGATACCGTCGAGAAGGTAGCGATTGGCGGTGTCGCGCGAGCCATTGGCAGACATGGCTGTGGATCCGAATGGCGCATCCTGCTGGCCGATGGATCCGCGCCCCCGCCGGACGGTAATGGAGCCCGGCGTGCCGGCCTGAACGCCAGGAATCAGTTGCGCCAGCTGAATAAAGTTGCGTCCGTTGAGAGGCAGGTCGACGATTTTGCTTCCGTCGATGACCGCGCCCACCGTGGCATTGTCGGTCTGCAGGACCGCCGCGAAAGCCTCGACGTTGATCGTCTCGGCAACGTCGCCGATCCGGAGTTGCACATCGACCCGCGCGGTCTGCTGCACCTGCAGGGTGATACGGTCGATCTTCTGCTTCTGAAAGCCAGGGGCAACGGCAGTCACAGAATAATCGCCGGCAGGCAAGAAGGGGAGCGTGTAGCTGCCCGTCTCGGCGGTCAAGGTTTCGCGGACCGCGTTCGTGGCCAGATTGGTGGCTGTGATCGTCACACCCGCGACCACGGCGCCCGTCGGGTCTGTGACGGTGCCGGTTAGAGTCGCGGTGGTCTGCTGGGCGTGCGCCGCGCTTATAAGGATTGCAACTGCGAGAACGGTTCTCGTGAACGCTTGGAACATAGGTCTCCTCTAATATGACTTGCGACGGGATTCTAGCGCATCGAGGCTTGCGGGTCCGGTCCACTCATTTTCGGAGCTCTGAACAAGCCAGTGCGCCCAGGAACTTCACAATGAGCGTACCTGACCCCTTCTATCTTCGATTCTTGATTCTTGCCAGGAAAGTCAGTGTACCATTTCCTGACGTCCGGTCACGTGATTTTGTCCGGGAGCCTCGGGCCGAGCAGTTCAAACATTTTTGTTACTGGAAAGCTTCGCGAGACGTTTTGGGCAATGTCTATAGCAAGACCAGGCAGGTAGGGAAGGAGGATTAGAAACCGATTCGGAGGCGCAGATGAGCGAACCCCCCGGATCAGAAGTGCATCACTCCAAACGGAGCTTCATGTATTCCGTCACGATATTCTGTAGTTCTCAATCGGTGCGCGGCAGCAGGGCTTCTTTCAATACTGCCTCGATTCGCGCCTCCGAGCCGGGTCCCACCCAGCACCAGTCCTTCAAGTTCTCGTCGCCTTCATTGAAGGCCCGTTCGATCGGAACATAGCCGGGAGCACACTCCCCATACCCCAATGTCATCACAAACGAATCTGGCCGGAGCTTCTGTGCCATCAACTGAAACTCCACATACATCTCACCGGGCAACAAGACCAGGTTCGCCGATCCGAAATCAAGGACCGGCACATCAATCGGGTGGCCGGCCTCCACTCGCTCTCGCCAGCTCAGGCCGAGGGCCGCCAGGCATTGGCCAAACGGCTTCGGATCTGTTCTGAGGCGCGCCTCCAGGTCCGGCTTGGAGAATCCTGACATCGCTCCGAGGTTCCAACTCCAGCGGTAACGATCGGAACTTAAGGGACGTCAGTGGCTGGCGTCGCGTGTCCTTCCATGCTTGCGCCATTGCCCGGTAGATTCGGTCCGCCAGGACAGATCGGTTCTCCGGAGCACCGTCATTGTATTTGCCGGCGGTGACATTTCCGCTGCAGCCTGAAACGTAGATCTGTTTGACATCCCGGTCTTCCTTTTGGCGGCGATCACGGGCCATTCCCATGAAATCGCTCGAAACAGCCCCCTTTCCGTAATAGCTCATGGGATGGGTGGCATAGCAGCTCAGTGCGAGCACAGGACGTTCACCGTCCCAGAAGCTGAGGGTCTTGAGCCAGGGGTCGACTGTTCCCTCAGGCTGCGCGCGGATCCAGGCATCTCGGGTAGCGCTGGTTCTGTTGAAGAACAGCTTTCCTTCCGGGCCAACGTATCGCCGGTTGGAGGCGACTTTCTCAACTTGCGCTTGTCCTAGTCCCAAATGAGTCACTCGTCGACTCGCCCGCTGGCCCTCTCGCAGTGCCTGAACCACGCGTTGAACCGCGGTTTCGTGAAACTCCAGATCGCAGATGCTGCCTGAAGATCTTGATTCGTTCAGAAACCGCTGAGCGGTCAGGTCCGCGATTGGAGCATCGTGCTGGTGAATGCAGCTCAGCAAGACTCGCTCCTTTGAAGTTCCAGCAGTCTTGGCGAGCACCGTCCGCCAGCGATCATAGGCGTCATTGCGCACTTCGCACCAGTCCAGTGAAACCAGCACGACGGGGAACCCTCCGCCTCTGAGCACAAACCCATGGGCCAATAACCGATCGTCGATTCGCTGAGCGGGGGTAATACCTCCTCCCATGAGCGCGTGACCGAGAGGCGGCGTAATGTCAGCCTGAAAAGTCGAAAGCTCATGGGACGCCGCAACCGCGGCTCGGGATGAACCCACGACCGTAACGGCGCATCCTGCCGCCAGTCCTTTCAAGACTTGACGGCGAGTCAATCCGCATCGGATCCGCATCACGCTCCCCCTTTCACTCAGAAAAACGACTGCGTTGATCCGGTCGCGCGGGAACGCAGCGACGCACTCGTCGAGAAATCAAACGAGGGCGAGCTCTGACCTGACGAGCGCGCCGAATACGCGCTGGACGTATCGACTGGTACCTCCTGCGAGCTCTTCCGGCGGAGCATGCGAACTCGTGAATGAAACATCACCAACTCCCTCGGGCTACGAGGTGGTTCAAGATCATCGTACGATCTCCGAGAATCCAGATTGATGATGACGTTTCTCAAGTATCGGATGCTACTCCTCAACGTGGAGTTCGACTATCGCGTTCTATCCGTTAGGCACAACCCATAGAGTGCTTGGATCAAGCCGGCGAGGTTGTGGCGTAAGTGAAGATTTCGGGACGGACGACGTTTGGCGAAGGACATGAGAAAGTCTCATGGGATTAATAATTCGAAACTTCCAGGGCTTGAGGCAGGCTGTCCGCCTGGCCAAGATTGGTGGAATTTCCGTACAGGTTGTAGATTTTGCGAGTATAGCTGAAAGCTTCGGGAAGATTCGTCAAACAGACGATCCGTCTGGGTGCAAAGGCTCCTGCCACCTCGGGAATATCAGTAAGCCGCAGGATATTAAGGAGCGCCGGCCTCTGCCAGTGAGATGAAGGCGGATCGTTGAGAATCACTTGCTTGACCCGCTCGTCGAAGAGACCCGCATAGAGGGCGAGAATGCCCATCTCTCCCTTGCCATAAATGGAAATCAACGGAGGGGAAATCTTTTCTTCGCCGGTTACCCACTCGATGGCGCGCAAGATATCCCAGATCTGCATGGAAGCTGTGGTCCTGCCAATCCAGGAGGCGGTTCGTTCAATTTCCGCGTACTGAAAGGCACTCACCGGATGTTCGGTCAAACGGGGGTTCAGGATCAGGACATTAAACCGGCCCAACAGGGGCAGGAGTTCGTCCAGATCAAGGAAATAGTGGGAATCGCCCGCACGCTTCACATAGATGAGAAGGGGAGAGCTGCCTGAACGAACTCTGGGCCTCAAGAGTTGAGCCCGGACTCGCACCCCCGACTCGCTGCTAAACTCAACGTCTTTGTAATCGGCGTAACGGGACGCCCATCCACCTCGGTTCTGGCTCACTTTGGTCTCGAAAGGCGCTTTCGTACGAGGAAACCAGCGAAAAGTCCGTTCTCTAAGACCCTGCAATAATTCCTGGCGACGGTTATTCCACTCTGCCAGAGAAGGCCAACTCTTCAGAGTTGCTACAGGAATGAGCTGATTGTGGATACTATAGTTAGTGGCATCCGGGGGCAATTTGGATAGGCAAGCCAGATCTTCCGGTGTTTCTTTGCCCACGGGTTCCACTTCCGGAGAATCGCTCTCATTCTTCAGCCAACGTTTCATCCACTGGCGTGCTTCCTTAAGAAAGAGCGGAACATCGCTATGCCCGACGTCGGCGTCTATTTCCTTAACTCGGTCTGACTCTCCGCGAGTTCCGGCGTAGAGATCATAAACTCCCTTCACCTTTCGAAACACCTCATGATAGCCGTCGGGTGGAAAATCCGGGTCCTTCCGACCACTCATCATGATCAATGGACGCGGTGCTATTAACGCACCGACGATGGGAAAATCTTCCAGATAAGTATTGTGGAAATATATACAATCGCATTGTCCCGCCGCGACCCAATGGGCAGCCTGTGATCCGAAGGTAAACGTAGAGCAGACCGGAGCCGCTGCCTGAACTCGTTCATCTACCGCGGCCGTATACCACGTAGTAGCCCCGCCACCAGAAATGCCGGTCATTCCAATCTGCTGTTTATTGACTTCCGGGCGAGCTTCCAAATAATCCAGGGCGCGTATCGCATTCCATACTTCAGTCCCTGCCGGCGTATATCCCAAAGACAACCAGTGCCACATATTCAAGTCATGGATGCCATGATGGATGCCTGCCACTTCGCCGAATTCGAGCGTGTCCAGAATCAGACAGGCATAACCGTTCGAAGCAAACCAGATTGCCCGATCCTGGTAATAGGATTTCGCCCCTAACGGATGGGGCGAATGGCCACAGACGTAAAGAATCGTAGGTAGAGGATAAGGATGCTTTGTGGGAAGATAAAAATTACCCGTTACATAGAGCCCCGGCAGGCTCTGGAAGACGATTTTTTCAATGGTGTAATCAGGCCGATTGATTTTCCCTGTGATCCGCGCATTAAGCGGCGTGCGTTTTGGCAGGGGGTCTAACCCCAGCATGTAAAGCAGCTGCTGACGCAACACGAGTCGCTGCTCCTTCCAGGCTTCCAGGCTCTTGATCTGGGTTAGAGAATGAGTGGAAATCTCGGCGGCGGTTTCCTTAAGGTAATTGAGAAACAGTCGGTGTCGATTGGCGGCATCTTCCTGAGCCAGGACCAAGGTACACAAGAAGAGACTCATCACAGGAAGGACCAGGTGCCTGATGGTTGTGGTCTTCATTGCGAATAGCCTGAAATCCAGAGACTCTGCGAGTGTGGCCCGTTTGGGGGTAGAGCCATGGATCATCAAGGATCAGCTAATTAATTGTCAATGGGGATCCATGGCTTGGTCACTGACGCAATTGAATAGGGAGTGTCGACTGTTGCCGGCACGCGGGCTTCGCGATCAGCAAAACCAAACCCCTCGCTCCACAGGATTCGACCGCCGCGCGCCACGGCGACGACCAATGATGGAGTCGCCCCGTCGGCCACGATCTTCCGGATCTTCGCGCGAAAATCTTCAATGTTGAGCTGCTCGCGCTGGCTCGGCGCGAGTGCGACGGCACACGCCAGCAGCAGTCCGAGGGTAACGGTCGCACGCTGAATGATCAGCCCAACTCCTGGAGAACAGCCCGCCGAACTATGTGGCTCCGAATTGGTCGGCACTAAATTTGTCTTGGGCGCCACCGTCGCCACCTGGAACGGCGTTCAACGGACAATCTGAGGCTGTTGTTTCGCGCCAGCGACATCCTCGTCGGCTGTAGCAATGAAATCTTATCTGTGGATGGAGACCCAGCATGGACCATCGTGGCAGTAGGCAACCTCGCCGGTCGCCAAATCCACTGCTGCCCTTTTGCACTGATTCTCATCCTTATCGATCGTGCTGAAACCCCACATGAGGAGCCTCCCGGTCAGGTTCTCAAACCCGATGTCGGACCAATTCGGTTGCATTCCCTTTTCGCAGCTTTGGAAAGCTCTCTCTACTTTCAAGCGCGACACAACTTTGGGAATAGTAAGTTGGTCAGTCTCTCGAATGGCCAGCCGTACTGCCCGTGCAATGACCTCCTGGTCTGGTTCCCTATCTAGCGGATACTCTCCAAGATCGACACTCGCTGCTTGGACCAAACGCACCCAGTCCAACACAAACACATAGTCGATCCTGCACCAGACGTAAATGGGACCCTCTACAAGTTGGACGTTCGAGATTTCGATCCGCTTGTCAAACATGCCTTCCGACAAACGGTTCCTCGTCAGGAACTGCCTCTTCCATTCCGCAAATACCTTTGCTGGTAAACCTTGCTGGACCGGAATGCGCTGTGAAATCCTACCGTTCGCCAGTGCATCGTCAGAGTAACCGGACAAAAACAGGAGCCAAGGAATTAAAGTTAGGCGGGCCAATCTTATCAAAGGGAAAAAGTCCTTTTCTTTCACCGACGCTTAGTCAGTTTCTTTTCGTTTCGACACTCGCCTGAATTGGACACCAAGCTACGCAGTTTTGTTTCGTTCAGTGACCGGTTCAGAGGTCGATGGTTGTAAGGTCGAAAAACTCGATCCCCTTAGACATCATTGCTCGGTAGCACTCAAGGGCAGTTGGGCTGGGTGTCTCCGTGCTATAGTGCTCCCGTGAGAAAAAGTGATTTCCTATCTATTCTGTCCAGTTCACTCGCCCCATGAATACTCCCCATCTTGCCTGTTTCCTCTTCGCTCTCTTGCTCGCTGCGCCGGTCATCGTATTTTCCCAGTCCGCTCTCGATCAACAACTGCGCGCCGCCATCGAGCGCAAGGACGTGCCGGGCGTGGTTGTGATCGCGGGCGACCGCAAGGGCGTCATGTACCAAGGCGCGTTCGGCATGGCGGAGACCGACGCCGGGCGGGCGATGACGGCCGATGCGATCTTCCGCATCGCCTCGATGACGAAGGCGGTCACTGCCGTCGCCGCGATGCAACTCATCGAGGAGCGCAAACTCGCGCTCGACGATCCCGCCGCGAATTACCTGCCCGAGCTGGCGAACCCGATGGTGTTCGAGTCGTTCGACGCCGCGACCGGTGCCTACAAGCTGCGGCCCGCCGCCTCGGCGATCACGGTGCGGCAGCTCTTCACTCATACCTCGGGGCTCGGCTATCCGTTCACGAGCGCGGTGCTCAACAAATTCAAGCCACGCGAGGGCGAAACCTATCCCGCCGGTCCGCTGCTCTTCGATCCGGGCACGGACTGGATCTACGGCACGAGCACCGATCAGCTCGGCAAAATCGTGGAGAAACTCTCGGGTAAGAACCTCGAAGCATATTTTCGCGAGCGCATCTTCGGCCCGCTCGGCATGAACGACACCGGCTACAACGTCCCCGCCGAAAAACACGCGCGCATCGTGAATGTCCACCGCCGCGGCGCCGATGGCGCGCTCGCCGAGCAGCCGCGCAACCCGCCCCAAACCGCGACGCGCTTCAACGGCGGCGGCGGGCTCTACTCGACGGCGGGTGACTACCTGCGTTTTCTCCAAATGCTGCTCAACGGCGGCGAATTCGGCGGCGCGCGCGTCCTTTCGCGCGAGTCGGTCGCGCTCATGGGCCAGAATCACATCGGCGCCGTGGGCGTACGCGCGGCGAAATCGACTCAGCCGAACCTGAGCAGCGATTTTACCTTCGTCGACGACGGTCGCGACAAGTGGGGCCTCGGTTTCCAGATCACCACGGCCGCGGTCGCCGGCAAGCGCTCGCCCGGCAGCCTGAGCTGGGGCGGCATCAACAACACGTTCTTCTGGCTCGATCCCTCACGCGGCGTGGCCGGCGTGGTCATGATGCAGTTCTTGCCGTTTGCGGATACGAAGGCGCTGGGGGTTTACGATGCGTTTGAGCGCGGCGTCTATCAACTGCTCGGCAAGTGAGCGTCTTCGCGGGGTTGATGTCTCTAAACCATCGGACAATCCGCGCATCGCCATGCGCGCGCCAGGGACCTCGACCGAGTCCCCGCCAACGCCATGGTCAACGTGGCCTGGCGCAACGGACCCGTGGAGGACGTTCACGCCGAACTGGCGTGCGACTACCTGGTAACCCAGCGGCGGGTGGCTACGCCCTGGCCTCGATGTGGCTGATCACCCGGTCGGACTGGAGAGTTTTGATAAGGAGGAGTTTAAGATGACGAATGCGATCACAAGCGTCCCCCACAGTGCGCCAGAGTGGAAGAACTGGAGCGGGAACCTCGTCCATAATTCGATCAATGGGGAGACCTACTACTACGCGCCGAGGAACCCGGCCGAGTTGAAGACCGTACTAGAGAATGCCGCGAAAAATGGTGTGATCGTTCGGGTTTCCGGACAGCGGCACTCACAATCGCCACTGGTCGTGGACGACAATCGGGGCGGGTCGCCTACGACCGCGAAGACCTGGCTCGTCGACCTATCCTGCTATGCGGACCTGGGAGCCAGCCGGAACGAACGCATTGTGCTAGGACCGGGAGCAAGGCAGGTTACGGTGAATACCGGTGTGCGCGAGGACGAACTGGACGCGTTCCTGACCGTTCATAATCTGATGCTGAAAACAGTCACGGCCGGAGGGTTCTTCAGTCTCGGTGGCATGACCGCGGTCGACGTGCATGGCGGCACGATGGACGCGCCGATTTTCGCTGAGACGGTGTCGGCGTTCATGATCGTACGAGCCGACGGCTCCGAGATGACGATCGACGCGCAGTCGCCGGCTATGGGCAAATGGTCGCCTTTGCAGTTCGCTCGGGTATCGATGGGCGGACTGGGCATCGTGACGTCGGTCACAATCGATGTCATGGACCGCCCGTGGGCGACGACGCTTCAGGGGGGCACCGAGCGATTAGGACTTGCTGACAAGTCGGCCTTCGTGAAGACATTTCAGACGCTATTGAGGGACCACACTCGGTTGGAGACGTTCTTCACCCCTTACGCCACTGACCATGTAGGGAGCCCTTTGTATGCCAAGAACTTCCTCGCGCTGTGGTGGGATGTGGTAAAAGATCCATCTCAGAAGATTCCGAACGGGCCACCGAACCCTGATCCCCCAAATGCATGTATCCTTGCCAGCAAACAGCCACCAGAATACGGCGCGCCTTATCTGGAGGGATTCGCCCAATACGGTGCCGACGTAGCCCAACGGGCACAGTATGCAGTAAGCCCAGGCAATAGTTTATCTGGTGCCATTCAAGATGGCATCGACAATCCTGCTATTATCTCAGCAATCACCTTCGACGTGATCGAGCGGGAAATTGCTACGGCCAACAAGTCGCATTCGGACTTGTGGTTGACAGGTGCGGTGCGCGTCATTTTCATGTCGTATTACATTCCGCTCCCCGGACTCGACGAGGCAGGGCTCGGCAAAGTGTGGGACGGCTTGGATGCCGTTTCCCAGATCGTCACGAAAGACCGCCACTTCCACATCGCAGCACCGATGGAGTTCCGCTTCGTCAAGGGCGGCAACTCGGCCATGTCGGCGACATTCACAGAGGATCCCGAGCACACTTGGTTCGTCAACTTAGACATGATCGGTTTCGTGGAGAAGGATCGAAAGGCGGCCGATTATCCCGCTGCGCTGCTGCAGTTCTTCGCCGACGTCGAGCGGAAGTGGGTCGAAATGGGCGGCTTTCCACATAACGGCAAGATGTATGGTTTCTACGACCCAACCGCGGCTCCGACTACCTCCGCAACGGCGCCTTTCAACCCGAACTTCCTGGCCGACCTCCGCCGGCGCCGCGGCGCACGCCTGGAGTCCTTCAACGCCTACCGCAACAGACTCGATCCGAATGGCCTCTTCTACAACGGCTTTCTGCGCGCTTTGCTGGAAGGTCTGGGAAACAAATAGTCCGGCACGTCCTCGCTGAACGCGGTGACCTTGTAGCCCTGTGGATGTCCGGGCGAATGTAGACATGACCGGCCGGCCCGGCGATGGTGATGATGGCGGCGGCGTCGTGCCAGCGGCTGCCGATGGACGAGTTTCAGGTCATATCGATCGCGCAGTATTGTCGCGGACTGTTTCAAACGCCAATAGCGGCATGAAGCTCCGCAGTCGTGAGCGTCAGGCAAGCGAATAGGACTGAGTAATTTGCTCAACGCGTCAGACGAACACGTTACCCTTTGAATAGCCCGGTTTGAATTTGCTTGCCGCGTTTGAAGCTCAGAAAATCCAAGGATTGCGACAATTCGTCCTGGACCCGTGGATGATGACGGCAAATTCGGAATTCGCCAGGGACAGGGTGGGACCCCGGCCCTTGCGCCGGCTATTCGGGCGCGTCGACGGCGGCCGCCCCGTCGATCCGGTACTTCACGTCACGCGAGACCATGGTGTGGGGGCCAACGATCCGGACGCTGACGGTGACTTCCGACGCGGTCTGCAGCCACATGCCGCCGACCTCGCCATAGCGAAAGGCGATGCGGACGTCTCGCAGCCACCACGAGGGGGACTTCGCGGGCTCCCCCTCGCTGCGCCGGACGAGGTAGGTCGTGGCATCGACCCAGACGCGGCCGCGCAGGAGGTTGTGGTCCTTGCGCCGCGGGAGCAACTCGAGCAGATAGCAGCGGACGCCGGCGTCGTCTTCCTCGCGCACGAAACGGACGGCGTAGTTGGCGTCCGAGAGGTCGGTGGCGGCGTGCTGGCGGGTGATCTCGGCCTCGCTCTCCAGCATGCGGCGGACGACCCGCTCGCCGAGTCCCGCGCCGCTGCTCCGCCGGATGGTGTACTGCTTGGAGTCGGGCGGGACGAAGGCAACGTCGGACGTCACCCGTGACTTCGCGCGGTCCCGCTCCCTGCCAAAAAGCTCGTAGTCCCGGGTTACGACGTAGGGGCGGAAGCGGGCCCGGTTCAGGGCGCGGGCCTCGGCCATCCGCGCCATGATCGTCGCCACCGGCGGCACCGGCCTACCGGGCTCGGCTGAAGCGGCGGCCACGATCGCCATCGCGTAGAGACAGGTGAGCCGCGCTATCGGCCGCCGCAACGGCCCCTGCTCCTCGCCGGATCTCTTTCCGGGCATTGCCTCTCCCCTCCTGAAGCGACCTCACTCGCCGCCGCGGGTCTCGTTCACCGCGTGCAGCTTGGCCCAGCTGAAAGACCCGCGCCACGACAGGATCACGTCACGGACCCGCCAGGCGACAAATGGTCCGGCCCAGTCGCGGTCGAATCTCTTTCATTGCTGGAGGAGCCGCGGAGGACCGCATGCGAGGACACGCAAGCGGGGCACAAGTTGGCGTGCTCACAGGGCGCTCAAATTCGGAGGTGAGGTTAGGACGCCAGCTATGCAAGCCGGGCTGACCACTCGACGGCTGAGGTTAAGAGAGATCTTCCCGTCGGCGATGGTTCTCTGGGTATCGGAGAAAGTCATGTTCGGACAACCGACCGTCTTGGTCGTTGTCGATGCTACGCCGATGCCTCTTGCGGCATAGCAACAATTGATGACGGAAGCACCTCCTCCGGCGTGCTTTGAACAGTTTCAATGCCAGGTCGGCTCCGTGACACTTCGCGGCCTTGAGCCCTAAATGTTCTGACAGCCACGAGACAGCTACTCCGACCCGTTTGTTCGCAGCCTGAGACGTTATGGAATGTTGGCCTGCGCCGCACAGCTTTGGATCGCGCCCTTCTGCTGACCAGTGATAATCCCGACTTTCTTCAGCTGATTGGTCAAATGGGAGACACAACTCACGAACTTGCCGTGATTGCGGGCGCCCTCGGCGCATGCCACAATCAGGTCAGAGATCGTGCCCCCGCCGGGGAACACGGCATTGGGTACGCCGGAATCGCAGCCATCAATGACGACGCTACCGCTTAAGCCGGTCAAGCCCGCAATGCGAATACCCGTGTTGAACAGCAACGTCTTACCCCCTGTGAGGGGGTCAATGATGAACAGGTCTCCCGTTGGCGATCCGCCATAGAGCGTACCAGCGGCGGCATCAAACCAGATATCGGATATGACGTTCGTGGCTACGCCAATCGGCGTATGCTGACCAGTGATGACATCGATTTGGATCAGATCTTCGGTTCGTCCATCCGCATTCCCTCGGGAACCGAACAGTTGGTTAGTCGCATCAAAAGCAAGACCTGCTACAAAACTGTTGCCACTGCCGGACATAGCAATGTTGCTCAAGATGTTTGCGTTTGCTGGATCAATGGCGAGCAAGCGCCCGGTGCTTCCGTCCCAGCTTCCACCATAGAGGGTTCCCCCGGCATCAAACGCCAGGGCATCCACACCTTGGATGCCAGACAGCGCACCGATAAACGTAGCCGTCCCATTGCTCGAGTTAATCGTATACAAGAAAGATGGCCCTGAGGAACCGCCGTCCGCGGTGTACAGGACTCTGTTACCGTCGAAAGCGAGGGCCCCCAATCTACTGAGTCCGGTATTGCCAATGAGCGTCACCGTTTGCGCAACGGGGTCTATGGTGTAGAGACGTCCACCGCCATTGCTGTTTGCATCTCCTGTAGAAGCGTACAAGAGCGGCCCAGCCCAGCCCACGCTCCTCTACCGCCACCGACCAGTAGTACGAGTACCACGACACCCGATGCCGATAACAATACGCGTCGCGGCAACATACGATGTCCTCCTTGACGCTGTTAGAAGCCTGTTGCAACCATGGCGCGGTGCTTCCGCCATCGACTGTTGGTAGCTCGATCGCAACTCCTGTGCATAGTATCATCTGAGACTCAATTCAAAACTATCAGTTCCTCATGGTCCAGTATCAATGAAGAGTCTCAGCTGTCCAAACGGGGGTTGAGCGTACGGTAGTGTTAAGTGTTGCTGGGATCGACTTAACTTTTTTTGAGGCAGGATATTACAGATGAATTTGCCTTCAGCAATTCTAGTTCGTTGTTATCGCCAGTTTTGGCGCATTTCGGAGTGGTTTTCTCACATGGACTCTCACACGGAACCGACGATCTGGAGTCGGACTCAAGTCAAACGGATCGAGGCTCGCTTCGGTCCATATGAGTTCAGAGAGTAATAGCTATTCTGTCCCCATCAAGGCCTGCATGCAATGCTTATGGTGGCAAGACCAGTTCGCGAAAGTCCCCGGAGCCGAGTGAGCTGACCGCGGCCACTACTTCGGACAGATGACGCTGAATCCGGGGCCAGCTGGTGGTCGGGAGCACCAAAATGGCGATTTTTCTCCCGATTAGGTTTCGTTGATAGGACAGGCTTTGATCAGTTGTTATGAAGATATCAAACCCTGCTTCGGCCAATTCTAATAACTCGCCGTTCTCCAGCTTTGCCCAGCCCATCTCATAGGCGGTGGTGACCCGATGGCCAACCAACACATGGCGCAAGGGCGCCGGCGTTCCTTGATCGAAGAGTATCCGCATGCTTTCCCGCAACCGGTTTAGGCGCCGTCAAGCTTCAAGCAGGCTGCGCTCCGCGTGCGCAAGTACTGCCTCGACCTGTTCGCGTGTCACACCGGGAAACCACTCTAGAAAATCATCCACCCGCGCTCCATCTTCTAAGTTTTCGAAGAGCGCCTTCACGGGCACACGCGTTCCTTTGAACACCCATGCGCCGTTGAGCTTCCCCGGCACACGTTCCACACTCGGGCACTGACTCCAATCAAGCATGGTTCAAGAGTATGACAGCTACCGCATCTCGACAAGGGACAAACTCGTTCTCGACATCCGGCAATGACGAGTAGGACGCGCGAGAAGCGGGTCCGGATGGACTCGGGGCGGGATTGTCAACTTACCGCGATCATGATCTGATGAGGCGGATGAATACTTCGCCTTGTGTCCTATCTGCCGGTCTCTACAAAGGCCATCGCTTTCCCGCCGAGATCATCAGCCACTGCGTCTGGTTGTATTTTCGATTCTGCCTGAGTTACCGCGACGTGGAGGAGATGATGGCCGAGCGCGGCATTGCGGTCATCCTTTCCGTCTCGAAATATGTCGATCGCAATTCCGGCTTCCTCCACTCCGCAACCACATCACTGCGCGGCGCTTGCATGTCGGCTCAGTTTATTGACCAAACGCGGAAGTTTTATCTCTAGATGAAACGAGAATGGACGAACGTTACGTGTTTGTGTTGGTGCGCGCTCTTTTCGTTTGGCGTTTTCACAGAGCGCCGGCGCAGCCCAGAGATGTTCAGGTGAATTCAACCTTCATCCTAACGTCGATGACGGCGAGCCCAAGATTCAAGTGCTGCGAGCGAGCGGCGCGTCGCGGCAAAGCAATAGACTCGAAAAAGTGTTGCGCATATAGCTTTACGCAAGGCCGGGTTGGGCGGGCGAAGTGGAAAAAGACGTCAGCCAGTAGAGCGGGCCTTGTGATAACCTGTGTGTAACTTCGAGCGATAACGCCAGAAGGCGGAGCGTTGGCATGACCATGTCACGAGCACACATCCAAATGACGAAACTGCTTTGCCTCTTTGTCCTTGCAGCGGCAGTTCCAGGAGCAGGCACGCGAACTACTCTCGGGCAGACCTCGCCTTCTAACGACGAGTTCCAGCGGCTGGTGCGGCCGCTGTTGTCGAAGACATGCGTGACGTGCCACAGCGACCGCGCTCGTACCGCTGGCCTAAGCCTTGAGTCGTTTCGCGATGAGGCCTCGGCATCCGTGGCGCCGGAGGTGTGGCAGAAGGTTCTCGATAAGCTGAACGCTGGACAGATGCCGCCGCCGCCGGCAGCGCCTCTTTCTCGATCGGATCTCGCCGCCGTAACCGGATGGATACGAAAACTGCCCGGTATCTCGGACGCGGCAGCGGGCGATTCACCGATTCAGCCCGGCCGTGTAACCGCTCGTCGCTTGAACAGAACCGAGTACAACAACACCATTCGTGATCTGCTCGGCGTTTCCCTTCGGCCGGCCAACGAGTTCCCGGTCGACGATTCCGGGTATGGCTTCGACAATAACGGCGACGTGCTTTCGCTTTCGCCCTTGTTGATGGAGAAGTACATCAACGCGGCCCGCACGGTGTCGCGGGCGGCGGTATTTGGTGAGCCGTTTCCAGAGCGCCCCACGCTGCTCGTCAAGCTGCAATCGAAGAAGGTGCAGGATGACCTTCAAGCGCGTGGCAACGTGACGCCATACTCGCTGCGCGGCGCGGTCTATGCGACGTTCCATGCGCCCGTGGAAGCCGAGTACGAGTTCCGCATCCGCTACCAAAACTTCCGCGGCAGGGAAACCGTCGTCCAGGATGACGGACCGCAGCGGGGAGCACCTCGGGACGGGGCCGGAGCACCGGCGCAAGCCGCGCCGACCGTGCCGGCGCGTGCCGCCGGCACAACGCGACGATACTCAAACGACGAACAGAATCGCCTTGGGGCTCCGCCCGTGGAAATGAAGCTCGCCGTTGATGGAAAGCCCGTCTTTTCCTACGTTGTAGAGGGCAACTCCGACTACAACTACGCTCGCGGCGAGAATATCGTGCGCGTGAAGCTCAGCGCAGGCGATCACTCGATCCGTGGGTCTTTTCCCGAATACGCGAATCTCGCCGACGCTCGCAAACAGTTGAATCCCGATGGCAGGCGCAAGCTCTATATTGATTACATCGACATCGCCGGTCCCTTCGCCGTGGCGTCGACGCGCCCACCGGGATACAAGAAGATTTTTGTCTGCGGCGAACCCGGAAGCTACTCCGCAGAGTGCGCGCGGGAGATCGTGACGAATCTTCTGACGCGCGCCTATCGCCGCCCCGCCACGGAAGACGAAATCGGTAAGCTGCTGGATTTGGTCTCGCAGATCCAGAGACGGGATTCGTTCGAAGAAGCTATCCGGTTTGTCATCGAAGGCGTCCTGCTTTCACCCAGTTTTCTCTTCCGCATAGAGCGTGACGCACCTGCCCGCCCTGGCTCCAACACTTACGAAATCGATGATTACGAGCTCGCGTCCCGGCTCTCGTACTTCCTGTGGAGCAGCATGCCGGATGACGATCTGTTCCGCGCGGCGCAGGAGAAGCGACTTCGAGATCCCGTGGGATTGGCGGCACAGGTTCAAAGGATGCTCGCGGATCCGAAGTCCTCTGCGCTGGTCGATAACTTCGGCGAACAGTGGTTGAACTTGCGACTGATGGACCGGACGAAGCCCGATGCGGAGAAGTTCAATCGTGTCGATGACGAGCTTCTGGCGGCGATGCGCCAGGAGACTCGCCTTTTCATGAACGCCGTGTTCCGTGAAAATCGGAGCGTGTTGGATTTCATCGATGGCCGTTTCACTTACGTCAATGGCCCGCTGGCGCGCTACTACGGTATTGAAGGCATTGACGGTGAGCAGTTCCAGCGGGTCGAACTGGACGGCGAGCAACGCAGCGGCATCGTAACGCAGGCGTCGATCCTCAGCATTTCGTCTTACGCAACACGCACGTCGCCCGTCCTGCGAGGCAAATGGGTGCTCGACAACCTGCTTGGTACGGCGCCGCCACCTCCACCCGACGGTACACCACAGCTCGTCGAGACCGATATCGGTACGGCGGCGTCGATGCGCCAGCGTCTGGAGCAGCACCGTGCCAACCCGAGTTGCGCCGCCTGCCACAATTCCATGGACCCGATCGGATTCGGCCTCGAGACCTACGACGCCGCCGGTGCGTGGCGCACCAAGGATGGGAATTTCGACATCGACAGCTCCGGGACGCTGCCCGACGGCCGATCCTTTGCAGGTGCGAAAGGCTTGAAGGAAGTCCTGAAGGCCGACGCTGCACTCTTCGCGCGCAACTTTACCGAGAAACTTTTGACGTTTGCGCTGGGTCGTGGACTGGAACGACCGGACCGCCCAGCCGTCGATCAGATTCTCGGACAGTGCGCAAGTGACAATTACCGGTTTGCTACGTTGGTGATCCAGATTGTGAACAGCCGTCCGTTCCGGATGCGGGCTAGAGCCTAGAGGAGGAGTCGTGAGAAAGCTGTCTCGTCGTGCCGCGCTGCGCGGTTTTGGAGCCACTGTGGCGCTTCCATTTCTCGACGCGATGTTGCCCGCATTTGCAGCGCCCGCCCTGCAGAAAGGCGCTGCACCGGGCCGGATGGCGTATTTGTATGTGCCGAATGGCATCGTCATGGACCAGTGGACGCCCGCCGGCGGCGCCGGTTCAACGCCGTTCGGCGAGCTGCCGCGTATCACGAGCGCGCTCGCGCCCTACCGAAATGACATTCTGATATTGAGCGGCCTCACATCCGACGGTGGACGAGCTCACGGAGACGGGCCGGGCGATCATGGCCGTGCGGGCGCCGCATATCTGACGGGGGTCCATCCCAAGAAGACCTACGGCAAGGATATCAAAACCGGCGTCTCCATGGATCAGATTGCAGCGAGGAACCTGGAAGGAAAGACGCGGTTCGCGTCGCTGGAACTCGGCTGCGAGGAAGGGATACAGGGCGGCAACTGCGATAACGGCTATAGCTGCGCGTACAGCAACAGCATTTCCTGGCGTACGGAGAATACACCTAATCCTCCGGAGATCCGCCCGCGAGCCGTTTTCGAGCGGATGTTCGGTTCCACGGATGACGAGAAGGATCCAGCTAAAAGGCAGCGACAAGCGGAGTATCGCAAAAGCGTGTTGGACCTGGTGCTCGGCGACGCACAGCGGCTGAAGACTACTCTGGGTGGAGACGACCGGCGTAAACTCGATGAATACCTGTCTTCGATTCGCGATGTTGAAAAACGCATCCAGAATACCGAGCGCAACAACAGCGTAAACGTACCCACGACGGCGCCGGCGGCGAGCATTCCCATCGATTTCGCCGAGCATTCGCACGTAATGCTTGACCTGCTTACCCTGGCGTTCCAAACCGACAGCACACGCGTGATCACGGTACTACTCGGCATCGAGCAGAGTCCTCGTAACTATCCGGAGATCGGCATCACCGAAGGACATCACGGTCTGACGCATCATCAGGGTGACAGGGCCAAAATCGAGAAGGTCACCCAGATCAACGAGTACCACATCAAACAATTCGTTTATCTGCTCGACAAGCTCAAGGCCTCGCGCGATGGTGACGGCTCACTCCTCGACAGTTCCATGATTGTCTATGGCAGCGGCCTCGCAGACGGCAACTCACACCAGCATCACAACCTGCCGACAGTGCTTGCGGGGCGCGCGCGCGGCACTATTCGTCCCGGCCGGCACATCCGCTATCCGAATGAGACGCCAATCACGAATCTGTATCTGTCGATGCTCGATCGGCTGGATGTCAAGGTGGAGTCGATCGGTGATAGCACGGGAAGACTCGAAGGCTTGGATACCTGAAACGTTGGAAATTCTGGCGACAGGCTATTACCGAATTGGGAGTTGGGAGTTGAGTAACCTAGAAGCTGTGAAAAAATAAAGAAAACCACGGAGAAAAAGTAATTCTGATCAGGCTTTTCTCCACGATTTCCGTGTCCTCCGAAAATGACTCTTTGTTCCGCCTATCCGCCTGTCCATCGCAAAAACCCCGGCCTCATTAGGGTTGACTTTACGTACCATTGAGTCCGACACTCGTTGGCCATGATGCTGACGATTCTGCGACTGCTCTGTCTGATTCAGACCGCCCTCAGGCTGCGTTCGGAGCTGGCTCTTGAGAACCTGGCGCTGCGACAGCAGGTTGTGTTCCGCAAATATTCGATCTGACAAGAAAATTGGCTTTTGAGCATGTAAGATTTTGTCCGCCATGCTGAACCTGCCCCAACTTGCAAAGTTTCGGACAACAAGGTGACGGGCCACCGTGACGCGGGTGGTCACGGATTCGAACGGCCAGAGTGTCCCCGGCGCGTCATTGCGCGAAACCAGTCAGTCCTCCAGCTCGGCGAGACTTCCGCTCAGGGTTTGCTCTTTGACCGGCTCGCGCTGACGTCCTCGGTTGAAAAGTGAATATAAGTGAAACATTCAGGAATATGAGAGTCCCAGATCCCGTGCCGGCTCCAGGCCCAGCCGCCCGAGTCTTTGGCAGGCGCGGGAGCCTTGTACTGATTGAAGCGCGAAAAATCCATACGCCAGATGTCGCCGTTCTTGGGGGGCAGCGACCGGCCATCTGCCCGAGCCAGCCATTTCATTCCCGGCCAGGGAAACGCCAACTCAACCGTCCAACCGCTGTCTGTGTCCCCACTCTGGTTGAGAGTGCCATTCACATGGACTGCAGTTTGCAATCCCGGAAAGTCCCACGCCCAGGAGCCCAGGCGGCGTCCGCGAGGATGCGTTTTGAAACCGACTCCGTTGAACGGCCTGACTTTTGGATTGGAGCGGGAAAACTCCGGGACACCAGCGAAGCCACCCTGTTCGTAGCTCTCTTCCCAAATGAAGAACACTTCGTAGATGGTGTTGAAGGCATTGATTTCGAACTCATAGTAGCTGTCCTTGCCGGCGATAAAGAGCTCAACATCATTGTTCTTGTAGATGGGAGAATCCCGCTCGGTCAGGGTCGCCGCCACGTTCGGCTCTTCCACCCAGTAGCCGACATAGAACTGGTTGTCGTCCCAGAGCAAAGCGGCTCTCGTGTCGTACAATGTCGCCTGACCACTGATTAAGTCGACAAAGCGGGACGAGCGGGGAGCCGAGCGCCAGCCGGGTTCGTCGAGAACCCCGTCGACCTTGATAGGTTCCTTCAGGCGATAAGCCGTGTAATGAGGAATGTCTTTCTCTGCGCAGGGAAATTGCGACTTATCTTGAGACATGGGGGTGCCGGCCAGGAGGCCGAATCCGATGATGATGCCGACCAGATAGCCTATGGAAGTTCGTGTCTTCATCTTGCTCCTCGCCGCGACGACGGCCTGATCGTGCTTTCCAAATTCGAAACGTATTAAATTCCTTGAAGTCGGTGGTGTGGCTTGCAACTGATGCAACATCTTGAGAGAAATTTGTCAGTACGCGCGTCTTTATTCTCCAAGCGACGGTTCTGCGTGAAAAGAACTTGTGAGAATTTTATCGGCGAGGGGTGAGTCGCCGTATTCCCGCGAGGCTTTTTATCATACCACCGTCCTATTTCGAACGGACAAGAAGGGCGGTAGCCATGACGAGACAGCTCCGAACCACACCAGCGCCTGCCATCGTCCTGGGCTGTTTGCTGAGCCTTACACTGCGGTCAGCCAAGCCCAGGAAACAGGCCAAGCTGGGAGAGGCTTGATCGGGCCCGGGATCGAGTCCGCCGGCGTGTTCCCTGAGGAGGTGCCGAATGCGGGTTCGATGGAGTATACGGTCCCCACTGGAGGCGCCTGCAGCTAGAGGTGGCAAGACCACACCTGCTCTGCGACTTCACTATTCTTCGGCAGTCCTAAGGTAGGCCTGCAAAACGAGGGCATTGTGGCCGGTTCCAAGAATTATGGCGTCGAAGGTTTCGCTCATCGCGCGTCTGGCCGTGCAAATTGCAGCAGAGGATCCGGCGGATCAGAATGGAGCTCGACACTCGAAGTTCTTAGCGTCATCCGTGCTACCGCGCCCCTTGTACCGGGCGACCAGCGGATAGGGGCAGAGAGGTCGTGATCGGATTACAACACCTGTCGCATCACGGCGAATAGCCGGGAGAGAGTCAGGGGCCGCGCTGTCCTCTACCCACCGCAGCAGCGCGTCCAGAAATCCGCTCGGTTGTGGTCCAGGTCCGCCTCCGCAATGACCCACGCCAGGCGCCATGAACAGGCGCATGAACTTCTCGGTCTCCCTTCGCCCGCCCATGCGTTCGACCACGCGGTCGTAGTAGTCGATGCTGCCTTCGGGGAAGATGAGTTCGTCAGACCAGCCGTGCCAGACGAGCAGTTTGCCATTCGACTTCCGGAAAAGCGACAGGTCGGGATTGGCCGTGCCGATGACCGCGTCATACTGCTCCACCGACTGATCGAAGAGCTGCTCGAAGCGTTTGGGAGTGAGGGTCGTCCAATCCCAAGATGGGTCCTGCTGGAGAAAATATCGGAGCCACTCTAGTGAGATCCTGAATGGCCGGCCGGTTAGTGGCGTGCCGTCTGTCCCAGCAAGGCGGGTGAGCGGTGCCCCGCGCGCGAGCCCGTACCACATCTTAGTGCCATCGGCGCGGCGCGGCCCATCCCACACTTTCTGGATAACGGCTGCATCGGCTAGAGTGAACACGCCGCAGTTTTCGGTGCTCGTTCCGACCAGCGTCTTTGGATCGAACGTGCAGCGCCGCGGGTCCTCGAGTACACCATCCTCGACGCCGTCCATCGTGTCGCAGGATTTTACGGCCGCGGCCGTCGCCATGTCGGCCTTGCAGGCCGGCAGGAAATTCCGCGTGTCGAGCATCACGACCTGGGGCCAGAAGTCTGCGGGAATGAATTGCCCCCAATTGATTGCCGGTGCGATCGCAAGAATCCCGTCGTAGTCGTCCGGGAATCGTTGTGCCTCCATGAGGCCCTGCCGGCCGCCGCTCGAACAGCCGTTGAAATACGAGTAGCGCGGCGGCACCCCGTACAACCCTCGCGTGAGTTCTTTCGCGACGACGGTCATCGCGTGAATGCCGAGCGAGGCGTTGTCACGGATCAACTGCCAATTGAGCCGCCCGTTGGCATCGAGAGCGAAGCTCCCGCTGCCACCCTCATGACCGGTATCGGTTGCGGCGGCGACATATCCCATGTCGGCGGGTTGGATGATGTTGTTTGCGCTCCCGCCGGCATAGCCGCCTCCGCCCGTGGCTTGAAAACGGCCGTTCCAGTCTTGCATCGGAAGTGCGACGAACACCTTGATCCGATCTCCAGCCGGCGGGTGCGTGACCGTAGCCGTGACACGGCACACGGGACCACTCTTGCGCTGGTCGATTGTCGCGCTGTCGATTGTGGTGTCACGCAATTCGACTGATGCGAGACTCTCGCACAATCGCACCGGTCTGGCGCCCGGGATGGCGGGCTTGGGCGCGACCGGCGGAGGACCGGAAGACTGCACACCAGGCTGCACCTGCACGGGAGCGGCGGGTGCCGGCGTGCCAACCTGCTGGACGTTGAGGACGAAAGTGCCGAGAGCCAGCACAAATCCGAACGATCGGAGCATGGGTCCCCTCTATAATGTGCATTGAATCCCGTGGGCCTTCAATACTGCGCGGCTCGAACGGTGCGCCAGCTTGAACGTCGCGTAGAGACGTATAGGCGGAAAAGGCCGCTCTTTCGAAGAGGAACTGAGTTACGACTTCTTTCCACTGCCTCTGGATTGGGTGATCATATTAACTTCCGACTACGCCAGCGCCGACAGGGAGGGATTCTATACCGAAAAAGAGTTGCCCCACGCAGCGAATTTGCACACGGCTATCCCTGGGCAGGTTGATGGGATCTATCACGAAGGCAAGCGCATGAGCGTTCCTCGCTTTGAGCTGCGCGCGGCGGCCGCGCTGTTCCTCGAGCGCCAGTGGCTCGATCGCCCGCGTGGCCGCAGACTGTCGGAGAGCTCGCTGGACGCGTTCGCACGGGCGACCGGTGGCATCCAGCTCGACTCGATCAACGTGGTGGAACGCGCGCATCACCTGACGCTTTGGAGCCGCTTCGGCCCGTATCGCCTCGAATCGCTGCGCAGGCTGATCGAGGAGAGGCGTGTGTTGTTCGAGTACTGGGCGCACGTCGCATGTCTGATTGCGACCTCCGACTTCCCGGCGTGGCGCCGGGCGATGCTCGACTATCGGCACCGCCACAAAGGCTGGGCGTTCCTGCTCGAGAAGCACAGAGACATAATCCCAAAGGTCGAACAGGCAATCCGCGAGCACGGACCAATCGGAAACTCGTACTTCAGCTATCCCACGGGCGAGGCCGCCGGCGGCTGGTGGAACTGGAAGCCGGCGACCCACGCGCTTGACTGGATGTTCATGAGCGGGCGCATCACCGTTCACTCGCGCGTTCACTTTCACAAGCGCTTCGATCTGATGGAGCGTGTGCTGCCGGAAGCCCTCGCGCGGGAACCATTGTCGGCCGCGGCGTTCAAGACCTGGCACCTGCGCCGCTCGCTGACCGCGATGGGAGCGGCGACCGAGACGGATCTGCGGCTGTACCTCACGTACCCGCGTATGCGGTCGACGGAGCGCCGGGCGGTCTTCCAGGAGGCGGTGCGCACCGGCGAAGTGGTGGAGATCGCGCTCGAAGGCGATCATGGCCGCTGGTTCGTGCTGCGGGACGATCTGCCGGCGCTCGAAGCCGCGGCCCGCAAGCGCGCACCGTCTAAAGGCTCGGCGCTGCTCGCGCCGTTCGATTCCTTCCTCTGGCACCGCGAGCGCACGCGACGGCTGTTCGGGCTCGACTACCGAATCGAGGTCTACACTCCGGACCACAAGCGCACGCACGGGTACTACACGCTGCCGATGCTGGTGGACGGGTACCTGATCGGGCGCGCGGACGTCAAGACGCACCGCGGCGAGGGTGTGCTCGAGCTTCGGCGCGTGCAGTTCGAGCCATGGCTGGTGGCGGGCGACCCGCCGCCCGCAGCAAGTTGGAAGCCACTCGCCCTCGATCGCGCGCTGGCCGGGGTGGCGGAGGCAGCACATTCGCTCGCAGCGTTCGTCGGCGCCACGCGTGTGCAGTTGTCGCGCACCGCACCCACCAGGCTACACGCGCCGCTGCGCAGGTCGCTGGAAGCAGCCGCTGCCGACGCCCCCCGCCGAGCCGAACGCGGTGGGCGGGCAAGAGGAAATTCCCGGTGGCGAACCTCCGACTCGGAGGCGCTGGTCTGATGGCAGCCTCCCACGCGAAACCGCGGGTGCTTTCGTCATCAAGTGTTGCTGGAAGGGCCTTAAAACTTTATGAGGCATGATATTACAGACTAATTTCACGGTATTGTCAACTTGGCATCCTCGGATCGAGGTCGGGACGGTTGTGGGGTTGACGCCTTGATTGATCAGGCAAATGTTACTTCATGCCAAAATAAGGAAGGAGCGGGCTCGCAATAGCCGGTGGTTGGCTGACCGGAGCAGGTGCCGTCCAACTCGGAAGAGATTGTGGATGATTCCGTGGACCGACAGGAATCGTTGCGCTTGAGCGGCGGATTTAAACCCTCGCATTTGTCGCTCGCGTTGTCGAGTTGGCTCGTGTGAGACTTCAGCGCGATTGTTGGCGTAACATTCGGTGTCATGGATGACAGAAGGCATGATGGTCCGGAGCGCTGCGCCGTAGCTCCTCAGCCTATCGGTTACCAGCCGCCAGGGTTCGCTTCCCTGGCCCTTCAAAAGCCGACGAAAGAAGCGTTCCGCTGCACACTGATCGCGACGGCGCTGGACAAGAATATCGATTACGTCCCCGTCCTGGTCAACCGCGCGCCAGAGATACTGTCGCTGACCCTGGATAGTCACGAAGAGTTCGTCCAGGTGCCAAGTGTCACCCAAGCGGCCCTGTCGTCGCTTGAGTGTCCGGGCGTATCGGCACCGAACTTCTGACACCACTGTCGGATGGCCTCGAGGAGACTTGAGAATCACGCGCTCTGCCGAAAGTCTCAACATCTCGGGTCAGGCTCTCGGTAGAATGGGGTTGATTAACGTTAATCAATCTCAAGGAGGTCTTTCCTTTGCGCAAAAAGACCGCAGCTATGGTCCATCGTCTCCCCATCACCAAAGCACGGATCAACCTTGGCCAGGTTGTGCGTAGAGCGCATGTCAACAAGGAGTACTTCATCCTGGAAAAAGACGGCATTCCCGTGGCCGGAATCATGGATGCCGATGAACTTGAGGATTATCTTGAGCTACAGGATCCCAAGGTCCGGCGCTTCATCAAGGAGAGCCATCAGGAATACCTTGCCGGCAGATCAAGACCCGCCGAGGAACTCTTGGCAGCACTGCGACGCAAGACGACACAACGAGCAAAGAAGACTCGTAAACCCACGAAAGCATGACGGCGTCTTTTGTCGTTCGCACGACTCCCAAGGTAGACCGGCTTCTCAAGAAGCTAACCAAGCGCCACCCAGATTTACCCGTCCGATTCGCCGAAACAATGGCGATCTTGGGAGAGGACCCGTATAACGTCACCCGCTCCCATCCAATCAAAAGGCTCGAGGGTAGCAAGCCGGGCGAAGGCCAATATCGGTTGCGGCTGGCTGGCGTTTTCGCTACGACATCGCTGGGCAAGCGGTTGTTCTTCACTACTGCGGACTGCGGAGAAGATACCTATCGCTAGAGTGGGGCGAACGCAAGATTCCCAGCAACAAACGAGCGCGGGGGTCAATCCCCTGGCTTGTTTGAGTTGGACTTTCCTTGTTTGCCCTGCACACCGAGCGTAAGGCGGTTTTGCGGCTTGCGTTTGAACGTGTCCCTGGCGAATTCCGAGTTTGCTCTGCATTTCCATCCACGCGTCCAGGACGAATTGTCGCAATCCTTCGATTTTCTGATCTTCAAACGCTGGCAACCAAATTCAAACCGGGCTATTCAAAAGGCGAACGTCTTAGTGGGAACTAAGCTATTTATAATAATCCTCGGTGCCGAACCAGTGCCAGAGAAGATTACAGACTTCGAACCTCCTAACCTCCTTAAAAGCAAACCACGACACTTTCCATCGGCAGACCTATCTTGAAACCAATTCCTTGCTTGGTACCCGAACGAACGCATTCGGATTCAAACCAAAGTAAGCGCACAGTTTTTCAATGTGAGAAACATTGAAGTCGCGCCGCTGAGATATCAATTCCGAAATCGTCGATACCGGAATGCCAGTCGCCCTTGAGACTTCAGTTTGCGTAACGCCTCTAGTGTCGATTGACATCGCAAGCATCTTGTGCGGCGGCAACGGTTCGATAGAATGTGCCTTTTTTTCGTACTCCTCGATGAGATTCCCAAGAATCTCAAGATAGTCCTGCTCCGGTGCCGATAGTGTCGAAGCGTCCAGCAGTTGATAGAGCACCGCTTCAGCACGCTCGAGATCAGCTTCAGACCTAATTGGCCGGAGCGGAAATGCGCGAATCAATTCCAGATACTTCGATGGAACTTTGGCCATAAGGGATTACTCCTTCCATTTAGCGAGGTCGTATTCCTTGTGGGTCAAGATGTGCCGGACATAAACCTTTTGCCGATTGTAATGAATCACTGCGATTAGGCGGTACTTGTTGCCGGCGATGTTGAACACTGTGAACTTGGCAACCTGATCCGCAGTCCCGAATAATTTCCTGACGTCGGCAAAATTGTTCCAGTCGGCAGTCTCAACAGCCCTAATCCAATGCCGCAGCGAGGTCTCAGCATCGGGATATTTCATCCAGAACTGCTTTAACGGACTGCGTGAGATCAAGTGCATTCACACGCATTTTCGCAAATTGCGAAGATGATTAGCAAGGCTAATTTTGCACAATGCTGACCAAACAGGGAATGGGCTTTGTCTCCGGTACCGGAAGTATCATTCGCCACGGTTTCTACAATTCAGGTAAGCGTCGTCGCTACCGTTGCCGGACTTGCGACAAGACATTCTGCGCGAACACCGGCACACCTTAAGATCGACTCAACATCGTCGGGCGACCTTCGACGAAGTTGCCACCCTCAGCGTCGAGGGCCTGAACAAGTCTGCAATCGCACGGTAAAGCAGATGCCTGGAATACAGTCGCTCGATGGCTCGAAAAGGCCGCCCATTCGTGTCGTCGGTTCAACGATCGAATAGTAGTTGCGCTTTCCCTCGCGGAGCTTCAGGCCGACGAGATTCGGACGGTCGTCGGCAGCAAGAAACACCCGATCTGGATCTTCACCACGATTGACGTCTGGTCTCGGCTTTGGCCTGCGACCGTCATAGGGAGACGAAGCTACCGAAACACGCTCGCTCTCTTTCAAGACGTAGCCAGCCGAATGAATCTTGAACGTGACCTCCTGATCGCCACAAACGGCTTCCAGTTTTACAAGAGAGTTATCTGTCGCATTTTGGGGCCAGCTTGTCTGTACGGCCAGGTGATCAAGACCCGTAGGAACGATCGCATCATCAACGTCGAGCGAAGAACAGTGATCGGCGACGCGTGGCGATTCGAAGAGACGCTGCGCGACTCCGAGGACTCCTCGAAACTGAACACCTCTTTCGTCGAGGGCAGGACATCCACTTTCTGCATGTGCGCTCCTCCGAACCTGAAGCACTGCCGCTGCTGCTGATCCACGGATGGCCGGGTTCGATCGTCGAGTTCGTTAATGTCATCGGCCCCCTCGCCAACCCTCGGGCGTATAGCGCCGATCCGAAACAGGCATTTCATGTTGTGGCACCCTCAATCCCTGGCCATGGTTTCTCGATACCGCTGAACGAAGTGGGCTGGACGCATCGTCGCAACGCTAGGGCGTACGCCGAAGTGATGACGCGGCTGGGCTATGCGACCTACGGCGTCCAGGGCGGCGATCATGGCGCTTTCGAAGCTCCCGAGGTGGCCAGAGTGGATCCTGGCCGCGTGCTTGGCGTGCACGTCAACGCTCTGCTGACTTTCCCCTCGGGAGATCCGGCAGAGCTGGCCGGCCTCACTGACGGGGAGGCAGATCGGCTGCGTCGGCTGAAGGAGTTCAATCAGGAGCAGATGGGCTATATCCACCAGCAGGGTACGCGTCCGCAGACCCTTGCGTACGCGCTTACCGACTCACCGGTCGGACAGCTCGCCTGGATTATAGAAAAGTTTAAGGAGTGGACCGATCCGGCCGCCAAGCTGCCCGAAGACACGATCGACCGCGATCTGCTTCTTACCGACGTCACGCTGTACTGGCTGACACGCACCGCCGGCTCCTCCGCACAGCTCTACTACGAGACCAACCATGATCCGGCCGCATGGGCGCCTAAGGAACGTGGTACCACGCCGACTGGCGTCGCGGTCTTCACCCCGCACGACATCACCATCCGAAGGCTCGCTGAACGCGACCACAACATCGTGCACTGGACCGAATTCGAGCGCGGCGGCCACTTCGCGGCCATGGAGACGCCCGACCTCCTCGTCGGCGACGTGAGGGAGTTCTTCCGACGATTCCGGTGATATGAACTGCCGACTTCCGCTGCAACCGATCAAGCGGCGCCCTCGGGTGGTAGCTGCTACAAGGTACTTCTCGGGCCCGCTCGCGGCTGAGCATTCCGGCCCGCTGGAGCTTCTCGGTCGCTTTGGCCAGCGCACCCGGCCGGTTAGTCTACGAGTCACCGGAAGCTTTTGCGACCCGGAACACGGACCACTACATCGGTGCTTGGCGGGCATACTATAAGGCTCTCGTCGAGGCTGGGATCTACGGCGGCGGCTCTCCACTTGAAGTGCCGGAGACAGGGACCACGGTGCGACTTAAGGAAGAAAAACGACGGGTACAGGATGGCCCCTACGCTGATACCAAGGATCAACTGGGGGGATTCACATTCCTGGAACTCCCCTCGCTTGACGCAGGCGGATAGGCCGAACAAAAGCCGTTTTCCTCGCGCCCCCCGGCTGCGGGGTCGGCCCAGCTTCCGATAAGGCAAGACATAATGTCAACTTGAGCGCCCGGTCCGACCGTTCTGCGGCATCCGATTGGCCGATCATAGACCAAAACTTTTAGGCTGGGATGAAATTTTGCAGGCTTTCGCCACGGCGGCGATCGGGCGGTCAGTCAGACCGGTTCATCAGGGTGAGAGGACGAGCGTCCCGCTGCTGAGACGATCGGTGGCGCGCGCGCTGCAGGATCGAGATAGTAGATCTCGATTTGATTCAACCAACTCGCGTGAATAGGGGCCGTGGACAACAACCAGGCTGGAATATTTGGCTTGCAGCCGTGCAATTTCAGTCATAGAACACGTTGTCGTATTTACGAACAGGTGCACTAAGTTCCCATTACTCATCAGCGCCGCGGACTCGCCGCTTCCTACGCTCGATGCGACACGAATCCCGGCGCGGGCGGGCGGCGGTGGGTCAGTGGTCCTAACTATAGGATGGAGGAATTGAACTGAGGATAGAAATTTGGGGTAGTTAAAGGAGAGCCGATTCGAGAGCAGATTGGACGTCAGGCAAGGCAGATGGAAACGATCAAACCATGAGGAGGACAACATGATCACTCTAATGGGAGCAACCGGGCACACCGGAAAGAAAATCACCGAAGCACTGCTCAAAGCCGGCGAGCAGGTCCGCGCACTCGGCCGCTCGGAGAGCAAACTGGCGGAACTCAAGCGGGCCGGGGCCGAAGTGCTCATCGGGCGATACGACCGACGCCGCCTTCCTGACGAAGGCCTTTCGCGGCGCGGATGCCGTCTACACGCTGCTGCCGACTGATCCAAGCTCACCCGACTTCCGCGCCGAGCAGGATCGGCAAGGTGAGGCCATCGTGAAAGCCATTCGCGAGAGCGGGGTCCGGTACGTCGTTGCGTTGAGCAGCCTGGGCGCAGATTTGAGCGAAGGGACAGGCGTGATCGCGGGTCTGCACGCACAAGAAGAACGCCTCAGGCGGCTTGAAGGCACGAACGTGCTGCTGCTTCGTCCAGTATCCTTCTTCGAGAACTTTTACGACAAGCTTGGGCTCATCAAGCACGAAGGAATCAACGGAGACTCCGTCGCGCCAGACCTCGCCGTCCCGATGATCGCGACCCGCGACATTGCCGACATCGCGGCGAGGGCGCTCAAAGCCCGCGATTGGAAGGGCGTCGGCGTGCGCGAGTTGCTCGGCCCGCGCGATCTCAGCTATTCCGAGGCGACGCGTATTATCGGAGAACGTATCGGCAAGCCCGATCTCAAGTACGTTCAGTTCCCCTACGCCGACGAGGCCCAGGCGCTCGTGCAGGCGGGCATGTCCGAGAGCTTCGCTCACCTCTATGTCGAGATGACGCGCGCCTTCAACGAGGAAAAGGTCAAGCCGCACGCGGGCCGTACGTCCGAGAACACCACGCCCACGCGGTTCGAGGACTTCGCGGGCGAGCTCGCGCACGCCTACGAGGCGCTGTGAAAGGGAATGAGGAGGTCCCAAGATGATTGATGATTTGATTCGTGTCTTGACGCTTGTGTCAGCACTCGGCTGCGGGCTGATGGCCGGATTCTTCTTTGCTTTTTCGGCTTGCGTGATGAAAGCCCTCGCGCGCCTTCCTGCAAGCGCGGGCATTGCCGCCATGCAATCGATCAATGTCGCGGTGATCAATCCCTTGTTCATGATCGCGTTTCTCGGCACGGCTGCAGCTTGCGTCACGCTGGGTGTCTCTTCGCTGCTCATGCGACACAGACCCGGTGCGATCTACCTGCTCATCGGCAGCCTGCTTTATCTCGTCGGCACTGTGCTCGTGACGATTGTATTCAATGTTCCGCGGAACGACGCGCTGGCGGCGGTCGAACCGGCGAACGCCGATGCTGCCGCCCTATGGGGTGGCTATTTGACCAGTTGGACGGCCTGGAACCACGTGCGGACAGCAGCGGCGCGCTACTCGGCGTGGAATTCCGGAGTGAGGTGGCTTGGACATTCTTGATGGAGGGAGAAGCAAAATGAGTTCAGCATCCGATGACGAAGCCGCCATCCGCGACCTTTACCATGAACTGATGGATGCCTGGAACAAGGGCAGTGGCGAAGCCTTTGCCGCTACGTTCACCGAGAACGGTGATCTCATCGCGTTCGATGGGACTCACTTCAAAGGACGCCAAGAGATCGCCCCGTTTCACCAGCGACTCTTTGAAACACACCTCAAGGGGACGCGCCTTGTCGGCAAGGTGACGAGCCTCCGGTTCCTGAGTCCCGACGTTGCCCTGATGCACGCCATCGGCGGAACTGTGATGCGAGGGAAATCACAACCTTCGCCCGAGCGAGACTCAATTCAGACACTCGTAGCCACGAAACGTGGCGGCGACTGGCGCCTCGCAGCCTTTCAGAACACCAGGGTCAGGCCGATGGGCCGTAATGCTTGGGGTACTCTCATATGGCTGTTCTCGGATTGGTTGTGGAAAACGTTCGGTCCAAAAAGATAGGTGGTGTGGCCCGTATCTGTCCTTCGGGCGCCATCTGACGATCAGCTTCTATTCAAGAGCAGGTTTTATGCAACTGTTGTTTCTGCTTCTGCTTATTGTTGGTCCTTACCTGTTACTCACTCTGGCGGGGCGGCGGATTACCGGCCTCAAAATCGCTCCTGCCACACGGGCGAGAGTGGGCCTGTCGCTCTTCTTCCTTTTCACATCTCTGGGACATTTCATCAGAACCGAAGAGATGTCGGCGATGGTGCCGCCCGTTATCCCGTACCGTGTGGAACTAATCTACATTACCGGAGTGCTGGAGTTGCTCGGAGCCATCGGCGTGTGGATCCCCCGTCTGACGAGATTGACGGGTCTTTGCGTCATCTTAATGCTCATAGGTCTCTTACCCGCGAACATCTACTCGGCTATTCAGCGGGTTGACTTCGGCGGCCACGGCGCTGGCCCGGCTTATCTGCTTGTGAGAGTGCCGTTTCAGGTATTTGCGATCTGGTGGACGTATTTTGCGACAGAACAGAAATTGACGCTCGCATTTCGCCATCAATCGCCAGGTTCGTACGGCCACCGGCGCGAGCGAGGTGGAGGATTATGAAATCAGAGTCAGTAAATGTCAACGGAGGAGAGTCGTACTCCTCGTTGAGCCACTCGATGATGATTGAAGTATCCAGGCTCCCGAATAGGCGAGCACAACTCTTTCAGACCTCGGCGCTCCTGACCGGGAAGCGGCCCATACCGCCACCCAAAAGTAGGAGAAGAATGGCTTTCTGGATGTGCATTCGATTCTCAGCCTGGTCGAAGGCGACAGAGCGCTGAGAATCAATGACTGCGTCGGTGACTTCCTCCCCACGGTGTGCAGGGAGGCAGTGCATGAAAACAACGTGCGGCGCGGCCTCAGCCATCAACTCGTCGTTGACTTGATACGCCGCGAAATAAGCGGCCCTATCGTGGGCTTCGCTCTCGCGACCCATGCTGGTCCAAACATCGGTATATACAGCGTCGGCGTCCGCTACGGCCTTGTGTGGATCGATAAGTACCTCAATGACAGCATCGGTCTGTTGTGCGACCTCGCGAGCCTCTGCAACTACCTGCGGGTCGGGTCCGTACCCAGGCGGAGTCGCAACCGAAATCCGGGAACCGAGTGCGGCCGCAGTGCGCAATAGCGAATGACTGACGTTGTTGCCATCTCCGACGTACGCCAGGCGAACATTCTTCAGATCCCCGAACTTTTCCTGCAAAGTGAAGTAATCGGCCAGTGCCTGGCAGGGATGCTCACAGTCGCTGAGCGCGTTAATTACAGGAATACCAGCGTACTCTGCCATGTTCGCGATCGTGTCATGCTTAAATGTGCGAAGCACGATCACGTCGACCCAGCGCTCGAGATTGTGCGCAATGTCACTCAGCGGCTCGCGTGCGTCAATGCGGTTTTGAGTCTGGTCGACGAAGAACGAGACCCCGCCCAGGCTCGCCATTCCAGCTTCAAAAGTGAGCCGGGTGCGCAACGACGGCTTCTCAAAGAACATGACCAGTTGTTTTCCGGTCAGCGCTCCTCGGAAATCTGCCGGCCGTGACTTCATCAGACCCGCAAGGTGAAGCACAGCTTCTACGTCTTGTGGCTTCAGATCACTAATTGACACCAGATCGCGGCACGAGAATTCCGTCGCTACTGGTGGATAATAAATCGGTACAGTTCTCATTGGTTGACTACTCACGTCTGCTCCTGCTGGCTTCCGTGTCCTACGCGCTTCTGCGCCAATCGACACTGTTTCTGCGTCACGCCTCATCCAAGCCGCCGGCGTTTCACTGATATAAGATCAAACCTGGAAAAAGACTACAGTTGAACTGTCCTCAGCCCTTTGAGCTAGTTGTTCCGTGTTCGGTTCACATAATCTTTTTTCCGAACGCCGATGAGATCAGCTGCACGCCCAGCTCGGCCGTCCGGTTTGCGATGTCAAGCACCGGATTGACCTCGGTCAACTCGAACGAAAGCATCCTTTCCTGAGTCCGCGATCTTCTCCATTGCGAGATGGCTTTCACGATAGGTTGGACCGCCCGGAACCGGCGTGCCGACACCCGGCGCGTAATCAGGATCCACAAAATCCATGTCCATGGTCACGTGAAAACCCACAGTGTGCCGCGAGGCCAACCCCATCGCTTCGTCCATGACCGCGCTCATCCCACGTTCGTCGAGCTCGCTCATCGTCACCACCCGGATGCCGGAATTTTTGAGGGTAATGGCTTCTTCTGGATCAACGCTGCGTGCCCCTATCAGTACGCAGTCTTCAGGATAGACTTTGGGCGAGAACCCGCTGATGTGTGTCAACTCTTTCGCCCCATGACCCAGGATCGCGGCGAACGGCATTCCATGAATATTTCCAGAGGGCGATGTATCGGGCGTGTTCATGTCTCCATGAGCATCGAACCAGATGACGCCGACTCTATCGTCACGTTTGCGGTGAAAGGAGGCGAGTCCGGAAACGCTGCCGATCGCGATGGAATGATCCCCGCCGAGGATAATCGGGATAGAGCCCCCTTCGAGGGCAGCTTCAACGTGATGGGCGAGCTTCTGACAGGCGATGGCGATTTCGGGCAAATATTTCAGCTTGCGATCCGTGATCTGCATCATCTCGGAATTGCGCACTACGAGATTGCCCTCGTCAGTGACGTCATAACCCAGCTTGACGAGCCGATGGTAGAGGTCGGCAACGCGGAGCGCTGAGGGCCCCATATCCACGCCGCGCCGATCGGCCCCCAGATCCATCAAGACGCCGATAATCGTGACTTTCTTGCTTAAGACCAACATAACTCAGTAAATATCGTTATTCATGTGAGTTTTTTCTTAACGCCGCGTGCCCTCAACGAACGACCTGCACGAGCGTACGAATGAGTGGACGCTCTACTCAACGCGTTCCACTTCACTCTCGCTTAGATCAGAAGAAATCGAGCAAAAGACTACAGCCCAATTTACGGGTAGGTAGACTGGATGTACTGGAATCGCAGTTGGTCGGCTAAGAGGATGGACTCGGCCAGGTGATCAAGACCCGTAGGAACGATCGCATCATCAGGGTCGAGCGAAGAACGCTAATTGGCGACACGTGGAGATTCGAAGAGACGCGGCACGACTCCGAAGACTCCTCGAAACTGAACACTTCTTTCGTCGAGCGGCTGAACCTCACGATCCGACAGGGCTCAGCCTATCTTTTTCGGCGGACGATCAGCCACGCCCGATGGCATGAGCGTCTCGAGGATCACCTGGAGTTGCTTCGCTGCTACTATAACTTCGTCAGGCCTCACAGGGCGTTGAAATTCGGAGGCGAGGTTAGGACGCCAGCGATGCAAGCTGGGCTGACCACCCGACGGCTGACGTTAAGGGAGATCTTCCCGTCGCCGATGCTTCCTTCGTTTTCGGAGAAAGTCAAGTTCGGGCAATCGACCGTTTTGGTCGTTGTCGATGAGACGCGGATGCCTCTGGCAGGTATTGTCAACTTGGCATCCTCGGATCGAGGTCGGGACGGTTGTGGGGTTGACGCCTTGATTGATCAGGCAAATGTTACTTCATGCCAAATAAGGAAGGAGCGGGCTCGCAATAGCCGGTGGTTGGCTGACCGGAGCAGGTGCCGTCCAACTCGGAAGAGATTGTGGATGATTCCGTGGACCGTGTCCTTTCGGCACGCTTGCATGACTTGACCAACTGAACTTGCTACCGTCTGCTTTTGCCCTCAACGGGGCGAGGAGGAAAGATGGTAGCCAACCAAGTTCAGGATCTTCCCCCTGACATACGAAAGACTTACCGGCGTTTCGAACGGTGGCGGAGCTTGCACACCGGGCGGTACCGCTTGCCGATTCCGGAGCCGTTGTGGGCTGGGGCTGCGGAACTGGCACGGGTGCACGGGGTTTTCCGCATCGCGAGGGCTCTGCATCTGGAGTACGGCAAACTGAAAGAGCTGGCAGGAGCGGTGGGTCCGGCGACAAAGAAGCCGGCAGACAAGACCCCGGCAGCCTTTCCCCGAACCCAGGCTGGCCGGCACAGTCAGACCGCGGTCTTGAGCCGCACGCGATCACGGCCTCGACCACCGGCGTTTGTCGAGCTGATCGCACCGAGCCCCGGCACTTCCCTTGAATGCCGGGTGGAATTGGAGGGACGGCGCGGGAAGATGAGGATCGAATTCAAGGGCATCGCCACAGCGGAACTGGTGGCGCTCGGCCGGGCGTTGTGGGACGGTGAGGCATGATCCAGATCACGCCACAGATGCGCATCCTGGTGGCGTTGGAGGCCGTGGACGGTCGCAAAGGCATCGATTCGCTGGCGCGCCTGTGTCAGGAGAAGCTCCGAGCGGACCCTTTTTCAGGCTGCTTGTTTGTTTTTCGGAGCCGGCGCGGCACGGCGATTCGTATTCTGGTGTACGACGGCCAAGGGTTTTGGCTGGCGCAGAAGCGACTGTCACGGGGGCGTTTTCGCTGGTGGCCGACAGGCCGCGATGCATGGGAAGTAGCGAAGTGTCTGGAGGCGCATCAACTGCAGGTTTTGTTGGCGGCGGGTGACCCCACTGCCACGCAGGCAGCGCCGCTGTGGCGGCGCGTAAGCGCGTCGGGGTGAGAAACGGCCGCTTCAGACTTGCGTTCTATCGGCGCTTCTGCTACCCTGCCGGACATGGAGGTGTTCCGTTACCGTGGGCGTGTGATCAGCGCAGCCGAGGTGGAGTTCATTCGCCAGCTAATCGCGTCGCTTCCGGAGGCCAGCCGTCGCCAGCTGTCCTTGAAGCTGTGCGAGGCATGGCAGTGGAAGCAGGCCAATGGTGCCCCGCGCGACATGGTGTGCCGAGGGTTGCTGCTCGGGCTCGAGCGGGCGGGGCAGCTCGAGTTACCAGCGGTGCATCATGTCCATCGCAATGCGTCGACTCGACGCAGAGCGAAAGAAGGCGAAGTGGTATTGGCGCCACTCGATACCACACGGCTCGACGCTCCGCTCGGGGCGATCCGGCCCCTTGAGTTCCGGCAGGTGCGGCGGGGGCCGGAGGAACCACTCTTTAATCACCTCATCGCCGAGTACCATCCGCTTGGATACACGCAGCCGGTGGGGGAGCACCTCAAGTACCTGGTGTATGCCGCGGGCCGTCCGATTGCCTGCCTGGCATGGTCGTCGGCGCCGCGACATCTGAGCGCCCGTGATCGTTACATCGGCTGGACACCTGAGGCGCGGCGCCGCAATCTCCGTTTCCTGGCCTACAATCCTCGCTTCCTCGTCTTGCCCTGGGTCCAGGTTCGGCACCTGGCATCGCACATTCTGGGTCAGATGGCGCGGCGGCTCGCGGGCGACTGGGAACGTCGCTACCATCACCCGGTCTATTTTCTGGAAACCTTCGTCGACCCTGAGCGGCACCGCGGCACCTGTTATCGGGCTGCGAACTGGGTAGTGATGGGGCGGACGACAGGCCGGGGGAACAACTGTCCTGACAAGCGACCGAACCGTTCGATCAAGGAAGTGCTGGGCTATCCGCTCACGCCGCGCTTTCGTGAGTTGCTTGCTGAGGGATAGGATGAAGCCCGGATGCGAGGTGATTGAAGTGAATTTTGAAGAACTGACAGCGCTGATGGAGCGGGCGCGCCAGGGGCCGTTGGGAGAAGAGGATTGTCGGAAGCTTGAAGCCGCGATCCAGGCCCTGAGCCATCTGATCGAGATGATCGGGGACAAGGACACGACGATCAGCCGCCTGCGCGCGCTATTGGCGAAGCCGAGCACGGAGAAGACGAGCAAAGTCCTCGAGCAGGCGGGCCTGGGAGCGACTCCGAAAAGCAGCCCCTCCCCGTCGTCGAGCGGGAAGCCCAAACCGGGGCACGGCCGCAATGGCGCGGCGGCATATCGCGAAGCCCGGCGCATCCGGATTGCGCACACCGCGTTGACGCCGGGGGATCGCTGCCCGCGCTGTTTGAAGGGCAAGGTCTACAGGCAGAAGGACCCCGCCCTGCGGATCCGCGTGGTAGGCCAGGCGCCGATCGAGGCAACGGTCTACGAGTTGGAACGCCTGCGCTGCAATCTGTGCGGTGACCTTTTCGAGGCGGAAGCGCCGGAGGGCGTGGGTGAGAAGAAATACGACGAGACGGCGGCGGCGATGATCGCGTTGCTGAAGTACGGAAGCGGTGTCCCGTTCTATCGGCTGGACGGGCTGGAGGCGAGTCTGGGCACTCCGTTGCCGAGCTCGACGCAGTGGGAGATTGTAGCGGAAACCGCGGGCGTTATTCGTCCCGCTTTCGACGAACTGATCCGCCAGGCGGCACAGGGGGAGGTTTTTTATAACGACGACACGAGTATGAAGGTCCTGGCGCTGGCGCGTCCTCGCCGCGCGGAGGTGAAAGAAGCATCCGCTAGCTCCGATGAGCGGACGGGGCTGTTCACTTCGGGGATCGTGTCGACGCGGCAGGGGCAGCGGGTGGCGCTGTTCTTCACCGGGCGGCGGCACGCGGGCGAGAACTTCGCCCGGGTGCTGGCGCATCGGGCTGAGGGGCTGTCTCCGCCGATTCAGATGTGCGACGCGCTTTCGCGCAACCTCCCCAAGCTGCCGAAGAAGCTGGAAATCATGGTGGGGAACTGCAATGCCCATGCCCGGCGTCACTTTGTGGAGGTGACGCCCAACTTTCCCGAGCAGTGTCGGTTCGTGCTGGAATCCCTAGGCCAGGTCTACGGCTATGATGCTCAGGCCGAGGAGCAAGGTCTATCGCCGCAGGAGCGGCTGCGCTTTCACCAGGAGCACAGCCTCCCGTGATGAATGCTCTGCACGCGTGGCTAGAGGCCCAGTTTGCCGAGAAGAAAGTCGAACCGAACTCCGGCTTGGGCTCCGCGATCGCATACGTCCTCCGTCACTGGGATCGCCTGACGCTCTTCCTGCGCCAGGCGGGCGCTCCGCTGGATTCGAACATCGTCGAGCGCGCCCTGAAGAGAGCGATTCTGCATCGAAAGAACTCCCTGTTTTATAAGACCGAGAATGGCGCCGAGGTGGGCGATCTGTTCATGAGCCTCATCCACACCTGCGAACTGAACGGCGTCAATCCCTTCGACTACCTCACCGAATTGCAGAAACATGCTGCGGAGCTGATCCGGGATCCGGCGGCGTGGACGCCGTGGAATTACCGCCAGACTCTCGAGCAGGCCGGCACGGGCGTGGATTCCTCGTAGGCCCTGCCTGGCCGAAAACCATAGATTACGGCATGGCAGATTGACCGTTTCGAAATGGGCCAAAAACACAGGCTTTCGAGATCCCGATCCGCAGGGGTTTTTGGCCACCCCTTCGGACGAACCCAAACTGCACTGCGTGTGGGGCTTTACGCGCGCGTATCGACGCACGACCAGCAGACTCTGCCCATGCAGAACCGCGCGATGCGGGAATACGCCACCCGCCGGGGCTGGAGAATCGTTCTACAGGTGAAGGAAATCGGCTCGGGCGCTTCTCAGCGTGAGAGAAGGGAGCAGCTGCTGGAGGCGGCGCGGCGCCGGGAGATCGACCTCGTATTGGTGTGGCGGCTGGATCGCTGGGGCCGGTCGGTGACGGACCTGCTGGCGACGCTGCAGGAACTGGAGCATCTGGGAGTCGGTTTCGTGTCGCTGACGGAGGCGTTGGATCTGACGACACCGGCCGGTCGAGCGATGGCCGGCTTGCTGGCGGTCTTCGCCGAGTTCGAGCGGGAGATCCTGCGTGAGCGGGTACGGGCCGGCCTGGCCCACGCACGCCAGAACGGCCAACGTCTGGGTCGGCCGCTGACGGCGGCACTCCACGCCGACCAAGTCCGGAAGCTCTACCGCACCGGCGTCACCAAAGCCGAGATCGCCCGCCGGTTGCAGATGGGCCGTACATCCGTACGCCGTATCTTGAAAGAAAGGACAGAACGATGAGCAGCCCTTCTACGGCATTCCATAAGATCTGGATCGAACAGTGTGCGGCGACGGAAGACATCCGCCAACGCTTCGGATTGGAAAGCGCCCTGGATTATCTCATCGGGGAGAAACTCTTCACCTTTGTAGAGGCCTCAGAAAAAGATCACCTGTTCGAGCAGGAGTTGCCGGCCTTCGTCGCTGAAATCCGACGGCTGTTTACTGCCCAAGAGATTCGCGCCTATCTTGAGCGCCTGGAGCGGACCAAGTTCCTTGCGCCCGTAGAACCAGAGTTAGAGATGGATGATCTGGACGACGAAGCCGAGGAAGAACCTTGGCCGAACAATCCCGTGATGGGAGCGGAAGAACTGCTTCGTTTTTGCCGTGTCCGGCAACTTCTCCAATACTGACGCGACAGGAGGGACTTCACCCATGGCCAAAACCAAAAGGGACCCTGTGCGAGAGGAGCGAATCCGCAACGAAGCGGTCGTGGATGCTTATGGGCCGGAGGAGCAGGCCCTGGGTTGGTATTACTACCTGGAGAACAAAATCCGCTTTCCGTTCCAGGCAAGGTGCACCGTCACGAAAGCCGTTTCACCACTCCGCAAAGGCGAAACAGTCGAAGTATGGCGCCTGGCACCGGAAGACGCCTGCTCCACGGACATGCTGGTGCAGATCCGCTGGCACGGCCGAACCATAGCGGTGCCCCTGTCCCAACTGGCTGGAGTGAAGGTGGACGAATCAACCGCCGAGGCCGTTGGCGACTGGCATTACTGGGTGGCGCAAGGCTACTGCTTCTGAGAAACCACCCTGCCCCGCCTCTCTTGCCGCATCTACGCAAGCCTACCGAAAGCTCACGATGCATGTTCGGCTTCGACGGTAATCTTTCGCGGCCAAATCGACATCTCGCACAATGGCGCAGAAGCGCTGACATTAAACGGGAACAGCCTTGCCGAAATTCGCGCGGGCATCTGCAGGTCAACAACAATGCAGGAGGGTTGTTAATCAGCACTCACTCCACTCTCTGGAAATCTTTGGATTTCAGACCTGTCAACGGAGCCAACTCACAACTAACGGGAACCAGGGTCCAGGAAATCGTTATCGGTAGTGGACACCTCTTTGTGGCAGGAAGCACGTTCGCGCCCGGGGGCGTTCTGATTACATGCTGTTCATCGAACCCGGTCTATGAGTGCTGCGCCAGATGCGGCCCTTTCTAGCGTGAAAGGATGATCAAAAATTTGATCATGCTGTGAACATTCTCGCCACCAAAAGGCCCCCAGCGCCGCTGCGCGGCTGAACGTTCCTTACCTCAGCTCCATCATCCACAGCTCTGGTTTCCCTGGTTTAAATTGGACGTAGGCTATCACTCCTTTCGGGGAAACGTCCGAAAAATTGCCATAAGGTGGCAGCGGCTGGAGTTCCGCAACGAGTTTCTCATCGGTCCCACCTATAGACACTGAAAAGAGACCTCGATTCTGCCGCTGAACCGATGGAAATAGACCCGAGAACCATCGTGAGACCAGATTGGGCGGTTGCCACGAGCGGCTATTTTGCGGCACTCGCCCGTGGAGACAAGGCAAATCACGATGTCGCCGAACGCGTCGCCGCGGGTGCCGGAGTTCACTTCAGCGCCTAGAATCAATTGGCCGTCTTTCGACCACTGAGGCTCGTACATGCGCTTGCGGAACAGGGTTTCTTTTCCGGTGCCAATCTCCCGAATAAAAGTTCCGATAACGACAAAGCCGCTCTCAATCTGGGAGTGGGCAAGAGCTTTTCTTGCGGATCGACATGCGCCAGCCAGTGGGATTCAAAAGTCCAGCCGCGCATCAGTTCGACACTCTGCCCTCCTTGGAGCGAAATTTTTCGAAACGAAGGAATAGGTCGTTCTTGATAAAAATAGAGCGCCGATCCGTCCCGGGACCAGCGCGGAAAGTGGTTAATCTCACGTTCACCTTTGGTCACCTGGGTCAGGTTGCGGCCATCGGCATCTATCATAAACAGATGCCGGCCCCCTTCCGCCATCTGGCAAAGGCAATCTTGTCGCCAGCAGGAGAGAAGACCGGCGCGCGCATCTCCGTCCGGACTTCCCGGAGCTCCCGCTTCAGTTGTGTTGCCGGGTCAAAAACGGCCAGGATGAAAAGGTTGCGCCTCGTGGAGTAGATCAGCTTCCTGCCGTCGCGGGAAATTTCCGGATTCGTGTCTTCACCTGCACTGAGTAGCACCGGCTGAGGTTCTTCACCGTTTACGGCAATTTCCCAGAGGGTCAGGCTGCCACGCCGACTGGGAAGAAAAAATGATGTGACCTCCATCCGGCCTCCAGACGGGAGTTCCGGTAATTTCATAATCGAAGGTCAGTTGACGCGGTTGCCCACCCTCGGATGGAATCACCCAAACGTCCCCGAAGGGTCCGGAGCCGCGAAAAATAGGCGATCAGGGAACCGTCCGGAGAAAATGTAGGCGTTTTCGCATAACAGCGACGCCTTCGACCTTTCTCTGGTTGCTGCCATCGGCATTGGCCGTCCAGATCTCGTTCGCTCTCGTGAAAACAATTCGGGACCCGTTCCAAGAAAAACTCGGGTCCCTGCCGCCTTCGGGATGGCTTGTGCCATCTGGATTATGACCTCGATCAATGAGAAGGCGGAGTTGGCCGCCGAGCGGTGGAACCGACCATATGGATTGCCAACCCGGAGTACTGGCCCTCGCACGGCTGAAAATGATCTGGTCATTCCTGGGAGACCATCGCGGCCGGCCAGCAGCGCCACGCGGATCAAAAGTGACCTGGATCGGATCGCTCTGGGCGAGGTTCTTGATCCAGATCTGTGGTACACCAGCCCCATCCCGCATCGGGAATGCGATCGTGCTGCCATCCGGTGAAAAACTGGCAGGCCCAATCGCTTCAGGGAAAGTGGAAATGAGCCGCAGGACGGGCTGCTGCGGCTTTTGCCAGGGCCGCCACCACAGAGCGGAAGCCAAGGCCACGAGCGACAACGCACTAAGGACGATAACCCACACCGCTCGAAAGGTTTTTTGACTAAGCTTTGGTTCTCCAGGAAATACGACCAGCCCCGAAACAGGCGAGGAATGTGTTTCAATCTTCCGGCGGAGTTCTGAGGCGCTTTGCGGCCGGCGCTTTGCGTCCGTTTGCAAACTCTGCTGCAGCAGATGCCGCAACTCGAGAGGCGTAGATTCAGGCAGCAGGCTCCAATCGGGCTCGGCTTTCAGAATAGATGCGCTGGTCGCTGCTACCGTGGTTCCCTCAAAAGCTCTCCGTCCCGTCAGTAACTCGAAGACCACACATCCGAATGCCCAAATGTCTGTGCGATGCTCCACTGCGGTTCCAACGACCTGTTCGGGACTCATGTAGGCTGGCGTGCCGCGGAAACTACTGGTTCTATTTGAAGAACTGCGAACCAGGCCCGCAGCCGACGGATCGGCCTCCGTCAGGCCGTCTGTAAACACTTTCGCCAAACCGAAATCGAGAATCTTGACGATGCCGTTCGGGGTCAATTTAATGTTGGCCGGCTTAAGATCCCGGTGAACGATCCCCTTATCATGCGCCGCTTCCAAGGCCAGTGCGATCTGGTGGGCAATGTGAAGGGTCTCATGCAACGGAACCGGTCCTTTGCTTAACCTCTCGGCCACCGTCGGGCCCTCCACGTATTCCAAAATAAGGAACGAATCGGCCAGATCACGCTCCAACACGTCGTAGATCGTTGCCACATTCGGGTGATTCACCGAGGCCAGCAGAGTCGCTTCGCGTCGAATCCGCGCCAGAGGTTCTCCGGCAAGTGTGAATTCAACAGGAAGCGCTTTGATGGCGACGTCGCGGTTCAGTCGCCGATCGTGGGCACGATAGACCTGGCCCATCGCGCCGATGCCCGTGACACCCAGCACCTCGTATGGTCCAAGCATGGTTCCGGGCGCGAGCGTCGTGCTGATCAAGTCGAGCATCGGAGTGTCGAGAAATTTTTCGGCCGTCTCGTCCTCCTCGAGCAGCATCTCGATGGTGCGACGCAGTGCTAAATCCCCTCCGCACTCCTGGCTTAGGAACCGGTCACGATCTTCTCCCTTGAGCTCGCGCGCTTCGTGAAATAGTCTTTCGATCGCTTCCCGTGCCTCAAGCTTCATCGATGTGCTTTCCGTTCATTGCTGCCCCCAACCATGCACGGGCAAAGTTCCAGTCGCGAATCACGGTCAAACGCGAGACATTCAAAAGTTCGGCAATCTCATCAATCGAATGGCCGCCGAAGAACCGCATCTCGACCACTTCACTCTTTCTCGGATGAATTCGAGCCAGCGCCTCCAGCGCATCGTTCAGCGCTAGCAACTGGATTGCTTTTGATTCGGAAACAAAGTCGATTTCATCCAGTGGCATCCCGGAGGCAGCTGCATCGCGTTTGAGACAGTGGCGCGCTCGGGCGTGATCCACGAGGATCTGTCGCATCATCCGCGAGCACATCGCGAAGAATTTAGCGCGACTCTCCCACTGCGTATTCTTCAAACCCGTTAGTCGCATGTAGACCTCGTTCAACAAACCGGCGGATTGCAACGTGTGATCGTATCGCTGATGAGCCAGGTGTCGCCGTGCCAAACGCTTCAGTTCGGCGAATACCAGGGGCCAGAGTTTTTCTTCGGCATCACGGTTACCGGCGCCCCAACTTTGGAGGAGGTTCGTGATCTCAGCTTCGATATTCGCGTTCATGGGGTGGGCCAGGCAGTCTCAGGTGAGAAGGAATGTTACCAATTTTGTGCCGTTTTCGTTCTTGCAATATGAAAGGGTTTTTCGCGCCGGTTTTATCGGCAGCAAATGAACATCCCATCACACTAAGCGACCAAATTCGCAAAGGAGCATGTTATGTCCGCGAGGGTCATTCGACAGAGCAGAAACGCAGCAATCGCTGTAGCGCTTTTGGCAGGTCTCGGCTTCATGGTGTTCAGCTCCCAGGCGCAGGTCGCTGCCAATCCACCCAACACCGGAATGGCCGACCCGGCCATGCTCATCAGCGCCTTCGACCGCTTTGTGTCGGCGGGGACAGGGGCTCCGCTGGTCATTCCGCTGGTCAGTCTGCGCGGCATAACCAGGGAGGGGTTGAACGCCGGCGGGAGAGTAGCGATTGACCTGGTCACCGGGCAAGTCGCCTCTCAAGTTCGCTTAATGCCGCCCGGCGAGACATTCGAGCTGTGGCTCATGGACAACCGGCCCGGCACCGGGCACTCGACTTTGCCCGACCCGCAGGATGTACAAGTAAAGGTGGGTGCCTACACCGAGCAATCGCCGCCGGGAACGTACAGGCTCTCGGTCACTCTGGGGGCCTCGGCCTTCTCCGGATTCTTTCCCGACCGAGCCTTCGTCGTTCGAACTAATCAGAGCCCGTCGGCGGGGTTCCTGCTAACTGGATCGAGCACTACGTTCGACCGTCTACTGCGGCGGCAGGTGCGTTTTGTAGATGATCCCGGCGCTTCGCTCGGCTTCGATCCGATAGCCCCGACCACGCGGGCGGCCAACTTCACGAGGCTGGTCGCGCAGGGGCGGCAGCTTTTCCTCAAGGAGACCTTCGCTGGAAATGGCCGCACCTGCGGGACGTGCCACGTCGAGAGCAATAACTTCACCAACGATCCGGAATTCATCGCCACCTTGCCCGCCAATGATCCGTTGTTTGTGGCGGAGTTCAATCCGGCGCTGGCCACTCTCGAGAGACCCGATCTGTTACGGAGCCTCGGGCTGATTCTCGTAAACGCGGATGGGTTTGACTCACAAAGAGGATTCACGCTGCGATCGATTCAAAACGTGCAAGCACTGGGAAACTCCACAACTCCTCAAGATCCAAGCTTTGGCATTGACTTCAGCACCAACGGGAGGAACCCTAATCCGCCTGAGCGCCTGGGCTGGGGCAATGACGCCGCTCCTCTGCGGGACTTCGCAATTGTCGCAATCGTGCAGCACGCTACTAAGGCGCTGGACCGCCGAGTTGGTGTCGATTTCCGCGGGCCGACGGATGAAGAACTGGATGCGTTGGTCGCGTATCAACTTCCGCTCGGCCGGCAGGAAGACTTCGACCTGCCCTCGCTTGAGCTGAAGAGCACCCTGGCGCGGACCGGTAAGGCCTTGTACCTGGATAGTGGAAACATTGCTGAGCCGGGGCATAAGAACTGCAACGGTTGCCACTTCAGCGCCGGCGGCACCGCCGGAATGTCGTTCAACCCAAACACGCCAGGATTTCCGAAAACAGACGGCAGTCCACGCGGGTTCAACATCGCTGCGGCCACCAACGTGAACGAGACGCCGCTCGCGCTAGCCCTTGGTCTGCCGCGTGATGGCGGGTTCGGACAGATCCGGACGGTGTTCGGCTCATTTGGCAATACGGAGGACCTTCCGCCGCCTTTTGGTCATTTCGAACTCGAGGAATTCAATAGTCCGCCGGTGGTCGAATCGGCAGACACGGGCCCCTTCTTTCACAACCACACGGTGAAAGATCTCGAGTCGGCGGTAGCGTTTTATGGAACACAAGCCTTTCAGACCAGCATCGGAAACGGTGGCGTGCCGGTTAGCATCAGCCCCGATCCCAACGACCCCGAGGTCCAAGCGATCTCGGCCTTCCTGCGGGTATTGAACGCGCTCGAGAACATCCGCTCCTCGATCAACGTGGCGCAACGCGGACAACAGATGAGCAGCCCTGAGGACGCGCGCGAACTCGCGGGCTTGGCGCTCGCCGAGACCGTCGACGCAATCCAGGTGCTCTCGGACGGCGCACTGGCGAAGAGCGTTGAGCCTGCCGTTCTGTCGGCTCGGGCTCATCTGATGGCGGCTCGGAGTCTGCTCGACGCCGCGCGCCGGACGCAGTCTAGCGCCGCTGTCGGGAACATGCTCGAAGCGGCCGCGCGCAGCCTGCGGGCAGCTAGGTCGGCACTGGCCGACTCCGCCACTCTGCCGCCGTCGTTTCGCAATTAGCCTTCTCCTGCGCAGCCGAGCAGTGAGTCGTATGCGGCGTACCCGCGGCGGTCCCACGCATAACCCGTACTTGCTTCACATACGCCGCAGGGATCGAGCTCGGGATACGCCGTTGCTGCAACGGCCAACCTGTGTTCCGCGGCGGTATGTCGTCGTGATCGCCAGATGGGTAATGAGTAGTCGCCTAGTGTTTAGGAATCGCCTCTATACAGCCATCGGCTGTCACCGGACGTGTAACGGGCTACTCGTAGAAGTTGACGAAGTCTTTAACCGACTAGTTCGTTGAAAATATGCGGGTGCCAAGGCATGCAATTTGACGGCGCATTTCACGTCCTCGAGGAAATCGATTCCGGAATAGCCGGTATCGGGGGAACTTAGGCCGCTCGACCATGGTAGTACCGTAGCATATTTCCTAGCGCTCGCGGCACGCGATCTCGCCGGTCGTGCAGCCCACTTCGGCAGACGTAGTTTCCTAATCGTCTACGTTGCCGGAGATTTCGGCTTTTTCCTCACTCTAAGCACAGCGGGTCGAGGACGAAAACCTTGTCTGGAGGAGTCGCGGTGTGCAGTGGTATATTCCGATTACTAGAGGAGGAAACATGTCCGGAAAAAAGCAAAAGCCCGCGAGCGTTGAGGATGCAGCCATCCCCAAACGACCAATCGACAGCGAGCTCTCGGAGACAGAAAAACAAGATTTAATTGATCAGGTTGAAGAGTTTGAGGGACCGGACCGGCGCGAGATCCGAGGACAGGAGCCGAAGAAACCGCACGTTCCTGGCGTGTCCCACTCCTGAATTGTTTTCGTTCTCACCCACGACCAAAACTTAATAGTCATCGCATTCTGCGTTCCGTGATGGTACAGCGGGCAAATCGAGTGGTTGGGATCGCGGGTTGGCTGATGGCGAAGGGGTAGGCTACTTGTAGAAGGGGCAGGACAGCCGCAAAACGTTGCCATCGCGGCTCAACTTCTCCAATCCCGACTACCATTGAGCCAGATGAGTAAACACTGCGGCG
>CAWHCF010000003.1:0-59610 GCA_963827655.1 uncultured Acidobacteriota bacterium
AAATGTGGAGACGGCTGTTAGCGGCGTCCGTGACCCAGATTTCTCGCTCGTCGGGTGTGAGGCCGATCCCGTGACTCGGACAGCCGTGGCGCTTCACCGGTCCTTTCTGGAAGCCCTGGACCTCGACTCGATGAAGCTTCTGGCCCGTTCGCAGATCGCCTACTTCAAAGCCGAGCAGCTCGTTGACATTCACGAAGCAGAGCGTCTGGGCCCCGTTGACGGTAAACGGGCGGATGCTGTGACTAAAGGGTCCCACTGTGCGGGCCACTGTGTGGGTTCGGGTGTCGGCAACCGACAGCAGCGGCGATTTGAGACCGGCGAGATAGACGTTGCGTCCGTCCAATCCGTAGACCGTATTGTGCGACCCGGAGTTGGTCACGACCTTCTGGATGATATCCCCGGTCATCGCGTCGACCACATACCAGTGCGCCTTCTCGAAAGAGGGCACATAGATCAGCTTGCCATCGGGCGAGATGGCCATCCGATCGCATCCCTCCTCGTACGATCGCTCCCACAGGATTTTCTCGGTCTGAAGGTCCAGGCACGTCAGCGTCTGGATGGTACTGATATAGATCCTCTGGGTGGCGGCGCTCGCGCAGACACCCTTCACGTTGACCGGCTTGCCGTCCTTGCCTAGTCCCGCCGTCGGAATCCGCTTCACGAATTGATGGCCCCGGTCGATGTTGAAGACCAGAAGTCCATGGCCGCCGTACTCGAGGTAGTTTCGGATACCGGGCACCGCCACGTAGAGCAGGCGTTGCAGCCCCTCATCGGCGGAACGTCCGACATCCCCGCTGACGAAGAGCGCAAGAACGACTACGACCGCTGCGAGCGCACGCAACCGCAAACGTCTGTTCATGAGAATCCCCTTGTTTACGATTAAAGTTGACTTGACGATTGCTTAGTGTCATCGTAGTCGTCAGTCGTAACTCGTCAATACTTTACAAGACTCTGCTGTTTCAGCCAGTTCAGCGCAACCGATTCCGGCCTCAGCCCCTGGCCGTCCACTGCAAAATTGAGCGCCCGGATCGCCTCCGTATCGAGTTTCGAAGCCACCTGTGACAGAATCGGGCCGACCTCGCCGTGCCGCTCGAGCACCTCCTTGCGTATCACCGGTGCCGGGTTGTAAGCAGGGAAAAAACCCTGATCATCGGCCAGGACCACGAGGCCAAAAGCCTCGATTCGTCCGTCGGTCGAGAATCCCATTGCCACATCGACCTGACCATCGCGCAGGGCCTGGTAAGTCAGGCCGGGATCCATTACTTTCACCCGGCGGCGGTCAAACCGGAATCCATAATTCTTTTCTAGCGCCGGCAGGCCGTCAGGACGCGCATTGAACTCATGACTGGTTGCGAAGGTCAAGGGAGAGCGTTCGGCTTTCACGTAGATCCCCAGCTCCCCCAAAGTTGTAATACCGAGTCGCTGGGACACGCCCCGCGACATCATCAATGCATAACTGCTGTTAAACCTGGCGTAGGGAAGCCAGACCAACCCGTGGATGGCATCTGCCGCCTTGACGCGCTGATAGAGCTTCTCGGCGTCGTGGTCGATTGTCTTGTGCCCAAGCGACACGAGCCAGGCGGTTCCCGTGTACTCCCAATATAAATCTATTTCTCCGTTTTCCAGCGCCTGGCGTGTCGTCATGGTTCCAGCCAGTCCTAGCCGATCAACTACGCCGAACCCTGCATCTTCCAGAACCAGCCGCGTTAGCTCTCCCAGGATCAATTGTTCTGTAAACGACTTCGAACCCACCTTGATCGGCCCCTTGACCGGCTTGCTGGGGAGACAGGACTGAATCAGCCCTCCCACCACCAGCAACGCCAGGAGAATTGCCGCTTTCGCTGTCAGGTACACTCGCATTGGGCGCGGAATCAGTACGATTTTCTATTGAGACACAATGGGCTGCCCCCTGGGATTGAGCAGAAACTGCACTTTACCCAATAGTGAATCCAAGAATACAGCCAGCAGCGCCGTCAGGACGGAGCCCGTGATCAAGACAGGCATGCGATTCAAGGAAAGGCCGGTGACGATCAGGTCTCCAAGACCTCCGGCCCCGACCAACGTCGCCAGCGCGGCGCTTCCAACATTGTAAACCACGGCCGTCCTGACTCCGGCCATGATAATGGACGCGCTCAGCGGCAGCTCTATCTTGAGAAAAACGCGATTGGGTCTCATGCCCATTCCTCGCGCGGCCTCGATGATTTTTTGATCCACGCTGCGGATACCGCTGATGGTGTTGTGCAGGATCGGCAAGAGGGCATGCAGCCACAGCGCCACGACTGCCGTCTTGAATCCCAATCCCAGCACACCCATCGATAGGCCCAAAATCGCGATACTGGGAACCGTTTGTGCCACGCTCAGAATCTTCACGATTACGCCCTCGGCCCGTCCTGACCCGAGCCGGGTCAGCAGAGCGCCCAGGGGAAACGAGACCACGAGAGCGCCGATCGACGACACCGCTACCAGCTCCAGGTGACGGCTCAAGGAACCGAGCACGCGATCATAGGTGAGGAACTCGACGGGAAGTGAATGCGAAGCGAGGCGTACCGAATAGATCACGACCAACAGCCCGATCCCGGCCAGCAACACGACCGGCGCAAAACCCCACATTAACCGGGCGGAACGAGTCATTCGGATCACGAGATTTTTTGTCCCCACAGGATCTGTTCAAAACTGACCTCGCCTACCAGGACTCCCGCTTCCGTGGTGACCGCGACGGCCGAAGCCTCATGACGCAGAATCCGGCAGAGCGCTTCAAAAGCAGACGTATTGGGAGTAATCGGGTTATCGGCCGGAGTCATCACTTCATCCACTAAACGCTCGGACGGTTGAGACGCCGCGCGGTCGCGGGAAAGTGTTCCGAGCAGGCAGCCGGCGGAATCGAGAACATAGACCTGACCGCTCCGGCTTTCACTCAGCAATTGACGCACTCCACCCAGAGGGGTTCCTGGAGAGACCGTCGGGACTCTGCGAACAATCTCGCCCACCTGAACAAACCTCAGCCTTTTTAGAGCCTGATCTTCACCCACGAGATCCGCGATCAAAGGGTCGGACGCCTGCCCGAGAATCTTCCTTGGCGAAGCATGCAGGATCAGCCTTCCCTGGTGCAGGATGGCAATTCGGTCGGCCAGCTTCATCGCCTCGTCCATGTCGTGGGTCACGAAGAGGACGGTCTTGTTCATTTGAATCTGGAGTCGAAGAAACTCGTTTTGAAGATGCGCCCGGGTCACGGGATCGACCGCGCCAAACGGCTCGTCCATCAGGAGGACCGGCGGGTCCGCCGCCAAAGCGCGCGCGACCCCCACACGCTGGCGCTGTCCGCCGCTGAGCGAGGCCGGCATACGATCTCGAAATTCCCCGGGGTCCAGCCCCACAAGGAAGAGCAGCTCGTCCACGCGCGGCCGGATTTTTTCCGAAGTCCATCCCCTTTCTCGGGGCACTGTGGCGATGTTTTCCGCAATCGTCATGTGAGGGAACAACCCGATCTCCTGGATGACGTAGCCCATTCCCTGACGCAGCTCGATGGGGTCGAGTCTGGCTGTGTCCTGGCCATCCACGCGGATTACTCCCGACGAGGGCTCGATCAAGCGGTTTATCATCTTCAAGGTGGTGCTCTTCCCGCAGCCGGAAGCCCCGATCAGTACACAGACTTCTCCCGAGGCGATTTCGAGACTCAACTGGTCGACGGCGGGAACAGAACGCCCCGGAAAGAACTTGGTCACTCCCTCGAGTCTTATCACCTGGCCCTCCGCGAAGACCAGCGAACCTCAGCCCGCTTCAAGACCGTGTCCACGACAATGGCGAGGACCGAAACCAGTGATGCCCCCACCAGCACCATGGTCGCGTCCGAACGGGCGATCCCTCTCAGAATGAACTCACCCAGGCCGCCGCTGCCGATGTAGGCGGCGATAGTAGTCAGTCCGACCCCGATAACCACGGAGACGCGGACCCCGGCGAGAATGGTGGGGGTCGCGAGCGGCAGCTTGATTCGGTACAGGATCCTCAACTCCCGCATTCCCATGCCCCGCGCGGCTTCGAGCACGCTGGGGTCGATGGAGGCGATTCCTTCGCAGGTATTGCGCATCACCGGCAGCTGAGTATAGAGAATCAGTCCGATGACTGCCGGCGGAAAGCCTAAACCGAACCAGGGGATAAGAAGACCAAACAAGGCGATGCTCGGTATTGTCGTTACCAGATCCACGAGATACAGGACGACCGCCCTGAACCATCTTGAGTAGCTGGCCATAATGCCGAGACACAATCCAAGGGGTATGGAAACCGCCATTGCCGACAGGATCAGCGCGAGGTGCTGTCCGGTCAAATACAGGATTTGATCTATCCTATCGACGACAAAGTCCATGAAAGGCATAAGAGCTGGTCAGCAGTTCGTTCTTGCTCGCGTTAACCAAGAAGCCGACAAGGAAGACAAAGCGAGGTATAAGCTGGTTGCTACGTCTTGGGGAACGGTGCCGTTCCCGTTCCCGTTCCCGTTCACGATCAATCGACGTCGAGGCGCCTGGCAAGCTTAGTTAACATCGAAACGATGCGTTCGAACATTGCCAGTCTCCTGCCTGCGCGCACCGATAGAATTGCGCCGTAAGCAGACGTCAACTATGCGACTCGGTCCCTTACCGCGTTGGCGCTGGGATAATAACGGCCTAACCGGCAATGCTAGGATACCGCCGGGAAACGGGACCGGAAACGGGAACGTGTACGTGGAAGAAATCCGCAGTTTCGTCATGTAGCCGTTATAGTTCAGCACGTTGACAAAACTCAAGCGTATGTGTCAACATCCGCTCATCCTGGCGTTCATAGTCAAATGCGACGTGACCGGAGCGCGCGCTCACAGCGTGCCCGCCTTCGTCATATAGTGCTCCTCAAGCCGTACCATCCTTGCGTGGCAGGCGCGCCCGTTCAAGGTATAGCAAGGACATCTTGAGTTGTTTCTCCAAGCGCGTCGGACCTCGAAGTCTTACCAATAGTCTCGTGAGGAAAGTCCATGAAAAAGCACCTTTTCCTTCTGGCAGCATTCCTGTTCTTTGGCTCTGCTCTCTACGGTCAAGAAGCGGGCATCAGCGGGACCGTAACCGACCCTTCGGGAGCCGTCGTTCCGGGAGCCGAGGTAACCGTTACGGACGCCGGAACTGGCCAGTCACGCTCCTCAATTACCAACCCACAGGGTCACTACGTCATTCCGGCGCTTCGCCCGGGCGACTATAGCCTCCGCGTCGACGCTCCCGGGTTTAGAAAGTATTCCCAATCGGGAATCGTCCTGAGGGCAGACCAGCGCGTGACGGTAAATGTAGCGCTGCTGGTCGGCGAAACCGAGGCAACGGTCACTGTAGATGCCGGGGCCCAGCAAGTCGACACCCAGACTTCAACCCTTACGCAGGTTGTTGACGAGCGTCGAATGGTAGACCTGCCTCTGAACGGCCGCAATGCCGCGAAACTCACGCTGCTGGTGGCCGGGGCGGTCAGCGCTCCCGACGGCGGAGCGGACACCGGCAGCACGAAGACTTTTCCGGGCGCGGTAACGATTTCCACCAACGGCTCACGCCAGAACCAGATCAGCTACACGCTGGACGGCGGGAGCTACATGGACACCTTCACCAACGTAAACCAGCCTTTCCCTTTTCCCGACGCGCTTCAGGAATTCTCAGTACAGACGAGCAACTACGGCGCGCAGTTCGGAAACAATGCCGGCGGGGTCGTGAATGTCATTACCAAGTCCGGCACCAACGCCTTTCACGGCGATCTCTTTGCGTTCCATCGGAACCAGGTATTGAACGCCCGCAATTTTTTCCAGAGCACGCGCGATCCGCTGAAACGGACCCAGTTCGGCGGTACCTTCGGGGGACCGGTCGTACGCCAGCGAACTTTCTTCTTCGGCGGCTATCAAGGGAATCGAATCCGGAGCACACTGGGAGGGCTCAGCGCGTTTGTTCCGACCAACGCTAACCGCGAAGGCGACTTCTCTGCGCTTCTGGATGCCGCCAATCCGAACAATCCGCTGGCGCGACGCATCACCATCCTGGACCCTGAGACGCGTCAGCCCTTTCCCGACAACATTATTCCCAAGAACCGTTTCAACGCCGCCGGAGTTGCCTTTCTCGAACACATTCCGCGAGCCGACGGAAATGGTCGAATCCGCTACGGCAGAGCCATCCACACGAACTACGACGAGTTCATCGCCAAAGTCGATCATCAATTTACTTCCACCGAACGCGGGAGCATTCGCTACATTACGAATCTCTTTGATGACGCCTCCGGTTTCGACGGCAGCAATCTTGCTTACCTTGAACGATTTCTCGAGGATCCGCTCCCAGAATGTGGTGCTCAGTGAAAACAGCGTTATTACGGGCAACCTGATCAATGACGCGCGCTTTTCGTTCTCACGAGTAGCCTCGCTCCGGGATATGCCCGAAAGCGCTCCCCGGATTTCGGATTTCGGTGTCGACGTGTGGCAACCTGACGGCCAGCCGGGAATCGAATTCACGACCGTGACCGGCTTCTTTTCGGTGGGCGACTTTCCGCGGGCCCGGTTTGTGCGCAATGACTTCAGCTGGACGGATGATCTGAAATGGGTTCGCGGTCGCCACTCCCTGGCGCTGGGGGGCTCGTATCAGCGCAGCCGTCTGGACATCGACAACGGGTCACGACAGCTCGCCTGGTTCTACTTCACCAACGACGACATCAACTATGCAATTGCCAGCGTGTTCACCGGAACGCTGAGGCGTTTTGTGCAGGGCACCGGAGAGTTTCGCAACAATCGAAACAACTTCGTCGGCCTCTATGTCCAGGATAACTTTCGCGTGACTCGGCGATGGAGTCTGAATTTCGGTCTCAGGTGGGATCCTTACTTTCCCTGGAACGAGATCCAGGGGCGGATCCAGGTTTTCGACCCGAAGGACTTCGCTGCGGGAAGGAAGTCGCAATTTTTCACGAATTCTCCGGCGGGCTTGTTGTTTCCCGGAGTTCGGCGACCCCGGACCCGAACACGGAACTACCTCTGATCTCGATAACCTTGCGCCCCGTCTTGGATTCGCCTGGGACGTCTTCGGCAATGGCAGGACCAGTCTGCGCGGTGGAGCCGGCGTGTTCTACGACTCCAGGCAAGTGGCCAATCTCACGACCGTGATGTCGAACAGCAACGCGTTCGGTGGAGTTCAAATTGACCGAACACAGCCTCCGGGACCGTTCAACAAGCCGTTCGGCAACCAGCCGAACCCGTTCCCGGCCAACCCTTCTCCGACCCCGGGTACGCCTTTTCCCAGCCCGGTTGCCGTCGTTACCTTCGCTCCAGGAGAGAAGTTCAAAACCACGACCGCCTATAACTGGAATCTGGCAATCGAACATCAGCTGTTGTCGGACTGGCTGGCCCGGGGTGCCTATGTGGGCTCCCATGGCAGTCACATTCTGGAGAATGTGGACGTCAACGCGGCGACTTTCATTCCCGGCAGTACCATGGGAACTGATTTGCGGAGGCCGTATGTGGGCCTCGGGCAGATCAGACAGGCGACGCCGGACGTCAACTCCAACTATCACGGCTTGCAGCTCACGATGGAAAAACGATCCGGCGGTGATCGCTTCTGGGGCCGTAGCTCGGTCCTGGCCAACTACACTTACTCGCGGAGCATTGACACACTCCCTTTCGGAACCACGCTGGTGGGTTTCGGGGGGAGAGTATCGGCGCTGGCGTTCGGCAACCCGGCGCGCAGGTCCTTCGAGACCGGTGTTTCTGAATTCGACCACACCCATCGCATTGTAACCTCCTACATCCTGTCCCTGCCCAGTTTCACTACGGCGAACTCCTGTGATGAGGGCTGTCTTCGGCGACTGGCAGGCCACCGGAATCTTCGAGGCTCAGTCCGGGGGACCCCTGACGATTCTCGCGGGCAGCGACGTCTCACAGACGGGTCTGGGGAGTGATCGTGTCGACTATGTCGGCGGCTCGGCCCTGGGCACGACGGGATGCGGAATCAATGAGGCCCCGTGCGTGGGATATCTCAACACGGCCGCGTTCGTTCGTCCTCAAGCAGGCAGTGCCGGAAATGTCGGCAAGGGTGCTGTTCGCGGTCCCGGTTTCGTCAGCTGGGACATGGGCTTTTTCAAGAATTTCCGGATTCGTGAAAGGACCCAGATCCAGTTTCGCTTCGAATACTTCAATATCTTCAATCGCGCTAACTTCCAGGATCCCAATGCCAGTTTCGCCGCCGGCGGTTTTGGCGGGATCCGAGGCGCTTTCGATCCCCGGATCGGACAGGTGGCAATGAAGATCATCTTTTGAGACACGGTGCTTCTTCGTGTCTTTGTGTCTTCGTGGTCAGCGCTGCGAAGCAAATACCGCCAGGGCACGAAGACACGAAGGAATTACACGAGCCGGGCGTTCCGATGCTCTCATCACAATGGATATTGAACCGCCGGAGTTACTGGCGATGAGTTAAGTTCCAGCGTAATCGCGCTGCGCCTTGACTTACACAAACACAGGTGTAGTTTAGCTGTGTATGCCAACGAACCTGGCAATTGACGACAAGCTCCTGGACGAGGCCTTGAGCATCAGCGGCTATAAGACGAAGCGCGAGACCGTTAATGAAGCGCTGCGCGAGTTCATCCAGCGGCGACAACGCCTCGAACTCGTGAAACTCTTTGGTAAAGTCGAGTACGATGCTCGTTACGATTACAAGAAGGAGCGTCGTCGTCGGTGATCTTGCTCGATACCTCGGTTCTGTCGCGCGCTCCACGTGGCGCGCTCTTGGGCGGTGTCAGCCTGACCGACAGGCCGCTGTGCTCTGTCACGGAGGTGCTTGAACCATGAGGCCGGCCTTCATCGTCATCATTACTACACTTCTCATGGGGCTCGCCGCCCGCGAGGCGGCTCCGCGGGATGCACCGTCTGAGCGCAGCAGCTGGAATCGGGAGAGCGCCGCAAGCTATCTGGACGAACGGATGGACGTCTGGTTTGCCAACGCCAAGAAGCTGCAAACGGGTCAAGGTGAGGCGGCTTGTGTCTCCTGTCACACGACGGTCCCGTACGTGCTTTCGCGGCCTGTTCTGAGGCGGGCGATGCATGTGAGCAGCGCAACGCCCCAGGAGATGCGTCTGCTCGAGGAAGTCACCCGGCGCGTGGAAAGCTACGATACTCACGAGCCGCTCTATGACTTCAACGACAAGAAGAAGATCGAGTCTCGCGGCACCGAGGCCGTGCTCAACGCCCTGATCCTCGCTAAAACGGATGCCGGACACAACCGGCGAGATGTCAGTGAGCCCATGCAAAAGGCCCTCCGGCGATTGTGGGAAACTCAACGGTCCGACGGGGCGTGGGACTGGCTCGATTTCGGGCTCGAGCCCTTCGAGACCGTTGACGCAACGTATCATGGCGCGACACTCGCGGCCCTGGCCATCGGATCTGTTCCTGCCTTCTCCAAGAGCCCTGAAACCGGCGCAGCAGTTGGCATCGACAAGCTGCGCGGCTATTTGAAAGAGAAGTACTCATCGCAAAGCCTCTTCAACCGGGCGTGGCTCCTACTGGCGTCGACTCGGTTAAAGGACCTGCTCACGCGAACGCAGCGTCAGGCGCTAATCACGGAGATCCAGAGTCGGCAACAGGACGATGGGGGCTGGTCGCTGGAAACATTGGGCACGTGGAGGTGGAGCAAGCCCGACGCGCCCTTCCGGGCGCCCGGAACGACCGACGCCTCACTGCTCGCGAAGTCGGATGCTTACGCGACCGGGCTGATCGTCTACACGCTCAGGGAAACCGGACTTCCCGTCGATCATCCTGCTGTGAGAAAGGGCTTGCATTGGCTCAAGGCGAACCAGCATGACATTGAGGTCGGTCAATCGAAACGTCCAGCCTGGCGGGCACACTCGCTCAACTTTGACCGCGAACACGGCGGTGAGAAAGGCGAACCCTGGCGCCGGATGTTCATGTCCGATGCGGCGACGGCCTTCGCCATACTGGCCTTGGTCGAATCGGATTGAGTGCTTGACGGTGGGATTGATGAAGGCATCCGCGTCCGGAACCCCGCCGACGAGGCCAGGATAGCGTGGACTCGCGGCTGAGCAGCTGGTCGTAGGGCGTCGCGAAGTCCACTTTAAGAAATCGGTCTGATTGCCGTAAAATTAGGAGCCATGGACAGCAATCTGAAAGAAGAAGCGCGGCGGCTGATCGACGAGTTACCCCAGAATTCAACATGGGATGACTTAATGCACAAAATATATGTACGTCAAGCAATCGAGGCGGGCCTGGACGACAGTGAAGCGGGTCGCACGACGGATGTCGGGAACGTCCGTGCGCGATTCAAACTGCCCAAGTGAAAGTCCACTGGACAGAGACGGCAGTTAACCAACTGGTAGCTATCCATGATTATATTGCACGGGACTCGCCGGCCTATGCTCTTCGCGTGGTCGATCGTTTGACACGCCGCTCTCAACAAATCGGCCAATTTCCTAACTCCGGTCGGATGGTTCCGGAATGGGACCTTCCTCATCTGCGTGAGGTGATCGAGGGTCCGTATCGTATTATTTACCGTATTCGCGAAGTTCAGATAGATGTTGTCACGGTTATCCATGGAGCACAGCAAACGCCATGGAGTGTTTAACGGCTAATGCCGGACTTTAGACCTTACAAAGATCCTTCCGCGGATGAGTGAGCTTCCCGTGATCGAGAAGGTGCTTCACCAGCGCGGAACCTGCCTCGTTCGGCGATTGCGCCTCGAGCCTGGCGAAGCCACACAATGGCACAGCGACCCGTTCCACCGGGTGACCGTCATCGTGAGCGGCGATGCCCTGGCAATCGAGTACCGCGATGGCGGCAACGACGATCGCATCGAGATCAGCTCCGGCCAGACGGACTGGGACGAGCCGTCTGCCCGCGTTCATCGTGCCGTCAACGTCGGCCACCAGCCCTACGACGAGATTACGATCTTCTTTCTTGACCGGCCCGACGCGGTGCCTCAGCCCGGCGCTTGATGCTTCGCGTTTCTTCGTGTCTTCGAGTCCTCGAGGTTAGCGCGGCGGACCTAGGACGACCTGCCAGATTCAGGAGGGATTTCGTTGTTCAGAAAGATCGCTGTGATTCTTGTCTTCAGTTTCGGTCTCGGCGCCGAGGCTCAGGAACCGGCCCCCCGGTTGGTCGTGCTCCGGGCCGGTCAGCTGATCGATGGAACCGGCGGCCCTCCCCTGCGGCCGGCGATGGTGATCGTTCGCAATGATCGAATCGAGTCCGTCGGTCAGCAATTGTCCGTGCCCGATGGTGCGACCGTGTTCGACCTGGGCTCGGCCACGCTTCTCCCCGGCCTCATCGATTTGCACACTCACCTTATGGGCAAAGTCGGGGTTCACTGGGAAGAGGAACTACTCAAAACAACGCCGAGCCAGGCCGCCATTCACGGCGTGAAAAACGCGCGCGACACGCTCTGGGCTGGTTTTACTACCTGCCGGGACATGGGTACGACATGGCCCTTCACGGACGTCGATGTACGGGATGCCATCGAGAAAGACGCCGTTCCAGGCCCCCGCCTGCAAGTGGCCGGAAACTACGTGTCGGCGACCGGCGGCGCCGGCGACGCCAGGCAGTTTTCGATTTACGTCGACGTCCCCCTGGTCCGAAACCTGGCCGATGGCGTGGATGAAGTCCGCAAGGTGGTTCGCACCAATCTGAAACATGGCGCCGATTTCATCAAAATACTGGCCACGGGCGCAGTCCTTTCGAAAGGGATTTCGCCGGGAGCCCAGCAGTATTCCGACGAGGAGCTTCGAGTCGCGGTCGAAGAGGCCGGTCGCTGGGGACGTTACGTCGCGGCTCACGCCCACGGCACATCGGGAATCAACGCCGCCCTCAGGGCTGGAGTTCGCACAATCGACCACGGCACTATGCTGGACAATGATTCGATCGAGCTCTTGAAGTCACGCCACGCTTACTTCGTACCCACGCTGCTGGTGGGACGGACCATTCTCGAACAGGGAAAATCCCTGGGTGTCCCTGCTTCAGAGATAGAGCGGCAGCGCCAGCTGGGCGACCGGGCAGGAAACAGTTTCGCCCAGGCGCTCAAAGCAGAACTTCCGATTCCGTTCGGGACCGACGCCGGTGTGTTCCCGCATGGTCAGAACGCGCGCGAGTTCTCCATTCGCGCGCAATACGGAGAGTCTCCCATGAAGGCCATCGTCTCGGCGACGCGGATCTCGGCCGAGGCGATGGGCTGGGCCGACAGGGTTGGCGCCGTTCGATCCGGGATGTTCGCCGATCTGGTCGCGGTTTCCGGTGACCCGCTCAAGGACATTACCGAACTGGAGCGGGTGAAGTTTGTCATGAAGGGAGGAATTGTCTACCGCGACGAACTCACGAAACGTGCCGCTGGGAGTAACCACTAAGACGCGAAGACTCGAAGAAACACTTTAGAAATCGCTGCGCCCCAGTCGCTCTAGCAGAGTCAAGCGATCTTGAAGGCTCGCGGGCAGAGGCTCGAAGACCTGCACCCGGCCTTTAGCCACGGCAACCGCACGCGATGCCAGGCCGGCGAAGGGCTCGATCTCATGAGTGGCGACCAGGGCGAGACCTCCGGATCGGCAAACATTCTCAAGCCATTCCGAGATCTTGACGCGGATTCCTCGATCCATGGTGTCAAGAGGCTCGTCGAGAACCAGGGTTTTGGGCCCACCGATCAACGCCGCCGCCAGTAAGGCGCGGCGCCGCTGACCTTTTGAAAGCTGGCGGAGTGACCGCTTCCGCACATCCTCCAGTCCTACCTCGAGAAGCACTTCCGCGGCATCAGTCACCGGGACGCCGCGCAGCCAGCAAACCAGGCGGAGGATTTCTTCCACCGACGCATACGGGGTAACGTCGGGCTGTTCCGGCACATAGGCCAGGTCTCGACGCGCATTCACCTCGTGGCGCCAGAGATCAAACCCATTGACCAGGACCGATCCGAAGTCGGGCTTCTCGACACCGGCTGCCAGCTTGAGCAGAGTACTCTTGCCCGAGCCATTGGCTCCCAGAATCAGGGTCAGACCCGAACCGATCATCAGATCCACGGCGCTCCAGACGGGCACTCCGGGCAAGGTAGGTGAAATCGACGTTCTTGAACTCGATGCGACGCTCGCTCACGATGATGGGTCGCCGGCTGCAAGATAGTGTCGCTCTCGCCACACACTGACCCTGAGATCTTGTTCCCTCTTCTGCGCCCACTTGAGTACAAACGGAATCAAGAGAAGGAGCAGCCAAGCCGTCCAGCCGCTCAGCCCAACCCAGAGGCCGGCCAGAACGCTCTCAGTGATGACCACATGGCCCAGCGTGGTTATGCTGCTCTCCGGGCGGCGCAGGGCTCCTGCAAGACGGATCGACAAGTACACGACGAGTGTGGTGGCAGGCAATAGAGCCTGGAAATGAAGCCACGCGCATGACGCCAGAACCGGTGTGGCATGAAGGGCAAACCATGCGGCATCGTAAAGCACGCGGTAGCGGGCGGACCATGGCAGGGATCTGATCCAGGGCGAGAGCGGCCTGCGCACTGACACGCGGTCAGCCAGGAGAAGCAGAAGAAGAATCGCCCCCACAGCGCTTCCGGTACGCACCGCGATGCCGGCCCGGTAGGCATCCACGTCGTTATTAAGAAGGAAGAGCCAGCTCGCGCCCAGGGGCAGGAACGCCCAGCAATAGACCGGCAGCAGCCGCCAGCCAAGCGCCCTCCAGGTCAGGGTTGCCGGCATGAGCCACGGTGGCGCGGGACGTCCCTCACGACGCCGATTCCTCGCCCTGATCGGCTCGCCGTTCAGACCCTCGGCTGCGGCCAGGCATAGTGTGGCGACACAAATGAGCGTCCAGCTTCCGAGTGTGCTCATTATGAGAGCCGCCCATGCCAGAAGCCGTGTCCATCGATGTCCGAGCGTCGACGTTGCGTAGGCGGCACCTGAAACGACCCATGGCAGTGAAAGCAGATAAATCAACCGGACCGGCGCGCCCGCAGCCCATGCCGCGAGCCAGAGCAGCAACCAGAGCGCGGCCAGGGGGGCCTGAGCGCAAACCAGCGCCATCACCATGCTGCGTCGATGATCGGTGGCGCGGACCGGCAGATGGCGGTGCCATCCTGTTGCCGCGAGCGCGGCTTCTCGAGCAGCGAGATGGCTTATGCCCGCCGCCCAGAGCGCCAGAATCAATGGCATCGCCGCGTAGCCGCGGCCCGTCGTCAGCCCAAGGATCAGCTGGGCTGCGAAGACCTGCGGTTCGGGCTGGATCATTACCAGCGCGACCAGAACAATCAATTGGAGAGAAACGGCTCGAAGCCCCACCCGGACGCTGGTAGTAAAATGAAAGCGGAAAACCGCAAACAATGCGTTCGTTTTCAGTACCAAGCATTTCCTGGTGTTTCTTCGTGTCTTAGTGTCCTGGTGGTATTGGTTTCTTCAGCGCCTACCACGAAGACGCGAACGAGCTACTTGCCCGTGACGAGCTGCGCGCGCGCCGCCGAACCGGGCGAGTCGAGCAGTTCGATGCGCAAAGGCTGGTCCGGCGATTTTGTTCTGTCAATTGAAAGCGTGATCGGGTGCTCGCCCGCGGCCAGATTGAGCACGGTACGGGCGGTGAGTTTGCTTTCCACGAGCTTCTCGCCGATCCACATCACCGTCCCGTCGGCGTGGCTGAGCCCAAGCGCCACCTCTCCCGGCGCCGAAACTCTCAAGTCAAAGCGGACGTTGCTCACCTTCAGCCCGCGTTGGTCCGGAACAATCGGGATATCGCTGGCGGGCAATTCACCAGCCACGGTGCTGTAGACGGGCAGCCAGCGCAGATCGTGATTTCCCACGGCGAGGTACTCACGCCCCCGGCGATTGATCAACATAGTAGCTTCCTCGGAGGCTTCGAGGACGCGCCAGCTGCGTGCCAGCCGGGCTTTGGGCGGATTGTAGGGCCCCATCTTGCCCAGCTCGGACAGAAACCTGGTCAAGTCCACGAATTCGTCGCGCCGTAGTCCGGTGGTCACGGGCATGAGCGAAATGGGATTCAAGGACGCATCCTTGACTGCGTCCCTCGGAACCGTGATTTCCTGGTCCGAACCGGCCCGTACGACGATCTCCCGCTGGTTCTGACGGAGCGCGATTCCGGTGACAACGCCTCCATCGTTCTTTCGGACCGTCACCAGGTGGAAGCCTTCCTTGATCTGCTTGCCCGGATCGAGGAGCGATTCGACCAGGTAGTCGAGCTGGGCGCTGGCGCCGATGCTGGTCAGGTCCGGTCCGAGGCGCCCGCCGGCGCCCGCAATCGCGTGACAATCCATGCAGGCCTGCGAGGCCAGGCGGTAAATCTTCTCACCGCGCGCAGGATCGCCTTGTTCTTTGACCTCCCGGATGAATCGCTCCAGTTGCGCGGCGTCCATTTTGGGCACGGCGAGCGCCTCGCCGCCGGCTTTCTCCAGGGCTTTTTCCAGTTCTTCCGATGGACGGCCCGACGTACTGAGCCTGCGCAGACCGGCCAGGGCGACTTCCGGGGAAAGCGTCTTTCCCTCGAGCGCAGCGGACAAGGCGGCCGGGCCTTGTTCGCGCGCGAACAGGGCATCATAGACGGTCGCCGGGTCCGCCGCTTTCGGGGCCGCAGCGAGGACATCCGCGGCCAGGCGCGCGGCCGCGTCTACATCGAGCTCTGCCAGGGCCGCCACCGCCATCATGCGCATCCTCGGCGGTTCACCGCCCCGGCCGAGCTGCGCCAGAACGGCCTTGTCTTCAGATCCGCCCAGGAGCGCCAGACCCTCAACGCTGGCCCGGCGCAGTTCGTCGCTCTGGCTGGAATCCTGGGCGAATTCGGTCAAGCGGGACCGGACAGCTATGATTTTCCAACGGCCGGCTAACCGAGCCGCCGCGCCCTGAAGCGCCGGGTCCTTGGCATCGAGCAGGGGAACGATCCGCTGCAGGTCGCCCGCCGGGCGCACGTCACGCAGGCGGGCTGCCTGATCGAGCTTCTCAATGAGTGTTCTTCCCTGAGCGGGTTCCGTAGTGCCGGCGAGGGCGATTTCGAACAGTAGCTGCAAGTCCTCAGGCCCGCCTTTGGCGGCGACTACGTCCAGCACCTCGGCCTGTTCGCTCTTGGAGGCAAGACCCCGTTGATAGACGCGAACCAGCAATTTGACCGCCGCCGGGCTGTCAACCGATTTCAAGGCATGGACCGTTTTGCGCGGATCAGATCCGAAAAAGTCCGGCTCTGCTTCCAGACGGCTGAGCCACTTCGGTTCCAGCTCCTCCAATGCCGTAGAGAGGGCAAAATCAAGATTGACGTCCAGGGGCGCGTCGAGCGTCTTCACGACTTCGCGGGCAGCCTCGGCGGTTTCCCGCTGCCGCAACACATGGATGGCTTCCAGCCTGACGCGCGGATGCGCGTCCTTGATGGAACGGCTCAACAACGAGTCGATGCCGGCGATCCGGTCATGCCAGGAATACAGCACGCGGACGCCGGCACTGCGTGCCCGGTGATCCTTCGCGGTCAGCACCCTCTCGAGCAGGCCGGTGCGGACGGCCTCTGAGGGCTGGTCCAGGGATTGATAAAGCCAGAGCGCTTCGACGCGGTGATGTTCGATGCCGGGGTCATCGGGCTTCAACGACTCCACCCAGAGTTTCAGCGCCGGCACGACCTCTTTGGGACCGCGCTCCTTGAGGGTCTGCCGGGCCTGCTCGCGCGTCCACCCCTCGGGAAGCTGCAGGGCGTTCAGCAACTCCTGGACCGGAGCGCGCGCGAGCTTGGGCGGCTTGACCAGCGGGCGGCCTTTGGCCGTAATGCGCCAGATGCGTCCATGGACATGATCGCGGCGCGGGTCCCGGAAATCGACCTCGCCATGCTGGATGATCGGGTTGTACCAGTCGGCGACGTAGATGGCGCCGTCAGGCCCCATTCTCACGTCGACCGGGCGAAAGGCCACGTGATCGCTCCACACCAGGTCTTCCGCCTGACGCGAGGCGAAACCGCTGCCGTCTTCCGAGAGGATGAACCGATTGACTCGATTGCCTCGATAATCGTTGGTGACGAGCGTTCCGACCCAGGATTCTGGTATGTGGCGGCCCAGTAGAACCTCCAGCCCGCAGTGTTTGGGCTGCCCGGGGTTGAGGCCCCGCAGGGTACGCCTGGCGTCATACGCCGTCACGAAGGTCGCGCCGGGAAACATGTAATTGATCCCCTCGGCGTAGGCGCCATCGGTGGCGAACGACTGTCCCCAGTGGTCGAACTGGTGCCCCCATGGGTTGACGAATCCGCGCGCGAAAACCTCGAGCTGCAGCGATTCCGGTCGCAGCTGCCATACACCTCCGGCTCGCAAGCGCCGGACGCCCCACGGTGTTTCGATGTGGCTGTGGGTGTAGATCGACTGGTTGAAGTAGAGCATGCCGTCCGGACCCCACCGGAAGGTGTGGATCATGTGGTGGACATCTTCGGTCCCGAAGCCGCTCAACACCACGCGCCGCTGATCGGCTTTGCCGTCACCGTCCGTGTCTTTGAGGTGCAGGATCTCGGTAGAGTTCGCCACATAGACGCCGCCGTCTCCCGGGGCCAGGCCGGTAGGGATCAGAAGGTTGTCGGCGAACACGACAGATTTGTCGGCGCGACCGTCGCCGTCGCTGTCTTCGAGAATGACGACCTGGTCTTCGGGTTTCTGGCCCGGCTTGATCTGAGGATAGGTCGTGCTGGTCGTGATCCAGAGCCGGCCTTGAGCATCCCAGTTCATCTGAACCGGTTTGCGGATCATGGGATCGGAGGCGAACAGGTTGATCTGGAAGCCTTCGGCCACTTTCAGCGATTGAAGTTCTAATTGTGGATCGGGATCGGGGATATCCTTGAGACCTCGCTGGGCCTGGAGATGGACTGCAAGAAACGCCAGCACAGCGATCGAAGCGAGCATCATCCGTGAGGAAGTCTTCATTAGTGTCTTTGCGTCTTCGTGGTTAATGCTCCTGCCGTCGCAAGAAAACCTTGTCTCGCGGCAACCGTCGCTTCTTTTCGGTGATCTGCCGATCCTTCTCGTCTACCAGAGGATCAAACTGCGGGATTTCGACCGCGTTGTTGCCCTGCTCGTACTCGCGGAACCCCCGCAGGTACGTGTCGTTTTGAGGCCGGTAACGATGGAAGAAAAACCGATCCTTTTCGATGATCAGCTGGCGCAGCGCGTCGGCCTCCTGGCTGAGACGGACCCGGCCCCCCGCTACGATCGCCGATTCCGCGGGTTGCGACCCTGAGAGGCCAAGACCGGCTTCAATAGCCAGGGCGGCGAAAAGGTATCCCGTCTCGGTCAAGTGCATGCCGTCATCGGTCCGGAACAAACCTGGCCTCTTGAGTTTATCCAGGCTGTGAAAGAGGTCGACGAAACGGTAGTCGCGCTTTTCGGCAAGTTGACGAATCGCGGTGGCATAGAGTTCGAGGTTTCGGTTTCTTTCGGCGGGATCCGGGAAGGGCGGACCCAGGTTTTCCTGTTTGACCGGCGCAAGGAGGACGATCCGCGCTCCGGTCTTTTCGAGCCGTTCAAGCAGGTGGTTGTAGCCGTCCACGAACTTCGCGAGTCCCGCTTTGCCTTCAAACGCCTCATTCGAGCCGTAGGCGGCGAAAGCGACTGTCGGGCGAAAAAGCTCCAGTGTCTTGAATAAGTGATCAAGCCCTTCCTGCCGCGTGGTCGTGCCGCGGTAGGTGCCAAAGTACAGTCGCGACTCGCCGCTGACATTGTCGCCCGACCAGCCGAGGTTGCGAAACAGGATCCGGCGGTCCGGCCAGCGCGTGGTCAGCGTCAGTTCGACGAAGCCGTATTGCTGCTCGCGCTCGATGAAGGTGGCGCCGATCAGCGCAACCCGATCTCCGTCTTTCAGTTCAAAAGGGTGTCCCGGTTCTTGTCCGGCCGGAAGGGGGCAAACCGAGATGATCAGCAGCAGGCAGCCCAGAACTCTCGTCATCGCATTAGAACTAACACTACCAGGACCCGCTGCGCAAGTAGGCAACAAGATCTTGGGTTTCTTCGCGTCTTGGCTTCTTAGCGGTTTTTTTCCTTGCTAAGTCCGACTTGATCGGCGCAGGCAGAATGCGGCACAATCGCCGTCACCTATGAGAACCCTCATGCGCATCTCCCTGCTTTCCGTGTCTACAGCCGCCGTCGTCGCCTTCACGCCCGCGTCGCAAGCGATTGCCCAGGACGCCGCTCGCGGGCGCCCCAACATCGTGATCGTCAACGCCGACGACCTGGGCATCAACGACCTGGGCTGCTATGGCCGCAAGGATCACCGTACGCCGCACCTCGATAAGCTGGCAGCGTCGGGCATTCGGTTCACCTCCGCTTACTGCGCCCAGCCGATTTGCTCGCCGTCGCGGGCGGCGTTGATGACGGGCAGAACACCGGCTCGGCTGCATCTCACGACTTATCTTCCCGGCAGGCCGGACGCCGCTTCGCAGAAACTGCTGCATCCGAAGATACGCCAGCAACTGTTGCTGGAGGAAACCACGCTGGCCGAGGCGCTCAAGCAGGCCGGCTATGCCACGGCCTCCATCGGAAAGTGGCATCTGGGCGGCGCCGGGTTTGAGCCGCAGCAGCAGGGCTTTGACTTCGTTTTTGCCGGGCGCGCCAACACGACCCCGTCTGCGACCGAGGGGGGCAAGGGCGAGTACGACCTGACTGCAGCCGCGGAGAAGTTCGTCACCGAGAATCGCGACCGGCCGTTTTTTTTGTACCTGGCGCACAACAATCCGCATATTCCATTGGCGGCCAAGCCGGAACTGGTCGAAAGCAACAAAGGGGCATTCAATCCGCTCTACGCCGCGGTGATCGAGACCCTGGACGACTCGGTCGGCCGGCTGCTCGGCAAGATTGACGAGCTGGGGTTGCGCGAAAAGACCATTTTCATTTTCACGTCCGACAACGGCGGCCTGCACGTTCCTGAGCTGCGCGACGACCCGCCCACGCACAACACGCCGTTCCGCGCCGGCAAGGGCTTCCTCTACGAGGGCGGGCTGCGAATCCCGCTGATCGCGCGCTGGCCCGGCCGGATCAAGGCGGGCGCGGTAACCGCATCGCCCGTGATCAATACCGACCTTATGCCGACGCTGCTCGACCTGGCCGGGGTCGGGCTCCCGGCGAATCTCGACGGCCGCAGCTATGCCCGACTCCTCACCGGATCGGGTGAGCCGGCGCAGCGAACGTTTCTCTGGCATTTCCCGCATTACAACAACCAGGGCGGACGGCCGTCCGGCGCCGTCCGTGAGGGCAACTGGAAGCTGCTCGAGTTCTACGATGACGGCAAGGTCGAGCTCTACAACCTTGCGCAGGACGTCGGCGAGCAGCAGGATCTCGCCGCTCGCGAACCGAAGCGGGCCGCCGCAATGCGGGAGCGTCTGACCGCGTGGCGCAAGCAGATCGGGGCTCAGGAGAATACGCCCAACTCGAGCTTTGACCCCGGGCAATACAAACAGATCTACCAGGACATCGACATCTCGCGGCTCAAGCCCGCCGGAAACGCCGCCGAAACCGGGAAGGCCGCCGTTGCCTGGCGCAAGGCGATGGACGCTGCGGTCGCCAGGACGCCCAAGCCCAATGTTCTGCTCATCGTCGCCGACGACCTCGGCTACACCGATATCGGCGTTCAGGGTGGCAAGGATGTGCCGACGCCCAACCTCGACGCGCTCGCCGCGTCCGGCGTACGCTGCACGAACGGCTACGTCTCGGGCGTCTACTGCAGCCCGACGCGCGCCGCCTTGATCACGGGCCGCTATCAGCAGCGGTTCGGCCACGAGTTCAATCCCCACAAGGGCGATCCGTCGATCCTGGGACTGCCTCTTTCGGAGACCACCTTTGCCGAGCGTCTCCGCGCCGCCGGCTACAAGACCGGCCTTGTCGGCAAGTGGCACCTGGGATCGCTGGAGAAGTTCCATCCCTTCAACCGCGGCTTCGACGAGTTCTTCGGCTTCCTCGGCGGGGCGCATAACTTTCTCGACTCGGCCAAGACCCCGACGGTACAGGGGCCGATTTCTGGCCCGTTGACCCGTGCGCGCGAGGCCGTGAAGTTCGAAGGCTATCTCACCGACGTTTTCGCGCGTGAGGCGGCTGCGTTCGTGGAACGGCACAAGGCCGAACCATTCTTTCTGTTTTTGTCATTCAACGCCGTCCACACGCCGCTGCAGGCGCCCGACCATTACCTCAAACGTGTCGAACATATCTCGGACCCTCGGCGCCGAACGTATTGCGCTATGCTCTCGGCCATGGACGACGCGATCGGGCAAGTGCTCGCCAAGCTGCGCGACCTCAAGATCGAGGAGAGAACCCTGATCTTTTTCATCAGCGACAACGGCGGGCCGACCAACAAGTATGCGATCAACGGCTCGCGCAACCATCCCCTGCGCGGCAGCAAGGGGGATACCTGGGAGGGGGGCGTCCGCGTGCCGTTCTTCGTATCCTGGAAAGGCCGGCTTCCCGCGGGCAAGCAGTACAACCGGCCGGTGATCCAGCTCGACGTGGCAGCCACGGCGCTTGCGGCCGCCGGGGTCGAGACCAGGTCCGAGTGGAAGCTCGACGGGGTGGATCTTCTGCCCTACCTCGACGGCCGCAACAGCGAAGTCGCCGCACCCGGCCCTGTTCTGGCGCTTCGGCGACACGTGGGCCGTACGGATGGGCGACTGGAAGATCGTCAAGACCTGGGATAACCAGGAGCCGCAGTTGTTCAACATCGCCGAAGATATCAGCGAGACCGTCGACCGCAAGGGGCGCGAGCCGCAGCGCTTTGATGCGCTCGCGGAAGCGTGGAAGAAGTGGAACGCGGAGCTGGCCGCGCCGCTGTGGCCGCTGCCGGAGCCGGTGAAAGTGGAAGAAACGCTTCCGAAGAAATAGCTATCAGCTGTCAGCTGTCAGCTTCTGGACGAAGAAACCTTGGTTACGGTGCAGGCCGGTCCTTACGCTTGGACATTTGGGTGTCTTTAATTGAGCGTTCCAAGGATCACTTTCGGCGCCTGATGGTTGTGAGACCCGGAATTCTCGAACAACCGTAACAGCCGACCACGAGTACGTGCACGATCACGTCAACGTCTACGTTGACGTGCACGTGAGCGTGGACGTGATCGGCCTTTTTGCACTGCCCGGGGTTAGGTAGGTTGCTGGCCACAGGCCGCGTCAGGTCTTCGTGGTGATTTTTTTGTTTGATGAGAGACCATGGAACTACCCAAAAAGACCAGGTACTTGATCATCGGCGCCGGTGTGCATGGCTTGAGCACTGCGTGGCATCTGGCGAAAGAACTCAAGGTCCGTCGCAAGGGGTCGGGTAAAGACATCCTGATCGTCGACAAGACAGGCATTGCAGCCGGCGCCTCCGGTATCGCTTGCGGCGTAATCCGCAATTTCTACTTCCAGCCGGCCATGGGCGCGATAATGCGGGGCAGCGTTGATATCTGGCATTCCGACCCGGAGGCCTTCCACTTTACCAACTGCGGCTACATTGCCGTCGTGCCGGAACGTCAGGATGCCGACGTTGAGTCGATTTACTCGCGCCAGCAGGGTGAAGGCTACGACTCGACGCTGGTTCAAGGCGAGCAGCGAGTGTTTGACTATATGCGCAAACTGTTTCCCGACTGGCGCGCGCGCGGCCTGACCTCGCTGCTGCATGAGCACGAGAGCGGCTTCGCCTTCAACAAACCCGCCATGCAGGGCATCGCCGCCAAAGCCGAAAGCGAAGGCGTGCGCATTCTCAGCGGTGTTAAAGTTACCGGCTTTGAATTCGATTCGTCCGGCGTCGTGCGGTCGGTCGCGACCGACCACGGGAACATTGATGTGGAGCAGGTTGTTATCGGCGCCGGACCCTGGACCGGCCGGATTTGGGCCCAGCTGGGCTTGCCGGACAAGATCGACGTGCGCGGTCCCGACGGGACACTGCACAAGAACCGCGATATGTGGACCTACTGGAGGCTGCAAGAGGGTGAAATCCGGATTGATCCCAGGAGATACGTTACCGCCGATGGAAAAGTCCCTCCCGTCTTCCACTTTGATTCGCGGGAACCGCTGGTTTCGCTCAAGAGCGGCCGGGTGATAAGCGATGGGTTGTGGGGAATCTACTGGAAGCAGGACAGTCAGGGCGTGCAGGGTGGCGCCGAGCCTGAGAACCTCGGCCCTGAGGCGCAGATAGATCCGTACGGGCCCGAGAGTCCGATGTACACCGTGAAAGACGATTTCGTTGACCAGTGGACCTCGGGGCTGGCGCACGCGCTGGAGCGATTCGAGGACTGCCACCGGCACTACCACCATGCTCCATCGGGTGGTATCGGCTGCTTCACGGCCGACAGTTTTCCCGTCTTCGATTTTGCGCCCGGCATTCCGAATGTCTACATCATCGCGGATAGCAACCACGGCTTCAAAATGATCGGCGTGGGCAAAGAAGCGGCGCGGGTTTTGCTGGGTGAAAAAAGCGCGGCGCTGCACCCATTCCGATATTCACGCTTTGCCGAGGGCGATCTGCATCCCGTCTCGAACAGTCCTTATCCCTGGGGATGAGAAACTCATGACCGATCAGAAAACCAAACCGGGCTTGCTGGAGCGGTTGAATAAGGGCGCCGTCATCTGCGCGGAAGGTTACCTGTTCGAGCTCGAGCGGCGCGGGTACGTGCAGGCCGGCGCCTTTGTTCCGGAGGCCGTCCTGGATCATCCCGAGGCGGTCGTCGCTCTGCACCGCGATTTTCTGCGAGCAGGTTCTGATGTCATCGAGGCGTTCACGTATTATGGACATCGCGAGAAGCTGCGGTTGATCGGCAAGGAAGACAAGCTGGAGTCTCTGCAGCGAGACGCGCTGGCACTCGCCAAAAATGTTGCGGCCGAAGCCGCCGCAGCCGGCAGCGAGCCGCCGCTCGTGGCCGGCAACATCTGCAACACCAATGTCTGGGATCCTTCCGATCGTGCCTCAGACCTCGAGGTCCGCGGCATGTTTGAAGAGCAGGTAGCCTGGGCCGTCGAAGCCGGAGTTGACTTTATCATCGGTGAGACTTTCAATTTCTACGGGGAATCCAGACTGGCTCTGGAGGCGATCAAGGCGGCCAAGCTTCCGGCCGTCATTACCCTGACCCTTCATCAGCCCGATACGTTCCGCGATGGTGTTGGTCTTGAAGAGGCCGCGCGACGACTGGAGCAGGCGGGCGCCGACGTCGTGGGCCTCAACTGCGCCCGGGGCCCCGCGACCCTGTTGCCCTGCGTGGAGCGGATGCGCCGGGCCGTGTCGTGCCATGTGGCGGCGCTGCCGGTGCCTTACAGGACCACGCCGGAGCAGCCCACGTTTCAGTCGTTGCGGGACCCGGCCTGCGACTACATCCCGGGAGGCCGTCCCTTCCCGACCGCTCTCGATCCGTTCACATGCAACCGGTACGAGATGGAAGCCTTTGCCCGGCAGGCCTATGAAATGGGCGTCCGCTATCTAGGTGGATGCTGCGGCAGCGGCCCCCATCATATCCGTGCCCTGGCCGAAGCCCTGGGCCGCCGGCCACCCGCCAGCCGCTATTCGCCCGACCTGTCCAAGCACTACGCCCTGGGTAGCCATCCGAGCCTGAAGAAACTGAACCAGGAATTTGTGGATAAGCTGTAAGGTGTCAAGTCCCGAAAATCCAGCTCATAGCCGACGCGATATCTACGAGGTATACAATTCTTACCACACCATTAAATTAAGGACGGCACCCTTATGACTCGTTTAACCGTATCTGAGCTCAGGGAAGACCTGACAACCGCACTCAACAAGGTGGCCTTCGGCGGTGAGAGGATTATCCTCAGGCGGAACAACAAAGACGTCGCCGCCCTCGTGTCCATGGAGAATTTAGCCCTTCTGCGTGAACTGGAAGACAAAGAGGACGCGGCCGATATGGAAAGAGCCATGAAAGAGCCCGGGCCCAATATCCCATGGGAAGAGGTCAAGAAGGAGCTTGGGAGTTAGGTGGCCTACGCCATCGAATTCCGGCACCAGGTTTTGCTGGTCGTCATCGTGAAGGTGAGACACCGCCGGGAATCCTACCGCCGATGAGGAAAAACACCGTAACCGAAGTGCTTTTAGTGTTTCTTAGTGTTCTTCGTGTCTTCGTGGTTAGAGCTGTCTGACAAAAAATACCACGAAGTCTCAAAGACACGAAGAAACACCAAGACTTACTCTTGTGAGTGAACTGAAAGGAGTCTTCCTTGTCTTCCAACAGATTTGCACCGTGCCTCGAGAGACGGCTGCTGACTGCCGGCGTCATTTTTCTTCTGGCGCTCTCTCCCTGCAGCGCCGCCGACCTTTTTCGGGATGACTTTTCCGGCTTCCCTCCGGGTTGGCTGTCGAATCCCGTGGGGATGCTGAACGCTGCAATCCAGGAATATCACTACCTGCCGCATCGCGGCGTGCCCCTGGGCTCCTGGTCCAATGCAATCTGTCATCTCGATGCCTGGGTAGTAGGGGATGAGGAGGGCAAGCCCTACCTGGAACAGCATTCGATTAACAGTCTGCGCGAGATCATGAATCCGATCTTCCTCACCGGGGATTCAGAGTGGAGCGATTACTCGGTCGAGGCCAGAGTAAAGCCACTTCTGCTGGAGGAGATGGCCGGGCTGGTCTTCCGGTATCACACGAATCGGCATTACTACCTGTTCGCCTTGACCGGGGGCAAGAGGGCGCGCCTGGTGCTTCGGTTACCTCTGGAAAAATCCTTTCGTGTGGCTGAATGGCGTGAGCTGGCCTCGGTCGAATTCCCGTATGACACCAGGAATTACTATCTTCTCAGAGTAGAAAATGAAGGTCCTCAGATCCGCGCCTTTATTGATGGCAAAAAGGTTCTGGAAGCGAGCGATCCTGAGATCCTCAAGGGCAAAGCGGGACTCACGGCGAACATTCCGGCGCGCTTCCAGGAATTCCGGGTCAGCGTTTCCGACTCGAGCAAGCAGCAGATCGAAGACCGCATCCGCAAGCGCGACGCCGAACTCGTAAGGCTGCGCGAGGAGAATCCCAAACCGAAACTATGGAAGAAATTCAACACGCCCAAGTTTGGCGCCGGACGAAACGTCCGCTTTGGGGATCTCGATGGCGACGGCCAGCTCGATATGCTCATCGCCCAGAACATCCCTCGCGTGCGAGGTGACGCGTTTGACCACATCAGTTGTCTCACCGCGATTAACTTTGAGGGAAAGATTCTCTGGCAATCAGGCCGGCCCGATCCCCGGAACGGGCTTCTGACGAATGATACGCCGTTTCAGATTCAGGATATGGACGGAGACGGAAGAAACGAAGTCGTGCTGGTTCGCGATTTCAAGCTGCAGGTCCTGGAGGGCAAGACGGGAAAGGTCCTCCGCTCGGCCTGGATGCCGCAGGCCCCTTCGGCGAACAAAGAGCGCCCTTACGAATTGAACAACGGAGACTCGCTGGCGCTTTTCAATCTCTCCGGGAACAAGGGGCGTCAGGACGTCCTGGTCAAGGACCGGTACCAGAATTTCTGGCTCTTCAATCGAGAGCTGAAACCGCTCTGGCAGGGTCAGGGCCAGACCGGACACTTCCCCTTCCCCTTCGATGTGGATGGGGACGGCCGGGACGAGATCCTGATCGGCTACTCGATGTGGGACCACACAGGCAGGCGGCTATGGACCAAAGACGACGAACTCAAGGACCATGCGGACGGCATCGCGATGGGCAACTTCAGCGCTGATCCCAAAGCCGAACCGAAGGTGTATGCCAGCGGCAGCGATGAGGGTTTCATCCTGTTCGACAAGAAAGGCAATATCCTGAAGCACGCGCGCATCGGCCACGCGCAAGCGCCCAGCATCGGCAAGTATCGTCCGGATTTGCCGGGGCTTCAGTATATGACGATCAATTTCTGGAGGAATCCGGGGATCGTGTCGTTATTCGATCACGATGGAAACCTGTTGATCCAGGAGGAACCGATTCACACGGCCAGCCCGTTGCTGCCGGTGAACTGGCGCGGAGACGGTCAGGAGTTCGCGATGCTCTCCGGGAATGTCAGGGAAGGAGGAATGATCGACGGTCAGCTGAGGCGAGTGGTCATGTTTCCGGACGACGGTCATCCGGATCTGGCGTTCTATGTGACCGACGTCACCGGCGATGCGCGCGACGAAATCATCCTGTGGGATCAGGAGCGGGTCTGGATTTACACCCAGGATCGGCCTTTCGCCGGGAAAAAAATCTATGCGCCGATTCGCAATCCCCTTTACAACGAGTCGAACTATCTCACCACTGTTTCCCTGCCTCGCTGGCGGGAGCAGTGAGAGCGGCGCTCATAGGCCGACGGCACGGTAGCCTTACATGCGACTGAACAGGCAATGCACTGGCCCGACCGAGACGCCAAAGAACAGCGCCGCGCTCAATCGCTCGCCGATTTCTCGAGCGCCGTTCGAGTCGAAGGAGAGCTGCCTGATTCCACGAGAAATGCAGTGAAGGATTACAGGAAGTGCAGCGGTTGGAGTTGAAGGAAGGCAGGATCGAGGGAGACTGAAGCCGCAGCTCCCCGCGTTGGCTAGCTCAGGGCTCGCGCAGAAATAACTTCACATTCTGGCGCGAGAGTCGGTGGGCAGTTTTGAACCGTGTTTCTGTTAGCTGCGCAGTCTGGCACCCTCAGGATCGCGCCGCTTCGGGCTGCGGCCCGCAGCAGAATGTGAACCTATTTCTGGGCGGAACCTCTAGCTCATCGATTCAGAGATCGTTAATCGGCGGGAGTATTTGAGGCAGGTAAATTCGCAGGAGAGTTTGCGGGCCCAGTCTTTCTGACTGGAATCGGTGCTTTCAGCCGAGAGCTTTGGCGCTCCACGCTGATGGCGGTGGTCAGCGGTCAGGACTCGCGTCGTTTCAGCAGGCCCAGCCGGTTAATCTGGTTTCTTGAGACCATCGACAATCAAATTCCTTTTGTCGGATGATGTAATCCCGCCTGAATACCATTTCGCGATCGAGGCAACCTGCGTAGCTTTCCTGGACTTCTGCCGGATCGATACGAAAGTAACGGCCCGATCGGTCACAATATTCCAGGGGAATAGGCTCAAATCCGGCGAGATTCAAAACTTCTTTCAGCGAGTAGACAGAATATCTGGTTCTGACTTTCGCGTGATGAGTGTAGGGTAATTTCGTACTGGGAAAGCCAATCATTTCGGGGGGCTCATAGGTTCTCAGATCCGCATCGGAAACACAGGTCCTGATGACTCCGTAGGGTTTAAGCACCCTGTAGCACTCGCGCAACAGTGACATCGCCTCGTCGAGGAACAGGTGGACGAGAAAGTGCTCGGAAAAGATAAAATCGAGAGAGTCGTCGCTATACGGCAGAGGATCCCCTTTGCGGTAGTTCCAAACCTGAAAATTAGTCTGCGCGTACAACCTCTCCACGTCGTAGCCGTTGCTGCGAGCACTCGAGACCAGTGTTCGACACCGCTCCAGGGTCCTCCTCAAAACGAAGCCCATACCGTATTGACGCGCCATTCGCTGGAGGGAGCCAAAAGAGTGCCGTGCAGATTCTGGATCGCCGAAATGCATCCACGTCTTGTCGAGAAATACTCTTAGAACTGCGGGCGGGAAGTTCTCGAGGCGAGACGCGCCAAGTTGTAACCGCTTGACGGTCGTCAGTCGTTGCTGCTTCAGCTCCCGCTCTTCGGTTGACACGTTCTTCAAGCTCACTGTCTTCCAGGCCAGAAACTGCTTGCGATTGGCCGGGTAACATCGAATCCTGGTTCTCTAGCGCGAGGTTCGGTTCATTTAAAGCTCAATCACAGATGCAGCAGCAGCGGGGGTTCTGACGTAGCTTTCCTTCTGTTTCGATTCGAGAACTCTTTGGGCAACATTGACAAACGACTCAACCAAAGCCAGGCGAACGGACCAATGGAATTCGCGGGTGAAGTTCACATAATCGGCGTTGGATAGAGGAACCCGCACAATCCAACACTTTTCTGGTTCGATCTTCTTGATCTGCTCTTCAAACGTATCACCGCCCAGACACATACGAATATGGGCAAATCCGAATTCCTTGCTGGCAACCCTGATGGTCTCCCAGCATTCAGAGGTGGTGTTAGCTTTGGAAAGTAAATCCTCGAAGTCACGAAGCAGGATCTGAGAGTCCAGCATGCGCTGAAAGGCTCCTTCGGATAACAGGCGGCGAGCGACATGAAACTCCAGGTAGCCGAGTTTCTGGATACTCACCCATGCGGCCAGACAGAAGATAACCATAAGGATGGTGGCTAATTTGGTATGAAGAATGCTATGCAGCACCGCGAAGATGGACGCCAGACCCGCGAAACCATAGAGCACGAGAGCTACCCGTCGAGGGCTGAAGCCTAATTCCAGCAGGCGGTGGTGGATATGACCGCGGTCAGCGCCGAATATCGGCCGAAGACGGAGGAAGCGGCGAGCGATTGACAATCCGGTATCGAACAGGGGGACGGCAAGCGCCATCAAGGGGGCAGCCATTCCAAGGACTGTCGTGGTCTTCTGGGACCAGATGACCGAGTAACACCCCAGCAAAAACCCGATCAACAGACTCCCGGAATCACCCAGAAATATAGACGCCGGGCTGAAGTTATAGCGTAGAAAACCCAGGAGACAGCCGGCGAGGGGAGCTGTCGCTAGGGCCAGCGAAATATTCTGGTTCAGAAGGGCCGATAAGAGAACAGTAACCGACGCGAAAAAACCGATGCCGGTCGCGAGCCCGTCGATGCCATCGATAAGATTAAATGCGTTGGTGCAGGCCATGAGCCACACAATCGTCACCGGCAGACTCCACCCGCCGAGTGAAATCTCGGCGACCCCAAGGATTCGCACCCCAGCCCAATAGACCAACCCCGAAGCGACAAGCTGCCCCAGAAGTTTCTGCCAGGGCCGCAGACCGAAAAGATCGTCAACCAGTCCAACGGCGAATACGATGCCCGCGGCCGGCATCAGTTGCCACATGAGAGGCAGATGCTGCTGGACCAGCGAACCGGCGTTCAAGGCCGACAGTATGAGGACACCAAAGGCAGAGACATAGGCAAGGGCAATCACCAGCCCACCCCCGCGGGGAATGGCGTGGCTGTGGAATTTCCGAAGTTGATCGGGGCGGTCGACAATCCCGAGGCGGAGAAATGCACTGCGAACGACAGGCGTAAGCAAAAGGGAAAGAATAAGCGACGTGAATGCCGAGAATATGACGGAGTACATGCGCGGTGATGGAAGCTTCAGCCCGCCGAGATACCCTCAGTCGGGACGAGCGAAGTTTCGGGAATGCCGAGTATCTTACAGATCCTGGAAACTCCGGCCGGAGCGTCGTAATGAGTCAAGAAGGCCTCCCTCGCGCGGTATCCGGCCTTTCGAGCCAGTTCGGGATTGGCCGCCAGGGTATGGAGCAGGGACGTCATACCGTCCGCGTTGCCGCAGTCGATCTGCCAGCCACACTGAAATCGCTCCAGTATCTGGCTGGGTGTGGCGCTGCGGGGACCGACGAAGAGAACCGGCAGACCGGCAGCAAGGAGTGAATACACCTTGCTTGGCACGAGAGAACCCAGACAGGACGGATTTTGAGTGACCAGGCCGATGTTGGCGGTCCCGAGCAGCTGGGTGAGCAGGTCACGGCTACAGTAGGGAAGAAACGATGCGGTCCGGATTCCCTGAGCTTCGCAAAATGATTGGAGATCTTTCAAGCGCGGGCCGCCACCTACGTAGGTAAACCTGAAGCGCTCGTCAGCTTTGAGGCGATTCATCACGGCCGAAACAGTTTCGACGTCGTGAGCAAGACCCAGGTTCCCGGGATAGAGCACAGAAAAGCGGTCGGGAGAGAGCTGTGCTGCAGGGTAGATAAGCTTGCCGTTGGCCCAGTTCTCTGCGATCTCGATCTTGTTCGGATGGACGCCCCGCGCAACGAGCCGCCGGCGCATGCAGGAACCGAGCGCGATAATGCCGTCAGATTGGTCCCGACAGTAGTCTGCGATGGCTCCGACAAAGCGGATAATCCATGAGTCGGCTCGCAGAACCTTGAGGTCGACCGCCAGGTCCGGATAGAGATCCATTTCCCAGATGAAATGGCGTGCGCCACGAAATCTCTTTAGCAGAAGGCCAACTACCGATAATAGCGGTGGCGTCGTGAGAGTGACGACAAGCTCCGGTCGCTCTATTCGGCAGCTGTGCCAGAGGGCAGCGCTCAGAAAGGAGAAATAGGAGAGCAAGCGCGAAGCGGATCCTCGCGAGAAGGGAAGGTCCGACACGCGAATGATATCGACCTTCGGGGCCTGCGTGGAATCCGCTCCGGCGTATGAGCTCCGAGCACAGATGACCGTGACTCGATGTCCCTCATCGGCCAGGTGGGCAGCGAGATCGGTCAGGAGCTGACTTGTCGCCGCAAGATCCGGCCAGAAAAATTGATTTAGAAGTAGTATTCTCATGCGCCGACGGAGGAATTGAAATCCGAGGGGAATTCCGGGGAGGCAGCCGGCTAAACGCGCATCAAGCTCGAATGCCGTTCTGCAATTTCGGAGACGATTCGCCGCTTATCGAACTCGATGTTCCAATTGCGGAAAATGTGACCGAATCTTCGAAAGGTCCGAGATGTAGCAGATGTGATCCCCGATGCGAGGGTTGGGATTGTACTGATAGCGAAGGTTCAGTCCCAGGCCTTGCAGCAAGTCGATCGTTTCGATAATTGACAGGCTGTTCTCCCTGCCGCCGCCCAGGTTGTAAGTTTCACCGCATCTGGGATGCTTGAAGAATTCGAGAAAGAGTCGCGCGACGTCACGGCAATGAATCTGGTCGCGGACCTGCTTTCCCTTGTACCCGAAGATCGTATAGTCACGACCGATTACGGCACAGAAGACAATATACGCCAGGAAACCATGGAGCTCCACCGCGGCATGGTGCGGACCGGTCAGGCATCCGGCGCGGAAGATCCCGACCGGCATCCCGAAGTACCGGCCAAATTCCTGGCACATTACGTCCGCCGCCACTTTCGATGCCCCAAAAATGGAATGCAGACAGCTATCGATGGACATGCTCTCGTCAATGGCATCAATTCCATTTCCGTAGTCGTACCTCTTCTCCAACTCGACGAGCGGAAGCGAATTCGGTCGATCGCCATAAACTTTGTTGGTACTGGTAAAGCAAAAGGGCGAGTCGCGGCAAAAATCACGACTGGCAACCAACACGTTCAGTGTCCCGACTGCATTGATATCGAAATCATCATAGGGTATGGATGCCGCTTTGTCGTGCGACGGTTGGGCTGCCGCGTGGATGATGAAATCGGGAAGCTCGGCTTTGAACAGCGCGCGGACCGCCTGGCGATCGCGTATATCCATAGAAAAGTGTCGATAGCGCGACCTCCGCCTTGCCAGCTCTTCAACGACTGGCCGAGTGCTGCCTTCGGGTCCGAAGAACTGCTGCCGCATGTCGTTGTCTATTCCAACGACCTCCCACCCTTCTTCAGACAGAAGCCGAACACATTCAGACCCTATCAATCCACCTGATCCCGTGACGATTGCTTTCAAGAAATCTCCCGTGCCGGTTCGAAACAACGAAACCCGTTGGCAGCCAAGTAAGTGTTTTTTTGAGTGAAGTGAAGAAAGTAGAATCCGCGCGGAGCTAAAGGTTCGCGCAGAAATAGGTTCACATTCTGGTGCAGGGCCCCAGGCCCGCTGGCGAGGCGCGAGCGATGATGCCGTACCCGCGGCGGTACGTGAGGAGCGAGCAACAAAGCCAGGGACTTGCTCAGGCGCGATCCTAAAGGTGGCAGACTGCGCAGCTAACAAGAATACACGGTTGAAAAGTGCCCACCGACTCTCGCGCCAGAATGTGAAGTTATTTCTGCGCGAGCCCAAGTTTCAGGAAACGATCGACAATTCAAATATCCCACGCGGCCGGCCACAAGTTGTTCTTGACCGAAGCCTCGAGGCCGTTTCGGGCAATGAAATAGAGAACATGATTGATGGGCCAGTTGGCGACAAGATGGTCGCGTCGAAGACAGAGGTGTGACGAGTCCGCTGCCGCGGCCACATGGCAACCTCGTACAAGCGAAGCGCATGAGCGAAACCCTGCCTTGAAAACGGCTCTTGCGCCGATAGCGTTGAAACAACTGAAACGGCCGTAGGGCCAGGCAAAGTGATCAACCGCTCCTAGTTTCTCACGCAGGAGCTCATAGGACTTCTCGATTTCCGCGTGGATGTCCGCCGGCGCGAGCCGCGCCAACCTCCGATGACTCATCGCGTGGCTTCCGATTTCGTGTCCATTGCGTGACAGGATCTCCACGTCTTTCCATGAAAGCAACTCGGTTGGAGCGATCTCCAGTTGATTCAAGCAGAATTCCTCGATTTTCCTCTGATTCGTCTCGTCGAGTATAGATGGACAAACGAAGAAGCAGCCGCGGACATCGAATTCCTCCAGGACCAAACCCGCCCGCATACAGCTCTGCAGCCCATCATCAAAGCTAAAAGCCACATAGGGAGCGTCGATTCGCCCTTCCAGAACCCGCTCTACCGCTTCTGAGTAGCTTATGAACCGATGATTGATCTTCAGCGCGCGCAGTAGCGTTCGGAAGCCGGACTCTTCGTTCTTATCGACGTGATGAAAACAGACAAACTGGATTCTATTGCTCCTCAAACCGGCCGACATTCGGTCGGCTGCCCGGTAATAAAAAGACAGGGTAGATAGAGTCAAATTCCTGGCGAAGTCGCGGTAACGATTGAATCGGCCGCCGTTGTTAGCGGGCGCGGAATACCCTCTTTCGATCGGCGCCTTCGTCTCAGTTGAATTGTTCGATAGACTTCTACCCTGCAACATCTCTTGAGGAGCCATAGATGTGTCTTTCTGGAAATTGCCTTAGCTGCTCTTACATTCCAACAAGGTTCTGTACAACTCTATGGTGTCTTCCGCCCTCGATTGCCAACTGAATTCGTTGCGCATCCACATCTGTCCTTTCGATCCCATTTCAGTCCGTGGCATTTGCCGGATTTGTTGGATTGCCGCCGCAAGGCTCCGAGCATCGTTGTCGACCCACAATCCACAGCCTATCTCCTGGAGGCGCTTCCAGGGTGTGCCTGTACTTGCGATCACCGGAAGACGATGTGCCAGAGCTTCGGCTACGACCATGCCAAAATTCTCTCTGTGAGAGGGCACCACGACCACATCCGCGTTTTCGAAAAACCTTTCCTTGAGCTCCCCGTGCACCTCGCCAACCATTGTCACATTTTCCGAGAGGCCCCATCGTTCAATCAGGGCTCTCAAGTTACGGGCATAAGCCGGGTCGCCACCGCCCGCCAGGGTCAGGGACCAGGATCGGGCTGATTTCCCGCCGTGATTATCGCTCGGAATATTGCCGCGCCGGTCAGCGACGCCTCCGTCCAGCATCCTGCATGCTTCCAGAAGGAGCTCTATGCCTTTGATAGGATCGAGTCGGCCTAAGTAAAGCAAACGAAGAGTTCCGTTGGCAGAGACATGGGACAATCTCTCCGGGACTTCGATACCGTTAGGAATGACGGCTGTTCTCACACTGGGAAATCTGTCTGAACTCTCCCTGGCCTCTTCTTCTGACGAGACGTAGAGAGCGAGCCTCGAGGGCCTGACGAAGCGGCATATGGACTCCCATAGAGCCTTGAGATGTAACCGCGTCGTTCCGCGCCACCTCTGCAAGGCTCCATGCGGAGACCAGGCAACCGGTTTGTCCAGAAGCCTGCATGCAAAGAGAGCCGGAATGGTGGGAAAAGAATAGACCCCGGTTAGGTGTACGACGTCCGCCCAACGGATGTAACGCAGCAACTCGGAAATCAGTTCGGGCGAAACCGAATGTGAAATGAGCCGCTCACAATAACGGACATGAAGGCGCTCAGAGAATTCAACCTCCCGCTTCTTCTCTACATCCAGTACCGCCCGCGGTCCGTTCGCGTCGGTGGTGAGTACTCTGACCTCGCAACCCTTTTGGGCAACATGAAGGCAGAGATGATACAGAGTCTGAATGGGGCCGCCATACACATGGGCAGGATAAAAGGACGGCGTGATATGACAGACTCTCATAATTTCTCCCGAGTTCTGGAATCGCCGGTTCCTTTAAGATGAGAGCCTGGACCGTTCTGAGGACGGTTTCGGTTCCGGCGCCTCCGACCTGGATTCAGCCTTACCACATCGAGAATGTTGATTCGCACCGCCTCTAACCAACTGCACCGACTCACTACTCGCTGAAACTGAGCTCTGCCATCCACAGAATTAAGTGCCTCGATCAATGACGTTTTCGAATAGTCTGTCAGTATTCACCGGCCGTCGTGCTTTCTTTCCTCTGCACAACCATAATCATGCTTCTGGCGAGGGGAGGAATACGACCTACGCGATAGAAGCCAACTTCAGATAGATTTACCTCGGCGAATAATCGCGCAAGACTTGAGCGGGACCAGAACTTGATATGACCGTAGTCCCAAAGGGGAGAGAGATGGGAGTCCCATCGACCGAGCAAAGCCAGGGTCAGGTTCTTGAGATAGCCGTGATACGGCGTACTAACGATTCCCAGACTCCGTGTTCTCAAAAGACTCTTTAGCGTCATAGCATACTTGCGTGGATAAAAAACATGCTCAATGACCTCGAGACTAATGACTGCGTCGAAAGTGCCAAACCGGGCGGCCAAATCATCATAAGCTGATCCAATCTCAAAATGACAATTCGGAAATTGCGCCCTGGCGATGGCAATACCTTGTCTTGAAGGATCGACACCAATTACTTGGTAACCCATCTGAGCAAGTTTGTCTGATGTACTGCCGTTGCCGCAGCCAAGTTCCAGAATGCGCGCGGGAGGGGCGATTCGCTTCAGTATTCTGGTTACAATAGGAAAGAGAAATTGGTGCGAATGTGCCGGTTCGGCGGAATCGTGAGGATAGCCGCCTGTCATCCAGTTCAGAAAGACTGTCGCCCGCGGTCAGCTCTTGCGCCTCGCTCCACACCTTGAGTATCAAGACGCTAGACTCCTGGTCCGATCCGGTACGGGGAAACTCAAGGCACCCGGTTTGGAAACCGCCCGATTCGCTCATGGATTCCGTTTTTAATCCTTTTCCAGCACCCGATCCAGGAGACGAAACCAGTTGTCCCGCATGTGGGAGAAAAGGTATTTTGTCGTCAAACTCCGGTAAGCCTGGAGACCCATTTCTTCCCGCAGCGCGGGTTTCCGGTAAAACTCGACCAGATACCGCACAAGCGCGTCGACATCGCCGTGCTTGACCAGATAGCCATCGGTTCCATGATCGATTACTTCAGGCGTTCCGCCGTGGTCGCCACCGATACAAGGCTTTCCATATCGCATAGCCTCCAGGAAAACGATCCCAAATCCCTCGCCCTTGCTTGGCATCGCGAACACATCGCAGTCCTGATAGGCCTGGCTCAACCTGGCGTCGGGTACCTCCCCCAGGAACTCGACCTGGCCATCCAAACCCAACCGAGACGCTCTTTCCTGAAGCTGCGGCACGTCGTCACCCTGGCCCACGACAGTGAGCTTGACCCTCATACCTTTTTTTTGCACCTCGTCGACGGCTTCTATCAAGGTGTCGACCCCTTTGTAACGCTCAATTGCAGTAAGTCTACCTACCGTAAGAACCCTGAGCTCATCGCAATTCTTTCGCTTCCAAGAGGGCTCGGGGATGTTGGACTCCCCCACAGCCAGCGGGATGATGCAGGTGCGATCATGGCGGACCCGATTATGCTGGCAGAACACGGACGCAGTGTAACTTGTCGTAGCCACAACCGAGGCGGCGCTTCGCGAAGCCACACGCCGCAACCAGTCTACTTTTACCCAGGCCTCAGTCCCGTGGAGCGCGACGATGTATGACTTCAACACGCCGAGTTCTTTCAGTCCCCAGGCCACTGGTGATAAATGGACGTGCCCGACGATTGCTACAAGCGGGTAACGAGTAAATCCGAGTTGGATCGCACTCCGTATCGCTTGAAGCTTGCTCCGTCCGGCGCCAACAAAATTGCGATAGGCCACGGGTTGCACATGGCGTTCATTGACGTATTCGGAATCATTGAGTGAAATGCAATCGAGATCGTACCCCTTGCAATCTGCGTAGCCGGAGAGAATTTCGGCCAGTCGCCGGCTATACGCAGGGACTCCGCCCTCGGATCCATAAGCTTGAGGAACCAGAAGCAGTAAAGAACCTCGGCTAGGCAATTCAACCCCGCTGGATTACGGTTGCCCGTCTGTTTGTTAATCGCCAGGGATCTGAGATGCATCCCTAACTCAGGCGGTTATGGAAGGTGACGAAAATCCTGTTGCGTTTTGAAGCTCAGAAACCTCAAACACTATTGCTAAGAACTGACAGCTGGAACACCCAAAGGTTCAGGCGTTCCAGCCCTTCGAAGTCACTTCCAGAAGATCTGAGGACCAATGATGGCAGCCAGCCTCGCATATGCCGCCGATGATGCAAAGTCTAGTCTCAAAGCGGTCATCATCGCTTCTTTTAACGCCCGGTCCGCGAACGCCATAAACACTCGCCGTTTCAAGCCGGCGCGCTGAGGAAGACGAGCCTTGTGTTCGCGCAGGATAATCCTGGCGGCCAGGTAGTGTTGTTCCAGATACGGCGGCCCATGAAACGCCATGGTCCCCATCGCCGGATGGATCCGATACTTCACGAGAGGCGCACCTATGCACGCCACATCGTAGAACAGCAACATCCGCATCCACATCTCGCCATCACAGGTGAGGGGCAGTTCACTACGGTAACCGCCCAGGCGTTCATAGCAAGCCCTTCGGGCCAAGACAGAACCAATGAACACAATGCTGAAGTCCACCATGCTCGTGAGGTACCGGGCAATGACTTCCTGTCCCTTTTCAACGTAGTCGCGTCTCGAGTCTCCTGCCCAATGTTCCCCAAGGATCTGTCCCTGACCGTCGATCTGATAAACGTTAGAATGGACGAACGCCACTCCCGGATTCTCATTCAGCATGCGCACTTTGCGTTCAAGGTTCTCGGGGAGCATCACATCGTCGTAAGCCCAAATGCACACATACTGGCCCTCAGCGAGACTCAAACAGCGATTGAAGTTACCGACTACCCCGAGATTGCGCGCGTTGCGAACGTAGGTGATCCGTCGGTCGCTGAAACTCCGCACGATGTCTTCGGTGTTATCGGTGGAGCAATTATCAGACACTATCAAGCGGAAGTCGCCGTAGGTCTGGGCCAGCACTGACTCAATAGACTCGGCAATGTAAGCCGCACCATTATAGACGGGCAAACACACACTTACCGTATTAGGCTCTCTTGACATGACACTGAATAAGATATTTAGCAACACCCGGTTGGAGCAGTTCAGGGGTACGACTCTTGCTGTCTCACCCTCTAACCGATTCTGGTATCCGAATAGCGCGATCTCCGGCTCAAGAAGTAAAAGAGAATCAACCACACAGGAAGTACTCTTGTGTGTGAAACAAAAACGATTCCGATGCCGAAGAAGTCGCTGTTCATCAGAATGAGGGCGAAATAGATGCTTGCCCCGATCACGTAATGCAATCGAGACATGAGCCACCGGTAAAGAAGGTTGATATAGAAGCCATGCAGCGCCGAGAGGAAGAAAAACGCCCGTCGGTGCCGAAATTCACGTGATATTCGGATATAGCGTCAAAAACAGCCGACGTCTCCTGGCCCTCAACGACCAGACCCACAGAAACAGAATAACGGTTCACCTCACTGTTGAAATCGGGCTTATCTGGCCAGATAAGTCGTGGAATCAAACCGGCCGCCTCGGCGTAAAAGGTTCTGCCCTGCTCGTAGGGGTAGGTGGCAGGGTAAAAACGTGAAAATATCGCAGTCAGCTCAGTCAAAGCGAGCCGGGCCACGAATCTGTCGAGCACCATCTCCAAACCACGTTGATAATTCATCGAGCTACTAACTTCCTGGAGGGCATACATTCGCTCTTCCATCGTTGGGGAGGCTCCCGGCTTTTTCATCTGCTTGTACAGCGTCAACCACGGGAATACCAGAAAGAAAGCCAGTGGCAGAACCACGATAAGAAATTTCCACGGCGGAGCGCCACGCGCGAGAATGTAACCGACCACCACCGCACTTACCGGACCCAGAAAATCTCCCACCATACCGGTAGCCAGGCCCACCAGGACGGCAGGCGCGCACATAAGCGGCACAAACAGCATCCATTGGATCCTCTCACCGGACGACACGGCTGAAAACAGCCAGTAGCTGGCTATTGTGATTATGACGAAAGTAAAGGCGCCCAGGAGCTGCACCGCGAAAGAAATCGAAACCGGCAAATAAAACCGGGCCACGGTAAAGATAAACAGTGCGATCGGGGTGAACAGGATCAAGCACTTGCGAAACTTCTTTTCGTCGACCGCCCATGAAATTGCCGGCAGCCTTGCTGCAATACCGGATGACGTGAGACTCAGACCTAGAAAGAATCCTGCTCCGCCCAGGAGGACCAGCTGGCATGCATTCTCGAGGTTTTGCCGGCCCCCAAAAAAGTACATTCTCCTGCGAAGCTCCGGTATCGCTTCCCACGATAACTCTTCCCAGTAATGAACGACTAGCGCGCCCCAGCCATAGCGAAAGCAAAGAAAAGCCATCATCAGGGAGAGAGGCGCCAGCCAGGGCTTCTCGCCGCACGACCTTGAAATACGAAAGCTACAAAGCGTGAGTGCGAAGAGAAACCCAGCTGTGATCCAGACCACGGTTGCTGAGGGGAAATTAGCGAAGGTTCCATACGGAATCATCAAGAGAGCGACTGCCGTCGCGACGCAAACGACCTGCGCAAGCAACAGCGTAGTAGCTCCTGAAACAGAGTATTCGCGAGGGCGCTGAAACGAAATCGCGTGACTTTGATACATTAGACCATCATGGAACGGAGTTAAGAAAAGTACTTGCCCTCGGCGTCAGTCCGCTGACTCGCTCCACAAACCTTACAAGTCAGCGCCGGGCGTAGGAATTCAGGTTAGTCGAATGAGCTATCTCAATCGCGGCCAATCTCCAGCCCGTTGATTCAACAATTGGCTATTAAGCCGCATTCGAGAGAAAACTACGCAGTCGGGCTTTCTCGGACCTATTCAGCCAGAGCAAATATCCGAGACCAAGCCCCAAAAAGAGAGTAGCCAACCCGGAAATCAGCAGCTGCGCCAGATTCATGGCGGAGAGACCGGAAAAAATCCAGTGCTCGATGATGTAGAGCATGCTAAAAACGGGGATACCCCTCAGTAAAACCTCCGAAGCAAAAAAAGCAAAGTTCTGCCCCAGCAAGCGGCAGGCCCTCCACGGAATCATGGAGCCGCAGATCAGAATATCGGCGCCCAGCAACCCATACACGACTCCCGCAACACCGAATCTGCCACTCAAAACGAACCCGAAATACAACCCGAGGCATGCCGCAACAAACTGGCAAATCGCCAGGCCCTTATGATTATTTGACGATGCCAGTAGTAACGAACTCATCATCCACCATGCCTGAGACACCTGAAACAAAAGCAGGCCGAACATCAACCCTGAATCGTAAACGATACGATCCTGGGTCCAGAACTCAATGATATGGGCAGCCGTGAAGTACAAGAAGACGGCCAATGAGAGATTGAGCATCAACAGCATCTTGGCGGTAAGTAAATGTATCTCTCCAAGAGCCTGATGCTTGCCCCGCGCTTCCAAGGCAGTAAACTCCGGCCAGAGCGCGTTGTAAATGGAAAATGAGCCCTGCCTCAGAAGATTCGCCAGCGTTCGGGACGTGGCAAAGACGGCGACGCTCATCGAGCCGAGTGTGGCACTTACCACCAGCGTGCTCCCCTGAACAATCACAATGGTTGCGATGTGAATCAAGAAGAAGAGAGCACTCGGAGCGAGAAACAAGATCGCTTCTGCAAAGTCCGCCTTGCTCAACCCGATGTGAATTTGAGGATGCCGGCGTCTCAGGTCTATCTGCACATACACCATTCCTACAGCCAGGGTTAACATTTGCAACAGTGCAACCGACGTGAGTTTTCCTCCCGCCGCAACCACTACCGCCGTCAAGATAACTGAACCAAGGCGGAACATGTTGCTGATCATTATTTCGCGCGGATATTCACCAGCCGCTCTGTAGATCCCGGCTATGACGCCGGTCGGAACAGCCACTACGATTTGCAACGTCAACAGCATTCCCACGACGGTTACAGTGGCAGGCTTGGTCACCGTAAATTGAAACCAGCTGGCAATCGGCAGAAACCACAGACCTGAGAACATGAGCAGCGCAGCGACAGCAGAAACCAAGAGATAAAGATAGAGGGCGCTGTGGAGGATTCGCGAACAGGCCTCAAGTTCGCCCCGGACATAGCATTGATTCATGCGATTGATAACGTAACTTTGAATTCCGAAATCCACTAGAGTCAAGTAGGCCACAGCCGCCGAGAGCGTCAGCCATTCTCCATAAAGCTGATTGCCCCAGTAGGTCAGGAAGATCGGCACCAGCACAAACTGTCCCGCTACGTTGATCACCTGCCCAAGCACGTTTCCAACAGTCCCTCCGGTCACCCTGCGAACAACCCGATTGAGGGATTCCCCTGGGTCCGTAGAATCTTCCCGCTCCTTTTGGGTAACTGGCTGATCCGCCAGCGAGTCCTCCCGTTGATTATCTGCGCAATCTCGTCCGAACTGGGGTATCACGTTATTGGTCCCTGCGGGGTCCGGGAGCGCTATACCGAATGTCAATGTCACTATCGAATCGATTGTCGTAGAGGTGCGGGTCGCGGCATAAGGAGTCAACGACTATGCCGCTTGTTTCCGAATAGACATTATTATCTGTGAAAACATTCTGGCGCACTACGGTATCCGTTTGCAGGCCGAGGAGTTCCAGATAGATCTTGGCGTCAGTAACCTGGTTGTACTCGATAACCGCGTTCCGCTGCCAGACCCCATCTATCCAAAAACGGTTAATATCGCCCACCATGAGACCTGCCTCGCGGCTTTCCGTTATCTTATTGTCACGGATAACACTACCAAGCACGAGTGGACCGGTTTCGCTACGTGGGGGAACCTCCACCCGGCTCCAGCTCACCACGCCGTACAATGTGTTACTCACCTGGTTATCGACAATTAGAATTCCCCAGCTCGGACAATTATTGGTGGAGCTGTCGCCGACCGGTCGTCCCGATATTTTACAGACGCAGCTGTTGTGCGTGAGGGATGATATCTCGATCCCCACACGCAACGTGCTAATGATATTGGCCGCGGCGACCAAATCGAATTGGGATCCGAAAGTGACTATTCCCACATTGGTAAAATTAGGATTACCGAATACAGTGGCAAAACCGTTCAATCGATTTCTGTAAACGATACTTCGGTAAGAAGTCGTAATAAATGTCAGAACACTGCTTGGTGTTCGGCGTAATATCCCAGGGCCTGTCGATCGTCACGGTGTTGGACGTATTGGAGCAGAATCCTGACGGTACTGTCCCTCGCCCTCCCCGCTCTGGACGAAGATCACACTGGGTCGCCGCTCGTCGTAATCTGTGAATGCGGTACGATCGTCCTCGGCGAAATAGTTTGTTTTCCACGAAACACCAGAAAACGTTACCGTAGGTATCCCCAGGGTAGATGGCCGGCCGGTGAAAAAAGTGCCGGGCGCTTCAAACATAACCTGTTCCCCACAGGGTCCCAGCGCACAGCCAGTGTCACGGGTCTCATTATCCGCTATGTAGTGATGGGAGGTTAAGCCGTGCCCGTGTCCTTGGGCTATCCACAACCGGCTCAGGGTCTGATTGGCGCTGCGATCGAGGCTTCTCGCAAAATTGCCGCTGACCTCAACTTCGTTACTGGCCTGGCAGCTTACGGCTGCCTGCTCACTGCCGTCCGCGCGGTCCGGCCAGTTGCCATCAATGATGTTGTTCTGGAAAAACACCTGGTAGCTGCCGTACACATGAAGCGCCCACCCCGCAGTGAAGACGCTGTTGATTACCCGCACGTCATTTATCGATCTTGTTCCGATGCTCGTGTGCCTCGAGCCGGAAGCAACCTTGAAACTGCAATTCTCAACCAAGGCGCCGGATTTCGTGGGAGTTTGCCCCTCGCCGTCGAAGAACACGAACCCACCAAGCGGGTAGATATCTCTGGTGACGAGACTGCTAAACCCCATGTTTCGCACGCGACTTGGAAATCCAGTTATATGCAGGACGGCCACGTGAGGAAAGCTTGCCGGAGTAACCTCCAAAACGGACACAGTGCTGCCGGCCCCTTCGATGGATATCGCACGCTTTGCGCTGAGCGGACGCGAAACCAGAAACTTTCCTGCAGGAAAGAGAACAATGTCGCCGTTCTCCGCTGCATCCAGCGCCGTCTGTATTGCGGTTGTATCATCGGTAAAATCATTCGGGGTAGCGCCATAGTTTATTATGTCTCGGGTGGTCCCGGCCCAGGCATACGGGCTCATGGCTTCCACATAAAGCTTGAGCGGACCACTCCAGCCATAGTCACCCCCGTGCCCGTTATGCACCCAGACCTCATAGTCGCGATTCGTCGGGAGTCCGGCGGGAACCGTGAAGGTAACCTTATAGGGGTTTACCGCGGTCACCGTAGCGGCAGTCGAGGGAGTACTGGCGTCTTCTCCCCACGGTCGCAGATATACGTAGCTCGCAGTTTCGCCATTATTTTGGGATAAGTTGCGTCCGTAGATACTCACCGCTGATCCGGTAGTTCCGTGATTCGGCCCTACCCACCAGGCCTCCGTGGCATTAATTCGAACCGGGTAGCTCGTTCCATCAGCATTTTCCGCCCAGACCAAATACATGCCATAGGGTTCTGTGGGCGAGATCAAACCGGTAATCGCCGCGGCGTTCTCCTGAAGCAGACTGACACTCGAGAGCGTCCCGTTCTCGCTGGTCGTCTGCGAATAGATCCACAATCGGGTATCGGATTCGCTTTGGGTACCATTTCTCGCGGTGAATTTGGCGCCTTGCAGAACGAAGCTTCGGTCAGGGGATGCCTGGCGGGTAAACTCAGAGATCGTCGGAGCCCCCTCTGAAACCTTGCCGTTCAAAACCACGGCGAACGGGTCACCTGGCGCCGTGGGACGATCAGGAGGCATGGTAAAGTGGTAAGTCATCAAATCGAGGTCAAAGTTCGTTTCCTGATAAACACCGTCATTAGTCTTGAGCACTGGACCAGGCAAGGCGAAACCCTGGCTCGAAACTAACGGTCGACCGCCAGTTGGAGTCTTGCCCTTTTTCGCATAGGAGGTTAAGCCCAAGAGGGTAAGAATCAATGCGAGACTGGTTTTTCTGATCATCTTTCTTATCGTAACTTAGCTAGCAACACGCTGACCTTAAGCGTCCCCTTGTCTCCATAGAAGGTCGCTCCCCAGGGATATTTAGAGTCGGGCGGGAGTCCCCAGGAACGGTGTTGCCAGATCACCTTTACTTCGTCGAAATCGAAGGTAGCAACCTGCGTGTCGGCAATGTTAGCTCTGCTGTTGTGCTGAAACAGGATGCCGCCCGACGAGTCGATGCGCCGCGGCCAGCCAAGGTCCAGCATCCAGCGCACCATGTCGAGCATATGGATGCACATGTCTCCCATGATGCCGTTGCCGTATTCCATGAATGCGCGCCAGCTGCGCGGATGCACCAGGCGGTTGTACGGACGTAGAGGCGCAGGTCCGGTCCACATCTCGTAATCGAGATTCTCGGGCGGCTGCGTGTCGGGGGGATTGCTCTCAGCGCGCATGTGGTAGTAGCAGTAAAATTTCGGACCAACCCGATTTTGCCGAGCCGTCCCTGGCGAATGATGTTGTCACGCGCCTCTGCCAGGTGCGGTGTGCTGCGGCGCTGCGTTCCGATCTGCACGACGCGGCCGTGCTTGCGCGCCGCGGCGAGCAGCACTTGGCCCTCGATCACGTCCACGCTGATCGGCTTCTGGCACCATACGTCGGCACCGGCCTGGAGCGGATAGGCGGAACAAAGAGTCATTTTCAGCTCAAGTCACCGTGGGCCCCAGATTAAGCTGGATCATGGGCGCTGTCGCGAAACCATGAAGACCTCAGCGTTCATGGTGTACGACGCCAAGGGCTCTACACTGAAACATCCCTGCGCGCTCAAGAATTCGTCGAACGCTCTGCTCTCACCAAGATTAACGGCGGCGAGATCGTTATAAGCATGCCAATCATCGAACAGTATCAGTGCAACGTCCTTAATAAGCGGACCGCAGAAGGTCAGAGCCTCTTTAGCCGAGAGATACATATCACAATCCACCATTATCACACTTGCCTTGGTGATACCCGCCTTTTCAATAAACGTCGGCGTCAGAGAGTCGCTGAACCAGCCCGGTATCAAGGACACTCGATTCGGATCGATGCGCTCATCCTCCAAAATCTGTCTTGCAAACCGATAGTCGCACTGAAACTGCCCGGGAAACCAGGCTCCTCCGTCATCGGTTCTTGCACTTTCCGGCAGACCCTGGAATGAATCAAAGCCAAAGAGACGCACGTGGCTTAAGCCCAGCGATTCAAGTTCTTTGTACACACAAACGAGCGATGTGCAACTATGTACGCCGAACTCGAGATAATCGCCGAGTTCTATGGGTCCGATCCTCTCGATCAACTCCTGCAAACCGCGTCGGAGTATGGCACGGAATCGTCGTTGCGGAATCATGTCATAGCTGAGACGCCGATGTTTTCGCTTCTGGCGCTCGAGCCAGCCGCGCACAGGTCCAAGGGCATGACGAAGTGGAGTGTCCAGAACATCGTTCAGTCCCCTTGCGATGAGCCGTGAAGCAAGCTTCCGAGTTACCATTTTCTCACTCCGTATTCGAACGTCTCGGCGGATCGATGAATCTTATCACCGCATCCGGCGCAGACGGCTTCGATTGTACGGAACCTGGTGGGGCGGGAGAGGTCGAGGAATCCCATTTCCTAGTTTTGTCGGCGCGGAGGAATGCCCGCCGAGGCCGTGCAGCGCGAGCTCGCCCGGGCGCAAAGTAGCGTTCTGGTTGTGGACAAACGCCGCAGGGCATCGTGTAACGACCTCAGCTTCTTTTTGGTCGTTTTGGATGAAAGCCATCGGACTGAATCGCCAGCATCAGAGACAGCTGCGACTAAGGATTGGAGCGGCGCACTGCGTGATTGCCTAAATACAACACATCCATTCGCGTCTTCCTGAAGCACTCTATGGCGTCGCCCGGCATGCAGACGATAGGTTCGTTTTCATTGAACGAGGTGTTGAGCACAACAGGCACCCCAGTGATGTCGTGGAAATCTGAGATCAGCCGATGGTACAACGGGTTTGTCTCACGCGAGACTGTCTGCAGTCGACCCGACCCGTCCACGTGTGTGACGGCCGGAATCTCAGCGCGCCGCTGAGGCTTGACTTGATAGACCATCAACATCGACGGCGCCGGATGAGTCTGCTCGAAATAGTCGCCGACGCGCTCTTCGAGGATAGAAGGCGCGAAGGGACGAAAGGGCTCGCGTTTTTTGATGCGCCAGTTCAGGATGTTTTTCATCTCAGCCCGTCGCGGATCGACCAGGATTGACCGGTTGCCCAATGCCCGCGGGCCGAACTCCATACGTCCCTGGAACCAGCCTACAATCTTGCTGTCAGCGATGTCTCTGGCCGCGCGCTTCGTCAGCTCCCGGTCGGTGTAGGTCTCGAATTCCAGACCGCTTAGCTCAAGCTCAGCGCGGAGTTCTCCGTCTGAGAATTCGGGACCGGTGTAAGGCGACTTCCATCACGAAATCGCGCGGCCGCTTGAGAATCTGATTGTAAATGTGGAAACAGACGCCCAGCGCGGTCCCGCTGTCACCCGCCGCAGGCTGCACGAAGATGCGGCGAAACGGGGTATTCAACAGGATCTTGCCGTTCATTACCGAGTTGTACGCGACGCCGCCGGCAAGTCCCAAATCAGTAAGACCAGTCTTTTCAAAGAGGTGATTCAGCACGTGAAACCCCACCTCCTCCAGCCGCATTTGAAGGCTCGCGGCGATGTCCCGGTCTCGATCGGTCAGGGGGGAGCACTCAGTTCGAGGCGGTCCGAATCTGTTTGTGTACTCGTCCGAGAAGATGCGGCCCAGGACTGGCGAGCCATCATCCCAGGTCATATCAATACCTTCGGCGTGATGGCGAAAGTAATCCAGGTTCAGTTGAAAGCGCCCGTTTTCGGTCCGTCCTGATCATGTCCCGGAACTCTTCGATAAAGCTCGGCTTTCCATAAGGCGCCAGGCCCATGATCTTGCCTTCATCGCCGTAGTGGGGAAAACCGAGGAACTGAGTGGTCGCAGTATAGAGAATGCCAGCCGAATGAGGGTATTCCACCTGTCCCAAGACCTCGATCGAGTTCCCCTCGCCCACTCCCCACATCGTCGAGATGAAATCTCCGAAGCCATCGATTGAGAGCAATGCCGCGCGGTCAAACGGCGAGACAAAGAAACAGCTCGCCAGGTGTGCCTGATGGTGCTCGACATTATGAAACTGTGCTCGGAGCTCCTTCTTCGAGATGCCAAGGGCCTTCGCCAAATCTTCCCTGAGATCGCGAATCCTGGCGGCGTTTTCGAGTCGATCAGCCACCTGTCTTAATATCCCGGGGCCGCGCTCAACCTCAGCCGAGTCATCAGGGCGGCCAGCACTGCCGATTCGTCTGGCCGCTCTCATGGCTGCAAACATTACCTTCTTGTGCAAGTGGGCGGCTGGATCTCTCGAGATACCGACATGCTCTACTTCTTCAATAGAGGCGCCCGCCGCCTCCAGACAATAACATATGGACCGGGTGGGAAAGCCCGCGCAATGTTTTTGCCGGTTGAACCGCTCTTCTTCAGCCGCGGCGATCAGTTTGCCATCGCGAATGAGCGCAGCCGAAGCATCACCGTGGTACGCATTGATACCGAGAACCATCATGTGGCAGTCTTTATGACCTCGCTATTTCATTGGACGTCGTGCTTGGAATTCTTACAGGAACCTACGAACACCTTGTTCGTGCCATTTCTTCCAGCTCGCTGCGTATGATAGCAACCAGTTGGGGCGGCGGATTGTTCGACCTGATTCTTCCCGCGGACAGCGCTTTCTTCACAGCTTCCTCGAGCTCCCCGGGCTCGTAGGCCACAATTACCTTACCCAGTCTTTCCAGGTGTCTGGCGTTCTCGACCTGATGGTCGTCGATATGTTCGCCCATTTTCGAGGTGCGAGGCATCAAGACGGGGGTTTTCCCAAACCTGCAGGCACTCAACACCGCACCTCCGCCGGCTTGCAAGATGACGAGCTCCGCGTCGGCGATGTGCCGCTCGAATTCTTGCATTTCCATGAATGGGATGGTCTTGCAATAGAGTGATGTGAATTCTGTATGTCCATGCTGGACGATGACAGGCTCAGGCAGTTTCCCGAGTTCAGCCATTTCTTCGACGGCCAGCAGCAGTCTCCTAAAGGGCCGTCTTAAATTGCCCAAAGATACAAATGTGCTCATACCAGAGGGCCTCCATAGATGCCGTCCGGATACACCTCCCTCAGGGATTCCCATTGATAATAGAAGCGATGTGCCAGGTGGTACATAATCCGTCCTGTCAGTGAAGCGCTATGACAGCGCGTGAACGTCTCGATGAAAATAATCCTGGTGCGAAATAGAAGCCTCCCGACGATCGCGAATGGAACGGCAGGTCCCGCGCCGGTACTTAGTATGGCGTCGGGTCGCTCCTTCCAGAGTATCCGAAGCGCCTCCCAGAGGTTTACGAAGAACAGCCAGTCGCGCTCCGAGTGTCGGATGAAGTAGGTCTTCTCTGACATGTCCTTGGGCAATATCGCAAGGTCATTCAATACGTAAAAATGCTGGTAGTCTTCGTAAACGGGTTTGAGCGCCCGCACCTCTGTGAGATGGCCTCCGCAGGAGGAAACAATGCAGAGCTTCAGCGTACTGTTATTCGCAGAGGAGCCGATTTTTCCCTTCAACCCAGCAGCCATAGCGTTTCGTGCCGCCAACGTCAGACCCTATGGATTGTGTTATGAGGATTTTGTTTCCGTCTGAAACTGAGGGCCTCAACGCAGGATCCGTCAGCTTCTTGCTCTGGGCTCAGGCGGGAGGCATAGCGAAAGTTTTATTCCGATGAATCCGCCATCGCTCCGGCAGCCATCGCAGCATGGCCCAGAGGGTATTGCCGAAGCCCGTTACCTGATTTATGCCCCTGAGCAGTGTGAGAGCTCGCAGGTTACCATGGAGAGCCAGCTTCAGGGCAAACCATAAATGATATTGCATTGTATGAACTGCCCAGCGCGGCGCGCCATCGACCTGCGAGACGACTGGATCACTCAGGAGCATCCTCACCATTTCGATCGCTTCGGTGGAGTCGATCAGATTTCGGAAGTTGACGCCTGATAGCTGTGCGGTATGGAATCTCATCGTTGCGACAGGAGTCTTGGAGATCAGAATGGCGTGAAACCTGGCAAGGCGATAGATCCACTCCCAGTCTGCGGCATGCTTCCAATCCTCTCTAAAGCCGCCCACCTGATGGAATACCGGTTTAGGAAAAACCATCCCTGTCAGGCTGCAGTTGAGGCTCCCGTATTTGAGCAGCAGGGGGAGCGCTGCACGGGGTTCGAAGAGTTGCCGCTGCTCCTTCGCAAAGTCGTCGTAGTAACCAGCAGCATAACTTGGCAGGGGCCGGTCGTTGCAATCCACAACATCTACCGGCGACAGGATCAAGCCGGCAGTGGGGTACTCTTGCGAAGACTTCAGGCTCGCTTCCAAACACCGTGGCAGCAGGAAATCATCGCTGCACAGCAATACAACATAAACGCCCTGGCAACGCTCGATTGCCTGATTCAAATTAGGGAAGAGGCCAAGGTTCTTGGAATTAGAGTATACCTTTATTTGCGGAATCGAACTGTATTTCCTATAGAGTTCTCGAGTTTCTGTATCGGATGCGTCATCCGCTATAATCAGTTCCCATTTCTTGTACGTCTGATTCAGAACACTATCTATCGCTTTGCTTAAATACTCAGGCCTGTTGTAGACGGGCAAAACGACGGATACTAGCGGCTCGTGGTTATTCATAATACGTTGGTTTTGGAGGTTGGTTTGTGGTGAGTGGCGATTCAGACGAAACCAGGTCATCTCTCCGTCGAACTGTAGTACTTGCAGTACCCGTCATAGGCGTACTTCCATGATCCTTCGCTCTTCGGATTGCAATCGGTCAGAATGCTTCCGATCAACGGCGCTCCATCCTCGACCAACTGGTTACGGGCAGCCACGGCACTCTCTCGTGTGGTGCGTCCGGAACGCAGAACCAGAATGACAGCGTCCGCGAGCCGCGCGATCACACGCGCATCAGAAAGCGCCAACATCGGAGGACTGTCGATCAGCACGGTGTCAAACTCGCCCCGGAAACGGCGCAAGAGGTGCGCCATGCGCGCCGAGCGAAGACCTCGCGAGACCGTGGAGGTTTGGCGGCCTCCGGGCAAAACACACAGATTATCAATGCTCGTGCCCCGCACCAGTCTCTCCAGAGGGTATTCATCGATGGGGCGCTCATCGTGCAACAGTTCGCTCAGGCCGTAATCATTAGGGAGGTCGAAAATCCCATGAAGTCGCGGCTTGCGTAGATCGCCGTCGATCAGCAGGATACGGCCTGCCATCTGAGCCCATGTGATCGCCAGATTGCAGGCCGTGTTGGTCTTGCCCTCGGCGGGGTTTGGACTGGTAATCAGAACGACTGAGGGACACGACCCGGTCTCGGAAAAGATCACCGAAGTGAGGGCCCCAAAGAATGATTCGGCCATGAACGATGGCTTCTGTTGTGGCGTCACCAGCTCAATCCTGGTCCTGCGGTGTTGGGAATCGCCGTTGGCGCCCGCTTCAGGAAGCATCGCCAGGGTAACGGCTGGACTTCGATTGAAGAGGGACGATCTGAATGACGGAATCACACCGAGCTCGGGCAGATTCAAGAAGAGAGGCGCATCGCCAGGCTTGAAGGTGCCGTCAGCCCCTTCGCGCATGACCACGAAGCCGATACCGAAGAAAACGCCGATGAGCAGTCCCATTGACACGTTCAGAGTCACGTTCGGCTTGTAGGGTCCGTGGGGGGGCTTGGCCGGACCAACGATCCGGAGATTGCTGGCGCGCAAAGCCGAAGCGACGCCAGCCTCCTTCACCCTTTGCAGCATGCCGTCGTAGACCTGCCGGTTCGTTTCGGCCTCTCGGTTCAAAATGTTGTAGTGAATCGCTTTAGATGCCTGGTCCGCGACCACCTTGTTCTGTTTGTCGAATGTCTGTTCCAATAGCGCTTCACGAGTTTTGGCTCTGTGATATTCGTTACGGATGCGGGTCAGGATATTATCGCGCTGCTTTTCCAGAATGGATTTCATCTCGGAAATCTGGGCTTGCAGGCGTTCGACTTTCGGATGCGCTGACGCAAGCGAAGCCGTCGCTTCAGCCAGCTGCCGATTGAGGTCTGCCAACTTGATCTGATAATCACGCAACGAAGCATCGTCGAGCACTTCGGGCAAGGTGTCAGGAGCACTGCTTGCAACCAGTTCAAGCCTTGCTTGTTTGGCCGCGCGGTCCGCGTACGCCCGCGAGATTTCCTCCTGAATTTGCTTCAGCTTGTCCTCAGCCATATTGCCCTGCTTCGACGTCAACTGTAACCCAGTCTTCTTGGCATAGTTGTTGAGCTCGGCCTCCGATTGCTCCAGCTTACGCTTGGTGTCCTTCAGCTGGAGACCAAGCCATTCGCCAGTCTGCTGGTTGGTCCTCCAACGGCTTTCCAGATTCTCGTTGATGAACTCGGCCGCAAGCACATTGGCCAGATCAGCCGCGGTTTTCGGATCAGTCCAGTCGAACTGAATTTCAATAATGCGCGTCATGCCTGTGGCCCGTACCGTCAGGTTACCGGCGACCATCTCCAAGGCAGCATCCTTTGGTGAAACCGGCGCGCGAGTCGGCAAGCCCAGTCTATGGCGCCAGGTCAATCCGCCAGGATCGGGTTCGATTATCATCTCAGGTCTTTTGTCGAGTTGAAGCTTCTCGACTACTCGTTCCAGGAGCGAATCGCTCTGGATGACTTTGACCTGGGTTTGAAGGTAGGAATCGGCAGAATAGTTAACTTGAGTCGGATCGACAGCACGCATGTTTAAGAAGTCTTCGTTCAGACTCTGTACTTCCAGCAACAGGCGAGACTGGTACCTGGGCGTTTGGCGTACCGCGAGCAGGAAGCCGGCAAGCCCGCCAGCCAGCGTAATACAGATGATCAAGAGCTTGCGTCGCTTCACAACCTTCCAGTAGCGGAGCAAGAGGTCAGAGCTCGAAACAGTCATAGGCCCCGGCATCGTTCTCGGATCGTTCGGCGCAGTCGACGCGGCATTCCAAAGAGTCTCGGAAGCCCTTAGCTCTCCATGCGGAACTCTGCGAGCCGGTACTCCTGAAGGTGGAAGCCGATGGCGATTCATGAGCCCTCCTGGTTTTTCATCCAATTCTTCCGCGCGGGCTGGCCCACACTAGAATCCTCGAAAGATCACAAAGCCAGAGATGGTCTGGATCAGTGTCTCGATGGTACGGGCTGTTGCCTTTTTCGACGTGCTTTCGGGTATGAAAAGGATATCTTCAGGCTGCAGCGCGACGTCGGTCCCCTTACCGGAAAGCAGATGCTTCAGATTCACCGCGATCTCTTGTCGCTGTGGATTACCGGATTGCGGGCGAAGGATCTTCGCGCCTTGAGACGATGCGGTGCGGTTCATGCCACCGGCTAACGAAAGTGCCTCGAGGACACTTATGCTATCACGGTCGTCCAGGACGAATCCGCCTGCTTTGACGACGTCCCCGAGGACATAAACCAATTTTGCGCGTGGAATCGAAAGAATGTCGTTAGGTCGGATTAGAATGTTCTCCTCAGGGTTACGTGCCTCCATCACTGCGCTCAGACTCACTTCCGCGACGCTGAACTCTCCAGTCGGATCGGTCGTCGCACTAGGAAGAGGAATTGGGCCCCATTGCAGTCGTCGCGAAATCTTGACCACAGGACCCGCGTCCTCTCGCAAACCTCCGGCCAGTGAAAGAATCTCGACCAGGGTCTTTTGACCTCGCAGCTGTTGCACGCCCGGCGCCTTGACGGCGCCTATCACCGACACCGGCTGGCTTCGGTATTCGGCAATCCTCACGGCAACCTGAGGACGACGGAAATAGGGCTTGAGGAGCTCCGATAGCTCTGCTTGGAGCTGTTGCACGGTGATGCCCGCGGCGCGCACCCTCCCGGCAAATGGGAGAGTGACGTAGCCGCTGGTGTCGATCTCGACCGGCTTGTCGGTAATCTCCTCTGCGTCTCGCACCCAGACAGTAATTTGATCACTTGGTCCAAGTATGTACTCGGCGGGAATATCAGAAGCCGTTTCGACTGCGGCTGGCGTCTTTTGAGTCGGATTCGCAGGTCGCGTCTGATCGGCTAGAAGCAGTCCCAGTGTAAAGACCCCGAAGATGGCAAGTCTAACGATAGATCTGGCTAGGCTTTTAACGAGCATTTGTCTAACTCCAAACTGAGTCTCAAAAGCGGAACCCCGAGAAGTGTGGAAGTCCGAATTTCTCATCCGGTCAGCCCGTCGATGTCTGGTCCGCCAAGCGAGAAAAGAAATTCAACACCCGTTTTGCACGAGACTGAAGCTATACTCTTCTCGGCCGCGATTTGACTTATACCCAAACCACGGGCGAGACTTATTCCCAGTTTTCCAGCTTGACTGACGGGAGGGCGAGAGCAACGACAGGCGTTGCCGGTGCTGCGTGGAGATTTCTAAGAACCTAGACTATCGACGAGGGTTCATGAAGCATCCGAGCACGCCGAGTCACCAGGATCGAAGCAGAATCGTGAGCTGCAGGAAACTCAGCCGTGGCTTGGGTATTGCCAGTGCTGCAAAGCTACCGCAGCAAAAGTCCCATCCGAACTCTTTCCAGGGGGGCACTCAACTAGCCAATAATCCTATATTGACGGGCGCCTTCTGTGCATCGTCCGTACCTCCCAATTTTTAGTGGCCTGATCTGAGGGTAATTGCCGGGTCTTATCATGGGCGGAAAAGGCCAGATAAGTCCTGTTGAATATCCTAGGCGCAACAGGCCACAGTTGTGCCTGAAAGGCAGCACCCCTTTTTTCAGGATTCCTAGGCGTCAAGTCGCGGAGTGCCGCCGCCTGGACGAGGCGCAAGCGGCCTGCGGAAAATCTGAGGCGGCCTCTATGCTGTGGCCTTTACTAATCTGTTGCGGTAAAGGAGAGAGATAAGCTTGAAGCGGCTGGACACTTCGAGCTTGTTAAAGATCGAAGTGAGGTGGTGCCGAACGGTCGTCTCGCTGATATAGAGGCGCTCGGCAATTTCCCTGTTCTTCAGTCCATTGCAAACCAGGGAAGCGATCTCGCTTTGTCGCTGCGTCAGCGAGGCAATCCTTTCAGGCTCCGAATCGAGCTTGTGGAGCCCTCCCGCGCGAGCTATGCCAACGATGACATTCGCGGTCAAAGTGCGATCAAGCCAGGCCTCGCCTGCATGCACCTTCTCGAGGGCCCGGCGCAACTCGTCGGTGGCTCTATTCTTATGAACGAGACCAACGGCTCCCAGCCTTACGACGCGCTCGTGCATTTCCGAATCGCAGGATCCAGTAAGGACAACGATGCGCGCGAGCCAACGTCTTGCCAGAGAAGAAGTCAAAAGCGGAAAGAGCCTCCTCCCCATCGATATCCAGAAGCACGATGTCGGGTGGCTCGCTAGACGGCAGCCGCTCGAAATCGTCAGAGTTGCCTACTTCGCCGACGACTTTCACTCCAGGCCAGCTTTCGATCAACATCCTGATGCCCGCGCGCATGACAACGTGGTTGTGGACGAGCAGAACCCTGATAGGCTGAACCACTCTAGGGGGAGTAGAAGTCGCCCTGGTCGACTTGCGCTTGCGTTCCAGGGTCTTCATGAGTGTCGAACCGGACTCCACCTCCTTTCAGCGGAGAATACATAGTAAGCAGGTTAATTTAAGATATCAGCACCTGCCATACATGTGACCTAAGATTTCGGGCCTCTGTATACCGCGTTTTCGGGCGGTGCGCCACGGAAAATTGCCACGCGTTCCGTCAGGAAGCCTGATCACGCTCATTTTGGTATTGATGCGGCCATGTCCAGAACAGGCCGCCGAGCCCCCTCTTGCGGGTGCCTTCCTCGACGCCAATTCCCCTGTTCAGGCCCTCTTACCTCACTACTCCGCCATTGTCATCCATGCGCGACAGGTTGGCTTCGATCTTCCGGACGTAGCCCAGCGTCTCCGTGTGGCGCCAGCGCGGAACCAGCAAGCTACCGCACTCCAAGGCCGCGCCCCCCGCGGTCAGGGCCTGGTTAGCGACACAGATGTTGCAAAAATCGAAGGCAGGCTGAGACCTGGAACGACAAATCGTCAATCGTCAATCGAGATGGCACGATCTGTTACAATCTGCCCATGACGCCGGCTGTCCTTCACCTCCATACCTATTTTCTTTTTCCATTTTCCATCAACAGAGAAGCTGCTTCGCTCGGCCATGGCGAGGAGTGGAAGGGTGAGCGGTACTGGATCAACGGGCTGGACCGGTGCATCGCAGCCTACGGCGCGCCGGAGCGCTGCGGCACGATCGGACGCCTGGGTTACTGGCAGCGCGCCCCGTACGCCAGGTCAGACATGGAGTCGCCCGGCTACCAGGACATGGTGTTCTTCCATCCTTTCGTGCGCCGCATCTTTTTTGATACCGAAGATCAATCCGGCTCGGCTGGAAGCCGCGAAGCTTTGATTCGGTGCTACCGGATCCCGCTCGACGGCCGCCGGGTTTTCTACAAGGCCGAAGACACGCGCGAGCGGCGCGGCTGCGTCCAGGTAACCGACCTCCGTTTGTACCTGTTCGCTAACGGGATGGGAATCCTTTCGCTAGGAGTGGAGGCATCGAATCTTTCGGCTAAAGATGCGCTGTGGATCAACGAGGCAATGCGCAAGATTTACCCATCGAGCGGCCGGCAGCTGCGCGAGGGGCGCGCGCCACATCGCTTCTGGCTGACAATCGAGCAGGACGGGCGCGAAGAGACCATCATCGAGGAGGGCTTTGACAAGTGCCGCATGATAGGCTTCCAGCCGCCGCTTTCGGCCATCATCCGATCCCTAATCTATTTTCTCAATTACGACAAATATGAGTACGAGCAACTCCTGGACGAGCGGATGATCGTTTATTCCTACCTGACGATCGATCCTTCGACCGTCCCGGCGGACTTCATCGGCTCCGAAAGATGTCAGGTCTTGCTGAGCCGTTTCCTCTACGTAGACAACCTGAGCGACAACTACCGGTATGAGCCGGACTTTACGCGCGAGCAGATGAACGCGCACGTCTACCGCCGCTGGGCGCACGAGGGCACTTACTACGGGTTTACCAGCTACAGCAATGTCACGCTGGCCCTGGGCGTCTACGACCGCGGCGAGCATGTCAGCCAGGAAGGTTTCCTGATTCATCGGATGTTCGACACCCGGTATTATCTGATGGCGATTGTCGCCCTCTTTTACCGCGCCTGTCTGCTCGATTTCGCGCAGAAAACCGCCCTGGTCTCGCGCCGGCTGTATCGCGACCAGGAGGGCGGCGCCATCTCGCGCGACAACATCGAGATCGCCAACGCCCTGCGCGCCGAGTTCCTCCATTTTTCGAACTACTGGTACTTCGAGGAACTGGCCAACAAGGACGAGGAGATCGAACACTTTGATCTGCAGTGCCGCGCCTACCGCATCGGGGCTATGCGCGCCGAGGTCGAGCAGGAAATTGAAAAACTGAACGCGTCGCTATTCGAGTATCACCAGCGGCGCAGCACCGAAGCGGTCAACCGTCTCGCCCTGGTAAGCATCGTCTTCGGTTTCGGCGCGGTGGTGACCGGATTCTTCGGCATGAACTTCGCCGGGCATTTCGAGCAGCTCTTCTTCAACCCCGAAGCCGGCTCGGCCACGACGCATTACCTGGCCCTGATCGCGGTCTCGTTACTGGCGCTCGGGGCTCTGGCCTTCGGCGCCTATCTGATCGCCTCCCACCCCGCCGACTACCGCGACATCCTGCTACGCCTGCGCAAGAAAACCCGCCGGCGTTTCCGCTGGTTCCACTTGAAAAAATCCCTCTAGCGACCGCCAGTCGACTTGCCGCGTACGGCGCCGTCCGAGCTTCCGTTCCGACAACTCATCTCCCGCGGGATCACGGGTGGGCGGCGGGCAACTGGAGCTGGAGCCGGCTCCCAGCCCATTTTCGACAAGGTTGAACATCAAACCGGCTATGTGCTATTTTCGTCTCGGAGTCACCCCCCTGAATCACCCGTTCGATCCCCCCAAAAGCATAATGCGATCTTCGACAAGGCAAGTACGTCGAGGCAACGTCAACCATCCCATGAGGAGGTATCCAAGATGGCGGACCAACTGGAACAACTCAAAAGCAAATATGCAACCGCCCTTCGCCTGCTGGAGCAGGTCGGGATCCGGCTCCAGAATCTGCATATGCAGGATAACAAGCTTTTTCTCCGAGGCGAGGCGCCGAGTCAGGACGCGAAGAACAAGTTCTTTAATCAGGTCAAGTTGATCGATCCAAGCTATGCGGACCTCACGGCCGACATAACCGTTTCGGCGGCGGCGCAGGCAGCTTCGGCGGCGGCTCCCAAGGAGGCTCCCAAGGCCACGACCTACACGGTTCAGAAAGGAGACACCCTTTCGAAGATTTCCAAACAAGCCTATGGTGACGCCGGTCAGTACATGAAGATCTTCAGCGCCAATCGCGACCAGCTCAGCGACCCCGACAAGATCCAGGTCGGACAGGTGCTGAAAATCCCGGCAGCCTGATCTCGCTGCAGATTCGAGCTTTTTAGCGTCTTCGTGTCGTCGTGATATGCAAATAAGCCACCACTGAGATACGAAGACGCCAGGAACAGCGCGGCCGTTCGCCCGTTCAGCGCTCCACTGAACTAACTCCCGCGATTACTACGGCGGCCAGACGATGTCTTTGTTCTTATAGTAGTTCCCCATCTGCGGATGTTGATGCAGGTGAGTCTTAAGGTAATCACTCAAGTCAGAAGCAATGCAAGGAATTCGGAGTCTTCCTCGAGCCCGGAAAGGCGCTTACTGCACCTATCCACTATCTCGGTTCACTGAGCCGCAAGCTCGAGGCGCTGTGCGGCTTCAACGCGTCAATTCCAGGCGCTACTGGTACGGTGCTCGAACGCGCTCCATGCGCGTACGGCCGAATCCGGGAGGTCGACGGCACGGCATGGCCAACTTACAACTCCCTCAGGGTGCACGTGCAGAGGCGGGTTTCGTCCGGCCTGACTTATCTTTTTGGCTACGCATGGTCGCACTCGATGGAGAAGGCGAACGCAACCACGGCGGTGATAGGTTCCTCCCGCAGAACAGTTCCAACCTGGCGGCGAAACATGCGCCTTCCAGCTTTCAACACGACCCACCGTACCGTCACATGGGTCTTATACGCGGGTCTTATACTTGTTGAGCTGTGGCAAGGGCGGCAATTCCTAAATCGGCGTGGGGTGATCGACGGATTCCTTGGCGGCTGGCAGCTCGGCTCGATCCCTAACTTACACGGCGGCGATCCGAACCCGCCAGCCGACGTGGTGCCGGCGCCCAAAGCGCCAAGATGTCCGGCCTCGCCGAGGACCGCCCGGCCCGCGCAGGACCGGCTGCCCGGCTCCGCCCGGCGGGCAGCCCCGGTGGGGTCGGCACATGATCTCCGAACGGCTGTACCGCAGGTTTTACCCGGATGAGCGGCTGAGCGGGACGCTCGCATTCTACCGCTGGGTCCGGAGTGCCGTGACCTCGCGGACCCAGCTCCTCAATGTCGGGGCCGGCCCCCCGACACGCGACGCGACGCGCATCCTGAAAGGCGAGGTCGCGCGGGTCGTGGGGATCGACATCGATCCGGTCGTGCTGGACAACGGCGAGCTCGACGAGGCCCACCTTATCCGCGGCGATACCTTCCCAGTCCCGGACGCGAGCTTCGACGTGGTCGTCGGGCCGACTACGTCCTGGAGCACGTCGAGAGGCCGCTGACCTTCCTGTCCGAGGTTCATCGCGTGCTGCAGCCCGGTGGGAGCTTTTTCTTCCGAACTCCGAATCTCTTCCACTATGTCGCCTTGATCTCGCGCATGACCCCGCATCGGTTCCACCTGCTCGTGGCCAACCCCGCGCGGGGCCTCCCCGTGGACGCCCACGAGCCGTGGCTGGTCTTCTACCGTATAAACTCCGCCCGCCGTGTCGCGCGTGAGTCGCGGCGCGCAGGATTCGCCTCCTGCGAGCTGATCGCGCGGGAGGCGGAGCCGTCCTACCTGCTATTCCACGCGGTGCCGTTCCTGATGGGAGTGGTCTACGAGCGCGCGGTGAACCGCTGCTCCTGGCTGGCTCGTTTCCGGGCCAACCTCTTCGGCCGTCTCGTCAAGGCCGGCTGAGGCGTGCGCCCCGCCGACCGAGCTTGATTTTGCGGGTTTTCGAGCCAACAGGAACTGAATGTCCCCGGCGGCGGTCTCGCGCCTATCGCGGCATAAACTTCACCTACGAGTTGCCGTTCGGACGAGGCAAGCCGCTAGGAGCGAGCTGGAACAAGGTGGCCGATGCTATCCTCGGCCAATGGCAGATCAACGGAATCGCCGTTATCGGCAGCGCGCGGCCAGTTTCAGTTCGGCGTGGTCCAGAACACCAGTTTTTCGTTCGGCGGGGGACAGCGCCCTGACTCGACCGGCAGGAGCGCAGACGTCCCCAAAGGCGA
>CAWHCF010000004.1:0-170879 GCA_963827655.1 uncultured Acidobacteriota bacterium
TGGTTCCTTTCGTCAACAACACGCGCGTACTCGTCCTCGACTGATTTAGCCGATACATTCTTTTAGACCAATAACCAATAGGAAATTTGTTTCAGCGGGCCGATTAGAAGATAGAGCGGGGTGGGTCGGATTTCAACCGAGAATTCGACGGGTGACATGGGGATGCAGGGAAACGAGGGGCGTTGGGTGCGGTTGCTGGATAGATTACATGAGCGCGCCGGAGGAAAGTTGGTGAAGCGCAACGAGCCGTGATCAGGTTTATGCTTGTGGGAATGGCATAGGCATCCACCTCTTTGCGGAATTCGGGACTGTTGACGTAACAGAAATCGAATTGTCGGTCCTGGTAGCGGGAGAGGATACGAAGAAGCTTGTCCGATTGATTTCTTAGCGCCGCCGGCGGTGAACTTCACTACCGACTCCTGGGTGGCGCGCCCCCGTTGAACCTCATCGAGGCGCCTGGTTCGAATAACGCGAAGACGTACAGGGTGCCCCCAGACCGGTAGCTCTTCATCCACGGTGCCCCTGCCCCGGTATATCCTCCCACCGCCCCTCCCATGCCGGCGGGAATTGCGATGTACTGCTTGCCGTCTAACCGATAGGTGATCGGCGCGGACCGGATACCGGATCCCGTTTGGTAGGACCAGAGAATCTGGCCATTTTCCGCGTCGTAGGCGGCGAAGTTGCCTTCGGCATCGCCGGTGAAGATCAGCCCGCCGCCAGTGGCCAGCATGCCGCCACCCATGGGGGTGCGCGTTTTGACCTCCCAGACGACCTCGCCGGTATTCGGTTGGATGGCCATGACCTTGCCATAGGCTTCATTCGGCAGATAGCGAAAGCCGCTCGGCCCGGCGGGCAACTTCTGGCTCCGCGCTTTGACGCCGTAATTGTAGAACTTGGCGCAGTTCTCGATTACCGGCAAGTACACCAGGCGTGTAATCGGGCTATAGGACATCGGCATCCATTCTTTGCCCCCCGCTGCCCCCGGACACACCGTGACGCCCTCGTACGTCGGGATGGCCGCAGGATCGATGATCGGCCTTCCGTTGGAGTCGAAACCCTTTGTCCACGTAACCCGCACGAACGGCTTGGCGTAAAGGAACTTTCCGTTGGTCCGGTCCAGCGCGTAGAAATGACCGTTGCGGTCGGCATGAACCAATGCTTTCACGCGCCGCCCCTGCCACTCGATGTCGATGAGCACCAGCTCGTTGACGCCGTCCCAGTCCCAGACGTCATGCGGCGTATACTGATAGTGCCACTTGAGGCTGCCCGTGTCGGCGTCGAGCGCGACGACCGAATCCGAGTACAGGTTGTCCCCCTTGCGGGCATCGGTATCGTAATCGGGATAGGGATTGCCGGTGCCCCAGTAGATCAGATCCAGCTCCGGGTCGTACGATCCGCCCATCCAGGTCGCCGCGCCCCCGGTCTCGTAGGATTTACCGCTCCAGGTCTCCGCCCCTTTCTCCCCCTCCCCGGGGATGGTATAGAAGCGCCAGAGCCGTTTTCCCGTCTCTGCGTGGTAGGCGTCGATGAAACCACGGCTAGGCGAATCTCCGCCGGCGATGCCGACGACGACCTTATCGCGGACAATAAGCGGAGGTTGCTTGGCGTTCTGGTTCTCCTCTACCTTGCCTATCTCGATGTCCCAGCGGACCCGTCCGGTCTGCGCATCAAGGGCCACGAGGTGGGCGTCCAGGGTAGTCATGTACACTGTGCCGTTAGCGATCGACACGCCCCGATTCGCCGGCCCGCAGCAATAGTTCAGCTTCTGGGGAAGCCGCCGCTTATGACGCCACAACTCGGCGCCGGTCCGCGCGTCGATGGCGAACACGTGATTCCACGCTGCAGTCAGGTACATCACGCCGTCGACAAACAGAGGCGTCGCCTCCAGGCCATCCAGGACCCCGGTCTGGAAGCTCCACACCGGCACCAGGTTCTTGACGTTGTCCTTGTTGACCTGGGCAAGCGAGCTGAAGCTATGGCTCGCGTAGTTGCCGCCCCACATGAGCCAGTTGTCCGGGTCCCGAACCGAATTCAGCAGGCGTTCCCCGCTCACGTTGAGCTTCGGTGCCTTTATGCTGGTAACCGGCTGCAGGGCCTGGTTTCCGAGCCACCGCAAGTGTTGCACGACCGCCTGCCGGGCGTCCTGATCGAGCCTGTCGGCGAACGCGGGCATGGCCGCGCCCCGGACACCCTCTCGTATGATCCGGTCCAGCTCCGCGTCCGTTATGCTCGTCTGCCAGCCGGGATTCGCAAGATCCGGAGCGGATCCCCCGTCGCCGAGAGCCCCATGGCATACCGCGCAGTGCTCGGTGAACAACGTCTGGCCGCGTTCCTGCTGCGGCTGCGCCGCAGCCGCGGCCACGAACGCAAAGAAGGGGATGAGAGTTACCGTACGAAGACCCATAGGCGCGCCGTGAATGTCACCGCCGAGATTGATCCTTGACGATACTGAAGAAGCCTTTCCGGGGCAAGAACTCTCGGCGAAAACGACGTGACCTCGCCCGTCTGTGACTGGTTTCAAAACGTCTTTTGACACGCTGGACTTTCGAGTGGCCGCCCTTCCGGGAAAGAACGCTGTCGTGGACAGTCAATCTCAGACCTCCATTTGTACCAGGACATATGAAACAGCTCGTGCTCGCAAATCAGAGCCTTTGGTCCCGGGACGTGTCGTATTGGTAAGTGATGGCCTGGATGAGTCCGATGAAACTCTCCTTGGAGCCGGGTCTGAGCGACAGTGATCGGACAAGGCGAGCGCCAGAGCGGAGCCAGCGTTATTCGGGCTTTTACGGTCGTGACCCGGTTGGTGATGAGCTGGCGCCGGGAAGATCGCGGTTGAGCAATCGGCCTGGTAAGAGAGAGAAACCGACCTGTCCTGACCGCCTCACGTTGAGACATTGTTCCAGCGCGGCTTTTGATCACATGATCAACGGTCTAGCCGGTCCGGGATGCTCTAGTCTCCGACCTCCAGGACATAGATTTGCCATGCGATAGGAGGGGTGGTAACCATCGATTCTACTTTGTTTTGTACCACATCCAGGATCTCTCTCACCTCCTCATCAGGCACACCGGCAAATAAGCTACTTCCCTTCGCCATAACAGGTATGCGTAAGAAATCGATGTGATCCTTGGGGGTACAATGAACCGCTATGCGCTCTCTTCTAGTTAACTTCAGATTGTAATCGTCTAAAGACTCTAATACGAAATTCGTTTTCGGCACGAGATCAGATTGTGAATCGCGGGCGCTACGGTCGTACCATTCTGGGCTTGCGTAGCCTCTCAGAGCTTTCTCCTTTAATATCGTCCCGAACACCGTGTTTTCCTCATAAAGCGCGCGTATCTCGCTGAATCTGAACCGAGGGTGCAGTCCCATGAGGCATTTTCCTGAGCGTTTGAGACTTCGATGAATCCTCGATAAAACTTGTGCCTTGTCGAACATCCAGAACGCCGCATTGCACAAGATCCGATCCACTTTCGTCTTTGCAACCTTGCTCAGGTTCTCAGCTTTCTCGCAATGGAATTCTACGTTTGCCGAGGTTATGCGTCTCTGGGCGCAGGCGAGCATTTGAGGTGAAAAGTCAATCGCTATGATTTTGATAGCTTTCCCATAGGGTTGCCTGAGAATAGCTTCAGTGACCGATCCAGTTCCACAAGCCAGATCGACCACAACCATGCCTGGTTCGATTCCAGCCAGCTGCAGCATCTTTTCTGCTGTGTATCGGTAGAAAGTATTTCGAGAAGCAAAGGCGGCGTATGCCTCGGCGCTCAGGTCCCAGTCTTGCTGCTCGCTTAAATTACGACCGATGGGTCGTTTACTCATCTTGATTTCCGTCCCTTAGGAAATGATCGTCCTACTGTGCCAGAGTAGGACGATCATTTACCATTATGTTCAAGGTCTCGAGAGCTGCCTCTGCAACGTGGATGAAGTCTTAGATGCCGATGCAGCTTGTACCCGAACTTTGCAAGATTGTTCTGGAACTGCTAGCTTCAGGCGCAGCCGCAGCCGCAGCCGCAAGCACAGGCAGAGCCGCAAGAACAAACTTTGCCACAAGAGCAAACGCAGCTGCATAATGGAACCGACAAGGATGCTTGGGCAGCTTTAGGCTCAAACGGCTCCAATTTGAACAAATCCGTTTGCTTGCTATCAGGCATAAGTATCACCTCCTTTCTTTCCGGTAGGCCAGAACCACAAACAATCGCCTTTTCATGAGAACACAACGGATCACACTCAGAGGTCATTTCTGACTAACCACGCTCATAATAATCTGATCACTAATAATCAGTTGGTCTAGCTACGCCTGTTCCTCGTTTTCGCCGATAAAGTTTACTGCTCCCCGGACATACAGTTGCTCGAGCGTCGCCAGGCAGTCAGCCCTTGCCGCGGCTTCGGTGATCCCCAGTTGAGAAGCTATAGATGAGATAACACCATCGAGGGTATGCTTTCCATCGCAGAGCTCAATCAGGTGTTTTAAAGGCAGATTGATAATGCTGGTATGAACGCCTGGCGCATGCGGTATCTTGAAGAAGAGAACCCAGGTTGGTTTCACCTCTAATGGTGGAATAGCTTGTTGCTCTTCAACCAGGGGGATTAACTCAGCCATGTTGTAACTGAATGATTGCAGACGCGCATGCTTACCTAACAAAGGTGTGGAGCTTCTTTGACACTCGTTGGTAAATGTCGATTTCGTCCGGTCTGCCTTCGTGAACCCTATGGCGTACTGACTTACCTCCGGATCAGTCAGCATCGAGAACTTGAGCACCTCGAATTCCAGGACATCCGTAAAACAGGGCACGTCTATTTCTTTTGTGGCGATCAGCTGACGAAGGTATTCAGAGACTCTGTGAAATTCGCCACGCACCCAGTCGCCCCCAATCTCATCGGTGCCCCTGACATTTTCTAAACCATACCGATTGAGGACGACATGGAACTTCTCAGCCGGAAGCTGTTTGGCCAGAACGAGAAATGAGAGGGGCAGCCACTTCTTTATGAGCGCCAGTCTCTTACTCAGCAATGAGCTGGCATATTCGCGAACTGCTTGCAGATCGACCGATTTGATGTCTTCTGACTCCTTTGCTGTCAAAGCAGACAATTCGAGAGCCTTGTCTGGGTCGCTGGAGAAAGTGTGACGGAATTCATGATCGACGCATAGCTTGGCGATTACAGTTTGCATGGCAATCATTGACATGGACCATTCCTCCTGAAAACGACGACGATCGCTGGCCACAGCAAAGCAAAACTATTCCTCAGACGTACAGCAGGCGACGAACGGCCATTTACCCGCGGCCGTGATACCGTCTGAATATCTCTCGCGCCGTGGCCAGGTCGCCAATCAGCTCTTGAAAGGAGCTGGGGAAATTGTCGTCTCTTTCTAACAAAACCCCCTTGACTGGGGCATGGCTGACGACAAACTCCAGCAGGCGGAAAACCTCTGGATGAACTGGATGGCTGTGAGAATCAATCCACTTCGTGTGATGCCGATGCCCGCCAGCGATGTGTAACTGCACGACGCGATCCAGCGGGATTGACTTTAAAAAGTGATATGGGTCATATCCGTGGTTGATAGAATTAATGTATACATTGCAGAGATCGAGCAGCATCCCGATGTCCGCTTGCTCCAGGACGCGAGTAATGAAGGCCGGCTCTGACAGTTCACTTCCGGGAAATTGAAAGTAGTAGGTGATGTTCTCCAGCAGGAAAGGCCTCGGGACTTTCTCTTGTATCCGCTTTATCTTGCGGACTACGATCTCTACGGTTTCCTCCGAAAACTGCAGCGGTGTTAGCTGTCCCAGGTTGTACCCCTCAACCCTGGTGAAACATAGGTGGTCTGTAAACCACGGGGCGTCCAGTCTTTTAACCAGGGCAGAAAGGCTTTCCAGATACGCGGCCTCAATAGGTCTATCTGTTCCTATGGAAAGGTCTATACCATGAGGCACGATCGGAAAAGTCGTCGCGAGAGTCGACAGTTGATCTAACTTGTCGGGGGTTACGTTAATATAATGTTCGGCGATGACTTCGCACCAATCAATATGCTCCCGATTGAGCATGATCTCTTTGGCAATCTCCCGTCGCCAGCCAATGCCGACGCCGAGTGTTGGTATGTCTGAATACATAAGACCCCTCCGGGTGCGAGGCTAAGACATCGTAACTGTGGGAGTTACTTTCATACTGGGTCGCGCCTCGTCAGTGTAATGATGCGTTTCGAGGTAAGGTCCCGAACGAGTTCTGTGATCCGCTCTGTTAGTTCGCTTTCGCTTGGTTCTATGGCGTGGTGGTTGTGGTAAAAGTGCGCTAGCTTTCGGCTGATCACCCGGACCGTGTGGGTTCCATCGCAAAGATCAAGGAAATACTTCGTCGCCTGGTTGATTGTGAACTCCAAGTTGATAAAATTCCGTTCTCGCTTGAACAAGAGGAAGGTAGGGGTCTGTGGAAGGTCACGTGGTATGTCATGTTGCTGCAAGCGAGTAGCTAAGGTCTGTAAGTCGTAGTTAAATGTCTGGACATGAACCCCTTTGGATTTGAGAGGTCTAAGGTCCGATAGATCAGCGATAGTATTGTGCTTGCTGATACGCGGTGCCGCGGCAGCGACGGACGCTACGGATCCAGGCGCCCAGGCGGGCGGGCTAACAAGTTCGGCGTCGCGATCGAGTAGCATCAAGTTATGGGCTTTCTCATACCTGAACGCGTCAATGAAATACTCGTATCCGCTGCCAAGGTCGCCCAGCATGGGCTCCAGAAACTCGCAAAGCCCCAAAGCGTCTTTGAACTGGCCAGCTGCCGGGGCAGTGCGCTGTCGGCAGTATTCATTTACTAGCTGATCCCATTGGCCGTTTAACAAAGCGCTGGTCCATGGCAAGCGCGCTTTCAGCTTCTCTTTTCTGACAGACTCTAGAGGAGCCCCGCCATCGGTTGTAGTCGATAGTCGTGTCTGCCGCTTGTCGATCATCTTGATCCACTCCTTCTCGAGGGCATCAAGATATGTTGCGGTTGCCTTGTCGCGGGCGGCATGGGCATCTTCATCGCCGCTGTATAATTCATGCCCCTGGAGTCCGATGAGCTTTGCTTTGTCTGGGTCGCGAATTACGACGGTTAATTGTCTGGCCAGGTCCAGGTGTTGTTTAGGATCGTCCACGATAAGCACATTCTGCCCATCGATGAACCTGTCTTTAATTCTGTGCTGCTTATTTGAGATTTCTCTGGAAACGATCAGGGGGGTGCCGCAAGCTAAAATCTCACTGGGAATTGTGGGGCTATGAAAACTGATTGGGAACTCTCGCTCGAGGAAACAGACGGCAGTGCACGCACGAATGAACCCAGGAACTTTCCAGTGCGGCATAAAGGGAAAGATCCACGTTCTATCCTGTAAATCGAGTTCCTCAATAGCTCGTTTGAAGCTTGTGAGAGCTCTTCCCTGAGTCAAGGCTAGAAGGTTGAAATCTAATCCTCTTTGCTTTAATAGCCTTAAAGCGTTCAGGAGGTCGAAGGACCCTTTCACTTCACCTACCTTCCCATAAATACCAATCGAAGGTTTGGACAAATCGATGGGATTTGTGTTGATTAGAGCGGTTTGCACGTGCTTGCTTTGCAAGGTTGCTAACCTTTTTAGAAATCCATTAAGATCTAAGGGCTTTGCCTGAGGACTAAAAATGTCTGGAACCTGGGGGGTTCTACCTGGCCATATATTCTCTTCTTTTACGCCCATAGCCAGGAAGGGCTCGGTAAAGGCAGATCCCGTCCATACGGAATCAGCGGCTCTCAGTATCTCGCGATAGGCGGTTGTGAGATCACGCTGCTTCATTAAGCGACCTAAATCGCTGCCCGCATGCTTTAGCATGTAGGGGACTCCAGTCCATTGCGAGGCCAGATAGGCGGCCATGCCGTAGGGTTGAAGGTAATAGGCAAAAATCACTTCGCAACCGTGTCGCCGGATCACCTCGGTCGCTATGGAAGACAGCTTGGTCACAAAGGGATTGGATAAGGGAATGTGCGTCATGGCGTCGGTAAACGGCTGTGTGTTACGGACCCTGACGAAGCCCCCGGAATCCGCGAACTGTGGCTCATACCAATCCTGGTCGTCCTCATCCATGTAAATTCGGTATTCCGGTTCAACCTCGACGGCATTAGTCACTATAAAAATCTGATGACCTCGTTGCGCCAACTCGCGTGCCAGCCAGTAAGAACGCATGCTCACTCCACCTTCGATAGGTGGATACTTAACAATGAAACACGCTCTGATCATAAGTCTCTCCATTCATCGTTGTGAGGCGGCAAGCCGGCCTGCGCAGCCTCACATTTTAATGCGATGATCAGCAAGCTCATGTGCCAAGGTAGCTGACGGAGCCTGAATATTACTGCCGGTCAAAAAGCTTCCCAGGAGCGAGAATCAAGCTTCAGGCCAGGCGATTACCACACCCGGCGGCCCGCTTATCTATTGAGTGTCTTCGAATTGGGTGAATTAAAGGGAAACGGGACAAAAGGAATGAAGAGCTGCAAGCATCATCCCCAGAACCACGAAAGAAACCGTGCGGTGTGATGAAACGACGCAGAGAGTGAGCAATCATAAGTTCCCCCACTTTGATTGGCAAATCCTCCATCCATCCGTTTCTGCTGGTGGGTGGCTGCGGTTTCTACGTATGTTTAGTTAAAGTCAGAGGAAAAACGTTTCACTCTCTGGAACATTTATTAATCTGGCAATGATTCTCAGGCGTCAGCGAAACAGGAATCAACCGGTGGCTACAGGGCGAGATGACGGCGTGGCGGTCCGCGGCGCCCCCCACGCAGTGCCAGTGGAAACCGCATCCGCTTCCGCCCCGATCTGATTCAGTTTTTGCGCAGGCTGTCGAATGGAAGCGACATGCAGGTGCAACGCTGGCGTAGACGCGCTCAAGTGACAGCAGCAGCGACCACGTAGCTTTCCGAGCAGGAGGAGTGAGCTTGGCTCCGGCACTGACCGTCGCAGGTTCGTTCGAACTTGTATGGACGGTCGCCGCCGGCGAGACGGTCTGTCGCGGGCTTCCCGCACTAGGGATGATCGGCTTTTCGGGTGATCGTCGAATCGGTCTCGATGAGTTGTGTCGGCCAGGCAACGGCCACGGGTCCGTCACCGCAAAGAAGCCCAACCGGAATCCAAGAATCCATCAAGCGCGCCTGCCGGATAGCTTGGCTATCCAATAGGATAGGAGTAGGGTCTCGACACTAATCCGCCCAAGAGCAAAATCTATCGGCGAAACGGCGTTGACATAGGGGATAAATTGACCGTGCAAAGCTTCAGATGGCGGATCGAGTCACGCGCCCACCCGAATCAGACTTATCTGGTTCTGAACGATCGCGCCTCTTATCGGCGCGTGAAATGAAGTGGGCAGCCAGGCGGCGCTTGCCGAAAGTGACGGCGAGCAACGCCCTGGAATTCAGTTCGGTCGGCCTGCGGGCATCCATCGTTGATAGATCAATGAAACCATCGGCGGCGCGTCTTACTTCTTCCGGTTTTTCTCGATGTACGCGCGTGCGAATGCGACGAGGTGAGGCGCCTCTCGAAGACCGATTTTCTTCGCTTCCTCTTCGGCAGCTTCGAAGGTCCAGCCGTCACGAAGGACCCGTCGTATCATCCAGAAGGCTCCCACGCGGATTGCCGCCGTGCAATGAATAAGCATCGGCCGGTTCGCAGGATCCTCGGTGATCTGCAGAAAGAGGTCGACCTGCTCGTCTTTCGGTTCACGATAGACAACGGGGATGTTGAAGTACTTCAACCCGAGTTCCTTTGCCTTCGCCTCTTCGTCCGCGGCCCGGTGTTCCGCAGGCGTGCGAAGATTGAGGATCGACTTCAACCCCTCCCCCTTCAGCTTCTCCAGGGCTTCCAGCTTCGGCTGCCCGCCGGTGCAGAATTGATCGTTGACCAGAGTGAAGTTTAAGATTGCCGGCTGCTCCTTTTGAACCTGAGCAAAGAGCGTAATGGATGGAGCCGCAAGAACTCCTGCGGCACACAGCACAGGAATGAGCCTTTTCATCGCGTCCTCCTTAGGGCTCGCCGTTGCAAAAATAACTATCACATTCATGGCGCGAGAGCTCAGTGGTCAATCATGGACTGGTTAAACTTTCCCAGCACGACTGGCAGGATCGCGCCCCTGCGCATGCAGCCCCAGGCCCGCTGGCTTTGTTGCTCGCACCTCACGAATAACGCACCGGGTACGCATCGTCGCTCGCGCCTCCCACCCTTCTTCTGTGAAACTACATCGCGCAGCCTCCGTTATACGGAGTCAAGAAATTCGTTCAGGGGGTTATGTCGACTCTGCCCTCTGCACAGCCGCCGGAAGTAAATCCGATCACGAACAATCATGAACACAATTGTAAGCTACAACGGTCGCACTCAACAGGGAGTTTTGTCCACCCTTCTGTCGCAAGAGGCGGGAATAGTCTCTCACCTCAGCAGAAAGGGTGGCGCGGGCGCACTTACTTTCTTTTTCACGATGGTACTGTTGAAGGTACGACGTTAACGAAGGCGATCTTGATTGGATCTCGTGGTTTGGTCAGCTCGATGGTTTGCACCGGTGTTTCTTATGATCGGTGGTTACGGCGCGGCGACAGATTCAACCCGGCGGCTGTACATGTCGGTTTGGTATTTCTCTGGAACGTATTGTATTTTCACGCATAGCTGGGCGCTCGTTGTCCTGGAGCCAAGCATTACCGGTGAAGGTTTGTTGCGCGAAACCGGTTATCGGCTGGACGCGGCCACAATTCGGGTTAATGTGTAGTGATTCTATCGCGCGTGACAGCAAACGAAATTCTGGAGCCGATCATTGCGTGGGACGGGGGTGGCTTTGAGGTAGTGCGAAAGCGAAGTTGGGGCGGTCGTGTCCGCACAGGCGTAGAACCGAAACCTTCACCCATCTCGCATGACGGTATAAGGGGCGGCGACTCGGTATCGACGTGGAAAAGCGCCGTCTCGGCAGGTTTTGCCCAATCTGATGCAGCGGCTCACGGGGCTACTAGAGGGGGAAAAAAATGAAAATCACCGATGTCACTGCCACCTGGCTGCGGTGTCCCATCCCGCAGATCAACCAGCACACGAGCGACTTCGGGCGTTTGCAGACTTTCGACATGACGCTCGTACGCGTCGAGACCGACGAAGGCTTGACCGGCTGCGGCGAGGCCAAGGGGGGCGTCGGCAGCACGGCCATCTGTGGCCCCATCGTCTCCGTCGTAATGGAGGAGTTAAAGCCGCTGCTTCTGGGCGAGGACCCTCGCAACATTACCCGGCTGTGGGAGAAGATGTACAACGGCGTGCGCGCGCACTACGTATTCAAGCACGGGCGCAGCTTTCCCGAGCTGGGCCGGCGCGGCGCGCGGCTCTGCGGGATCAGCGGTGTCGATATGGCCTTGTGGGACTTGCTGGGCAAGAGCCTGAACGTGCCGCTCTACCAACTGCTCGGAGGCAAATGCCGTGAGAGCGTGGAGGCTTACGCTTCGGGGGGTTGGGCTGACGCCGCAGGCATCGGCGCGCAGTTGCGGCAGACGATCGCGCCGGGCAACTTCAAGGCGGTGAAGATGCGCGTCGGCGCCATGGATGAGACCGTCGAGAATTCGATCGACCGCGTGCGCGCCGCCCGCGAGGCGCTGGGCGACGAGATCAAGTTAATGGCTGACGCGCATGGTACCTGGAACGAGCGCGAGGCGAAACGCTTCTGCCGCGGCGTCGCCGACTGTCACCTGAGCTGGGTCGAAGAGCCGGTCAACGCCGACTCGGTTTGTGCCATGGGGGAGGTGCGCGCCGCGACCGACATCCCCATCGCCGCCGGCGAGAGCCTCTTCACGCGCTTCGACTTCAAGCACCTGCTCGATGCGCGCGCCGTGGACATCCTGCAACCGGATCCGGCGATCGCCGGCGGCATCACCGAGGTCGTGCGTATTGCGGCACTGGCCTCGGCCCACCAACTCACCCTCGCGCCGCATCTATGGGGCTCAGCGCTGCTGTTTGCCACCGGGCTGCACCTCGCCGCCGCCCTGCCCAACGTCGTCATCCTCGAATACTCGATGGGCTTTAACCCGATGCTGCGCGGCCTGAGTCCCGATGAATTTGTGATCCGCGATAGCCGGCTCGAAATCTGTGACGAGCCCGGATTAGGTGTGACGATCAACGACGACTTCGTGCGCCAGTACGCCTACCAAACGAAGATCGAAGATAGGCTATAGAGCACAACCCGCGAAACAAACCAGCACCACCAGCGAGATGGAATGAGTTGGTGTCATCTCTCACATCACCGATTGGAGGCTTGCCGCCGGAATCACTGCCTGATCGGCGTCATTATCAATTGAGAATCTTCGCTTTTTCGCCGTTAAAAAGCCTGCCCAGCAGTATCATGCGAGGTCCGTGTCCGTCTTCGTGTTCGAGAGGTCGGCACGAACGCAGAGCCAATGCCTGTATCCTGGTTTTAGCGCCCTGTGTGGACCTGGCGTATGAGGGGACTTCCACCGGCGTTGAAGATCATCAAAATCAAGGCGGCGCGCCGATTTGCGTCGAGTGTTCAGAGCAAGCTACCGCACTCCAAATACGTCACCATGATGGCGTCGATCAGATTCAAGGGGAAACGTGCGAAGCAGATCAAGAGCTATTGCGGTTGTGATCCTTGTGGCGTGGTCTGGGAATTCCAGAGCCCTCGCTGTCGGTTCCGGTGAGAATACGGATTCCATAGCCCCGATCCTGCTTGCTCTGATCGCCATACTCGCGGTGGCCAAGCTCGGAGGCGAATTGTTTGAGCGCATCGGCCAGCCGGCCGTACTGGGTGAGCTGCTAGGCGGTGTAGCCCTGGGCAACCTGGCGTTGCTCAATCAGAGCTGGAATTTTTTCGCGCCTCTTCAACCTGCCGACGTGCAGGAGCCCTGGGCGATCGTTATTCGCAGCCTCGCTCATCTCGGGGTCATTATTCTGCTTTTCGAAGTCGGCTTGGAATCAACCGTGACCGACATGTTGAAAGTCGGCGCTTCTTCGTTTGTCGTTGCGGTCCTCGGCGTCATCGCGCCCTCCGTGCTCGGAATTGGAGTCAGCTGGGTGTTTATCAAGGAGTTACCGGAGCAGATTACGGCCCTGGCGGGACCAGGCTTCAGCCTCTGGTACGTGCACATTTTTGTCGGCGCCACTCTCAGCGCCACAAGTGTTGGAATCACGGCCCGGGTCCTCAAGGATCTGGGAAAGCTCCGGAACCAGGAATCCAAGATCATTTTGGGGGCCGCCGTCATCGACGACGTTCTGGGGCTGATTATTCTCGCCGTGGTATCAGCCACCGTGACGGCTTCGATATCGGGCCAGTCTCTGGCGCTGGGTTCGATATTACGTTTGATACTTACTGCAGTCGGTTTCCTCGGAGGAGCATTGGCGATCGGAGTGCTTTTCGTGCCTCGTGTCTTGAAGCAGCTCGCAAAGCTACGTACAACCGGAATCATGCTGATTTCATCCATTCTTTTCGCATTCGCTCTTTCTTACTTGTCGGCTCTCGCGGGACTGGCCCCGATCGTGGGCGCATTCGCCGCAGGATTGATCCTCGAAGAGGTTCACTTTCGCAGTTTCCGGGACCAAATCACCATCGAGCAGTTGATCCGCCCTGTCTCGACTCTCCTGGTGCCGATCTTTTTCGTGCAAATGGGTATTAGTGTCCGGCTGGAGACATTTCTCGATCCTTCAGTCATCGGCCTCGCCGCCGGCATCACCGTCGCCGCGATTGCAGGCAAACAGATCTGTGGTCTCGGAGTGCTTGAAAGGGGTCTCGATCGCCTAACGGTCGGTGTGGGCATGATTCCTCGCGGTGAAGTCGGCCTGATCTTTGCCGCGATGGGAAAAAGCTTGAACGTGATTGACGATGCCACGTTCTCGGCCCTCATCGTGATGGTAATGGGAACCACCCTGATTGCTCCAATCTTGCTCAAGCAGACGCTCTTACGGTGGGAGCGGAAGTCGCGTCTCGCCTCGTCCCGATAGCGGCCCCCAAACAAATACCGCTAAGACGCAGAGACACGAAGAAACAGCAAGAATCTTTGCCACTACTGCCTTTTCCTCAAAGAAATCCGGACTTGACGGGATCGACTGAGACGCGATCAGAAGATAGGCTGTAGGACAGTAGCCGTTACACCGCTACTGCGCTTCGCCTGGCGGCTACTGCGCCTCGTTTGGCGCGCCGGGCAATGTTTATCGCCCCGGGTTCTCGCAGGGTGCCCGTTTGGAGAAATTGGCTCGCTCGGAAACAGGCATTCGAGCGGGAAGGATCCTCCCAATGCGGCAAGACCGGGCGAGGCGCAGTAGCAGCAGGGCCTAGCAAAGACGCATCAAGAACTTTCGGGAGACCTTACTACCCGGACGCTCAGGTTGAGCCTCGATACCAAAACCCCGGGCACCTCCGGAAGGGGATCGACGGCTCGGACTGAGGTCAGCCTGCAGCACAGAGTGAGGAGGCTGGCGGCTGACCTCGTTTCCAGGGGACCGCGATTGGGAACACGCGGTCCCCGCCGATCCGGCTCACAACCGGGGACAGCTCGAGGCCTTCAACTTTACCAACACGCCGCACCTGGCATCACCAAGCAACAATACCAACAACACCCTCACCCAGGTCGATGTCAACAATCCGAACTCGGTCAGAATCCTGACGGCGGATGAGCCTCGGATCATCCAATTCGCCTTGAAGTACTTTTCTAGGTTGGTGGCCGACGGATGACCTGACATTTCTTCCCAACCAGTTATAATGGGCGCGGGAGGGGCACCCGCCGCCAGAGCCAGCTTGACAAACTCTGCAGATCAAGACGTGGAGCCGTGTCAGGTTCCCAAGCCACGAGGCAAGCGGGGGCAAATCATGCACACCCGTCGCCTGCCGTTCGGGCTACGAGCCTGTGGCCTGATCGTATTGGCGACGCAATGCATCGCTCTGTCTCAGGAGACATCCCCGGAACAGTCTTTGAAAAAGGCTCTGGCGCTGCAGACGGCCGGCGACATGGAAGGCGCCATCCGCGAGTATCAAGCCTTTCTGGCCCGCCATCCCGGCATCGGCGACGTCCGCGCCAATCTCGGTGTTGCCTATGCCTCCATCGGCAACTACGCGAAAGCCATCGACGAGCTCGAGCGCGCCCTGGCGTTGGGCAACGTCAGCAATTCTGCAGGCGTCCGGTTCAACCTCGGATCGGTTTACTTCAAGGCCGCTCAGTTCGCCAAGGCGGAAGCCGCGCTCACGAGAGTCGTGAAGGAGCAGCCGAAAGACAGGGCGGCCGCGCTGATGCTGGCGTCTTGTTTCCTTCTGAGGGACGAGGTTCATAAGGTCATCGCGCTGCTCTCGCCCTTCGAGTCTGAACTTGGCAAAGATCCTCAGTTTGCTTATCTGCTCGGTACCGCACTGATCAAAGATCGTCAGATTGAAGCGGGTGAGCGCCATGCCGTAACTGTCATGAAACACGGAGACGCGGCCCTGGCGTGGGTCATGCGTGGAACCGGCCGTCTCGTGGCGGGGGACTATTTCCAGGCGGCGGAAGCATTCAAGAAAGCTCTCGAGCTCAATCCCAGACTCCCCTCGGTGAATGGCACCTACGGACGGGTACTACAGGAATTGGATCGGCCGGATGAGGCCGACAAGGCTTTCCGCCGGGAGATCGAGATCAATCCGGATGATTTCGAGGCCAATTTCTATCACGGCACCTATCTCCACAGCTTCGAGCAACGCTACGAGGAAGCGCTGTCATACCTGAACCGAGCCTTGCGCGCGAGGCCCGACCGCCACGACGTGCAGTTTCAGATTGCCGTCGTTCTCAGCCAGACGGAGCGTGTCGAGGAGGCTGTCAAAGTCCTCGAGAATGTTGTGGTGAAATCTCCCAATTCTCTGGAAGCTCATTCTACCCTCACTCGGCTATACGTCCGGCTGGGACGGCGTGAGGCAGCCGAGCGCCATCGTGCCATCGCCGAACGCTTGCGCAAGGATCAAGAGGGACAGAGATTCATCCAGCAGGGCCGCTTCTCCGAAGCCGTGGAAGTCTTCAACCAGCTGAAGCAGGCGGACAAGTCCGACCCGAGGCCATATTTTTTTGCCGGCATGGCCCTGTCTTTGATGAAAGACAGCAAAGCCGCTGCTGCGGAGCTGAGCCAGGCGGTACGCCTGGATCCCCGGAACCCAATGTATGTCATTCCGTACGCGGACGCTCTGGCGCGCTCCGGACAGGTTGCGCTCGCCTTGGAGGTCCTGGAGCCCGTGAAGCCCGAATCGCTAGTGGCGTTACCGCCGGAACTCCTCTTGACCCTCAGTGAAACGTACCACCGCGCTGGACGTCACGACGAGGCGCTGCATGTCCTCGATGTGATGGCTCGAAAGGACCCTTATAGCGCGCGCATCAACGCACTTCGAGGCCAGATCTATCTGGTGAAGGAGGACTTCAAGCTGGCGCGGCAGTTCGCCGAGAAGAGCATCGAAAGACTGCCGAAAAACAACGGGCTCGCTTACTTCGTACGGGGAGGGGCCCAGTTCCGCCTCGGGGATAGAGCAGGCGCGCGGGAATCCTACCGCGAAGCCATCAACCAGGATCCCGACAATCCGTTGTACTTGTGGAAACTGGGAGCGCTGTATCTGGCAATGGGTGAGAGTGGGGAGGCCATCCGACACCTTGAGAGAGCCAAGAAAGGAGCGGACACGTTCCCGGAAATTTATGCGGACCTGGGCAAGGCTTACCAGAGCAACCAGGAGCCGGTCAAAGCAAAGGAGGCCTTTGACGCGTACGCCGCTGCCAAGAAATAGGAAGTGCCCTTACAAATACCACAAAGACGCAAAGACACTAAGAAACACCAAGAGCATCCAACAATGCTTTCAGTGCTTTCCTCTTCACCGCGGGTCGTGCGTCAGGGGAGCCGCCCGCTCCAGGAAGCCCGCTGGTCGAGTTCGAGTGCCTTTCTGCCCCGTGCGGTCATCGCCCAGCTCCTCGCGGGCCTGTTCTGTGAGCGACATCAGACGACGGACCACATCCGGATGTTTCGCTGCCACATTCGTGGTTTCGCCGACGTCGGCTTCGAGATCATATAGTTCCGGGGTCTGGACGACGGGATCGGTGCTCTCGGGCGGCCGGTGGCCCAGGTGAAGCTTCCACTTTCCGGAGCGGACGGCCTCGAGATCGCCCATGAAGTAGTAAAAGAAGCGATCGTGAGGAGTCCTGGCGCCGGGCTGTCCTGACAGGATGGGCCACACGTCCCTACCATCCAGGATCCGGTCCCCGGGAACATTGGCACCGCCTAAGCCTGCCAGCGTCGGCAGCAGGTCCATGGAAGTCACCATTTGATCGCTGACCGATCGTTGAGGGATTTTGCCAGGCCAGCGGGCGAGGCAGGGAACGCGCATGCCGCCTTCCCACGTGCTCCCTTTGAACCCTCTGAGCGGCGAATTTGACCCTCCCCAGCGGCGAGGAGCGCCGTTGTCCGATGTCAGGATAACCAGGGTGCGATCGTCGAGTTCCAGTCGCTTGAGCGTCTCGAGGATCTGGCCCGTGGACCAGTCCAGCTCTTCTATGGTATCGCCGTAGATTCCGTTGGCGCTCTTGCCCCGAAACTCCGCACCTGCGTGGGCCGGATCGTGGGGCATCGAGTGGGCCAGGTAGAGAAAAAACGGACGGGTCCGGTGCTCGGTCATGAACCGGATCGCCTCGGCGGTGTACCGGCCCGTCAACAGGTTCTGATCAGGTTCAGTTTCGATCACGGTTTCGTTCCGCATCAGCGGCAGCGGCGGATACCCCCAGTTTGGATAGTGCTTCCCCATGTCGTTCGAGTAGGGTATCCCGAAGTAGTAGTCGAATCCGTGTCGCAGCGGCAGGAACGGCGACTGGTCCCCCAAATGCCATTTGCCGACTACCCCAGTCGCATAGCCGCGTGCCTTGAGGATCTCGGCTAGCGTGACTTCGTCTGGATTCAGTCCGCTTTGGTCGCCCGGAAACAGGACGAACCTTCCCGCCGCGTTCTCGTGCATTCCGACGCGCCTGGGGTAGCAGGCTGTCATCAGCGCAGCGCGGGAGGGCGTGCACAAGCCGCTCGCCACGTAGAAGCTGGTCAACTTGATCCCCTCGGCGGCCATTCGATCCAGATTAGGAGTCCTGTGCGTTCGATTGCCGAACGGCGCCGTGTCGCCGTAGCCCAGATCATCGTGGAAGATGATTACGAAATTCGGCCGCTCCTGGGACGCGCCAGGCGGCAAAGAAGGCCGGCATCCGCACAGAACCATCAGCGGGACGGCGGCGAACCGGGCGACCGCTGCCATCATGTTGTTCGACACGCTCCGGGCTGGGCGATTTGAGGAATCCATAAGAGTGCCTGAACCTGAATGCAATGAGCAAACCGCCGAATAATCAGAGAAGACCAAGCCCCCACACGAAGAAAGCGCAGCTCAGGTCCTCTGCTCATCATATGCTTCCTGACATTGTCGAAGCCGGCGCTCCCGCTAAGTCGCGCCGTTTCTAAGTGCGGTCCGCGACTATGTAACATCGGGCCCTGGCACTGAGGGTGATTCGCGGTGCTGATTGCTTGACAAAGCCGAGTTGCTAGATGATTAATTTAGTGAACCAACTCGACAATTGGTACACCGACGGAAAGAGTACGGTCAAGGAATAAGTGAACACGATTGACTCTCGATCGCGACCGCCGCGTACTGGTATTAGACTGAACCTCCCAAGGAGTATTTCCCCGATGCTCAGCCGGAGGAACGCAGACCCAAAGCCGCGATCGGGCCCATCGAGCCTTACCGGTGGCGGGAACGAGTGGGTAAGGGGCGAGGCCCTGCCAGATTGATAAACCCAATTGCGGCTTTCACCGACTGAGCCAGGTGGATCCTCCATATGCGATGGTCCAACCAATTCCTTCGCAGCCCCGATTTTTACTTGCTGCGCGCGGTGGGTCTCGCTGCTCATGTCTTGTTGTTCGTTCTCAGCGATCCGTCCCATGCCCAAACCAAGAAACCCCGTGCCGCGGGTTCCCCGCCGGCCGGCGCGGATTCGAGGGATATACAGTACATCGACGTGGCACGCCGATCCGTCATCGGCTATCGATCGAACAACAACTTCACGGGCCGGAAGTACTTTCCTCAGCCGATGTGCGGTGCCGTGGCGATCCTTGACTACGACAACGACGGCAAGCAGGACATCTTCATAACCAACGGCGCCAAGTTTCCGGAGCTGAAGAAGGTAGACAGCTCCTTCCATAACTGTCTCTTGCGCAATGCCGGCGCGGACAGATTTGACGATGTCACTAAGAAAGCGGGCCTCACGGGCGCTCACCTGGGCTACAGCTTTGGCGTAGCCGCCGGCGACTATGACAACGACGGAGATACCGACCTCTTCGTCTGCAATGCGGGTCCCAATGCTCTTTTTCGCAATGACGGGAGCGGGGCTTTCAGCGATGTTACGGCCGGCTCCGGTCTTGACGCGAAGCCGAAGGACTTGTTGAGCGTCGCCGCGGCCTGGTTTGACTACGACAACGACTCGAAGCTCGACCTCGTGGTATCCCAATACACCTACTGGAACCCGGTCACCGACAAGCCGTGGTTCTTGCCCGATGGAACGGAGTTCTACTGCAGTCCGGAGACCGTGGTAAGCGTTGCCAACTCGCTGTACCGGAATCTAGGCGACGGGAAGTTCGCCGACGTATCCGCGAAGGCGGGCTTCGCGTCCGTTCTGGGCAAGGGTATGGGCCTGGGCATCGCTGATTTCAACCGCGACGGCGCCCTGGACGTTTTTGTCGTGAATGACACCGTGCAAAATCTCCTGTATCTCAATCGGAGAAACGGCGTGTTCGAAGAAGCGTCCCTGCCCTGGGGTGTCGCCTACAATGCCAACGCCGCGCGGGTCTCCGGGATGGGCTGTGACGTCAAAGACTTCAACAACGACGGTTGGACCGATATCTTCTACAACAACCTCAAAGGCCAGATTCACGCGCTCTTTCGGAACGAAGGCGGGACGTATTTTGATTACGTAAGTCCCCAGACCCAGGTGGCGAAATTGAGCAGAAACTTTTCGGGGTGGAGCAGCGGGTTCATCGATTTCGACAACGATGGTTGGAAGGACATTTATTCGGCCAACGGCGATGTGGACTACATCGGCGCGAACAGCGCTCAACACGACACGATGCTCAGGAACTTGGACGGGAGAACGTTCGCCGACGTCTCTCAGCGGTTAGGGCGGGACTTCCTGCGGGTAGGCTACCAGCGGGGCTCCGCCTTCGGTGACCTGAACGACGATGGCTTCATCGATATCGTGGTCACGTCTCTGAACCAGAGGCCACGGATTCTATTGAACTCGGCGGGCAACTCAAACCACTGGGTGATGCTCGACTTGCGCGGGCGCGACAGCAATCGGGACGCGATCGGAGCCGCCGTCAAACTGACCACTGCCTCCGGCCGGACACTTTACAATCACGTCACGACCACTGTGGGCTTCATGTCGTCGCCCGACAAGCGCGTTCATTTCGGACTGGGACACGAACGAGCCGTCAAGTCTATCGAAATAGCGTGGCCTTCCGGCAGGATCCAGATTCTGGACGACGTGCGGACAGACCGGGTGCTGACCGTGATAGAGCCTCGGGAGTGATCATCTCTGGCTTTTCGCCGGCAGCCGCTTCACAGGCGGATCGCGAGGACGCTCATGGTAACCGCAAGCGCGCAATGGCGCCGGGCGGCGGTCACTCGATGTGGATTCGCCCCGCGGTCTTGGTGTTTCTTGGTGTCTTCGTGTCCTGGTGGTATTTCCGCTCCCGACGATTTCAGCAAGTGACTTCCAGGAAGGGATATGCGGAAGTTGCGAGATTGATTCGTAATTTGTTAATCGAAGAAAATGACTCCATGATTCCCATCCCGATAATAGTCTCGTCTAATGGGGCGAATTCCTCGAGTTTACTATACAAACTTGCAGCCAATGGATCGCGAGGTCTCCCCGGGAAAGGAAGCCGTTTATCAGCTTTCTGATAAGTCCCGTCTTGCCTTCTAACAAACCGCTCGATTTCTGTCATGGTACGCTGGAATCTTCTTGTGCGAAATTCATCACAGATTTGTCGTTCGGTTTTTCTTGGGCGCCCGGCATCTTGTCGCTGTAAATAGAACCACAGCATCGGTGAATCGACCAACAACAGGTGATTAGTAATCTGCCATCTTTGTGTGTCGGGGAGTGAATCATAAATCTCTTGCAATGCTCGATCTTGAAAGATCAGGTTCCAATCGACAGCCCCTGCCGTCTTGCTGAATTGGTCGATAGCAAATGTCAAGATCTCTAGATTACAATCTTGCGCCAATCTTTCCAGGGAACCGACGGTATAGCTGTATTCCACCGGCTGAAGAAGAGCATCGCAGAACGCGGCATCAGGTTCCGACTCAAGCGATTTCAGAAAAGAAGACATAATATGCGATCCTGAATCTGCGAAAGACTCAACAAACTTTCTGGCAACGGGTAGTTCTTTTGCGAGATCCGGTTTCGAAGCCGTACTTAATAGGGTACGAATAGCGACTTGGAATGCTGCTGTTGTAATTCGATGAAACTGATTATAAACCATCAGTTCCAGGACGCCCAATGGCTTGAGTGCCCTGGACAAGCGACCGAGGGGCAATAACGGGTCAGCGTTATGGTGTATAACCCCTGTGCATAAGACATAATCGAATTCGCCGACGTATTTCACGTCGTTAATACTTTCCCTCCTGAGTTCCAGGTTTCCGACCCCCAACGAGTCCGTGTTCTTTCTACAAACAGCCAGAGATTCTTCGGACAGGTCGGAGCCCAAAACTTTCGCTTCTGGAAATTTAAGCGCTGTTATCAAAGCCTGATTAGTCCCGCAACCGGCTACCCAAACAGCGCCATTTTCCGGGACAATCGGGCTACCCCAACTTCCAATATCTTGTCCCAGCATCTTAGACCAAAAGCCCTTTTGCACAATTCGATCCAGGACTGTAACAGGCCACGGGTACTTGATTTTCCCGTAGAAATCAGAGTTCAGTTGATCAACGTAACGCGGGTCTACTGCTGCAGATAGACTTTGTCCTGGACTACTTGTCTTCACGTTTAGGTCTTGTGGCCCTTTCCCTTCCATGATCTTTGTCTCCCTCACTATGGTTAGACCGTTATGTCCGAGCTTATGAGAATTTTGTTCACATTAGAAGCCAGAAGTCAGGAGCAAGAATGTGTTGGTAAAAGGCGTTCATGGAATCCTTCCAGTTGGTTGGCACTTACCTGAAAAGATAACATCACGAGATGGGGTGATCTCATGCAAGCACAGCGGCCAAGCGCAAAGACCTTCCGCGATCTACTGGTATGGCAGAAAGCTGATGAATTTGTGCTCGAAGTATATCGTTACACGGAATCGTTCCCGCAGCGCGAGATCTATGGCCTGGTGCAGCAAATGCGAAAGGCCGCCGTGTCCATACCGGCGAACGTTGCAGAAGGTTTCAAGCGGCGAGGCAAAGGCCGACAAAGCGCGAGTCATGAATATTGCCGAGGGTTCGCTTGAAGAGAGCCGCTACTACCTGGCTGGCACACGACCTAGGTTACGGCGGACCTCAAGAAGGAAGGATGAATCTCCTGGAGGAAGTCAGCCGCCTGCTGAATGCATATGCAAAGGCGATTCTGGCTTCTGACTCCTGGCTTCTATCCCGCTGCTTTTGGCGGGATATCAAGGGCGCAGCCCTTGCCTGGTTAGACAAATTGGGGCGCGTCCACGAGGAGCGTCTGAACTTCCTGGCGAGGTAGATCGGAGAGCAGCGCGGCGCCGAGATCTTCCACCATGGATGTTGATTGCGACCCCGGCGGCAGAGAGAAAAGGCGGTCGTCGCGGTTACTTTGCTGCAAGGTGTTCGCGCAGTAACCCGCTGAGGCGTTCGCGCACGGCCGTCACCTCAGGACCGCCGTAGAGGTTGACCCGTTCGTGCGGATCGGCGACGAGGTCGTAGAGGGCGCCGTCTCCGGGCTCAGGCGTGAACGCGAGAGAGAGCTTCCACCGGCCATCGCGGATCATGGTGTACCGGTGGTCTGCCGACATCCCGAACGAGGCGAGGTTGAACTCGGAAAACACGGGCTGCGCGGCCGGCTCTCGCCCCTCGCGCAAACTGGCGGCGAGGCTCGGCGCGATGCCTGCTTCCGCTACGAACGATATGCCTGCCAGCTCCAACAGAGTTGGAAGAAGGGTGCGGGTCTCGACCGGTGTTCGGATCACGACGCCTTTGGCGATTCCTTTGGGATACCAGAAAATAAACGGAACGTTCACAACCGGCTCGTAGAAGGTTTGCTTCTGGACGAGACTGTAGTCGCCGACATGAGTACCGTGGTCGCTGACGAAGGCGACGATGGTGTTTTCGAGCAATCCGCGCGAGCGCATCGCGCTCAGCATTTCACCAATCTGGTTGTCGAGGAACGCGACTTCGCCGTAGTAGTAGCGCCGAGCTTTCCGAACCTCGTCGGGCGATAATCGAGAACCCTCGCTGCTCGGGCGAACGCCGGCGGTGATCCAACCGGCTTCTCCAGGCGGCCGTCCCTCGGCGGCCGGCGGAAGCCGGATGGCGTCGGGATCGATCTTGCGATCATAAGGGGCCGGCGGAACCACGGGAGTGTGAGGTGCATTGAACGAGAGCCGCAGGAAGAAGGGGGTACCGCGGTCGAGCTTGTCGAGCCAGGCCAGAGATTCTCGCACGATGCGGGCCTGGGCCGTCTTCTCGACCGGTGCCGGGAAACGGCCGCCCAGAATCCAGCCATAGGGGCTGGGCGGGTAACGAACGACATCAAATTGCGCGGAATCGTAGGGGTCCAGGTACTTGAAGTATCCGACGGCCTCGCTCAGGACGATGCTAGCTTCGGTCTGGAAGGCCTTCTTCGTGCCGCCGTAATGCTGCTTGCCGAAGCTGGCGCTCCGATATCCCGCTCGGTGGAATGCTTCGCTCAGAAACTCCGGCATGGAGTGCTGGGCGGGGCGGACGTTGTGCCAGATGCCGAGGGCGCTGGGGTACCGTCCCGTGAGGATCGCGCTCCGGGCCGGGACGCAGACCGGCGCAGGCGTGACAGCGCTGACGAAGCGGACCCCTTCCCGGGCGAGGCGATCAAGATTGGGTGTCGAAGCCCAGGGGCTGCCATAGCAGCCGAGCGAGTCCGTGCGATGTTCGTCGCTCATGAGCCAGAGGACATTCGGTGGTTTGGTCTGAGCGCCGGAACCCGGATCCTGGCGCGCGGAGATGCGGTCAGGACCGGAAGCTCCGGCAAGAAACCACCCGATCAGAAGCCATCCAAGGATACTGTTGCTCATGGGCAGTCCTTTCTTGAGAACCGCCATTGTACGCGAACGCCACCGGCTTTCCGCTGGAATTGCACTCGCCACAGACGTTCAGTGCGCGGGAAGAGAGCCAGGACCTTCTCGTGCAGTTGACGACACTTCTCTGCAGGTTCTAATCGATGTTGCTCTGCACCCGCAGGTGGAGCCGATCGAGTTCAGAAAAACTGGACGCCCAGAAGGGCGGAGAGTCGATTTCGGACGTTTCGGCGGCTCAGTATTCAAACACCGCGGCGGCGGAGCTCCGCGCCAGGAACCTGGTCTGCCGGCATGCTATAAACAGCGCCTCCTCCCAGTTGCGAGGCTCCAGCAGTTCGTCCACGCGCGCACGACCGTATGTCTGCGGCTCGAGCTGCCGGTCGGCGTCGAGCATTAGATCGAACAGGCGCTGCTTTGAGGCTTGTATGTGGTCGGGCAGGAAGAAAGAGAGGCAGGGGCCAAAGGAGTTATCAACCAACGCTCGAAGACCTTCTTTGCCGACGTACTCGGACTGAGTTCTTCGGAATGTACCACGGGATTCCATGCAGGCGCAGCTTAATCCGATGCTTTTACTCAATGATATCCAGACAAGGGATGAGGCGGCGGAGGAAAAGTCCGTACGGCAACCGGAGCGAATTGGGCTGATTATTTAAAATCGAAACACCGATTGTCGATTCTGGCCTGGTCCAAACGACTATAGAGTGAAAGCATCAGAATCCCTGCTGGCGACAGGATGAAATACATCTTCGCGAAATAGGCGTCGGGATAAAGAAGTAATCGTGGAGCGAGGAGATAAAACAATGAAAACTATCGAGTTGAGGACCGATGAAGTATCTCTGCCTGTGTTATGCGGCCGACCATGGAGTTGAGCTTAAGGGAATAGCGAATGAGAGGCTTTATGCAAAAAATCACGCCATGCTTGTGGTTCGACAACAACGCGGAGGAGGCTGTGAAGTTTTATACCTCCATTTTCAAGAAATCCAAGACCGGGAGAATATCGCGCTATACAGAAGAGGGATTTGAAATCCACGGAAAACCGGCGGGAACCGTGCTGACGATAGAATTTGAACTCAACGGGCAGACGTTTACGGCGCTCAACGGCGGTCCGAGGTTCAAATTCAATGAGGCCATATCCTTCCAGGTCCAGTGCGAGTCTCAAAAAGAGGTCGACTACTATTGGGAGAAACTTTCCAAAGGCGGTGATGCGAAGGCGCAGGCATGCGGCTGGCTGAAAGACAAATACGGCGTGTCCTGGCAGATTGTTCCCACGGTCCTGGCCGAAATGCTGCATGACAAGGACCCGGAGAAGTCGAATCGTGTCATGAGGGCATTGCTTCAAATGAAAAAGCTCGACATCAAAGCGTTAAAGCAGGCGTATCAGGAACGGTTATGAGAACAATCATTGCAGGCCTGCACGGAGATTGTCGCACCCGCGTGAAATAATCGGGATCACAAACTCAAGCAAAGGAGAGTCCCAATGAAATACGTCGATGGATATGTCTTACCCCTCCCGAAAAAAAACCTGAAGGCTTATCTCCGCATGGCGCGGATGGGGTACAAAATGTGGAAGAAATACGGCGCGCTCGATTACAAGGAGTGCGTCGGCGAGGACCTCCAAAACCAATGGGGCACTTCGTTCACGAAAACGATGAAACTCAAAGCCGGCGAGACAGTGGTGTTCTCGTACATCGTGTTCAAGTCGCGGTCGCATCGCGATCAAGTCAACGCCAAGGTCATGAAAGAGATGGAAAAGGGTGGCATGCCAAAGGAGATGCCCTTTGATGTCAAACGGATGGTCTACGGCGGGTTTAAGGCCGCGGTCGGGAGTTGAAGAGAATCCTGCCCTTGACCATGGATCGGGCAAGAGAGATCAGGTTATTTCTTTTGCGCGTTGTTGGAGGCTCTGTCAAACATCGGAGAAGGCAGTCTTTCCGGTCTTACGTTCCAACCAAACCAAAAGGAGGCAGTCATGAGTCCAGCAGCCAAGAGTAAAATCGATCCGTTGAACCAGGAAAATTACGGCGCCATTTCGGTCATGCTGGCGGTCGTGGACGTCGCAAAGGCCTACGAGTTTTACCAGAAGGCCTTTGGTTTTGAAGGGCGGGGTGTGATGCCAGGTCCCGACGGAAAGCCCATGCATGCAGAGTTGAAATTGCGAAACTCTGTTCTCATGCTGGGCCCGGAGTTCCCGACCTACCAGGCTTACAGCGCCAAAACCCTCGGCAACACTCCCGCCACCCTCTATCTCTACGTCGAAGACGTAGACAAGTTGGCCACGCAGGCCGTCAATGCGGGTGCCAAGCTGGTCCAGCCAGCGAGCGACATGTTCTGGGGCGATCGCACGGCCACGCTGGTCGATCCCGAAGGAAACAAGTGGATGCTGGCTACTCACAAATCAGAGCCCACTCCTGAACAAATGGAAGCCGAGATGAAAAAGCAGTCTGCGCAGATGAGTTGAAGACCGTGAACACCCCCTCCTGATCGCTGGGAGGGGGCGCGCGGCGTGGTAAGATCCGACTCACGACCGAGCATCCTTCCTGTCGGCATCGGATTAGCTTGGATCGGCGCAAACGAAGTTTGTCGCGTCGTCGATGCTGCCGGACCCTTTGTATTTCGCCACTCGCGGATACGGACACAGTGGCCGCGTTCTCACAACCTTGTCTCCGTCAATGCGGGCGGCCGGCAGGCTGTCCGGCGTCTTGCCTTGCTCCACCCAGGCGATGAGCGGCGCCAGCGGGTCGAACGACGCGCAGCCCACACCGCCCGAGCAGTGAAACACGCCGGGGAGCATGTAGAGCCGGAAGAAGTCCCGTGCTGCCGGTCCCATCTGATGCAAGACCGCCTCGTAGTATTCGACACCCATGAAGGGAGTTAGCGCCGGATCGGCCCACCCGAACCACATGAGGAGCTTTCCTCCTCGCTGACGGAACGAAGTTAGATCGGTCTGGGTGGCATCGAGCACCTGGCCTATCCACTCAAGTCGTGGTGGATCGCGGTCGAAGTCGAAGTCTTTCAGTTGATAGTTCGGGTCTTTCTTCGGGTAAGCCGCGTACCGGAAGAAACCCTCGGCAAACTGAATGGAGATCGGCGTCGCGCCGTCCCGAACGATCCAACCATCCCAACCGCTGCGACTGTTGGGCCCAGCGACCTCAGCACCGAGCGGCCGGCCGGGAAACACGCGCTTTCCATTGACCTTGATGTCACTATAAATCGTTTCGAGGCTCCGGATCTCTCCCTCGGTGAAGCAGCCAGGTCCGTCTGCATTGCCGCATTTCGGCAGATGCAGCGAGGGCCTGAAGTCGCACCGCCGTGGATCATCGATCAGGCCATCCTCCAGTCCATCCTTGACATCGCACCGAGAGTAAATGCGATCCGCCAGCAGCTTGAGTTTGGCCATCGGAATGGGGGCCGCCTCCAAGGCGCGTGCCATAGCGACAGCCTGAAGCCGTATGCCCGTCATATTGAGCACCGGCGCACCGGCAATAATCCCGTCGAAATCACGAGGGAACCGTTGCGCCGACATCAGGGCTTGGCGGCCTCCGGTGGAGCAGCCATTGAAATAAGAACGCGCCGGTTCGCTTCCGTAGTACGCCGCTGACAGCCTCTTGGCCGTCTCAGCCGTCACATGCACCGCGCGGAAAGCGTAATCCAACAGCTTTTGCGAATTGACCGCGAACGTCCATCCCGGCTCCTGCCCGGCGTCGTGGCCGGTGTTGGTTTGCGCGACTGCGAACCCCAGTTTCAGAGCTGCGTCACGGTGCGCGATCCGAGCAGGAGCTTCCAGATTTTCGCCCGCCTGGCCGCCATTGCCGAACATGTACAGGCGCTTGTTCCAGGCTGTCGGCAAGCTCACTTCGAAGCGGATTTCCGGTTGGATCTGACCAATCGCCCGGCAAAACTCCGGCACCTCTCCCGAGGCAGGATGAAGCACCGCGGTGATCACGGTGAACTCGTAACCCGTCAGAGCCCGCAGGCCGGAACAGGACGACTCCGGCCGTGCGGGAGCCTCACCTGCCGGTTGCTTCCAATCCCGAATGTGGGGCGCATTTTGCGCCTGTAGAGAGCAGGCTAGGAGGATCCAGGTAAAGAAAAAGCGAGCGATCATACCGCTACTCCGATATAAGCAATGCACCGATTATATTCCAGCCACTCGGCGCAGCACAACGAACCCACTCAACGCGGCTGCCCCGAAAGCCAGTGCGCGATGTTCACCGCCGTGATTGCCAGATCCTTGCAACAATGCTCGATGGCTGGACGTCGATCGCCGAGGTTCATAGCAAGCGACCGAACGGAGATTCGGACTGGCCGACGACATCGGCGGGTTCAATATCGACGTCTGCCATTACGGCCTGGAGAATGGCTGCGTTTGACACACCGGCGTGCCGTGTGCATAGTCGCTACATGCTCACGATTGGTGGCGCGATTCGGATTCGGCGCATCGCCATCGCGATGACGATCGTCGCGGGCGCGCTCGCAAGGCCTGCGTACGTCACGCAGCGGCAACAGGAACCGGCGGATGTCGTCATTGTCGGCGCGGGCATCGCCGGCCTCAGCGCGGCGCTCGAAGCGGCGGGAGCGGGTGCGTCGGTGCTCGTCGTTGAAATGTCCACGGTTGGAGGGGGACACGCGATCCTGTCCAACGGCGCGGTCTGCATCATCGGCACGCCGCTGCAGGAGAGCAAGAAGATCCACGACTCGCCTGGTCTCGCGGAAAAGGACTTCCTCGCGCGAGGAGAAGACAACGACACCCGCTGGGTCTCAGCCTACGTGCGCGACTCCCGGGAATGGCTCTACGACTGGCTGACCGGGCTGGGAGTCTCGTTCGACGGTCTGGTGCGTCCGGCCGGTAATTCCGTCCCGCGACTCCACCTGGCTCGAGGCAAGGGGCTGGGCCTGGTCGAGCCGATCTATCGGGCGTGCCTGAGTCACACGAACATCCGGTTCTTGTGGGCAACCGTCGCCGAGGACCTGATTGTTCGCGAGGGGCGGATCACCGGTGTCAAGGTGCGTGATCTCCGTCGTCGAACGCGCCGGGATCTGAATGCGCGCCACGTGATCGTGGCGACCGGAGGGTTTCAGAGCAATCTGAAGACCGTCCTGGAGAACTGGCCATCAGACTTGCCGAGGCCCACTCGACTGCTCGCGGGCGCAGCCCATTCCGCCACGGGCTCAGGTCACGACCTCGTCCGCCGCGTCAACGGCGGCGTTTCTCGCCTGGACCACCAGTGGAACTACGTGCTCGGGCTGCCGGACCCACGCGATCCGCGCCGCACGCGCGGCCTCGCGGCCTTCAACTTCAACGCAATCTGGGTGAACACGGAAGGGAAGAGATTCACGCAGGAGTTCGGCGACGAAAAGCTCGGCTTGCGCGCCTTGCTGAACCAGCCGGGCGGGACCTATTGGAGCGTGTTCGACCAGAAGGGCAAGGATGGCTTTTCCATCACATTGGCCGGTTGGGAGAATTCAGGCGAAGTCCGGCGCCTCGTGTACGAGACGCCCGGCGTGGTCGTGGCGGCGGATTCCCTCGACAACCTGGCGGCCGCGATCAGCGTGCCGGCATCGGACCTGAGGGCGACCGTGTCACGCTACAATGATCTGGCGGCGCAGGGAGTCGATCTGGACTTCAAGGCCTTCGGCGAGAAGACGTTCCCCAAGCCGAAGCCGATCGATACGGCGCCCTTCTACGCCGCCCAGTTCTTTCCCATCACGCGCAAGAGCATGGGCGGTGTCGACGTGGATCTCGATTGCCGCGTGCTGGACACATCGGGCAAGACGATTCCTGGTCTCTACGCTGTGGGCGAGGTCGCCGGCTTCGGCGGGATCAACGGAAAGGCCGCGCTCGAGGGCACGTTTCTGGGCCCGGGCATCTATATGGGTCGGGTTGCCGGGCGCAGCATCGCGCAGCAGCTCGGGCCGCGCCCGCGCCCTCAATCCCGCACACCCGTGGTCAGCAGTCCCGCGACGTTCGATGATGCGAAGTGTCTGAAATGCCATGACGTCGGCAAGGACGTCGCGCGGCAGCGCGCGGGTTACTGGCACTACGAACAGTCACACACGAAGGTCTTGGCGCGTGGGTACGCGTGCTCGTCGTGCCACGGGGATCTATTCCCCTATCGTGCAGCCGCCCACCGCCACGACAGGAGCGCGGTCGTGACCTACTGCCGCGCGTGCCACGGCGTCCAGCCGCGCGAGGGGCAACCGGCCCGGCCTGGTGCTGAATGATCCGCGCGTGGACGATTTTTTTCACATCAAGCAAGGCGGCCCGGAACCATGCGGTGCCCAGAACCGCTGTTGACGACACTTCTCTTTATCCCTAGACTACAAACCATGAAGAAAAACCAACGTGAGTATAGTTACACCGTCATCTTCGAGCCAGCCGAGGAAGGAGGATACGTTGTCACTTGCCCAGCCCTGCCTGGACTGGTCACCGAAGGCGACACCCTCGAGGAAGCCAGGGAGATGGCAAAAGACGCCGTCCGCGGCTACCTGGAAAGCCTCCGAAAGGACGGACTACCCATCCCGAGTGACCGGCAACCAGAAGAACCACACAAGGAAGAAATAAGGATTGCCCTTGAGGTGGCATGACACCTCGCCTGCCCGCTCTCAAGGCGAAGGATGTCCTTCGCGCGCTTCAGAAAGCGGGTTTCTTTGTTCAGCACGCCACAGGCTCCCATCGCTATCTTAAGCACCCTGACAAACCCCAATTGCGTGTTACTGTCCCCTACCACAACCGCGATCTCAAGCGCGGCACGCTCCACTCAATCATCAAGCAAAGCGGAATACCCCTCGATGAGTTTCTAAGCTTGCTGTAAAAGGAAAATCCAGAGTGGAGTGGCTTTGGGGTACACAAGCTTGCGGGCCTGTCCACCAGATCGCCAAACTACCGCGAAGGAAGCAGCCCGTTGTGTCCTCGATCGAGAAGGTGCAGCGCGGGTTCCAGGACGAGATGACGGGGCGTCAGGCGATCCAGTCGGGGATTACGCGGCCAGCGACGCCGGTCAGGCGGGCGTCCAGACCCTGGAAGCGATAGGTGAGCTTGAGGTGGTCCAGGCCGAAGAGCTGGAGCATCGTCGCCTGGAAGTCGTTCACATGGACCGGGTCCTTCGTGATGGACCAGCCGATCTCGTCGGTCTCGCCATAGGTCATCCCGCCACGCAGTCCGCCGCCGGCCATCAGGATGGTGAAGGCGGACGGATGATGGTCGCGGCCTGTGACCTTGGCGTAACCCTGCCGGTTCTCGCCGAGCGGCGTACGGCCGAACTCGCCGGCCCAGATCACGAGCGTCGAATCGAGCAGGCCTCGCTGCTTCAGATCCTTGATCAGCGCCGCCACCGGCTGGTCGGCCATTCCGCAGTTGTGGGTCAGCTCGGCATCGAGGTTCGAGTGGTGGTCCCACGAGGCGTGGAACAGGCTGACGAAGCGGACGCCCCGCTCCACGAGCCGGCGCGCGAGCAGGCAATTGGTGGCGAAAGCGTTGTACTGACCCGGGCCTCCGCCGCGCTGGGGGCCGCTGAGAGCAGGATCGGGCCGGCCGACGCCGTAGGCTTCGAGCGTGGCCTTGCTTTCCCCCGAGAGGTCGACCAGCTCCGGCGCCGCAGCCTGCATGCGGAAAGCCAGCTCGTAACTGGCGAGCCGGCTGGCAATCTCCGGGTCGCGCACCTCGCGGTAGCGCACGTCGTTCATTTCGCGCAGGGCATCCAGGCCTCGCCGCTGCAGCTCCGGCGGCAGTCCCGGCGGGTTCGTCAGGTTGAGCACCGGCTCCCCCTGGCTGCGGAAGAGCACGCCCGCGTGGACCGACGGCAGGAACCCGCTCTGCCAGAGTGAAGCGCCTCCGCTTGTGCCGCGGCCCGCCGACAGGACGACGTAGCCCGGAAGGTTCTTGGACTCGCTTCCCAGCCCGTACGTGAGCCAGGAACCGGCCGTCGGCAAGCCGAAGAACGGGCGGCCGCAGTGCAGCACGAGCTGCGCCGGGTGGTGGTTGAACTGATCGGTGTGCATCGACCGGACCATCAAGAGGTCATCGGCACACGTCGCCAGGTGAGGCACGAGGTCGCTGAACTCCATGCCGCATTGACCGTGCTTCGTAAAAGTCCGCTTGCTTCCGAGCAGGACGGCCGACTCCTTCTTGATGAAGGCGAACCGGACGTTCTTGGTCAGCGATTCCGGCAGCGGCTGCCCGTCGAGGGCGTTGAGCTTGGGCTTGGGGTCGAACAGGTCGATCTGGCTCGGCCCTCCCTCGAGGAAGATGCAGATGCAAGCGCGCGCTTTCGCGGGAAAATGCGGCGGCTTGGGCGCGAGCGGATTGACGCCCGGGACATCTTCGGCGGCGACGAGTTGACCGAGCGCCGCCATCCCCAGACCGGACACGCCCGCGCCGAGGAAGTAGCGCCGGGTCATCTCACGGACGCGCTCGAATGCGCCCTCCTGTTCCTGCTTTTCCATCATTCCCTCGTTATGAACTCGTCGAGATTCAGGACGACGCGCAACGCCGCAACCCAGGCGGCGGCCTCGTCCGGCGTGGTGTTGCCCGGCATGTGCCGGCCAACCAGCCGGGCCGCCTCATCCCGATGCATGGCGTAGTACTCACGCGCCGTCGCGAGTACACCCCGCAAAGAATTCAACTCCTGTTCCGTCGGCATGCGCGCGACGCAGATCCTCATCGCCTGGGCGAGACGACTGGTTTCGTCCCCTCCTCCCGCGAGTACCCGGCAGGCCAGGGCCTGGGCCGCCTCCATGTGGGATTCGTTGTTCAGCAGCATCAGGGCTTGAAGCGGCGTATTCGAGACGGTACGGGCGACGCAGGCGACGTTGGCGTCCGGCGAATCGAAGGTCATCAGGTTCGGATGGGGAATCGTCCGTTTGAAGAACGTATACATGCCGCGCCGGTAGCGGTCCTCCCCCTCGCTGTTCTTCCAGGTGAAATTGTTCGCGTAGCTCAGCTTGGCGAGGTCCTCGGGCATCGGAGGAAAGACGCTGGGACCGCCGATCTTGGGCGACAGAAGACCGCTCACCGCGAGGTGGAGGTCGCGGACGATTTCGCTCTCGACCCGGAAGCGGCTCTGGCGCGCCAGCAGCCTGTTCTCCGGGTCGAGGTCGGCGAGCTCGGGCCGGTAGCGCGATGCCTGCCGGTATGTCGCCGAAGTTACGATGGACCGGATGAGAGCCTTGCGGCTCCACCGAAGCTCGCTCGCGGAACTGCGCCGCAAGCCAGTCGAGCAGCTCCGGGTGGCTCGGCCGCTCACCGCGCACGCCGAAGTCGTCGAGAGTCCGGACCAGGCCGTTGCCGAAGAGGAGCTTCCAGACGTGGTTCACCGCGACGCGGGCGGTGAGCGGATTCTCGGGCGCGACGAGCCAGTTGGCGAGCTCGAGCCGGTCTGCCGGGGACGAGCGCGTTCCAAAGACTGTAGGGAATCCCGCCTGGACCTCCTGCCGCGGCGAGAGGAAATCGCCCCGGTCCAGCACGTGCGTCTTTCGCGGCAGCAGAGGGGCTGCGATAGTCCGGACGTCCATCGTGCGGGCGTCATGCTCCTTGAGCAGCGCTGCCATCTCCTGCCGCAGCGAGCGGACCCGCTCGTCGCGGACGACTTCGGTTACGTAGTAGTCGAACAGAGTGCGGCGAGTCCGCGCGACCCGCTTTTCCGGATACATCTCCAGGCCGTCGGCGACGTCCTTGCGCGGAATGTGGAGACCGCGCACATTCCCGGTCAAGGCGGCCACTCGAAACCGGCCAATGGTGCGCCCTTCGCCGAACTGCTGGTCGAGCACTATGCGCAGGCGCGCGTTGGCGACCCGCAGGGGCGCCCGGGTGCGGAACTGGATCCAATGCGGTTCCCCCGGCTTGCCCGCCGCTCTCCAGCCCGAAGCGGAGTCCTTCTCCGGAGAGGGCAGCTTCGGCTTCGAATCCGCGCTCGGCGGAGTCGGCCTGCGCCCGCTGGAGCTCAATGGCCTCGTCGGTCCCGTCTTCGCGGACGATGGACGCCCGGAACCCGGTCAGGACGAAGGTCCCATCGGGGCCTCGTCCGGGTCCCTTGGCCGGAAGCGATTCGTCGGGCAGCACCCATAGCTTGAAACCGGTGATCTCCGGCGAAGCGGCGCGGGCTGTGACCGTGTATCGATCGCGCTCCGGGCCCGAGCGCACCAGGAAATCCGAGCCGGTCTTCTCGGCCGTCTCACTCCCAGCTGTGGACGTGAGCTCGAGCACTTCCAGCGGCTCCTCGGCGAGAGGCGTGCTCGGGATGGCCATGATGCGCCGGTGTTCTTCCGTTTCCCAGGCGCGGGCGCCGGGCGCGAGCTCGGCATTGCGGGCGGCCAGCGCCTTCAGGAGGGGTGTGAGTTTCCGCTCCAGCTCCGGCATCTCGGATCCGATCGGCAGCTCCCCTGAAACCTCGTCCGCTTCATTGAAGAATGCGAACAGCCGGTAGTAATCGGCCTGCGGAATCGGATCGTATTTGTGATCGTGGCAGCGGGCGCAGCCGACCGTGAGCCCGAGCCAGACTGTGCCGAGCGTGGCCGTGCGGTCGAACACCGCGGCAACCCGGAATTCCTCCTGGTCGACGCCCCCTTCCTCGTTGGTCAGGGTCTGCCGGTTGAACGCCGTCGCGATCCTGGTCCGGCTGGTTGCGTCCGGAAGCAGGTCGCCGGCAAGCTGCTCGATCGTGAAACGATCGAATGGGAGGTCGCGGTTGACGGCATCGATTACCCAGTCCCGATAAACGTAGGCGTCGGGACGCGCGCGGTCGGCCTCGTAGCCGTTCGAATCGGCGTAGCGCGCCAGGTCGAGCCAGTGGCGCCCCCAGCGTTCGCCGAAGTGAGGCGAGGCGAGCAGCCGGTCGACCAGGCGCTCGTAGGCATCGGGCCTGGTATCGCTGACGAACGCGTCGACGTCGGCAACCGGCGGCGGAAGCCCGAGCAGATCGTAGTGCAGCCGCCTCATGAGCGTGTAGCGGTCCGCCTCGGGCGACGGGGCGATTCCCTTTTCCTCGAGTTTGGCCAGGATGAAGCGGTCGATGTCGCTGCGGGCCCAGCTCGCCGCGCGCGGAGCAGGCGGATCGAATTTCCGGATAGGCTCGAAGGCCCAGTGCCGCGTCCAGACCACGCCCTCGGCGATCCACCGGCGCAGCGTCTCGATCGCCGCCGGGTTGAGCTCGTCCTTTCCCATCGGCATCCGCACCGCCGGATCCGCAGCGCGGACGCGGCGAAGCAGCTCGCTCGCGTTCGGATCTCCCGGAACGATCGCAGGCTGGCCACGTTTCGTCGGCGCCAGCGCCGCGTCACGGTCGGTGAACTTCAAGCCTCCGGCTGCGAGCCCCGCTCCGTGACAGCCGAGGCAGTTCTCGGCCAGAATCGGCCGGACGTCCCGTCCGAAGTCGATAGCATCGCCGGATGTAGCCGGCTGCTGATTTCCTGAAATCAGTGGCGCGGCGATCCACAGGAGTACGGCCAGCGCTACAGCTATGGGACCCGATCGGCTCACGGCTCTGCTCGCGAAAGAGATTCGTAGGAGCGTCGCACGGAGGCGACGCAGGAACGTCACAGAATACCATCGCGGCTTCGGCGAAGCAAACTTCACGTTTCTTGACGTCGTTCGTGGTTAGTCGGCAACAAAAACCACTAAGAACGAAGCTCGAAGAAACGCCAGGAATCATGATATCGTCGAATGCGCTGCCGTGAAATCAACGCAAATATAAGGAGAGAGCACGATGCGATTGTGGGTTTTGCTTGTAGGCGTGATGTCGGCCTCACTGGTATCCGGGTGCGGCTCGTCTGTCAACATGGAACAAGAGCGCAATAGTTTGCTGGCGGTCGATCGCGAATGGGCACAGACCACGAAGGATCCGGACAAGTTCATGTCCTATCTCGCTGCGGACGCAGCAATGTACGCCCCAGGGACGCCCGTTACGACGGGCGCGGCGGCAATCCGCAAGGCCTTTACCGAGATGAGCTCGGCGCCCGGGTTTTCGCTTTCCTGGAGTGCCACCAAGGCCGACGTCAGTTCCACTGGAGATCTTGGTTACACGGTCGGCACGTACCAATCGACTATGGGCGGCGCCACCGAAAAGGGGAAGTACGTCACGATCTGGAAAAAGCAGTCAGGCGGTAATTGGAAGGTTTCCGAAGACATTTTCAATGCGGACGCACCCTCCCAGGCTCCGGCCGTGGAGCACGTGATGATGGCCGCCGGCGCCCTCAAGTGGGGTGACGGCCCGCCGAGTCTGCCTCCGGGTGCTAAGGTGGCCGTCGTATCGGGAGACCCCACAAAAGCACAGCCTTTCGCGATTCGCGCTCAGATGCCCGCCGGCTATCGGATCCAACCGCACTGGCATCCGACCACTGAAAACGTCACGGTTCTATCCGGGACCGTGGCGCTGGGCATGGGAGAGAAGTTCGACCAGTCTGCCATGAAGGATCTCCCAGCCGGCGGGTACGCCGCGATGCCGGCGGAGATGCGGCACTTCTTCATGGCAAAGACTGCAGCAACGATACAGGTCCACGGTATCGGGCCGTTCGCCATCAACTACGTGAACCCTGCCGACGATCCAAGGCAAGGAAAGTAACCCCATCGGTTTCCACAAGTCGACGGCCGGATAATGACCCTTCTCTTTGCTTTTCTCATTGGATTCTTTGCCGGGCTGCGTTCGCTCACGGCGCCCGCGGCGACGGCGTGGGCCGTGCGCCTGGGCTGGCTGAAGCTCGAGGGCCTGCTCGCTCTCATGGGCTCTCTCCCTGCGGTTGTGATGTTCACACTGCTCGCAATCGTGGAGCTCGTGGCTGACAAGCTGCCAAAAACACCAAACCGGACGTCGCCCGTGGGCCTGATCACGCGCATAGTAAATGGCGCCATAACGGGCGCGTGCGTTGCCGCTGGCGGAGGGCAGGGAATCCCTCCCGGCGCTTTGCTGGGCGCCGCCGGCGGTATTGTGGGGTGTTTCGGAGGCTATCAGGCGCGCACGCGGCTCGTGAAGGCGCTGGGCGTGCCCGACATCTACGTTGCCCTGCTCGAGGATCTGGTGGCGGTCGCCGGCTGCCTGTGGGTCGTTTCGAGATTCTAAAGGGGCTCTATTCTTGGTGTTTCTTCGTGTCTTTGAGTCTTAGTGGTATTTGTTAGACAGCTCTAACCACAAAGACACGAAGAAACGAAGAAACACTAAGAGCACTTCTCTTGTGGCCGACCGCTGGTTTTGTTGCTCGCGGCTCATGTACCGGATATGCAGCGCTCGCGTCGCGGACCTTGGGGGGGCCGTCAGCGGAATGTGATCTTGTTTTCAGCCCGAACCTTGAGGTAGAAAGTTCTCGCTATCAGGAAAACCGAGGGTTCGAAGGCATCGTCACTCAAGCTTCGGTTTGGGCAGCGGATCGCCGACAGGTCTCCCATGTTCGTTTGCTTTTCTGACCGGCGTCTCACCACGTGGAATTTCACCACTCCAGCCCCAGGTTTACTGCAGCGGCACTTCGGGGAGACGGCCGGTTCAACCGATGGCCCGCAAGGCCTACCATTCGACACTCACCATCAAACCAGTTCAGCCGCTGGCCAACTCACGCCGAATCGCGTCGCGGTCTGGTCGTGCGCACGGTCCAGGTTTCGGAGGAGGCAATGAAGAGAAGCGTTTCCAACCTCGCGATCATCGTCGAGTTAGTGCTGGCGATCTGTGTCATCGGATGGTCTGCACGCGCACAAACCACGCGCGGCACGATCACCGGTACGGTCACCGATGAGACGGGCGGCGTGCTTGCCGGGGCCCAGATTACCGTACTAGAAATGGACAAGGGATTTACCTATGTGACCGTGACGAACGCCGAAGGCAATTACGTCGTGCCCAGCTTGTTTCCGGGACGATATCGGGTGGAGGCCGAAAACGCCGGCTTTCAAAAAACGGTCATAGAGCCCTTGCAACTGCACGTGGATCAGCGGCTGGCCGTGAACCTGACGCTGAAACTGGGCGAAGTCAGCCAGCAGATCGAAGTGACCTCGGAAGGCGAGCTGGTCCAGACCGGCAGTTCTTCGATCGGCCAGGTGGTAGGCACCAAGATGGTCGTGGATCTGCCCCTGAACGGCCGTAACTTTCTGCAGCTTGGATTGCTCTCCCCCGGCACCACCACCACTCCTCAGGGGAGCGACGCCGGCGGCCGAGGCAGTATTTCCATTTCGGGCAGCCGCACGGCGTCCAACCAGTTTTCGATCGACGGCATGTTCAACGGCGCTACCGCGTTCAATGATTTGAACGTCCAGCTTTCGGTGGATGCGATTCAGGAATTCAAGATCCAGCGCAACACCTTCAGCGCCGAGTTTGGCCACGGGACAGGACAGGTCAACGTAGCTACCAAATCGGGATCGAACAGCGTTCACGGGAGCGTCTATGAATTTCTGCGCAACGACGTGCTGGATGCGCGGCAATTCTTTGACGCCTCGATTCCACCTTTCCGGCAGAATCAGTTCGGCGTTTCGGTCGGAGGACCGGTTCAAAAGGACAAGACTTTCTTTTTCGCGAACTATGAGGGCTTCCGCTGGCGGCGACAGATTACGTTGATTGGCACCCTCCCTTCGGCCCAGCAGCTGTCGGGGAATTTCGCGGGAATGGCTCCGGTTCGGGATCCCTTGACGGGCGCGCCCTTCCCTGACAACCAGATTCCGCAGAACCGATTCTCTGCCTTGAGCCAGAGAATCCTGGCGTTTCTACCCAGGCCTGCCGTGGGTGGTGCGAACAACTACAGGACCAGTCCGGGATTCAGTCAAGACTGGGATCAAATGACGTTTCGCATAGACCACCGCTTGTCGGTAAAGGATATTCTGTTCGGGCGATACACGTTTTATAAGAACCTCGATAGTTACTCACCCGGCCTTATTCCCTCAACCGGCATTACGAATGAGAACGCTCCCCACAATGCAATCATTCAATGGACCCGCAGTTTCTCTCCTTCTCTGCTCAATGACCTCCGGCTCGGATTTAACCGGGAGTTCTTTACGACGAACCAGGATGGAGCGAATGGAACCGATATTTTGCAGTTCCAGAACATTGTCGCGGATCCGGTCAACCACGGCTTACCCTTTATCGCCTTGCCCGGATACACGGGCTTTGGAACGTCACCCACCCTGCCTCAAATCCGAGGGTCGAACGTTTACCAATACAGCGACAACCTGACTTGGATTCGCGGCCGTCACACCATGAAGTTCGGCGGAGGTTTTCGCAACGTCCAGCAACCTCATGTCCCGATCGTCTTTGGACGAGGCCAGTTCGTCTTTCAGGGGTTTGTTACGGGCAATCCGGTGGCGGACTTTCTGCTCGGGAACCCGTTCATAGCAATCGGAGCAGGGAAGCGTCCCATATCCTACATGTCTTTCCACTATTACGACGGGTTTGTGCAGGATGACTGGAAAGTGGCGCCGCGCCTGACGCTGAATTCGGGGTTAGATACGAGCGGGTTGGGGTGGTTACTGACCGGTACCGGGGACGGCTGGGGGTGTTCGACGAGGCCACGGGCCAGGTGGTCACCGGAAGCGATGTCGACCAAAGGGGCCTGGTCAACCCCGACAACCTCGGCTTTCAACCACGGTTTGGCTTTTCCTGGCAACCGTTCAGTGAACCGCACACGGTCATCCGGGGAGGCTACGGGATCTATAACGATGTGAAAGTAATCAATGAGCGAAACTTCAGTCTGGGAACGGAGCTGGGATGGCAGCAGATCGTGGACGCCGGCACCTCTCTGTCGGTCTCCCCCCTTCCGTGAACTGGGACAGGTTGTTTCCGCCCGCGCCCGCCGGGTCCGGCCTGGGAATTCTTTCGGACGATCCCTTCTCACGCGATCCTTACGTCCAGATGTGGAGTCTGGGGTTACAGCGCGAGTTCCCTTTCGATGCCGTGCTGGAGGTGGGTTACGTTGGACAGGTCGGCCACAAACTAACCACGCGGCTCGATATCAACCAGGCGCGCCTGCCGGCGTTCCCGAACGAGCCGCTGGCATCGAGACGCCCGTACCCGAATCAGGCGAGCGTTCTCATGTCGAAAGACCTCGCCAACTCGAACTACAACGCGTTGCAAATGAGGTTCGAGAAGCGCTATTCCCATAACCTGAGTTTCCTCTCCGCCTATACCTTCTCGAAATCTCTGGACAATGCATCGAACACCTGCGACATCAGCAGCTGCAACTCGGCGCAAGACAATCGCAACTTGCGCGCGGAGTATGGCCCGTCTTCCTTCGACCAGCGGCACCGATTCGTATTGAGTCCGATATACCTTCTGCCCTTCGGCAGCGGTCAAAAGTACCTCAACAGTCTGCCGCGAGGCCTCAATGCGCTGGCGAAAGGGTGGCAGTTCACGACCATCGTGACTTTCGCCAGCGGGACACCGTTCCCGGTGCAGGTAACCGGCGTCGATCGCACGCAGACCGGGACCTTTGGCGGTGGAAAACAATATGCCAATTGCATCGGGCAAGGCATGTTGCCGAGCAGTGAGCGAACCGTGGAGCGGGACTTCAACACCAGCGCCTTCGAGGTCGCGCCGATGGGAACGTACGGAAATTGCGGCCGGGATATCCTGGTTTCCCGGGGAACCAACAATTGGGACATCGCGTTCCTCAAGGATACGGCGCTCTCTGAGAGAACTACGCTGCAATTCCGGACCGAGTTTTTCAACGCCTGGAATCACCCTCAGTTCAACATCCCGGTCTTTGATCCCACGAGCCAGGCGTTCGGGAGGATCACTTCGGTCAAGCCGGCACGGGAGATCCAGTTCGCCCTCAAACTGATTTTCTAGAGAAGGCTGAGTGGTCGCGCAAGGCGAACGCCCCCGGAGGGGCGACGGAAATTAGCCCCGGAGCAAGCGAAGCGCAGCCCGGGGTTGCGGGATTAAAGTCACGCGCCCTGGAGGGGCGCGGGAGCATTGAGGGGCAGCGTCCAGCGCCCCTCCGGGGCGCATCTCTTTGCTTGTCTGTGACCGGGGGCGGCGCTTCGCTTGCCCCCCGGCTAATGTCTTTCGCCCTTTCAGGGCGCGAGGTGGCGTAACCCTTTGTTCTGGCCAAAGCAAGATCCGTAAGGTTCAGAGCAAGCTACCGCACTCCAAGAAGCGTTATCGCTTCCGATTGAGGGTAAAGGTCAAGGAAGAAGTCATGATACTCCGGACAAAATGCAGATTGGTCTTAATGAGTGGTTTCTTGTGGGCTCTTCCAATGGCGAGCACAACGGAGAGCAGCGCGAAAAGTCGCTCTCCCAGCGCATCGCCGCGACCGATTGGGCCAAGATTCGGGGAGTCAACTACATTCCCTCATACGGCAGGAACATGCACGAGATGTGGCGCGACTACAACCATGAAGCTTTCGATGCAGAGCTCGCCATGGCCAGGAATGTGGGCTACAACAGTGTTCGCCTCTGGCTCAATTATTTCGCTTTTGCCGAGCGTGGTCCCAAAATGGTTGACGCCGTCGAAGACGCCGTGAAACTCTGCCGGGAACACGGTCTCAAAGTTCTGGTCACTCTTTTTGATGGTTGCGGCATTCGTCCCCGAGCGGATGCGCGGCTGATGACGGTCAAGGAAGCCTATGATCATTTTCTTGCCAGTCCGCGTCTATCGCAGCAGCAGAAACAGATAGTCAAATTCAATTACGAGCGATTCGCTCAGGGGGTAGGACGGAACATTCTCATCCGGGTCGGGGAAGACACTCCTCCGGACATTATCGTCTGGCAACACTGGCAGCCCAACCCAGGGTACGACAAATTGGGTGAGGAGTGGTGGCCCAAGCTTGACGTCTACGTGCGGGACATTGTCGGCCGGCTGGCTGCCAACGACACGATTCTAGGATGGGATTTGATGAACGAGCCCGAGCTTGCCTCGGAGCATCCCTTCACGAACGGATTTAACGTTCCCGAGGTCCGGAATCGAGTGATGGGTTTCACTCGACATGTTCGCGATGTAATCAAGAAAGACTACCCCAACGAGATCGTAACCGTGGGCTTTGCCGCGTTGAAGTCCTGCATGGAACATGAATCACTCGCAGATGTGCTGACCTTCCACGTCTATGCGCCCGAAAGAATGGAGGCGGAAATCGAGCAGGCCCATTCCTTCGGCGCCAAGGTTGGCAAGCCAATCTTTATTACCGAGACCCTGGCCAACTTTTCGTTCATGCCTTACGACATCGAGAAACTCGCCACCGATGAAGGCCAGCTCGAACATTACCGAAAAGTGTTACCCATCCTGATGAAATCCCCGATCGGCTGGATGGCCTGGGGGCTTGTGGTCGGGCGCATCTTCGATTCGTATACCGACATTTTCTACGCCAATGGCCATCCTCGACCGGCCGCCATTTACCTCGAGGGCATGCTCAAAGGCCGGACCGGTTCGGGAAGTGACGCAGAGAAACCGCAGAAAAAATGAAGGTGCCTACACAAAGGGTTCGCGCAGAAATAGGTTCGCATTCTGCTGCAGGCCCGAAGGGGCGCGATCAGCGTGCTTAGCTAATGGAAACCGGTTCATGATTGACCACCAACTCTCGCGCCAGAATGTGAAGTTATTTCTGCGCGAGCCCTAAGCATTCAATGATGATCTGGATCGTGCCATGAACAACTTGGATTCCCGGCGCTTGTTTCCTTCAGGTTCAACCGCGTCTGATCACGAAGCCGGCTGCCGGCCACGTCGAGACTTCTTACGCTCGTCCTCACTCGCGGCTTTGGGTGCCGTGGCTTCGTTGACTCTTGCCGACCGATCGTTACCGGCCGTCTTACCACAGCCGAAGACCGGAAAGATCTGGATTGATGTCGAAGACGTGATCGGCGAGATCAACAAGAACCTTTACGGCCATTTTCTCGAACACGTCGGGCGCTGCATTTATGATGGCACCTGGGTGGGAGAAAATTCCAGCATTCCAAACGACAAAGGCCTTCGCCGGGATGCCATCGAGACTCTCCGCCGGTTGCGCGCCCCGGTCGTGCGGTGGCCGGGCGGCTGTTTCGCGGACTCCTATCACTGGCGCGACGGGATTGGGCCGGGCGCGAAGCGGCCCAAGCGCTGGAATCTGTGGTGGGAAAAGTACGAGTCCAACGCCTTCGGCACCGACGAGTTCATCCGGTACTGCCGCCTCGTGGGCGCTGATCCGTATCTGAGTATCAACGTGGGAACGGGGAGTGTGCAAGAGGCGCTTGACTGGCTGGAGTACTGCAATTCCGATAAAGACACCGAGAACACTCGTTTGCGCGCGTCCAACGGGTCTCCCGAACCGTACGGTGTGCGCTATTGGGGTGTCGGCAACGAAAACTGGGGCTGCGGGGGCCTGTATGACGCGAAGGACTATGCCCGGGAGTATCTACGCTACGCCATGTATCTGAAGCGCTGGTTCTGGCCGTCCAAGGGTCTTTCGGCTGTTCCGATCGAATTGGTTGCTGTCGGTCACACGGGTCCGGATTGGAATCAGATCTTTTTGGAACAGGTGCGAAACTGGCTTCCCTTGGTGGATCACCTCTCGGTCCACCGATACTTCAGGCTTCAATCCAGCCAGTCGCTCACCAAGCCCCCCGGCGGCTTTCCCGAGTGGAGCGCGGTTCAGTTCACCGATGATCAATACTACCTGTTGGTCAGCCGGGTCCAGCAACTCGAGCAGGATATCCAGGAAGCTTTGAACCTGATCGATTACTATGTCGCAGGTCGCAAGAAGATCGGGCTGATCGTGGATGAATGGGGCACCTGGCACCCGGAAGCCACATTCGAGACCGGATTCTACCAGCAGAATGCGATGCGTGATGCGATCATAGCCGCCTCAGTATTCAATCTCCTCAACAGCCGCTGCCGGGAGATTGTCATGGCGAATATCGCTCAAGCTTTCAATATCCTGCACGCCGTAGCGTTGACGCAGGACTCGCAAATGATTCTTACTCCCACCTTCCATGTCCATGAGATGTATCTGCCTCACCAGGGAGCGAAGCTGGTGCGTTCAAGAATAGAGACGCCCAGCTATGAAGTTCAAGAAGAGGGGAGAAAGCGCAGGCGCGATGCGGTAAATGTCTCCGCATCGCTCAAAAACAATCGGCTTTTTCTGACCGCCGTGAACGAGGACCTTGCCCAAGGCCTCGAATTCGAGATAACGCTGCGCGGCGCCCGTCCTGGAAGCGCAACAGGGCGGCGGCTCTGGTCGCAAAGCGTCAGGGACCACAACACGTTTGCAAATCCGGACCAGGTCAAGCCGGCGTCCTTTAAACCGATTCTCAAAGGCGGTGAATTCCGGATTGAGCTGCCGGCGCACTCCATCAACGCCATCGAAATCGATCTGGTCTAGACACCGCGTGTGATTCTTCGGCCACCGGCATTGCTGGCAATCGTCTTTCGGAACGCTGATCATTGAGCGCGGGTCCGAAGGCTACCTTAGAGTCGCAGGCAGCACAGTCAGAGTCTTGAGCAAAGGAGCTTACCGGCACGATCAACCCGGTCTGAATTATCGCCAGCTAGACACGTCCGATTCGGGCGCTTGCTTCGAGAAAATGCCATGCCGCGCCTTCAGGCCGCTGGGAAGGTTTGCTGCGCACAAGGAGCGTTCGAAACTCCTTACCTGCCGAAGATGATTCAGCAAGTCACGAAGCCGCAGATTCGTAGAGATGGCGAATATCTTCATACAACCCTGTGATGAGGGTGTGATCAGATCGCGGCCTGCCGGCGCTCCATGCGGGCGCTCTGCCGAGCCGTGGATTCTGACCGCGACGATTCTGGGGTCAAGCCTGGCTTTCATTGACGGAACGGTCGTTAATGTAGCTCTGCCGGCGCTACAAGAGAGCCTGAACGCGACGGCTCTGCAAGTGCTGTGGGTGGTTGAATCATACGCACTTTTCCTCGCCGCGCTGCTTCTGGTCGGAGGCTCGATGGGCGACCGCTTTGGCAGGCGGCGGAGTCTTCTGCATCGGCATCGCTCTCTTCGCATCGGCATCAATCTGGTGTGGATCGGCTGCGAGCATCGAGCAACTCATCATCGCGCGCGCATTGCAAGGCGTGGGCGGCGCGCTGCTTGTGCCCGGAAGCCTGGCGATCATCAGCGCCTCCTTTGATGAGGAGAGACGCGGGCGGGCCATCGGCACGTGGTCAAGTTTAACGGCGATGACCGGAGCCATCGGCCCGGTCCTCGGCGGCTGGCTGATTGAAAATGTCTCGTGGCGCGCCGTTTTCTTCATCAATCTACCGCTGGCAGTCGTGGTGCTCCTGATCTCTTTCTGGCGCGTGCCTGAGAGCCGGAAGGGCGAGAGAAGACAAAAGTCTGGACTGGTGGGGCGCAGGGCTGGTGACTCTGGGTTTGGGGGGGATTGTGTACGGCCTGATCGAGGCATCGCGACTGAGCTTCAGTCATCCTCTGGTAGTGGCTGCGCTCGTCGTCGGCGCGTTGTCGCTGGCGGCATTTCTCGCCGTTGAAGCCCGCTCGCGCAACCCGATGCTGCCCCTTTCGCTCTTTCGCTCGCGCCAGTTTAGCGGGGCCAATCTACTGACGCTCTTTCTTTACACAGCACTGAGCGGCGCCATGTTTTTTCTTCCGCTCAACTTGATTCAGGTACAGGGGTATCAAGCGACCGCTGCAGGGGCTGCCTTGCTTCCTTTCATTCTCATCATGTTCTTACTGTCACGATGGTCGGGGGGATTGGTAAAAAGCCATGGGGCGAAGTTACCGCTTGTCGTCGGCCCCGTGGTCGCCGCTCTGGGATACGTCTTGTTCATGATTCCGAGTACCCGCAGCAATTACTGGACCAGCTTTTTCCCGGCTGTGGTCGTCCTAGGACTGGGAATGGCAGTGAGTGTTGCGCCGCTTACCACCACAGTGATGAACGCCGTGGGAGAGAAGCGCGCTGGGATTGCCTCGGGCGTCAGTAACGCCGTTGCACGCACTGCCGGGTTGCTCGGGATTGCGGTTCTGGGCACGTTGATTTTATCGGCATTCAACCACGAGCTTGAGCGCCGCTTGGTCCAGTTTGATATCGCACCCGAAGCGCGGCGCGCGGTTGATGAGCAGCGAGTCCGGCTGGCCGGAGCGGAACTGCCGTCGAGCATCAACAACGAGACTCGGAAGGTGTTGAGACAAGCGATCAACGAATCCTTTGTCTTCGGCTTTCGCCTGGTAATGGCGACGGCGGTGGGGCTCGCACTGGCAAGTGCCCTGGTCGCATTGGTCATGATCCAGGGCAAGGCGCGGCCGTAATCAATGTTCCTTAGCGTCTTCGCGTCTTCGTGTGCTGAAGCGCAAGACGCGGCTGCCGGGCCAACCCTCTCACCCGGACACAAATTATTGCGCTTGACTGACTGAAGACCATTTAAGATGCTTCGCGTTTCTTCGCGCTTCGTGGTTAGTTCGAGCCGAACGACAACCAACCTCTAAGACTCGAAGACTCGAAGAAACGCCGGTCGGGTTGAAACACGAATGGAACCGTCTCCTGCCGAACTTGTCTTGAAGCTTCCGATTTCCGAGCCCTCCCAGCGCTCGAGTCCCTTGAAACAATGGTTGTTTCGAGGTGAGCATCTGGACGAGAAGCGAGGCCATCCCAGCACGCACCCCTGGTACATGGTGCTCTGGCTCACCGGCGTCGACTATTTCTCGACTCTCGGCTATCAACCGGGAATCGCGCTTCTGGCAGCCGGATCTCTCTCTCCGCTGGCTACGGCCATTCTTGTGGCCGTCACTCTCTTCGGCGCACTCCCGATCTACTCCCAGGTTGCCTCGCGTTCCTATGCCGGCCAGGGTTCGATTGCGATGCTGGAGAACCTGCTCAAGGGCTGGACCGCCAAGATTTTCGTTCTCGTGCTGCTGGGCTTTGCCGCGACCGATTTCGTGATTACGATGACTCTTTCCGCTGCCGATGCCGCTCAGCATGCCATCGAGAATCCGCTGTTTCGCACCTACCTGGGAGAAGCGCGGGTAAGCCTCACGCTCGGGTTTCTTGCGCTTCTCGCGGTGGTCTTTATGAAAGGATTCCGGGAAGCCATCGGTCTGGCGGGGACGGTTGCGGTCCCCTACCTGGTCCTGAATCTTGTCGTCCTGATTCGCGGCCTCTGGGAAATTCTTGAACATCCCGAACTGCTCAGCCGGTGGAAGCTGGACCTGGCCGGTCATGGAGACTGGCAATCCCTGTTTCTGGTCTCTCTGGTGGTCTTTCCGAAGCTCGCGCTGGGAATGAGCGGATTCGAGACCGGGGTCTCGGTCATGCCTCTAGTCGAAGGGGGCGCCGGAGACCGTTTCCGGGAGCGCCCGCTGCTTCGGATTCTTGCCACTCGCAAGCTCCTTGCCGCCGCCGCCCTGATCATGAGCGTCCTGTTGCTGCTGTCGAGCTTCGTGACCGCTCTTCTGGTGCCGCCTGAAGCGTACAGGCTGGGCGGTCCCGCCAGCGGGAGAGCAATCGCTTATCTTGCGCATGAACTGCTCGGCCACTCTTTCGGAACCGTCTACGATATCTCGACCATTCTCATTCTGTGGTTCGCCGGGGCATCAGCGATGGCGGGGTTGCTGAACCTGATACCCCGATATCTGCCGCGCTACGGCATGGCGCCTCGATGGGTCTCGCACGCGCGTCCTCTGGTCCTGCTCCTGTTCGCGATTGACGCTGTGGTTACAGTTATCTTCGAAGCCAACGTCGAGGCTCAGGGAGGCGCCTATGCCACGGGCGTTCTTGTGCTGATGCTTTCGGCTGCTGTCGCCGTCGCCCTGGCATTCCGGGGCGAGGCTCGTGCCGAGCCCGCGCGCCAGAGCGCGCTGATGCGCTACAGTTTGTATTTTTGGGTCATCGCGGCGGTATTCTTGTTCACGCTCGTGGACAACGTCATCGAGCGCCCCGACGGTATCGTCATCGCCAGTGTATTCATCGTCGCGATTCTAATCTTCAGCGGACTCAGCCGGCTCTGGCGGGCGACGGAGCTGCGGGTGACGGAGGCGCAGTTCGTCGACGAGCGCTCGGCCCACCTCTGGCGCTCGATCCAGGGAAAGAAGGTACACCTCGTTCCGCTTAAGAACGCCACGCCGCAAGCGCGTGCGCGCAAGGCCGCCGAACTGCGCAGGCATTATGCGGCCAAGGGACCGCTGGCATTCGTGCACGTTAACCTGCGTGGATAACCGGAGCGAATTCCTCACGCCCCTTCGGGTGGAGGTATCATCGCATGACCAGGACTACCTGGTGATGGTATCGGGGGCCATTGCGACGGCCAACAGCATTGCCTTCATCAGCGAAGCTATCGACCCGCTCAGCATCTTTCTCGGCTTGACGCGAGAGAATTTGATGGTGCAGTCGCTGCGTTACCTGCTGTGGGGCGAGGGAGAAACCGGACTCATGGTCTACACGATACTCCTGCGCTACTGGGAGTCGACGGCCGAGGAGGATGTTCGTCCCTTTATTTTCCTGATGAGCGAGTGAGGACGGTTCGCTTCACGCCGGGAACCCGTTAAGCGCCTCAACTTTTCTGATGAACATGGGGCTTGATAGTGGTCAATTGCGGCGGGCCGGCCAGGACGGCCTTTGCGCGCGCGTGATGGTGTCGAGGTCGCGTTCGCACTGCGTAGTTCGCTGGAGCAGGGCCGATGATTAATAGTCCCGAGCAAATAACCACACCGTACCGCATGATCCAGCATCGTTTCGGTGGAATGGGAATTCAGGTTCGAATCGGGCGGCCGCGGTCGGCAAGGCGTGATATACTTCGCACTATATCTGGAGATTTATATGGGTAAGCCCTTGATGATCATGGAAGACGACGATCTGAGGATTGAAAGACTCAAGAAGAAGCTGGGAATTCGGAGCAAGGTGGATGTCCTGAGGGCCGGGATCGAACTTCTCGAGAAAGAAGCCGAGCGCAAGGAAAAGATCCAAAGGTGGAAACGTGCCGCGGCTCTCGTCTCCAGGACGAGCCGGGAAGTGAACCGGGCATTCCAACCATACACCAGGCTGAAACGGATTTGATCTCGCCTCCCGAACGCTGGCACATTTACGTCGTTGACCTCGCACCGCGCGTCGGCACGAAGCCCGGAAAGCAGCGTCCTTGTCTGGCGATCCAGCCTGCGGAATTCGGCGAGGGCGGCCTCAACAGCACGGTTGTTCTACCAGTGACGTCGAAAACCGTGCAGGGCGATGCGTTTCCACTGAGGGTGCGCATTCCTAAGGGAATCGGCGGTCTCAATTATGACAGCGACATTCTCGTGGATCAGATTCTTGCGTGGGATAATTTACTCTTTCGCCGTGAGCTGGGGATCTTGCCCGACGCTCTGGTCGAAGAAGTAAAGGCGGCATTGAGAGATTTTCTGGATCTTTAGAAATCAGTGTAGACGATCTAGGACTGCGCCTCTTTTCGGATAGAATGCGAGGCGGATCATGCGCCCGAATCCCGCTTCCAGCCTCGCACTCTCGATTGCTCTCGGACTGCTCCCGTTTGTCGCGGCCACGATCGAGGATCCCCCTTCCTCGGCCGAGTTCGAGGGGATCTACCGGCAGGCAATCTCAATCCGCGAGCGGCGCCTGGGGCCGGATCATCCGAAGGTGGGCGAGAGTCTGACGAATCTGGCGCTGCTGCTCCGCAACCGAGGGGACCTTGTCGACCGCCGAGCCGCTTCTCCGACGCGCCCTGGCGATTCGCGAAAAAGCCTTCGGCCCCACCGATCCCAGGATTGCGGCGGATCTCGAGAACCTGGCTTCAATGCTCGAAGCGCGGCGCGATTATGGAGGCGCCGAGAGCCTGTACCGCCGCGCGCTGGCAATTCGAGAGAAGGCCGGTGCGGCCAAGCCTCTCGACCTTGCTGCCACCGTCACCAGGCTGAGCGCGCTGCTCGAAAACAAAGGCGATCTCGACGGCGCTGTCGCGCTCAGCCGGCGCGCTCTCGCCCTGCGAGAAAAAATCCTGGGACCTGCGCACGCCGACGTCGGTATCCATCTCAACAATCTCGGTCTCCTCCTCGAGAGCAAGGGAGATGACGTGGCTGCCGAAAGGCTCTACCGACGGGCGCTTGGGGTGCTCGAAAAGGCGCTCGGACCCGATCATCCCGAGCTTGGGGCTGCGATGAACAACCTGGCCGGCGTCTTGAGGTCACGGGAAGACTACCAGGGCGCAGAAAGCCTGTATCGCCGCGCGCTGGCAATCTACGAAAGCACCGTCGGCACGGATCATCCGCTCGTGGCCACGACACTCAGCAACCTGGCCCAGGTTAGAGTCGCGCGCGGCGATCAGAACGGAGCCGAAGCGCTTTCGCGGCGCGCGCTCTCCATCCGGGAAAAAGCCCTCGGTGGCGGCGACATCGAGGTCGCAGCCGTCCTGAGCCAGCTTGCCGGGATCATCTCCGCGAAGGGAGACTACGGTGCCGCAATTCCACTCTACCGACGCGCGCTAGAGATCCAGGAGAGGGGGCTCGAGCCGGACCATCCGGACATCGCCGATACGCTCGGTGGTCTCGGAGTCGCATATAAGGCCCAGGGCGACTTGAGCGCTGCGGAAAGCGCCGTGCGGCGGGCTCTGGCGATCTTCGAGAAGGCGCTTGGACCGAATCATCCTGAAGTCGCAAAGCAGGCAATCAACCTCGCCTCTCTGCTGGCCGCGCGCGGCGACGACGCCGGCGCTATACAGCTGTACCGGCGCGCTCTACCGATCGCCGAAAAGGTATTCGGGTCTCAGCATGCGCTGGTGAGTCAAGCCCGGAAAAATCTGTCCGAGCTCGAGCGAAAAATACGGTGAATCTCAGCTCCACGAAGAATTTCTAAGCGTACTTGTGGTTAGCGCTGCTCACCGTATGGGTTTCAGCGAAGATCCCTCCCGGTAGACGCCGATCCAGTGATTGGTGAACTGCAGGTGTTTCCGGGGTTCTACGCCCGGCATGTGGCACCGGATGCAGTCGGTGAGCGCCGCAGCGGTCTTGACTGCCGGATGTGCGGCGCTCTTGTGGCAGGCGGCGCAGCGTTCGTTGTAATAGGAAGACTCTTTTTTCCGCAGCGCCCTGTGGGGCTCATGGCAACTGAGGCACGAGAGCGCATCCCGGCTCTTCCGGAAGCACGCGCTCTGCTCGAGATAAAGCGGCTGGTGGCGTGTGTTCCAGGGATCGTTCCAGTTGGTGGCGGCCCCAGGCGGCGCGGGCTTGCGGTGACATGTTCCGCACAACTGATTGAGTTCCCCGCCGGGGAGCCGCCCGGGGTTCCGGATCGTCCGTCGCCCCCCTCAGCCTCGTTCCGACCGGCGGCCGCGGCGTGAAGGCGTCCCGGTCCGTGGCAAGCCTCGCAGCGTACGCCGAGCTCGCCCGGCCTGACTTCGAGCTTCTCGCCGAGCGTCAAGCGCCCGGTCGAATGACATCGAAAGCAGCGCAGGATGGCCGGGTCGGGATCGAAGGTCCGGTAGAGCAGGCCAAAAGCAGCCTTGAGACTCCCGGCTTTGAGGCTCTGGTGTCCCGGAGTCGCGTCCAGTGTCCTGGCCGCGGCATAGTACGTGAAGTAGTGCTCGACGTAAGAGTCTTCGTCCACCTGGCTCACAAATGTGACCGCATGGTTGCCCGAGCCAAAGGCCCACTCAATCGGCATTTCCGCGCCGTTCTTTCCGTCCGAGATCCTCACCTTGAACTGGTTCGCGTTCAGCTCAAACGTGAACTGAAAGTTGGACGCGCGCTTGAGCGGTCCGGGCGGAGCAAAAGACTTCGTCAATGGATGGCTGGTTGCGGGTCGAAGGGACGCGGCATGGCCGCTCGACGACTGCTCGCTGAGCTGGGCCGGATGGCACGCTCCACAGGCTTGCGCTCCAATGTAGTCGTTCTCTTGAACCGGGGCGAAGACAAGAGCGATCAGAAGCGCCTGGATGAGCATCTCCACCAGGATTTAGGATCTAGGATTTAGGATTTAGGGTCTGGCCAGGATTCAGGCTGAATCTGGATCCTTGATCCTAAATCCTGGATTATAATCCAGGATTCAGGATGATTGCGTGATCTAGGATTAAGTAGAGCCTGCCAGACTGATCCACTAAATCCTAGATCCTAAATCCTAAATCCTAGAATATGAGAGCAGCTTCCACACTGGCGCTCGTACTCTTGTGGCTGTCGAGCGAGGTCGCAATCCGCAGGGTCTGTGAGGGACCCCCGGGCATGATCCTCGGGGGACCCTCTCCGGACGGACGTTTTCTGTCGTGCTTCGATCCCGAGACCGGCGATCTCTCGCTCCTAGATCTCGCCAGCGGGCAACGCCGCCGGCTGACGCGCAAGACGTCGCCGCAGTCGGCCGAGTTCGCGTACTTCTCGGTTGTGTCGCCCGACAGTCGCCGGGTTGCCTACGCATGGTTCAACCAGGAGAAGTTCTACGAACTGCGCGTCGTCGAGGCTGACGGCTCGGATTCCCGCATCCTCTACCGCAACGAAGAGGCCGGCTTCGTTCAACCCTCAGCCTGGTCGCCCGACGGGAAAGAAATACTGACTCTGTTCTTTCGCAAGGACAGCATCAGTCAGATCGCGCTGGTATCGACGGCGGATGGTTCCGTCCGGGTGCTTAAGTCGTTGAACTGGGTTTATCCGAAAAAGATGGATTTCTCGCCCGACGGGCGCTTCATCGTCTATGACAGCTTCGGCCGGAACGGCGCGCGCGAGCGCGACATCTTTGTGCTCTCGACCGATGGAAGCCGCGAAGTCGCGCTGGTGGAGCACCCGGCAGACGATCTGTTTCCCCTCTGGTCGCCCGACGGCAGAAGAATCCTTTTCGCCAGCGATCGCGCCGGCACGATGGACCTTTGGATGATTCCGGTCGTGGACGGAAAACCCCAGGGTTCTGCGGCCCTGGTTCGACGCAACCTGGGACGCATCCTGCCGATGGGGATGACGCGAAGCGGCGCTCTCTTCTACGGCCTGCGTACCGGGACAAGCGACGTCTACGTGGCTTCCTTCGATCCCGGGGCAGGACAGGTGCTGGGGCGGGCGGTGCTCGCCAGCCATCGCTCCCCGGGCGGGAACAGCGCGCCCGAATGGTCGCCGGATGGAAAACTCCTCGCGTACTTCTCCCGGCGCGGGACGGAAAACTTCGGGCAGGAGGCGCGGGTGGTTTCGATTCGCGCGCTCGAGACCGGCGAGGAGCGCGATCTCGCTCCCAAGCTTGCGCATCTCGAGAGCATCCGGTGGTCTCGGGACGGACGGTATTTTCTCGCCGCCGGAAGTGATCGGAGAAGCCGCGGCGGCCTGTACCGTGTCGATGTCCGGAGCGGAGATGTGGCGCCGATCGTTCAGGACGAGCTGGCCACTTTTCGCGGGCTAGAAGGAATCTGGTCGGCCGACGGGGAGGGCGTCTTCTATGTGGCGCGTTCGGAGATCCGGTTGCGTAGCCTTCAGACCGCTCAAGAGAAGTCTCTCTACCTCGCGGCGGACTCTACGCGCATTCGGCACCTGGCGCTCGCGCCCGACGGGAGCAGACTCGCGTTCGTTTCGAGCGAGGGCTCTCAAGCGGAAGTTCTTCGGGTCATGCCGGCGGATGGCGGAGGGGCGCGCGAGTTGTTCCGGCTCGCCGGCGGCGGCTCGACCGGCGCCGAGTGGACACCGGACGGCCGGCACCTGATACTGACTGCATCCGGCGAGGGTAACCCCGAGATCTGGCGCGTATCGTTGGAGGGGGGACAGCCCCTGAAGATGGCGATTCCTGCAGACTGGCAGGGCAGCTTCCGCGTTCATCCGGACGGGCGTCGCATTGCCTTCGCCGCGGGGAAAACCCGATCGGAGGTCTGGGTGATGGAGAAGTTCCTACCCTGAAATCGATGCTGGAACTGCTGAGTTGTATCTTGCTCCTCGGTGGGCAGGGATTGCAGATCCCGCCTGGGCTCGACTCGTACATGCCGATCCCGGAAGAGAATCCGCTCACGCCGAAGAAGGCGGCGCTGGGCCGGGAGCTCTTTCGGGACCCGCTTCTTTCGCGCAATCACCAGGTATCGTGCGCCACCTGTCACGACCCGGCGCGCGGCTTCAGCGACAACCGGCCCGTCGCCGTCGGCGTGTTCGGACGCCAGGGAAACCGAAGGGTTCCCCGCATCGTGAACCGCGGCTACGGCAAGGCCTTCTTCTGGGACGGCCGGATCGCAACCCTGGAGGAGCAGGTTCTCCAGCCGATACTCAGCGCAAAGGAGATGGATCTGACACTGGAAGAGGCCGTGTCGCGGCTGAACGGCGTTCCGCGCTATCGGCAGCTTTTTCGCGAAGTCTTCGAGCGCGACATCAGCGCTCCCGACCTGGCCCGCGCGCTGGCGAGCTATGTCCGGACCATCCTTGCCGGAGATTCAGCCTACGACCGCCACCTTCAGGGCAAAGCGGAAGCGCTTTCCGAGGAAGCGCGGAAGGGCCTGAGCATCTTTCGCGGCAAGGGGAACTGCACGCTCTGTCACCTCGGGCCGAACCTCACGGACGAGAGCTTCCACAATACCGGGATTGCATGGAGAGACGGCCGCTTCGATGACGACGGCCGCCACATCGTGACGCGCAACGACAGTGAGCGGGGGTCGTTCAAGACACCGACTCTGCGCGAGGTCGCGCGCACGCCCCCGTACATGCATGACGGCAGCCTGGCGACCCTGGAGGAAGTGATCGCACACTACGACCGCGGCGGGAACCGCAACCCGCAACTCGATCCCGAGATGCGGCCGCTTGGCCTCACCAGGGAGGAGACGCGCGCGCTCGCCGCGTTCCTGCGCTCCCTCAGCGGCACCGTGCGCGAGGGCTACTGACTGGAAAAAAGGAAAAAGTGCTGAGTAAAAAGTGCAGTACTTTCTACCTTCGACTCAGGACCTCCTACTTTCTACTTTCTACTGACTGTGGTTACCAACGGAAGGGAGAAAAAGTTCAGGTTTAGAAAGAAGCGCCGAAGGTGCGGCACACTCGGACCGTGCCGCAGCCCTTTGACTTTTGTGGCGCGGGTCATTTGACCCGTGCATTTCACGTCGGCCGATCTGCCGCTTATTGATTAGGATCGCGTTAAAGAGATCGCAAGAACGCGTACGAACTTACGATTGCCCCAACGCGCGGGTCTGATGAGACTGTCGCAAAACTCGGGGCATACGCTTATATATGCCAGAGGGTCGGCGAAGTTTAGCCCGCCGGCGGCCGAGTAGGCGCCTGTTTGTAAAAATCAGGGGATTTAGCCCTGTGGCGGCACTATAAGACCTCTATTTTGGCTCAAGATCCCGCCGTGCTTCGTTCTTCCCTCAGGCTATGTTGAGCTGCCCGGCTGCCCATCGGGGGTACATCTTGCTCAAATTCACGACTGCGCACAGCAACGCCCACTGGACTTTGACTTTTTCCAGGCCACGCACCGTCCAGCGCCGAAATCCCATCAGTTGCTTGATCCAGGCAAAGATTGGCTCGACCATGCCCATCCGTTTTTTTATAAGCTCACTCTTTTGTTTGTCCTTCTGTTTTTCCTTTTGACGCAAAATGACTTCGTAATAAGGACTGACATCGAGCTTTCGTCCTTGCTGGTCCTTGCTACACTGCCACCGCACGGGACATTCCTTGAAGCTCCGGCAGCGATACCTGCGAACTGCATAGCGCTTGTCGGGGGACTTGCTCATTCCTTCAAAGGTAAGCACTTCCCAAGGGGACAGGTCCAACAATCTTTTCTCTCTCATAGACAAACTTCGATGAGTGAAACTCCCCGCCTCGTTCTTCTTGCGTCTCCACTTCTTGAGGCTGACCAGTACCTCTGTCTGTCGTTCTTCCGCTTTGGCCAACTGTTCCCCGGACAAGTAACCTGAATCGGCTACCGTTTCCTGTGCCACTGACCCTACCGTCTCAACCACGGCCTCGATCATCGGCATCAGTTGAAACTTGTCATTCTGATCCGTCGTAACATATGCCGCCACGATGATGTCGCCTTACTGTCCACTACCACCTGCGCGTTATATCCCAGTCTTATCCCTTCCTGGGTCTTCATTACTTCAGCTTCCCGCTCTCCAGGATGCATCTGATCTCGTTCTTCTTTCTCTAATTCGGCAAGCTTGGCTCGGATCGTTTGCTGTAACTTAACTTTCTCCTGCAATTCCTCAGGCAACCGATATTCCTCTGCTCCTGGCTCTTGCGCCCCCTCAACCTCTCGCATTACTCGAGTCAGAAGTTCCTCCAGCGTGCCAGCGTCTTCTCCAGCTTCTCTTTTCCACATCTCCCGCGTTGACGATTGCGAGGCCAGCTTCGTCCGTCCACCGCGTTGAGAACCATGTCCACCAACTCTGCCTTTATCGCTACTTGTATCGTCTTGCGAAATACCTGCTTCAGCGGCTTTCGGTTATCCCGCCAAAACCTCACAGCGAACTGTGATCCGGATAATGCATCCGGTTAGCCACATCAAACCTACATGCTGCCGGCATGCCTTCTCCAACCCGCGCGTACTTCTGATCCTCTCCAAAAAACCATACAGCCAAACCTTCAGCAGCAGATCCGCTGCATAATTCGGCCGTCCTTCTGCCGATTCTCGAACCCTAAATCCCAGCTCAGCTAGATCCAGCGAGTCCACAACTCCCGAATGAATCGAGCCGGGTGATCAGCGCAAGCAGATCTTCCAGAGATAGCGGGAACAAATAGCTTGTTTGTAGTCGGCGCGAATTTCGTGACTCATCACTCTCCATTAGCGTTTTGCAACTAATACGGATGTGTCGCTCTGTGTTACGTTATTGGCGGACATTTGAAAGGAAGCGATCAAATCGGTTCAGCCTCCTATCGGGCGAGTTTTGCAACAGTCTCTGATGACCCGCGCCACAGACCCAATTTTTTCACAGCTTCTCACGGGCGGGCTATTTACTGCCGAGCCTTCGGCCCTGGGCGACAACACAGCTTCCGCTCCGCGCAATACATCACCGTAATTATGAACTAGCCAACTTAGTGTCTTCGAGTCTTCGTGGTTGCCTTACCAGCGGAAGCGGCCGCTGTACTGGAGTTGCCGGCCGAAGACGCCCGCCCGCTGGTTGACCACCCTGCCGAAGATCGAACTCGTGACATCCGTAGACGGATTGGCGCCTATGAAGCTGTTGGTCAGATTGTAGGCCTCCATCCGGATCTCGAAGCTGAGTTTCTCCGCGATGCGATATTCCTTCGACAGAGTCATGTCGACGCTCCAGAACGATGGGCCGGTCACGCCCTCGTACTGCTTCGGGTTGTAGCGCCGGGTAAAAGGATCTTTGCGCGCGAACACCGCGGTGTTGAATCGCGCCTCGTTCGACGGGTCCTCGAGGCGAGGATCGCCGGTCTGTTCGAGGGCGCCGAAGCGGAGGAAGTCGCCTCCCAGGTACTGGTAGATCCCGCTCAGCGACCAGCCGCCGAGAATGCCGTCTACCACAGCATTGGAGTTTGCCATGAAGTGCCGGCCGCGGCCGAACGGAAACTCCCAGATCCCGGCGAGTGTGAACTTCTGGCGTGGCGCGGCGCTGTCCTCCCAGCTCAACACCTGGTCGAAAGTATCGACGTCGTCGAAGAACTCCATGGCCTCGGCCGCGGTTGTAGTTGTATCCGAGGAGGAAGTTGTAGCCGCCGGCGAATTGCCGCTGGACCTGGAGCTGGAACGCCTGGTAGCGCGTCGAGACGCCCGGCATGCCGTTGTTGATCACCAGATCCCCGTACTGCGGGTAAGGCACCAGCAGGCTTCCGATCGTGACCCTCTGGGTGTTCCGCAGCTGGCCGGGGAACTTGTCGGGCGGGAGGATGTTGTAGAAGGGGTTATTGACCTGCGTGGTCAGTGTCGTCTTGTGCTGGTAGGTAAGCCGCGGGTCGAGCCGGTTGATGGGCAGATTCATGGTACGCGTCGTGGCCGAGGTTCAAGAAATAAGTGACGTCGACCACAATCCTGTTCCACATCTCGCGTTGGAGCGAGAGGTTGATCCGGTCGTTCGTCTCGTTGCGCCAGTCCTGCACAAACCAGGTGGCGGGGCCGCCCAGCGAGGTGTATCGGCCCAGGGTCTTGCCGACCGCGGGAACCAGCGGGTTCTCGTTAGCCGGATAGGGGTCGCTGATTCTTGCCCGTGGAATGCCCTCGAGCGGTCCGAGTGGATTCGTGATTGCGTCGAAACCCGGGTAAGGCGTACTACCCAGGAAGTCGAAAGCCTGGATCGGCTGCACCAGGTAGCGGGCGTAGCCCGCTCGCAGCGCCGTACGTTCGTTGATCCGATAGGCGATCCCGACCCGCGGCATGAACAGGTTTTTCGGCCCCTCCCAGCCGCCGCGATTGGCCTCGTCGGTGAAGATCCAGGCGCCGTTCAGGATTGGGCGGTGGCGCGCCCAGCGAGGTTACCTGGGTCGGGAACTGAGGCGGATTGGCCTGGAACTCCGGTATCGGATTGGTGAGGTCGAGGTAGCGCGACAGGCGGAGCTCCGGGTCCTTCATGGGAGTTTCGTACTCCCAGCGCAGCCCAAGGTTCAGAGTGATCCGCGGGCTCAGCTTGAAGTCGTCCTGGATATAGAACCCGTAGAACTCATCGCGCGGCCGATTGAGCGGGATGGTTCGGATGCGGGACTCGGCTGTCGACGATCCCGAGCAGGAACGAGGCCCACCCGTCGCCCCGGAGCCGGGTGTCGGGACTGATGAAGGTGTCGGCGGTGTGGGACTTCTCGAACCTGAACCCCATGGGCTGCGGCCGGGACGCCAGGAACCGCTGCTGGCGGAACTCGCCCCCGACTTTCACGTAGTGGCGGCCCACCTGCTTCGAGATCTTCGACTGCAGGTTCCACGTGGTCGGCTCCTGATACCAGAAGCCTTCACGCCCGAACAAGCTGTTGGTCTCGCTCACGACTGTGAGCCCCGGGTAATAGAGCGCCGGCAGTTCCGTCTGGTAAGGCTCGTACCACGGGTTGTTCGGCCACAGCTCCTGAAGCGTCTTGGGCTCGATGCGCGCATTCTCGGCCTCGAAGGAGTCAACGATCTTCGAGTACGAGCCGCGGAGGTTGAAAACCGTGGTCGGATTCATGGTCCATACGGCGTCTCCCGAAAGCTGGACCGTGTGGCGGTTGCTCCCGGCCAGCTGCTGCGCCGGCGACCCGGTGAAATTCGGGTCGCTCTGGACCGTGTGGAACCGGCTGCCTCGGCCGAAGATGCTCCACTTGTCGCTGAGCACCCAGTCGACGCGATCCGACAGGTTCCAATACTCGAACTTTTGCGGAAAGGTGTAGCGGTAATTGTTCGCCCCCGTGATATTGTCACCGGCTCCGTTCGGCTTCCAGATGTCCGCCAGGAAGCGGCGGGCGGTCGGGTCGATGCGGCTGGCTGGAATGATGTTGTTCGCGAACGGGACGCGCGTAGCCGTGTTCGTCGCGGGGTCGAGGCGCGTGGTCCACGGGTCGTAGATCAAACGCAACCCGCCGTTCGAATTGAAGGTTTGGGAGAAATCCCCCTCGCGCTCCCGGTCGGTCGGAAGCGTCGCGGTCATGGTGCGCGGCTCACGGACATTCTGCGCTTCGTAGCTGAAGTAGTTGAAAACCTTCCCCCGGATGATCGGATTGCCCGACGTGACTCCCCAAACGTGATTCCGCACTTCGTTCGGCCGGCGGTTAGTGTGATCGGCGACGGCATTGAGCGCCGGGTTGCGTCCGAAATAGTAAGCCGTGCCGTGGTGCTCGTTGGTGCCGCTCTTCATCTGGACCGCGATGATGCCGCCGGCGCTGTGTCCGAATTCGGAGTCGACGCTGTTTTGCTGGATGCTGACCTCCGACACCGCGTCCATCGTCGGAACGTAGGTTCCTTTCATTCCTACCAGCTGGGGCACGCCGTCGACCAGGATGTCGTTCTTGGTCGATGTGTTGCCTCCGACGTCAAGCTGGCTCGCCGCCCAGTGGTGATACGGGCTCTGCTCGGTCGTGGAGCGAACGATCACGGCGGGGTTCAGAGTGGCGAGCAGGAACGGGTTGCGATGAACGATCGGCAGTTCGTTCGTCATTTTGGTGTCGAGCGTGAGCTCCATGGTGCTGGTGTTGAATTTCACGGCAACCGGCGACTCGCGCACGACCACGGTTTCGGAAACGTTGCGGACTTGCAGGGGCGCGTTGATCGTGATATCGCCGCGGGTCTGGACCAGGACGTTTTCCTGCACGAAGGTCGAGAAGCCCGGCAACTCGATGGTGACGGTGTAGGTTCCCGGGCTCACGAAATCGAAGAGGTACCGCCCCGTTTCGTTTGCCAGCGCGATTCACTTCGACACCAGTATTGACGTTGCGCAAGGTGACGCTGGCGCCGACCAGCACGGCGCCGCTCGCGTCTGTGACGATGCCCTGCACCTTGGCCCGAAGCTCCTGAGCATTGGAAGGCGCGGCGAGAAGCACGCCAAGCGTCAGGAACATCAGGAAGCGAACAAGAAATCCCAGATTGGTTTTTGAATTCATGGTCCACCCCAGTTCGGCCGACCCCGCGCCAGGGTTGCGGGTCAGTTGCGGAAAAGTTTGAACAAACAAAGGAACACGTTTGCCGTTTTGAGGGTGATTCTAAATTCGACCAGCGTGGGGTGTCAAGCTTCGTGCGCGCAGTATTTTTTACCGCCAGGACACGAAGAGTCATTTCGCCATTCCTGCAGTTTTCATCACAATCTGAAAGCGCGGATCCGTTCGCAGGACGTCGGCCTGTGTCCAGAGCGGAACGGGTATCGTCAGCCAGCGCCTCTCGAAACCTCTCGATCGCCCAGGTTTGCGGATAACAACGTCCCAGCCGCATTCCTGATCGATCCGAGATTAGACAACCGGAGGTGCATCAGTTTACCGTGAGCTGGAGCGAGGGATCGGGTGGGGAGTGTCAAAAGCCGCCTGTTTTTTGCGCGGTGGGGTGCATGCCCCGTTAGGCTCTCTTTCGCAGTTTCGCGTTGCCTACGACATCAAGAACCGCTTCTGGATGCTTGGCAGCTACCCGGAGGAGAATCCGAGCAGCACCTTCCGGCTTCCGCCGTCCTTGTTCCCAATTGCGCAGTGTTGCCACGCTGATTCCCATTAGACTGGCGAACTTATCCTGAGAGAGCCCATACTGCTCTCGAATCCTCCGGACATCCGGTTCGGAGAACTCATAGATACGCGCCGGTTTCTTTTCTCCACGCAGGATCGCTCCACCTTGTCGCACACTTTCCAAAAGCTCGTCGAATAATTCTTTCTTCATAGATATTCCTCATCGATGATGCTCTTCAGCGCCTTGAGCTGTTCAGGCGTCAAATCATCCTGGACGCTCTTTGGATACGTGTACAACATCAGAATCGCCTCTCTTGCAGCAAGCCAGTAATAGATCACTCGTAGCCCGCCACGTTTCCCTTTGCCACCAATCGACCAGCGAACTTTCCGCAGACCGCCACTTCCTGGAATTACCTTTCCGACCTTAGGATTCGCAACCAACTGGTTCTGGAGAAGGCGGTACTGCTCATCGGAAAGAGTTGCCTGGATCCGCCTGGTGAAGACGGCGGTTTCGACAATGACCATGAAGCAGGGTACGCCATTGGCGCATCCGTGACAAGCGGGGATTAGCGGAAGTTCGGTGACAGACACCAAGTTTTCCCGTCCGACTGGTTGTCGCTGGAGTTCGTACGTTTCGCGGGCTGCGGAGCAAACTGCCGCGAGACAAGGCGCAAGCTTGCTTCGGCGTTGGCGACAAATCGCCTCACTAGCGGATCGTGATGGTGCCCAGATTCAAAGGCAGATCGCTTCGTCCCCCGGGCATTTCCGGAACCTCGATTTCGCGGATTACGGGTTCGGGAAGCTGGGGGATTCGAAGCGTCAACCGGTATCTTCCGCTCGGCACGTCATCGATACGGTAGGAACCCCAGGGGCTGAATGCGACGGCAAACGAGAGGAAAGACGAAGGGGAGGATACGGTCTCCAGCCTGTGATAGAAGCTGTTCCACTCGATAAGCTCTTTGCGGCCGACGAACACGATCTTCCCTGTGAGTTGGCGACCGCGCCCGCCAAGCTGGACAGCCGTGGTTCGACCCGCCGCGACCTTTACCGGAAGAACCTGAGTTCTACGCGCTTTGTCGGTGGTGTTCTGAGTGAGCGCCAGAGTTCCAGGCCCTTCGTCAAGTTTATCGATCTTCTGAATGAAGGCGACATCGTAGTGGCCGGGAGGGATCCGGTCGACCCTGAAGTTCCCGTCGGCGTCCGTCCGGGTGAACCAGTCGACCGCAAGCCGGTACGCCGGCGAGTCGAGCTTCGAGTTGGTCAGACCGACGGTCTCGTTGCTCGCTGGCCGCGTTCCGACCCGGAGCCTTCCTTGCACACGCCCCCAGGGTTCGAGAACGATGGTGGAAGGCGCCCTCACCTCATCCACGGGAACGAGAGCGAAGCCAAGCTTGTGCGAGACCAGCAGCGAACGCGCGTCCGCTACGGGCTTCAGGAAAAATTGACCCATGGCGTTGGTCTCGAATCTCCGGCTCTCGTCAGGGCTGAAGTCGATCTCCCCCGAGTCGCGCAGGACCGCGGGGAAACGGCCCCCCACCAGAACCACGTTGGCTCCCCACGCAGGACGGCCATCCGGCAGCACAACGACACCGCTGGGCCCGGCTCCGCGTACCAGGCCAATTTCGAGGCGGCCACCACCCTCGCGGGAGATTGAATGCGACGCATCGGGCAGGTAGCCATCGGCTTCGACCTTGATGCCGTAGGGAAAAAACGGCTCGCGCAGAACCAGGGTGAACACCCCGTTCTTCCCGGTCGGCGCCGGCTGATAGTGTTTGGGGCCAGCCTGGAACTGAGAGCTGGCCAGCAAGACGGAGAACTCCGGAATCGGAGCCTTGGTTACCGCATCAAAAACAATTCCGTTGATCTTGATTTCCTTGATCTTGCTAAGCTGGATCTCGTACTCCCGGTCTCCCGGCTCCAAGGTGAGGAACCCCTGAATCGAGGCATAGCCCGGATCGTCGACGCGCAGCTTGACGGGCCCTGCGGGCGCCGAGTTCCAGACAAAAGAACCGTCTTTCTCGGTTTCCCCAAACCAACGCGTTGGCCCGACAGCGGATACGACGGCGCCGGAAACCGGTCTCCCTTCCTGGTCCACAACCCGGCCTCGAAGTATCCTTCCTCGGACGAGGTGAACCGAGAACGGGTTTGCGCGCGCCATGACAATTATTCGCTCGGTGGCGCTCACAAAACCTTCCCGGCTGACGGTCAGGAGCGTCGTCCCGGATCGGCCGTTAGCGAATCGAAAATGTCCGTCCTTGCCGGTCACTGTTTTTGCGGCGGGTGCCGCGTGCCAGTGACCGTGGCTCACCTCAGCGCCTTCGACCGGGCGACCGTGCAGATCCAGCACGCGGCCGCTGATCGGAAGACCACGGTCCATAACCAGCGCGGGCCGACGCGCCTTGAGTTCTTCGATGGGCAGTACTTGTGCCCCACGTGGGTGGCGGGCCAAGGGAGACGAGCCCGTGACGTAGAATGCCTCGGCATATTCCGGATGAAGCAACTGGAGGACTATTGCGTCGGCCTTCCGGGACAATCCGGCCCAGATCCAACGTCCTTGAACATCGGTCTTCGCGACGCAGTTGCGGCGCGGTGTAATGCCGGGTGTGGCCCGGCGCAACTCCAGGAAGCCCACGACGTGGACCTCCACGTCACGGATAGCCTTTCCCTCCCGATTCAGAACGACGCCCCCGATGGTATCGGCCTGTTCAAGCTGGACAACAAGACGATCGACAAATTCCGGCTTGGGAAGGTCGAAAGTTCTGGAGACGTACCCTTCAGCCCGGATGTCGAGTGTTGCCGGAAGACGGACCGCGGCGTTTCCTTGAGCATCTGTCGTGTGCTGCGGACCTAGAGTTGCGCCGGGGATTCCGAGCCCCGTTTCCGTGTCGACGACTCGAACGGTGAATTCGCGTTGAGTCTGCTCGACCTCCGGGACGACCGGAAGCCTGGTATCGGTGGAAGCGTCGGTCAGGGTCACGAATGCCAGGACAAGCGCGGCAACACGCGCCAGCCATGACCGCAGCGGAACAGGGTTCTGGAAACGCGCTATCATCGAGAGCCGGCGCCGCAACCGGCCACTGGTCTCCAGTATCCCAATCAGTCCCGGCGCGGGCGACTGCGGGACAAACCCTTCCACCAGCTTGAGGATGGTGTTCCCATAGGCGGGGACCTCTTCCGGCGGAAGCTGCCGAAGAACGTTCGCGTCGCGGACGAGTTCCCGGTCCGAACGCAGGCGCTTGAAGGCGAACCAGACGATTGGATTGAACCAGTGCAGCGCGAGCAGCCCGGTGACAATCCAGTTCAGCGCGATGTCCAGGCGCCGGACATGCTCAAGTTCATGCATGAAGATGAAGCGCAGCTCTGCGGCAGTGAAGCGGCTGATCAGTCCTGCCGGAACCAGTAACCTTGGCACGAGAACCCCGAAGAGCGCCGGGCTTTTGACCTCGGCGGTCTCGATGACCCAGAGCGGCTGACGTACGCCGGCTGACTGGCGGCATCGCTGAATCAGCTCGAGCACGGCTGAATCCGTGACAGCTGGAGCCCGGCGCAACCGGTCCGAGAGACGGTAATTGCGCCAGGCGACGCGCGTGACCAGCGCCAGGAAACCGGACAGCCAGACCAACGGAAGGAAAGTGGTCCAGGGTTTCGCCGTCTCTCGAGACTCCACCCACGTGGCACTTGGGAGTATGCGGGCTTCAGGAGACTTTGCGGGCGTGTAGTCCAGGATTCTATAGACGACCACTTCGGGCCGATTCTGCGTGGCTATTGGCTCAGGCGTCTTGATCCAGTTTCTATTGAAGATGCTGAAGGAGGTCTCAATCGAGACCGGCAGGGCCAGACGCACGAGCACGAGGAGCCACAAGGCGTAGAGGTGTTGCGGGGCTATAACTCTGCGCAGCGCCCACTGTAAGACGAGCACCAACCCGATCAGGATTGAGCCTTGCCATGAGGCGCGCGCCAGCCAGAGGCAAAATGTCTCCAGGGCGCCGGCGAAAGCAGCCACGGGCTACCTCCCCTTCTGGTCCAGAATCCGTTTCAATTCGGCGATCTGCCCCTTGCCGAGGCGCCGCTCTTCGACGAAATGCGCGAGCATCGGTTCAAGGTTGCCGCCGAAGCATCGTTTAAGGAAGGACTCACTCTCCACCTTTACGCACTCGGCCTCGGAAACGAGCGGGTAGTAGAGATAAAGATTCTTGTACGTCCTGTAACCGAGCGCCCTCTTCTTGACCAGGCGGCTCAAGAGAGTCTTCACGGTCTTGGGCTGCCACTCTTCCGACGACAGCGCCTGGATGATGTCGTAGGCCGGCATGGGCTCCGGCCGGCTCCAGAGCACCTTCATAACCTTCCATTCGGATTCGGCGATCTTCGGTAGTCTGGTCATGCGTGACCTGCTCACGAATGTTTGCTAAAGGATTACATAGGTAATCTATAGACGCAAGAAGAAAGTTCGTGCGAGCGTGGCACCACTCTTCGTGTCTTTGAGTCTTAGCGGTATTTTTTGACAGACACGAAGAAACACTAATCTAGGTCGAGGGCTTCAGGGACTTGCGCAGGGCCGACGCGACCGCCCTGTTCTGATTCATCGTGCCGTAACTGATCCGGATGTAGCCCGGCAGGTCCCAGTCCTTGCCGCGCCGCACGTAGACCTTCAGCTCCTGCAGGCGGCTCTCAACCTCCTCGCCGTCGTCGCCGGTGTTAAGGAGGAAGAACGGAGCCTGGCTCGGGACGAAATCGGCGTTCATCGCTCGCAGCGTCCGTTCCCAGAACAGCTTCCCGTCTCGCGACAGGGCTCGCGAGCGCTCTACATGTTCGGCATCGTCGAGGGCAGCGAGGGCGCCAGCGAATCCAACTGCGTTGACGTTGTACATGAAGGTGTTTTCCTTGAGCTTCTTGATCAGGTCCGGATGGGCAATTCCATAGCCGACCCGCAGCCCGGCCAGGCCGTAGACTTTCGAAAATGTCCGCAGGACCAGGACGTTCGAACGCTCTTTCGGGAGGCCGCTCACGTCCGATTGGGGAGCATAATGGATGTAGGCTTCGTCGACGACATAGACGGCGTCTTTCGGGATCGCGTCAGCGAAGCTCCGGAGATCCTGAGCTGGAAGGATGGTGCCGGTGGGATTGTTAGGATTCGAGACCACAACCAGCCGGGTCTTGCTGTTGATCGCCGCGGCCATCGCCTGCAGGTCATGGCGGAACTGTTCATCGAGGGGGACCAGGTGGACCGGTACTTTGAGTTTCTCCGCGGCCGTCGCGGCGCTGCGGTAGGCTTCTCGCGCCGCGACCATCTCGCCTTCGCGTGCGAATGCTGACGGCAGGTTTCTCAGGATTTCGCCCGAGCCGCAGCCGAGGACGATCCACTCGGGCTCTACACGGTGAATCTTCGCCAGCTTATCAACCAGGGCCTGGGGCTTCGGGTAGCGGTTTCCTTGCAGAAGTGCCTCGGTCATCGCCCGGATCGCTCGGGGAGAAGGGCCGAGCGGGTTCTCGTTGAGACCGACCCGGATCGCGTCTTCCGGATATCCCCAGTCGATCGAGGGCCCGGACTGAGGCCGGGCCCTGGGCAGCCCAACCATCCCGGGAAAAACCGCAGATCGAGCGGTGGCGGCAAGAAAATCGCGGCGTGAATTATCCATAGTGGAGACCTTTCGGGACGCCTGGTCCGAGACCCCAGTAGAATCCAAGTTTCTGTTATTCTCGAAGTGCCTTCGAACCAGCTTCGCATAACGACTTCGGCGCAAGTCGAATCTTTGCTCGTCACTCTACTACCCTGGCTTTCGCCGTGTCAACGAATCAGCCATCTCCCGGCCACTCTTAGCATTGCAGTTCGCCGGAACAGACCACAACCACCAGGACACGAAGACGCCAAGAAACACCAAGAACCCTTGGATCGCGGCTGCTCTGTTCAGATCCGCTCAAAAATACTAGAATAAGAAAACTTCAGCGTCCTTGCGTGGTTGGTCATTGCGCGAGGACGGGCAATACGGAGAGCGACGCGGTCGTTCGGGTGAGTTCCTTTAGTTGCGCGCTCGGCATAGGATTGTCGCTACGCCGGGCGGCTTCATCCCCTCGAGTCTAACGGCGAAAGGTCGTCATCTATGCGCTGGCAATTAGGCAGGCAAAGCACGAACATCGAAGATCGACGCGGGATGGGCATGGCCCCGCGCGCGGGCGGCATCGGGTGCCTCGGGCTCGTCGTGGTCCTGGTCCTTTCCTACCTTACGGGGCAGAATCCTTTAGAACTATTGCAGCAGGTCGACACCGCGCCGGTCACGACCAATGTACCCGAGTCGGTGCCTTCGGGTTACGACGCCGAACGTGATTTCGTCGCCAGGGTGCTGGGAGACACCGAGGATACCTGGGGGCAGATCTTTGCGGCTAACGGCCGCCAGTACCAACCACCAAAACTGGTGCTTTTCACGGATGCCGTGCGCTCGGCCTGCGGATTCAACTCGGCCGCGGTGGGCCCTTTCTACTGCCCGCCGGATCAGAGGGTCTATCTCGACTTATCGTTCTTTCGCGAGCTTGACCGCCGGTTCGGTGCTCCAGGCGATTTCGCTCAGGCCTACGTCATCGCCCACGAGGTGGGACACCACGTGCAGAATCTGTTGGGCACATCCGAGCAGGTCCATCAAATGCGTTCGCGCATGGGCGAGGCCGAAGCCAACGCCCTCTCGGTGCGCCAGGAACTCCAGGCGGATTGCTTCGCCGGCGTCTGGAGTCATCATGCGCAGCAGCAGCGAAATCTGCTGGAAGCGGGCGACGTCGAAGAAGGAATGCGCGCGGCGCAGGCGATTGGCGACGACATGCTGCAGAAGCGGGCGCAAGGATACATCAATCCGGAGTCCTTCACCCACGGGACCGCCGAACAAAGAGCTCGCTGGCTGAAGCGCGGGCTTCAGACGGGCCGGATTGATCAGTGCGATACATTTCGCGAAAATTGATTCCGATTGGTGAAGCCAGGCCCGAACCGGTGATCAACCTGTCGATCGATCAGACGCCGGATCTCTCGCGGTTCAATAACTCTTGTTCAGGGTGGAAAGCATGTGGAGGAAATGGTGGTTCTGGGTTTTGACGCTCCTGTTCTTGCTCGTTGTGGGACTTGCCGTCACGGCATTCATCCTTTCGCGCCGGATTGAGCCGTACGTACGCGAGCAGACCGAACGTTATCTGCGGGAGCGTTTTGAGGCTGATGTTGAAATTGGCCGGTTGGATGCGTCGTTGCCGATGAGTTCCTCGACCAAAGTCATTCTGACCCGTGGAAAGGGCGCCGTGGTGCGCGCGTCGGGTCATGATATTACGGTGTGGCTGAGAGGCCGGCGCGATTTGCCGCCTCTTCTCAAAATGGGCAAGGTCGAGTTTGAGCTCGATCTCTTGACGCTCTGGAATGAGCCGGTCGACGTCCGCCGGGTGAAACTTGAGCAATTCGTCCTGACTATTCCGCCTAAGGGCGAGCGGTCCTCGATGCCCGATGTGAAATTCGAATCGGGCGGCGTCAAAGTAATTATCCGGGAGGTCATCGCCGATGGCTCCCGGCTGACGTTGCTTTCGAAGCGACCGGACAAGGCGCCGCTGGTTTTCGACCTGCATCAACTCCGGTTGTTCGGCGCCGGCCCGGGCCAGGCCATGAGATATGACGCGAAGCTGACCAACGCCAAGCCGCCGGGCATCATCGACAGCAACGGCACGTTCGGCCCCTGGGTTGCTACCGAACCGTCGGCCACGCCTCTTGCGGGCGACTATAAGTTTGAGAAAGCGGATCTGGGCGTGTTCAAGGGAATTGCCGGAATTCTGTCGTCGCAGGGTCGTTTTGAAGGGATTCTTCAGCAGGTCACGTCGATGGCACGACCGACACGCCGGATTTTCGATTGACGATGAGCGGCAACCGCGTTCCACTCAAGACGAAATTCCACGCCATTGTCGATGCCACCAACGGCAATACTTTCCTCCAACCGGTCGAAGCTCAGCTCAAGCGCACGACGTTCGAGTGCCGCGGCGGAGTTGCGCGGAACCGTGACGAAATCGGCAAGACGGTGGAGTTCGACGTTAACCTGAAACGCGGAATGATCGAGGACCTGATGCTTCTGGCGATGAAGGGCCCCAAGCCAGTCCTGCGAGGCGGGATCAAGCTCAAGATGAAGCTGAAGCTCCCGCCGGGGCGGGCGGAGATTTCCGATCGCCTTCAATTCAGCGGCCAGTTCGAGTTGATCGGTGCTCACTTCACCAGCACGACGGTTCAGGATCAAATCGATACACTCAGCCGGAAGGGAAAGGGGCGGCCACAGGACCAGGCGATTGACGAGGTGCCCTCGGATCTCGCCGGTGAGTTCATCATGGAGCAGGGGAAAATCCGGTTTTCGAAGCTGCGCTTCATCGTTCCCGGGGCCGCCGTGGAACTGGCGGGCCACTATCTCTTCGACTCGGAGGAACTGGACTTTCGCGGCAAGCTGCGGCTTCAGGCCCGTGTTTCCGAAACGATGACCGGCTGGAAGCGATGGGTGTTGAAGCCGGTAGATCCCTACTTCGCCAAGGAAGGCGCGGGGACGGTATTGAAGATTGCGGTGACAGGCACACGGTCAAATCCCAAGTTCGGGCTCGATCGCGGCCAGGGCAACTGACCTCCTTAGTGTTTCTTCGTGTCTTCGTGTCCTAGTGGTATTTGTTTGGCGAAACGCCTATAGTACGAAACATTCACGCCGACTGGTGCGATCGGCAGCCCGGGGGTGTCTCATGACAATTACACGGCGATCTGCAATCAAGAATATGGCGGCCTCGGTGGGGGGGCTTGCGGCATCCCTGACATTGGGTCGCCGGGCCCGCGCCGCTGGGAAGGCCACGGCATTCGCCCTGATCGGCGACCGCTACCACAACAGCGACTACCTCCGGACCGGACTGGGGAAGACTCTGGGCAAAGACCACGGGTTGTCGATTGACTTCTGCGACGAGGTCAAGATGCTTACCGCGGAGCACCTGCAGGGCTACAGGCTGCTCATCATTCTCCGCGACGGCATGACCTGGCCCAACGGTTATTCAGACGAAAACTCCAACGCCGGATACGTGCGGTCCGGATCTCCCCGGATCGTCAGCGAGCCGCCGGTTCCGAAGCCGGAAGGCAAGGCGCATTACTGGATCACGGCCGACCAGGGCAAGGCGGTGAAACAGTTTGTCCAGAGTGGCGGGAGCGCGCTGTTCTTTCACAACACGACCTACATCAGCCCGCACAATGAAGACTTCCGCGAAGTGCTGGGCGCGGTCACGGAAGGCCACCCGCCGATCCGTCCTTTCAAGGTGAAAATCGTCAACAAGGAGCACCCCATCACGCGCGGTGCGAACGACTTTGTCGTGACGGACGAGCAGCACTACATGAAGTATGAAAAAGACCCGAAGTTTCTTCTGATGCAAAGCGTCAATGAGGATGGTCTCGCCTTCAAAGAACTGGGAGCTACGGCGGCGGCCGGATGGGCCTACGATTTCGGCAAAGGGCGAGTCTGCTACCTGGGGCCAGGCCACTTGCTGATGGCGCTGTGGAATCCGGAATACGAAAAGATCCAGCGGAACGCCGCGCGCTGGCTGTTGCGAGAGACTTAGCTTCGAGTCTTCGTGCCTTGGTGGTTGATTTTTGTGTGCGAAGTCTGGATGGCTTGCGCGGCGGCAACCAGTTGCGCTAATCTACCGCCGCGAATCACCTGCCTATCATGAGAAAGGACAATCCAATGATGAAACGCTGCTCAATCGTTTTCCTTTGTCTTGCGTTCGCTGTTGGAGCCGCTGCGGCCGCCGAGGTCACGGCAGGGCTGAAATCCGGCTCCCCGGACTTGAAGTCGGCTGGCCCCTTGGCCTTTGCCCCTGACGGGGTTCTGCTTGTCGGTGATCCTGTAGGAGCCGCCATCTTTGCGATCGACACGGGTGACCGAACCCGACCGGGCACGATCGCCGCGGTTAACATTGACGGAATCGGCGACAAGCTTGCCGGTATGCTCGGCACCACGGCTCAGGAACTCCTGATCAACGACATGGCCGTCAACCCTGCCTCGGGGAAGGTCTACCTGTCCGTGTCGCGTGGCAAGGGTCCCGCGGCGCTTCCGGTTCTGGCACGCGTCGAACAGGGGGGCAAGATTGAGATTCTGCCGCTGGAGAACGTCAAGTTCGCCAAGGCTGGACTTCCCAATCCGCCGACGGCTGAGCGGCAGCGAATGGAATCGATTACCGATCTGGCCTATGTGGACAACCGGGTCTTCGTGGCCGGGCTTTCGAATGAGGAATTCGCTTCGCGCTTGCGCGCCATTCCATTCCCCTTCAAGGACGCTGACGCGGGGACCAGCATCGAGATCTTTCACGGAGCGCACGGTCAGCTCGAGACCCGATCGCCGATCCGGACCTTCGCCAGCTACAAGATCCGGCAGGAGCCTTACCTGCTGGCCGCCTACACCTGCACGCCGCTGGTCAAGCTGCCCCTTGCCGACCTGCGGCCCGGCGTGCACGTCAAAGGGACCACCGTCGCCGAGCTGGGCAATCGCAACCGGCCGCTCGACATGGTGGTCTTCAAGAAAGACGGCAAGGACTACATCCTGATGGCCAACAGTTCCCGCGGGGTAATGAAGATCACGACCGACAACATCGACAAGATCGATGCGATCACCGCCCGAGTGGCCACCACCGCCGGACTGACATACGAAACCGTCGAGAGTCTCAAGGGAGTGCAGCAGCTCGATCGGCTGGACGACAGCCGGGCCCTGATCCTGATCCAGGCCGAATCGGGCTCGTTGAACCTTCAGACCATTCCGCTGCCGTAGGAACTGCGTGCTTCGACTTCTGCTGCTGACCGCTTTCACAGTCGGTTCCGGCGAGGGAAGCGCGGCACTGCGGTTTGATCCTGCCGGCCCGGCCTTCGAGGTTACCGGCCTCGCCCGGTCAGAATTGGTGGGCCTCGAAGATCTGAAGTCGGAAGCGTGGGCCGAGGTTTTCGCGGTCTATGTGGCCGGGGCGTCGCGAGAGGGCGGGAATCGGCCCCCGGTGCTGGGCTCTTATCGAATTATCGATGGCGGAATCCGCTTTGAGCCTCGCTTCCCTCCGGAACCCGGGGTGCGCTACCGTGCGGTGTTCCGCCCGCGCGACGGCGGCGGTGCGCCGATCGAGCAGGAATTCCTTCTGCCCAAGCCCGCCGCGGTACCTGCGCGCGTCGAGCGGCTATACCCGTCGGCGGCGCAACTACCCGAGAATCTGCTGAAGCTCTATCTCTACTTTTCCGCGCCCATGAGGCGGGGAGAAGCCTACCGCCGCGTTCGCTTGTTCGCGGCCGGCGCCGGTCGTGAAATCGAACTGCCGTTTCTCGAACTTGATGAGGAGTTGTGGGATCGGGAAGGGAAGCGGCTTACCCTCCTGTTTGATCCGGGCAGGATCAAACGAGGGCTCCGCCCGCGCGAGGAGGAAGGGCCCGTGCTCGAGGAAGGAAAGCGGTACGCCCTCATCGTCGATCGGCACTGGCTGGATGCGTCGGGGAATCCATTGAGCGAGGAGTACCGGAAGGAGTTCGCGGTCGGGCCGCCTGATGAAACCCAGCCCGACCCGAAGCAATGGAAGATCCAACGGCCTGCCGCCGGTACCCGGAATCGGCTGGTCGTGACCCTTCCCGAGCCCCTCGACTACGCGATGCTCCAACGCGTGATTGATGTGACTGGCGCCAACGACGCTCGAATCGACGGACGTGTTGCGATCGAGGCGGAAGAAAGGCGCTGGACTTTCACGCCGGAACGCCCATGGCCTGCCGGAGAGCATCGGCTGGTAGTGGAAACGACGCTGGAGGACCTGGCGGGAAACAGCATTGAGCGGCCCTTCGAAGTCGATCTCTTCCGGTCGGTCGAGCGGACCAGCGAAGTAATGAAGGTCCGGATCCCTTTCGTCATTCGATAGTCAGCGTTTGTCACGGGACTTCGGCGTCCCGGCGTCTTGAGGTGAGCGCGTGGCGAGAAGCGCCTCGAGAGCCCAGGCGGTGGTCGAGACGCGCTGAGCGTAGCTTTCGGCGCGGGGCGGGCGCGTCGTCTCGGGCCAGCTTCCGTCCGCCAGCTGAGTCGAGGCCAGGTAGGCGCGGCCCCGTCTTACCCATCCGGCCGCCGTTTCGAGGGACGCGACCGCGAGCAATGCGATCGCGGTATCGAAGGGTTCCGAAGCCGACTTGAGATAAGGTCCCCAGCCGCCGTCGGGATTCTGTCCCTGGCTGAGGATCTCGAGGCAGCGGCGGGACTGCTCGCGAGCCGGAGCATCGGCACTTCCTTCCAGACCCAGGAGAACAGCGGCTGCTTCCGGGACCGTCGCGACCGCCGTCTTTCTCAGCCAGCGATCGGCCGCTGCAATCGCGGTCGCGGCCGCATCGTCGCCGGCCGCTGCGAGCGAGAGCCGTGCCATCGCGGTGGCGAGAGCCGTGCCGTAGGTCACGGGTGAGCCGATGCTTCCTTGATCGATCTGCCAGGAGCCATCGGACTTCTGAAATTCCGTCACCAGGCGTGCCGCTTCAACGAGCGGTTCCCGGTCGTTGAGGCTGCCGGCTTGAGCAGCGCCCCGAAGCGCCGCGGCAAACTGGATCCGCGCCAGGGCCTTGTCGCTGAATCCCGGCTCCCCTTTGTTATCATCCCAGCGCCGCGGGGTCCGCAGCCACCGGATGGTGCTCTCGGTCGCAGCCGCCGGAATCTCGAGCGAATGCCGCAAGGCCGCAAACAGCGCCCGCGCGCCGTCGCCGTTATTGTGGCATGAGTAGCAGCCGTGCTCGTTCGACCAGCGGGGAACCTCGCGCGCCAGATAGGCGGCGGCCCGGTCCTCGGATGTCTCCTGTGCTGCGGCTGGAGCCGATAGCGCAAGGAGAAAGACTACTCCGCACAAAACTCGCATGCTTATATTATAGCCGCAAGGGAACTACCAACCGGTTCGGAAGACCGAATTTCAAGTAGCGGATCACGAGCGCGTGCACGACCACGTCAACGTCCACGTTGACGTGCACGTGATCGTGGACGTGGTCGTGATCGGCTTTTTCCGCACGGCCCGAGTTACGTATTGTCGCCCTTTGGGTCTTTCCCCCTTTTCGTTCGCCGCCACTGCGAGCACTGTCGTAATGGAGATAGCCTCTTTCCGCGGCTTGACTCCAATGATCGTCTGATGTTAACTCTCTTTCAACTACTCGGGTCACGTATAGTGATGGACCAACCGCCCGCAAGCCGATCCGAACTCACCCTAACTCACGTCTGATGAGGTAAAAAATGTACAACCAATTCTCCAGTTTCAAACAGGCGGCACTTCCCCGCGCGGTTTTCGTGCTCACCGTTTTGACTCTAGCCGCTCAGGCATTGCCCGCCCAGACGCTCGACACGGGAATACTCGGCAAAGTGACCGATCCACCCGGATCCGTGATTCCCGGAGCGACCGTTACCATCACTCAGCCCGCCACAGGATTCACACGCTCGGTTACCACGACAGGCGATGGCGCCTACGAAGTCCGATACCTGCGGCCAGGAGAGTACACCCTCGAGGTCAGAATGCAGGGCTTTCGAACCGAGCGCCACACCGGCATCGTTCTTCAGCTGTCGCAGCTGGCCCGCATCGATGTCACGCTGCAGGTCGGCGAGATCAAAGAAACCGTGGAAGTGAGCGCGACTCCGCCATTGTTGCAGACGGAAAACGCGGTGCTGGGTGAAGTCGTCGGTAGCGAACGCGTGGTAAACCTGCCACTGAATGGTCGCAACTTTCTTCAACTCTCGGGTATTACACCCGGCGTCGTCGTCCGCGAGGAGGGCAACGCAGTCCGAACCCGCGTGATTGCCAACGGCTCCAGAGATATCTGGATGCAGGTGAATGTCAACGGCATCACGGCCGTGAATAATCGTCACAACTTCGTCAATTTCTATCCTTCGATCGATGCCATTCAGGAATTCAAGGTTCAGAGCGGAAACTACTCGTCCGAGTATGGGGGAAATTCGGGGGCCAACATTAACGTCCAGCTCAAGCCTGGAACCAACCAGTTTCGCGGCAGCATCTTCGAGTTCCTGAGAAATGACAAGCTGGATGCCCGCGGATACTTCCGTCCCGAGCCTCTGCCGAAAGATATCCTGCGGCGCAATCAGTTCGGCACCGTTGTATCGGGACCCATCCGCAAGGACAAAACCTTTTTCATGGCGGGCTACGAAGGCATGCGGTCTGTGATTGAGCGCGCGGGTACCTCGATCGTCTTGACGCCGGAGCAGCGGCGCGGCGATTTCTCGACGACTCCCACGCCTGTCATCGATCCGCTCAGCGGCGCCCCTTTCCCGGGAAACATCATTCCTTCCAACCGGCTCGATCCGGTATCGGTTAACATTATCAACAACTATATGCCTCTGCCGAATGTAGCGGGGGCGGTGAACTATGCCGGAGTCACCCGGGACATCGTCGATATCGACCAGGGAATCGCCCGGATAGATCACTACTTCAGTCCGCAAGACCAGCTTGCGTTCCATTACATTTATTCGGCCCGAGATTATCCCAACGTCGAATTGAATCCCTTTTTTTTCTACAGCGCTACCTTCCCGAATAGCAGCCTCGGAATCCAGCACGTCCACACTTTCAGTCCCAGCTTATTAAACGAGTTCAGATTCGGATGGCACAAGGGCGATACTGAGAAGTTGAGCCCGAGGACCAATACCGATTTTCGCATTGAAGATCTCGGTATCAACGGCTTGAAAGTGGGGGGCCCTGACGGCCGCCCGCTCCGGCCGGATGAACAAGGTTTTCCCGTGCTCAACATCGAGGGCTTCCTCAGCATGGGAGACAGCCAGGCGTCTTCGAATCTGGACAACAGCCGGACTTATCAGATGGTAGACAATTTCAGTTTCATCCGTGGCGCCCACTCCATGAAAATGGGGTTCGACCTGCGGCGTCACCTGGATGATGCGACCACGAACAACTGGCCATTTTCAAATATGGCTTTCACTCGGGATATCGCGGGGTTCGGGGCCGCGTCATTCATGCTGGGCTACCCGCGCACGGTCCTGACTCCGGAAGGGGTGCCGATTTCGAAAGTCCGGCAATGGCGCTGGGGGGTTTATTTCCAGGACGACTGGAAAGTCACGCAAAATCTGACGCTGAATCTCGGGGTCCGCTATGATCTGTTCGGTCTGCCCAAAGAAATCAACGGAGTCAGTCGCACTCTGCGCTTCGACCTGGACCCGTCCGGTCCGGTGCTGTGGCCCGAGCCCGGCCAGGTCGTCGATCTCTGGCTCAACGAGTATAACTACGTCAGCCCGCGATTCGGTTTTGCCTGGCGCATGGGTGACAAGACCGTGGCCCGAGGGGGCTACGGAATTTTCCGCACCGCGGCGCATTTTGACAATGTCAATATTCTGCAGCTGAACCCTGGAGCCGGCGCCAGTCTCACCATCACCAATGGTGCCCTCAACCCGGTAGCCACCATTCAGAATCCCGTTCCCCGGGAACTTTTTCCTCAGAACCCGATATACAATGTGGTCACACTGCCCGAAGACCGGAAGCGGCGCAACGCCTACGTGCAGAACTGGAACCTTCAGCTTTCACGGCAGATCACCGGGAATGATCTTATCGAAGTAGGTTGGGTTGGAAGCAAGGGAACTTTTCTGGACACCAGCTTGAACAACTACAACAATCCTCTCCCGAGCCTGCTGCCGTTCGACCAGGCGCGCAGGCCGTATCCGCAGTACAACCGCATCCGGATGATCGTGGCCGACGGCAACAGCATTTATCATTCGTTGCAAAGCCGCTACGAACACCGGTTCTCAAAAGGGTTGAGCTTCACGGGCGCCTACACCTGGTCGCACCTGACCGACGACAGCGGACAGTCGGTCAATCGAGGAGCCTGTCAATGCCAGGATCCGCGCAATCGCGGCCGCGCCGAACGGGCCGACGGGCTCGAAGATTTCCGCCACCGGCTGGCCGCTGGTTATATGTGGGAACTTCCGTGGGGCGAAGGCTTATCAGGCTTCGCGGGAGCCTTCCTGGGCGGTTGGCAAGCAGGGGGTATCATCAACTTCCAGAGCGGCTCACCTTTCAACATAATTCAGAGCGGCGACACCCAGAACGTGGAATTTTCAGGCTGGTCGAGGCCCGATGTCCTTTCCGGCGTCGATCCCAGGCTCTCTGACCCCGATCCGTCGAACTGGTTTAACACGGCCGCTTTTTCACGAAGCGTCGGAAGATTCGGAACGGCTCCTCGAAACACGCTGGTCGGCCCGGGACTCAACACGTTCGATCTCTCGCTCTCAAAAACCTTCAAGATGCCGTATGCCACATCGCACGAACTGCTCTTCCGGACCGAATTCTTTAACGCCTTCAACTCTCCTCAGTTTGCGCAATCCAGGCAGCACGCTTGGGACGGGAACATTCGGCCGGGTCACCGGAACCAGGGCTGACAACCGGCAGATTCAATTTGCGTTGAAGTACTTGTTTTGAACGTATGGGGTGCGGTACCAACCACTAAGGGTTCGCGCAGAAATAAGTTCGCATTCTGCTGCAGGCCCCCAGGCCCGCTGGCGAGGCGCGAGCGACGATGCGTACCCGGCGCGGTACGTGAGGAGCGAGCAACAAAGCCAGCAGGGCTGCGGGCCGCAGCCCGAAGGAGCGCGATCCTCAGCATGCTTAGCAAACAGAAACCGGTTTATGATTGACGCCGGATTGCGCGCCAGAATGTGAAGTTATTTCTGCGCGAGCCTAAGACTCGAAGACACGAAGAAACGCTAAGAACCAGCCTAGGGGAAGGACTGCCTACTGCTTACTGCCTACTGCTTTTGATAGACAAAGGTCGGCGAATCGGGTACATGCTAGTGGCCTGTCGAGGAGTATCCAGGGAAGATGGTCTTGGTGACTATTCTTCGCTACGTCTGGTTGAGTCTTCGCGGTATGCCGCTCGAGGAGGACTGAATGCCTATATCAAGACTGCTTTCGAGCCGACGGCGTTTCTTTCAGTACAGCGGCCTGGTTGGCGCCCTGAGCGCTCTTCCCGGCGGTCATCGCCTGGCGCTGGCCTGGGCTTCCGAACGGGCCCAGGAGTCGATGAAGGTGTACACCAGCATCGGCCTGCGGCCGATCATCAACGCTTCCGGAACCTATACTCATCTGGGCGGGTCGCTGATGCCGCCCGAGGTGATTGCGGCGATGAATGACGCCGCCAAACACTACGTGCCCATTCGTGATCTCACCAAAGCCACAGGCGAGCGCATCGCACAGCTCACGGGCAACCCGGCCGCGCTGGTTACCACCGGGGCCGCGGGAGCTATTTTCGTCGGTACCGCGGCGTGCCTCGCGGGCGACGACCCTGACAAGATGAAACGGCTCCCGTTTACCGATGGCATGAAGAATGAAGTCGTTCTCCAGAAACTGCACAACACCGGCTGGACACGGCAATGCGAGGCAGCCGGAGCGCGCCTGATCGAGGTGGAGGAAAAGGATCAGCTGGATCGCGCCATTACCGGCAAGACCGCCATGATCTATTTTCTGGTGGCCGACAAGCACTTCGGGAAGTATCGCGACATGCCCGACGCGCCGGGCGGCAAGATCTCGCTCCAGGAGTGCGTGGAGATCTCGCGGCGCGCGCGGATCCCGCTGCTCGTTGATGCGGCCGCCGAGTTGCCGCCATTCGAGAATCTCGCCGGCTACACGAAAATGGGGGTCGACCTGGTCGCCTTCAGCGGCGGTAAAGGATTGCGAGGGCCGCAGAATGCCGGGCTGCTGGTAGGGCGCAAGGACCTGATCGACCTCGCGGTTCAGTTTCAAAGCCCCTACAGCGGCATCGGTCGCGCTCTGAAAATCTCCAAGGAAACCATGATCGGTATGGTGGCCGCGGTCGAGCGTTACGTCAAAACCGATCACACTGCGGAGTGGAATTACTGGAAATCACAGATCGACTACATCAAGAGCGTGGTGGAGAAGGTTCCGGGCGTGGAAGCCGGCTACGTACCACGGGAGGTAACCAACCACGTGCCGCGCCTGTGGGTCAAGTGGGACGAGAAAACTTACAACTTCTCCCGCGAGGATTGTTTCAAAGCGCTGCAGGAGGGCGAGCCGAGCATCGTGGCGTTGCGTACCCCGATGGGCGTGACCATCGTTACCTGGATGATGGTTCCCGGGGAGGAGAAGGTAGTGGCGAGTCGATTGAAGGAAGTGCTCGAGAGCGCGAAGCGGTCGGCCCATCAACGTCCGCCGCGCACCGAACAGGAGCTGGCCGCTCGCTTCGAACTGGATAATCCCATTGACCAATGGGACCCGGCCGCCGATGGTCTGATCGGGCCGGTAAATGGGCTGCAGGCGCGGTAATCGACGCGGACAGGCCGTTAGCATCCGGTTCTCCGAGATCGGATGTTGCACTTGTCAGAGTAAGCCATCCCGCTGCATAACAGTGGAAGCGTTTGTGTTCCCAGAACCTTAAAAGGAGCGAGACTATGAATCGCCGAGAATTTGTTTCTTCGCTTGCCGCCGCGGGCGTCGCGCCGCTCAGCTCGGCAGGCGCGCCGGCTCAACCGGCAACCCGCGGGCGCGCGCTTATGAAGCTAGGCTGTCAAAGTTCGCCGACTTCGGAAAAGCGGCTCCAGTTTTTCAAGCGCCACTCCGTCAATAACATTTGCGGCTATCCGGAGGAGTCTGCGGAACGGGGTTACCCGACCGTAGAGGAGCTGACGCAGCTCCGGGAGCGCGCCGAGAAACACGGCGTCAGTATCGACATGGTGGCGCCCTCGTTTCTTGCGTCGAGCCACATCGATCGCACCAAGCGCCCGGCCATCATGCTGGGCCAAAATCCGGAACGGGACCGCGATATCGAATCCATTCAAAAACTGATCCAGAACTGCGCCAAGGCGGGCATTCCGGCCATCAAATACAACATGAGCCTCCTCGGCGTGCTGCGGACCGAACGAACGCCGGGGCGCGGTGGCTCCACCTATAGCACCTGGCGACTCAAGGAAGCCAAACCGGAGCGTCCTCTTACGCGGGCAGGAACCGTCAAGGCGGACCTTTACTGGGAACGAATCACCTACTTTCTTGAACGAGTGATTCCGGTTGCAGCGGAAAACAAGATTCGCATGGCCTGTCACCCTCACGATCCAGGCGTCCCGCCGGAGGGCTACCAGGGCGTGGATGCCGTGCTCGGGACGGTCGACGGACTCAAGAAGTTCATCGCTATCAAGGAGAGTCCTTACCACGGATTAAACTTTTGCCAGGGAACGGTCTCGGAAATGCTCCAGGATCCGGGCAAGGAGATCTTCGATGTGATCCGTTATTTCGGTTCGCGCAAGAAGATCTTCAACGTTCATTTCCGGAACATTCGCGGGAAGCGCGACAGTTTTCAGGAGGTCTATCCGGACGAAGGCGATATCGACTTTGCCAAGGCCATGATGGTCTACAAGGAGGTCGGGTATCCGTACATGATGATGCCCGATCATGTTCCGAATCATCCCGACGATCCTGGCGGTTCGCAAGCATTCGCGTTTGCGTACGGGTATATCCGCGCCCTGATTCAGGCGGTCGATGCCATGGCTTGAGTCTCTCGCGTCGCGATCGCTTGATGCGCCGAGCTGACCGCGAAAACCAAGACGGGAAGCCCGGTCAATTAACTGCCAGGAACTTGACGCACACGGGCGAGCCGACTTCGAGAACCTGGCCGGTCGGCGTCAGGCGCCCCGTCTTCGGGTTGATGGCGAAAACGACGATGGTGTTGGAATTCTGATTGGCCGCCAGAAGGTAAGAACCGGTCGGGTCAATGCCGAAATTGCGGGGCGTCTTTCCTTGCGTCGAGACTTGCTCGATCGACGTAAGGGTGCCTTTGTTGGAATCGATCGCAAACACGGCGATGCTGTCGTGACCGCGATTCGATCCGTAGAGAAACTTTCCGGTCGGATGAACTTGCACCTCGGCCGTCGAGTTATTTCCCTGAAAATTCTCCGGCAGCGTCGAGATGGTTTGAAGCTCCTTGAAGGCGCCGCGGCTCGCTTCGTAAGCGAGCGAGGTCACGGTGGACTGGATTTCGTTGATCACATAGCCAAATCGGCCGTCCGGATGAAAAGCAAAGTGCCTGGGACCCGCGCCAGGATTGAGCCTGGCAAAGGCTGGATCATTGGGTACTAAAGAGCCTTTCACAGGATCGAAGGCGTAGACCAGCAATTGATCGAGGCCGAGATCGGCCGCCACGGCAAAGCGGTTGTCGTGCGAGAGATTGATCGAGTGAGCGTGCGGAGCCTGCTGGCGCTTCGGATTCACACTGGACCCGGTGTGCTGGACAAACGCGGAGGCTTCACCCAGCCGTCCGTCGTCCCTGACCGGTACTGCAACCACACTACCTCCGCCGTAGTTGGCCGCGAGCAAGCTCTTGCCGGATTTGTCCACTGCGACGTAGCAGGGTCCGGCGCCCCGTGAGGAGACCGTGTTCAGGACCGTGAGCTTGCCGGTCGAGGGCTCGATCGCATAACCGGTCAGGCTGCCACCCGCCTTGCCTTCGTAATTTGGGGTCTCGTTCGCCGCGTAAAGAAATTTGCCGTTCGGATGCAGCGTGAGAAACGAAGGGTTGATGGACTCGGCAGCAAGTGCAAGCGCGCTCAACTTGCCCGTCGCTGCATCCAGCCGGCAGGCGTAGATCCCCTTGCTGTTCTCGCGCGTATAGGTGCCGATGTATACCAGGTACTCGCGCGACCCGGCGCTCTTTTGTGCGCCAGGACTGCAGGGAACGAGGAAGGGGAGTGTGCCTAACAACGCCAGAAAGCGACCGTATCTCCGAAGGTTTTTCATGGTCTTATTAGAGCGCATCGGAGACCACGGCGCAAGCGTTCCTTCGCGTCTTCAAGGCTGGCACTAACCGCGAGGACGCGAGGACACCAAGAAACGCAAAGCATCTCAATGGGAAGGTTGGGCTCGCATGCGCGTTCCGCTTTTCGTCTGTCACGCGAACTGCTGTCGCTCGGTTCTGGCTCATTATCTGTACGAGAATTTGGGCCGCGGCGCCCGCGCGCTGTCGGCCGGTGTCGAAGCCGGCCATGAACTCAACGATCGCGCTGACGCTATGCTGCGCCGGTGGGGGATCGATGCCAGCGGCCATCGTCCACGGCAACTCGATCGTTCCCTGTGCGACCGCAGTGATGCCATCCTGGTCATGAGCCCCAAACACCTGGCCCGCATCCTGGCCGAATACGGCCGCGATCTGGCGTCAAAATCCTACCTGTTCGCAGACCCGTACACTATGCCTGTTGGATTTCTGAACGGCGAGTATCATGTGTACGATCCGTCTTTCGAGAACCGGCCCATCGGCGATTTGACAGCCGATTTCCACTGGTTTCACGATCGCGTCCTTGAAGTCTTTTCGACACTGAATCAACAGGGCCGTGCCTTTGTCCCGGCAAGTCGCTACTTGAACCTGCTGGAGAGGCTACCGGCTTAGGGTTTTCGAAGCGGAAGTCTACGTCATCCAGTCACAAGCTCTTTGGCCCGCTGTGTTGCCTTAACCACTGCTTTTATCAGGGCAACCCGCAAGCCGCCGTCTTCCAGCTCCAGGATTCCATCGATCGTGCATCCGGCGGGCGTCGTGACGATGTCCTTCAGTTTCGCCGGATGTTCGCCCGTCTCGAGTACCATGCTTGAAGCGCCCAGCACCATTTGCGCTGCCAGCTGGGTTGCTACTTCGCGCGGCAACCCCACCTTCACCCCGCCGTCAACGAACGATTCAATAATGATATAGACGAATGCCGGCCCGCTGGCACTCAAGCCCGTGACTGCGTCCATGTGCTTTTCATCCAGGATCAAGGAGCGGCCGATTGCATTGAAGATCATGCGAGCTTGCGAAATGTGGTCGGCCGAAGCGTGCCTGCCAGGCGCGATCGCGCTCATGCCCTGCTTGATGAGGCAAGGTGTGTTCGGCATCGTACGGATAACTGGAATGGGCTTGTCGAGCAGGTTTTCGATGAATCGCGTGGTGACGCTGGCAGCGACCGAGATGAGCAGATGGCTGGGTGTCAGATCATCCGAGATCTGGCGCAGCACTTCTTCCACGGTCTGCGGCTTTACACAAAGGAGCGCAAGCTGCGACTTGCGCACCGCTTCGCCGTTGGACAAAGTGGTCTCAATGCCGAGCCTGGCTCGAATCTGTTCGAGCCTTTCGGCGTGAGCCGCCGTTGCGATGAATTGACTCTTCGCAACGATGCCGGCATCAAGCATTCCAGTGATCAGCGCCTCCCCCAGCTTGCCCGCGCCCAGAACCGCGATCTTCTTGTTCTCAAACATGCTGTCACCCAAAACTAAGTAAAAAGTCAAAAGTGCTGAGTAAAAAGTGACTTTCTACTCAGCACCAATTCGCTGGAGTATATCAAAGCAGTAGGCAGTAAGCAGAACGGAGTAAAAAGTGCTGAGTAGAAAGTCGCCACCACTTTTTGACTCAGCACTTTTTACTTTTTACTGAGTATTGGCAGAAAGAAAATCCCCACCAGGTCGGCCACGATCATGAGCGCGGAGGTGGCCAGAGCAATGGTCAGCGCAATATCCGAAGGAACCTCGAGCAGCGCCAGTCCCTCGACGTAAGCCCATTCGCGAATGCCGAGACCACCAAGGCTGATGGGAAGCATTGTGACCACGGCGATGAGCGGGAATAAAGCCGAGAAGGCCACGAGGTCCACCGGATTTCCGGCGGCCACCGAAACCTGCTGAAGCGTCCAGAGAACCAGTCCTGAGTTGAAAAAAGAAATCGCGACGATTTGTATCCAGCTACCGGCGGACCCGCGAACATTGGTCAGTGAATCGTGAAAACTTGCCAGCAAAGCCAGGCCTCTCTGAAACAGACTCCGGGATCCGGCGGTGAGATACTTGCGATAGACAAGATCTCCCTTCCAGATGAGCCACAGCAATAGTGCGATTCCGATCCAAACCAATCCGTACACGAGCCAGAGCGGGAGTCCGCGCCAGGTCAGCGGACAAAGAAGCACAGCCCCCGATCCGTAGATCAGCAGCGAGATCAATCCCACCGCCCGATCTTGCAGAACGGAAGCAAACCCGTTATGAAGGGCGTTTCCAGTCTTTCGGCTTATGAGGTAGGCTTTGACCGTATCGCCGCCGACCAGTGAAGGCAGCCCTACGTTGAAGAGCATGCCGAGAAAGTAGATTTGAAAAAAGGTCGAGTAACTCTCCTGCATGCCCTGAACGGCGGCGAACAGGCGCCATCGCTGGGCGCAGAAGAGTTGACCGATCCAGGAGATGACAATAAGCAGCGCGAGACGATCGATCTGCAGCCGTCCGAGATCCTGTTTGATTTTCGAAGGGTCTACCGCGTGCAGAATCGCCGCCAGAAGTATGGCGGCGATCACAAATCGAAGCGTGAAGGCCGCTATTTTTTTACCGGGCATAGGGCTTTGCGATCGTCAAGGTCTTTTCATCCCCGGCGGTTTCAAGGCGCGAAGACGACCTGCAGGCCCAGCCGGCTCATTCCACGCGGGATGATCGTCAGTTGCACCAGGAGCGCGCCTACATAGTCGCGAATCTCATAGATCTTCTCCAGTGACAGCTCGCCGCATACCAGGATCAACCGGTGATTCCCCGACTGGTCGATCTCCAGCTCGCATTCGCCCGCATCCACCAGTTGGATCAGCCATGAGAGTCGCTCGAGCAGCGTCGGAGAATCGGTGGGCGATAATACAATGCGGTTAACGCCCTGTTTTGACAGCCAGATTTCCTGGTTATTGGCGTCGAACAGAATTCGAAGATCTTTCTTGCGGAGTTCGGCGGCCATCCCGATCTTGCCGACCAGTCCAAGACCCTGGTTGTAGTGATTGTCGCGGCACTGCACCAGGTCGCCTATCTTGAGATCCACTCGCATCCTCGCCGTTGAAGGAACGACATTGTAACCGATTGCAGATTGCGGATTGCAGATTGCGGATTGAAAAAACAAAGAAGGCGCTTGCTGATTGCGGATTTTGCCGATTGAAGCGTCATCGGCGCTCCGACTGAAAACGGGGCTCTGCTTTTGATGAGCTAAGCGGCACCGGCGCCGCGAGGCGTTCTCCGGTGGCTTCTGCCTACTGCCTACTGCTCATCTGGCGTCGCGCTCGATCGCGAGCGTGGCCGTTCTGTCCTCCCGGGTTTTGGTTCTCGATTTCAGCCGCAGCTCGGTACTCTTGAGCAGGTCCGTTTGGCCCTTCACCTCCTTGCCCTGAAGTAAAAGCACACGACCCCTCTCGAAATGGGCATCAGCGAATCGCGGGTTGATTCGCAATACCTTGCCATAGTCTGCGACGGCCCCTTTCAGGTCTCCTATAGCCTCTCGAACCTTTGCACGGTTGTAGTAGGCTGATTCCAGATCGGCGATGCGGATGGCGGCGCTGTAGTCGGCAGCCGCCCGCTCGAGATCACCCTTCCGAAACCAAGCGGCAGCGCGCCCCACGTAAGCCTGGGGCAGCCGCGGACTAATCGCGACAGCCATAGTGAAGTCCGCAAGGGCCTGTTCGGCGCATCCAAGGGCAGACCAGGCGGCACCGCGGCCATTGTAGGCTTTAGCGAATTGAGGATTCAGTTCGATGGCAGAGTTAAAATCAACAATGGCCCGGTCGAGGTCACCCTTTTCGAAACGCTCAGCCGCGCGTTGGTAATAGTCCTTCGCCGAACGAGGCTCTTTTGCCTGAGCTGCCGTTGCAGCAACGGCGAGCGAAAGAAGGACTGCCCAGAAACCCAATCGGCTTATCTCCATGACAACTCCTCGTGTATCTCCACTTGTCTGCCGCATCGTGTCCGCCGCGGTTAGCCTCGGTTCCCTTCGGGGCTCGCGAGAGATCTTGCAAGCGTCATGCCAGAGCAAAGACGCTCGGGGGACGGGGGATTACCTTCAGAAAAAGATGGGGTTACCGGAATCTGCGCGGCGTGTGCCTGCCCAGGTCAACCCGTCGATGTCTCCACGAACGGATAGTCCGACTATCCGATGTGATAGCCCTCGGCTCTGCTGCCGTGTTTTGTCGGCTGTCTTCTCATCCCAGCTTGTGTTTAACCGCCGCACATAACGTTCAGACTGGCGTAGCTTCAGCCGACGTGGTAGGGCGTGAAGACCCGGATCCTAGCCTGGATGGGCTCAGCCCCAACTCTGTCTGCGATTCGGACGTGCTCGCTGGCCGGGAACGTAGAGTGGGAGAGGCCACAGGGCCGACGGTACGTAGCCCCGGCCCTACGGGCTCGCGCAGAAATAACTTCACATTCTGGCGCGAGAGCCGCCGGTCAATCATGAACCGGTTTCTGGATAGATGCTGGCTAAAACCCGCGCGGTCGCTTGAAGTAGATAATTGCCGAAGGATTGCCCGTTACTCCGAATCGCTCGCTCGCGGCCGGCGTCAGTTGCGCGCCGTTGTTGTCAAACCCGAGAATCACCAGCTCGGAGTTGAGCGCCAGACCCTCGGCCAACCCGAAGCGAGGGTCGGCGTCGTACAGCCCGCGTTCGGCAGACTCGTACGAGAATCTTGCCACCACCCTCATGCCGGCGGGATCGACCTTCGCGATCTGCCGGGCGCTGCGTTCCAACACGTAAAGGTGTCCCTTGTCGAATGCCAGGTCGGAGAAATCCGGAGCCACTCCGGCCGCGGTCCCCGTAGAAGCCGTTAACGGCTCCACCTGATCCATGCGCAGGACCTTCCAGTCCGTCATCCGGACTGTAAGGATCTCCCTCGGCGAACGCTCCTTGGCGATGTACATCAAGCCCTTCGCGCAATCGACGGCCACGCCCTCGAAACCGGCGTTGCTCCCTCCTTCCCGTACCTCCTTGAAGTCGCGAAGGTCGATGGGCATTCGTTCCACCTTTCCCGCCCTCACCCTGAGGATATGACGCGCCCGCTCGTTTGAAAGATAGATCGACCGGCCGCAGGAGCTCAGTCCCTCGAAGTCAATCAGGCGGTCCTTGGCCGGCACGTCGGCGTCGGTATCCAACGCGGCGATGTAATCGCGGTAGCCGCTCAGTGTGCCCACATCAAAGTGAGACTCGAGTTCGAACCTCTTGCCCATCTGACGCACGGCGTAGATTCCAAGGTCCTGGGGGCCGTCGGCGACGACGTGAAGACGGCCTTGGATAAACGCAGCGCCGCTGATTTCCTGCGACGAGGTGCCGAATGTGACGCGAATCACTTCCAGGGCGGTCAACTCGGCCTTCGTCGAGGGCTGAAATCCGAATGAAAACCCGGCGACGAACAACCCCAGCACGAGCCGGCCGATCCCCCGGCTCAAGCGGTTGCTCGAAGCGTCGTCGGTCACCGTCGACGAATCTGGAGAATCCCAGCGTGCTGGCCTCATCAGTCAACGGGGCCGTGAATTACTTCGGGTTCTGCAGGACAATGCATTGGCTCATGATTTACGTCTGCTTGCCGATGTTCGCGAATGAGGGGGTTTACGTGGGCTGCATTGGGTATCTTCCCACAGCGGCGGGGATTTTACGACTGGCGATTTTTTCGACACAGCGCTAACCGCGAAGGGACGAAGAGACAAAGAAACGCGAAGAGCGGCCCGGTCGGTTTGACTCCTTCCAAGATCGTGTGATAGCTTCTGCGCCGCAAATATCGAATTGTGAACCACCCTGAGAGTTCATGGATCAACCGACGGCTGAATCGTGGATGCGGGAGGCATTAGACGAGGCTCGCAAAGCCGAAGCCGAGGGCGAAGTCCCCGTCGGCGCTGTACTGCTGATCAACGGTAAAATCGTCGGACGCGGCCACAATCACTCGATACGCTCATATGATCCCACGGCTCATGCGGAAATTCTCGCGCTGCGCCACGGCGGCCACAGCCTGCGCAACTATCGACTCCCCGGTTCCATACTCGTGGTCACGATAGAACCATGTGTCATGTGCGTGGGAGCCATGATTCAGGCCCGGGTCGAGGAACTGATTTACGGTGCGCCCGACCCTAAAGCCGGCGCGATCGATTCCCATTTTCAACTGGCCAGCGCTTCGGCGCTCAATCATGCCATCCGGGTGGTTCCTGGAATTCTCGCAGATGAATGCGGGTCGCTGCTGCGAGCATTCTTCGACGCCCGCCGCAAATGAGCATGCTGCTGTTTTCGAACCTAGCGTCTCACCTGCTCCTCATCAAGCTGATAGCGTTTGAATACCTGATAGGACCCGAATTGCGCTACAGACTGGAAATGGCTTCCGATATTGGCGGGGAAGGGAAAACGGTAATCTTCCAGACCGTTCGAAATCGATTGCACAATCTGGTACTCATCTCCGGGTGATGCGCCCTCGGCACAACGGTCTGTGTTCGAGATTCCGTGCCGAGTCTCGGTGGTTACGAAGCAAAGGCCACCGCTGAGACGCGAAGACAGCAAGATCCTTTTGCGCTTGTAGCCTGTCCCGGTTTACGGTATCTAAGGGCTCGCGCAGAAACGAGGTGGGTATGGAATCGCCTGCTGTTTCGGACGGGAAGATGTTCATCCGGAGCTTCAAGCATCTCTATTGCATCCCAGTAGGCACTTAAACAGCGGTGATCTTGCTTTACGCGCTCGCCGCCCCAAACGGACAGCAAAGCATCGACTGATGAATCCAAGAAGGCTTTCACTGGCATTGCTCGTCTTAGTCCTGTACGTCCTGCACCAGGATTGGTGGAATTGGACGACAGCGCACCCGCTGATAGCCGGGTTTCTTCCCATCGGGCTTTTCTACCACGCATGCTATAGCCTGGCGGCGGCCATTCTCATGGGCATACTCGTGAGATATGACTGGCCCTCCCACCTTGACCCAGGCGCGCAATCCGCAGTCCGGAATCCCGAATCTGCAATCGAATAATGGTCCCGGTCCTCTTCGTCTTCCTCTACCTGGCCGTGGTTCTGTACATCGGAGTATTCGCCTATCGAACATCAACCCATCGCAAGGAAGCCGAAGACTATTTCCTGGCCGGACGATCGCTAGGCGGGTTCGTGTTCCTGTTCTCACTCTTCGGCTCGCACATGACGGCCTTTGCCATTCTTGGTTCATCCGGGCACGCGTTCAACAACGGTATCGTCACTTATGGGCTGATGGCCAGCTCTTCCAGTATCGTGGTTCCGGTTACGCTTTTTCTTTTCGGCACCCGGCTCTGGTCCCTGGGCAAGCGGTTCGGATTCATGACGCTGGTCCAGATGTTTCGCGATCGATGGGAATGCAGTCACATCGGGACGGTAATTTTCGCAGTGCAGGCGGCGTTGCTGGTCCCGTACATCATCATCGGAGTCATGGGAGGAGGAACAACCCTATCGTCGCTCAGCGGCGGCGCAATCCCTTTCTGGGTCGGCGGCGGTATCGTGGCGCTCGTCGTTATGAGTTACGTCTTTTTTGGCGGAATGAGGGGAACCGCATGGGTGAACACACTCCAGACCCTGCTGTTTTTGGCATTCGGCATGGTTGCGATCCTGGTGATTGGGAGAGGGATCGGGGGATTTCGAAGTGCGGTTGAGTCGCTGCTCGACGCACCGGCGCTGGCATCACTGCTGACACGCGAGCGTGTCTCTCCTCTGTACTTCTTCAGTTATACTTTCATACCGCTCTCCGCGATGGCATTTCCTCACATCGCAATCTTCTGCTTTACCGCCCGACGACTTGAATCCTTCAAGCGAACGATCATTTTTTATCCTCTGTGCGTGCTGGCTATCTGGCTTCCCTGCGTATTTCTGGGCGTCATGGCCAACCGGGCGTCGGATCTCCCGCAGATTCGAATGAAACAGGAGGCCCGTACCACCCTGGCACTTCAAGGATCGAGCCTGGATGCAGATCAGCGCGGCCAGCTTCGTCAACAAATGGCGGGCGATGATGTCATGCTGCTTCTGTTGAATCGGTATGCGCCCCTGTGGCTGGCAGGGTTACTTGGCGCAGGAATCATGGCGGCGGTCATGGCAAGCGACTCGCAGATTCTGGCGTTGTCCACGATGTTCACGGAAGACGTGTTTGCGTTCTATGGTGGGAAGGAGCGTTACGGAGAGGCGGTACAGGTCTTTACCGGACGCCTGTTCGTAATCATCCTGACTGTCATTGCTTATGCTATTGCGCTCCGGGCCTCGATTTCGATTTTCGAACTGGCCGTCCAGTACGCTTTCTCGGGATATGCCGCTCTCTCTCCTATTCTTGCGGCCGCCCTGTTCTGGAAGAAGAGCACCAAATGGGGGGCTCTGGCAGCAACGGTGTGGGTGGCCGCATCCGTCGCGGGAGTGGCGATCTTGCAGCATGTCGTTCTGCCTCCCGCGCCAGGACCGGCTTCTGAAATCGTGGTCTGGTCCATGATGGGGCTGAAGATTATCACCCGGACGGCCGGCGGAACCGCAGTTCTCGGATTCATGCCGGTGGTTCCGATGACTTTGATATCGGCCCTGCTTATGGTGGGGGTCTCGTGGTTCACGCCCCAGCCGGGGGAAGCGACGATTCGGCGTTACTTCAAGTAAACTCGGCAAGCTCCTTAGGGCTCGCGCAGAAATCAACTTCACATTCTGGCGCGAAAGCCGGCGGTCAATCATGAACCGGTTTCTGTTCGCTAAGCACGCTGAGGATCGCGCCCTTCGGCTACGACCCGAAGACCGGGAAGCACTAACAGCACTCGGTTGCGGGCCTCATGTCTGCGCGAACCCTTAGGGCCTCGGTGTCTTGGCGGTTTTTTCTTGGTATAGCTTTGCCGTGATGATAATAATGTCGGCTTTTTGACTACTTTATGCGCGATTCATCCGCAGCCGCGTCAGTCTCTCGTCTTACCCCAATCCAATGGCTGATCTGCGTAGTAGCCGCGATCGGGTTTGCCTTCGACATCTACGAGTTGCTGATGCTCCAATTAATCGTGCGTCCGGCTTTGCTCGAATTGATAAATGCCAAGCCGGGCACGCCCGCGTTCAATTTATGGGTCGGCTTGCTCTTCTGGGTTCCCGCGATGGCCGGTGGGATCTTCGGCCTGATTGGAGGATACCTGACCGACCGGTTCGGGCGTCGAAGGGTGCTGGTCTGGAGCATTTTGCTCTATGCCTTTTCGGCATGCGCTGCGGGCTTCAGCACTTCGATCGTTGTCCTGCTGATCCTGCGCTGTACCACGTTTATTGGAGTGTGCGTCGAGTTCGTAGCCGCTGTCGCCTGGTTGGCCGAGCTCTTCCCCAACCCCAAACAGAGAGAATCCGTGCTGGGGTATACGCAGGCGTTTTCGTCGCTGGGCGGCTTGATGGTGGGCCGCGCCTATTATCTGGCGGTGACGTATGGCAGTTCCCTGCCGGCTATCGCGGAGGGGCACGAAGCGTGGCGTTACACGCTGATCTCCGGCGTCATTCCTGCTTTGCCGCTGATCGTAATACGTCCGTTTCTGCCCGAATCACCCACCTGGCAGGAGAAAAAATCCAAGGGAACCCTGAAACGGCCCAGCATCGGCGAAATTTTTACGCCTGCGTTCCGCACGACGACGCTGGTTACGGCCTTGATGTTCGCCTGTAGTTACGGGGCGGCCTTCGGGGCTATTCAGCAATCCTCGCAGATAATACCGGGGCTGCCGGAGGTGAGGGATCTGCCCCGGCCCGAGATAGAGAAAACCGTCAGCAATGTCCAGCAGTTTCAGGAAATCGGCGGGCTGGTAGGGCGCTTCCTTCTTGCTTTTCTGGCCGTTCGCATCGCATCCCGCCGGGCTCTTCTGCGCGTGTTCCAGGTGCCGGGGCTCGTGATTGTCCCGCTCGTGTTCATGTATCCGTCTAATCTAGAGACGTTCAAATGGGGTATTTTCCTCGCAGGACTGTTTACTGTCGGGCAGTTCAGTTTTTGGGGAAATTACTTGCCCAGGGTCTACCCCACCTACCTGCGCGGCACCGGGGAAAGCTTTGCCGCCAATGTCGGCGGTCGGATGGTAGGAACGTCGGCCGCGCTTCTAACCACACAGCTGGCGAACATCATGCCCGGCGCCGGCCCAGCGGCTCGTCTTGCCTATGCGGCCGCAATTGTCGCCTGCCTGGTCTACGCTGTTGGACTCATCGCCAGTTTTCGGCTGCCCGAGCCACAAGAGGACAAATTGCCGGAATAACGGCAATCACCTTCGCCTCAGATTCTTCGCCGCGTAGATTCTCTCCTCGAAGGGCATGATCGCGAAATCTTCTCCCGACCCGCGACTCAGGTTTAACCCCCGAGCGCTTGGTCTGTTCGAGCCTTCACGAGCGTTTTACCGCCGCGACACCGTTCAAGTAGCGCGCGACTTGATCGGAGCATGGTTTGCGAGGCGCTATCGAAATGCCTGGTACGGCGCGCGAATCGTCGAGACCGAGGCCTATCTCGGAACGGAGGATGCCGCCGCGCATTCATGGCGGGGACGGCGAACGGCGAGGGTGGAACCGATGTACGCCGATGGCGGGCACCTCTATGTTTTCCTGGTCTATGGCATGCATTACTGCGCGAATGTCGTGACCAGGGAGGAGGGTGTGCCCGAGGCGGTTCTCCTGCGTGCCGCCGAGGGCCCCGCAGGGACTCCGGTCCGCTTGCTCTCGGGGCCGGGGCGGCTCTGCGCCGCGCTCGGCGTCACCGTCGCCTGGAGCGGCGCGGACCTGATCAAAAAGCGCGAGCCGCGCATCTTCTGCAGCGCCGGTTCCAGGCCGAGGATTGGAGTTTCACCGAGGATCGGAGTGGATTATGCGGGAGAGGCAAAGCTGTGGCGGCTCCGTTTCTTCGATCGGGACTCGCGGGCTGTCTCCGGCCCGGCAGCTCTGCGCAACCAAGACCTCGATTCAGGATTCAATGTCTAACAGAATCAACCGCGAAGACCCGAAGACGCGAGGCGCCTGCGCAATATAGTAGAATTCATCAGTTAGCCGGGAAAGGAAGGTCCGTTTGGGAGATATCGACCTGCCCATCTCATTTCGAAGCGCCCTGGATAGCTTCACGCGAGATCTGACGGCGGCGGCCGCCCGGGACGAGCTCGAGCCGGTACGCTGCCGCGACCGGGAGATTGAGCGCGTCACTACGGTGCTCATGAGACAGTCGAAGAATAACCCGGTGCTGGTGGGCGAAGCCGGCGTGGGTAAGACCGCGATAGTCGAGGGATTGGCTCAGCGCGTCTCTTTGGGCCAGGTGCCAAACGTGCTCAAAGGCGCGCGCCTTCTTTCGCTCAGCCATGTAGATCTCATTGCCGGCACGATTTTCAGGGGCCAGTACGAAAAAAGGCTTCAGTCCGTCATACATGAGGCCTCGGCCGACCGCGGCGTGATTCTGTTCGTCGACGAGTTGCACAACTTGATCGGCGCCGGCTCGGCGTTGGGCGCGCCGATGGATGCGGCCAACATGCTCAAGCCCGCGCTCGCAAGCGGACAGTTACACGTCATCGGCGCTACCACCGAAGCGGAGTACGAGCGATATATCTGCGGCGATGCAGCTCTTGAACGCCGCTTTCAGCCGGTAAAGGCAAACGAACTCGGCCGCGAAGAGACGGTCGACGTACTCCGGGCGCGACGCCCAAGACTCGAAATGCACCACCTTTTCGCGATTGGCGACGACGCGCTTGAAGCTGCCGTCGATCTCTCCGTTCGCTACCTCCCGGACCGGCTGCAGCCTGACCGGTCCATCGACCTGCTCGACGAAACCTGCGCCCACGCCCGGCTTTCCCGTAAAGACGAGGCGCCTTCGCAGATACTCGAGCTTAAACGCGATCACGACCTGCTGGTCTCGCTCGAAAATCACATCATCGATAAAGCGCTGGCTCTGGCCGAAAGCAGAGGAACGCCGCTGGAGCGCTTTTCGCGCGGGACATTTAAAGTTATCGAAGCCATGGGCCTCGGGGTGGAGAAATTCCTGACCGGCCAGACCACGCCGCGACCGGCCCTGCCGCTGCCGGACAGCGTCCGCCGCCTTCAGAAGAGCAATCCGGCGGGAGGGCTCGCGCTGGTGCACTGCGAGCGGTTGCGGGTACAGGATCGGCTGAAGGCGTCGCTCGTCGAACATGGACGCATCATTTCCGCGGACCACATTCGAGCGAGACTGTGATTTCTTTGCGTTCTTCTCTTTCGGCGGATTACCCCCAAAACGTCAGTACTACGGGAGCAGTGCGGTGAAGAGATATTGGACTGCAAGTGTGATGGCGATCGTTCTATGCGCATCGAGCGTGGGCAGAAGTCAGAATTGGCCGCAGTTCCGCGGACCGGGAAGCCTGGGTGTTTCCGGTGAGAAGGGGTTACCCATTCGGTGGAGCTCCAGCGACAATGTTTCCTGGAAGACGCCTCTCCCAGGGCCGGGCCATTCATCTCCCATTGTATGGGGCGACCGGATTTTTCTCACTGCCTTTCAGCCCACCATTACCTCCCGCCTGCTGTCCTACATATCCTCCTCGCGAGATGGCAAGCTACTGGCCCTATGTCTCGACCGCAAGGATGGCAAGATCCTCTGGGAAAGGAGTGTGCCCGCAAAGGCGATCGAGCAGGTGCACAGCACCAACAGTCCGGCTACCCCGACACCCGTGACTGACGGACGGTATGTATATTTCTATTTTGGTTCCTACGGACTCCTCTGCTACGACTTCAGCGGCAACAAAGTGTGGGAGCATCCCCTGGGACCCTTTCCGAATGAGTGGGGGAGCGCAAGCTCCCCGGTACTGTACCAGAACATGCTGCTGCTGAATTGCGATACCGATGGTGAAGATTTCCTGCTCGCGCTTGACAAGAACACGGGAAAGCAGCTGTGGAAGACTTCTCGCAATGGCGCAACTCGCGCCTGGCCCACGCCATTCGTCTGGGAGACGGGGGAGCGGAACGAAATCGTGGTCAGCGGCAGCCGCCATGTTCGTTCGTATGATCCAGCGGATGGAAAGTTGATCTGGACCGTGGACGGTCTGACTCAATGGGTGACCCCTACGCCGGTCGCGGCACACGGTCTCCTTTTCGTCAGCGCTAACGGCCCTGGCGGAGCCATCATCATGGCGATCCGGCCCGGTGGGCGCGGTAACATCACCGGCAGTCACGTCGTCTGGCGCCATGACAGGGCGGCTCCTTACAGCACCTCGCCCGTTGTTCTGGGTGACTACCTCTACGCGGTCAAGGAGGGGGGAATCCTGATCTGCCTTTCAGCAAAGACGGGAGAACTGGTCTATCAAAAGCGACTGCCTGCGACCGGAAGTTATTATGCGAGTCCGATCGCGTCGGAAGGAAAAATCTACACCCTCAGCGAGCGAGGTGAGACGTGCGTGGTGGAAGAGGGCTCCGAGTTCAAGGTCCTTGCAACCAATGAGGTCGGGGAGCGATGCATGGCCAGTCCCGCCGTGTCGCGCGGCCAGATCTTCATCCGTTCGGACAGCACGCTGTTCGGGATTGGCGCGCCCGGATTGTAATGCTCGATTAGAGGTTGTTGCTGTATGCTCGCGCCTGGCCGCCAAAGATCATGTGAAGTTAAAGCTAGTTATCGAGCAACCAATAACATGCGGATGATTACCACGACCTACTGATTCCCCTAATTTTTCTCGTTCTTTGACTCTTTTGTGGTAAATATTCAGAAGAAACCAAAACGCGAAGACACGGAATAACGAGTCGACGGAGACATGAGCATGAAACGCCGCGAGCTTTTTCGCCGGACTATCCTGGGGGCAGCCGGATCGGCCTTAACCTCGGCGCTTCCCGGCAATGCGATTGAACACGAGCCTGCGGCCCGGCAGTTTCCGCGTGATCACGACGCATCCAAGGATCTGTCCCGCTCGGACTGGAAACCCGTCTTCCTGGACGCGCATCAGAATGAAACCCTGATTGTCCTGAGCGACCTCATCATTCCCAAGACGGATACCCCGGGCGCCAGAGAGGCTCTGGTGAATCGCTTCATCGACCGTTTGCTTGCGGCGGAAGGGCACGAGACCAGGCGGGCTTTCCTGGCAAGCCTGACCTACGTGGATGGGGAAAGCATGACGCGTTACGGCGCCGCTTTCGTTCACCTCCCGGCGGAGCGCCAGGTAGAATTGTTGAAGTTCATAGCCTATCCTCACAGCCTGGCTACCTGGGGAGATAACCGGTCCGAATTCGGCGGGCATGCCCACTTTTTGAATCTGAAGAAGTGGATTAGCCAGGCGTATTACAGTTCTGAAATGGGCATGAAAGAGCTGGGTTGGGACGATAACGTCTTTCACGGCGATTTCGAAGGTTGTTCTCATCCGCAGGATAGCCACAAGTAGCTCTGGCTTTGTGATCAGTTTCTGAGGAAGTCTAAAGTGTATCAGGATCCTCTGACCAAAACTTACGATGCGGTCGTGATCGGCTCCGGGGCAACCGGGGGCTGGGCCGCCAAGCGGCTCTCCGAAGCAGGACTCAAAGTTGCGCTACTGGAAGCGGGGCGGAAGATTTCTTCGGAAGAATTCACCGAGCACATGCCCGCCTACAAGTTGGAATTCCGTAATCTCACGCCGGAGATGGTGCGAACGCGGCCGATCCAGAAGATGTGTTACGCCTGCATGGAGTACAACTACGACTGGTTCGTCGACGACCTGCAGAATCCTTACAGCACTCCTCAGGACAAGCCCTTCACCTGGCAGCGCCTCCGCGTTCTGGGCGGTCGAACCCTGGTCTGGGGACGGCAGAGTTACCGGCTGAGCGATCTGGATTTCAAAGCGGCCAGCCTGGACGGCTACGGCGAAGATTGGCCTTTTTCCTACCAGGACCTTGCGCCTTACTATGATCTGGTGGAGCGATATGTCGGGATCAGCGGCGCTCTCGAGAAGAACGACGCGCTTCCCGACGGTCAGTTTCTGCCGCCCATGAAAATGACCTGCGGCGAGTTGCTGCTGCGCGATCGGGTCCAGAGTAAATTCGGCCGCACCGTAACCATCGGGCGTACCGCCATTCTGACCAGGGGTCACAATGGCCGCGCCGCCTGCCATTACTGCGGTCCCTGCGAACGCGGCTGCGTGACCTTCTCGTATTTCAGCAGCCCCTTCACCACGGTCGCCGACGCGCTCAAGTCGGGCAACTGCACTCTTATTACCGACGCCGTGGTCCGCCACGTCGATGTCGACAAGAAGGAAAACCGCGCCCGGGGCGTAACCTACGTTGATCGGAACACTCGCAAGACGTATCAGATTTCCGCACGCTCCGTGATCTTGTGCGCGCAGGCGCTCGAATCGACACGCATCCTGATGAACTCGAAGACCGAACAGCACCCTGGCGGGGTGGGGAATTCCAGTGGATTGCTCGGACGATTCCTGATGGATCACGCCGTGGGCGCCGGAGCCTCGGGAGACCTGGCGATCGATTTCAAGAAATCGGCCGCCGATCCGAATCGTCCGAACGGTGTCTACATAATCCGGTTTCGGAATCTGAAGGGAGGTCCGCGCCACCCGCGCTTTATTCGGGGTTACGGGTTTCAGGGAAGAGCCGGGCCCAACTTCGATTTCGATGCCGAAGGCTTCGGAGCCGGTTACAAGCACGCGGTCAAGAAGGGTGAATATGGAATCCGGTTAACCGGTTTCGGCGAATCGCTTCCGCGCCCGGACAACTACTGCGAAATCGATTCCACGCTCAAGGATGCCTGGGGCATACCGGCGCTTCGCATTCACATGACCCACGGCGATAACGAGGTTGCTCTAATGGAGGACGCAGCCGTGACGGCCGCGGAGATGCTGGAGGCTGCCGGCGCCCGCAACATCGTAGTCAACTCCAAGCTCGCCATGCCCGGAATGGCCATTCACGAAGTTGGGACCGCGCGCATGGGGCAGGACCCCAAGAAATCAGTCCTCAACCCGGTCAACCAGACCCACGACATCGCGAATCTTTTTGTCATGGATGGCGCCTGCTTCGCTTCAAGCGGATGTCAGAATCCGACCCTGACCATGATGGCGATCACAGTCCGCGCCTGCGATCGCCTGATCGAGCGATTCAAAAAGAACGAGGTCTAGCAAGCGCGCGCAGCTAGGTCAAGGCGCAGGTCACGAAGCTGGACCTCTGCCCGCGACGGCTCTCTCGAATAGTCCGCGTTCTTCCTCGGCTACGCCTCTGCCAGATCAAGAACTTCGCGGAGGGCGTCTCCCACTTGCGCCATCAATGTTTGAGGAAGGCGGGTCAGGGGACCTTCAAGTAGACGTCGGTTATCGATTGCTCTTAGTTGATCGATGAGAAGGTCGGACTCTCGACGCAAACGACCCGAGGCGCGGACGCGAATCCGCAGTGGCTCCGCATCCTGCACAAGGTTGGTTGTGAGCGGAATAATTAGCGTCGATGGATGTTCCGCGTCGAGCAGAGGCTGAGACTGAACTACCAGCACCGGGCGAGTCTTTCCCGGCTCGGTGCCACGACCCGGGTTTAGATTCGCCAGCCAGATCTCACCCCGATTAGGCATCAGGATCTTTTTCCATAGCCGCAAATTCGGCATTCACCCGCATGCTCTCTTTGCGCACTTTTCTTGAAGCTTCAGCTAACCTCTTGGCTCGAAGCTGCTGGCGGATCTCCTGGTTCATCCTCTCTACCGCTCGACGGATGTATGCGGAACGTGATAGCCGCAAAGCCGCGGCCAAACGCCGACTGCTTTCCAGCAGGTCATCCGGTAATTTCAGTGATATCGCTCTCAAGACTCACTCCATGAATATCGACAGAGAGTATACCACATACATATCTCCGTCGTGTCCGCGATCGTTTGATCGAGCGATTAAAAAAGAGTAACCACTGAGACGAAGACGACAAAGATTCTCAGTGTTTCTTCGTGTCTTTGAGTCTTCGTGGTTAGTCTCCGCGCAGGGCGGGGAGCAGCGGCGCTCGAAATGCCGTCAACGCCGCCAAAGCCGAAGCTCCCAGTCCGACGATCAACACGGCGCCGAGCGTGAGAAGCAATGGTGCGACAGGGACCGTCCCTCCCTTCGACATCAGCGCCGGCGCAATCGCCACGAGCGCGCATACCGAGCCGGCCAGCAGTCCCAGCAGCATGAGCAGCGCGTTTTCCGCCACGATCAAACCGGCGAGAGCTTCCCTTCGAAATCCCACCGCGCGAAGCAGCGCCAACTCGGGCCGCCTTTCGATCACATTTCTCAGCAGGACGGTGGCAAGACCGATAGTCCCGAGTAGAAGGCCGAGCCCGCCCAAAGACTGAAAAGTCGACAAGTATGTGTTTTCCACCCGGTGGTAGGCGGCCAGGCGATCGCGCGACTGGCTGACATCGAAGCCCAGATCCGCGAGTCCTTCTTCCAGCGTCCGCGTTACCTCGACGGTTCTCGCGAGGGGAGCGTCGATCATGAAAAAGCGGTATCCCTCTTGTTCGGGAAAGACGCGCAAGAAATTTTCTTCTGAAATGAGGAGCTCACCCTGAAACAGGCTGTCTCTCAAGGCAGCCACAAGCCGCAGCCGGATTGACTCCCCGTTGGGGCCCCGAATCACAATCTCCTCGCCCAGCGCCCGCTGGAGGATATACCGGATGGTGTTGGCATCTCCGATCGCGGGAACGACGGCGTCCCCGGGCCTGGTATTCAGGAGAAGCCAGGGATTCCTCTCTTCCTCGGGAGTTCCAGCTATGGAGTCCTGGAACGAGAAGCGGCCCTCGGTCAGAAACGCTTTCGGGACGCCCAGAATTCGGGGTTCCTGAGGCGCATAGAGGTTCAGGCAGCTGGCATCGTCTCCGGGCCGGAATCGAAACCGGGTAAATCGGACTCCTTCCAGCGCGTCGGCTTCGCGAGACGAGAGACTGAGCGCATCTTTTCCTGCTTCGGTGTTCAAATCATGAAGCACAGGGAGGGCCGACTCGGCGTAAAGCGGGAATCCTCCGGTGCCGGAGGCTTTATCCATCGAAATCTTCCCGGGATCGTGCCTGAAAGCTTCCACCGACACGATCACGAAGGTGGCCGAGGCAATCAGAGAGATGCAGAGCAGGCTTCTTCCAGGACGGTAACCCGCGTTGCGAGTTCCGAGATGGAAAACCGCCTTCCACCCTCTTCCGGCAAGAAGCTTCCGTCGGTCACGGCGCAAGCCCAGCGCGATCGAGCTCAAGAGCGCCGCCAGCAGAAGCGACCCGGCTCCAAAAAAGCCGCCGGTCTCGGGCACTACTCCCACTAAAGAACCCGTGAGAACCAGAAAGCCGAGAGACCCGGTCAGTATGGCGGCGAACCCGAACGCCCGTCCGCGCCGGCTCTGCGTGGCGCGCGACTCCAGCACCCCGGCCAGCATGGCACGAGGGGAGTTCTTGCCGACACCCTTCATCGTCAACGCCACGGACAAGATCGCCGTCAGGATTCCTGCCAGCGGTCCGATCAGGAAAGGCACCCACGAAAGATGCAAGAAGAGCTGGCGCATACCTATTGTCCCCGCCCACGAGGATTGGAGGCCGACCAACAGGAGCTTGGCATACACCAGTGAGACAGCAGCGCCCACTAGACTTCCGGCTGCCGAAAGAATGAATCCCTCCATCAGGAAGAGCTTTCGGATGCGCCAGGCGGTAAATCCAGCGGCCGTCAGCGTGCCGATCTCCTGGATCCGTTGTTCTATGCCAAGACGGAAAAAGAGCGCGGCGAGCAGCGTTGCCGCGGCGATCAGGAAAAAGCTGAAGTAAATAAAATACTCGCCGAAGTCCGTGCTCCCGGTGGCTGCTTTCAGCCCCTGGGCCTTCACGGCGCTGAGCGTCAATCCGGATGCTTCGGGGTCAAGCTTTTCGCGCAGCCTGGCTTTGTAGGTTTCCAGAGACTCCGGCCGGAGTCGAATGGCGGTCAGCTTGCCGAATCGAGTTTGCCAGAGATCCTGACCCTTCGACAAGCTGATGAATGCCTTGGGGACCGTCTTGTAGCGATCCCAGTACTCCTCGTCCTCGGGCCGGATCCGATCGAGGTCGACGGGGAAAGGCGGATCCCAGTCGCCCAGGCTGCTCTTTTCCGTAATGCCCGGGAAATCGGGGGCCAGAGCAGGGTCGGCGGCGTCTCCCTGCAAGGCGACGATGCCGGCTAGACGAAAATCGGCGCTCCGGGTGACCAGACGGCCTTCGGTTTCCCAGAGGTAATAATCGATCGTGATAACCTCGCCCGGAGACGCCGCCAGGTGGTCCTGCGCCCATTGATTGAGCCAGATGGAATCGTCGCTGGCGCCGGCCGCTCCCGTGCCCTTGACCAGCCGAATGTCCGCCATGCTCCCCCGGAAAAGATCGACCGCCGTTATCACGGAGTATGGAATCGATCGCTGTCCGGCTCGGATCGTATTGGCAAGATATGTGTATACGCCCGAAGCCGGGGTCGCCGTCTGCGATGCCGTGTCCAGGGCGGCGCGCGCGAGTGGATCTTCCAGGACTATCCGATCACTCTCCAGGTAGGCGGCGGATTGAGTCCCGCGCACCTGGAGCCTCGATCCGAGATCCTCCAAATTGAAGCTTTCCCTCAACGCGCTGCGGAGGTCTTCTTCGTTCGCAGTCGCATCGCGGGCCGAGATCAAGACGGCGTTCACAGCCGCATCCTGGTCCAGGTCCGCCTGAAGCCTTGTCAGAGGAACGAAGATCGAGCGAACCGTCGACGGATTGGACCTGAGCGAAAACTCGCCCAGATCGGACGACGGCACCATGCCGCTGCAGACGAGGCGCACGGTTCGGCCGGTATCATCCCTTCGGCCAAACAGTGACTCTCTGGGTATCCCCTCCTGCCTTTCGATTCTCAGAAGGATTGGATCGTCCGGTTGCAGGGAAAGCTCGGCCGCCAGATTTTGACCTAAAAGAGCGTCGCGCTTTTCGGGTGCCTTCATCCAGTCCCGGTCTTGAAATTTCCAGAACCTTTGATCAATTCCATAAACGTTGACCTTGTGCGCTCGCTGGCCGGTCTTCTCGTTGATAACGATTCCCTCGAGAACAATGATGGGGCATTGGGCGCTGAAGCTGCGCCTGAATGCGCTTCTCGACGCCATAGCCGCCGGAAGTTCCTCGCGGAAAAATCTGTTGGCGGACAGAAGGTAATCCGTCTTACCCAGGCGTTGCAGAACCAGGTTGCGCAGGCTCGCTCGCACGGACTCGCCTACCAGCAAGGCTCCCGAGAGAACTCCCACCGCCGTCGCCACACCCAGTACTACCGCCAGGTTGGTACGCCAGAAGAAAGTAAGATTGCGAAACAACAGCCTGCTTGATTTCATGCCGCAACCAGAATGCCTTGAGTGTTTCTTCGAATCTTCGCGGTTAACTCTCTTCGGTCCGCAGCTTGTTTTCGCTCAAGTAGAACTTTCGCGAGAATCGGTCCGCCAGCTCGAGGTTATGAGTCACCACGACGAGAATGGTCCTCTCATTTCGATGAAGGTCGAGCAGGAGGGAAGCGACCGCCTCGGTAGCCGCGCGATCCAGGTTCCCAGTGGGCTCGTCGCACAGCAGAAGTTTCGGCTTGCGGACCAGCGCGCGGGCCAGAGCGACTCGCTGTCTCTCGCCGCCCGACAGCTCCGAAGGCCTGTGGTGGAGTCTCTGGCTCAATCCGACCCGTTCCAGCAGCTCGTGCGCGTAGTTTTCTGCATTGCGCTCGCCGTCATCCGCGACCAGAGTCGGAACCAGCACATTCTCGAGGACCGAAAGTTGAGGCAGCAGATGGTGATCCTGAAATACGAAACCGATCTCCTTGTTGCGAAACGCGGCGAGGCCTCTTTCATCCAGCAGAAAAGGATTAGACCCGCTCAGGATCACCGAGCCGCGAGTGGGCGGCTCAAGCGCGCCGATAATATGAAGCAGCGTACTTTTTCCGCTGCCTGACGGACCAACGATGGAAGCGGATTCTCCGGGTGAAAGAGCCAGGTTGATTTCGGACAGAACCGTGAGGGTGCCGCCGGGGGCAGGGAACTCCTTTGAGAGGTCAATAACCTGGAGCATGGTGGTCAAGACAAGAGGCGGTGACAGGCTCCAAATTGCCGGTTAAGAGAAGCCAAAAAACTTGTGTTTTGCCACGCAATTTGGTGCCTGTCACCGAATTTCACACTAACCGCAAAGACGCGGAACGGCGCGTGGCATCGATCAGAGTCTGGTAAACCGAAAGAGCGCGTTGGGCCATCTTTTCGGCGCCGAAATGGGCGCGCACACCCTGGCTTGCTCTCTGGCTCAGCTCCGTTCTCTTCTCAGGGTTTTCCCAGAGGGAGAGAATTCCTTCCGCCAGAGCGTCTGGATCGTCCGGATCCACAAGGAGGCCGCCTCCGGTTGTCTCAACGATCTCAGGAAAAGCCCCTCGCCGCGGCTGCACTACCGGCACGCCGTTAGCCATCGCCTCCAGCAGATAGATCCCCTTGGGTTCGTCATAGGGACTTGGCACCGAAAAAACATTCAAACTGTGAAGAAAGCTGATTTTCTCCTGCCGGTCCAATTCGCCGTGAAACTTGAATTCTTTTTCCAAACCCCATTCGGATATCTTCCGCTCAATGCCGGCAAGGTAGGGGCGGTATTCCGGAGCCAGGTAACCCGCTGCCCAAAGACGGCCAGGAGGTGATTTCTTCTTCACGCGCAACCGGCGATAAGCTTCACACAATTCGTGCAATCCCTTCTCGGGAGCGATCCGCGCCAGATATCCGATGGTAAACGGGTCGGAGGAGTTTTTCTTTTCCGCGCCATGCCCCTCAAGATTAATCCCCAGGGGGACCACATGGATTTTCTTTTCGGGCAAGCCCAGGAAATCCGACATGTAAGAAGCGCAGTATTCGCTCACTGCGATGAACGCATCGACATAGGCGGCATGCGATCGTATGAGCCGGAGCGACTCGTCACGATGAGACTGAGCGAGCCCTTGAAGGAAGAGCTCTTCTCCCTGGAGGGTGCAGCATATGGGAGTGTCCATCTGAGCTTTGAATTCCGGCGCCAGGCCCATCAACAGGGAATTCGGGAGATTGATGACGTCAGGCGATAACTCGCGCTTCAGGAAGAGAGCGAGTTTTTGAATTTCCTTGTGCTGAAAGCCGTCTCCTCCCCTCAACATCGACACTGTCAACGCTCCGAGATGAGCGGGATCGATCCGAACTCCCCATCGGGTTGCGATATTCAGAATCGCCGGATCATCCCAGAGCCGGTCCAGGAACCACGGAGTCTTGCGGAAGAGTCCGAGGTGCTGCTGGAGGTAGACGTTGATGCCGCCAAGGAAAACACGTTTTTGGCTGACATTCGCCTCGTCGGTGCGGGTGGGTGTATAGACGGGGATGAGATGAACTTCATGTCCGGACTTCAAGAGTTGTGCGGCCAGCGCATTATCCCGAAGGCAGCTGCCGCAGTACATCCCACCTGCGCCTGCGGTGATGTAGGCGATGTTCATAGAGAGGTCAGGGACCGGAGAAGCAATAGAGCGCGCCATCCTGGGAGCCGATCACCAGGACGCCGCCGGATGCTGCCGGCGAGGCCGAGAGCGGGGCTCCGGCGGTGAAGTCCCAGATTTTTTTGCCCGATGCCAGGTCCAGGACATAGAGATGCCCATCGTTGGATCCCACGTAGACGCGATTCCCGGCAATCAGCGGCGAAGATTCAATTCTGGCGCGAGTGGTAAAAGTCCAGACTTCCTTCCCGGTGAGTCGATTCAGGCAATGCAGTATTTTGTCCCGTCCGCCCAGTACCACCCGGTCTTTTGTCACCGCGGCCGAGGAGTAAAAAGGAAAGTTGCGAACCGGGTGGCGGTAGGTCCAGAGCAGAGCGCGTTTCTTGAGATCAATGCCGATGACTTCATTCCCGAAGGTGCCCACGTATACCTGGCCATCCCTTATGGCCGGCGAAGCGCCCATGTAAGCGTGGATCGGCAGGGTGAAGAGTTCCTTGCCGCTGACCACATCAACGGCCCGGAAAACCTCGTCGCACCCGGCTACAAAGATTCGGCCTTCATCGATGGAAGGTGTGCAATGTACCGGCCCGTCGGTTGTGAATTTCCAGATTAACTTCCCATCGGCAGCCGACAGGCAGTAGAGATTCTGGTCGTAAGATCCGAAATAGACGCGATTGTCATGCCAGTTGGGGGACGATTTGATTTCACTCTCAGCCTGAAACGTCCAGCGCGCCTTTCCGGTGTTTGCGTCGACGGCATGAAACACGCCATCGAGGTCCCCGACAAATACGGTTCCGTTCTGGACGCAGGGCGAAGACTCGGCCACCGGGCCCTTCGTCTTGTACTCCCAGCGGGCCTTGCCGCTGGCCAGATCGACGGCGTGGAGTGTTCCGTCCGTCGAGCCTACATAAGCTACACCATCCACGATGGCGGCGGACGATTCGATCGATTCTTTCGCCTGGTAGGTCCAGCGCAGCTTGAGAGAGGCGGGCAGGGGAGTCTCGGAGACGCCCCAGAGCCTGGAGTTTCCACGGAACATGGGCCAGGACCCCGTTCCCGGCTGATTCTGCGAGACCGCTGCCACGTGCAAGAGCAGAACGAAACCGATTCCGAACAGCGCTCTTCCGACCATAAGGTTGAGGAATGGTAGCAGAACCAGAGCCAACCACCAAGACGTAGCGCGGCCCTGAGGCCGCAACCCAAAACGATCAAGAATGCTTGGCCGCGCTGAGCTATCAGCCATCAGCGGTCAGCTATCAGCTTTGGCGACCGGCGTTGCTAGTTTCCGAATGAGAAATGTTGCTCGACAACAAGATTTCATAGCGGTGTAATACGAAGGCACGAGCTTCGACTTAAGCGAAACTCTCAAACCAACATGTTGTCGTTCGCAAGGGGCCTTTGTTCGGGGCGAAGTCCCCGAACGAACCTTAGCGTCTTTGCGTCCTGGCGGTTACGGAGAGATTCGCCGAGAGAGCGCGAACGATAGCGCCGGCTCCTGCGACCCCCAGGAGCTCGGCCGAACGGGCGTGAGTCAATGCAGGTCCATACTGTCTCAAGTTCCAGAGAGTCATAGCGAGATTGTGGTGAGCCTGCCCCCAGTCAGGTTTCAACCTGACGGCCGTTTGAAGGGGTTGCAGAGCCGAGGTGTAGTCTCTCGCCAGGTAGAGGGCGAAGCCGAGGTCATGGTTCTTCTCCGCATCGCCGGGAGCGATCTCGCAGGCCCGTCGATAGTGCAGCACGGCCGCTTCAAGTTGTCCCCGGATCCGGTAAAGATATCCCAGGTTCGAGTGTATCCAGGCATCGGTCCCGTACCTTGCCAGCGAACGTTTAAACAGCTCGATCGACTGAAGGTGCTCACCGTTTCTCAACAGTGAAAAACCCAGGCCATCCAGAACGGTCTTGGTAGCCGTCCCGTTCCTTAACAGGGTCTGAAATTCGCGCGCTGATTCCTGGTAATCGGAAGCGTCCATACGAAGCGACGCCAGCTGTTCGCGGCATTCCCTGTTCCCGGGGTTGCGTACCAGGCAATCGCGGCAAGCCAGCTCCGCCCGGCCTGGGTTGCCGGATTTCCGGTAGGCGTGGATCAAACCTTGCCATCCTTCGGCGCCGTCAGGATTCAATTCGACGGCTCGACTGAAGCTTCTTATGGCTCGGGTGAAGTCGCCGCGCGTCATTGCGGATTGAGCTTCTCCCAGCAGAGCGGCTTCGTGTTTAGAGTTGATACGCAAGGCTTGGGAGTAATATTCGAGTGCCGCGCCTGTCTCGCCGCGCAGAGCCTGGACGTAGCCCATGTAGGAAAGCAGGTCCGGATCATCAGGCAGGCTCCGGATCGCGTCGAGCATCCGGGCCGCGGCCTCCTGAGCTTTGCCTTGATCGAGATTAGCGGCAGCCAGGCCTGCGTAGAGGTCCGGAACGGTCAACCCCCGGGTGAGGGCTCGACGATAGGCGCTGGCCGCTTCGGCATCTCTTCCCTGGAGCTGGAGGATGGCGGCCAGACCCAGGTGAGCCAGCGGATTTTCCGGATCGGTTTCAAGCGCCATGAGAAATGCTTGTCGCGCGTCGTCGATTTGATGCTTCTCTCGTAAGATCTCACCCAGCCCGGCCCACGCTTTGGACAGGCGCGGATTGGAATCGAGACAGCGTCGAAGGGCGGCCTCGGCTTCTCCCTTGTTCCCTCTGGCCTTCGCGCGCGCGGCTTGAAGGAAAAGCCTCTCTGCGTCATAGGTGCGCTGCGACTCAACCCGGGCGGCTTCGGCCTCCTGCTGCTGTCCAAGTTTCCGGTAGGCCAGCTCCAGCTCCTGGTAGAGCAGCGGGTGATTGTTATCGAGGTCGAGCGCGCGTTCGCTCCAGAACAGGACTCCGTTCCAATCCTGGCCGGTCTTCGACAGGCCAATCAGGCTTAAATACGAGGCGAGGTTTCCGGGCTCGAGCTCCACGGCCTTCTTGTATTCCTGGAATGCCTGGCCGTTCTTCCCGAGCGCCTGATAGAGAAAAGCGAGGGTACGGCGGTGCTCTGCCACCAGGGGATTCCGCTGCGCTAGTTCACGCGCCTCCCGCAAAGCCTCCTGATCTCTCCCCTGGAGAAAGAGACTCCGAATCCAATGAATACGGGCCCGGTCTCCCAGCGATCGATCACCGAGAATTTTTTCGAACTCCTGCGCGGCTTGCCGGGCCATTCCTTTTTGGACCCACGTGATTCCGAGTCCGAGTCGCGCAGCGGCGTGCTCGGAGCGCAGGTTCAGCGCCGTGGTGAAAGCATCTTCGGCTTCCGAAACCGCCGAGCGTCCCAGATAGAGAAAACCAAGTAAAACCCGCGCTTCAGTATGGGCCGGATCATTCTCGGCGATAGATCGTAGCAGTGCCTCGGCTTCAGAAGGGCGAGAGGCCTTGACAAGGGAAACTGCTCTCTGGAAGAGAGCATCATCGGCAGCGGGCAGACTCAGGCCGGCGGCAAGGGTGATGTAGATCAGAATGATCGCACGAATTAAGAGCATATTGTGCAAGCGCTACCCGCGCATCCCGTATTCGACTGCCTGCCATCCCGGCGATCAGCCGCGCGCCGCTCGCCCCGACGATCGCATTCTCCGAGGGGCTTCGCGCGCTTGGTCTGCTGCAGCGCCCTGGTGGATCGCGTCTTGCTGACGAGAGGAAACCGCTCAGGATGCTCGATGGATTCAACCGCCAAGTCGATATCAAGGTCCGGCCAGTACAGATGATTTGGGGCCTGGAGCAGCACGTTGAGGATGTGACCTACAGGAGCATCACGGAACCACGGAAACTCGTCGAACGGGACGAACATCTCCCTGACTCCGATCAGGAGCCAGAAGCCGTGAGCTGAGACGTTAGTCACTTCAGCCTCCGGGGCGTCGCGTTAACCAGGGCCGAAGGCCCGGCAGTGAATAGCCCCGCCCGTGAGGGCGTGGACGCGCAAGACCGAGTGGTCTGAGGTCCGAAGGACCGGCACTCCGGTTGTGTCGCACCTTCGGCGCTCATAGTGGTGAGACCCAGTTTCCCCGGCCTCACGGGGCTACGACTGTCGGCCCTTTGGGCCTTTCCTCTCTTCGTTCTGCCATCGAGCACTGGATCGCAGGACATGGACGTGGATCCGTGGCTCCTCACGCGAAAAGAAGTAGAATCGATACCCGCCCTTCCGGAATACGGTTGGACTCACCCTGCTATGCTTTATCGAGTCAGGCAGCGATACGAATGTGATCGTAGCACTTGGATACCACGCCTTCAACAAGCCACCACGAACCCTAAGGAAGGCGTCATCGAAATGGGCGGGTACTCAGACGGCGGGCTGTCCCATTCAGTAAGCCGCCTGATAAAGGGCCAGCGCTTCTGATTCCTGGAGTGGCCGGGGATTGAACGTGCCGGTCCACTGTTCCATTGCCCCCCGCGCCAGGGCCGGGAGATCCTCCTTCTTGACGCCAATTTCCCCCAGGCGCTGCGGCAGACCGCTTCGCTCGAGCAAATGTAGCAGGCGGACTTCGAGACTGACGCCGCCGGCATCGTCTGAAACGCTCATCAATTCGCGATAGCTGTCACCGACCTCAGCGCTGTTCCAGCGCACGACATGATGAAGAAGGATGGCGATCGCCATGCCGTGGTTGGTTCCGTAGCGATCAGTCAAGGGGTTTGCCAGCGCATGCGTCGCTCCCAGCATGGAGTTTTCGATGGCCACACCCGCGAGACAGGCTCCCAGAAGCATCGCGCCGCGAGCGTTCAAATCATCAGGTTGTTGGAGAACCCGTTCATAGTTATTGTCCAGTGACCGCCAGGCTTCCAAAGAGAAGAACTGCGAGTTAGAACTTCGCCTGGTGCTGACATAGGTTTCAACGGCGTGGCCGATGGCATCGAAGCCCGCCGTTGCCGTTACCATCCGGGGCTGCGATACCGTAAGCTGCGGGTCGAGGATGGCAGCCTGGAATGCCGCCTTGGGATCGCCGCAGGCCATCTTGCGATGACTCTGGTCGTCGCTGATCAAGGCGTAAGACTGCGCTTCACTGCCGGTCCCGGCTGTGGTGGGAACCGCAACCATCGGGAGCATCGGTTTTTGCGCTTTGCCGTAGCCCCAGTAGTCCTTCATGCAGCCGCCGTTAGTGAGAAGAAAATTGATGGCCTTGGCGCAATCGAGCGAACTTCCTCCGCCCAGGCCAACGATAAAATCTGCGCCGCTTTCGCGCGCGGCGCGCATTCCTCTCTCCGCCATCTCGGAAGTTGGGTTTTCGCCGAAGTCATGGAAGCGTTCGACCCGGAGGCCGGCATTGGTCATGACCTCCGAAGCGATAGCTACATGCCCGGCCGCCACAAGACCTGGATCCGAAACCAGCAAAACGCAGCGCCCTCCCGATTCGCGCACGAGATCGCCGAGACGCGACACAGCTCCTACGCCAAAGTGAATTCGAGTCGGGGACTTGAATTCAACCGCCTCCACCGGGGCTCCCACAGCGCGGAAACGCGTCTAACCGAGAAGACTCAATGAAACCCAAAGCACGATTTTGAAATTGTGGCGGGGAATTGGACGATTTGGAAGAGTAATTGTTTCAAAATTTGTTGCTTTGGGACGGCGCCTTTCTCTACGAACGCTCGTATTCAGAAGCCCGACTGTCAGGTAGGGCATAGATTTTGGCCCTGAGTCGAAAAGATTCATCGTGGCGCATTAGAGGTTTGCCATGAAGTTCTCGCGTATATGGACGAAAGCGAAATCGAACTCGGCGTTGGGACAACTCTCTGAAAAAACGGCAGGCGTGGCTCGGTAACCCTGACTACGAACCCCGCTGTATAGCACAGCCTTCACGATCGGCTAAAGCCGGAACGACCAACCATCAGGCACGCGCCTGAGAAACGAAAGGAGCCGCAAATGAAACCTATTACCAAGATGACTATCGGCCTGGCAGCGTTCGCGCTGCTGGCCCTCTTTCCGGCCGGTGCTCTCGGGCAACACTTCTCCGAGTGGTCGACACCGGTAAGCCTGGGGCCGACGATCAACACTACATCTTTTGAGGTTTGTCCGTCGGTTACAAAGGATGGTCTCAGTCTTTACTTTGGCTCCCCGCGATCCGGCGGCCTCGGTAACGTGGACATCTACGTTTCAAAGCGTCCGAGCACCAACGATCCGTGGGGAACTCCGCAAAACCTCGGCCCGACGATCAATTCCCCCTCTGTTGACAACTGTCCGTTCGTGACACCCGATGGCCACACCCTGATTTTTCTGAGCAATCGACCGGAGGTTCCGGTGGCATCGACTTGTACGTTTCATCCCGCCGGAACAAGAGGGATGATTTCGGCTGGGAGACGCCCGTCCCCCTGCCAGGAATGAACACACCTTTCAATGAGTTTGGCCCAACGGGCTACGAGGATGAAGAAACGGGAGACTTCGTTCTCTTCTTTACATCGGATCGCCCGGGCGGCCCCGGCGGCCCCGACATCTATATGACCAGAACGGCAAGCGATGGAACGCTGCTTCCGCCTACTCTCGTGGCAGAACTCAGCAGCAGTGCGCAAGATTTGTTTGCCAACGTCCGAAAAGACGGGCGAGAATTGTTTCTCTCATCCGATCGCACCGGCACAATTGGAAGTGTGGACTTCTGGGTGGCCACACGCGAGAGCACCTCTGACCCGTGGGGGGTTCCAGAAAACCTCGGACCGACTATCAATAGCACGGGTTTTGAACAGCGCACCGCGATTTCATGGGATGCTCTGACGTTGATTTTCTCTTCGAACCGGCATGGGACCGCGACCTCCGAACTCGACCTGTACGAGACTAACCGTACCAAGCAAAGGGGGCACAAGGACGATAATGACCACTGAGGCGGTAAACGAGCGATCGGAAAAAGCTCATCCGAGCTCGCGCTGGTAGCGCTCCCAGCGCGTTTTCATCTCGGCCATGAACTGAAGGAAGGCCGGATCTTTGCGGATCGGGTCCAGGAACGAGTCGCGCACAAAGAGCGGGTAGCAGGGGAAGCCTTCTTTGACCGTCACACGCAGCCACTTCAAGGCTTCTTCGCTCTTGCCCCCCAACGCGTAGATACGGGCGATCATGTAAGTGCCGTGATGGTATCCACGGTATCTTCGCTCCCTTTTCAGAATCGAAGGGACGATCGCCCGAGCCTCCTGGTGTTTCCCCTGCAAAGCCAGTAACAATACCTGATGTCCAAACTTCCAGGGAGAGCCAGGATCCTTTTGATACTCCTGATCGACCAGGGGTACAGCCTCCTTCACCATTCTCGTTTCCACGTAGTATCGCCAGTCGGGGCCGCGATTGAATAATCTTTTGTTCGCCTCTAACCCTTCCTCGGGTCTGGCTGATTGATAATAATGCTGCACATAAAATTCTTTGGTCCGCTCGTTATTCGGGTCTACCTTCAGCGCGATCTCAAACGCTTCGACAGCCTGCTGTTCCAGGCCGATGTGATGGAAGAGGTCCGCCACTTCAGAGAGGCCCGCGTGAGGGTCAAGCTGTTGTGCCCAACGCAACTGGCGCATCGCGGGTTCAACCTGCCAACCTTCGTACTGACTGAACTCAATGAAATAACGGGCAACGTGCACCTCAGCCAGTTGCGGATCGAGCCTTTCGGCGATGTCAAGTTCACGTTTGGCCTGTTCGATCAGTGCAGGATTATCTTCCTGAAACACCGCAATCCTGGAATAGGCATATCCAAGTTGAGCGTGAGCCAGCGCATATTGTGGATCCAGATCAATCGCTTTCTTGAATAGGTCAATCGCCAGGTCGGATTCTGGACGAGTTCTCAGATCGGGTCCTATACTGCCCAAGTGATACATAGCCGTCGCGTAATGGTTGTAGGCTTCCACGCTTGATGTATGGTGTTTGGTGAGGCGGGCCTGTTGCGACGGACTGAGCCGGAGCCGCAGACGCTGAGCCACCTGTTGCGATAATCTATCCTGGATCGCGAAGAGGTCGGTGAAGCGCTCATCAAACTTCTCGGCCCACAAAGACGTGCCATCCTCGACTCTGAGCAGATTCACGGTTACCGGCAACTGGTCGCCCACAGGCAAGTATGTACTGTCGAGCACTGCATCCACCTTCAGCTCGCGGGCGGCTGCGAGCGCGTCCATTTCGTTCTTGACGTATTTGCGCACTGCGCTGGTCGGGCGCACCGTCAGGTAACCACTCTGGCTGATCCTTGTGATGATGTCGGTAGCTATCCCTAGGCCCAGGTAGTCCTCTTTCGCTTGAAGGTCGAGAGATCTGAATGGCAGCACAGCCAGCGACTTGATCTCGGGGGAAACTGGCGCGAGGCGGCCTCGGAACAGTAACACGTAGCTGAGCGCTGCCAGTACTAGTATCGCCAGGAGCGAGGTGACGAGCCAATGCCGGCCCGCCAGTGGTCTTCGCTGCCGCTCCTGAATCTCGACGACTGTGGCGGAGGCGTCGACCTCAAGACCCCGCTTGAGTTTCTTCAGGTCAGCCAGGAGTTCTCGCGCCGAGCTGTAGCGCCCCTCACGGTCCTTCTCCAGGCACTTGCCCACGATGCGCTGTAGCTCGCCCGGTGCTTCGTGGTTGAAGCGGCTGATGGCTTCCGGCTGCGAGTGCAGAATCCGATCCAGCGTCTCGCTCGAATTGGCTCCGGCAAACGGCGATACTCCGGTCGCCATCTCATAGAGCAGCACACCCAGGCTGAACAGGTCTGAGCGGTGGTCCAGTTCGCAACCGAGCACTTGCTCCGGGCTCATGTACGGCACCGTACCCATCACGATTTCTGTGATCCTCCCACGCGTCGCCGCTTCCGAGTCCAGGGCTTGTTGTTTGGCCAGCTTTGCCAATCCGAAGTCCAAGACTTTGACCAGCGCATCACGGCGCACCATGATGTTCTCAGGCTTGATGTCGCGATGGATGATCCCCGCCTCATGGGCTGCGGCCAGCGCGGAAGCCACCTGCTCGGCGACCTGGAGCGCCTCGCCCAGCTGCATCGGCGCACCCGTCATGCGCTCTCTCAGCGTCTGGCCTTCGATGAACTCGGTGGCGATGTAGTGCGTCCCGTTGGTCTCGCCAATCTCGTGAATCGTGAGAATGTTCGGGTGATTCAGCCCTGAGGCGGCCTGAGCCTCCCGCTCGAAGCGCCGCAACCGCTCAGCATCAGCGCTGAGCTGTGCAGGCAGCAGCTTGAGCGCGACCTTGCGGCGCAGCCCGTTGTCTTCCGCTAGATAAACATCACCCATTCCTCCCGAACCCAGATGCGCCATGATTTCGAAGTGGCCCAGGCTCTGCCCAATCCGGGATTGCTGCCCTTTCAACCACTCTCCCGCAAGCTCCGAGGCCGCCGTCTCCAGGCCTTCGCTCGCTTCGTGGGCCGCCAGCAGCGATTGGACCTCACGCTGCAGTTCCGGGTCGCCGTTGGAGGTCTCGCGCAGATAGGCAACCCGCTCGTGCGAAGCATGTTCGAGAGCCGCGTGGAACAGTTTTTCGACTTGTTGCCACCGTTCAGCCTGCATCCGGACCTCCCTGGGTCAGCTCACGTTGCAGCCAGGCCTTGGCCAGCGTCCAGTCGCGCATCACGGTTCCCGGCGAAACGCCCAGGATCTCAGCCGTTTCTTCAATACTCATACCGCCAAAGAAACGCAATTCCACCAGCTCGCTCTTGCGGGAATCAAGCTCGGCCAGTCTCAGCAATGCCTCGTCCAGTGCAACCACTTCTGCGGCCCGGTCACTGGACACGCCCATGGCTTCATCCAGCTCCGCCGGCTGAGCGCCACCGCCGCGTTTGGCATACTGGCGTGCCCGAGCGTAGTCCACAAGGATACGGCGCATCATCCGGGCCGCCAGCGCAAAGAATTGGGCACGGTTCTTCCAGTTCGCTTCGCGCTGATCGACGAGTCGAAGGTAGGCCTCATGGACGAGGGCGGTGGTTTGCAGCGTGTGGTCCGGACGCTCACCACGAAGCTGGCCGTGTGCGAGCCGGCGCAGTTCCCGGTACACCAGCGGCATCAACTCCTCGAGAGCGTGCTGGTCGCCACTGCCCCATGCGACGAGCTTTTGGGTTACCCCTTCGGGGAGCGGTTCCTTCATCTTCTCGAATCCTGCGCGCCAGGGGACTAACGCCGATGCGGGCGATTATAACACTTGCCGGGCTAACCCCGAATTCCGGAGGGTCGGACCCGAGCTCGGTTGTCAAAGCCCCGAGCCTTCCCTGGCGGTCGGGCTTTTGAACTAGCCAAGCCACAAGACAGTAGCCCGAGTGTGAGGGGAGGGGAAAGATTTTAGCCAGGCCCTGGGACGAAAAAATTCTTTGCAGCGCATTAGAGGTTTTGCCATGAAGTTCTCGCGCATCATTGAGTCGCCTCGCTCCAAGGCATGCGTTGGTTGGATTCGATAGCCGGATTATTCCTCCGGGAAATTCATGCGTCGGAGCAGCACTTTCCAGCGTGGATCGGAATGCAGATTCTCAAGAGGCTGGTCTTCCTTGAGTACGACAAGTAAAGAGTTGCTCCCTCCACGTCGTCGGTCGATCCGGGAGGTCGACCAGGCTGGCAGTACGGACCCGATCGGTGGCGTAGACGATGACTTCGACACCGCGCTGTCGGTCCCTCGGGCACGGGGTCAGAACGTGTGAAAAAATTCAGCGAACAGCCCTCGATTGACCAAGAGCCCTTTGGCTTGCCACAGACGCAATCTATTCACAGCTTCTCAGCGTCGGACTCGCGTCCAGACAGTTTTCAAGAAACTCAGCTGACATGCGACTGGCTGGCAGCCTAGGTGTTTTGTGTGCGGGATGAACCAGGGTCTCGATCGTTTGAGTCGAACGGCATATTCACGAGGCAACCAACGTTTACGGCTCAGGTTCAAGGTCGAGCGCCACATCAAGCTGAGGCGCGCTGTGGGTAAGCCATCCGACCGAGAGCAGATCCACTCCGGCGGCGGCGACCGCCCGCGCCGTTGCGGGGTTGATTCCGCCCGACGCCTCGATTATCACTTTACCCTGCGCCAGGCGGACGCTCCGGCCGATGTCGGCGAGCGACATGTTGTCCAGCAGAACAGCGTCAACCTCGAGTCGAAGGACTTCTTCCAATTCTTCGATGGTGTCGACCTCAACCTCGATTTTTACCAGATGCCCGATGTAGCGACGGACTCTTTCAACCGCGGCCGTCACGCTTCCGGCGATCCGGCGGTGGTTGTCTTTTATCAGAACGGCGTCATCGAGTCCGAAGCGATGATTGGCGCCGCAGCCGGCGCGAACCGCATACTTCTCGAGCGCTCTCAGCCCGGGTGTGGTCTTTCTGGTACACACGACCTTTGCCGGATATTCCCGGATGGCTGCAACGATGTCGCGGGTTGCGGTGGCTATGCCGCACAGGCGACCTAGCAGGTTGAGCGCAGAGCGCTCGGCCGAAAGCAGCGGCCTCGCGGCTCCACGGATCTCGGCCACTGTCTCCCCCGGCGCGGCGTCACCGCCGTCCGGAACCCGGACTGTAACCGCGACGTTGGGATCGAGGAGCCGGAAGGCGCAGGCCGAGACCTCGATTCCTGCAATCCGGCCGCCACTGCGCGCCACAATGAGGGCGTTCGCCGACGCCTGAGGGGGCACGATGGCGTCGGTTGTGAGATCGCCAGCCCGCCCAAGATCCTCTTCTAGAGCTCTGCGAACCACGCTTTCATATAGCAGCGGATACAGCGGTCTGAGATGGACGCTCGACTCTGCCATTTTGAGTAACGGTAACCATTCATGAATCCTGCTTGTCGTTTGCGACCGGCGAACAGCGTGTTTCTTAGTGTTTCTTCGTGTCCTAGTGGTATTTGTTTCGTCTCCAGGAAAACGCCAGCACCGACGAGTGACAGGAGGTCGCTAAGTCGTCGTGGCCATAAATACCGTAACCATTCAGGTCTCATCATCTCACCAGAAGTCAATTCCGCCGCAACTCCAGCATCCGCTCGACCGAGCGCCGGGCTTTCTCGGCGACGTCTGGTTCAATCGTCACTTCCGGTTGCATCGTCTGGAGACAGCGCAGAATCTTCGGAAGGGTAATACGCTTCATATGCGGGCAGAGGTTGCACGGGCGAATAAACTCGACCTCCGGGAACTCGACCGCTACGTTGTCGCTCATCGAGCACTCGGTGATCATGACGACTCGACTGGGGCGCTGCTGGTCGACGTGGCGAATCATTCCCGAGGTGGATCCTACGTAATCGGCTTCTGCCAGGACATCAGGCGAGCATTCCGGGTGAGCCAGGATCTGGATGTCGGGGTATTGCTGGCGGTAGAGGCGCAGGTCACCGGCCGAGAATCGTTCATGAACCTCACAGTGTCCCTTCCAGAGGATCACCTGGGTTTTTGTCTGTCCGGCAACATAGCGTCCCAGGAACTCGTCAGGCAGGAAAATCACCCGTTCGCTTCCCAGCGACTCGACGATCTCGACGGCGTTGGCGGAGGTGCAGCAGACATCCGACTCCGCTTTCACCGCGGCCGAAGTATTAACGTAAGTGACGACGGGAACCCCCGGATAGCGCTGGCGCAGCAGCCGCACATCGTCGGCCGTGATAGACGCTGCCAAAGAGCACCCGGCCTCGACGTCCGGGATCAGGACTTTCTTATCGGGGCAGAGAAGCTTCGCGGTCTCGGCCATGAAGTGCACGCCACAAAGCACAATGATCTCGGCATCGGTTTGAGCCGCCTGCCGAGCAAGCGCAAGTGAATCGCCCGTGAGATCGGCGACGCCATGGAATATTTCAGGGGTCTGGTAATTGTGGCTCAGGATGATGGCGTTGTGCCGGCGCTTGAGATCGTTGATCGCGGCCACATAGGGAGCGTGCACGGGCCATTCAATCTGGGGCATGACATTCCGGATGCGCTCGAAGATCGGAGCGGTCGCCTGAGCCACCGCAGGCGTGTAGTCCAGACCGTCTGCCGGTCGAGATGAATCGAAAGTGTAAGAGGCCAACTTGATACCCTCCTCCCTTATGCTCATCCTGAGCATATTAAGCCCCAAAAAAATCGCCCCGCCCCGCGGGGCCCAGTTATACTAGACCTGAGCATATGGGGTGTCAACCCCTAACATCATGTGCAGCCTGGTGCAGTCCGGAGCGGGCTTGGATGTCTGCAGGTTCTCAGCGCGCTGGGATCGAGTGCCTGTCAGGTTAACTCTGGCGCAATCCGGGCAGGCCGACGCCCGGAGCGGGCCGTTCGCGCAACACGTCGCGTCGGAAGCGGAAAAGCTCGGCCGGGCGGCCACCGGTTGAATCGTCGAGACGGCCGGTGCCTTCGACCAGCCCCCCTTTTTCGAGCAGACGGCGCAAGTTCTGTTTGTGCAACCGAACGCCGGAGAGCGCTTCCACCAGGCGCTGAAGTTGCCACAGAGTAAAGGTCGGAGGGAGAAGCTCGAAGACCACGGGGCGGTACTTTATTTTTCCCCTTAACCGGCCGAGGGCTGTGGCAAGAATACGGCGATGGTCAAAGGCCATCGACTGGCCGACGTGAACGCCGGCGTACTGCTTCGGCTCCTGATTCCCCACAGGCCGAACCGCCTTTGGTGCGTGGTCGTAAATGGCCTCAGCTGCCAGCCCGGCTTCGTAAAGTAACTCGTAACGTTCGAGAACGAGCTCTCCATTCCACGGCACGCCTCCGAGACCAAATGAAATGTCTATTCGCTCCCGCCTTTGCCGGCGTCGGGAGTCGACCGGAGCGTCGCGAACCCAGCGGACCAAGGCCGGTGCTATCGGCTGATCGATTGCAGCCGGGCGGCCGGTGCGCCAGTCTTCCCAGGGGAAGAATCGGTACCAGTCAACCCACTCCGACTCACTTGCACCCGACGGTTTGACCTCGCGCACCAGCGCCAGGTAGGCAATCGATATCATCCGGGGAGCGCCCTTCCACTCCCGAGAAAAGCGGTTGCGATCGGCAAAGGTGTAAAGCTGCTCGACGTAACCCAGCTCGAGTCCGGTCTGTTCGCGCACCCATTGGCGCAAGGCCCGCTCCAGCGTTTGGTCGCTACTCGGGTCCAGAGGTCCAAAGGGAAGGGCGTCTCGCGTCCAATCGCCGGCGCTTCGCCTCTTTTTTGAAAAACCCGGGAGATAACTCGATTTCTTTACCGTGAGAATCCTGGGCACTTCGTCCGTGACCGCTACGATGACGGCGTTGAGTCCAATATCTACGGGCGTCTTCACGATTTTCTTCCCTGGTCCTTCCGTGCCTTCGGTTGATTCAGGTAGTGTCTCGCCTTCGGGATCGAGATTCCACGTGAAAGGCTTGTCTCAGGAGGGGTATCATCGTCTCGAAAGAAACAAGTTTAATCCCGGCCATTGCCAATGCCAATCAAGGCGATCCCTTCAGCTCGACAACTGGCGAGCCAAACAGTTGGCGCCCTCGAAGCCGCTGCTGATTCCACCAGGGCCGCGCAAGCGAGATCCTACTTCAAACGGCACGAAAAAACCGAATTCTATGGAGTCTCGAGTCCCAAAGCACGCCAGATCGAGAGAAGCCTGTTTCAGATGGTTCGCGGGCATTGGACTATCGGCGATGCCGTATGCTATTGCGACATTTTGATCCGAAAGCCGCACATGGAATCGAGGTTCATCGGTCTTCTATTGCTGTCACGGTATCGAAAACGGTTCGATGCTGATCTCTTGAGAACGGTCAAATCCTGGATCTCGCGCGGGTACTGTGACAACTGGGCGGTTACTGACGGGATATCAACCCTGATTATAGCCCCGCTGCTTCGGACTTTTCCCGGGCTGATCCCGAGGACGAAATCATGGATTTCGTCTGAAAACCTGTGGCTGCGCCGGTCGGTCCTGGTCTCTCTGGTTCCTGGCGCGCGGAAAGGGGAGCAGCTGGACGAGGCTTATGCCGCTGCGGCGTCGCTATTGGGTAGCCGCGATGACCTGATCCACAAGGCGACGGGCTGGCTGCTGCGCGAGGCGGGAAAAACCGACCCCTCCCGGCTCGAAGCCTTTCTTTTGAACCGCGGGCCCAAGATTCCCAGAACTGCGCTCCGTTACGCCATTGAGAAATTTCCCGCGGCAAAGCGGCGCATGATTCTGGAGCAAACGCGGACGCCGCTAAGGCTCGCGCCTCGCCGGCGTGGCGGGCGCGCAGCAGAACGTGAACCTGTTTCGGCGCGGACCTGAAATGCGAAGAGGATGGGAGGCATGATCAATAGACCGGTGCTGCTCACTATTCTTTCCGTGCTTTCTCTCTCGTTCCAGCACTCCGACAGGGCACCCGAGATCGATTCCATTAGAAAAGAGGAAATGAGGCCGGATCTATTTTTTCTCGCCGGAGATGACATGCAGGGGCGGCTTACCAATACCCCGTCAAACAGTCTCGCAGGGGAATTCATCAAGTCGCGGTTTGAACGGATGGGTCTCAAACCCGCCGGGTCGCAAGGATCGTTTTTTCAGCGGTACAACCTGATGAGTTCGACCCTTGGTGATGAAAATGTTCTGCAAGTTACCGGCGGAGACAATGCGACTCTTCGGTTGAAGTCGGGGCAGGACTATTATCCGCTCTACTTCAGCGCCAGTGGCCGGGCTCGCGGCAAGCTCGTTTTCACGGGATTCGGAATCACTGCGCCGGAACTCTCTTACGACGACTACCGGACCGAGACGCTAGGAGGAAACATCGTTCTCGCGCTCGACCATGAGCCGGGAGAGCGCGACCCGAACAGCCCGTTTGACGGTGTGGTCTCCGCAGAGGCAGGCGGCGCGCTGCGCAAGACACTGTTTGCCCAGGAAAAAGGCGCAGCCGGCATCCTGTTTGTCCGGGACATTCACAATCATCCGGAGCCGGACAATTTTGAAGCGGCTGCGAAAAGCTACTGGCCCGAACAACCCTTTCGCATTCCGCGGGTCACGCTGGCTGATTGGGTGGAGCAGGTCAGGATTCCGGCCGTTCAGATTTCACCGGCGCTCGCGTCCATCTTGGTTCGAGGCGCCGGCCGCTCGCTCGAAGCGCTTTCACGCGCGGCGGAGAGCTCCGGCGGCATCCAGCCCGTGCCTCTGCCAACACACCAGGTGGAGCTGCTCACAACCGTAAACCGTCACGTAATTCCCGATCGCAACGTCGTCGGATTGATTGAGGGTTCGGACGCGCGGCTCAAGGAGGAGGCCGTCATCATTTGCGCGCACTATGATCATAACGGCGCGGAAGGAGACCGCATCTATAACGGAGCCGACGACGATGGTTCGGGGATCATCGGACTGATTGAAATCGCTGAAGCGTACTCCAGGGCTGTGCAGGGCGGGCAGCGACCCCGCCGCTCTGTTCTCTTTGCGGCCTGGAACTCCGAGGAACGCGGCCTGCTCGGCGCCTGGGCTTATACCGAGAATCCTTTCGTTCCTCTGGACAAGACCATCGCCGTCTTGAACATGGACATGATCGGACGCAACGAAGAGGTGCCAGAGGGCGGAGGTCCGCGCTTCCGAGGGCTCGACCTTCAAACCTCGGAATCGAACAAGAACGCCGTTAATATCATCGGGACCACGCGGAGCAAGGAGATGAAATCGGAAGTGGAACGAGCCAATCACGGTATCGGATTGGATTTGAGACTGCGGTACGACAACAACATCTCGAATCTAATGCGCCGCAGCGATCACTGGCCTTTTCTCCAGCGTGGCGTCCCGGCTATCTGGTTTCACACCGGATTGCACCCCGACTATCACACGGTTTATGACCGGCCCGAGAAGATCAATTACACAAAGATGGAGAAGGTCGCGCGCCTGGTTTATGAAATGAGCTGGAACCTCGCCCAGTCGGCTTCGCGACCGAGACTCAATCAACCGGCCAGGAATCCATAAGGCATTTGGGTTTTGGCGGCCAGAAAATGAGTCACCGTGATAACGACCCGAACTAAGTCGTGTTCACTGGACGGTGCGGGCAAGAAACAGGAAATAGGCGATGTTTCACTCGCGTGCTTGCAGCCAGTTGAACTGGAGATGGCGCCGAGAGGGTTGCGCGGGATGTACAGGTTAACTGCCGCTGATGCACGGTAGTCAGGCAGACTTCTGTTGCCGGATGCCATGACTACGATATGCTTGGCCTGTGGCAGAATATCGGTTTACAGCGTACTTCGAGAACGAAGTTCTCCGGAAGCGCCCATACCTGAAGAAGGAATGGTGCATGAGAGCGCTTGAGTACCCAATTCGCTCCGAGCCACAGGAAAAGAATCGATACCGCTTCTGGGTGGAAATTCCGGAACTTGAAGGGCGCTTTTTGAGAGTCATTACGCTTGAAGACAAGGTGACGATCCACAACGCGTTCCTCGATCGGCGGTTCAAACCATGAAATTGAATTACTATCCCGAAACGGATTCGCTGTACATCGACCTATCGGAACAGACCAGCGTCGAAAGCCGCGAGATTTCCGAAGGTGTGGTTCTTGACTACGACGCCCAAGGAAACCTGGTCGGAATCGACATCGATAATGCGAGCACCAAGGTCGAGATCCACAAGCTGACCGTCAGCAAGCTTCCGGCCTCGGTGGAGACCATTGCCGACTAACATCGCGCTCGAGCCGGACGCACGACCGCGTTAAGGGTCCGACATACCTGGCAAACCACGCCTCGAGACGCTTGCGCAGTTCCATGGCGCTCCCCCTGCGCAGCGGATCGTCTGCGAGATTACTCGTAAAGCTAAAAAATCAAGGGGCCAAGCGGTGCCTCGCACCGATTACTTGGATGACTGACTGGGAGTTACGGAGAGCTCAAAGTTTAGTTTGCCTTGCCGCAGCTTGAAGCTGAACCCCGAACTGAAGTTTGGAGTTTGGAGTTCATGCGCTAGCTTGCATACTGATAGGGTGCGCAAGGCTGAACCCTAAACAGTTTTCATGTAATTTAGGAGGCGGGTCGCAAGGTTGCTTGCAATTTATTTGAGGAGTAATCGATCATGAAACGTTCTTGGTTAACTTTGTTCTTCCTGGGTTTCGTTTCGGTTGCGATCGGGGCGGAACCCAAAGACTTGAACTGGTCGCAGTGGCGCGGCTCCGACGGCACCGGGGTTTCCGCCGAAACCAATTTGCCGGCGAATTGGCAGCCGGACAAAGACATCAAATGGAAAACGGCGATCACGGGACGCGGCCACTCCTCGCCGATCGTCTGGGGCCGGCGCATCTTCTTGACCACTGAGATCGAAGGGGATGTCGTGCCGGGCGTGAAAGCTGTGCCTCACACGATGGGAGGCCAGCCATTCAAGCATCCCGACAGCGTCGGCGCTGACCGGAAGCACACCTTCAAGGTGTTATGCCTGGACCGTGATTCGGGCAAACTCCTGTGGGAACAGACGGCCTACGAAGGAACGGTCTTTGATGATCGGCATCGTAAGGGGAGCTATGCCGCGCCGACTCCGGCAACCGATGGCACGTTCGTGTTTGCCTGGTTTGGCGCGGAGGGTGACGGACTCTATTGCTATGACTTCAATGGCAAGTTGATCTGGAAAACACCGGTCGGAAAGATTGCGTCGGTCGGAATGGGGCCCGGCAGCTCTCCCGTGGCATTCGAGGGCATGGTGATACTCCAATGCGACGAGGACAACGGCGAGAAGTCATTCATGGTCGCAATTGAGGCCAAAACCGGTAAGGAAATCTGGCGCACGGCTCGCAAGGTGCAGGTCAGCTGGTCTACTCCGATTATCGTCCGCACGCCGCAGCGCGTGGAACTCATTGCCAGCGGGGCGGAGTTCGTGATCGCCTATGACCCGAAGAACGGCAAAGAGCTGTGGAGGACAAAAGGGCATGAAGATACCGGTGTGCCGACTCCGGTCGCCGGACACGGAATGGCCTTTATCGTCGCGGGCTATCCCCAAAAACGAACGATGGCGATTAAACTTGGCGGCTCCGGCGACTTGACCGGCAGTTCGAGTATTGTCTGGAAGTATGAGAAGGGATCGGCCTATGTGCCGTCGCCGATCCTCTATGGCGATCATCTTTACCTGCTCACGGATCGCGGCATTCTGACTTGCCTCGACGCCAAAACCGGCAGCGTCCTATACGAAGGCGGGCGCATTCCCGTCCCGGCGACTTTCACCGCTTCACCGGTAGCGTTTGATGGCAAGATTCTGTTGACGAGCGAAGACGGCGATACATTTGTTATCCGAGCCGGGCCCAAGTATGAAGTGATTTCAACCAATTCAGTGGGCGAGCCCGTCTATGCTTCTCCCGCCGTGTCTGACGGCATGATTTTCATCCGGGGCGAAAAGAATCTTTTTTGCATCAGTGCGAAGAAAGGCTGAGTTTTTATGAGGCGCTCCACAAGCATGGTCTCTGTTGTTTTGATGCTCGGTTCTCTTGCGCCGGGTCTTGCGAGTGCGCGGCTCAACCTCAGCGGCACGTGGCAGCTGGATCAAAACCGAAGCTTCAGTAATCCGGCGGGACTCGACCAGACGATGACCATCGTTCACAACGGCGATGAAGTGACCCTGGACGCTAAAATCACGGTTCAGGGGCGCGAGACACAGGTGAATGAAAAATGGCTGCTGGATGGCAAAGAACGCGAGTTCACACCACCCGGAGCGCCTCCCGGCTCCACGGGCAAACGCAAGGCATCGAGGCTGCCGGACGATAAAGGAATTCTGGTCGAAGACGCCTCGGTGGCAAACACACCCAAGGGGGAGGTCAATCAGCGAACCACGCGCAAATACACCCTCTCGGCCGATGGCAATACCTTGATCGTGGATTACTTCATCGATCGCGGTGAGCAGTCGTTCGAATCGAAGCGCGTATTTGCCAGGAAGCCTTAGGGTTCGCGCAGAAATAAGTTCGCATTCTGCTGCAGGCCCCCAGGCCCGCTGGCGGGGCGCGATCCTCAGCGTGCTTGGCTAACAGAAAACCGGTTCATAATTAAACACCGACGCTCGCGCCAGAATGTGAAGTTATTTCTGCGCGAGCCCTTAGGGCGATAATTTCCCCACTAACGTTATGCGAAAAACTCTGGTTGCTGCTTGTCTGATGTCAGGGCTTTTGTGGGGCCAGGAACCTGCCGACCGGCCGTTCTGGCGGACCGTCGTGATGGGAACTCATGGCATGGTGGCCGCCGAGCATCCCTTGGAGGCGCTGGCTGGATTTGAGGTGCTGCGCGGCGGCGGCAATGCAATCGACGCAGCGGTGGCGACGTTCTATATGACCGGCGTGGTCGAGCAGCATCAGGCCGGCATCGGCGGCGACGCGGTCATCCTGGCATACATCGCTAAAGAAAAGCGGCTGGCGTTTATCAACGGCACGGGACCTGCTCCGGCGCTGGCCACGCGCGAGTTCTATCAGAAGCTGGGCGGAATCCCGGATGCAGGGCCGCACTCGACCCTGGTTCCGGGGGCCGTTGCCGGCTTCGATCTCGTCCTGAAGAAATACGGCACCCGAGATTACCGGACGCTCCTGGCGCCTGCAATCGAGGCGGCCGCGAAAGGCCATCCGATAAGTTTCTGGGGGGCCTCGATGCATGCGGGAGTGGTCGAGAAGCTTTCGCCCTATCCGAGTTCGCTGAAAGCGCTTCTCAAGAATGGCAAGCCATTCGATCCCGGCGATCTTTTTGTACAACCAGACCTGGCGCGCACTCTGGGGACGATCGCAAGCGAGGGGGCGGAGAGTTTCTATCGCGGCTCCATTGCTCGCCTTACTGCGGGTTTTTATGAGAAAAAGGGTGGGCTGGTGCGATTCGACGATCTCGCCGGGGTTCGGGCCGAAGAAGTGGAACCGGTGAGCACTGCCTATCGAGAGTACCAGGTCTATCAGTGCGCGCCCAATTCTCAGGGGATTGTCCTGCTGATGGCGCTCAACATTCTGGAGGAGGCGGACCTGCGCCGGCTTGGCCACAATTCGGCCGAGTATCTGCATACGATCACGGAGGCGTTGAAACTGGCATTCGCTGACCGCGACCAGTACATTGCTGATCCTCGCTTCGCCAAGATGCCGGTTCGAGAGTTGCTTTCAAAATCTTATGCAGCCGAGCGCCGGAAGCTGATTCGTCCTGATCGCGCGCTGCGCGGGGCGCCGCCGCCTGGGGACCCGAGGGCGGTGAAAGGGGTGCTGGCGGGACGCGAGGTTCTCTATGAGGACGGCCCTCAACCGGTAGGGTCAGCGCCTAGCCGCGGGGACGGGCAAGGTGAGACCTCGTCGTTTTCCATCGCGGACCGCTTCGGAAATGTGATTTCCGTTACTCACAGCGTGAACGGCACGTTCGGCAGCGGCATGGTCGTCGAGGGCGGCGGGTTTGTTCTTAACAACCGCATGCCCTACTTCAGCCTCGATCCGAACGACGTAAACGTTCTGTTGCCCGGCAAGCGACCGCGCCACACGATCAATCCTGCGATTGCGCTCAAGAACGGCAGGCCGTTTCTCGCGTGGAACACGCCGGGTGGCGATAACCAGCCGCAAGCCATGTTGCAGGCCTTTCTCAACGTTGTCGAGTTCGGAATGAACGTACAGCAGGCCGTCGAGTCGGCGACGGTCACGACAAATTCTCATCGGGCCTCTATGTATCCGCAGAAGGCGGGAGAGACACTGTCCATGCCAAAGATCCTCGCCGATCAGGTAGGCGCGGGCCTGGCATCCAAGGGTCACCGCTTGCAGATAGCGGCGCGGCAACAGCCCTATCGACAGCAGGTCTCCGGAGCCGGCGCCGTCAAGATGGTCCTGATCGATCCTCAGTCCGGCGTGCTTTACGGAGGCGTGAGCCCGTCGAAAGACAACTACGTCATGGGCTGGTAGAAACAAATACCACCAGGACACGAAGGCACGAAGAAACACTAAGGGCCTGCAGCAGAATGCGAACTTATTTCTGCGCGAACCCGAAGGGACCGTTACTTGCCGGCAACGACGGGACCCACCGGGTCGGCTGCAGGTTCGACATACCTCGCGAACCACGCCTCGAGACGCTTGCGCAGTTCCAAGGCGCGTCCCTGCACCGCGGAAGCGTTCGCAAGATTTGCTTTTTCGCCAGGATCCTTTCTCAGATCATAGAGCTCGTGGGGGCCGGCGGGATAACGATGGACATACTTCCAGTCCTCCGTGCGCACCATCCGGACCTTGCCATATTCGCCATAGACTTCCCGCTTCCACGAAACCTGTTTGCCGGCTAACAGAGGGGCATAGCTCTGACCCGGATGGTTCCGCTGCCGGGGAAGCGGCAGGATGAGGTAGTCGAGCAGCGTCGGAAGAAAATCGTAAGCGCTGACCATGGCATCAATCTGCTGTTTCGCGCGCAGGCGCGCAGGATGACTGAATATCAAGGGGACGAGCAGGGAAGTGTCGTACATGTTGCGCGGCGTCGACGCGTTCCCTTTTCCGACCAGACCGTGATGGCCGAAATTGAAACCGTGATCGCTGGTGAACACGATCAGCGTGTCCTGGCGCAGCGAAAGATCGTCCAATCGCTCGAGGATTCGGCCGATGTTCTGGTCCATTGCAGTAATCGATGCGGCGTACTGCGCCATGCTTTCTCGGTTTCCGAGATGATCCTGAAGGGCGCTGGCCCATGGATGTCTGGGCTCGACCGGGAAAGATGCGAAAAGACCGGATCTATAGTGATCGACCCATTGCGGCGGATGCCCGGTCCATGGCGTGTGCGGGGCGGTGTAATGGACGCTCAGGTAAAAGGGTCGGGCGCGGTTGGTTTCGATGAACTGGAGCGCCTTGTCCGTGATCACGTCGGTGAGGTATCCCTCACTCGGAATCTCCCGGTCTCCATCGATCATCGGATGATTGCTGTACGTGCCGCCACCGCGCGGGTGGACAAACCAGGAGGAGAACCCCTGCTGCTTCCTGAGGCTGTCTCCCATGTGCCACTTGCCGCTGAATCCGCAGGCGTAGCCATTCTGCGCCAGAATCTGGGAGTAACCGATTTCATCCCTTAAGAACTCCTTTGCCGCCGGGCCGGTATTTTCCTTATCGATCCAGTCGTGGATCCCGTGCTGCGAAGGGATTCTGCCGGTGAGAAAGGTTGCCCGGCTGGGCGAACAGACCGGCGTGGCGCAGAAAGCCCGTGTGAACCTCACGCCCGTCTTCTGCCAGTCGATCGAGATTCGGCGTCCGGATCTCCTTGTTTCCATAGCAGCCCAGAGTCCACTGTCCCTGATCATCCGACATGATGAAGATCACGTTGGGAGGACGCTGCTGCGCGACCTGAGAATAACCAAGGACAGCGAACGACATGGAAGCGAGCAGGATCGTTAGCGTGGGCATAATCTCAGCCAAGTCGACTCAATCAGTCAGCTTCCCATCAATAGGGAACTTTGTCGAAGTGGTCTTGAGTATATACCAAGCTCGGCGTCTTTGGGTCTTGGCGGTTTGCCTCCGCGGGCCTAAGGATCGTCAGACGCCCGAACGTGCCGTGACGAACGTGTTGGTTTGACTTCGCTAAGCGCCTTAGCCCAGTCACGCCCTCTGGAAGGCTCGGGCGCGAAAGAGGAAATCGACGATATTTCCCTCGTGCGGTTGCAGCCAGTTGAGCTGGATCGTCGGGATAGGGCCGAGGTTGAGGCGATCGATGTGCACTGCGTCGATCAAGGCGCGGCGAAGCTCCGGGTTTTCCGTGATCGCCGTGCAGACGAGCGTGGAACCGATGGCCTCGAGCATCTTCGACTCAGGACAGTTCACCACTGTCACGAACGGGAACATGTACTCTTTCTTCGCAATGGCCGCCTCAGGCGAGTCGCAGTGGACTACGGTTGGCAGCAGGTAATCGCAGCGCTCCATCTTTACCAGCCGTCCGGCGCCGTTACGATGTTTGGCCGTCAAGTCCGTTACCCCTGGGGCTTCGAGGTCGCTGTCGATAGCTTTTGAGATGGCCTCCGCCGTACCGGGGACGGTAAAGGCCGCGAGCCCGGCCTGCGGATTCTCGGGCGGCAGGGGTTGAACCGCTGCGAGCCGCTTTGCCAGCGCGTCGGCTATTTCGCGGCTATGCCTGCTGACCCAGACTCCCGAACAGCTGATGCAGCTTCGTCCGCTGTTGGCATACACGCTGTCAAAAATCAAATCGAAGTATTTCTCCCAATCGTCGACGCGATCGTCTCCCAGAATGACCTTGGAGAAACCTGGCCCGTGAGCCTGCACCCTGGGATTGCCCCGGTAGCGGTCGACGGTGGGGGTGCCTCCAAAAATCAGGTTGCGTTCGCAGGTGTCGAGCACGGCTGCACCCACGTCTCCTTCCCCGGGATAAACGGAGATCGCCTCGCGGGGAATCCCGGCCTCAAAGAAAGCCGCGGCCATGCGATAGGGGGTCCAGGGCTCCTGGGGTCCGGGCTTAAGGACCAGCCCGATTTGAAGCGGGATGATGGGCAGCCAGAGAGTGTGCACTCCGGGCGAATTGGACGGCAGGACCAATCCCAGGATCGGGCTCTGGCACTGGTAGCTGATCGGCACACCTCTCTCTTCGCCGTAACCCTGAGTCAGGACGTTGAGATCCAACCCTCGGGTCAGGGAGTTCAAGATGTTCTTCATCTGGGAAAGGACGAAGTGATTCTTCTTCATATTGGCCCGGCACATGTGCTCGGGCAGACCCGTGGATGCGGACTGAGCCCGCACAAACTCATCGGGCGTTTGAGTGCCATCGCCCAACGGGAGTTCGGCGTCCATATAGAGTTCGCCTGCCTTTTTGACCTTCTGGATGAGGTCATCCATCGGGATAGCGCGGAGCGCGCTCCGAGCCCTGATCGGCCTTTCGCATGTCTCGTTGGATCAAGCCGCCGTTCGCGCGGCTCACTTTAGCGATCGGTTCGCCGGTCGCGAAATGGACTACCTGATCGATGTCCATGCTGGTGTAGGGTTGGCCCCACCGTAATACCGGAATGTTTAACATGGTTTAATTCCTAGAGCCTGTGATGCGAAAATCCGCAATCAATACACGCCGACGGTTGTAGTGGCTGCAAACCCGCGGAAGGGCCGAACTCCGCTCACCCCATCCCAGGGGTATTGCTCGCATGGCGGCTCTCGCTCCCCTTCGTCGCGTTCCAGAAATCCGGGCACAAAAAATTCCTTTGTGAGCGTGACCAGCTTGACCCGCCCCGTCTGGCCATACTCGACCAGCCTGCCGGGATCATCGAGATCCACAACCTGTATGACGGCGCGCGGCTGCGGGGCGTAGTACGTTATCTTGTAATTGTTTTCCGGCCCGGTGGGAGCGCTCGCAGCCAGGCCCATCAAGGTATTGCCGTAGGTCGGGGTCATGTAGGCGCCATCGAGGAGTTCCTCGTGGGCGAAGCGGTTCCACTGCGGGGTGAACTCTGTGCCGCCCGAAAATATCCCGGTGATGCCCGCCTTTCGGATGCTCGAGCCGCGACTCTCAAGGCGCAGGGCCAGGGCTTCGAGCAGCTTTGGCGTGGTAAACAGACAATGAATGTTATGACCCGCCTCCAGAATCGTTATCGCCTGATCGATGCAGTGATCCTTGTACGCCTGCAGATGGTCGGCCCAACCTTTCTTGATGAGCTTGATCACCCAGCGGGGATCGAGATCGATGCAAAAGCAGATTCCTCCCCGATACTGGGCCAGGTGCTCGACCGAGAGGCGCAAGCGCCGGGGACCGGAGGGCCCGAGCATCAACCAGTTCGATCCTTTGGGAAAGTACTGGTCGGGGAGCGTTGCGCTGAAGATCTCATAATCGACGCGAAAGTCATTGAATGCGACGCGCGTCTTGGGAATACCGGTGGTTCCTCCAGTCTCGAAAACATAAACCGGCTGCCCCGCTAATCCCCTCGGAATCCAGCGTTGGACGGGACCGCCTCGAAGCCATTCGTCTTCAAAAGGGCCGAAGCGCGCCAGATCTTCGAACCCTCGTATCTCGGCGCGCGGATCCCAGGCAAGCTTCTGTGCAAAGTCCAGCCAGAACGGGCAGCCGGTGGCAGGATCGAAGTGCCACTGAACGGCCTCGCGGACCCAGGCATCCAGCTGATCGCGGGCAACCTGTTGCTTCGACTCGAGCAGCGTTTCTCTGGTGGCGCTCAATTTCCCGTACCCGCTCGTGTATTCGCAATGGCATAAAGCTCACTGCGGTTCATGATGTAAAGGGTGCCGTTGGCCGCCACCGGTGTGGCGTAGACGGAGCTGCCCATGTTGTTTTCCTTGATGACCTTCAGTTCTTTGCCAGCCGCAAGAATGACCACGTCGCCGTCTTCATCGCCAAGATAAACTTTCCCGTCGGCGACCAGAGTCGATCCCCAGACGGCTGCGAGCATATCATGCACCCAGTAAGGCTTGCCGGTCTTGGCGTCCACGCAGTGGAGAAACCCGCTGAAGTCGGGAATGTACACCAGACCGTCGAGGATAGATGCAGTGGATATGGTGCGACGGATCTTGTCGTAATGCCAGACGCGGCCGCTTTGAGTGATATCTCCCTTCTTGCTGGGATCGATCGCGTACATGTGACCGACGCCTTCCCCATGCTCAGGGTCCTGCCCGGAAGCGAGGTAGATTTTGTTCTCGTAAACCACCGGAGTTCCGATCGCGTCATTCTTGGTCTTGGGCCAGACGGCATCTTTCGGATTCAGATCGAACTTCCACAGCTGCTCTCCCGTCTGCGCGTTGAATCCGTAGACCCAGCCGTCCCCGCCCGGGAAGAACGCCTGAAGCAGCCCGTCAACCGTGGCGAGCGAGGGAGACGCCCACTGTCCGTGGAGAATCTTGTCGCCGGGCGACCCGTCTTCCCATGCCACCTTGCCCGTCTTCTTGTTCACCGCAAGGAAGCTTGGCGCTCGGGGGGACGGTATGTTGACGTGGCTCTCATCGTGGCCGTTCGAGGTTTCGAGAAACAAAAGATCGCCATGAGACACCGGCGAGGAATTCGCCATGTTGTGCGGAAAGACCCCGAGTTCTTCCATCATGTCGAGCTTCCACACCACGTCGCCGTCTTTGGGCGATTTCAGGGGCTCTTCCTTGTAGGGACCGTCATTCTCGCCGTCCGCGAATCCCTCGGTGTCCATGCAGATGAGCTCGCACCGATTGCTTACGTAGTAGAGCCGGTCTCCTTCCACCAGCGGCGAGGAGCAGACTCCCTGAAAGGGCCAATCGTTGACGCGTCCCGCGGCGAGTTTGTCATTCACATGCTGCCAGAGGAACTGGCCGTCCGATTCCCGGAAGGCCATGAGGATACCTTTGTCGCCCGTAATCTTGGGGTCTCTCGGATTCTCATTGTTGGTTCCGACAAAAACCTTTCCGCCCGAGACTACCGGGTTCCCGTACGATTGCGAGCCGAGATCCGCCTTCCACTTGATATTCTTCTTGGCCTTGACGTCCCATTCGACTGGAAGGTTCTTCATCGGTGAGACCATGTTGCGCTGCGGCGTTCCACCCCACATTGGCCAGTCCTGGGAAAAGAGCGGCAGTAACCAGACCAGGACGAAGATAACGACTGGAAGGCAGGTTTTTTTAGATATCCTGGCGTCCGGTCGTCTCGGTGTTTGAACGGGTGTCGCTTGATTTTTAATCATTTCGAATTCTCGGTTACCTTAATGTTGTCGTAATAAATTTCATTGTGAGCGTAGGCAAAGAGTCCGGGACTGCCCTGCAGGTTTGGTATCGGATCTTCTTTTTCGATCGTCCACGCCTCCGGTTCCGGGCTATCCTTGGGCCAGACCTTTCCGCGGACGAGGACCTTTCCCGAGGGACTATTCTCGACCCGAACCTTCATTTTGTACCAGACGTTTGGTTTCCACTGAAAGGAAACACTCCGGGAACGGCTGGTTTCAGGCTGCCAGCTTTCGATAAAGAGCTTCTGGGAATTTCCCGTCAACACCAGCGCATAGCGCTGGGCCGTGATACCGATGTCCCCCATCTGGCGCCGTTTCTCGATTCCCAGGACATCGGCTTCCATCGTGTAGTTGGACAAGTGTGAAGGACCCATGTAGGATCGGCAGCGCCGGAGCAGAGACTGCTCGTTGGTCAGCTTCACCAGAACCTTGTTTCCCTCCACATCGCGGACCTGGTACTTTCCCGCTACCCCCACCCAATGGGCCGGGACGCTTCCTGGCGCGAGCGACTCGAAATCTTCATTCCAGGGGAGTGAAGGAATAACTCGAACGCGCGCCGCGCCGGTAATTCCACCGATGGTCGCGCGTACCTCGCCGCTCTGGGGTCCCTTCGGGCTGGAAAATTTTCCCTCCGGGCTTACGTCTCCCTGCAGGCCGGAGAGCGCCCAGGTGGCTTTTTCCTCCCGGATGAACTTCCCCGCGGCATCGAAACTTCGGGCCTTGAAGCTGATTTCCTTGCCCGGCGCGATCATCAGTTCGCTCGGTACGACTTGAACGAAAGCCGCCGTGCCCGTTGAAGACGATGCCGCAAGAGAGGCAGGAGCCTGCGGCGCCTTGGACGGCGCCAAAGCCTTCTTGGAACCAATGCAGTATGTGGCCTTGGTGGAAACCAGGTAAACACGCCCCTGTGCTACGGCGACCGAAGCGATCACTTCCTCTTCGCCGGCGCCTTTGCTGAGGTCGTCAACGTCGAGGACCTGGCAGTCCTTATCACCCGGTTTCAGGATATAGAACTTGCCATTTTCGGTGCCGACGTAAATCTTGCCGTCCGCGTAAACCGGCGAAGCCTTCTGGATAGTGCCCAGGTTCTGCCGCCACACTTCTTTCCCGGTGGAGGCATCGACGCAGAAAAGGTTCGCGCCGTTGTCGACGGCATAGATCCTGCCATTAGCTAAAGCAGGGGAAGAATAACTGACCGTAATGCCGTCGACCCGCCATTTCTCGCCGCTCTTCGTGATGTCCCCCGAGAGCGTCGGATCCAGCGCAACGATCCTGCCCATGACCGGCGTGTCGAGATTCTCTTCGCCATGTGAGGCGTAGACCAATTTGCCGTCGCTGACTACGGCCGTGTTGATTCCTCGCTTGCTGAACGGCAAAGACCAGACCTTTTCTCCCGTCCGTGCTTTGAGCGCATGGATCCCGCCGTCGGCGCCGCCGTCGATCAGAAGCGTCTTGCCGGCAATTTCCGCAATGACTGGGGTGGTATAGGTTGTGTCGTAAGGGGCTCCGCCGGGCTGCGACACCCACACAATATCTCCGGTCATCTTGTCGAAGGCTATGTAACGATGGCCTCCGCGCCCTTGATTTCCCCAGCTCGCGGTGATACCGCTCGCGATCACAAGGTTCTCAAAAACGATCGGAGTATTGGTTCGGCCTCCGTGCGTGGTTACCTGTCCAAATTCCTCGGCCAGCGGGTGTTCCCAGAGAAGCTTGCCACTGCGATCGAGGCAGAGAAACGCGCCGCCAACGCCCAGGACATAGATGCGCTCGGTCGCGGGATCTACTACCGGAGAGGCCCAGCCGACACGGTGCGGCGGCACATCACTGCCGTATACGTTGAAACGGTATTGCCAGAGGGTCTTGCCTGAATTCGCATCGAGGCACACGAGCTGCTCCTGCTCGGTTTCTCCTTCTCCCGCGATGTTAACGAGGTAGAGACGATCCCCCATCACAACGGGTGCCGATCGCCCGCCAACCGGAGCTTTCCATACGACGTTTTCACCTTCCGGAGACCAGGACGTCGGCAATCCGGTCTCTTCGGAAACGCCATTCTGAAGGGGCCCGCGCCAGTTGGACCAGATTCCGGACAGTCGAGTGGTTGCGAACGACAGGGAAAGCGTGAAAAAGGAGATTGCCAATATCGCTCTAAGGGTTTTGAACATAGCCGTGCTCATCCTCGAATGACGAGTGAACAATAGTATGGATCCAGAGAACTGGCCATCCCATATCACTCATCACTAAAAAATCAGCTTCAGACCGAAAATGCACTTGCCTGGACGGCGTTAGCGTTCTACAGGGGCGTTATACCATGAATCTCCATCGGTCGAATCTCCATCGATCCGGCGCCCGTTGAATACTCAAGGCCGACACGAGCGCGTTTGCTCGTAAATCCAGGGATTTCGAAGGTTCGCAGCCCTGGCGAATGTGAAGGATAGTCCATGCTGATGCAGGTTTCAAGAATGCAGGCTTCCGCTTAGTGTTTCTTCGTGTCTTCATGTCCTCGTGGTTAAAGCTGTCGCCGCACATTGAAAACATCGCGCCGCCGCGATATGTTTCCTGCATTGACGAAGTCTTACGAGAACGACTCATGCATGATCATACGCGTGTTTCGCACCGAGAAAGGGCACGGACATGAATACCGGCATGAAATTTGTCTTGGCGATTTTTCTGGCCGCATCTTCCGCAGCGGGGCAAACTGAAGTCAAACCGGCGGCAGGTGCCGGCGCCGCGCTGCCCACCGCCGATGAGGTTGTGGACAAATACGCGAATGCGATCGGCGGGAAAGAGGCTTACGAGAAACTGAGCAGCCGTCTGTCCAAGGGAACTTTCGAACTGCCCGCCATGGGGGCCAGCGGCAGCATGGAAATCCATGCCAAAGCTCCCAACAAGACGATCTCGATCATCGACATCCCGGGATTCGGCCTTATCTCGCGCTGCTATGACGGGACCACGGCCTGGGCCCAGGATCCTCAGACCGGTATTCGCGAGCTAACCGGTAACGAACTTGCGCTTCAAAAACGCGGGAGCCGATTTCTTTCAGGCTGTGAGGATGAAAGAGCTCTATCCCAAGCGCGAGCTCAAGGGCAAGGAGAAGGTGGGCGAGCGGGAGGCTTATCTGGTGGAAGCGGTGCCTTCGGAGGGCGGACCGGTGAAGATGTATTTCGACACGGAAAACAGTTTTCTCACCAAGATCCAGCTCGACGTGGAGACACCCCAGGGCACACTGGATGTTCAAACAATGCTCGGGGACTACAAGGAAGTGGACGGTGTCAAATTGCCATTCACAATGCGACAGGTTGCCGGGGCGCTCGACTTTGTAATCAAGATACAAGAGGTCAAGCACAACGTTCCTATCGATGATGAAAAGTTCAAGAAACCGGAGAAGTAGGGAAGTCCTTTAGTCTTACCTCGGCGACTTCGCGTCTTGGCAATTGATTTGCTCTCGTGAGCCTGGGAGCGGTTCATGCTTGTCATTATGAAAGCGACTGCCTCGAAAGGGGAGATCGAGGCAGTCTGCCGCAAAATCGGGGAGATGGGCTACCGGGCTCACCCCATTCCAGGTTTCACCCGCACCGCCATTGGAATCACGGGCAATCAAGGGCCTGTAGAGGCCGCGCCTCTCGAAGCGCTCGCGGGGGTGGTCGAATGCGTCCCGGTTTCGAAACCCTACAAGCTGGTCGGGCGTGAGCTCAAGGAAGAGGGGACCGTAGTCGACCTGGGCCACGGCGTCAAAATAGGGGCCGAGGAACTGGCCGTCATTGCGGGACCCTGTGCGGTTGAAAATCGAGAGCAGACCTTCGCCATTGCTGGCGCCGTTAAGGCCGTCGGCGCCCGATTGTTTCGCGGCGGCGCCTACAAGCCGCGCACCTCACCTTACAGCTTCCAGGGATTGGCCGAAGCAGGGCTGAAGATCCTGTCCGATGTTCGCGACGAATTCGATCTGAAAATAGTCACCGAGGCTGTAGACAACGAGAGCCTCGACCTGGTGGAGCGCTATGCGGACGTCATTCAGATTGGCGCTCGCAACATGCAGAACTTCTCGCTCTTGAAGCACGCGGGGCGGGCGAAAAAGCCGGTGTTGCTCAAGCGCGGGCTCTCGGCCACCCTTGACGAATTGCTCATGGCCGCCGAATACATCATGTCCGAGGGAAATTACGCTGTCATCCTGTGTGAGCGCGGCGTGAGGACCTTCGCCGATCACACGCGCAATACGCTCGACTTGAGTGTGGTTCCGGCCGTGCATCGGCTCAGTCATCTCCCGATCTTGGTGGATCCCAGTCATGGCACGGGGCGGCGTGAAAAGGTCTTGCCGCTATCGCGCGCGGCGGTGGCCGTCGGGGCAGATGGCCTCTTGATCGAGGTTCACCACCGGCCGGAGGAGGCCCTCTCGGATGGCTATCAATCGATTTTTCCGGCGCAGTTCGACCAGTTGATGGGCGAGATCCGCCAGATCGCGTCCGTGCTCGGGCGCTCCGTTGCGCCGGCGCCATAGGACTCTGGAGTTTTCGTGGTTAGGCTGGGGCAAAAAAAGCAAACACTAAGACGCGAGGAAACTCACGCACATTCAATTTGCAGCGATCATTCGTATCTGAGGGCCACCATCGGATCAATCTTCGCTGCCCGGCGCGCCGGGATGTAGCAGGCCATGAGCGCGATTGCGGCGAGTAGCAGCGAAGCCCCAATGAAGCTCAGCGGATCGGTCGCGGCAATTCCATAGAGCAAGCCCGACAGCAGGCGCGTCAGCGCGAGCGCGCCTGCAATTCCGGCTCCTGCGCCCAGTAGAACCAGCACGAACCCTTGACCTAATACGATGCGGATCACATCCCCACGAGCCGCTCCCAGCGCCATCCGAATCCCGATCTCGCGCGTCTGCTGGCTCACAGCGTACGCCATCACTCCATAGACGCCCACCGCCGCGAGAATGACAGCCAGCGTCGCAAACACCGTCAACAAGAGCGTCTGGAACCGCCGGCGGGACTTCGAGTCGGAAACCAGCTGTTCCATCGTCTGGAGACTGAAGATTGCCTGGTCCGGGTCTACGGTTGCCACCTCGCGCCGAATGGCGGCCGCGAGTTCGGCAGGTTCGCCCTGGGTCCGCACAGCCAGAAGCATCACGAAAGACGGAACCTGCAAGTAAGGAACGTAGATCTCGGGCCTGCGATCGACGTCGAGCCCGTAATGGCTCACGCCCTTGACGATACCTACGATCTCACGCCAGACCGGCTGGCCCGCGCGCCGGTTCACACTCACGCGCTTGCCCATCGGGTCCTCGCCGGGCCAGTACGTGCGAGCGGCGACATCACTCACAATAGCAACTTCGGCCGCTCCTTCCCTGTCCTGCAAGGTAAAGTTCCGGCCTCGAAGCAGCGTAATTCCCATAGCCTCAAAATACCGTGGCGAAACTTTGGGCCGATTCGGCATGGGCCAATCGACGCCCTCCGGGGGGTTGGGGCGCCCCTCTATCCGGAAGCTGCCCTGGTCGTTGATCCCGGTTAGAGGAAGTGAGTTTCCTGCCGCCGCAACCTTGACCCCCGGCAGAACTTGCACGCGATCGAGGACGTTCCGGAAAAAGGCAGCCTGCTCGTTGCCTTCGGGATACTTGGATCCAGGCAGCACAATACCGCCTATCAGGAGGTTCTGCGCGTCGAATCCCGGATCTGTTCCCACGAGGCGGTGGAAACTGCGGATAAGCAAGCCAGCGCTGATGAGCAACGTCACGGCCAGCGCAAGCTCGCCCGCCACCAGCAGCCCTCGAAGTCTGCGCCTGAGGGGGCTTGGAGTCGCTTTCCAGCCGGACTCCTTCAGAGCTTCATTGGCATCCCTGCGCCAGGCGAACAGCGCGGGCGCCAGGCCGAATAGAAACGCTGTGCCCAGCGACAAGATCAGTGTGAAGATGAGGACCTGCACATCGATCCGGGTGTCGCCGAGGCGGGTGATGGTTGGCGGACCAAAGGTCCGAAACAGGTCGACCCCCCAGCTCGCGAACAAGAGACCCGAGAGACCTCCGAGCAGGCCGAGCAGCGTGCTCTCGGTGAGAGTCTGCCTCGCCAGCCGGCGTCGAGTCGCGCCCAGGGCGATCCGTATCGCCATCTCGCTTTTCCGAGCTTCGGCGCGCGAGAGGAGGAGGTTGGCAACGTTCAGGCAAGCAATCAGCAGCACAAGCCCGATCGCGCCGAGGAGAAACAGCAGAGGATCACGCACTCCCCTGGTCATATGGCGCTGTAAAGCTGTCACGCTGACACCGAGTCCCTTATTCGATGCGGGATAAATGCGCGCCAGGTTGAGGGCGATTGCGTCCAGATCCGTCTGGGCCTGCTCCATGGTCACGCCTGGTTTCAGGCGCGCGACCGCCCAGTAGTTGTAGCTCTCGCGGTTCTTCAAATCCGGATCAACCCGCATCGGGAGCCAGAGTTCGGGCGCATAGGGGAGGTCGGCCGGAGTGGTCTTGGGGAATTGAAATTCCTCGGGCATCACTCCGACGACCGTGTGGTCGAGACCGTCGACCCTTATCTGACGGCCGATCACTGCTCGGTCTGCCCCGAACTGCCGCTGCCAGAGACCGTAGCTGAGCACCACCACGCGCTCACGTCCCGGCTGATCGTCCTCCGACAGGAGAGTTCTCCCAAGCAACGCTCGAGTTCCCAGGGTTTCGAACAACTGAGGAGTCGCCTGCAGACCGGAGACTGCCACCGGCGTATCGCCGCCACCGACCGTGAAAAGCCAGTAGCGGTAAGCCGCCATTTCCGCAAAGACTCGATTCTCTTTCCGCCAGTCCAGGAAGTTGGGGTACGACAGCCAGTCTCTCTCCCCCGTTCCGCGCAGACCGGTTTGCCAGAGCTGTACCAGGCGCTCCGGTTCGAGGTAGGGAAGGGGACGGAGCAGGACTGCCCGGACCACGCTGAACATGGCTGTATTCGCGCCAATCCCCAGCGCCAGTGCAAGCACCGCAGCGATCGTGACACCGGGGTTCTTTACCAGCATGCGGAACCCGTACCGAAGGTCTTCCATCAGGCTCATGGTCGCGTCACTCCATTGGTGCAGTTTCGAGCAAATTCCATGCCAGGGACTAATCGACTCAAAGCGACTGAGATCAGGACCGATGCGTGGCAGTTCGTCCCACTTGAGTGTCCGGTTGCGGGATTCGCGTAGAGCAGAATCGGACAGTGGCAAGTCCAGCCGCTGAGTCTTGTGCTCAGCGCGATCCTGCTGGAAACCTGGTCTTGAAATCCGGCTTAAGCTTCAGCCGGCAACGGCGCGCGCCTTCTCATCGGTTCCCATTTCCAGTAGGTCAGCGAGCGCCAGACCCACTCGAACGGCCCATAATGAAAGCGCCGCAGCCACAGCGTGGAAAAGATCAGCAGAAAGCTATAGACCGCGAATGTGATCAGGATCTGTCCAAGGCGATCCACCGACCCGAAAAGACCGAGTCCGTGGCCGTAGAAAATCGTCGTACAGATCAGGCTCTCGCCGAGATAGTAACACGGTCCGTGGAAAGGCCATCCGGCCTCGGCGCTGCGGCAAGATGGGTCTACGCAGGCGCTCGCGAGAGCGAAGGGGACTATGCAGGCCAGCATCACGAGACCTACGTAGGCGAGGCTCACCAGCAGGCTGCCCCAGTAATTGTACTGCCCGCCGAAGAAGAACGAATACCGCACGTCCCAGTTCGAGGCCTGGTTGCGATGAATCCCATGAAGAATCGCCGGGATTCCCGTTCCCAGCCCCAGGATTGCGAGCTTCCGTAGAAGGCCGACGAGCGCCTTGCATCGAACACTCCCCATTTGTATAGCGCCATTCCGACCAGCATCAGTCCGCCTGCGCGCCAGATGCCCCAGATCCACATGACGAAGACGTGGAACTCGAGCGCCACCTTGACCCGTTTAGGCATCTGGTCAAGCCAACCGCCCCGATAAGCTGCGACTTCCGCGGCTAGCTCTTCCTGCGGCGGGAGCCACAAATCGTCGGTAAACTTCTCAATCTCCTCGGGCGGCCAAAACCGCACGGACCAGCCGAAGAGCAGTGAGATCCCGGATCCGATCGCGATCATCAGGATTCCAATCATCAGCAGACGCGCGCTGGCGGCTGCCGGCGCATCAAATAACACTACGAAACCGCAAACCGCATAGAGCACCAGGATGTCGCCGTACCAGATCAGGTAGGCGTGCAGCAGTCCGAACACCAGCAACCAGAATGTCCGCCGGTAGTAGATCGGACCGGGCCGGTGCGCCCTGGGCCTCGATGCGACTGCGTCATCAGCACGACGCCCGCTCCGAAGAGCAACGAGAAGAGGGTCATGAACTTCTGGTCGGCCAGCAGGTGACTGAAGAACCAGACCCAATAGTTCGCGCCCGACAGGTCTCCGTAAGCGGTCGGGTTGAAGTAGGCCGAGAACGGCATGGCAAACGATTGAATGTTCATCACCAGAATGCCGAGCACGGCGAAACCGCGCAGCACGTCGATAGAGCCGATGCGTTCGGATTCGGTGACCGGCGCGGCTGATGGCGGCATAGGTAGAACTCTGGCATCACACCCTGCGGGTGGGGATTGCCCTGGAGCTCCTCACGGTGCTGGTATCTTAGAATCAAGCGCCGGGCGAGAAACAATACCCGATTCCCGGCACTGGCGTCTTCGACACCTTGGTGATAAGAGTATTACCGTCACGATCAGGAGCTGTCATGGATTTTACTTACAGCATTGAGGAGCAGGCGTTTCGCCGGGAAGTACTCGGCTGGATCCGCGAGAACGTGCCCGGTGATTGGGGAAGTCGCGCCTGGCCCATACCCGAAGATGAAGCTGAGCTCGCTCGCGCGATATGCCTCTGGGAGCGCAGGCTCAACGAGGGAGGGTGGGCGGGAATCACCTGGCCCAAAGAGTATGGTGGCCGCGGCGCCACGCCGATCGAGCAGTTCATATTCCAGGAGGAAATGGCCGCTTACAAGACCCCTCCGACCCATAACGTGATCGGGATCGGGATGGCCGGTCCGACGATTATGACCTGGGGTACTCCGGAGCAGAAGGAGGCTCACCTCAAGAAAATTCTTTCGGGCGAGGAAATCTGGTGCCAGGGGTTTTCCGAGCCGAATGCGGGGAGCGACCTCGCCGGCCTGCAAGCGAGCGCGATTCCCAATGGCGACCACTACGTGGTTAACGGCCAGAAGATCTGGACCTCGGTCGCGCACCGCGCCGACTGGTGCATCCTGGTGGCGCGCACCGATTCCCGCGCGGAGAAACACAAAGGGCTGACCTACCTCATGGTTGATATGAAGTCTCCCGGAGTTCAGGTAAAGCCTCTGAGACAGATCACCGGCGATTCTGAGTTCAACGAGATTTTCTTCACCGACGTGAAGGTTCCCAGGGAGAATCTTCTGGGCAAGGAAAACCAGGGCTGGATGGTGGCGATTACGACCCTGATGCACGAGCGCGTCAACATCGCCGCAATGCTCTATTCGCGCATCAAGCAGACGCTGAACGACGTGGTTCAGCTGACCCGCCGGATCGAGCGCAACGGACGGCGTCTTAGCGAAGATCCGGACGTGCGCCGGAAGCTGGCGCGTTTCTACTGCTCGGTCGAAACCCAGCGGCTGAACAATCTCCGCATGCGCGCTCACATGAAAGCCGCCGACGACCCTGGTCCCATCGGCTCGATCTTCAAACTGATCTGGGCTACGGCCAACCAGGAACTTCTGGAGCTGCCGGTCGAAATTCTCGGTCCGTACGCGGAACAGCTCCCCGGCAGCGCGGCCCATAACAACGACGTCGACATCTGGATGAAGCATTTCCTGCGCTCGCGCGCCAACTCGATTGAAGGCGGCACGTCGGAAATATTGCGCAACATTATTGGCGAGCGAGTCCTCGGTCTGCCGCGCTAGTTTCAACCACCCACTGCCAGGACACCAAAAAGGAAGAGATGAACCTGGAACTGAGCGAGGAACAGAAGATTCTTGGTGAGAGTGTCGCCCGATTCTGTAAGGCCGAGATTTCCATGGAAACGGTTCGCCGGCTGGCTGATCATCCCAAGGGGATGCCGGACGAGCTCTGGCAAAAGATCGCCGAGCAAGCCTGGCTGGGCGTGATGATTCCCGAGCCGTACGGCGGTTTGGGTCTCGGAGTCACCGAGCTTGGGATCATTCTGGAAGAAATGGGGCGGGCTCTCGTTCCGGGACCCTATTTCGCCACGGCGGCACTCGGAGCGCCCGCGATCGTCTTGGGAGGAAATGAAGCGCTGAAGAGTCCGCTGGCTGGAAAGAATCGCCGGAGGCGAAACGAAGGCGACCGTCGGGATTCTCGAAGAAGACGGCCAGCTTGGCCCGGAGCACGTCAAGGCCACTGCGGTAAAGAGCAGCGAGGGGTACGTTCTCAACGGGAAGAAGTTCTTTGTCCCTGACCTGGCCGCGGCCGATATTGCTGTCATCGCCGCCCGTACGGGCGAAGGTGAAGACTGCGTTACCCTTTTCCTGGTAGAAACCGGAGCTTCTGGTGTCTCAATCGAGGAGAACAGACTCACCGATTCGACCAGCCGTTCCGGTCAGCTCGTCTTGAAAGATGTTCAGGTAGGTCACGATTCCGTTCTGGGGACCCCGGATCAAGGATGGGAAGTCGTGGATCGGGTTCTTCTAGTCGCCAATGTGGGGATTGCGGCCGGTTCGGTAGCGGCGGCAGAGCGGGTCCTCAGGCAGGCTGTGGCCTACGCGCGAGAACGGAAGCAATTTGGCGTGCCGATCGGATCGTTCCAGGCTGTCAAGCATCCGCTCGCCAACTTGTTCGCCGAAATCGAAAGCGCCCGGTCGGCTTACCACTATGCTGCCTGGGCGGTGGATGCGCGGAGTAGTCAAGCGCGCAGCGCAGTGGCTGTGGCCAGGCTTACCGGCACCGATGCTTATCGGAAGGCGGCGCTGATAAGCCTTCAGACTCACGGCGGAATCGGCTTCACCTGGGAGTACGACCTTCACTTTCATCTCAAGCGGGCCATGCACAATCAATGCTTCCTCGGAGTCCCGGCCGACTACGAACAGGCCGTCGCGCGCGAGGCGCTGGGCGTCTGACGGTGTAACAAAAAAATCCACCACAAAGACACGAAGACACAAAGAAACTCTAAGAAAGCGCGCGCTCGTAGCAACGCATCGTCGCGCGGGCCGCAGCTTCCCAGGTATACTGCCGGGCTCGTTCCCGACCTCTTGCCGCCAGGACCAAGCGCTTTTCCTCATCCCGGGCCGCTTCTTCGAGCGCGATCCGCCATTGGTCCACGTCATCAACATCGGCGATCCAACCGGCGTCTCCTACCAGCGATGTCAGCGGCTCAATCCGTGCGACCACCACGGCGGTGCCGGAGGTCATGGCCTCCAGCACCGGCAATCCGAATCCTTCCATTCGAGAGGGATAGACGAAAGCCAGCGCGGCTTGCATCAGAGCAGGCAGGTCGTCTTCCACGACGTAGTCCAGTAACCGCACCCTCGACTGGATTCGCAATCTACCAAGACTGCGCATGACGTCTTTCCAGAGCCAGGCTCTGCTGCCGGCCAGGACCAGCTCGACTTGATTCAGGTTCGACTGTCCAAAGGCCTCCAGGAGCAGAAGAAGGTTTTTTCGAGGTTCGATGTTGCCGAGATAAAAGAAGAAGGGCCTTGCGAGGCGATACTTCTGCAATACCGCCTCTTTTTGCTCCGCACTGCAGACTTTGGTGAAGATCTTTCGGGCGCCGAGGGGGACTACGCAGAGCCTGGAGGGTGGGACCGGCAGCCAGGCGCTCAAGTCGGCGCGGGTTGCTTCGGAGTCGCAGAGGACGACGCGCGCGCCGAGGATTGCGGGGCGAATCAGCCTGCGCATCCAGATTCTGCGGGTCCAGGGATGCCACTCGGGGTGTCGAATGAGGCTCAGGTCGTGAACCGTGACTACGTAGGGGACGCGTACACGCAGAGGCGCGACGCTGTTGGTAAAGTGACACAAATCGGGATGGTATTGCGCCAGGATGCGAGGCAACCAGGCTTGCATCCAGATCTCCTTGATGGGGAAGGCAAGTTTCTGGGTGCGAATCAGATTGACTGCGCGCGGGACATAGTCCGGAAGATGGGACAGTACCAGATACTCCCGGTCGGGAAACTCCGTCGAGAGAGCGTCGAGTAGTGAGGCGGCATAGTGGCCTACTCCAGACTGGTACTTTCGCAGGGGACTGGCGTCAAATCCGATTCTCATCGGGATCATTGCCGCTCGCACATACGACACCTAAAGAAATCCAGAAAAGCAGAAAGGTCGGAGTGAATTTCAAGAAATAATCGACCGAACCATGCAGCAAGAAAGCCAGGAAGTATGTTATTCCATAAAAAACTGTTGCACGATCGGCTGGCGACATGGCCTGGCGCAGTCTGGCCCATAAAGCCCGGCCCATCTCGAAAAGTAGCCAGAGCAGCGACAGGAAGCCGATGATCCCGCTTCCGGCGAGATACTCCAGATAGAGACTGTTGGCTAGAATGGTGTCGTCTCCCGCAGGAATATCCATGTACTTCCACTTGAGAAGCCGGAAGCTGTCGGGACCCAAGCCGAACCAGGGTCTCTCGCGAAACATTTTGAGGGCCGCGCGCCACAGACTCCATCGGCTGGGAACCAGATTCCGACCCTGGGTGTCTCGTTCCTGCTGCAGGAGCTTGCCATGCGCGAAGGCTTCGCCTGTCGGAAGCGGAGCAGGGCCGTTTTTCGAGTCATGGATGATGATGATCTGAGGTGTCGAGTTGGAACGCTCAACCTCTTCGATATACGAATGGCGCTCGGGAAATGAACCACACGAGCGTGTACTCCCCTTCGCGCGAAGGTGTCTTAAGCATTACTTCCACCTTTCGTTCCTCGCCAGGGAGTACGTCTGAAGCGAAGATCGCTCCCTCCATCAACGCGCTCGGCTCCCCCGTGGCAAAACGATACCAGCGATACGCGACGCCAAATCGCTTCCCCTCCCACGCTGTCGAAGAATCGTTCCGGACAATTATGGCTTCCCGGTATTCCTGACCCGGAGATAAGTATCGGACCGGGTCTGTAACGGGAAGCGAATAGTGCGCGACGCGGCTTCCGGCAGCCGGGGCCTGGGTCTCGATGTGGGCATAGCGCAGTCTGACGGCGTTACCTATTCCGGCCAGCAGCACCACAACGGTTCCTGCGACGGCCAGTCTCCACCATTTCTTGACGAACGATTCTCGAAAGACCCACTATTGCGGTTACCAGCGCGAGGATGGCGGAGCCCAGAGCCCCGCGCGAATAGGTCAAGAAGATCGCCGGCACCTGAACGGCCGCAGCCGTGAACCAGAGTCCCGGCAAGCGCTGCGATCCAGACGCCGGTCGAACAGCCGCGAGGGCGATAGTAGCGGCGAGCGACGCCACCAGGAAATGCGCGGCCGTATTAGGGTTCTCCATTGTGGATTTGAAACGCACGCGGCCCCCCACCAAATGATCGCTCGACTGGAAAATCTGCGCGATGCTGTCGAAGAACCGGATGCCCGCATGTTCGCCCAAACCGATGACGGCCGTACAGAATCCCGCGATCGAAAGCGCAATGAGAAGACGTACGCCCGTGTGACGCCGGACCGTTGCCCTGCGGCTCAGGTCGGCCGCCGCGATCAGCATGACTACTCCAAGGAGCGACTTCACAGAGGCTTTGGCTGCATTGAACCTGAATTCGGTCGCGAGCATTGCGGCAAGTGCTTGCGAGACGATGTATAGGAGACGAGGCTAGCAGGAGACGGGGTGGCAGGGAAGGACTGAGCTTGCGCAGGATGGAGCCCGAAGACGTGGCCGCCTCGACCATCTTCATCACGATCCAGCATCCCAGGAAAAGAATGAGCTGGAGCTTCAGGCTGGTATACAGGGACTCGGTCGTCGTGTAGAAGTAATACTCGAAAGGAAGCCCCAGGATCAGAGCATACAGAAGAATCTCACAAGCTTGTCGGAGCACCTGCACCTCTCGATCCAGTGTTTCTTCGAGTCTTTGCGTCCTGGTGGCGCCGTTGCACTGACCGCCAAGACACAACGACCCGAAGCATCTTAGCGGAACGATGGATTCATGCGCTAGACTCCGATGCGGCCGACCCTGCGCTGTGTCCTGGCGGTAGTTTTCGTTTGCAAGGTCTCGATCACACGACTAATATTCTTTACGCATTTGAAAGACGGCCTTTTTACGGACGATTCAATGCCCTCGAGAAAGATAGTCTTCTTCTTCCCTGCCTTCTCCAGTCTCGAAGCAACTGCGCCGCTCGGGATTCTGGCGGTTGCTACTCCTCTGCTTCGAGCAGGCTATCAGGTCCGGATCATCGATTCGACCATCACGCCAGGATTTCAGAAGCGCGTCCTGGAGGAGCTTCAGGATGCCCTGTGCCTCGCGGTTTCGCTGGTGACTGGACCCATGATCCGCGAAACAGTTGCGATTGCGCGGGAAACCAAGAAGCTCTATCCCAAGCTGCCGGTGATCCTCGGTGGATGGCATCCCTCGCTGCTGCCGGACCAGACTCTCGCGGCGGACTATGTTGACATTGTCGTGAGAGGTCAGGGAGAAGACGCACTCCTCGAGATCGTCGAGCGTCTGGAAGCGGGGGCCTCGCTCGAGGGAATTGATGGCGTGGGTTACAAGGAAGACGGAAGACTGGTTTTTAATCGGCCGCGTCCCCTGACCCCGATCCGAGATCTTCCTCCCAAAGCCTATCATCTGGCTGATTTCGACGCGTATGAACGGGTGTGCGGCCGCCGCTGGGCCATGTACATTTCCAGCCTTGCCTGTCCCTATAGCTGCGCCTACTGCACCAATGAAGGAGTATACGGCCGGCAGTGGAACGCGCTGGAACCGGAGCAGGTGGTCGAGGAGACCACCGATCTGGTTACGCGCTATGGGCTGCAGCTGCTGTGGGTCGTGGATGACAACTTTCTGGTTGACCGCGAGCGCGCGGTGAAGATCGCAGAAGGGCTCGTGCGCCGCGGAGTCTCATTCGACTGGAGCATCCAGGCCTCGACCAACCTTGTGACACGCCTGTCGGTCGAAGAGCTGAAGCTTCTTCGTCGCGCGGGCCTGTCGCAAATCTGCCACGGCGCAGAATCGGCATCCCCGAAGGTGTTGAAGCTGATGAACAAGGACTTTCAAAAAATCGACACCATTTACGGGGCGGCGGAGAAGTGCGTACAGGCGGGAATTCGGCCATCGTTCAACGTCATCTTCGGCTTTCCCGGCGAAGGTGAGCCGGAAAGGCAGGAGACGATTCGCTTCATCATGGACGTCTGCCGCCGCTATCCGGGAGCCGAATTCTGGACCAATATTTTCACGCCTTATCCGGGCGCCCCGATCATGCAGCGCGCGGCGGAATTAGGCATCGAGACCCCGGATTCATTCGAGGGATGGGCCGATTTTTTCCCTCGCTATACCATTCTCCCGTGGCTGAAAGGACGCAGCCATCAAAGGGTCCAGGCCATGCGCGACTACCTTCGAGTTGCGTTTGATCGAGTCCCGATTGCAAGCGATCGACGGCACAGGGTCACTCGCCTGGTTCACCAGGCGATAAGCCTTCCGGCTCGCTGGCGCCTGGATCACAACGTCTATGGCCTTCCCCTCGAAATCTGGGCCAAGAACGCGGTGAATCGAGTGTTTGAATCACCCAAACCGATAGTGGACGCCCAGCAGTTGTCCTCGGAACCTGTCACATGTTAGGCGGACGGGCTATCGGGCTTCCGCCGTGGAACGAATTGAAGGCTTTTCAAATACCGGGTTGGAACTGAGTAGGAAAATATCTTAACCCAACCCTGGCCTCCCTGGCACCAGCTTCCTACTCCAATTCAATGAATAATAAAGTTGTGTTGTTCCTTCCGCCTTATACTGGTGCCCCGCTGGGCCCGCCCCTGGGACTTCTCTGCCTGGCGTCTCCTCTTCGTGAAACAGGGTATGAGGTTAAGATCATCGATGCGTCTATAACTCCGAACTATCTTGAACTCGTCCGAAGAGAAATTCAGGACGCGCTCTGTTTCGGCGTCTCTTTGCTCACAGGACCCATGATCCGAGGCGCGATCGCAGCCAGTTCCCTGGTCAAGAGTCTGCGGCCCGACCTCCCCGTAGTGTTCGGCGGATGGCACCCCAGCCTCTTGCCCGCGCAAACCCTGCGCGAAAGCTTTGTCGACATCGTGGTCCGCAATCAGGGGGAGATCACGTTCCTGGAGGTGGTGGAGCGGATTCGATCGAATCAAAGTCTCACAGGTGTTCAGGGTTGTTCGTTCAAGTCAACCGGCCAGATTCATCACAATCCCGATCGTCCGGTCGCGCGGATCGAGACGCTGCCTGCGCCGGCATACGAGCTGGCGGATTTCGATGCTTACGAAGCAGGTGAGCGGTGAGCGAAAGCTCCCCTATGCCAGCAGTGTCGGCTGCCCTTATGCTTGCAACTACTGCACCGATACGGTGTTCTACAAGCGGCGCTTCAATGCCTATAGCGCCGCAGAGGGTGGTGCGAGAAGTAACGGCGCTGGTCGCCCGCCATCGGTTGAGTGAAGTGGCGATGCTGGATTCCAACTTTCTGGTCGACACGCGCCGGGCGGTAGAGATCGCTCGAGGATTTCTGGCATCCGGCTTGCGCTTCCGGTGGACCTTCCAGGCTTCGACCGATCTCCTGTGCCGGATGAGCGACGAGGAGGTGCGACTCCTCGGTGACAGCGGCGTCAGCCACATTGGATTCGGGACCGAATCGGCATCAGCCGAGGTCCTGGAGAAGATGGACAAGCATCATCAGCCAGATCCCGGACATGTTCGAGACCGGGCGTAAATGCCGGCAGGCCGGAATCCGGGCCACGTTCAATTTGATTCTGGGCTACCCCGGTGAAACGGAGCGGGATCGCTGCGAAACGTTGCGTGTCATGAGCGAGATCGGTCAGCGTTTCGACAATGTGACTTTTTCTCCCAATATTTTCACCCCTTACCCCGGAATTCCAATCTGGCCTGAACTCCGAAACCTCGGGGTGAAGGAGCCGGAAACGCTCGAAGCCTGGAGCACGATCGCTCTGGGAACCAACATGCTGCCATGGCTGCGGGGCGAACCTTATCGCAACGTGAAGCGCAGCATGTCGTTTTTCATGTTGAACAACGAAATCACAAAGCTGATCCGCAGAGGTTCGCTCGTCACGTCTGCACCGCTTCCTGCTGCGCGCGTTACAACGACCCTTGCACTGGCGCATGAAGCATTACTGCTTTCGATGCCCGCTCGAGCTCTGGGTCGTGAGAAACCGGCTGGTGATGCGCCGTTCACTCCTCACCGGTCAAAGCTTGGGAGAGAGCCTTTCGGAGACCTGTTGACAAGAGCAGTAGGCAGTAGGCAGCGGGCTGGCGCGTCCGCCACAGAGAAGCGGAGCGGGTATAATGGCTGATATTCTCCTGACTCATTGCAACCACCTGTACTTCGATCGCAAGCAGGTGCGCAAAATGCAGCCCTACCCTCCGTTGCAGACCCTGATCGCGGCGGCCCTGCTGCGCAGGGAAGGGTTCGATGTGGCGCTGTTTGACTCCACGCTGGAGCCGCCGGAAGAGGGCTTCCGGGCCGCGCTGGCACGACACCGGCCGCGTCTCGTCGCTCTGTGCGAAGACAACTTTAACTTTCTGACCAAGATGTGCCTTACCCGGAACCGGGAGCTTGCGTTCTCGATGTGCCGGACGGCCAAAGAAACTGCGATTCCGGTCCTGGTGAACAGCTCGGACGCGACGGATCACGCCGGGGAATACCTGTCAAACGGCGTCGACTATGTCATGGTGGGCGAGCTAGAGCATACCCTGCTGGAAACGGCGCGATGCCTTCTCGAGGGCCACACCGATCGGATCGAAAACATCGATGGCCTCGTGTACCTCGACTCGCGCACGGGCGCGGCGCGCTACAACCGGCCGCGGGGGGTCATGGCGAACCTCGATCTCTTGCCCCTCGCCGCCTGGGACCTGATCGACGTGGCGCCCTACCGCCAGGCCTGGATGCAGGCCCACGGCTATTTTTCGCTGAACATGGTTTCCAGCCGCGGTTGTCCATATCATTGCAACTGGTGTGCGAAACCGATCTACGGCCAGAGTTACCATTATTGCTCGCCCGATCGGATCGCCCGCGAGATGCAGCATCTAAAGACCCACCTGCGGCCCGACCATATCTGGTTCGCGGACGACATTTTTGCGCTTTCGGCGCAGTGGACTGCGCAGTTCGCAGACGCGGTCGAGAATCTTCGGGCGCAGATACCCTTCAAGATGCAATCTCGCTGCGACCTGATGACCCGGCCTACCGTTGCGGCGCTCAGGCGCGCCGGCTGCTCCGAGGTTTGGATGGGGGCCGAGTCCGGATCTCAGAGAATCCTGGATGCAATGGACAAAGGAATTTGCCTCGAGCAGATTCACCAGGCCCGCGAGAATCTGCGCCGGCACGAGATTCGCGCTTGTTTCTTCCTGCAGTTCGGTTATCCGGGGGAGGATTGGGACGATATCCAGAGCACGATCCGGCTGGTTCGGGAGACAGAGCCCGACGACATAGGAGTCTCGGTTGCCTATCCCCTGCCGGGCACGAAGTTCCACGAAAGAGTGGTCGCCCAGCTGGGTGAAAAGAAGAACTGGCTCGATAGCGACGACCTGGCCATGATGTTCCGCGGCACTTATACCAACGATCTCTATCACGCCTTGCACGACGCGCTCCACCTCGAAGTGGATCTCCGGAAAAGCAAAGACAAGGACAACGAGAGGCACAAGGCTCTGCGTGACCTCTGGGCCCGAGTGGAAGAATTACGCACTACCTGTGCCAATCCTGATCCCACGGTTCTATGGACCTCCTCCTGACCCACGGTTATTTTCTCAGAGAAGACCCGAAAGAGCTTGCGGTCATGAAGCCCTACGCTCCGCTCGGGATTCTCTATCTGTCCTCTCATCTCAGGAAAAAAGGATTCGAGGTCGAGATCTTCGATACAACTTTCCGCGCGCGCGCAGATCTTCTCGCGATTGCTCGAGACCGGTCCTCCTTCGGTGGTGGGCATCTACGGAAATCTTATGACGCGCCGGACCGTCCTGGAGTTGACCGCATGCGCGCGGGACGCCGGGTGGACCGTCATTCTGGGAGGCCCGGAACCCTCCACCTATGCCCGGGAATATCTGGAGGCCGGCGCTCATGTCATCGTGCAGGGCGAGGGCGAGATAACCATGGAGGAACTGCTCCCTGCATTGCGAGCCGGTCGCGACGCGCGCGCTCGAGCGCGTCAACGGCATCATCTTCCGGCGCGCGGATGGTTCGGTTGCACACACTCCGCCGCGTACTTTAATCGCCGATCTTGACTCGCTGTCCTGGCCCGACCGGGAACGCGTGGACATCGAAGACTATATCAAGGTCTGGAAAGACCATCACGGCATGGGCTCGGTCTCGGTCATAACCGCCCGCGGGTGCCCTTATCATTGTCGCTGGTGCAGTCACTCCACTTATGGCAAGACCCACCGAAGGCGATCGGCCGGATGTGTGGTGGACGAGGTCGAGTGGATCGTTCAACGCTACCAGCCGGACATGCTCTGGATCGCCGACGACGTATTCACTATCCATCACGGGTGGATTTACCGGTACGCGGAGGAAATGAAGCGGCGCAATCTTCGGATCGCGTTCGAGTGCATCACGAGAGCCGATCGCCTGAATCCCAGAATCGCCGACACATTGGCCGAGCTGGGTTGCTTTCGCGTCTGGGTAGGGTCCGAGAGCGGATCCCAGCGAATACTGGATGCCATGGAACGAGGAGTTACGGTGGAGCAGGTCCGGCAGTCCATTCATCTTTTGCGCGCCCGGGGCATTCAAACCGGAATGTTCCTCATGTGGGGTTATGAAGGGGAAGACATATCGGATATCGAAGCCACCGTGACTCACGTCAAGTCTTCCATGCCCGACGTCTTTCTCACGACGGTTTCTTATCCGATCCGGGGAACGCCCTATTACGAAGAAGTCGAGTCGCGGCTGGTCAACCTGGCCGAGTGGAGCCGAACCACAGACCGGGACTTCAAGCTTCGCGGACGTCACTCGAGGAGGTTCTTCGGGTTTGCCGATCAGCTGCTGAAGAATGAAGTCGGGCTCCACAAGTTGATGATTTCGCCGGAAGCGTCTCCCGACGCCGCCACGGTGGCATACTTTCGGAGACAGATTGACGAAGCCCGGCAGGGGCTTCAGCAATCGTACGAAGAGGTCGAAGCGTGACCGACTGCGGATCGCGAAGAGTTCGGATGCCAGGATTGAACCATCAGGCTGCTTGCCAGTCAGCAATCCAAGGTCGCGGCGGCATTCGATGCGCTGGCTGCGCGCTATGACGACACGTGGACCGACTCGGTTATCGGGCGCCTCCAGCGTGAGTCCATCTGGCGGGCCATCGACGGTATTTTCACTCCCGGCGGGCATATTCTGGATCTTGGTTGTGGAACCGGAGTCGATGCGGCGCTATCTGGCCCGTGCCGGACTCCGAGTTCACGCGACCGACATCTCAGGCGGCGATGCTGCAGGCCACGCGGAAGCGGTTGGAGCGAGAAAGAATCACGGACCGAGTGACCTTCGAGCTGAGGGCGCTGGAGGATCTCGCGCTTCTGAAAGAACGCGGCCCATTCGACGGAGCCATTTCAAATTTCGGTGCGATCAATTGCGTGCGAGGATTTACCGGGCGTCGCTTCAAGCCTGGCAGAATTGATTCGTCCCGGCGGCAGGCTGGTCATTTGCTCGATGGGCCGATTCTGCCTTTGGGAGTCGCTCTGGTACCTCATGCACGCGACGCGCCGGGAAAGCTGTTCGACGGTGGAGTGGCGCCGCACCGGCGGGACATGTCCGGAAGACCGAAATGACGCGCAGGCCTCCTTTGGTACGCGGCCGCCGCTTTGAGGTTTTTTATCCCACGGTCGCTGAGATTGCATCAGCATTTAGACGAACACTTCCGGCTGATTCAATTTCGCAGCATCGGAGTATTCGTGCCTCCTTCCTACATGGAGAGTTGGGCCGCGAGCGGCGCCGGCCTTTATGCGCCGGCTGGGGCGCCTCGATTTCCATGGTTGGCGCATGGCCCGGTCTGCGAGCTATCGGAGACCATCGCTTGCTGATTCTCGAGCGATCCTGACTATGGCTTCCTATGCGGCACCCTGCGGATCAAACCAGAGTCCCTGAAATGGAGCAGCGTTCGTTGAAGCTGCGCTGTCCGTCGTGCTTCGCCCCTGCCGGCGAGCTGAAAGGCGCCGCGAAGAGGGGAGAACCTGCCTTTCCTGCGGCTATCGCATGGAATGGGTCGAAGGCATTCTGCGCGCCGTGATCCCGGAGCGCCGGAAATTCTATGATCGCTTTCTGACGGAATACTCGACCATTCGAAAGGCTGAGGGGCGCGGCTCCGATGATCCCGCGTACTATTTGGCGCTGCCGTACAGGGACTTGACCGGAAGGCATGCCGAACAGTGGGCCATCCGGGGTAAGACCTATCGCTATTTCGAGGAACGCGTGCTGCCTGCAGCTCGAAACCGGCCGGCCTCTCGACATTCTGGATCTGGGAGCCGGAAACGGCTGGATGTCTTACCGCCTGGCTCAGAGAAAACATCATCCTGTGGCGGTCGACATCCTCACCGATCCGTTGGATGGGCTGGGCGCCGCCCGGCATTTCCACGCCGCGCTCGACGAGAAGTTCCCGCTGGTTGAGGCGGAATTCGATCGTCTTCCGTTTCGCCGACGCTCAGTTTGATCTTGCGATCTTCAACTCTTCGATTCACTACTCGTCGCATTATCATCACACTCTGAACGAGGCGAGACGCTGCTTGCGTCCTTCAGGGCGTGTGGTGATCCTTGACTCCCCGATCTACAGGAAATACTCCCATGGCGACCTGATGCGATCCGAACGCCATCGAGAGTTTGAAGCGCGCTATGGCACTCGTTCAGACTCAATCCCGAGCGTTGAATTCCTGCACCAGGCGGTTCTGGAAGAATTGGCGGATTCACTTGCATCTCAGTTGGGAAATCTACAAGCCCTGGTACGGTTGGAAGTGGGCGCTCCGTCCCTGGAAGGCTCGCCTGAAGCAGGCAGAGGCCTCCGTCTCGCTTCTGGATTCTCGTCGCCACCTGGGCTCGGTCATGATCATCTTCCTTCACCCGCGCGCAACCAGCCCGCGAAGCCGGCGATTTCCGCTCTCGATCCTCGCGCTTGCGGCTGTCGTGGAAGGGAGAGAGGAATACGAAATCGTAGACGGCAACATCGACCCCGATCCCTGGGAATCCTTGCGGCGGCTGATGCGGCATAAGACTGCAGAATTGCTGGCGGTCTCGGTTATGCCGGGTCCTCAAATGAAGGCCGCCATTCCCCTGTGCCGGGCTTTTCGTGAAGAGTACCCGTCGGTCCCGATCGTGTGGGGCGGCTACTTCCCCTCTCTCTATCCTGATGCGGCCCTGAACTCGAACTACGTCGACTTCGCCGTTCGCGCTCAGGGCGAGGATACTTTCCTCGAGCTGATCGCGGCCCTTCGTGGCGAGCGCGATTTTTCCAGGATTCTCGGTCTTTCTTTCAAAGACCACTCGGGCCGGCGTGTTCACAATCCTGAGCGTCCGATGCGCTCGCCCGAGGAGTATCCCTGGCCCCCATATCACCGGCTGGAGGTTTCGAAGTACATCCTTCCCACGTTCCTGGGCTCGCGCACCGCCGTGCACCAGGCCAGCATTGGCTGTCCCTTCCGGTGTAATTTTTGCGGGGTGATTTCGGTGTACGGGAGCCGCGAGAAAATGGAGTCGCCTCGGCGCACGGCGGCAATCTTAGGGCACCTTAAGCAGCGCTTTGGCGTCAATGCCATCCAGTTTTACGACAATAATTTCTTCCTGCGCGACGACCATGCCCGCGAACTGGCGGAGCGGCTGACGCCGCTCGAATTGCGCTGGTGGTGCGAAGGTCGCGTCGACACGGTTCTCGGCTACTCTGATCAGACCCTTCGCGCTTTGAAGAGAGGCCGGATCCACGATGATCTTCTTCGGCGCGGAATCGGGTTCGGACTGGGTGCTCGAGCAGATGAACAAGCAACTCAAGGCGGAGCAGACGCTCGCTCTGGCCGGAAGAATCCGGCAGTTCGGCATTGTGCCCGAGTTTTCTTTCATACTGGGGAATCCGCACGACCCGGAACGCGATACGCGCGAGTGCATCGCGTTTGTTCGAAAGATCAAGCGGATTAACCCCCAGGCCGAGATCATCATTCAGCACTACATTCCTGTGCCTCAGCGCGACGGGATGTACGGTCAGGTCGAGGGTAAAATCGAGTTTCCCACGACGCCTGAGGAGTGGGCGACAGACCGGTGGTACAACTTCACCGTCAGGACCGACCCGAAGCTGCCGTGGCTGCCGGATCAAATCCGGCGCCGGATCGACGACTTCGAGCTCGTGATAAATTCGCGCTGGCCCACGGTGCAAGACATCCGGCTGCCCGCGTTGGGGACGCGCGGCACTGAAGTCGCTCAGCAGCTGGCGCTACCGCCTGGGAATCTACCGATTCCCTCTGGAGCTTGCCTGGGCGCAGAAAGTGATCGATTTACGAAAACCCAAGGTCGAGAGTATTTGAACCATTCCCTATTACAACTGGAAAACCGGTCAACCCGCATAGTGTCGCCTGCGGAAGGGCACCGGATCTGGTCTGAGAGCTATGATAGCCAGCCCAACCCTCTGCTTGCCCTCGAGTTTCGCTATCTTTCCCGCATGATGCCGGAGATCGAAGGACGGCTGGCGCTGGACGTGGCTTGCGGGACCGGTCGATGGCTGGGTTACCTGGTTACACACGGGGCGCGAGCCTTTGGAGTCGACACCTCGCGTGAGATGCTGCTCCATGCGTCGAAAAAGCCGGGACTTCGAGAACGTCTGATGCGCGGCGACCTGTGCCATCTTCCATTCCAGAACGGGTGTGCGGATCTGGTGATCTGCGCCTTTTCTCTCGGGTACATAAGAACGCTCGAGCAGGGTCTAGCCGAACTGGCGCGGCTGGTGAAGTCGGGCGGATCTGTGATCGTCAGCGATTTTCATCCTGAAGGACACGCTCGAGGCTGGAAGCGCGCCTTCCGGAGCGGCTCGCACAGCTACGAGATCGAACATTATCCATACACGATTGAAAGGTTGCTGGAAGCTGCTCGAAATGCGCGTCTGGATCTGGAAGAGCTTCAAGAGCCAGGTCTCGACGAACCGGAGCGGCGCATTTTTCAGGAGGCCGGCAAGGAGACCCTGTTTGAGGAAGCGCGCGGCGTGCCGGCGGTGCTTATTGCTCGCTGGAGACGGCGGTAAATAGACCTTGGCGTTTCTTCGTGTCTTTGCGTCTTAGCGGTGTCAGAAGCCAACCACGAAGACTCAAAGACACGAAGAAACAGGCGTGACTACAAGATAAGTCGGCATTCCACTTCTCGCCGGTACGAAAGGGTCTCGCTTTCTCTCAAGATACTTCCGGCAAGGCTCTTGGAATCTCGAGAGGGCTTTGTGTAAGCCACGACTCGGACCATCGGGCGACCACGTTTTGTTATTACTACGGGATCTCTGGTTTCTGCTACCGTCGATAATTCTCAGACACTGGTCCTTGAACTTGGCTGCAGTGATGGTTTTCATATTTTGCAATATGGCCATGACCATATAGCCATGTCAACCATCGATCTCTCGCTTCCCAGGCCGTCGCTTGGGAAGTATTTAATAGCCCTGAGGACTTGCGCCTTCGGGCCGGCTCTTGTCACTTTGGGAGGAATCGGTTCGCGGCCAAGGTCACGGTTTTTTCGTTCGGGAGCTGGAGTCCAAGGATTTATGATGAGGAACGGTGGCGCGGCATGGCACAAGAACGGTCGTGGATTCTGCGGGGAGCGCGAATAGCGCGAGGAGCCGAAGAGACAGAGGCAAGCGATATCGAGATTCGTGCCGGGAAAATCGTCGCCCTTGAATCGTCGTCGCCCATCCCGGGCACGCGCGCTCGAGCTCGATCTGCGCGGTTGTCTGGTATTGCCCGGCTTGATCAATGCCCACGACCACCTCGAGTTCAGTCTTTTTCCCCGTCTGGGACGCGGACCCTATCCCAACGCCGGCGCCTGGGCGCGCGACATCTACCAGCCGCATCGTTCGCCGATAAAGGAACATTTGCGCGTTCCCCTGCCGGTTCGGCTTCGCTGGGGCGGAATCAAGAACTTGCTGAGCGGCGTGACGACGATCTGCCATCACAATCCTTACAACGCTCGAGTCTTCGAGCATAACTTTCCCGCGCGTGTGCAGAAGAGATTCGGCTGGGCGCACTCCCTGGAGTTTGCTCCCGATCTGGAGTTGCGTTTCCGCGAGACTTCGCCGGAGTGGCCCTTTATCGTTCACCTCGGCGAGGCGAGGGATCGCACCGGGAAACTCGAGATTTTTCGACTCAACCAGCTTGGCGCCCTGGATGAGCGCACTGTCCTGGTTCACGGAGTCGCTTTGGGAAGGCAGGGACTGCGGCTGTCGAAGGAAAAAGGAGCGGCGCTGGTTTGGTGCCCAAGCTCAAATCTGTTTATCCTGGGGCGCACCCTGAGCCAGGCGGCGCTCAATAACGGCGTTCCCCTGGCTCTCGGCACCGACTCCGCGCTGAGCGGAAAGGGAGACCTGCTTGATGAGTTCCGCCTGGCGCAGCGAGTCTCCGGTCTTTCATCAAGCCGTCTCTATCGGATGGTTACCGAGGATGCGGCCCGAATCCTGCGGCTGGAAAACGGCGAAGGGACAGTAACGGAAGGTGGCGTGGCTGATCTCCTGGTCGTGAGAGACAATGGAAGAAGCCCGGCCGAGACGCTCACGAGACTTCGAACCGGCGCCATGGAAATGGTGATCCTGGGAGGGAGGATCAAGCAAGTTTCACCGCGCCTGGCGCCTCGGCTCCCGGCTACCGTCCGGAAGCGACTCCGTTCCCTCACTGTAGAAGAGAAACGAAGGGTCTTTCTTGATGCGGATCTTCCCGGGATCTACGCACGGACGTCGCGTGTGCTCGGTCCCGAGATCCGACTCGCCGGGAAAAAGATCCGCATCGACATAAGCGGGGCGAAACAAATACCGCCAGGACGCAAGGACACGAAGAAACAGCAAGCAAGCGCATGATTCCTGACATTATCGAGAAGCTCCCGATTCTGATTCTTTATCCCCACAGTCGATGCAACTGCCGCTGCGTGATGTGTGATATCTGGAAGATCGACACGGTGCGTGAGATCAGCATCTCTGACCTGGACCGTCACGCCGGCGATATCCAGTCCCTCGGGGTCCGGTGGGTGGTCTTCTCGGGCGGAGAGCCTCTGATGCACTCCGATCTCTTTCGACTGAGTGACCGGCTGCGCGAAGCGGGCATCCGGACCACGATACTGACCACGGGCCTTCTGCTGGCGAAATACTCGAGCTCAATCGTCAGCCGGCTCGACGACGTGATCGTCTCCCTGGATGGACCTCGCGAGGTTCACGATCGAATCAGGCGGATCCCGCGCGCGTTCGATCTGCTGGCGGGCGGAGTGAACGCCATTCACGCGCGCAAGCCCGAATTCCCGGTTGCGGCGCGCTGTACGGTCCAGCATGAGAATTTCTTGAGCCTGCGCGAAACTGTGCGAACGGCTAAAACAATGGGTCTCCAGTCCATTTCATTTCTGGCTGCGGACCTGACCTCCGAGGCGTTTAACCGGCCGCAAGGTTGGTCGGGGGAGCGCCAGGCCAGCGTGGCGCTGAACGGTGAAGAAGTGAATCTGCTGGAGAACGAGATCGAGACAATGATTCGCGAATCAGCGGAAGATCCGGCCTACGTGCTCGAGACTCCGGAGAAGCTGCGACGCATTGTTTATCATTTCCGCGCGCATCTGGGTATGGTCGAGGCGGTATCGCCGCGCTGCAATGCCCCGTGGGTGTCGGCCGTGGTCGAGTCGGACGGCACAGTTCGTCCCTGCTTCTTCCATAAACCCATTGGCAACATCGGCCGCGATACGCTTCGCGCGGTATTGAACGGACCGGAGGCAATGGAATTTCGCAGGACCCTCGACATTTCCCGGAATCCGATCTGCCGGCGCTGTGTTTGCTCGCTTCACCTTTCGCCTGTGCCGTGATCAAGCTGCTTTCTTGGGAGCCCGAAAGGGCGGGCAGGGCGCAGGCTCGACCGTCAGAAGCTCTGAAGAAATGAGTCCGTGGCGCGGGTCATCAGTTTGCGACCCGCGTCGTCTGCGAGGGCCGCTACAATAAGTCGCTCTCGGAATGTGGCTGACACATTTTCTGAAGCCTTGTGGCGACGGCTCATCAGACCCGTCGCACGTTCGAAGATTTAGCGTTAAAATTCGTAGTGCCACTAGGGACGGATGTCTTGATAGCCCGTCCGCACATGTAGCGGGCGAGTCTTTGCAACAGACTCTGCGCGTATGAGCAAAGCTGGTGCTTCACGGGACGTAATCGGCTTTTCTTCCGTTGCGGGCGATTTATCGCTCGAGCTGATAGACCTGGAGCGGCATCCCGCCGTCTTCGCGGATTTCTCGAATCAAACGGGCCTTGTGTTGGCTCATATAGGCCCAAAATTCATCATGATAAACAGACATCCCTGGCCGAGAACGGTCCAGGAGGTTTCGCATCGTAGTCGCGTCGAGCAAAACGATGTCCGGGGCATTTAACTTCATGGCTTCGGCAAATGGAATGGGATTTTCGTGCCTCTCTGGATCCGACAGAAGCAAGGGCAGATAGAAAGATCGATATTGCCGATCAGCGAGAGCAAGCCAATAGATCTCGCGCCCCAGTACACGGGCCGACGAAGGAACCACCTGTCTTAGCTCGCTAAAGATCTGGCGGGGGGGTACCGCTTGGCTCGCAGTCCGCTGCATCCGGAAAATGGCCCAGGCGCCCTGAAACACCGTCAGCCCGACAATCACCACCACGACCGCGCGGTACGCTCCTCTGCGCGCTTCTAGCAGATGAGCGAGCAACGCCGCGACGAGAAGCGCAAAAAGAGGGGCTACAGTCACCAGATAACTGAAACGTTTGATCTTGACCAGCAGAGCGAACAGTAAAGGAAACACCAGACAAGGCACCAGCAACCACAATGCCTCCCGGTCTCTAAGCCGGGCCGCCCGCCCCCAGAGCCAGACCAGCGCTGCGGGAACGCCCAGGGCTATGAGCCAGAAACCGGGATGGACCATTGTTGCCATCTCGCCCACCCCCAGAGCATAACGATGCCGTTCGTTGAGGATATTCTCGACATAGAAGGAAAGGCTCAGAGGTTTGAATGTCTCACGACTTAAGATCAGCTGCCCCTTATAGTCATCCCAGTTAGAAGCTAATACGAAGATCCAGATGAGCCATGGTACTGATGCTCCAGCCATTATCTGGCCGAGGCTGCGAAGAGTGGGTTGATACGTGAAGTAAAGGCGCTCCAGCAACAAGAGCAAGAGTAACGCGACAATCCAGAATAAGCCGTAGTAGTGAGCCAGGCCTGCCATCCCCGCCAGCAGTCCAGCCAGAAAATCATGTCGATTGCGCCCGGTGGAACGCGCGCGCAGCCAGAACCACCAGGCGCCCAGACCGAGCGGCGGGACGAGAATGTCGTAGCGCGCAATTCGTGAAACATCGACCAGCGGAATGCCCGTGCTCATTATGCGGTCGTTACCTGCCCCCCACGGCCAGAACAGGAGTAACAGGACGGCGAAAAGCCCTATGGGACGACTGCTCATGCTCAATTTGCGCGCGACCGCATAGGTGAGGATGAGGGTCAGCATTCCGAGAGCTACCGGCACGACGCGCATTTGAAAGACCCCGAGACCGAAAAGACGTGAGGCCGCGCCCTGCAGTAAGGACATCAGGGGCATGAACTCCAGATAGTGGCGCTCCATTCCGTAATAACCTGTGAAAAGGTCGGAGCCGAAAATGCCTTGCGTAAAAAACTTGTAGCCGGGTGACAGGATCCAGGGTTCATCTTCCTGAAGGGGCGGAAAGCGATCGAGGTTCCAAATCGAGATTGCGCCGAAGACGATGACCAGTATTGTTAACGCAGCAAGATCAGCCTTTCGAAGTTTGTCGTTCATTCTCACTCGCCGGAAAAACTGGGTTGGACCTGCGCTCCAGGCTTGACGGAATATAGAAGCTCGTGTGCCAATATACAATCGTTTAGAAACGGCCAGGCTCGGAGAGACTACTCGACCTTGTGTCTTCTTGCGAGACGCGACAAAATATTGACCTGCACTTTTCGGTCGCGCGGGTTCTTCGCTCCTGGCCGTTGAGGTTGTTTTCCAGCAATAACCACAAGGCGCAAAGTCGAAAAGAGATGCTGAATCCGGGAACTTGCTAATGAATCAGATGGGCGGATTGAAAAGAGCAAGTGCTCGCGCGCTGCTTTTGATGGTGATTGCGGCGGGGATCGTTTTACGCCTGATTGGCCTGGAATGGGGAATTCCTCTTGCTTTGCCTCCCGAAGCGACTCCCTACCGGAACTCGTTTCATTTCGATGAAGACAATTATCTCTGGGGACTGACCCGCATAGACTCGAAGCGCTGGAACTTCGATGTCCAGGATCTACACTGGGGAACTCTGCAGTTCTACCTCATCGGCGCCGCGCTTCAGGTTGCCGAATCCTCGGGTTACCTCACACGACCGTGGAAAGAGGCCTTTCTCGCCTGGGATCCGGTCAACTTTCCCAGGGTCTACCACGTCGGCCGCCTGGTTTCTGCGATCTCAGGGACCCTCTCTTTGTTGGTCGTCTTCCTGGTTGGGAAACGACTTCGCGATACTGAGACGGGTCTTTTGGCCTGCGCTTTCCTGGCGGTCACACCGCTGCATGTCCTCAACTCGCATTATCTTACTTCGGACATCACGATGGTTTTTCTGTCGCTGACGGCGTTTTACTTCTTTCTCGTTTCGCTGGACAGCAACGACTTGAAGGCCCATCTACTCAGCAGTCTGTTCCTGGGACTTGCGATCGCGGCCAAGTACAACGCCGCTTATCTCCTGCCGCTCTGGTTTGCCAGAGATCTGATCGAGCGAAAATTTGCGTGGAAGCTGAAGCTCTGGGGATATGGAGCGATTGTAGCGGGCTTTGCGCTGGGAGAACCTTATGCTTTTCTACGTCCGAGGGAGTTCGTCCGGGTGATCTACCACGCCCATGTGCTTGATACTCCGGAGATGCGCCTGTTCCTGATTCCCTGGCCTCAGCTTCTCGCGGCGCAGGGAAAGGCGCTGCTGAACTACGGAGTTCAGTGGCCTCTGGCGTTGCTGGCGGTTATCGGGCTCGTCATATCCGTCGCACGTCCCACCAGGAAGACCCTTTGGTTCGCGGCCGCCGTTCTGCTGGCCGCAGGTTCGATTGCAGGAACCAAGTGGCCCATGATCCGGTATACGCTGCCGCTGGTCCCGCTGATCGCCCTTGCGGCGGCGCTGGCTTTGACCGCCGCGCGCATTGCGGGAGTCCTGGCGTCCCTGGATTTACGCTCTTTCGTTATGCATTTCCCTGGTCTCTTCATGGATGCAGACCATGATACTCGTGCGCGAACATCCCGCGCGCAGCGCCGCGCGCTGGGTAGCGTCAAACATACCCGACGGAAGCCGAATAGGTCAGATCTGGGCGGAAATACCCCCACTCGACCGGCGGCGTTACGACGTGCATCAGCTGCACGGGATATTCGGGCATGATGCCGAGGACTCTCAGGACCGGGACCGCCAGTTTCTTATCCTGGACAACCTTCCGCTGCAGCCCTTCTCGCCGTCTTTCGCAGGGCGCCTCGCGCGGGAATATGATCCGGTCGCCGAGTTTCGTTCCGATCCGCGGATCGGACGCTGGACTTTCCCTGAAGTGGATGCGCCACATGACTGGAAATACACGCACCCGGTTGTGCGCATTTATCGGCGAAAATGAAACAGCAGGTGACGAATGCGTTGCCGCATGCGCGCGGCAAGCGCTCTCCAGCGTCCCTCGCGCCAGGGACTCTGGACCGAGTACGACAGGACGCCGAATTTTTGGGCCCAATCGGGGGCCATCGCCCAGTGCAAGAAGTAGATCAGCGAGCGTTCTCGATGATGCAAGTTCATGGCGCGGGCGGCCTGTGCCCCCTCGAGTCCCAGCCAGGTTACTACCTGTCGCGGCGTAAGATCGCGCAGCGCCCGCCAGATTTTCTCGGGAATGTTGCTCCCGCAGACTCTCCTGCTGAGATCGAGGGTGAGAAAGCAAAAGGGAGCGACGCGGCTTGCGGCCGTATGGCGCAGGATCTCTTCCCAATCGAGATCTCGCTCGCGCTGCCGCAGCAAAAGCGCAACGTCCAGGAGATGCATGAGCCGCGCGTTGGATTCGACCACGTTAAAGGCATAATGAACTGCAAGCTGCACCAGAGTCCTCTCGTTCGATGGCACCCGAAAGGCAGTACCATCCATTTCTCGCCAGCGATGATCCGGCCAAAGGTCTAATTTGCAGTCCAGCCGAAAACCATGCCAGCGCTGCGTCCAGGGCTGGGTGTGCAGGTCGAGAAAGGTGGGTTGACCGGGATCGAACACTGTCTCGGGAGTCCAGGTGTAGTCGGCGGGTTTCCACAGCAATATCTCATCGTTCGAGCGAGTCGGCGCGGAATAGTACGGAACGTATCCCTTTTCCCGGAGTATTTCCAGGGCGCGGCTGGAGTCTTCGACTTTGACCAGCAGATCGAGGTCGTACAGAACACGCAATCCCAGGTCACCATAGTACTCGTGTGCCAGCGGAAGGCCCTTTAAGACCATCGCGGGTATCCGGTGATCCTGCAACGCCGCGCATACATCGCGAAGATCGGCGAGGAGGCGCCGGTTGCGCTCCGTATTTAGCGACCTCGCATGGGCGAAGCGTTCGGCGAGCGCCGGAGGTAGTCGATCAAGGGTCCCTGATTCAGACCAGCGCTGGTGCAGGTAGGGGATCAAACAATGACTGCGGGCGGTTGACCACAACCTTTCCCAATCCTCCGGCTCGACGTTCACGGTGGAGGGAATGGCAGGCTGAAGCGCCTCGGCTATAACCCTGTCCGCGGCGGAACTTGCAACCGACCTCATCGGGCGTCGCTGACCCCCGACGGTTTTTCCAGGAAGAGTGTTAATAGCTGAACCACGGCATCCAAATTTTCGCCGCAGTGGAGTCTATAGCATCCTTTTTGAATCAACCTCAGCCAAAAACGGCGATGCCGCTCCATGACTTCGGGCCTGTCATACACGAGGTCGCGCGAAAGAAGTTGGAGGGCTTCATGGGGATCAATGGCTTCGTATCGCGGCTGAGTTGCGCAACGCTCGAGAAAAAAAATTGCTTCGGGCTTACACCGGGTTAGCGTCTGACCTGGCAGAAACGCGTCAACATCGATCTCGAAGCAGTCTTTGCCATCGAATCGCAGCTCCGCCGTATTCTGGCTTAACTCCGGAAAGAATCGGGTGTAGTCGGGCAGAAAGCGGAGATGCCAGGGCTTACCCCAGACATTGAGTTCCTCGTCCTGTTCGCGAAGATAAACCACGTCGTCGGTGACCACCCGGAATCCGCGGCGAGCGCAGGCGAAAGCCAGGGTGCTCTTTCCGGCTTGGCTTGGTCCGCAGAAAATGAGTCCACGATCTCCGAGCGCCACCGCGGAGCCATGAATGTAGGTGTGGGTACTTGCCTTGCCTTGAGTCAGCAAGGTGAAGGTCAGGCATTCCAGGAAGGTGTTGCGGAGAAAGGCAGCGTCACGAGCCATCGCTGGAGTCAGGAATCCTGCCGCATGCCCTTTTTCAAGATCAGCGATGGCAGTGTTCTGGCGCCCGACCGAGACATAGAAAATATCTCCCTGGCCTCGGAAAACCGGGTCGGGCCAGGGAGGAACTTCATTGAAAGCATTGTCCACCAGGAGTCGGATTACGATTTGAGCGTCTCTGGAATCCGGTGAAGATGGAGAGCCATAACGCCCGAAGCTGGCCCGGCACGCCTGGGCGATCTCCGGGCTGTTGGTTTCGAGCCGCAGGTGAGCACCCAACGGCGTGAAGTGCTCGACCAACGGGGCCGGGCAGCTCCGACCCAAAGGATCCCACGCATCGGCAAGCTTTTCAGTCATATTGAGGTATCTTCGCGATTCGCTATGGCTTGGTGGTGATACACCAAGTATACAACCGAGCTTGCGGGAGAGGCAGGAGAGAAGGACATTATCTTACATGTCAATGCTCAGTGCTCAATCGGTAAATCCGGGCGCCTTTATTCCCGTTTCGGATTTCAATCTCGGGATGACGGCGTTCCGCATACGACGACAGCAGCCGTTCATGATTCTGAGCCGGAACAAAGTCATCAAAAATTACAAGGTACTCGATTTGCCGATCCCGTACAAATTTTTCGCAGAATGATGCCTCGAGATCTTTGAGCCGATCTGCGCTCAGAATCTTTTCCCGCCCCATCCACGAAAACGCAAGGACGCGCTGGTAATCGAAAGGCGTGGTCTCAGTCTCCCGCAGCATCCGAATGGCCATCTCTTTTCCCCTGGCCCCGCCACTTCTTTCGGCGCGACCAAGGTGAAAGAGCAATTGGTCTTCGGGCAGCGGTCGAGCCAGAATCAACGCCGGCGTTTGCTTCCTGGCCAGGAACTGCGCCACTTCGAAACTTGTTTTCACCTCGGGATCTTCGTTGGCTGCGGCGACGCGGTGAATCCCCCGGTTGAGACCTAGCGCCGCGATCAGAAGCAGCGCAAGAAGCAGCAGTCCATTAGATAAGAGCGGGGCGCGGGCAAGCATTCGAGGTAGTTCTCCAGCCAATCGGCTCCCGCCTACTCCTGCGTACAGGATCAGCAAGGTAATCGGCACATATGCTTCCCGCTCGGTTACAAACCGCAGTGGGTCGGGCTTGATGCCGTGCGCTGAGAAGATGAGCGCGCCCAGAAACAGGATAGTGAAGAAAGCGAGCGTGGCGTGAGACTGGTTTTGTTTTGGCGTTCGGGCATGGGCCCAGGTCAAAGCAAGTCCCAATAGAGACATCAGGATCACGGCGGAATCGGTCCACCACAGAGCGGATTTCACGACGAAGTAGGGACGGTAGAGCCGCGCCCACTCCGACCCCCAATCCAGCACATAGGTCCCGCCGGGACTGACGCCTCTGTTCCAAGCCAGCCACAAAAGCGGGGCCCAGCCGAAGAGCATCGCGGATTGAACGAGATGTCGGAGACGAAGTTTGCCCCCGATCTCCGGGGTCCTCCAGATGTGATACGCCGCGGCCGCCGCGGCCCCAATCCATCCTTCATACCTGGTAAGACACGCTATTCCGATCCAGACGCTCGAGAGAACCAGATTCCGCGCCGACGGAGGGCGGAAGAGGTAGTAGAAGCCCCAAACCAGCCCCGCCCAGAGAAGAGGCTCCTGGTAAGGGACGCGGGAATACAGGACGATGAAAGGATGGGTGGCGTAGAGGACAACCGCAAGCCAGGCCGCGCGCCGGTCACCGCTGAGCTGCAGGGTCAGAGCATAGAGTCCTGACGCTCCAGCCGCTGACACGAGCGCCATCAGGATCCATACTGCCAGGGGATGGTAGAACGCGAGCATCGTGTAGTGGAGCAGGACCTGAAAAAGAGGGAGCTGGTAGCCGATAAGGATTTTAGGGAAATTTACCAGCCGGATGATGGTGTCCCCTCCATAGATGATCGGATAGCGCTGCAGGATGCTGATATGCAATACGGTTATTGCCGCAAAGATCATGACCACATCCCGGATCCGAACCTCGGGCGTCACTCGCTTCTGATTGTCGCGGGTTTCCATTTGCGGCTTCCCACCCTTGAGCTGTGAGTCTACCCGCGCGGTCCGGTCGCGGCAATGGAATTGCGTTTTTGCTCTAATGGTTCGGAAGAAATCACGACTATGTCAGTGGAAAGCGAATAATCGACACAAAGAAGGGCCTGTGGAATTGACACCTTCGAGCGTTCGAGACTACGATTCCCAGGTGAGAGTAGCCCTTGTACACGACTGGCTCACCGGAATGCGCGGAGGGGAACGCGTTCTGGAGGAGCTGTGCGAGCTATTCCCGCACGCCACTCTTTTTACCTTGTTCCATGCCCGGGGCTCCGTGACGCCACGGATCGAGGCGATGCCGATCCGGACGTCCTTTCTCGATCGTTTGCCGGGCGCAGCCCGCCATTACAGGTACTTGTTGCCGCTCTACCCATGGGCGGTCTCCCGTTTCGACCTTCGTGGCTTTGACGTCATCCTCAGCAACAGCCATGCGGCCGCCAAAGGAATTCGCAAGCCGCCTGGGAGTATTCACATCTGCTACTGCCTCACGCCGATGCGTTATATCTGGGACATGCAGGAAGAGTATTTTCATTATTCAGACCCGCTCGGCCTCCGCAGAGCCGCTTTGAAAGCAATGACAACGCCGTTGCGCGCCTGGGATGTTGCTACCGCAGCCCGGGTCGATCAGTTCATCGCCGATTCGCGTCATGTTCAGGATCGAATTTCCCGCTGCTACGGACGTTCGGCAGAGTTGATTTACCCGCCGGTGGAAACAAACTTCTTCACGCCGGCTCAAGACGCCAATGGGGTCCCGGGTTTTTACTTGATCGTGTCGGCTCTGGTACCGTACAAACGCCTGGACCTGGCCGTTGATGCTTTCAATGAGCTTGGACGCTCGTTGATCGTGGTGGGCTCCGGGCCTGATCTGCAGCTTCTCAGAAAGCGGGCACGCCCTAACATCGAGTTCCGTGGTTTTGTTCCGAAGGACGAGCTCCGTACGCTTTATCGGCAATGCCACGCTTTGGTTATACCCGGCCGGGAAGACTTCGGTCTGGCTTCGCTCGAAGCGCAGGCGTGTGGCCGACCGGCCGTGGCTTATGGCGCGGGCGGGTCGCTCGAATCAGTCATCGACGAAGTGACAGGAGTTCTATTCGGGCGACAAACGACCGATGCCCTGGTTGAGGCAGTCCGGCGGCTGGAGCGAATCAGGTTCAACCCGGGAAAGCTGCGGGCGAACGCGGAGCGATTTTCAGCCGAGAGGTTCCGGCAGTCGATGCGCGCGATTGTCGAAAAGGCGCAGAATTCATCGAAGGGAAAAGCGGTCTTTGCTCTTCGTCCGGCACAGCCGCCACGACACCCTCATCCTTCGTTGTCAGGACTCTCGGGACTGCTAAAACGCGGCCTCGATATATCGGTCTCTCTCCTGGGCTTGGCCATACTTGGCTTGCCGATTCTTTTGACGGCTCTCGCGATACGTCTCGGCTCGCCCGGTCCGGGCTTTTTTTTTCAGTCTCGGGTTGGACTCGGTGGGCAGAGCTTTGACATGGTCAAACTCCGAACCATGCGGGAGGATGCTGAACGAGACGAGGGACCGACCTGGGCCGTGAAGGACGATCCGCGCTGTACTCAGATCGGGGGCTGGCTGCGGCGGTATGGTGTGGACGAATTGCCGCAGCTGTGGAACGTGCTCAAAGGGGAGATGAGCCTGGTCGGGCCCCGGCCGGAGCGCCCGGAATTCCTCAGGATCTTCGAAGCTAAAATGCCGGAGTTCGCACGAAGGCTCGAGGTCCGCGGAGGTCTGACGGGGCTCGCCCAAATACGGGGTTGGCGCGGAGACACTTCGGTGGAAGAGAGACTGCGCTCGGATCTCGAATACATTGAGACCTGGTCATTAGCCAAGGACCTCTGGATAATATTGCGCACCGCCTCTTTCCGGCTTTCGCGGTAGCGCGTAAGAACAAAAGCCACCACTGAGACGCGAAGACACGAAGAAGACTGTTAATCGGCGGTAACGACAACCGCAATGTCGAGGGGTTTACCTCCACGCGCGTCGAACCACGCCACGTCTTCTTGCAGCATGGTTAGCCGCAAAATAAACCGTCCCGGTTGACCGGGAGCTTTAACGATCGCCCTTAGCGATATTTCCTGGGCGGGAGCCACAACATGAGGTAATCCCGTGCGCTCGCCATCCCGTTGATACATTTTGCCCGTCTCATCAAGCCAGTGATAGGCGAAATGCACCGGATTTATGTCTTTAAAACCGAACGCCGGCCAGGGTACTTTGCCGCTGTTCTTTACCGAAACCGGGATGCGGACGGTTTCGTTTGCGCGTAAAGTCTTTGGAGGCGCAGGCGAACTGATCTGCTGTGAGAACTCTTTGAGCGCGCCGCCGTCGAGGCCGCGCTGAGCCATCCGATCAGCCAGGCGGAGCGCCGCGGTTTCCCTGGTGATCTTCTCCGCCCGAATGACTTCATAAACCTCGTCCGGCCCGAAGCTCTCGATCTTTCGAAGGCGGTCAGCGAAGTGAGACGAGGCCGAAGCGATGCTCTCGCTGGCTTCCTGGTCGAGCTTGCCGGTATGCACAATCACAAAACGGACGCCGATTTCCTCGAGAAAATCGAGGGCAGCCGAAGACGGGAAGGTTTCCAGGAGTGTGCGCATCGGCCTGAACCACGGCGGGTAATAGCCACTATAGCCATTGACGAGATCTTTCCAATGAAACACGGAGAAATAGTTGTATTCAACGTCCAGGTCTCGTATCGGCAGCTCTGCGATGGGCAAGTTCCCTGTCTGTTTGCCCAGCCACTGGTATACCGGAGGCGGTTGGCCTTTTCCCGGGACCGTCGCCACTGGAATCGGCACCGAGAAATATTCAACGAGAACCAGGATTCCGAGAATCGATGCAATCAGTCTTCGGGTTCCGGGTCCGTTGCATTATTGCCAGAATCCCGTAACCGGCAAGCAGTGCCGCCCCGAATATAAAGAACAGCGAGATTCTGGCTGGAGCCCGGAGGCCATCGAACCCGGGCACGAGCATGTAGACAAGGAAATACGGCCCCGGAAGCCAGAAGCTTCCCAACAGCTGAATCTTGGGCCCCAGTGACAACACCAGGGCCGAAATCGCGGTGAGCAGGGCGAATCCAGCCATGCGTCTTTGCGACGGCGCAGCACGGCCACGCTTGAATGAAAGTACCGCCCCCACGGCGGCCAGGACGATAAGGCTTAACCCGGGATGCAGCTCCCCTTCAACCTTGCGGAACTGCTGCGTGATGGGGCCCCATATCCGGTTAGCCGGCGGGGCACAGATGTAGCTGGTCAAGTCCGCTGAGAACTGAATCGTTTCTCCAACACTTCGGGAAAGCCCGTAGAGCCGCTTGACCCGAAGGTAGGGATAAAGAAAGGGACCTGCGCAGAGCAGGATGGCAAAGACAGAGATCAGGAGCTTACGGCAAAGGTCCCAGCGGAGGAGTTCGCGCTGAGTGTAAAGATGGTAGGCGATGAACAGCCCGACGAAGAGACTGGTAAACAGCGCGTAATAACCGCATGACAAAGTTTGTAACAGGGAAAAAAATGTGAATGCGAAAAGATTGCGATAGGAGCGCTGCTTCAAGAAGCGGTTCAGGAAAAGAAAGACGAATGGTATCCACTGGGAGGTCAGGAGCTGAATTTGCCACAGGTGGGCGAAACGAAACGGGCAAAAGGCAAAGATGGCCCCACACACAAGCGCGGGCGCCTCTCTTTCGGTGAGTTCTCTCACCAGGAGATACATTCCCCAACCTGACAGGGCAAAGGAGGAGAGGAAGAGAAGGTTGTAAGTCAGGATCAGGCTGCCTGAAAACAGGTAGACCGGTAATCCGAGGAGTGCACTGGCAAAGAGATGTTCGGAATAGGCAAGGACATCGGGAGCCGGGTAGAAAACATTCGCCTGCCAGAAATCGTGAGCGGCAAATCCGAGCCCCTTGTGGAAGTTCCACGCGAGGATCCAGAGGTTCAGCAGAGGATCTCCAGATCACCCGGAACCGCATGCCAGGGATCGCGAATGACGGGATAGGTCAGGATGACCGAAAGGACCGAGTAGAGAAGGAGTGCGGCAACTGAATGAACTTGCCGGCGGCTGAAGCGAAAGAGGGAGTCTCTCCGAGTATTCACGCTGAGTATCTTGGACGGGGGAACAAACCAACCTCTAAGACTCGAAGAAACGCTAAGAGAACATGGTCTTCAGGGCGACGGATCCGGGAGGATCGTGCATACGACCGCGCGCTTGTCTCGCGGTCCGTCGAACTCGCAAAAGAACACGTTCTGCCACCGCGAGAGCCCCAGCTTTCCGCCGATCAAGGGAATCGTTTCCGACGGCCCCACGAGCCCCGCTTTGATGTGCGCGTCTCCGTTATCGTCCTGCCGGTCGTGAAGCCAGACCCCAGGCGGAATGAGCTTCCGCAGAAACTGGACGACGTCGGTCTGGACGCTTTCGTCCCAGTTTTCCTGAATCATGATCGCGGCCGTTGCACCCTGGGCGTACAGGGCAACGAGCCCATTCTGGATACCGGACTGGCTTACGGCCTCTCGAACTTCACGCGTGATATCGACCAGCTCTTCCCGCTGGCGGGTGGTTATCTCGA
>CAWHCF010000005.1:0-28338 GCA_963827655.1 uncultured Acidobacteriota bacterium
TTTGCTCGTAATCGTCCACTCGGTCCGCCGGACGCTTTGCTGGCTGGACCCGGCCGCTCTCGTCGGTAGCCCGACAGACCAGCTCATAGGCGCCCGGAACGGGAATCTTCCAGTCATATTCCCAGTGCACCCACGCGCAGGGCTGCGGAGGAGGCTGTCCCGGTGAGAACCTGGCGGCCTGCCAGGAGTATCCGCCGTCGGTGCTTACCTCAACGGCCTTTACCGGTCTTTCCCCTGCCCACGCCGCGCCGCGTACCGTAAACCGCCGTCCCATCAGGATCGCCTCGTCAGCCGGTCTCGAAAAGACGGACTTCACCTCTATCGCGCTGACCGGTCCGGCATCCTGGACCCCACCTACTATCGATCGGACTCGCCGGTATTCTTTTCCCCCCGCGTCTTCTTCACGGATTACCTCGATCGTCTCAAGCCACTTGACCGAATCCATGCCGTACCATCCCGGAACCACGGCCCGGATGGGAAATCCGTGGGCGGCCGGCAGCCTCTCGCCGTTCATGGTCAGGGCGAGGAGCGTGTCCGGGCGCATAGCTTTGGTAATGGGAATGGTGCGGGAGTAGCCGTCGGCTCCGCGCAGTCGGACGTAACCGGCCTCGGGTTGTGGTTGAGCTTTCGCGAGGAGCCCGGCGAACGCCGATCCCGCCCCATTCGGCGTGGCCCACCAGGCCCCCGCCGGGCGGGTTTTCCGCGCACTCCAAAGTCACTGCGACTGTTTTTCGCGGCTCCCGAAGAAGGTCGGCGTAGGGGATCTCAAAAGGAGAGCCCACGGCTCCACCCACTGACAGCTTGTGCTTGTCCGAAGAAGTCGTTGGGGCGGGGAAATGGTCTCGAACGAAAAACAGGGCGTTCGGAGTCAGCCAGTCGTCCAGCAGGGAGAGATCAAAAATGCTGATCTCGGGCTTACGCTCCTGATTCCAGGCGCGGGGAGCAGCCAGGAATCCCGTGCAGACGAGAACACCGCGATCAAGAAAATGCCGGCGAGATTCTATCTTCACGGTGGGAACGGGACAGGCATTGCTGCCTGTCCCGTCACCAGGCGACCTTGAGCGCCATCTGCAGGATTCGCGGATCGCCGTCGGTACTGATGATTTTCCCGAAGTTCGGGTTGGTCAGACCGGTAACCGGATTGGCCATGTGGGTGGCGTTGAAAACGTTGAACGCCTCAAACCGGTATTCAAAGAGTCCCTGATCGCCCAGGAACGGAAGCCCCCAGCCTTTCGACATCGACAGATCCACGTTGGCGAAACCCGGACCAAACAGAATGTTCCGCCCCAGCGTCCCGTAGGTGTTCGGGGCCGGATTCGCGAAGCGCGCCGTGTCGAAGTACGCTGCCAGCCTCTCGCCTTTGGGCCGGCCGGGATCGAGCACCGGATATCCGTCGCCGACCAGGTCCGCGCGCGCCGAACCGGCCCCGGCCATCGGGTTGTTCGAAGCGCCGACGTTGAACGGCCGCCCGGACTGCAGCGTGATGATGCCGCTAAGCCGCCAGTTGCCCAAGATCGCGTTTGCAACGGGTTGTTCCAATTTGGGCAGGTCCCACACGAACGAATTGACGAACCGATGCGTCCGGGCCAGGTCCGAGTTGCCGCGCGAGAAGAAGAAATTGAACGGATTGTTGATGCCGCGGCTGCCGCCAAACCCGTTGCGCGAAACGTAGTCCAGGTTCTTCGACCACGTGTAGGTCGCGCTGACGGTGAATCCCTGGCTGTAGCGCTTGTCCACCGACACCTGTAGCGCGTGATAGGTCGAGTTCAGCCCGTGCATCCAGCGCGAGATCGTCTGGAAGTCCTTGACGGGCCGGCGTCCGTCGATGTCGCGCGGTTCTGGGTGAGGGTTAGCGACGGATTGTAAATGGGCGCGTTCTGGTCGTACTCGCTCTTCAAATGCGTGCCTTTGGTGCCCGACGTAACCCACACGCCCCAGGAAGCCGCGGCCGAATTCCCGCTCCACCGTCAGACTCCAGTTCTGCGTGTAGGGAGTGATGAACTTCTTGTCGAGCACGATCGTGAAGAGCGGCGTCGGGAACGGCACGTCGTGGTTGGCGGCGCTGGCCGGAAAGATGTCCAGAGCCTCGCGCCCGAGAAACGGATTGTCGAACGAGCCGTCGGTGTACTCCACGCTGTAGCTGAACGGCGTGACGTTGTTCGCGTCGTTCTGCGCATTGAGCGACGGCGCGTCGTAGAAGATCGCGTAGCCGCCGCGGATGCTGGTCTTGCCGTCCCCGAACGGATCCCAGGCGAAGCCGAAGCGGGGCGCCAGGTTGTTGTAGTCGGGATCGGTCACCACGCTGCCGAACTCGCCGCCGATCCATAACCCGCGGGCTTGTCGTCGCCATGGTAGAACAGGCCGGGCAGAGCATTCTTGTAGATCTTGCGAGCGGAGGCCGGCGTTGTTCGCGGCCAGGTCGAAGGTCTGGTTGCGGTCGAGCAGATCCTCGAAGAGCTGGTAAGGCTCGTACCGGATGCCGAAGTTCAGCGTAAGACCGGGGCGCACTCGCCAGGTATCGCCGAAGTACCAGCCGGTCTGCGTGCCGCGCCGCTGCTCGATCTCGCCGCTGTTCTGCGTGAAGAACGAAAAGCCGCCGAGCATGAAATCGGCGCGGTCGAAGCCGCTCTGGTCGCCGAACCCGGTGACATGGCCGTCGAACTCGAACAGACCGGAGCTGTGAAACAGCGTGTTGTTGTTGAAGCGCTTGCGAACGACGCTCAAGCCCCACACCAGGCTGTGGCTCCCCTTGGACATGGTCCAGTCGTGCACCAGTTCGATGCTGCCGCGGCCGAAGCGGATCTGGTGCAGGGGCCGGTTGAAGCATACACCGCTGCCAGCCATGTTGATGTCGATGTGGTTCCCATTCGGCGTTAGATTGACGCCCAGGTCGGCCGTGGTCAGCGGAAAGTCGGTGCGATGTTGGCGAGCTGGTGGGCGCCGGTGAACTGCGTGTGGACCACCGTGGTCGGGTTCATGACAAACGTGTGGCCGAGGGTGCCGCTGAGCGCTTCCTGAAGCCCCCATACCGCGCCGCGTGGATATTGTCCGGCGGCGAGTGGAAGGGTGTTTCTCCGTCGCTGTCGAAGACCCGGAAAACGAAAGTGTTCTTGTCATTGAGGACATAGTCGATCTTGCCGATGCCTTGAATCCCATCTTCCGGTTGCGAAATGGTATAGCGGACAAAGCCCTCCGCGTCGGGAAGCGGCGAGAGCGAAAGCAGCTTGACCGCCGCCGGCGAAAAGCGGCTGGACGGGATCAGGTTGTTCGCGAAGCGCTGGCCGGGATTGAGGGGGTCGTACAGCGGGCCGTTGAAGCCCGAGAAGTCCCCGCGCCGTTCGGCGGCCGTCAATGTCAGGTCGCGGTTATTGCCGGCCGCCTGGCGGATCATCAGCTTCTGGTAGCCGCCGAAAGCGAAGAGCTTGTTCTTGATGAACGGCCCGCCCAGCGTGAAGCCGAACTGGTTGCGCTTGAGCAGGTCCTGCTCGCGAGAGAAGAAGTTGGTGGCGTTCAGCTCAGTGTTGCGAACGAACCAGAACGCGTCGCCATGGAACTGGTTGGTGCCGGACTTGGTCACGACGTTCAGAGCGCCGCCGGAAAGGCCGCCCTGCTCGACGCCCATGTTGCTGGTCTGCGCGCTGAACTCCTGAACGGCGTTGGGGAACGGGAAGTCCATGTTGTCGTTGACCAGGTCGTCCATGTTGGTCCCGCCGTCCAGCGTGTAGCGCAGGTTGTTGTTGCGCGATCCGTTGACGGTGATTTCCTTCTGGCCCTTCGGACGCCAGGCGCTGCCGCCCACGTCGCCGCTGTTGTTGGCCGCTCCGGAGGCCACCCCGGGCGCCAGAAGACCAGGTCGGCCGGATTGCGGCCGTTCAGCGGCAACTCGACGATGCGCTTGGAGTCGACGGTGTGGTTCAGGGTGGCCGAGCGGGTATCGACCTGTGTAGCGGCCGCCTCCACGGTAACGGTCTCCTGAACGTTGCCGACCTCGAGCTTGACGTCCACGCGAATGTTCTCGTTGGCCTGAAGCAGGATGTTGCGGCGCTCGTACTTGCGGAAGCCCGGCTGCTCGACCGTCAGGTTATAGGAGCCGACCGGCAGCAGCGTGAACACGTATCCGCCGCTGGTATCCGCGATCGCGGTGCGGGTCAGGCCTGTGGCGGTGTTGACGATCGTGACGCTTGCGCCCGGGACCACCGCCGCCTGGGCGTCGGTGACGGTTCCGAACAGCGAGGCCGTGTCGCGTACCTGACCGAAGATGACTGCCGGCAGGAAGAAAGCCCACAACAGGCAAGAGAACATGCGCATAGTACCAGCCCTCCCTTAATTTGGTACAGCGAAGCTAGTCCTGCGGAGCGCTGAAATCAAGAGAAAAGGACAGGCGAGCCAGAATCTTAGCGGCGGGAGTACAGCATGAACAGTCCGGCCATCGCGTCAATCGGAGCGCGTGTCGGATTATCGTAAACAGCCGTGACACGGTAGGTTTCTCCGGCGCGAATCGGATACCCCTCGCCGCTGGAGTAGACTTCCATCCCTACCATCCGGCCCTGGTTGTCCAGCCTGCGGCTTCCTTTCCAGACCTGTTCCCGGCGGGAAACGTTGAAAAGCTCAATCGAGACGCCGTGCGGATGGATGTGGGTGCCGAGAAAATGAATCTGGCCGTCGAATGGCAATTCAAAGGCGGTGCTTTTCTCGTGCCGGCCCGGCGGCACAAAGAATAGATGCGGCACCGCAACGCTGCGCAGCGTCGAATAAAGCGGAGTCAGCGGCTTTTTCACATCCTTGTCCCGGATCAGGAGAAGGACCGTTTTCATGGCTACTCTCGTCGGATGCTGGTCGCGATTGTTGAACATCGGCATCCAGTTCAGGCTTTCGTCCGGCGTCAACCGAATTCCGAAGCCGTCCGGCAGCCGCACCTCGGGTGTGAAGGAATCCGAGTAGATGCCCTTCAACTCCTGGTCTTGATGCTGCGTGACTCTTTGATCGCCAAAGAACGTGTGGCACAGATAGTTTTCGCGCGGCGGCTTGCCCTGCGAGTCGAGGATCTCGGTTCTGTAGCCGATGATCCAGACCGGCTCGGCGATGCGGAAGTTCCTCATCGCCTGCGGAAGATGATGGGCCAAAACGCCGGATTCAAGCTCGATCACCGGTGTGGAGAACTTGATCTCGCTTACCGCGCCGTACTCGCTGCTTACCGTGGAAGGCCGGAAGTCGGTCAGCAGATCCGCCCCGCCGGCGCCGAGGCTTGCCAGCCCAAGACAGATCAAATTCAGGATCACGCGCACCATGGTTTGTCTCAGGAATGGAATTCTAGCCCGATATGAGGAGCTTTGCGAGAATTCTGTTCGCGTATAAGGATAAGCTGGCGTTTCTTCAGTCTTCTGTCTTAGCGGTTGGTTTTTGTTTCACCTCTCAAATTGACAGGGCGGCCTGCAGCATGGCCTTGGTGTAGGCCACGTTATAGATCTCTGCCGCGAATCCGCCACCGCCCGGATACTGGTTCCGAATCTGGCCCCGCTCGCGGTCGACGTCGATGGCGCGCGGGTGCTCGGGGTAGATTGCCCGCGGGTACTTCTGCTTCACCAGCTCCCTCATCACCGCAAACATGTCGACCTGGCCCTCGTCGACGAACACCTCGGTGTAATCCACATACGGCTTCCGGACCACGACATTGCGAAAATGCACATGATTGATGCAATCTCTCTCGCCGAGATACCGGCACACCGCCACTGGATCCTCGCCCATTTCCCGCGTCACCCCACAGTCAAACGTCATGCCATTGTGGGGACTCTTGACCAGATTCAGATATCGCTTCCACTGATCGACGCTGGCCATGATCTGCTCCGACCCGCGGCTGAGTGGCACCGGCGGATCGTTGGGATGGAGAGCGAGACGGACGCCGGCCTTCTCGGCCTCCGGCACAATGGCCTTCAGGAAGTGCTCCGCTCGCTTCAGCTGCTCAGCCCGGGTGTGGGTCCCGACGTTCTCGCGCGGGGGCAGGTTTTTCGACAGCTCATAGTCATAGGCTGTATAGCCGGCGCCGGCCCGGCCGATTTCCTCTTTGTAGCCCTCCATGAGGCGGTTGGCATAGAAGTTATATTCGATGACCGGCAAGCCGGCTTTGCCGGCAGCGCGGATCGATTTGATCACATCCTCGATCTGTGCGTCACCACCCGGCTTCCCCCAGATAACGTCGTTGAAACCGGAGATCATCAGGTTGCAGATGGTAATGCCCCCGGCCTTGAATCGCTCCATCAGCGCCCGCAGGTCGGCTTCCGCCCAGGGAATCCTGGGCCCTCCCATCAGCACATAATCCACTCCGATCTGCTTCAACCGGCGCATTCCGGCCTCATCGGTATTCTGCCCGCTTCCCAGGCAGATCTTGGGCGTGTTGGGACCCTGGGCGGGCGGCCACGAGACCGATGCCGCCGCCAGGGCGGCGGGCGAAAGAACCGCGGCGCCCATTGCCTGCATCAGCTGTCTTCGCGAAAATCCAGACTCCATGCTCGATCCTCCTGTTTTGCTTTAGCCCGAAACAAAGGGGCCGGAAGCTCCGACCCCCTTCTCGCCCTGGGTCAAGGCCCGGGAAGGCGGCCCGTGAACCAATGCTCAGAACTGAATCATCACGGTCAGGTTCATGAGCGGTTGGCCGCCAAGCGAAGCCGTAGTGGGATCGCTCGACACCTTGCCGAACTGCGCCGGGTTGCGGAAATCTACCGTCGTGTTCGGCGTGTTGAAATTATACGTCTTGAAGGCGTTCTGCATGTCCCAACGAATTTGTATGTTGTAGCGCTCCCCAAGATGAAAATTCTTCTGGACCGAAACCTGCGACCAGCGCAGCGGCAGCCCGGTGGCGATGTTTCGCCCCGCATTGCCAATGCGGAAGTCGCATCGGGTCCGATCGAATCCGGGCGGAATCGTTGTCGAGGTTCCGCAGCCACCCGGGTAGGTGAAATTGGCCAGGCCGTTGTTACCGCCCCCGAACACGGAATTCGTGTTGCCCGTAGTGAACCGGTCTTCTCCGATCTCGTACCAGTCATCGCGGACGCCGGGCCGGTTCACGACATCCGGGCGCTGGCTGCCGGCGAAGCCGGGCCAGTAATTAAACGGGCTCCCGGCAAAACCGAAATTAACGGGATTGCCGCTCTCGAGCGTCTGGATCCAGGAAAGCTCGAGCCCGCCAATCACCCATTTCTGCCAGCCGGTCGTGGCCCACCGTTTGCCCGGGCCGAACGGCAATTCGTAGTTGAACAGGCCGATGAAGCGGTGCGTGCGATCGAAACCGGAACGCGCCTTTTCCAGGCTGCGGTTCTGGATCGGAGCCACGCCGTTGCCATCGTTATCGCCGTCCTGAGAGTCGATCGCTTTCGAGTAAGTGTAAAAGGTCGAGAAATACAGCCCCTTTGACAGGCGCTTCTCCAGTTTCACGGTTCCCGAGTGAAACGTGCTGTGGCCGAAGTTCGACCGGAAGCGAATATCACCGAAATGCGTGTAGGGCCGGTAATTCTGGGGGGCCGCGAACACAGCCGTCTGCTGCGCCGGGTTCCCCGCGAAGTAGTCGATCGGAAACGTGTTGTACTGCCAGCGCTCGACCAGCCCGACTCCGGACGAGCCCTGGTAGCTCAGTTCGAGCAGGTAGTCGGGCTTGAACTCGTACTGCACGCTGCCGTTGAAGTTCAGGACGTAAGGATTGCGCATGTTCGGATCCAACCACTCGGCGCTGCGAGATCCGTAGTTCGTTCCGACGAAAGGCGACGTCCCGTCAGGCCGGACGGTGAACTGCACCGGATCGGGCCCGCGGCTGATCTGGTAGATCGGAGTCGGATCGCCCGGCGCCGCCTGCTGGTTGGCGGTGGCGACGTATTCCTCGAACTGGCCGCGGCTCTGCGGGAACCTGACATCGATCGTGTACATCCCGATTCCGCCGCGGAACACCCATTTTTCGAAGGCGTGCCAGGAGAGGCCGAGGCGAGGGTTGAAGTTGTTACTGTCGCGCGCCGAGAGGCCTTCCGTGGGATGGATGAAGGCGCCCAGCTTGCCGGTGAGATCGTCGACCGCGGTCGGATCGAAATTGGTCATCTTGCCATACTTGCTACCGAAGGGACTCTCGTTCGAATAACGGAGTCCCAGGTTGGCGGTCAGCCGGCGCGTAATCCTCCAGTCATCCTGGATATAAAAGCTGTGGATGTCCGACCGGGGCAGCCAGCTCGTCAGCTCCGAATTGAAAGAACCCTGCCTCACGTAGCCGGTCAGGAAGCCGGCAAACGTGATGCCGGTGTTCGGCAGGTTCGCGCCGTTAGGTTGAAGACCCGCGGTAACGCCGTCGAAGGCGAAGCTGGCGAACCGGGCGAAGATTGCCGAGTTCAACCGGTAGCGCAGGATCTCATAGCCGAACTTGTACGCGTGAGAGCCCCGAATCCAGGTGGTGTCGTTGCGGAATGACAAGGTCTCGTTCACGGCCCTCTCGGGATTCGCGCCGGTAATGTTGTAGATGCCGAAGGAGGGCATCAGCTCCGGACTCACGTTCGGAATCCCCAGCTTGCCGGCCCAGTCCTCGCCGTACGACGGAACCTGCCGGTCGGTGCCCTTGCGGCGGAAGTATCCGACGCGCGAATCGTTGACGACCCTCGGCGTTGCCACCCAGGTATAGCCGAGAGAAGAGTTGAGCACCCTGCTCGGATTGTAGTTCCCCTGCACGGCGTCAAACTCCAGGCGATCCTCTCGAATCAGGATGGGGCGGCCATATCCGCTCCCGTCGTTTTGCGTATAGCTGCCGTACAGCTTGAACGTCGTCGAGAATTGATGATCGATGCGCAGGTTGTAGTCGTTGAAGAAGACGCGCGCAAACTCATCGGCCAGGAGGTTATTGTTGGGACCCGTGCTGGTGAAGGTGCCGGCCTGATTGGGCAGGACCCAGGGATCGTATTCAAGCACCTTGCGCGCCACGGGATCGAAGCGGGTGAGAGGGATGGTGTTTCCGGGGAAAGGATCGCGCGCCCAGGTTCCGTCGGCATTTCGGCGAGTAGTAGCCGGATCATAGATCGGATTTGCCCCCGGAAACGTGAAGATGCCCTGGCGCATCTCGGGAGTCGGCGTCGAGGTGAATATCTGCGCCACCTTCTTCTCGTGAAGCCGCTGGTAGCCGAAGAAGAAGAAAGTTTTGTTGCGCCCGTCGTACAGACCGGGAATGTAGACCGGCCCGCCGACGTTCGCGTCGGGCATCATGAAGAACACAGGCACGCCGTCGGGGCGGCCCGGGGAAGGATCCGACGTGCGGGCACGGTCAAAGTACCTCCGGTGTTGCATATTCCGTGTGCGGCCATACCAGGAGGCCATGCCGTGGAGCTCATTGGTTCCGCTCTTCTTGACCGCGCTGATCACGCCCCCGGCCGAATGGCCATACTCGGCCGATGGGACCGTGGTGATGACGTTGACCTCCGCGATCGAGTTCTGCAACGGCTTGATCGTAGCGGTTCCGCCCAGAGGGTCACTGCCGACGACGCCATCTTCAAAGATGCCGATAGCGCCGCTGCGCTGCCCGGCAAGGTGATAAGCGCCAAGGTCGCCGCCATAGGCGAAACCACCGCTCGACATTCCCGGGACCAGGTTGAGGGTCGAGTTGATGTAGCGCTGGTACAGCGGCATTTCGTAGAGCACGCTGCCGCTTACCACGGTGCGGGTGGCCGACGTCTCTGTCTCCAGCAAGGCCGCTGCACCCTGCACTTCAATCGCTTCGGTAACCTGGCCGACCTGCAAGGAGGCGTCAAGGGCCAGAGTGTCGCCGGTGCGCAGCTCCACGCCATCGCGCACGATCTTCATGAACCCGGACATTTCGAATGTGACGGTATATTCCCCTGGCTGCAGCGACGGCACGCGATAGATGCCCTCGCTGTTGGTCTCGACAAGGTTCTTGAAGTTAGTGCTCTTCTGAACGATGCTGACGCTCACGCCGGGAATCACGGCGCCGGAAGCGTCCGTGACACGTCCCGTAATCGTGGAAGTACCAATCTGGGCAAACGCTGCCACCGAAGCAGCACACAGCGCTACCATGAGCTTTACCATTGAGGGACCTCCTTCGGATTGGGCCGGGGATATCACATAGCGAACGCAAAAATCAACTTAATTGTTCGTTCTTGCGATTCAACGTGAACGGCATGCTTCTCGCAAGCACTGAACCTTACACGCATCTTGTATTTGGCCCAGGACGAATGGTTACGCTACCTCGCGCCCTGAAAGGGCGAAAGAGATTAGCCGGGGGCAGCGCTTCGCTGGCCCCCGGTTTACATCAGCAAAGAGACGCGCCCCGGAGGGGCGCTGGAATCTCCCCCCTAATGCTCCTGCGCCCTTTCAGGGCGCGTGGACTATAATCCCGCAAACCCCGGGCTGCGCTTCGCTTGCCCAGGGCTAATTTCCGTCGCCCCTCCGGGGCGAAATCGCCAGGGCCCATGGAGATGCGTGTAAGGTTCAGAGCAAGCTTGCGCCTTGACCTGCGCCATCGACGGCTGCTGTGGTGACATCGGGATCCTGAGGTGATGAAACGATTCGCGCAGGCCGTTCACTACATAGCAGGTCAGTTTCGTCTTCGGCCAATCGACGGCCACGCTAACGGTCGTCGACAGTCAACTGCCTCTGTCGGTTTAACAGGACTTGATGCAAGCACTCTGTCGCCGCAAGGTTTGGTTCATCGCGAAAAGCATCAAGATGAATGTTTCCCATCGGGAATCTCGAGTTTCAATTCAACCTTCAAGGAGCAAATAGATGGCAAAGAAGAAGACAAAGATGTCTCAACTCAAGCAGCTCACGGCTAACAAGAGCTTCGTCCCACAAACGTCAAGCTTGAAGCGAGGAGACAAGGGAGATGACGTCAAGCGTTTGCAGGAATACCTGACTAAATTCGGCTATACGGAATCTCCTCTTACCGAGGCCTTTGGATCGGAGAAAGCCAGGGTATCAGCGCCGCCAGAACTGGACGGGAACTTCGACGAGAACACCCAGCAAGCCTTGAGCCGGTTTCAGAAATTCAATGGCCTGAAAGTAACAGGTAAAATGGACAAGGCTACGCTCGAGCTCATGTCGCGGCCCCGCTGCGGCTTTCCCGATACCGCCAGGTTCGTGGCTGAAGGTCGAAAGTGGAATAAAACGGCGCTGACCTTTTCCTACAGCAACTTCACACCGGAACTGACACAGGCGCAGGTACGGACTGCACTCTCCCAGGCTTTCAGTTTGTGGGCAATCGTTACGCCCCTGACCTTCGCCGAGGTGAGTAGCAGCGCCGACATCGTGATCCGCTTTGTTGCAGGCAACCACGGAGATGGAAGCCCGTTTGACGGTGTGAGCGGCGTCCTGGCGCATGCCTTTTATCCGCCGCCCAACAATGGGGCCCTGGCCGGTGACCTCCATTTCGATGAAGCCGAAACCTGGACCATAAACACCCCGCCCACCGGTATTGATCTGGTGACGGTTGCCGCTCATGAGATCGGGCATGCATTGGGTCTGGCTCATTCCAATGTGACCGGCGCTCTGATGTTCGCGTTTTATGGTGGCGCCCATCGAAAACTGGAGACGGATGATGTCTCCGGCATTCAATCCATCTATGGTGTCGTCAACAGACAGTCCAATTGGAGGTGGTGTAACAAATGCCAAGGGATGTGGTTTGGCGGCAATCCCACGTCGGGGAAGTGTCCGGCCGGCGGGGCGCATGTCAAGACCGGCAGTGGAAACTACAGCCCGGCGCACAATTCACCGGCTGCTCCCGGTCAAAATGACTGGCGGTGGTGCAATAAATGTCAAGGGATGTGGTTTGGCGGCAATCCCACGGCCGGGACGTGTCCCGCAGGTGGGTCGCACGTCAAGACAGGCAGCGGAAACTATACCCTGGCCCATAACTCACCGCCCGCTCCGGGACAAAGTAACTGGCGGTGGTGCAACAAGTGTCAGGGGCTGTGGTTTGCCGGCAATCCTACGACGGGGAAGTGCCCCGCAGGAGGGGGACACGTCAATACAGGTAGCGGCAACTATACCGTGTTGCAGGTGTGACCCTACGGCTGGCGTCTTCGTGTCTTCGTGGTTAGCGCGGAACAAATACCACCAAGACACGAAGCAACGCCAAGGCTTGACGGCGAATTATTCCTTTTGGTAAACGGGATATAGAAAATGGGATATCACCACCTGCGGACCCGAGTGAGACACAACCCAGCGCCGAAGAGGTCGAGCAAGAAACCTGCTGGCCTCGAAAAGCCCGGAACACACCTATCCCAAAGCCCGCCTCGTTTTTCCGGAAGAGAGGCGACTTCGCTCGGTGCGTATTTCGTTGACCCCGGAAAGCATCTTGTACTTGCGGCACACCATAGGCAACCGGGCCGTGAATCGGCTTGTTCAGGCCAGGCTCAAGATCAGTCAACCGGGAGACCAGTACGAGCGCGAGGCAGATCGCGTAGCCGATCACGTGCTGCGCTCACCGGAACAGGAGACGAGCGGCCTCGAGCGAATAACCGGCGATCGGATCCAGCGCGTCACCCCAGAACAGAGAGATGAATTACAACGCCAGATCAGGCCGGAGGGACAGCGTCAAGGCACTGAGGAAGAAGAGCAAATCATTCACGCGAAAGAACAGCCGGGCGCAGCGCCGGCGGTTTCTTCCGCAATCGATTCACAAATCGAGGTCCTGCCGGATCGTGGCAAACCGTTGCCGGAGGACGTGCGCGCGTACTTCGAGCCGCGGTTTGGGCAGGATTTCAGCGAAGTGCGAGTGCACGAAGGCGCGCAGGCGGCGGAATCGGCTCAAGCGATCAATGCGAGAGCTTATACGACGGGGGAAGATATTGTTTTCGGTTCCGGCGAATACGCGCCGGGAACGACGGAAGGCAAGAGGTTGCTCGCCCATGAGTTGACGCATGTGGTGCAGCAAGGAAAAGCCAGGCGGAATAAACTCGCCAATAATTTGCCCAACACAATCCACCAAACCAATACGCGCCAGGTCTCACGCCAAGGGTTCCTCACTCCGGCCCAGGAAACCGCAGCGATTGATTTCAACAACGCGCGCTACGATGAGCGTTCAATCAGAATCTTTCAGATTATTACCGGAGCAGCGGTCGACGGGCAGTTTGGGCGGTTGTCGGCCGAAGCCGTCGCTGGTTTTCAGAACGCAAATGGCCTGGGTATCGATGGGCAAGTGGGAGAGAATACTCTAAACGCGATGGTGCCGAATCGTGCTGCGGCAGGTCTGCACGAGCACGCCATTCAACTGGTTGTCGATTTTTACAACCTGAATATCACCAGAGACACACTCACGGTCCACTTCGATCCGGCTCTGGCCGTGGCCGGCGCCACTACTTTGCAACCGGGCAACCTGAGGGTAATCCGTATCGGTCCGCCATGCATTTGCCTCGGCTCCGGTTCTGCGAAATGCTATCAATGCGCAACTGGCATCGCCTGCTCCCGCGCCCGCGGCGGTAGGTCCGCGTCCCGCCCATTTGACGAATGCCAGGGAGTTAGAGGCCGTTCAATTCAACCAGGGACGATTCGGCGATCGGCGCTCTGTGCTGGCCATTCAAGCGTTAGTAGGAGCGAGGCCCGATGGTGTTTTTGGCAGCGATACGGTGGAACGCATCGCTGAATTCCAGAATGTCAACGTCCTGGCCATCGATGGCAAAGCAGGAGATGTCGAGACTCTACCGGCAATGGTGACCCAGCTCATTGCCGCGAACAACCAGGATTCGGCGATCCGCATGATCGTGGATTTCTATAATTTCCGGGATGACGGTAACTTGCTCGACGTGTTTTTTGATCCCGCGGTTGGGACTAACGCCGATACGGATTTTCGACCCGACGAGCCCGTTCGTGTGCGGCTTGGCCCAAGCGGATTGGCCCAACCTTTTCCCGGCATTGTTCACACGATTGCCCACGAATATGAGCACGTCAGACGTCTCAAGGAAGGAATAGTCGGCAGAAATACGCATGAATTTCTTGGTGAGGCCATTGAAATTCTGAGTGAAGGAATGCGTGAAGAGGCTCTGGAAACATTGGCGCCGGCGGCCCCCGGTTTTGTCGCGGGGTTTGCTAATGATGCTAACCGGGCGTTAGTTAACTGGAACGCCATGTCATTGGCCGACCGGCGAACCTTCAGGAATCGGTTTATCGCGGTTCGCCAGAGGGTTCGTGACCGCATAGCTGCAGGGACGCCGGCACAACAGGCGCTGCATGCGGCTTTGCTCGCCGGCTATAACGCCGTTGTTTTACCGCCGCCGTAAAAGAACGCCAGAATAACTTCACATGAGACCGAAGTCCGGGCCGCTTCTCGTTGCTTCGCTGGGTATTCTGGCTCTGATTAGCATCTATTTTGGCCGACGATCGAATACATCAGAAACATCAATCGTATCTAATCAGCCGAACTCGATGCCTGAGAAAGTAGAGAGTGCCATGAAGGTACTTCAGATTGACGTAAAGGTTCTTACCCAGCCGGTACGCCTGTCGGGTCCATGCATGATTGAAGTCCGGATCACGAACAAGAGTCATCAATCTGTGGTTTTGAATAAACGCCTGTCGGTAGGCTACAAGAACAGTCTATCCAGAGAATTGTTTATTGAAGTATTCGAGGAAGGTTCAAACGAAGTCGTCAGCCGAGAAGGGCTTCTATATGAACGCGCCTTTTCTTCTCCAGACGACTACGTCAGGGTCGAGCCCGAGCAATCTATTGGAACATCGTTCAATCTCTTCGAGTGGTACACATTGCGATCTCCAGGACAATACGAGCTCGTGGTGTATTACCAGGCCGACGAAAATCTTGCGCCCAAACCCGCCGATTTGTTCGAAGGTATTTTTTCTTCTGAGCGAATCCCTTTCACAGTCATACCCTGACCAGGGGACCGCTGCCCCGCTTTGTGTCGCTGGTCTCAAATTAAATTCTTGGTGTTTCTTCGTGTCTTTGTGTCTTTGTGGTATTTGTCTCCAGCAACAGGAGGACAAGCCGATGATTTCTACCGGTCTCACCAGGATGCTGGGCATCCGTCACCCCGTGGTCCAGGCCGGCATGGGGGGCGTGGCGCGCGCCGACCTGGTGGCGGCGGTCTCAAACGCGGGGGCCCTGGGGATGTTGGGGATGGTCCGAATGGCGCCCGATTTCATCCGTGAGCAGATTCGCAACACCCGGGCGTTGACGGATCGCCCCTTCGGCGTCAACCTCGTTCCGCCTGTCGCGCCTGCATCCGGGTTCGAGACTCAACTCGAGGTCTGCCTCGAGGAAAGGGTGCCCGTGCTCTCGCTCTTCTGGTGTGACCCGGCGCCGTTTATGGAGCGTTGCCGGGCGGCCGGCGTGGTCGTAATGCTCCAGATCGGCAGCGTCGAGGAGGCGCGGCGCGCTGCCGCAAACGGCGTCGACATCATCGTGGCGCAGGGAGTGGAGGCGGGCGGACATGTTCGCGGCCAGATGGGCCTGCTCTCGCTCCTGCCCTCCGTCGTCGAGGGCGTGTCACCCGTGCCGGTGATAGCGGCCGGCGGTATCGTCGACGGCAGAGGGCTGGCCGCAGTCCTGACCCTGGGGGCCGAAGGCGTGTGGGTTGGCACTCGCTTCGTTGCCAGCGAGGAAGCCGAGGCTCATCCGGAGTATAAGAAGCGCTTGCTGGACGCCTCCGAGGCCGATACGGTCTACACGGAAATCTTCCATGTCGGCTGGCCTCCACGATCTCCCCACCGCGTGCTCAGGAATTCACTCACCGAGGGAGGCTCCCCGCCGCCCGGACCTGTCGCCCGCATGCGCTTCGGGAGCCAGACCGTGGAGGTGCCGCCATTCGGGAGCGCGCCTCCGACCGTGCACACGGAAGGCCGCACGGAGCTCATGGCCAATTATGCGGGCCAGGGGGTTGGTCTGATCCACAATGTCCTGCCCGCTGCGGAGATCGTGGAGCAGATGGTCTCCGAGGCCGAAGTCATCATGCGCCGCCTGCCGGCGATGCTGGGATGAGGAGGTCGTGGAGGCGGCTGTCCCGGCATCAGGATTAACGCGGGACCAGGTAAGTCCCGGCGATCCGGTCCTGAGGGCCACGCTCGGGAGTGATCGCGGACCAGAGCGCCCCGCAGATAAAAAGGGCGACGAGCGCGGAACTAACCCATAGGAGTTCAATTTCAGAGACGCCTTTACTGAGGTCGACGCCGATGCCCCTTACGTCAACGCCGGTGACAAGCCGCTACCAACCACGTGGGACGGTTGTCCGGAGATCCAGAAATACAGGACGATCGCATTTAGACAATACGGGTAGCCAGGCTATCAGCGTTCTGAAAGAAGCGCGCAGTCTCGACGCAGGCGATCCATCCTTGTATACAACGGCGATACCCAGACCTCTAAGTAGCAGGCCGCCCCGAAAGAGAACTCCGGAAAGCAGCCCGAAAAGGCCTTCGGCCGCTGTGCTGATCGAGAAAGCCAATAAGAGAAAAAGCGCAGGGCCCCCGGCACCGTACTCCATGAAGAACCCCGACACCAGCCCCGACGCCAGAACGAAAAGAGTTGTGATGAGCGGCAGAAAACTCGAGCACGCCAGGTGGCCCAAACGTAGTCGGCGGGAGAGTGATGCTCTCCCGCCCAGGATGGACTCCACGCGCTGGAGTAGCTCACCTGAGGTGCGAAACTCTTGCTGCCTGAGTTCTTTCAGGAAGGAACTGGCGTGAACCGGCAGGGGACGAGAGAGATGCTTGGAAACATGCTCAGAGTTGCTCATTCCTCCGGTCAGCGCCCAGGTACTCAACCGGTAGAGGAACAGTTGCAACGAGGGAAAGTCCGTGACCGTCATCGGAGCTAGCTGGAGGGCGTTGTAGTTTTCGTCGAGGGGCGGTGCTGCGAAATCGAGCAGCTTCAGGCGACCATCGGTCGTTATCCAAAGCCTGTCAAGAGCGACGGTAACCGGAATCGACTGGTTCTCGGAACTCGCGTTAAATTCCGTGATCAAATCCAGCAACCAGTATCGGACCGAACTCCAGGGCTGTTGCTCGCCTAGCAGCGCGGAAAGCGGTCTTCCTTCAGGCGCTTCATAGGCATCCCAGCATTCCTCTGCGCTCCGTCTCCCATTCAACCAGCGCAGTCGTCCCGGACGGTTCAGGTCACGTCTGGAGTCTGAAACGGGCGGAGTCGTAATCGATGGAACCTGGATCCAGGTTTTGCGCTGCAGCTTGGGGTCATAACCCAGGAACAACTCTTCGGAAGGAACTCTTCTCAAACTCCTGATAACCAGGTAAGGCCCGATCCGGTTCGGGTCGGTCGTGGCGGGCTCGGGGTAGCTGCTGGGCTCGATAACGGGCCGCACCGGCAGATTCAAATGACGAACCACACGCGTACCGCTCAGTAGTTCGTGAATTCCGGCAAGGCCATTCTCACGTCGCACGGTTGCGAATAAAACCAGGAAGCACAGCAGGCTAATGCAATCGTAAGGGCTTGGTTGGTACGTGGTAAAAAACGCCCATCCCTTGCCATTAGCAGCGGAGCCACTCCAGAGCCACATGGACGTACCGAGTCCAGCCCACGCCCCGAGTGCCGCAGAGGGAACCTGAAAGAATAGAGCAAAAATGAACGCCCGAAGGAATGCTCGGAGTGGTCCGGGTCTCTGTCCCGCCGGGCCAACCACTTTTAGTCCGCAGAGTGCTTTGCCGGCAGATCGGTCCCAGAGCCCTTCGAGAAGACCGAAATATGCAATGAGCCAGCCGATGCGAACCGTATCCTCCCAGGGCTTGGTCAATGATAAGCCGAAGGCGAATAGCGGGAGTTTCACCAACACAAAAGCCGCAGTCAGGATGGAAAGGAAATCGAAGCTTCCTGCAACGAAGCGGATCTTTAGATCCGCCGGTATGGGAGAGGACGAACTGAAGGGTCTGAGTCTCTCCTTGAGCTCGGCATAGTTTGAAAATCGCTTTTCGGAGTTTTTTTCCAGGCAACGAAGGATTGCCCGCGACAGACCTTTTGGAATTTCGGGCCGCAGATTCCCTGGTGATTTGGGGTTCTCCTTAAGAATTCGGGCAATCAGTTGAACCGTGCCTTCCGCTTCAAAAGGAGGCTTGCCTGTCAGCAGGTAATAAAGGGTAGCTCCCACAGCATAAATGTCTGAGCGAACATCGAGTTTTTTTCCCTCGAGTTGCTCGGGCGATGCGAAACTGGGTGTTCCCAGGAAAGAACCCGCGGCGGTCAACTGAGTTTCCTCGCGCGACAGAGTCGAGATGGACAAACCAAAATCTCCAATCTTGACCGTTCCATCACTGTCCACAAAGCAATTGGCTGGTTTGATATCGCGATGTAGCAGTCCCTTTGCGGCGGCTGCCTGCAGACCATCTATCACCGCCAGAATCGCATCCACCGCTCTGGCGACACTCATAGGACCTTCCCTCTTCAAATGATCCTTGAGCGTTCCACCCGGAGCGAATTCCATCGAGATGACTGGCGTTCCGTCGATTTCCTCTGAGCCGTAGACGTAGACACAATTCGAGTGACTGACCTGAGCGGCCAGCCGTCCTTCCCTCAGAAATCGTTGTTTGTCTGTGGCGGAGTCCAGGTGCTGATTTAATATCTTCAGTGCCACGCGCCGGCCACTCTCCAGATCTTCGGCCTCGTAAACTTCGCCCATACCCCCTTTGCCGAGCAGACGCATGATCCGGTAGTGCCCGAACTCGCCAGGGCCGTGGCCCTGGACGAGTTGAAGTGTTCCTGTCTCTTGCGACTCTGAAGGTGGAGGAGTCTTGAGCTGGTCAACTTCCACTTCTGCCCCGGTGGCATCGTGACTGTGCGCCAGCAGGCGGATGGCCTGGTCTACGACCGGTGTGTTCATGAAGCCTTCCGGCTTTTCTTTCTGGCCGAGCAGCGATTCGACTTCGCGGCGCAAGGATTCGTCGTTGCCGCAGGCCTCTTCGAGAAATGCTGCGCGCTCCCGCACGTTGAGTTCCAGAGCGGCGTGAAACAGTGTTTCTATTTGCTGCCAGCGTTCAGGCGTCATGCGCATTGCTGAGCTCGCGGCGAAGCCAGGCCTGGGCCATGCTCCAGTCCCGCATCACGGTGGTGGGCGAGACCTTCAACACCTCAGCTATCTCGTCATTGGTCAGCCCGCCAAAGAAACGGAGTTCGACGACCTGGCTCTTGCGCGGGTCGATGGCAGCCAGTCTTGTTAAAGCCTCGTCCAGAGCGATAAAGTCCGGAGGCACTTCCGAACCAAGAACAGCTGCGTCTGTAAGGGAGAGCTGTGGCGCGCCGCCTCCCCGCTTGACTCTGTTGCGCGTGCGGGCATGGTCGACCAGGATACGACGCATCACCTGTGCGGCTATGGCGAAAAAATGGGCGCGACTTTGCCACTGGACGTCTTGCACGTCGATCAGCCGCAGATATGCTTCATTGACCAGAGCCGTAGTTTGGAGCGTATGGCTGGAGCGCTCGACGCGCATATAACGACGCGCGAGTCGGCGCAATTCTTCGTACACGAGAGGCATCAAGCTATTGAGCGCCTCCCGATCGCCCTGGCGCCAGCCGGCGAGGAGTTGACTGATTTCCCCTGGCGAAGGCTTCATCACAACTTCTCGATCGGAGGGAGAGCTAATGGCGCCCATCATAGCAGAACCCCGAATCAACCAGAATTATTGTTCGCGGTAGAAGCCCGGACAATCCAGGCCTTGGGACTGTAACGTATTTTTGGCAGTTGAGGCCTGAAAGGCCGACAGAGAGTAGGCCCGTCCGTAAGAAGCTGTGAAAAAATTCAGCGACCGGCTCTTGATTGACCGGCAGCTCTTTTAGTTTTGTGGCCTTTTGCAAAAGTCGCTGGGTTTATGTGCGGACGGGCTATCAAGCCCGTCCGGCCCCCTAGTGGCACAAAAAGAACTTCTTAAGGCTAAATGCTCCCGATCACGTTACTTGCGACGGGTCTGATGACCCGTCGCCAGTGCGCCTTAAAGCGCACATGATCAGAGAGGTGAAAGTCCTGTCCAGGTATACGCTCTTCGGCCTGAAACCGAATGCAACTGCGTCGCCGTGAGGCGGGGTGGGGAGCAGCAGGAGGTGAACGATCCATCCGTAGGATAACGAACTCGATTCGGCCGGTCTGTATCGGCGAGCCTGCTGGCGTAAGGCAAAACCTAGACCCGCAAAAGCGGGAGACTCGACGAGCTGAGGGGTAGCGTGCGAAAGCGACGTTGGGGGACTGACTGGTGGTTGGAGACGGAGGGATCGGAAGATCAAGTGCGTGAATCAGGGAGACCTGCTCGTAGCAGGAGCCGGAGTTCATGCTCGGAAGAGCCGAAGAGCGGGCGGGCAGGAGTCAGAGCGCTCATAAGAGCGGGGAAGGGCCGTAATGGGCCTGGAGCAAAGGAGCGCAGGGAGGTGGATGCATGGATGCGTGATTGACAGAAGACAAACCGACGCTAGTGCCCAAGGGCTATGCGAGTCGGAGAGAGCGACGGGTTGAAACCCGTGGCCGGAACTGGCAGCGCACGTGAGATGCATGTAGACAGCCTTGGTCATCCGGGAAACTGCAAACCAATCGCGAAAGTTTTCAGTTACATCGCAGGTGTGGGATCCTGACCAACGCTTCTGAATGGCACGTCAACCCTCTTCGAGGTGAACCACCGACTGGAGAGCCTTGATCGCGGGAGATCCGCACGTCCGGTTTGGGGGAGGGGGGATGAACTCAATCGATCCTCTCTACCCCTATCAGAACAATTTTTCACACCTTCTGACGGGCGGGGCTAGTCACTGACGGGCCTTCGGCCCAGGCGAGAACACTCGAACCCGCCAATCTCTAGTTGATCTCTACTAATCTGTGAACCGGATAACGTGATCGCATTGATCGCAGCAGCTCCTTGAAATCCCGGTCGCCTTCCTTCGCTAGTTCTGCCCGTCTGGCGAGGGCCGGATCTGGCGCCGGCGCGGGAGGCACCGGAATGCTCGGGCGGTCCTGCCTTGCGGTCGCCTGCAACACCTTTGACAGATCATCGGCGGCGGCCACGCGCTCACCCAAATCGGGCGGGTGGGCGCTGAGGAAACGTCGGATGATGGTTTTGATGATTGAGGTGTGGTCAAACACCACATCCGTCACCTGTTTGGGTGCCACCCAGGGAGAAACGACGAACGCGGGCAACCGTACGCCGTAGCGGTCAATGGCCGACACGACAGGAGCTGCAGGCGGCGGCACGTGGTCGAAGAAGCCGCCGTGCTCGTCATAGGTAATCACCAGCAGCGTCTTGTTCCAACGCGGGCCCTCCACCAGCGCCTTCACCACTGTCCCGATCAAGTGTTGTCCAGCTGCGATGTCCGCGGGCGGCTGGTCGTCGTTGCCGGGCGGAACGTTGATGAAGTCGGGGTCAATAAACGTCACCGATGGGAGCGTTCCGGCCCGCGCGCTGGCAACAAAGTTTGCGGCATCGTTGCCGGCGTCAAGGATATTCACGTCGTCGTAGGTGTATCGCTCGAACACACGCAAAAAACAGTAGCCGTGCTCGTAGTAACGCCATGAGACGCCCTGGGCGGTGAGGTGGTCGAAGATGGTTTTAGTCTTGACCGGCTGGAAATTGCTGCCTTCGGGATTGTTGAATTCCCAGCCCCCATTCGCATCACGGTTGAGCCGGCCGGTCAGTGTGTAGAAACGGTTGGGGAAGGTCGGCCCCGGATGCGCGGCGAACCAGCGCTGGCAGATCAGGAACTCACGCGCCAAAACATCGTAAACCGGAACCTGGGCGGCATTGTAATAGCCCATTACCTCGCCGGGATCTCTGCCAGCGGCTTCGGCGCGCGGCGCGAAGTCCGCCACAAAGCCATCCATCTTTCCCCCATTCACCTGATTTACGACACACTCGCGCTCGTGGCAGGGACTTTGAATGAACACCGTTCCGGGCAGCGGTAAAGAAGCGTAGTCGAGCCCCTTGTAAGGATTCTTCTCGCCGCCGCGCAACCCATCGATCTCGGCTCGCCCGCCGTGCTTGTTCAGGTAGCCGAGCATGTGGTCGAACGAACGGTTCTCCATCATCAGCACCACGATATGATCAATGTTGGCCAGTCGTCCCGGATCAAGAGGCGGCTGCGGGTTTTCGGGGAAAGGTTCAAGCTGGCCCAACGGCAAGACGTAATCAATAATCAGCGCTTGATTGTCACTTGCGACGCTCAGTCACGTGGAACTCGCCACCCACTAACCACGGGGTTACTATCTTCTTGAGGGCGTTGCTGTCCTCTGGCTTCTCCGGGTCTCCTTTCAGAGCCTCAGCTATCTTTGCATCTACAGTGCCCTCGATCCTGCGCGCAACCCAACCGTCAGGCAGCACATCAACATTCACCGACGCGTCTGTGTTGATAAATTCTTTTAGCAGTTTCTTCCTGAGCGCCTGCTTGGCCGCATCCAACAGCGGTCCTGCGGCCTCAAACATCTTCTCTCTGAATTTTACCTTGACGATCACTGAGTTAGGGAGTTGCAATACCTCTACATTGTTTATCGCCGCGTCCACTTCGTCCATCCAGCCCACCAGGTCAACGGCGCCGTCTCTACTGCTAAACTCCATCTTCAGCCTGATATTGAGTCCGTCGAAGTCAACGTTGGGGTATTGTTCCAGTTTGAGTTCCTCTCCCTCCGTCTCGAAATAGACCCGTACCTCGATGCCCAGCGGTTGTGCCCGAATGACATTCACTGTGAACCGGTTGGTGTTCAGGTCATTGAAGCGGTAGCTGGTATTGGGGAGAGGGGCTTGCACATCGATCCATAGATTGTCGAATTTCCTGGGATCGATGAAGGGCCTCCACCCCTTAACCGGATCATCGAAAGATACGGCGAGCTCGCCCTTACCCCACTCAGTGCCGTGGAGGCGTAATTTGAACAGCGGCTTTTCCCGGTTGTTGAAAAACTCATCAAACTTGCGCTGCAATAAATCAAGCGGGATAACCTTCCTGAGGATTCGGCCCGGCGGAAGCGCGCCGACGAACTTGCGCAGCGAGAGCGGGTACGACCACTTCGGGAACGGCAAATTGTGCTGGCGCACCACCTGTTTGATGCTGATTGATTGTCCTGCTGCGTGCAGGGCCTCACGGACGCTTTTGCTTGTCATAACGATTCTCCCTTCGTCCAGGAATGGTTTACTGCAGGGCGATAAGTACGGGAATAAGCCCCTGGCCACCCTTCAGAGGTCTTAGCGCTTTCCCGATCACCGATCCAAACGCCCGCGCCGCATCATCCGCTCTCATGGCGTGCCCCGGCGTCGGCGAGGTCGTCAGTAGATCGCCGATCCCGATTGCTCCAAAGCTCGCATCGGTCTTGCAGTACACCTTGCCAAGCAGCGCAATCGGCTGGCGGTTGTGCGTGGATGATTGCTTATCCAGCACGATCCCAGGCTTGTAATCGCCCGCGCCGGAGACCACGCCGGCAACGCGCTTGTCGTAAGCGTTTTGACTTTGGTGCAATCTCCCATCTTCACCCAGCACCATCACCGTTCCGGGTTCAATCTGCTCCGTTTCGCAGATGTCGAAATCTTCGGCGCAATCGGCGTTGAGCAGACGGATGTCGCCGGTAACCTCGACATCGCCCTCAAAGCGACCAGCAACTCGTCCTTTGCCATATATCCCTACTGCACCTGGACCAACCCCCTCGCCCATCACGCCGGCGCCACCGGTTGGGCTTTCGCTTTTTCCATAGACACCCATCCATCCTTTACTCTCCCCAACTACGCCGGTACCGCCTGCGGTATTAGCGCCATAAACCCCAAATCCACCGGACGTACTTTCGCTGATTCCTATAACGCCACACCAGCTCTTGCCCTTTGCGAACACGCCATTGGCGCCCCCCTCGGCTTGGACACCATTCACCTGGCTATCAGCGTACACGCCAGCCCCGCCGCCGCTCTGGGCGTCGAAACTATTGACGCCAACCACTGGACCATACGGTTTGATGGTAGGTTCTTGGCCTTCGTCATAAACGACGATGGAAGAGACTCGATCATTCCAGGGCAGAGTGATGGCCGGGGTATTCGCCCGGATGTCTATGAATTCTCCGCGGAAAAGAGAGTGTTCGTAGAGCCTGGCCACCAAAGCGTTAGGCACTTTGATGGAGCTGAGAGTGTCATTCCCGATGGAGATTTGACCGAGGGCGTTATCGTACTGCCCTTTGGGCAACACCTGAGAACGGCCTTCAAAATTTGCATGTTCGTAGATGGTTACTGGCATGTTTCATCTCCTGATTAATTGAACTGGCAGTTTGTTTGTTATGACGGGGCGAAGCTGGACTACAGCCGCCCCGTGCTCCTGAATCCACTCTTGGTTCTTCGCCTCGGTTTGCTACCTCTCACGCCACAACACGTCCACGCCCGTTCAGCGACGGCTCGATTTTGAAGCAGCTGCGAGCCGTTTTCGCGGAGGGCAAGCTTATCGTCGCAAGTCCTGGTCAGATTTTCGGTCAAGATCACTTTCAACCTCGGCGGCGGATTTTTTGTTTCATTTTCCGCTTCGTCTTATAAAGCGACAGTCCGGTGAGAAAACCACCACAAGAAAAACTTCTTTTGCGCCCTGCCAAATACGACCAGCTCTAAGGACGATGATCTGTTGTCGAAGCGCGAGGCTCTCGAGTCGGCGAGCTCGTCACGACCTGGGAACAACCCGTGAGGTTACTGGCTCGCGGCGATGGATCGAGCCCCGCCGGTTCCGCCAAATCCCGGCCACCCGCGGGCGAGCACCAGGGCTGTCGTCGGATCCAATCCTTGCCGCGGCGCGAGCGATGTTGCGGGATAGATAGCGCAGTCGGAGGTTTTCGGGGTCGGCGTCCAGTAGCGCTTTCGTGAGCGTGCGGGCTTCTTCAAAAATTCTGCGGGCGCGAGCCGTATCGCCGGATTGCCCGACGGTCCACGCGAGTTGCAGCTTGAGCCGCGCCAGTTGCTGGCGGTCTCCAAACCTTTCCGGGTCGTGCACAAGACGCTTCTCGAGATCGCTTACCTCCTGCAGGAGCATGGACGCGCGCTTGTCGAAAGCGATGGATTCTGTGCCCTGGTAACAAACGGTTTGCAGACGGGGAGTGGCGAGGTCAAGCGAGTTCGCTTCCCGGCAATAGGTTTCGGCCTGGCCGGTGTTGCCCGCCCTTCGCTCGAACGATGCCAGGTCGAGCAGCATGCGAAGTTGCATGCTCTTGCCAAGGGAGCGCGACTGCTCGAGCCCGCGCACAAGAAAATCGCGCCCGCCCGCGACGTCTCCGGCCCGCGCGCGCTGGTGCGCGGCCGCAGAGAGCGCGTGCAGGAAGTGAGGCTTTCTTGCTACGGCGTTGCGAGCCGGCGCCGGCAGCGTATCGGTCAGTTCGATTGCCTCGACAGCGTATTCCCCTGCCATCCTCATTTGGCCGCGGCGGACTTGCAGATGCGCCGCATACAGTAGACTCTCGCCCAGCTCGGCGCGTGCCGCCGGTGTATCGCCGGCGGCACGATACCGGCGGGCGTATTCGATGGACCGCCGGATGCTTTCGATGCTCTGAGGCGTCTGGCCGCGAATGGCTTGAGTGTAGCTGAGGCGGCGCCAGGCCCTCGTCAGCTCCGCCAGCGGCGGCGAATTCATCCCTTCCATCTGAGCGATTGCGTCGTGGATACCTGCGGCAAGGGCGGCCCGCTGGGTGGATTCGGGACTCTGTGCGGCCGGCTGATCGCGGAGCAGGTGGGCGATCACGGATTTGTGCTGGCTCGCATAGTGATCGGCGCGGCGGGCGTCGTGGCGCGACAGAAGCCAGCCGATGAGAAGCGACAGGACCGCCACACTCGATAGAGCGCAGGCGATTCGGTTACGCCGAAGGAACTTCGAAATAACATACCAGACGGACGCAGCACGGGCGCGCACAGGAAAGTGGTGGAGATAGCGCTGAACGTCGTCGGCGATTTCGCCCGGCGTCTGGTACCGGTTCGAGGGTGAAGGCGAGAGACACCGGTCGCGAATGGCGCAAACATCGGCCGGTGGCGTCGTATGCGCGAGCATGTCGCGGAGGACGCAACCGAGCGAATAGACGTCGCCGGGCACGGAAGGTCCGAGCCCTGCCCTCTGTTCGGGGCTGGCATAACTCGGGGTCATGATCAGCCGCGAGAGCCCGGAGGCTTGGAGATCGCCAGGATCAATCAGGCGGGCCGTCCCGAAATCGAGCAGTTTGGGCGTGGCTTCCTGCTTGACCATCACGTTGGACGGTTTGATGTCGCCGTGAACTATGCCATTGGAATGCAGGTACCCGACGGCCTGGCAAATCCGGTTAAAGAGCTCCAGCATTTCGCCCAGTGACGAATGGGATTTCTCCAGGTACTGATCGAGCGGCTGACCATTGACGAACTCGATCGCAAGAAAAGAGTCGCCGCAAGCGTCGGCGCCGGCGTCGATCAAGCGCGCGATGTAAGGGTGATCGATTCCGCTCAGGATGTTGCGCTCCTGAATGAAGCGCTGGTGGAATACACCTCTGTCGAAGCCGGCGCGGAGGATCTTGACGGCGGCGTGAAGTGTCACGCCATCCGCCTCGCACGAAGCCCGGTAAACCACGCCGAGCCCGCCTTCACCGATGCGCTCGATCAGCTTCCAGCGTCCGATGCGTTCGCCGGGTTGAGCGGCGAGACCGGCCAGAGGACGATCGAGGAAGGCGCCGGCCTGCGCGTCGGCGTCGAGCATCCGTCGGAGTTTGCCGTAAAGGATGGGCCGGCTATGGCATGTGCGATCGAGAAACGCCCCGCGGTCGGCCTCGGGAAGCGCGACGGCTTGCTGGAATAAATCATCGAGTTCACGCAGAGCGAGGCCGTCGTTCATGCTTCTTGCACCCCGGTGAGAGCTTCGAACAGCCAGGCGCGGCAGAATTGCCAATCGCGCTTCACGGTGATGAGTGAGACCTTCAGCCGCTCCGCAATCTCCGAGAATTCCAGGCCGCCAAAAAACCGCATTTCGACCACACTGGCTTTGCGTGGGTCCTCTTCAGCCAGGCGATCGAGCAGGCTGTCGATATCGAGGATCCGATTCAGATCGACGTCGACTGCATTGCCCGGAGTATCTTCCAGACCGACGCGAAGCCACGCCCCGTCCCGCTTCTGGGCCATTTTCGCGCGCAGGTAATCGATCATGAATTGACGCATGGCTCTGCTGGCGAGAGCCAGATAGTGCGTCGGGCTCTTCCACGGGTATCCGGAGAGACGGAGGTAAGCCTCGTGCACGAGCATCGTAGGTTGAAGTGTGGGTGAGGGGCGCATCGTCGCAGGTGGATGGCCGCGATGCGGCGAAGCTCGCGATAAATGATCTGGAGCTCGTCAGGGGGAATAGGCTTGGAAGATGAGTTTATCAATGGACCTCCGAATGACTCGGACAGCAGACGAGCCATCACCGTGACATAGTGAATCGCGCCGGCGAATCGTGTCATTTGGGGAGGTTTTTTTCGAACCGGTAGAAGACGGGTCTATTGAGCGCGATTTTACGGATGCCAGCAGGAACACGCTGATCGATACCTGGGATACTAATGGTGGCATTGCGAACCTTGCCGGGGACTCGCCGGCCTCTGACTCCGCGTCGCGCAATAACCCCGTTTTGTCCCTCCGAAAAAATTCAGCGAATGGCTCTCGATTGACCGGGAGCCCTGGTTATGGTGCGGGTCATCAGACCCGCGCAATCTGCCGAGTATTCATTAGGATCGGCGCAAGGGAATCGCAAGAAACGGGTACGAACGTACGATTGCGCTCGATCGCACGTGGAACCTCCCGACGGTTCCTGAGCCCGTTACCAGAGCGCACGGGTTATCATGGCCCCTACCCGGTTGGTTAAACCACCGGCTAATGACCACTGTCCCGCCGGGACAGACCAGTTCTTTCACTCTTCGGCGGGGCTATTCACTGCAGGCCAATCTCCAAGCCCAGACCCTGAGCGTGCGCCTGCAGAAGCCGGGAAAAACTACCTTCTCTCAATCTCGGTGACTCCAGAACTGGCCATCTTCAGATAGGGATTCTGCAGCCAGGTTTGCGCTGCCAGACGCCCCTCCAGATAGAAGTCCAGAAAGGCGATCGCGGACGACTTGAGCCACGATGCGAACGCCATGCAATCGGCCTGGGAAACGTTCTTCTCGGCGCACGCGCCGGTGTTGAGGGCGAAGATGGTGTGGAACGTATCGGAGTCCTTGATGTACATCATGTACTTGTCACCCGGGCGCATCCGGTCAAAGGCGATTCGGCGCAACATGGGAGTGTCTTCGCAGAGATCGCGAGCCGGGCCTTCGCAGTGGGCGTCTCCGTCGCCGGTTCCGATGAGCACGGGCCGCGTGATAGGATCCCACGAGGTTTGCGGCTGCTGAAAATCGGTTTCGAAGAAGCCGATATGACCCGGACCCTGGGGTGAGAATCCGAGAAAAACAATGGGCCGCGGGT
>CAWHCF010000006.1:0-331021 GCA_963827655.1 uncultured Acidobacteriota bacterium
TTTCAGGCTTCCGATAGGCCGACTGTACGGCCAGGGTTTCAGGCCTTGGTTTTGTGAGCGTCGCTGATGAAGGATTACAGGCCGAAGACCCTCCTGAGCAGACCGATATATTGAGGTCCAGTTGTGATGATGATCGCCGCGAAATAGCCCACGGCCAGCACACCACCCCCAACGAACTGACCCCACTCCGGTCCCCGCGGACTCCGCTGATAAAGCCAATCGAGCACGCAATGATCAGCAAGAGATGCTCGCCTGCGGCGATCAGAGAAAGCCAGGTCTGGCCTCTTGAGTTGGCCAGTTTGTACCCAGTCGAGCAACTGTTCAACTCCCGCCTTGATAAAGGTGGTCACGAACAGGTTGATATGGTTCCAGAAGGCGGAGATAGATGCAGCCTGCGCCGTAGCCCCAAGCGCTGTTCCTGCGGGTCAGCGCGATTGCCGCGAGTAGATCAAAGCCTGAAGCGAATGCAGGACGCGGATCTTGGGGTCAAATACCGCTGACACGAACAGGGCGAAAATAAAGAATGCGGCGCCAAGCGTGATTGACCAGCGTATCCAGGCAGGCTCAGCTCTTGTCCTGTCCATGCGCTCCACTACGCTCCGGGCATCTGAGAAGTTCCTGCGGAGCGTTCCTGGGATTGGGCCGCTTCGTGCAACTAATAAAGGATTCTTGAACAAGGCCATGAAGCTGACCGACTGCGTCGGCGGCTTGTGACCATAGCGTTTAGCTCAACGGAGGACTGAGCTATGCAGGTTTACAAACACAGACAGGTTGGGATATTGAGTTTGTTTGCATTGGGCGTCGGCGCTTTGCTGTCCGGCGCGGTCTTAATTTTCGAGCCCGCGCAACCCCTGATGGCTGGTTTGGTCCTGGTGACTCTGTTGTTGTGCATCTTTTTATTCTGGTCGCTCACTGTTGAGGTGACTGCGGATAAATTGACAGTGTTGTTCGGCCCCGGAGTCATTCGTAAAAGCTTCCGCGTCGAAGACATCCACAATGTACGGGTCGTTCGGAATGCGTGGTGGTACGGATGGGGAATCAGGCTAACGCCACACGGTTGGTTGTTCAACGTCTCAGGATTCGACGCCGTGGAGCTGGAACTGAAGAACAACCGGAAGTTCCGCATTGGAACTGACGACCCTCAGCAGCTGCTAACAGCAATTCGGCGAGTGTCACAGCCCGACAGCTAACAACGAATAAAATTCTCATTCCGGAGACTTACATGGCACGCGAACTTGAGCGTCGATTCGTGGGCCCCGATGGAAGGGTTGTTGTGAACCGTTATGCCGAATGCCGGGTGCTTCCGCCATCTACTGTTGGTGACCATAGACCACGCGCCGACTGAGGCGGATGTATGGCGGACCTGAGTTCGCTACTCTGATTTGGCCTCCGCAACAATCGCCTCACCGCATCACTTACCTTGGCGCGTACCTGAACCATCTTCCGGGTGGCTCTCGGCCGAAACCCGGCGGCGTCCGATGTTGGACTTAAGGCGTTCCTGTGCAATGTGTCTCGACTGCCTCCAGACGGCCAACCAGCGCGGCGGCGTACACCATGACGGCCGGTTAGTCGTGCGGCACTGTCATGGCCAGCTTCCGATGAATGGCGTCCTGCAACGTGCCCAGATCGGAGCGTGAATAGCCGACGACATCTTGCGTTTGCAAGTCGAAGGGCAACGTGGGCAGGTGCCCGCCGCGATCGTTCTCGCAAATGAGGAGGGTTGGCTTATAGAGGGCGTGTGCGAGCCCCAGCTCATACATGACGTTCGGATTCTCGCCGGTGATCACGGCCACAGCGCATTCGCACGACGCAATGCCTTCACGGATTATCTCTACGACGTTACCAACCAGAGGCAATTCATCGGTTCTGACCGGGATGAGGTTCAGGCTATCGCAGGCGTTTTTGACAATCCGGTATATCTCTTTGAAGCCCGGAGCGAAAGGCATTGCCACGAAGCAGCGTCTCTTCAGGGCACTGGCTACAAGGTCCTTGACCAGCTGGGCAGCCGCTCGGACGTTCCCAGCGTCAAGAGGAGTTTCCAGGCGCTGACAGGTCTCCTCGTCGATACGCAGTCTCTTCGCAATGACGTCTTTGTGGTCGTGCCATTGCTTCTCTGACTTTCCACCCGTAAAGGGGAGAGGCAGCACCGGCTTTTCGAATTCGAGCGCGAGATCGACCATCTCCGGCGTGCCGTGCTCGCCCTCGATGGTAACGAGGACGTCGGCGTAGCGCACGAGCGCGAACCTCCGAGACTGTCGGGTCACGTTCTTGACCTCATGGATCCTGCCGGCGCGAAAGAGACCAGTCGACTCTCCCTTGGGAATCAGCGTCTCGAGCCTCGAGACTTCTGCGATCCCTTTCTCACGGAGGTAGCGCCGCGCGCCCTCGATGATACAGGCGTCCGCGGCCGGGGCACCCGCTCCCTGCCGACCTCCCGTTACGATGACGAGCCCCTCCTCTCGGGCAAGTTGCTCGCCTAGTAACTCGCAGAAGGTCGCGTTGAGCGCCGTGATGCGCGACCCACCCACAGCACCAACCCGCCGGGCACGCAAACGATAATCTGCAACGGGCATCATAACCTCCTCTAGCCTTGTGGAACCCGCCCTTTCCCGGGGAGACGCGGTCCACCTCGAGCGGCTAGGTCCCAGGGCAGCGGGAATAGCTGTTCAGGAAATCTACCGAGCTTCTAGCGGGAAATAGCCAAACCTTTGAATCAACGTCATAATGCTATCCATCCAGCATCTTGATGTCAATTTGGGCGAGATTTCCAGCTTCGACGGGCCATTGCCCCTTTCAAACCTTTCGCCACGAGAACGAATGTCGCTTAGCGAAACGTTCAAACCAGCATGTTGTCGTTCAGAAGGGGCCCCTGCCCTTCGACCTCACCGGGACCCCTGGTCGAGACCCTTGAGGGCGAGCAGCGCGTGATCGTTATACGAGGTTGAGAACACGATGAGACACTTGTCGTGGCTCGAGAGTGCTGTCGCATACAAATGGTGTATGTCGATTCCAGCGGTCTTGAGCTTGTCGGCCAACGCGCGCAGCATCCCAGGTTTGTGCGAGACCTCCGCGATCAGGACATTGCTTTCGCGGGGCTGAAACTTCTTCTGGAGGACATCCATGGCCCGCACGTTGTCGTCGGTGACCAGATGGATGACTCCGTCGGCGCCTTCGACCCAGGCGCTGGCCGCCATGATGCCGATGCCTCGTTCCGAGACGCTCTTGGAAACCTCCGCCATAACCCCGATTTCATTCAGTGTCTTGACAACAATCTCTTTGCCGGTAGTAACTTTTATCATCTTGCTCCTCCGTCGTGCGCTGCCTGACTGTAGGGTGGTCCACGGGAGAGTGCCGCAAGAAACGTACGCCCGGACCGCAGGCGACGGCGAGCTGCACGCACTGTTGACTGGATATGATTCCAGCGTACCCATCATAGAACACAACGCGGCCTGCACCCGCAAGCAAAGTATGGGTCGCTGCGTCCTGGCGGCAGGCCCTTTTTGCCCTAACCGCTGACAACACGAAGACGCGGAGAAATAAGATTTGTGACTTGTTCGATGAGGTCGATTACCATCTTCAACACGTGCGGCTCGTCTAGTTTCAAGGAATGCGATGCGATCAGACGAGAAGTTTGAAGCGTCGTTTCGTAAACCGAATCCTATCGATCGCGCCGTCAACCGGGCCTTTGGATTTCTGGTCGGGCTCGGTTTTGGCCTGTCCCATAACTACCTGCTTCAGGTCCGCGGCCGTAAGACCGGACGGCTCTATTCCACGCCAATAAATCTGCTGGAGTTCAAAGACAAGCGGTTCCTGGTAGCGCCACGAGGCCGGACTCAATGGATCCGCAATGTAGAAGCCGCGAACGAAGTCATCCTCAAGAGGGGAAGGATACGAGCAACTTTTCGACTCCGGCCAATTCCGGATGTGGAAAAGGCCGAGATATTGATGTCTTATCTGGACCGTTTCAAGCTGACGGTCCAGCGTTACTTCCCCGTGCCCGCCGGCTCAGGCTCGGAAGCTTTCGTCGAATTGGCCGCGCACTATCCCGTGTTTGAGCTGCTTCCGTCCAACACCAGGGCCTCTCAACGCTCCTAACCGATCCCAAGCGCTCTTTTTGCAAAAAACCGTTGACGCGCTGCAATCCTTGCAATACATAGTATGTTGTAATGTCAAGCATTCATGCCCCTGGTTTTGCGGGAAAGTGGGAAGTCCAACTCCGAAAGGGTTGTCTCGAGCTCGCCATCCTCGCCAGCCTGTGGCACGGCAAACTCTACGGCCTCGAAATCCTCCGCCGCCTCGCCGATGGTTCCAATCTTGTGGTCTCCGAAGGAACGGTCTATCCCCTGCTCAACCGCCTCAAGGCGGAAGGACTGATCGATTCGGAGTGGGTCGAGGCGGAGGCAGGACATCCGCGCAAGTATTACCGACTGACTTTGCGGGGGAGACGCCGCGCGGTCGAGATGGCGCAGATTTGGGAGCGGTTCTCCGGGAGCTTAGGAGCCCTGGTTGCACCGCTCAGGAAGGAATGACGCCAATGGCGAACCCAAATGCCGCGCAGGAGAGGATTGATAAATATCTTCGAGAAGTTCGCGCGGGACTCCGCGGTCTTTCGGACGCTCAGGCGTCCGAAATTGTCGAAGAGCTTCGCAGCCACATCCGCGATCGCACGGAGATGGAAGCGGAACCAACAGACGCCGGAGTGATCACCGCGCCGGCAAATTAGGGCGCCCCGCAGAACTGGCCGCGATGTACGTTGCAGAAACCATTGTGGCGCGCGCCGAGAGGAGCTTCTCGCCGTGGCTCATTCTAGGCGGTATTTTCCGCTGGGCTGCTTTGAGTTCAGCGGGCTTGTTGATGCTCCTTGGCTCGCTTGTGGGCTATGCCTTGGCCGCTTCATTCAGTATCTCCGCGTTGATGAAGCCCTTCGCACCAGACAGCGTCGGGTTGTGGAGGCTAACCGAGAGTGCGGATAGTTTTTCACTGAAACTTGGCCCTGGCAGTCCTCCCTCTGGGGACGAACTCCTGGGGTGGTGGATTGTACCGCTGGGGTTGCTGATTGGAGCCGGATTATTCCTGCTGACAACGCGGTTCGGGTTGTGGGGCCTGCGCAGGCTTCGGGGAATGTCGCCGGTGCGCTTGCGTTGAACGGCAAGGAGTGGGATCTGATGGATCCGGGGCCAGGAAAATCGGGCTCAGACGCGCTTGGCGAAAGCAAGAAACTCATGCCCGCGTCTGCCGTAGCCGGGTGGCGCGGCAGCCGGCTACTCGCCCTGGGAGAGATTGCGGCAGTTCTTTTAATCTTCGCCGCCGACTGGAACCACCTGGTACCGTACAGCAAGACCCCTTTTCTGTTTCTGCTTGGGTGGGTCTCCTTGCGATTGCGCGGCATGCGCTGGAAAGACGTAGGGCTATCCCGGTTTCGCAATTGGCGAGCAACCGTGATTTATGGGATCGTCGGCGGGCTCTTCACGGAACCACTCGAATGGCTTGTAACCCAGCCTTTGTTGGTGAGGCTCACAGGGCAACAACCAGACCTGGAAGACTTTCGAGTGTTAACGGGAAACCTGGGTCTGACCCTGATCGTCGTGGTTCTTGCATGGGTGCAAGCCGGTTTCGGAGAGGAGATGGTCTTTCGGGGCTACGTGATGAACCGCGTCGCCGACCTGGGCAATCGCACCCGCCGGTCGTGGATCGCCAGCCTCATTCTGGTCAGCATACTCTTTGCTTTCGCGCATACCTACCAGGGAATCACGGGCGTGCTCGAAAATGGGATCGCCGGCCTGATCCTGGGCGGGATGTACCTGATTTGCGGCCGGAATCTGTCCGTGCCCATCATCGCACACAGCCTCGGCGACACCGTGAGTGTGATCCTGATCTACCTCGGAAAGTATCCCGGCATGTGAAGAAAAGATGCCCCGGTCCCCTGCCTGTGCCGCCTGTGAAACAGGTTCTTCGTCTTCGCGTCCTGGTGGTATTTGTTCTGAAGCGCTAACCAAAAGACGCTAAGAAACTACTGGTTGTTTCCCTCTACGTTGCCCAAGCCCGCATACAATAGCTTGGGATTGGATCGTGTCGAGGCGTATCTTATTCTTGTCGGTCGTTCGCGAGGAATGAGGGTCGACTCACGACGGCTCATCAAAGAAGACCCACATCGGAGGATGAATCATGGCAGCCCATGCCCCGGGAACGTTCTGCTGGTTCGAGTGCGGCTCGACCGACGCCGCGAGGGACAAGTCCTTCTACACCGAGCTCTTCGGTTGGAACTCCGCTGAGGCCTCGATGCCGGGTGACATGGGGACCTACACGTTACTGAAGAAGGGCCAGGAGGACGTCGCCGGCCTCTATCAGCTCTCGGGGCCGCAGTTCGAAGGAGTCCCCTCCCATTGGATGACCTACGTCGCGGTGGAGGACGTGGACGAGACGGCGAAGCGCGCGACGTCGCTCCATGGAAAAATCCTTCGCGAACCCTTGGACATTCCAGGCGTGGGGCGCATCGCGATTCTCCAGGATCCGACCGGCGCGTGGATCGCCATCGCCAGGTTCGACCAGCACCCCGGCACATCATCCCTCGGTCCGCTTGGTTGGAGCGAGCTCGCCACAACCGACACGGCCAAGGCGCAGGCCTTCTATACCAAGCTGTTCGACTGGAAGGCCAAGCCGGATCCTAAGAACCAGTACACCGAGTTCCAGGTCGGGGGTCGATCCATCGGCGGCATGATGGCGTTGGAACCACATGGGACCGACACACCGCCGCACTGGCTTCCCTACGTGATGGTAGAGGACTGCGACCGCATGGCGCGGAAGGCGGCGGATCTCGGCGCCCGCGTGCTGGTGCCCGCGACCGACATCGCCGGCGTTGGACGATTCGCGGTGTTTGCGGACCCGACTGGAGCGACGCTCGCCATCATCAAGCTTACTGGCCACGTCTGAGGGTCAGGATCCAGGATTCAGGCACAACCCGTCCCGATTCAATCCTGAATCCTGAATCCTGAATCCTGAATCCTTTACTTCAGACGCACTCGAATACCGTGAGCATCGGCGCGCTCCACGCGATTCGCGTCCCGGTTGCTGATGCGGACGACCGTCTTCATGAAACCTGTGCGTCCGCCTTGCTCGAGCTGAACTACGCCGACTCCCGGCGTGACGCCGGTAGACGAGTGAGGATCCCCACTCAAAGGATTCGGCCCACGAAGCGATACAAAAACGAAGTTGCCCGAAGGAGAAAGATCCGCAAGATCCAAGCTGGGATCGTCGCTCATGCCCGACAGGAGGTTCACTGTATTCACTCGTTCCCCTGAAGCCACATCGAAGACCTCGGCATTGTTCATTCTTCGATCGAGAACCCAGAGATAGCGGCCGAGTTTCGTCGTGAAGGATCCATGGGAATCCCGGTCCCGCTCATCATCCGTGAACAGCACTGTCGGCGCCGGAGTATTGGGTGGATTCGTTGAACTATATCCTTCGAGCGGGAAGCGGTACACATCGAATTCACTCAGATTCGTGGCGGTTCCCCCGCCCGAGTTAATGTACATCCCCCCGGCCACCTCGATCCCACCGCAACCATTCCCGTGGATCGTATTCCTGTCATATTCGGCGAGGATCGTGATCGGATTAGTCCTGGGGTCAACCACCACAAGGCCACCGCCCCGGAGTGTTACAAAAGCCAACGAGCCGGAAGAATCTACCATGGGGCAAATCGGAGCATTGTCCGGGCGGATTCCCGCGATCTCGCAGGCGTTGCCGTTCGGGGTCCTGCAGGTAGCGAGGCTCAGAGTCGCCGCTCTGTTGTGGGTAAAGGTCCTGGTCTGATAGTTCGTGTCAATGCGCTCGAGCAGCTTGCCGTTTTGATTGGCAACCAGGATGTACGTGTCATCCGGCGAGGGAAAAGCGGCATGGGCTTGACGGGCGAACCCGGCCCCCACCGAAGTTCGCATGGCGAATATGGGCAGCCGGCTGGCCCCATCAAAAATCACGACATGCCCGCTGGCAACGAACGAAAGAATTGCAAACCTGTGATCCGAGTTGAAAAAGATCATGTGAGGTCGAACGGGTAAGGCGCCTGTCGTCTGCAGACAAAGGGCGGCCGTGTTTCCGCCGAGGTCTATGGTCTGATCGGAGTGACCGAGTCTGCGCCAGCGCCTTCGAGTTCTGAACCGTCATAGATGTGAATTTTTCCGCCGAAGGTTGCCCGGCCGTGTCGGACATGGTCAACCACCCAGACTTCAAAGCTGACTGCAAAGCATGCCGGAGTCAGGGTGAAACACGCCGCCGCCGCCAACAACCTCATCAAGCTCTTGAACCCGATCTGTCGTAACTTGCACATATCTCCTCCCTGGAATTGAGAGTGCAATTCGCTCCCAGGGAAGGCGTGGTGATGTTCAAGCCACCCACTGAAAATGTCGAGGCTTACAACCTGGTGCTCAAGGCCCGCTACCTTGCGCCCATTGCGGAAAATGCGGACACCATCCTCGGCTACTTTAACGAGGCTTTGACTTACGATCCTGACTATGCTGCCGCCCACGTCGGACTGGCTAACAGTGGATCGGTGGCAATCGCACCGCCGTGCCCCAAGCAGGTAATGGAAAAAGCCAGACAAGCCGCCGATAGAGCATTACGGCTCGACAGTAGTCTGCCCGAGGCCCACTCTGTTTCGGCCATGATCAAGTGGAACTATGAGTGGGACTGGACGGGAGCCGACGGTGAGTTCAGGATGGCTCTGGACCTGCATCCGAGCTCGACGGGCACGCGCCTTAATTATGCGCTTTACCTGGCCCACCTGGGCCGGCCCACGGAAGCGCTCGCTGAACTGGAGCGGATCCGCGCGCTGGAACCACAATCGCTTGGGATTAAAAGCATTGAAGCTTCGGTCTATTACCTGACTCGCGACTACGATCGAACCATCCAGTACTGCCAATCAGTTCTGGGGGGCGATCCCTGGGCATGGCCGCTCCATTACTGGATGGGCCGAGCCTACGCGAGCAAGGGACTGCTTCCCGAGGCCCTGGCTCACTTGGAGAAATGGCACAATATTCCCGAGCGCAGCCGGCCGCGGGGATTCGGCATGCTCGCGTCAACCTATGCCCGTGCCGGCAGAAGAGCCGATGCACTCAAGCTGCTCGATCAGGTGACCGAGAGATCGAAGCGAGCCTACGTGTCCCCGCTGAGCGTGGCGCAGATTCATATCGGGTTGGGCGACTCTGAACGCGCGCTTGAGTGGCTCGAGAAGGCTTTCCAGGAGCGCGACACAGCCATCGCCACGCTCAAAACCGAGCCGGCATACGATTCTCTCCGTTCCACTGCGAAATTCCGCGATCTGCTCCGCCGGTTGAAGCTGGAGTAGCGCGGCGAAACAAATACCACCAAGGCGCGAAGACGCGAGGAAACACTCAGAATTAGTTCAGAAGGTCAGGCGCAGCCCGGCCTGCATGATGCGCGGATCGCTCGTCGCGTCGATCTGGCCGGGCCGCGCGGCTGTAATATTGCGGCGCGGATTCGCCAGGTTGGCATGATTCAGCGCATTGAACATCTCCCACCGGAACTGCAAGCCCACAGACTCCCGTACCCGGAAGCTTTTAAAAAGAGCGAAGTCGAGGTTCCAGCGTCCAGGACCGATCAGGCAGTTTCGGCCCGCGTTTCCGTAGCTGCCCAAGGCCGGGAGAGCGAATGCGCTCGCGTCAAAATACTGTTCGATAAGTTCCTGCCGCGAGCGCCCCGGGTCGAGATGCGGGTCGCCGACCAGGTCAGGCCGCTGCGTGCCGGTCCCGGAGAGCGCTCGGTCCTGACCACTTACAACGGTGAAGGGCGAGCCCGACTGGATGGTCAGAATGCCGTTGGTCTGCCAACCGCCGAGAATCCATCTCGCCGCGCCCGCCGTTGGCCCCGGTAGCTCCCAGAGAAACGAGCTCACCCACCGATGGCGCACGTCGAAGTCGGCAAGACCCTTGTCAGCCCGGAGGTTCAGAGGGTCCTGGCCGTTGAAGCCGTCCACCTCAAGCGACATGCCATCGATAGCCCGGCCCAGCGTGTAGCTCGCCAGCAAGTGTGAAGCCGCTGCTGAACCGCTTGTTGAGCGAAAGCTGCAACGCGTGGTAGGTCGAGTTGATTATGTTCTCGTAGCTGATAATGCTCGCGTGCGCGGGAGCGTAGATCCGGCGGGTGTCTATGTTGGCGAGCGTGGCCCCGGCGCGAAAGAGCGCCGGATTGAGTTCGCGGCGAATGGGCAGCCGCGCTGCCTTGGAGCCCACGTATGCGGCAGTGAAAAGATAGTCGGGGGCAAGTTCTCTTTGCAGGTTGAAGTTCCATTGCTGGTTGTAGGGAGCCCCGTTGAACGGATCCACCGAGAGCCCGATCGTAACCGGCAACAAGAACTGGTATGCGGCGCGCTCCTGCTCGGTGGCCGGGGGAGAGTATGGGAAAGGATCCGCCCGTCCGGCATATGGATCAGAAAAGCTGCGCGGCTGGTTCACGGTGATCTGAAGCGAGTAGGGTGGCGAGTTGACGAAGTGGCTCACTTCATGGAATCGAGGGATGTCGAAGAAGATGCCGTAGGCGCCGCGGACACTGGTCCTGGAATCACCGAACGGGCTCCAGGCAAAGCTGAAACGCGGAGCGACGTTGTTCCAGTCGTTGCGCGAGCCGCCGCGGGGCACACCGGAGTCATTGGCATAGAGCAGCCCGGACGGCGCGGAGGGGAATATTTCAGACTGCTGGCCGGGACGGAAGACGGTGAGCTCGTCGTCGGCGGAATAGAGGGGAAAGAACGGCTCCCAGCGGGCTCCGAACGAGAGACTCAGGTGCGGATGAATCTTCCAATCGTCCTGGAAGTAGAACGAGTAGGTCTGGGCGCGTATCCGGTTGACCCGCACCGAGCCCTGGGTGAAGCGGACCGGGAGGCCGATGAGGAAGTCGGCGAACGCGTTCCCGGCGAATTGACCGCTGAAGGTGAACTGCGGGTCTACTCCGTTGGCAGTCACGCGATCGCTCTTTGACCAGCGGTATTCGCCGCCGAACTTGATCATGTGGGCGCCCTGCGTGTAGTTGATCAAGTATGCGGCCTGCTGGGTACGGCGGTCGATCAGGACGAGATTGTCCTGGGCGAGGTCCCAGTAGCCGGTAACGCCGCCGCGAAATTGTGGAACCAGTTCCTTGCCGAGCGCATCGGCGCCGCCGCGATTGGCGCGCACGCCCATGCTCTGGTAAGAAACGCCCTCGCCCTCGCCCACCGGCAGCGGACCGCGGTCGATCTGAGACTGATTGAACGTGTACTGGCCGACGGCGAGCAGGCGCGGCGAGAGAATCCAGCTGTGCTGGCCGCTGACGTTCCAGGTATCAAACTTCACGTCCGAGTGCAGCGAGGGGAGACCGGCCGTCAGAAAATCACTGGCGCTGGTCTCAAAAATCCGGCCGGTGAGACGCTGGTTCTTGTTAAGACTGTAGTCGACGCGACCCAGGAACTGATCGCTGTCCTGGCTCTCGGGCGGGTTGTAGATGTAGCGACCACCGGGAGAGTTCGGCAGTGGAACCTCGAGTTGTTTGAGAAAGTTGACCGCGGCCGGATCAAAACGGGTGGAAGGAATGAGCGCGCCGGGAAAAGGCTGGCCTGTGGCCGGATCGCGGGGAATCTGGGCGGAAGCCGAGAAATCACCGTTGCGCTCGGCTTCCGTCGGCACGAACAGATTCGAGACGGTGCCGCCCCGGCGCTCGCGGACGCCTTCGTAAGAGCCAAAAACGAAGGCGCGATTCCGCACCACGGGCCCGCCGAATGTCCCTCCAAACTGGTTGCGTCGCAGCTTGCTCTTTGAGATGCCGAAAAAGCTGCGGGCGTCAAGAGCGTCGTTGCGCAGGAACTCGAACGCTGAGCCGTGAAACTGGTTGGTGCCGGATTTGGTCACGGCGTTGACGACGGCTCCGGAATTGCGGCCGTACTCCGCGCTGAAATTATTGGTCAGGACGCTGAACTCCTCCAGCGCGTCAGGATTGGGGGTCACGGCCGACACGCCTTCCTGCGGATCGTTGTTGTCGCCGCCATCGAGCAGGTAATTAGTGCCGGTGGCGCGAGCTCCGTTGACAGCGACTCCATTATTCCGGCTGAGACTGCCCGAAGCCGGTCCCGGAACCACGCCTGGAACCAGCAGGAGCAGTTGAACCGGATTGCGGCCATTCAGCGGCAGCTCGGTGATGCGCCTTTCATCCACGACTTCGCGGATCGTGCCGGTCACGGTCTCGACCTGCGCCACCGTGCCGGTTACCGTAAGCGACTCGGCCGTGCTGCCGACATCGAGAACGGCCCCGATCTGCCGGCTCTGGTCGGCGTCGAGCCGGAACGACTCGGAGACGAACTGGCGGAAGCCTTCCTTGGTGATCCGGACGCGGTAATTCCCGACCGGAAGGCGCGGAAGACTGAAGCGCCCCGCCTCATCGCTGAGGGTCGTCCATTCCAGGCCCGTGAGTTCGTTGGTAGCGCGGATCTCGGCGCCGGGCACGAGCGCGCGCGAGCGATCCTCGACAACGCCTACGATGAGGCCAGTCGATTGAGCGAACAACAGGGCAGGCAATGCGGCCAGAAGAAAGAGAGACGCGAACGGCTTGTCCACGTTAACCTCCGCAGGATCACGGCCCCCCGATTCGTAGCCGGGATCCGTCACACGGTTGGATTACGCAATATCTGCTGATCCGTGTGGCGATTATCGGGCATTCCGTAACGGAAGTCCACCGGAGCAGCTTCGTGTCTTCGTGGTTAGCGCCTCGAAACAAATACCACGAGGACACAAAGACACGAAGAAACTCGAAGCGCCTTAACGGAAACCTTGCAAGATATCGCCAGATTTACGGGGTGCGTACAAAGAGGGCTTGAGTCAGCGCCGCGACGCCCCAGGACACCAGGCCGCACACAGGGAATGTAAGAATCCAGGCCGTGACAATATCACGGGTCACTCCCCACCGAACCGCCGACAACCGACGCGTCGCGCCAACTCCCATGATCGCCGTATTGATCGTATGGGTGGTGCTCAAAGGAATCCCTAATCGCGTGGCAAGCTCAATCGTCAAAGCCGCGCCCGTTTCCGCCGCGAAGCCGTGAACCGGTTCGAGCTTGGTGAGGCGCAAGCCCATGGTCCTCACGATGCGCCAGCCTCCAACGGCGGTCCCTGATCCCATCATGACCGCGCACAGCAATATCACCCAAAGCGGAACCTGGAAGGCGGGCAAGATCCCGCTCAAAAGCAGCACGAGGGTAAAAACGCCTATGAACTTCTGGCCATCGTTCGAACCATGGCTGAACGCCATGAACGCCGCCGACAGAATCTGGAGCCTGCCGAACAGCCGCCGTATCGTCGATGGTCGTTGCTTGGCAAATATGCGATAGATAGCAGCCATCAGAAAGAGACCGCCGCCAAAACCCAGAAAGGTGGAAAAAACCAGGCCGATGAGTACCTTGCGCCAGCCTTCCCAAAGAAGCGCTTCCGGACCCGCAGTCGCCAGCGCCGCGCCGGTCAGACCTGATATCAACGCATGCGACTCGCTGGTCGGCAGACCGTAGAACCACGCGATCGTGCTCCAGAAGACGATTCCCACCATGGCCGCTCCCACGGTGTAAATATTGATCGCCTGGGAGCTCACGATGTCTTCCGCGATGGTCTCGGCCACGGCGGTGCCTGACATGGTTCCCAACACATTGAGCACGGTAGCCATCGCCAGAGCCCGGGCGGGTGACAGGACCCGCGTGGAGACCACCGTTGCTATGGCATTGGGAGCGTCCGTCCAGCCGTTGACAAACTCCGCCGCCAGAATCAATCCGAGAACAAGCAGGGTCCCCAGAGATAATTCCATGAATGAATCTCCACTCTAGCGCGACTGGAGCGAGCGCCTGAGAAGTACGCGTCTATTCGTTCTTGAGCACTATAGCTTCAATCACATCGGCCACGTCCTCACTCTTGTCCGTGGCCGTTTCCATCAGGTCGTAAATCTCGCGCCACTTTATCACCTCGAGCAGGTCGTCCCGAGAAGTAAACAGTTCTGCCACCGCTACCCTCAAAATCCTGTCACCCTCGTTTTCGAGTCGATTGATCTCGATGCAGTGCTGCAGAATATTATCTTCGCGCAGCCGGCGCAACTGAGGCATGATCTGATGGATCTCCTCCACCTGCTTCAAAATCACTTGAGCCAGCGCCTTCGCGTGAGAGTTCGGTTGGCTGACGCTGCACATCACAAACCGTTCCGTGGTAGCCTCGATGAAATCCATCACATCGTCAAGGGCCGAAGCCAGCATGTGTATGTCCTCGCGATCGATCGGAGTGATGAAACTGCGGTGAAGCCGCGCCAGGATATCATGAGTGATCTGATCCCCTTCGTGCTCCAGTCGCTTCATGCGCTCGGCGTTCTCGGCCAGCGCGTCGAATTTGTCCACGGTCTCGACCAGCAGCCGGGCCGCTACCATCAAGTTGTTTGATGCTCGCTCGAACAGGTCGAAGAAGCCGGTTTCCTGCGGAATGAGGCGTAGTTGCATGATTCCTCCGTAGCCTTCCTGGTTGTCACGATGAGCCCTTAGTATCGTGATCGAACTTGAGCACGTCAATAAGCGGATTGTTACAATTTAGTTACAGCCAGCGAGCCACTTCGCGTTGTCAGCGAAGTTTTTGAACCCGAAGCTATCAAACCTGATCGGAAAAGGACTCCTAATTTTGTCATCGGGGTGAACTAATATTCCAAATATATATTTATGTTAACACTTGGAAGGTACGGAATGGCAAAGCTCATTGTCGAGTTGCCTGATGAGATCCACCGGGAACTGAAGAAGACCGCCACGCTTCGTAACCTGACGCTAAAGGAAGTGGTAACGGATCTGGTCAAGGAGTATCTGGCGCGCGCAGAAAAATCGGTCGCTTCAGCAGGGACAGGTCTGTGCGGAAGTTGGGAAGATACGAGAACTGCTGCTGCCATCATCGCGGACATCAGGAAACACAGAAGCTGGTTAAAGCAGCCACGAAAGAAGGTCGCCTAGTGCCCAAATATGTTCTGGACACCGATACCTGCATCTATTGGCTCAATGGGGACCGGAACATTGAGAAGAAGATTCTGGCTGCGGGCCTTGAAAATGTTTTTATCACCGCCATCACGGAGTGCGAACTCTATTACGGAGCTTTTAAATCCTCAAGAGTTGAGAAAAACGTCGAGGTTCTGAAGGAACTGCGCCGAAAAGTCAAAACACTCCACACCTCAGCGGAAGTTGCTCCCCTCTACGGACGTATCAAGACAAACCTCGAGCGTGCAGGCCGAGTTCTGGATGACGCTGATCTTCTGATTGCCGCCATAGTTGTCGTTTCCAAGGGGATTTTGATCACAAATAACACGAGTCACTTCCAGCGCATCCCAGATGTAGAGCTAGAAAACTGGAAATGACGGCCGCGAGCCGCCACAAAGACTGCTGGGACTCGCCGAGCCGCGAATGCTGATAACCGCGGCTCAGAACAGGAATCTCAGCCCGAACTGCATGACCCTGGGTCCGCCCACCGTGTTCAGCACCTTGCCGAAGTCCGTGGTGTCCTGCAGATCGTTTGCGGGAATGGCAAAATTGACGTTGTTGAAGACGTTGAAGATCTCCCAGCGAAACTGAAGGCCCAGCCTCTCGCTGAAGTTCGTGGTTTTGGAGAAGCTGACGTCAAAGCGTTTCTGACTGTCGGCGCGCAACACATTTCTCCCAAGATTTCCGAATCCGCCTAATGGGGAGACCAGCAGATCCGAGTTGAAGAACCGCTCGGTGGGGTCCTCACCCTTCTGGGCCAACTGATCGATCGTGCCATTGAGACTCGGCCTCCCGAACCCCAGCCGGTAGAGACCGCCCGATCCGCGCACCAGAGTGCTCAAGTGCGCCGGCGCCTGTGCTTCCGGTTCCGCGCTGAAAATTGAGAATGGACTTCCGGTCTGGACCTGCGCGAAACCGGCGATTTGCCACCCCTTCAGCAACCTCGAATTAGAACCGGCTGTCGGCAGGTCATACACGAAGCTCGCGCTGAATCTGTGAGCGCGATCGAAGTCAGAAACTGCCCGATTGGTGCCGAGGTTCCTCTGATCTCCCTGGACCACAAAGCCAACGTTAGGAACATCAGGCTTCCCGCCGCCCGACGTACTGCCGGGATCGGCCGAGCTGTTGTCGAGCGATCTGGACCAGGTGTAAGACGTGTTGAATTGAAACCCTCGGGACATGCGCTTGGTCAGGTTAAGCTGCAGCGCGTGGTAGATCGAGTTCGCCGAAGACTGCAGCAAAACTGCCTCAGGTATATTAAAGCCCAGTATCGGTCCGCGCGATTCGAATGGAATGATCACGGTATCATTCACGTTTGCCGGCAGGCGGCTCAAGTTATAATCCACGGCCGCGCCGGTCACCGAATTGGGAAATCCGAATGCCACACCCTGGCCTCTGGCTCGCTCAGTCGAGCCTGATTTGAGAGGACCTGCAAGAACGTTCGGGTTTCCTGTCCGCGCAAATTCTGCCTGATAAGCGGCCTCGTAGGCCCGATTGAAGCGTCCGAATATGGAGTCGGGCGTGCCGGGATCGTTGAGATCGTAGCCCTGATTGAAAGCGGTCGCCTGCAAGAGTTTCGTCCCCTTGGTCCCGAGATATCTTGCCTCGATCAGAAGATCCTTCGAAACCTCGGCCTGAAAACCAAAATTCCACTGCTGAATGTAGGGCGTTTTGAGATTGCGGTCGATGGAGCGAAACTCGAAAGTTTCGGCCACGTTCCCCAGCGCGGGAAGACCCGTCACCAGATCGACGGCATTCAACGAACCGTCCGCCCCGCGCGTAACCCGCGTTCCATCGCGAATCACGTAAGTTCCATTGCTCTGGTAGACCAACCGGTTGGGTAGATACTGGTTGAAAGGGAAATTAGGATCCTGCTGCGAAAATGCGGTGGATAGAGGCACCGCCCTCGACGGAGCCGTCACTTCAACTTCGCGCAAGAAGGGGTAGTTGCTGAAAACTGTATTCATGAATGCCGCAGAAGGACGGTCGTAGAAAATACCGTAGCCGCCCCGAATAACCAGGCGGTTGCTGCCAAGCGGAGAATAGGCGAATCCAAACCGGGGCTGTAGATTGTTCAGATCCTGCCCGTTCAGCGTGTGCTTGTTGCTCGACTTGATCGACGCCGCGATCGCGCTGTCGATCGCGCTGAATCCGGTGTTGGTGACATTGCTCGGGACGATAAAACCAGGACCCGGATTTTCCGGATTGGTCATGGCGGCAAAATCAAAGTTGCCGATGCGCCCGTCCTGCTTCTGTGGGCCAGCCAAACCAGTCCCAGCGGACGCCGATATTCAGTGTCAAGTTGGGCTTGATCTTCCAGTCGTCGGCGATGAACCAGCCCACGTCAGCCATTCGGAAGCGCTTGTCTGTGATTCCAAACTGAGTGTCGGCCTCGGTCGCGAGACCGGCGAGAAACTGGGTAAAATTTTCCCACTTTTCAAATTCCGTCGCCTGTTCTTCAGGAAGGTTCGTATCATAAGCGTGCCGCTTGTACTCGACGCCCATGCGAAGGGTGTGGGATCCGCGCAGCCACGAAACCTGATCCGAAAAACTGAAGGTCTTCTGATCTCTCAGATTGAAAGAATCATTGGGGCCGCCCCAGGAAAGGTTCGAGAGGTTGTTTCTGAAAACATAATGGCCCAGGCGTGTGGCCGCCTGACTCTGGTCGTAGAAATTAGCCGGATTGGGTATGCCGACGGACTCGTTGGTAAGGGCAAGAAACGGATCGTCGAGCCGGCGAGTATTATTCAGGAAGAAAAATCCAACCCTGGCCTCGTTGATGACGCTCGGGCTGAAAGTATGAACGTCGGATACGGCCAGAGTCCGGGCGCGATCGTTCCGGCGCAAAGTGACGGGAGAGGCCAGGCTCGAAGGATCCGGAAAGGAATCGAGTCCCGGGAAATTGCTGAAGAAGAAAGTGCCCGCAAGCTGGTTCTTGGAACTCACCTGGCCATCGAGCCTGGCGGTAAACTGATCCTGCTCGAATTCGGAAGGAAAGACATTGCGCTGGCGAATGAGAGGATTTCCGCCAATGATTCCACTGATGGTCTGGTCTCTTCCTACGGGGAAGCCGCCGGCTGCCGTGGGCGCGGGAATCAAGAAGTCTCCGGTCACAGGATTCTGTACATTCAGCAGGCGAATCGCAACCGGCGAGATCTGGGCTTCAGTGAGGGGAAACTCCGGATTGAGCGACCTGAAGGCAGCCGCGACATTGGCTGCGGTGCGGCTGCCGCTGATAAGTCTCAAGGCCTCGGGCAGGACCGTGATACTCTGCGCGGTCGGCACAAAAGCCGTATGGGCTTGGGTTCGTTGATAGCCGCCGAAGAAGAACACCTTGTCCTTGATCACCGGCCCGCCTACGGAGAACCCTCCTTCATTACGGCGAGCCCGGGGCCGGTCGATTCGATCCTTGTTGTAAAAGAAATCGTTGGCATTAAAGACCTCATTCTGCACGTACCAGTAAGCAGATCCGTGCAGACTGTTGGTTCCATTCTTGGTGATCAGCTGGAAGTTGCCGCCGCCGGAGCGGCCGGTTGAAGCGTCGTAGAGACTGGTCTGAAGTTTTACTTCCTGTAAGGTCTCGGGGGCCGGGGCAATATTATCAGTCAACGAACCCTCGTTAGAGGAAAGGTTGGTCGCATCTATTCCATTGAATTGAAGACTCGTGCTGGTTGTGCGCGTCCCGTTTACCGACGGAGATATGTTGCCGTTGCCGTTGGTCAGCACCGGGGGAAGATCCGCGCTGATTCCGGCTTCGGCTGACAGGAGGTGAGTGAAACTTCGTGTCGACGTTGGGACCTGTAGAAGCTCCTGAGCATTGATCTGGCGGAAAGTTGATGCGGTATTGGGAGTGACCAGAAGCGCATCCGATGTAACGTTAACGGTTTCACTGCCGCCGGATACTTCGAGACGGGCCTCGGCGGTTCGAGGCACGGCCGCTTCGACCGCCACGCCGCTGTGGACCAATTTCTTGAATCCAGTGAGTTCGTAAGTTATCTCGTAGTTACCAACCGGCAGAGCGGGAATGGCCCAACGCCCTGCGTCATCCGTGGCGGTCGAACGGTTCAGGCCTGTATCGACATTCCTCAAAGTGATGCTGACACCGGGCAGCATCGCGCCGGTCGTATCTCGAACAACGCCGTTCAAGGTCCCTGTGGTGCCGGACTGGGCCGAAGCCGTCAGCGCCGACACAAGAAACGCCAGACAAAAGAATGAGAGCAGCAACGTATTGGTTCGAATACCGGCACGCATGGGGGTTCCTCCTGGGAAATGTTCGAACGGACTCGGGCGAAGCGCACGAGTCCTGAACAGCTTTGCAGGATAGGCCTTTGTTGTGTGGCGATCATAAACGAGATGTTAAAAATATGTGAACGAGCGCGCCGTCAAGATGCTTGGCGTTTCTTCGAGTCTTGGTGTGCTTTAGTGGTTGGTTTTGTTCCGCCGCACAAACACCCAGACTCGAAGAAACGCCAAGCATCAAGAAAAAGAATGTGGGGCAGAAGAAGACTTCGAGTAAGGTGATATCTTGAGCCGCGCAGGAATGGTCGCGGCCAGGGTACAGGAGGAAATGGTCTTCGATGATGCACGGATTCCTGAAAAGAAACCAGGTCAATCGAGTCAACAGAACGCTGGTGTTGAAGCTGATCCGTGAGCAACAGTCCGTATCGAGAATAGATATTGCCAGGAAGACTGGCCTGCACAAAAGCAGCGTTACGACTATCGTAAAGAGCTTGCTGGAGCAGGATCTGATTCTGGAAAGCGGAAACCGGGAGGCGGCTCGAGCCGGAGGCCGAAGGCCGACTCTACTCACGTTGAACGCAGCGGCCAAAGACGTTATCGGAGTGGAGATCCAGCCTTCTCTTACAAGAATTGCCCTCGCCGATTTCAATGGAAGCATTCGCCGTCAGTGGAACCTGAAGCGACCGCGCGATCCGCAGCAATGCATCCGCCACATCGGCAACACAGTGCGCGGCATCGTTGCCGAGCACGGCGGACCGGATAGATTCGAAGGTCTTGGAATCAGCTGTCCCGGCATTATCGATTCCGACGAGGGAGTGCTCATCTACTCGTCGAATCTGGAGTGGCGCAACGTTCCAATCGTCGCTCTCTTGACATCTCTGATCCGAATTCCGGCCGCCATGGATAATGACACTTTCTTGTGCGCCCTGGCCGAACGCTGGTACGGACCTGCGGAGACGACCTCAAGATTGCAGGAATTTGCCTTCGTGAACGTCACCGAGGGTCTGGGAGTTGGACTGATCATTAACGGCGAATTGCATCGAGGGTGCCACTCGGGGAGTCACAACTTCGGGCATATGACCATCGACGTCAACGGCCCTGCGTGTCGTTGCGGTAATCGAGGTTGTTGGGAAGCTTTCGCTTCGAATTACGCAACGATCGAGCGTTACAGAAGATTGACCGGGCGGCGTTCGAAGCTTCCGGCCAGAGGCGCTATTTCAATCGATGATATTCTCGATCGGGCCCATGCCGGGGAAAAAGACGCCACCCGTGCCCTCAAGATCACGGCAACGTATCTGGGAATCGGGATTGCCAACATGGTAAACGGTTTGAATCTGCCGGTTTTTGTGATCGGCGGCGAGATCAGCTCTGCCTGGGGTCTGATCGAGGACGACCTCAGGGCGAGCCTGGGAAAATGGGCATTCAAAGAGTATCTTGAGAATGTTTCCATACGTCCTACCGCTCTTGGGCAGCAGTCGGCGCTGATGGGGAGCATCGCAAAGGCCCTGAGTTCCCGTTTTGCCATTCCGATTCGTAGCGGAAACTACCTCGGCGGGCGCGTGATCGTCTCACGCTGAAGGTTGACATTCGCCGCCTGGGATTGTCCGGCGGTACTGGTTGGGAATCCGCCGCCATGAAGTTCTGGATTGTTCTCCTTGCCGCAACCGCCAGTCCGTTTGCCATACGCGCTTGCCTGCTCAGCCCGATCATAGCCCCGGCGCCGCTGGTTCAGCCGAGCGAGTCGCAGCCTGGGGAAATCCGATCTGGATGACCTGCAAGCCATAGCGTTGATCCACTCCCCTCGGCTCGGTCCCTCTGGGCTCAATTCCGATTGACAGGCCACGACACGGAGAATATCGTTTTTCCATTCATTGAACTAACTGTCGACGGGCGCCCAGGGTGGCCAAGTATGAATGAACGATGAGCTATCAGCCGTCAGCTGTCAGCCTGTCACCTTCACGAAATACGGCAAAAGACAGAGAATTGCGAGGAGGTACGGATCCATGACTCTCGGGCGTTTGGCCGCGTTTGCCGCCGCTCTCCTGGTGTTCGCCTCACAGGGAGCAGTTGCGGAATTCCGCGCGTCAGTTGTCAAGGTCGACATCACGCCGGAAACACCGCAATGGCTGCTGGGCTATGAGCCCAGGCAATCGAAGAGTGTGCACGACAAGATCTATCACAGGGTCGTCGCGATGCACGACGGCACAACGGAGTTCTTTCTGGTGTCCTCGGAGCTGGGCGCGATCTCCCCGGCGTTCTATGACGAATTCTGCACCGAGCTGGAAAAGCAGACCAGGATTACGCGGCAGCAGCTCTGGTGGACCGTGACCCACACACACTCTGCGCCGGAGGTCGGTCCCCCCGGCCTGGCCAAGGTCTTTCTCGGCAACCGCTATCAGCACAGCTGGGATCAGATCTATACCGGGCAGGTCACGACCGCCCTGGCAGACGCAATCAAAACCGCCAGAACGCGATTGGAACCGGCGCGGATGGGAACAGGCTCGACTATTTCGATGGCAAACATCAACCGCAGGGCGCGCGACGTCGATGGTAAGGTGTCGCTGGGGATGAATCCCGACGGCCCGGTCGACCGCCGTATAGGGCTGGTTCGTTTGGAGAAGCTCGACGGATCCCTGATCGCGTTGATCGCGAACTACGCGATGCACGGCACCGTTCTCGGCGCCGTGCCTCAGGTTAGCGGTGATGCTCCCGGTGCCGTCGCTTCCTACGTTGAGGAGAAGCTGGGGGCGCCCATGCTCTACATCAATGGCGCCGCCGGCAACATTGCCCCGATCTATACCTTCAACCCAAACTTCCGGAACATCACGCAATTCAACGTGCTCATCGGAGACCGGATCCTTGCCGCAAACGCCTCGATCCGGACGCAAGACGGAGAGAGCCCCCTCCTCCGTCTGGACGAAAAGGTGGTCGAGACGCCGCGCAAGCCTGAAATAACCTGGCCCGAGGACCTTGGGCAATACCACAGAGTCGATAGTTCGGGCACAGGCGTCGTGCGTGTTCCTGTTCGATTCCTGCGTCTTCGCCGCGACACTGTCATTTGGGCGTCGCCGCTGGAGCTATTCTGCGAGATTGCGATACGAGTGAGGGACCAATCGCCGTTTCAGAACACATTCTATTTCGGCTACACCAACGGATGGATGGGATACCTCCCGGTGAGCGAAGCGTTTCAATCAGGCGGCTACGAACCGCGCGTCTCGCCCTTTACCGAACGGGCAGAGCGGGATTTCGGTGACGCCGTAATCGAGCATCTACAAGGGATGGGACGCTAGGGCCTTAGGGCTCGCGCAGAAATAACTTCACATTCTGGCGCGAAAATCAGTCATTAATCATGAACCGGTTTCTGTTCGCTAAGCGCGCTGAGGATTGCGCCCCTTCGGGCTGCGGCCCGCAGGCCCGCTGGCTTTGTTGCTCGCTCCTCACGTACCGCACCGGGTACGCATCGTCGCTCGCGCCTCGCCAGCAGGCCTGGGGGCCTGCAGCAGAATGCGAACTTATTTCTGCGCGAACCCTTAGCGGGTCAGCTCAGGAGTGACAACATGAATCACTGGAGAAAGCTGCTGCCCTTCGGACTCCTGCTCCTCGTCCTACTGGCGCCCGGTTCGACGTCGCCGACGGTCGGCTTCTATCAAGGCCCACAGCCTGTTCCCAACCAGCCGCGCTTTGCGATCCGATTGATATTCGCGTCCGCCGACGCGAGCAAAGAAAAGTGGACCGGAAACATCGCCACGGAAAACACGCACGTTGCCGAAGCGCTGGGATGGCGCTTCGATGCTCGAGACCGGTTGTCGCTGAATAATTTCGAAATCCACGCGCTCCACGCGAGGACCAAAAAGCCGATTGAAAAGGGTCTGGTCTTGCGAGGGACGGCGGCACCCGACGGACAGATCTCGATTACCACCGACCGGGGGAATTTCGCGTTTCGCATACATGAACTCGGGATCGGAGAAACGCGGGAATTCCTCGGCGGGTCCGCGCGCCTGCTGCGACTGCTGGACGTGACCAAAATAACCGACGCCTCTCGCGACGACGACTATCCGTCGATTTCGGTGCTCGACGATGCGAGCGCCTGGATGGTATGGCAATCCTACGGCGGGCAGTCGGACGATATCCGGCTGTGCAAGCACGACAACGGATGGCGCACCTTCACACCGGTTCCCGGCGTCTCAGGAGACGTCTGGCGGCCTCAGGTGGCCCCGGACAGACAGCAGCGTCCGTGGGTGGTATGGGCACAGCAGGTGGACGGGAATTTCGACATCTATGCCCGAGCTTTGGATGAAAAAACCGTCAAGTGGCAAGAACCGATCCGCCTTAGTTCGCATCCCAATCCCGACATCCAGCACCACCTGGCTGCTGACCGCCAGGGAAACCTCTGGGTCGTCTGGCAGGGCTTTCATGGAGACGACTCGGATGTTTTTCTCCGGCGTTACGATGGTGCGGCCTGGTCGGAAGAAATTCGCGTGACCGATGACGATGCGAATGATTGGGAGCCACGGATCGCCGTGGACGACCAAGGCAAAGCTGTCATTGTCTGGGATACGTATCGCAACGGTAACTTCGACGTCTATATGCGGACGTTCCATAATGGCCAGCTCGGCCCCGAGACTCCTGTGGCCGACACCCCGAACTTCGAAGCTCACGCCACCGTCGCGATCGACAAGGCGGGGCGCGTCTGGGTAGCCTGGGACGAGGGAGGAGTTAACTGGGGAAAAGACACCGGCCTCACCGAGAATCCGAAATGGGCCGACAACGCCCGCCAGAGCTTTGACGAGTGGATCCTCAAACCCGGCTTTCCAGGAACTCGTCTGTACGACGATAGAGAATTGAACCTCGTAGTATTCGAGGGCGGCCAGCGCAAAGTACCGGTCCAGGGTTTGCGGGAAGCGCTCGCACAAGCAGGCGTTCGGCAGCACGACTACCCGCAGCTCGTTTCGGATAGCCGGTCGGGGCGTATGGCCCTGCTGTTTCACCGCTGGAACCCGCAGGGTGAATTCACCAGCGGCCTCGAAACGCGCCGCACCGCTTTCTGGGAGCAAGCGGTGATCTTTTACGACCGGGACCACTGGTCCCCCGTACTCACGATTCCGGAGAGCGCGGGGCGCCCCTCTATGCTGTCGAGCGGCGCCTTCGCTCCTGACGGGAGCCTGTGGATGGCCTGGCCCACGGACGGGCGTGTTCCGCAGTTCCCCTATCAGCCGGTATCCGGCGACATCTACACGGCCCGTGTGCCGCCCGGAGGCGGCTCAGACACCCCGGTTGTGAAATCTTTTGAAGCGGGCCCGGCACCCGCCGTTTCTCCCGTTCATTCGACCGAGGCTAGCGAGATCAAAGCAATTCGCGCCTACAGAACGCTTATCCGGGGCGCGGAGAATCGCATCGTCCGTGGTGACTTTCACCGGCATACCGAGTTTTCATGGGACAACGGAGGACTGCGCGACGGTTCGCTGCTTGACTTCTATCGGTACATGCTCGACGCGGCCGACATGGATTTCGGAGCCGTTACCGACCACAACTCCGGCGGCGACTACGGCTACTGGTGGTGGCTCATCGAAAAAAGCTGCGACATGTTTCATCTCCCGAAAACCTTTACCACCTTCTATGCCTATGAACGGAGTGTCCAGTACCCGGGCGGCCATCGCAACGTAATTCACACGCGGCGCGGCGTCCCGGTGGTTTCTTTCTTCACGGAGACGGGTTTCACCGGTCCCCGGCCCGGAGTAGCCGCCAATCCGAACCGATTGGTTAGAAACGATACCCAGCTGCTCTACGATTCGCTCCGGCAGTCGGGCGGCATTTCGATCCCGCACACAACGGGCTCATTCGCAGGCACGGACTGGCGGGATAATGATCCGGACGTGGAGCCCCTGGTGGAACTCTACCAGGGGGCGCGGCTTTCTTACGAAACACCGGGCGCCCCGCGCGCAGCCCGGAGCCCCGACGAAATCCGTGACTTCCGAGAGCCGGGTTTCGTCTGGAACGCCTACCGCAAGGGATATCGACTGGGAACCATCGCCAGCTCGGACCATTGGTCGACCCACATCTCTTACGCCATGGTGTTCACCGAGCAGCCCAACCGCGAGGCGATTTTCGACGCCATCAAAAAGCGACGGACCTACGGCGCGACCGACAACATCATCCTCGACTGCAGAATGGGCGAGCATTTCATGGGGGAGGAATTCGCAGACTCGAGCGTGCCGCCGTTCAGTGTCAGGATTTCCGGAACCGCTCCCGTGTCCCGGGTTGACGTCATCAAGAACGAAGCGGTCGTATATTCCACGAGTCCGAACACGAAAGAGGTCACCTTTACTTATCGGGACGAGAATCCCACCGCAGGAACCAGCTACTACTACGTGAGGCTCATCCAGTCGAACTGGGAGATGGCCTGGGGGAGCCCAATCTGGGTTACGTTGAAACCCTGACCGTATCTTCGCGCCGCTGGCCGAGTGCCTTAATGTCTTCATGTCTTAGTGGTTGAGATGTCTAACCAATACCACCAAGACTCAAAGACACGAAGAAACACCAAGAATCTTCATCCGTGCTATGATCACACCGCGCGTGGATCCGTCCGCGCGTAGACCACGATCATGAGCCACGAGACGACACTACGGCCGAAAGTTCCCCTTTCAGAATCGCCGATCCTGCGCCGCTACTGTGAGAAGACACCGGGCTCGGCGCGGCTGCATGCGCGCGCAGTGGGGTTGATCCCCGACGGCATTACCCACGTCAGTCGCTACCTCGAGCCTCATCCGCCGTTCGTGACGCGCGCGGCTGGGTCCCGCAAGTGGGACGTCGACGGAAACGAGTACGTCGACTACGTCGGGGGTCACGGCTCGCTGCTGCTCGGCCACAACCATCCGGCGGTCGTCGAGGCGGTCGTGGCGCAGCTCGCGCGCGGCACACACTACGGCGCCTCGCACGAGCTCGAGCTGGAGTGGGCGGAATGGATCCGGCGCCTGGTCCCGTCGGCCGAGCGCATCCGATTCACCAACTCCGGCACCGAGGCGACCCACCTGGCCTTGCGCGTCGCACGCGCTGCCACGGGCAAGCCGATGGTGCTGCGCTTCGCCGGCCACTTCCACGGCTGGCACGACCACGTCGCCTTCTCGGATGAGTCGGCGCCGGGGATCGTCAAGGCCCTGACCGAACACATACTGATCTCCCCGCCGGGGGATAGCTCCGCCTTCCAGGCCCTCTGTAACCAGCGCGACGACATCGCTGCCGTACTGATCGAGCCGACCGGCGCGACCTTCGGCCAGGTGCCCGTGCGGAGCGAGTTCCTGGCAGAGCTGCGCCGCGAAACCAGCCGGCGCGGGATCGTGCTTATCTTCGACGAGGTGATCTCAGGGTTCCGCTGCTCTCCCGGTGGCGCGCAGGGGTTCTACGGGGTCACGCCGGATCTCACGACTCTGGCCAAGATCCTGGCCGGCGGCTTCCCGGGCGGCGCGCTGGTCGGCCGGGCCGACCTCCTGAGCGTGCTCCAGCACCGGCGCACCTCCGCCGGCTTGAAGCTTCCCGACGTGCCGCATCCGGGGACCTTCAACGCCAACCCTGTCTCGGCTACGGCAGGCATCGCGACTCTCCGGCTCGTGGAGCAAGGCGATTTCATCGATCGTGCCAACCGCGCAGCGGCGGCGATCCGCGACGGGTTCAACGCGGTCATCCACCGGCTAGGCGGGTCCTGGTGTGCCTACGGCGAGTTCTCGGCGTTTCACGTCTACCCGAACCCGAGACCCGAGCCGGTCTCGCCCGGCGACATCTACGCGGGCAAGGTCCACTGGAGCGGATTGAAGGGAGCGACACCGATCGAGCTCCAGCAGAAGGTCCGGGCCGGTTTTCTCTCCGAAGGGGTTGACGCCTTTTACTGGCCGGGCGGTCTCGTGTCGGGAGTGCATGGTGCGGAGGACGTCGACCGCACCGTGAGCGCTTTTGAGCGCGTTCTACGCATGCTCGCCGATGAGGGCGAGCTGGCCTGAGCCTCAGAGTGTGTGAAACCGAGATCCTCGAACAACCGCAACAGCCCGCGGTAGCGTCTGTCCCGGAGGGACACGGACATTAGCCGGTGGTGAAACCACCGGGGAGGGGCGACACCAACCAATGCGCCCTGGCGGGGCGCAGGAGCCGCGATCCAGAAGATCGACCGCATGGATGCACGACTCTCCCGCGCCCTGCCAGGGCGCGAATACCACGGTCATCGGCTCCCGTTGATTTCATCACCGGCTAATATCCCTTGTCCCTCCGGGACAAAGCAGCGACGGGGTCAATGACCCTTCGCCACGGAACTCTGGAAAATATCTGAGCCATGTCATTGAGGAGCTTACTTTTGCAGAGTCTCCGATGATCGCCAATCGGACACGACTCGCAAGCTGGGGCTTGAGGCCCTGGCGGCCTTATGCTAGATTTCTCGGCGAGGTAACAATGGCTGGTCGCCTGGGATTGGTCGCATGGTTAATGGCTTGGATGCTTGTCGCGCCGCTGTGTCCCCTGGTGTGCGCCCAGCTGCAAATGCGGCCTGCCCACGACATCCCGTCCGCCCCGCCAGGTTCGTGCCACGAAAAACCGGTTCCGGCTAGCGATCATCTGCCCGGTTCAGATCCTGATGGGAGTCCTTTCCATTCCTGTGAACGCTGCGCGAACTTGCAGCAGGCGGTAAAGAGCGGCCAGTGGACACCCGCGCTGAACTCGGTGTTTCCAGTATCCGGATTCCTCGATTATGCGACATCGGGATTATCCGGGCATCAGCCCACCGGAATCGAAAATCAGACCAACCCGCCCGCCTCTCCACCCATTATCAAATCCATCTTACGAATCTAGCCCCTCCAGGTTCGCACGACTGACTTTCCGGGTAGCAGGGGAACAGCTCTGTCCTCTGGCTGATCACTGAGCTTTTTCCCACATCCGATCCACAAAACCGGGGATATCTACCAACTCCGTCACAGGTTTTTTTCCCGAACTGGAGAACCAGGATCATGAACAAATCACGAAGAAAGTTCTTAATCAGTGGCGCCCTGGCAGGCGCGGGCACGACTTCTCTTGCAGCCCAGCATGAACATCACCAGCATCCACGGCCTACCGCTGAAAAAGAATCAAAGCTTCCGGTCAAGCCCGCAGTCGAAAGAACGTCGAGGCCTTCGCCGCCCGCAAGCAAGCCTGCTGCCCGTGGACCGCTGGTCGAAGTGCCCGATCTGGCCAAGATGCCCTGGACGCTGGAGGACGGTTTCAAGGTCTTTCACATTACTGGCGAGGTCGTGAAACGCGAGTTTCTTCCAGGCAAGGTTGTCGACGTGTGGGGTTTCAATGGTTCGATGCCGGGGCCGCTGATTGAAGTCAATCAGGGGGATCGTCTGCGATTCATCGTCGAGAACCGTCTGCCCGAAGAATTCACCATGCACTGGCATGGCCTGGAAGTGCCTTTCGAAATGGACGGAGTGCCTGGCCTGACCCAGGATCTCATCAAGCCCGGAGACAAGTTCGTCTACGAGTTCACCGTCCATCAACACGGGACCTTCTTCTACCACACCCATATGCCCATGCAGCAGATGATGGGGATGATCGGCATGTTCGTGATTCACCCCGAGGAACCGTATCAGCCGCCTGTAGACCGCGACTTCGGCTTGGTTATTCAAGGCTGGGCCATTCTCCCCAACAACACAATCCCCAACTCGCTCTCGATGGAGTTCAACTGGCTGACTATGAATGGCAAGGCGGGTCCGGCCACAACCCCAATGCTGGTGAAGCAAGGCGAGCGGGTGCGCGTGCGAGTCGTGAACCTCGGAATGGACCACCATCCGATACACCTGCACGGAAACACCTTTTACGTAACCGGGACAGAGGGCGGCCGGGTGCCGGAGGCGGCCTGGACTCCTCAGAACACGGTGCTGGTCGGGGTCGCGCAGGCGCGCGACTTCGAATTCAAGGCAGAGTTCCTCGGCGATTGGATGCTTCACTGCCATCTCCCGCACCACATGATGAACCAGATGGCCTCGATGGTCGGGCCCATGGCTCACGGCAACGGTGTTCCTGCCGGAATAGGGATGGAAGAGGGTATGGGGATGATCCGGGAAGGGCATGCCCTCTCGGAAAACAACGGCCCGAGCCTCGGGCGTGCCCTCGGAGTCGGAAGCACGTTCTCGGAACGAGTGCCACACCTGCCGGTAACGCCGGAGGGCGCGCAGGCGACCCAACAGCCCTCAACCGGTCAGCACCAGCACGCGCAGCATTCCATGCCCGCGGAAGGAACGCTGGTTCCTGGTTTCCCGCAGGATATGAAAATGGTCATGGATGAAATGGTCGCCAAGCCGGAAACGCATGGCCTGCGTCCAACCTGGACCATGGGAATGATGGGCATGATGACGCTGATCAGGGTGCTGACTCCTGAAAAATACGACTACATCGAGAGGCTCAAGAAAGACTGGAAGCCTGAGGAGAAGAAACCTGAAACGCACAAGCACATTCACAAGTGAGGACAGTCATGAAGATCCTGACGGCAAGGTTGATTGTGGAAGCAGCTTTCCTGATTTTCCCTCTTTCTCTAATCGGGCAGACAGCGCCTCACCCACATGGTCCGCAGACTGAGACGCGCGAACAGTCAATGCCGGCAAAAGTCCTTCGCCTGGAAGACCTCGAGCGAATGGCGCTCGATAACAATCCGACTCTGAAGCAGGCCGAAGCAAGAACCGGAGCCGCGCAGGGAAGGCTTCAGCAAGCCGGACTCTATCCAAATCCCATCATCGGCTACGCCGGCGACGAGATTTCCCCGGGCCCGGTCATTCGCGGCGGGGAACATGGCTTCTTCGTCGACCAGACCATCGTGCTCGGCGGGAAATTGGGAAAGAATCGCGAAGTGTTCGCCCAGGCGCTTACCCAGACTGAAGCCGAAGTGGAAGCGCAGCGCATTCGAGTCCTGAACAACGTTCGCCTGCTCTACTACGCGGCTCTCGGCGCCCAGCGACGCGTGGAGATGCGGCAGAAGCTGGCCGGTCTGGCCGACGAGGCGGTGAAGACTTCGCTCGGACTGTTCAACGTCGGCGCCGCGGATAAACCCGATGTTCTTGAGATCGAAGTCGAAGCGCAGCAGGCGCGCCTGGCGGTGACAACGGCTGAGAACGAGCAGCTGCGGATCTGGCAACAGCTGGCCGCGCTGCTCGGGGTTTTGGACTTGCTCCCTGCTGCGCTGGCAGGAGACTTCGACGAATCCATCCCGGTTCTCGAGCCCGACGCGACGCTGCAGGAAATCCTGCGCGCCAGCCCCCTGCTGAAGGCCGCCCGTGCCGGAGTGCAGCGGGCGCAGGCGGCCGTGAATTTCGAAAAGAGTCTTCGAATTCCGGATCTCCAGGCCCGAGGAGGTCTCCGCTACAATCGTGAACTATTAGAAAGGGGGGGAGTGCCCGTTGGTTGGGAAGGATTTGCCGACGTCGGTGTTCAAATCCCTCTTTTCAATCGTAATCAAGGAAACATTCTTGCAGCGAAGAACGAGGCTTTATTCGCCGAGCAGGAGGTGCGGCGTCTTGAAATGGTGATTCGGAGCCGTTTCAGCTCTTTCTTCAATGCCTATCAGACCTCGCGACGCATTGTGGAGACCTACAAGAATGAAGTCATCCCTCGGGCCGACCAGGCCTACCGGCTATACCTGGCGAAATTCAAGGAGATGGCCGCCGCGTACCCGCAGGCGCTGATCGCACAGCGAACGTTGTTTCAGGCCAGCGTCGAGTATGTTGCGGCCGTCGAGAATCTCTGGAGAGCCGTCGTGCCGCTGCAGGGCTATCTTCTGACCGAAGGACTTGATGCGCCGCGCGCGTTCGAAGAACGCGTCTCGGCCGACGAGAGGCTTCGGCCCGACGATATTTTTCCTGCCGGCGAGTTGGACGAATCTGGGCGGGACGACAGGAGATAGGCGCTTGGTTTGGAGGGATACCGGCACGTCCGGTCCCTCCTTGCCGAGAACCCTGCTCGGCAACCCCCCTCACCGCGACCGGACGCACCAGTATTCCCAGAGAACGAGCTCGCCAGCGAGTTCTGACTTTGTGGCAAGCGCATCAGCGTCAAGGTACCGAACGTCGATGAAGTTGGAAATGACTTAAAGGTGAAATCTCTGTTACTGAAGTCCACGTGAGACGCCATAAATTTGGTGTCGTATTGCTGACAGGCTCTTTGGAGTGCGCAAGCTTGCTTCCAATTCGGCCAACCGAGAATTGACCATCCTTCACCGACGGTCAGCCAGCTCGATTCACTCCATGACGAGAATCATAGGAGCGACACGACGATCCGGCGAAGCAAGCCTCGCCAATCCGCAATCCGCAATCTGCAATCCGCAATTTGAATCGGTGTCACCCCGCTTCAGCGCGCACCTTGTCAGCGGACGTTAATTCATAGCCGAGACGGATGGTAAAAGTTGAGCCCACGCCTACCCGGCTGGTGACCGAGACCCGGCCCCCCTGACTTTCAATCGCATGCTTCGCGATGGCCAGGCCCAACCCGGTCGAACCGGAGCTGCGCGACCGCGCCTTGTCGACTCGATAGAAGCGCTCGAAAATCCGAGGAAGCTCCTCCGCAGGAATTCCAATCCCGGTGTCCGTAATGTCGAGTACAAATGCGCGGCCGTTATCCAGATACCCTGCAATCTCGATCTTGCCTCCCGGCCGGTTATAGTTGATCGCGTTATCGAGCAGGTTGGAAATTGCGGTGACGAGCAGAGCGCGATCGGCCTGCACGTAAAATGTCGGACAATCCAACGATACACCGATGCCACGCTGCGCAAGCGCCGCCTGCCGCCCGGCAAGTTCCTCTCCAATGATAGAGCGCAGCTCGACCTGTTCCTTCTTCGCCACCAGCTCGGACTCGATCTTGGCAAGAGTGAGCAAGTCTTTCACCAGCGTCTCCAGCTGGCGCGCATTACGCTCGATGACGTTCAAGAATTCTTTTCTCAAGGCCCGGTCTTCCCCGGCGCGAGTAAGCAGCGTCTCGGCGTAGCCGCGAATCGAGGTCAGGGGGGTCTTGAACTCATGGGATACATTGGCAACGAAATCCCTTCGCATTTTTTCGATCCGGCGAATGTCGGTCAGATCGTGAAACACGATCACGGCGCCTTCAAGTCCGCCTGCCTCATTGGAGACCGGAGTGATGTGAGCTCTCAGGACGCGTCCCGATTCGGAAGTCAGTTCAACCACGCTTCCTTGAGAGTTATCCAGCACCTTGCGCACGGCACGATCAAAAGCCTCATTGCGGAAAACCCGCTGAGGCGACCTGCCGATAAGATCATCTTCGCTGCGCAGAATCTCGAGCATCGACCTGTTCGTCAAGCCGATGCGGCCGGTGCGATCCAAAACCATGATTCCTTCCCCCATCGCACCGAGAATCAACTCGAGCCTCTGCTTCCCCTCGGATAACTCGTGAATCTTTGAACTCAGATTTTCCGCCATGGTATTCAGAGCCGCGCGCAACGCCGCAATTTCATCGTCGCCTCCCGAGGGCAGACGATGCGTCAAATCTCCGGTAGCCATCCGTTTGGCAGCGCGCGCAATCTCGCGAATCGGGCGAGAGAGCTTCAAGGAGACTGCATAGCCGAACAGCAGCATCAAGACCAGGGAAGCAACAGTCGCGATTATCAGCCGGAAGCGCAGCTCCCCAATCAAGACGGCTACGTCGGTCAACGGCATAGCCAGCCGAAGCACGCCCGCGTCCAGGCGCTTCGCGACGTACATGAAGTTTTTCCGGACCGTTGCGCTCTGACGCACCGATTTCCCTATGCCGACTCTTTTCGCTTCGAGGACTTCCGGCCGGTCGGCGTGATTTTCGACATTCTCCAGCGCAATGCCGTCCAGCTCGGAGTCTCCCAGCACACGGCCGTCCGTTGCTATCAGGGTGACCCGGACGTTGAGCATCTCCGCGAGCTCGTCGACCACATCGTCGGACCTCCCGGGCGCTGTTTCCCGGGCCAGGTAAGCTCCGGCAACCGTACAGTCGCGCCGAAGCTGCTGCTCGATCTGGTTTTCCAGATACCACGTGAGGGAAGAATTCAGGATCAGGTCGAGAACGCCCAGCGTGATGACGATGAGAAGCAGGTTCCAAAGAAGCAGTCGAACATGAAGACGAGGCTTCACCGTTTTACCCTTTTTCGAACATAACCATCCTGAATCCTATTCCGCGGACCGTTTCGAGCCTGAATGCCTCGAAGCCCAGCTTCTCCCGAAGCCGGCCTATATGAGTGTCAAGAGTCCTGGACGTGTGCTCGTTCCTATGGCCCCAAAAACGGTCCAAAAGGTTATCGCGGGTAACAACGTCTCCTCCGGCCTCGATCAGCGCCGCGAGCAAATCGAATTCCTTGTTGGTAAGCTCGACCGGTTGACCTTCAACGATACACTCATGCCTTCCGAAAGAAATGCGGATCCCCCCGATTCTCAGGCATTCCTTTTCCTCTTCCTCTTTCTTGCGCCGCAGGATGGATCTTACCCGAAGAACAAGTTCTTTGGGGCTGAAAGGTTTGGTGACGTAGTCGTCCGCGCCCGTCTCGAGTCCCATCACGCGATCGGCCTCCTCGGTGCGCGCCGTCAGCATTATGACGGGAATGTTGCGTGAGTTCTCGCCTCGACGCAAGTTTCGACAAACCTCGATCCCATCCAGATCCGGCAGCATGAGATCGAGGATGATCAGGTCCGGGTTTTCCTGTGAGACGATCTCGAGAGCCTGACGCCCGGTTCCCGCACGCAGTGGCTCATAACCCTCCTGTTGCATGTGGTAACTTACCAGCACCAGAATATCGGGATCGTCATCTACGATCAGAACACGGTTCATAGCAGATTCGCCCTGGGGGAGTGCCAATCACCACTAAAAAGCACAAGTTACAACGTTGTAAAGAGATGGTAAAGATAGTGAGTCGACCAGGCAGTGTCTCTACCGTGCTCTTTCCGTTCGTAGATTGGATTTCGAAAATAACGCCGCTGAGCACGTGCAAGCCACGTTGCGTCCTGTTACGTGCACGTGATCGTGGACGCGGCGATCTAATCAAGCGAAGCACGCGCAATGACGACGACCTCCAGAAACACTCAGTAGGCCAAACTTCATGGAATCTTCACATGCAACGGCAGCTGACTTGTGGCATACATCACCGCGATCGGAGAACAAGGCTGATTACTAAGAGCTAACCACTGCTCAGGGGTGACTATGCCGAAAAAGATTCTCGTGGTCGAAGACGATCAAGATCTGGTCGGGCTGCTCAAATACAACCTCGAACAGGAGGGCTTCAGGGTGAACTATGCCACCGATGGAAGCGTGGCACTCCCTTCGATACGGAAGTATCTGCCGGATCTGCTCATTCTCGATCTGATGCTTCCGGGCATGGACGGTCTGGAGGTCTGCCGGCAGATCCGTCAATCCAACAAATACATGGCTCTTCCGGTGCTCATGCTGACGGCGCGGGGCGAAGAGGCCGACCGCGTGGTGGGCCTGGAACTTGGGGCCGACGACTATGTCACTAAACCGTTCAGCCTGCGTGAACTCATTGCCCGGGTTCGCGCCCTTCTGCGCCGGCGCGAGATCTTCAATCTACACACCCGTGTGCTTCAGCGGAAGGATCTGTTCATCGACCCGCAATCCCACATGGTGCGGGTCAACAACAGGGCGATCGATTTGACCGCTCTCGAATTCAGACTGCTCTACTTCCTGGCGTCAAATCCCGGGACAGTGTTCTCGCGCGATCGCCTGCTTGATCTTGTTTGGGGAAATGAGCGCAACGTGACGCCGCGCAGCGTCGATGTCTATGTTCGCCGGCTGCGCGAGAAACTCGAGACTCACGGCGAAGTTCCGGTGTACGTCCAGACCGTGCATGGAGTCGGTTACAGATTCACCGCCGCTGAGGACTGACCCGCGAAAGTCCCGGGCGCGAAGTTCAATCGGCTTTCCCCTGAAGCGACGACGCGTCGATCCCGAGTTCATCCGCAGTCTGGCTGATCCCGTCCAGCGTGTCGGAGCTCAGAGGGATCCCTTCCTGGCGGTAGTGCCGCTCCGTTTCGGCCTCGAGTTCGCCCGGAGCATAAATCCGGTCGCAACCAGGAGCTTTCTTGCTGCCGCGAATCTGACGAACAATCTGATCCACCCGTCGCTTGAAGAGGCCGGGATCTTCAAAGGCCGAGACGTTCAGGGCCAGAAAGAAATGGCCATCGAGTCCCGACTTCGGACCTTCAATCATGTTTCCGGTCTCCGTCCCATAACCCGCTCCTGAAAGAAGAGCCGAGAGCAAGCCCATCACCAAAGCCAATCCAGTACCCTTGTATCCTCCGATCGGCTGGAGAAGTCCCTCCAGCGCAACCGCAGTGTCAGTGGTGGGATCTCCGTGGTTGTCGAACGCCCAGTTGCCTGGGATCGCCAGTCCCTTCTGGTGGTAGACGCGGATCTTTCCATGGGAGGATGCGCTGAAAGCGATATCGAGAACGACAGGTGGCTCGTCCCCTGCTGGAATCGCCACCGAAAGCGGGTTAATGCCCAGGATTTTTTCAACCCCTCCCCAGGGCGCCATGGTCGGCAAGGAATGGGTCGTGGCGATACCGATCATGTCGCCGCTCAGAGCCAGCATGGCGTAAAAGGCCATGGCGCCGCAATGATTGCTCCGTCTCACGGCGGCTGCCGCCAGGTTTGTGGTTCGAGCTCTCTCGATGGCCTGGCGCATGGCGAAGGTAGCCCCGATCTGCCCCATGCTGTTGCCGCCATCCACAACCAGCGCGGCGATGGAATCCTTGATCACTCGAGGCTCTCCGGCGGGATTGACTCCTCCCTCCTTGAGCTTGCGCACGTATTCCGGAACGCGCAAGACACCATGCGAGTGACACCCTCTCAGGTCGGCCACCACCAGAGTCTCAGTCAACAAGGAGGCATCGCGCGAGGACATACCGCAGTTCTGGAAGATCGCGGCTACGATCGCCTGCAGATTTGAGGCTGAAATCAGAACGTCTCTTTTACCTCTGGGATATCCGGCCATGCCCATCCTTTCGTGCGAGATTGAGCTAACCACGAAGACACGAAGACACCAAGAAACGCGAAGTATCATCAAGCCTGCATGGGCTGGAAGAACAGAGTCATCGCGTACGTCGAATTCCATGTCGCATATTACCCAAAGAAATGCGCAGGGGTCACTGAATTTCACCGGATTCTCGGCAGCACTTGATGCCGATCCGATGAACCTGTATCTTTCGTCAATCGTCCCCTTTTTTTTACAGGTCAGGAGATTCATATGTCGATCCGAACAGCGTCGAGCATTACCAATGACGCGGGAGACACTAATCTTGTCTTCGACAAGAAGGCTTCATGGGACCAGATCCGACTCAGACACTGCAGGGTTCGCCGGGGAGAAGCGCTTCACCACGGGCATGCCGAAGACCATATTTTTATTCCTCTTGAAGGATCTTTCTATTCCGAGGTCCCATCGGCGGCGGGCGGACAGAGAACCGTGCGCGGCGTCGCCGGCAATACCTGCATCATTCCGGCAGGTCTGGGTTATTCGGCACACTGGGAGGATGACCTGGAGCATCTCTCTATCTTCCTGGATCCGCTACTGCTGACGCGCGTCGCGAGGGAGATGTTCATGAGCGAGCGCGTCGAGCTGGTTGATACTTGCGCCGGGGAGGATCCTTTGATCCGCCACATCGGGCTCGCGCTCCTGGCGGAGATCGGATCCGAAGGCTCGCCGGCGCGTTTGTACGTCGACTCGCTGGTAAACACTCTGGCGATTCACCTTCTCAGAAACCACGCCACCCTTGATTTGAAGTGGAAATCTTTCTCCGGCGGCCTGGCCGGATACAGGCTGCGACGTGCCACCGAGTTTATCGAAGAGAGTCTCGCAGATGACCTGAGCCTCGCCGAAATCGCCCGGGCAGCCGATTTGAGTCCGTATCATTTTGCGCGCTCCTTCAAACAATCGACAGGTCTGACGCCGCTGCGTTATCTGATGGAGCGACGCATCGAGCGAGCCAAGCATCTGCTGGCCGATACCGAATTACCCATCGTGCAAGTGAGTTATCAGGTCGGTTTCAAGAGCCAGAGTCACTTCACGACGATCTTCCGCAGGCTTACTGCAACGACACCCAGGGCATACCGCAAGGCGGTGCTGTAGATTCTTGCGCGTCTTCGTGTCCTGGTTAGGGTTCGCGCAGAAATAAGTTCGCATTCTGCTGCAGGCCCCCAGGCCCGCTGGCAAGGCGCGAGCGACGATGCGTACCCGGTGCGGTACGTGAGGAGCGAGCAACAAAGCCAGCGGGCCTGCGGGCCGCAGCCCGAAGGGGCGCGATCCTCAGCGTGCTTAGCAAAAGAAAACCCGTTCATGATTGACCACCGACTCTCGCGCCAGAATGTGAAGTTATTTCTGCGCGAGCCCTTAGTGCCTGGATACGAAGGCGCGAAGCTCTCGCAAAGGCAGCATTCCAGCAAGATCATGAAATAATCGGCAACCGCAGAAAAGACAGCCCAACGCGTCAATCGCTAGACTCCTGTGTGACGAGCACCTCACGTCGTCTTCCGGTTCAACCTGGGAGGGAGTCATGCAAGGCAAGAATTTCTTGAATGCAATCTGGGCCATGCCGCTGCTGTTCACCACGGCGATCTTCGCCGACGGTGGTGCCGGTGAGGCAATTCAGCGCGGCAATGAGGCTTTTGGCCGCGGCCACTACCAGCTGGCAATTTTCGAATACCAGGCGGCGCTGGCGGTGGATTCCCGCCGGCACTATGTCATGGCGCGCTACAACATCGGCGTCTGTTACTTCAAACTGGGCCGTTTGAGCGACGCCGTGCGCGAGTATCGAGCCGCGATCGCGGCCGGCGACGGGCAGTACTCGAAGGCGCTTTATGCGCTCGGCGTCGCACTGGAAGATCTGGGGCAATGGGACGAGGCCAGGTCCGCCTTGACCCGAGCGGTTGAACTCTCCGGAGGACGGCATGTAGAAGCGCTGTTTGAGCTGGGCCTCATACGCCACCGCGAAGGCGATTTTGAAGCTGCCTCCAACCATTTTCGGCGGGCGGTCGCGCAAGTGACCGGAATCTTCCCGGCCGGGCTCAACAACCTGGGCGTAACCCTGGCGGCACTCGGTCGTCTGTCCGAGGCCGAGCAAGCCTTCGAAAAGGCGCTCGCTCAATCCAGGGGCCGTCTAGTAGAGGCGCGTCGGAATCTCAGACTCTGCCGCGCCGCGCGCTCGTCTCCCTTTCGAGAACGGCTGGCAAGTCTGACGATAGCCGGAAGAAACGACGCGGCGGGTAATTAAGGGTTCGCGCAGAAATAAGTTCGCATTCTGCTGCAGGCCCCCAGGCCCGCTGGCGAGGCGCGAGCGACGATGCGTACCCGGCGCGGTACGTGAGAGAGCAAAAAAGCGGGCCTGCGGCCGCGAAGGCGCGCGATTCCGAGCGTGCGCAGCTAAGGGAAACCGGTTCATGATTGACCACCAGTCTCGCGCCAGAATGTGAAGTTATTTCTGCGCGAGCCCTAAGATATAATCCTGGCTTTGCGTCTCAGCGGTCGGTTCTTGTTCGATCAGGATCAACCGAGATGACGCAAGGACACCGCCAGGATCATGAAAAAAGATCGCTCGGTCTCAGCCGCCCTCGCCCCGATCGTGCTGCCCGATGTGGATGGAAACGAGATTCTCCTGGGCTCGCTATGGGCTGACCATCCGGCAGTGGTGGTCTTTCTACGGCACTATGGATGAATCTTCTGCTGGGAACACGTCGCGCAGTTGCGCGACTGCGAAGAGGGTTTTCGCTCTGCCGGCGCCGGTCTCGTCGCGGTGGGGCTGGGCGATGCCCGTCACGCCCGCGCTTTTCGCGATGGTACCGGCATTCGCTTCACCCTGCTGGTTGATGAGCACAGGAAGGCCTATCACGCCGCCGAACTGAGGGTCGCGTCCTTGCTTCACATCTTCCGTGGCGACAATGCCAGGGCCCGAGCCCGGGCCCGGCAGGCCGGACACCGGCAGCGTCGCCACGGGCGGCATCCCTTTCAACTTGGCGGAAGCTTCGTCTTCGCCCCCGGGCACGTCGATCTCTTCTCCCATATTTCTGAGACCTTCGGTGACAACGCCTCGCCCGATACTTTGCTCGCGGTGGTGCGGGAATCTTCGCGTCTTCGTGGTTAGTGCGGCGGCACAATAAGCCAACCACCAAGGCGAACGCAGCCGTGAGGCGGCAAAAATGATCAAGAATGCCTGGCCGCGCTGAGCTATCAGCCGTCAGCGGTCAGCTATCAGCTTTGGCCAACGGCGTTGCTAGTTTCTGAATGAGAGACGTAAGCATTCGTTTTACTTCGATTACTTGGGCTTCTAATCAACGTGCTGCAACTCGCGGCATAAAAATGTTGCTCGAAAAACAAGATTTCACAGTCGTGTAATACGAAGATTCGAAGAAAACGCTAAGGCAGCCGCAAACGATCTTCTGCCCGCCTGGGTGCCGGACTTGATTCGGCTTCGCGAGCTAGACGCGGAGAAGCCAGGGATTCGACCGCTTTTGCCTGAGCAAGACTCCTGGTCAATGAATCCGGCGCGCGGGCGTATGAAACCTTTTTGTCGATGGCTCGACCTGCGAAATAGCCGCCAATGGCGCCGGCGATGGCTCCTATCGCTACGTTCCTGGTCATTTTCTGGGTCGCGTTTATGGCATCGTCATCGGATAAACTGTAACCAAGGAAAAATCCACCGACCGCTCCGGCGCTTACCCCGATGATTCGGCCAAGATGGCGTTCGTCGGATCTTGAACCCGCCGGGCTCTGGGGAAAGACTGGCGAGGAGCTGAATAGCACAGTCGAGAGTAAGGATAAAACCAGGCCTGATCTGAGTCTCATAACCAAGTCTCCTTTCTTGTCAGACTCTGGCAACGCAATGCGGATGCCAGCCCAAAAGCCCGATAAACAGGCATTTCCAGACTGCGACGCCGCAAGAACTCACGGCATTTGACGCGTTTCTTGCCAGGCGGGACGTCTTCGGGTTTGATTTCCTCGTAAACCGTTCATCCGAAAAAAGACGCGCAAACACAGGACCGGAAGTATTCGCGACGGGCGCGGAGCAAGGCTGGCATACGGCTTGCGACGTTCGGGAGATGACAGATCAGGAGGATGGGATGAAAAGACATCGGTTCGCTGGCTTGCTGGCCGTGATTGGCTGTATGACCATGCCCCTGGCGGCATCAGTGATTCCAGGGCGCTGGGAAAAAGTAGATGCTCTGACATCAGGATTCCAGATCGTCGTGACCTTGAAATCCGGGGACCGTCTCGAAGGCGCCTTCAAAAGCTCCGGACCGGATTTTCTGGAGCTGGTCACTCCAACGGGATCCGATTTGAGGACTGCGAAGCGGGATGTGCTCAAGATCGTCGCCAAAGAAAAATATCAGGATGGTCATCGCGACGGTCTTCTGGCCGGCTTGCTGTTGGGCCTGGGGGGTGGTATCGCGGCGGGCGCATATATCTACTACACCGCATCCGGCGAGGCTCCCGAATCTCCGGCCGGTGTCATGGCTGGCAGCGGAATGTTTGGAGCCGGAATCGGCGCCCTGACGGGCTATCTAGCCGATCGATCGCATAAGGGAACCGAGGTGCTCTACCAGGCTCCCAGGCCGGACGCATCGCCTGTCGAAGAGCTCGATCTCCCGTTAAGTTGCTTCGCGTTTTCTAAGGCTGTCTTGCTTTTCTTGGCACGATTCTTAGTGTTTCTTCGTGCCTTTGAGTCTTCGTGGTATTTGTTTGACAGCTCTAACTACGAAGACGCGAAGACGCGCCGTGCCCTAGACGTTGGTTTTTGTCAAAATCTGTTTGATCCGATCGGCAATAATAGTTTCCTCACCCGAGAGGAGATTGTACGGAAAGATCCCAAGTCCCTTCCACGGCGGACGAAACTTTGTCATGTCACTTGCCTCAATCGGGGGTTCTCCGTCTCGCAGGAGCTTGACCATTTCTGCCAGAGTCACACCCAGTTTTCCCTCGTCCCACTGCACGGACAGCCGGGGAGAGTGGCTATAGTCTGAATTGGTGATGTATTCGGTGAACACCGTGGGAACGCCCTTGAGCCGCGCGGCGATGCGGTCGAGCATGGCGTGCCACTCCCGGCGCTCGGCAGCATGATCTTTCTTCAGATTCCACTCGACTGCAGCCAGCAGTCCGACGATCTCTTCCTTGCCCACCTTGGCGATACGCGCGAAACGATTGTGGGGAGAACTGTTGGCATAGGCCGCCTCGACCAGGTCCTTCCGGCCGAGCAACAAACCGCTGCACTGCGGTCCGCGCAGGTTTTTCCCCCCGCTGAAGGCTACCAGATCAGCTCCCATTTTGACGAACTTGCTGAGATTTTCCGCCGGTGGAATCTCGGCTGCAGCATCGAGGATCACGGGAATTTTAGCGCGGCGCGCGATCTCGATCAGTTCTTCGAGTTCCACCTTGTGGCCCATTGAGTTATGGCTAAGGACCATTGCCAGCGCCGCCGTTTTTTCGCCAATCGCGCGACGAATCTCCTCGGCCGTTTCGGCTTCGATCAACTTGACTCCGACCATTCGAAAAGCATGGTCGTACGAATTCCGGTGAACCTTCTGAATGATGATTTCGCTTTTCATTCCGGTCAGGTCCGGCAGCCGGTCAATCCTGGCCGGGTCTTTTCCTGCAGTGACCGCGCATGTCGCCAGGCAAAGGCTCGCCGAGGCCCCGGCCGTAACGAACGCCGCCTCGGCTCCGGTCAATTCGGCGAGTCGCTGCCCCACTTTCTCCTGAAGTTCGTGAATGCGGACGAATCGACGCGAAGCTTCTTCCATCGCGTGCCGGACTTCGGGGGGCATCACGCTGCCGCTCAAGGTGGTCAGGGTACCGACGGCGTTTATGAAAGGCCGCACGCCCAGCCGGGAGTAGACTCCGGACGGGGCGTGCGAGGCTGTCTGAGCGCCGGCAAACACGCGGCTTCCCGCCGCCGGCAAGGCCCATCCTGCGTGAAAGAACCTTCGGCGAGAGAGCTTATCGATCAATTTCATGGGGCACCTCCTGAGAGCGAGAATATATCAGATTCCTTTGCGTCCCCCCGTCGAGTTTCTTACGCGCTTGATGAAACGTGCAAACCAACATGTAGTCGTTCACAAGGGGCCCTTTCGTTCGGGGCGAAGTCCCCGAACGAACCTTAGAGTCTTCGTGTCTTCGTGGTCAGCGCTGCGGAACAAACCCAACCACCAAGACACCAAGAAACGCTAGGCTCTTGTCGATGCGGGCGGCCTTGCACTATATTTCTAAGACCAAAATCCAGTTCTGGAGCGGTTTATGCACGGAGCGCTTGGATTCGTGAGGGTATAGCTTTTGGAGCAGATCGGAAAATACAGGATCTTGTCCAAGATCGGCCAGGGAGGAATGGGTGTTGTCTACAAAGCCCAGGATCCAAAGATTGAGCGTGTCCTGGCCGTGAAGATCATCTCTGCCCGCCTCGATACGGAACCTGAGCTGCGCAGCCGTTTTCGTCAGGAGGCCCGTTCGGCGGCCCAACTCTCCCACAAGAACATCATAACAATCTTCGAGTACGACGAAGAGGATGGGCTCGCCTATCTGGCGATGGAGTTTCTTGACGGAGAAGATCTCAAGACCAAGATATCCGACCGGCAATGGATGCCTCTTGAACTGAAGCTTCGCATCATGAAAGAGGTGGCCGAGGGCCTCTCCCACGCTCACAAAATGGGGGTCATTCACCGCGATGTTAAACCGGGCAACATCTTCATCACGCGGTCGGGCGAGGTAAAGATACTCGACTTCGGGCTGGCCCGGCTCACGACATCGGAACTCACCCGGACGGGAGTTTCTATGGGAACTCCCGCCTACATGTCGCCTGAGCAACTCCGCTACGACAGGGTCGATCACAAGTCTGACATATTCTCGGCCGGCGTCGTTTTCTATGAGCTGCTCACTTACCACAAGCCCTTCCATGGCGATTCGAATTTCTCTATTTCTCTCAAGATCGTCGACAGCGACCCAGCCCCGGTGGAGGACCTGGAGAAGTCAATTCCGCCGGCGCTCTCGTCGATAATCCGCAGAGCGCTGGAAAAAGATCCCGCCAGACGGTACCAGACGATGGATGAGCTGCTCGAAGATCTGGATGAGGTCCGCCGCAACCTCGAAGAGCGCACTCTCCAGCTCCAGAGAGAGATCGCCGAGGACAGCGGCAAACTAGAGCAATTATTGAGGGATCACAGGCAGTTTTTCCAAACCGAGTCGCCTGCAACATCACAAACTGGCGTTATAGTCACTTCACCGCCCGCGGAATCGGCAGGCGATAAAGCGGATTCCGGCCGGAGATCGGGGTCACAGCTCGACTATCTCCGAACTCTGGAGATGCGAAACCAGACGCGCATCGAGCTCGACCGGCTCAGCAACTCGCTGATAAAACGGAGGGAAGCGAGCAGGGTTCTCGCCCAGGCTGAGGAACTTGTTGACAAGGGAGACTTCGGATCGGCTCAGGAGAGCATTGAGAAGGTTCTCAGCCAGGATCCCGAGAGCACAGAGGCGCTGTTTTTGAAAGAGCGCATCGCCGAAAAAACCGCCGCGCGGGCCAGGCCACTCACGGACTCTTACCCCGGGGAAGGCGACGCCACACAAAGTCCGGTAGTTCCCGTTTTTGAAGAGACTGTAGAAATCGGAAAGCTCGACCGGGCCGCCGGAACGATCCCAGCTGAACCCTCTGTCCTCAGAGTCTCTAAAGGATCTGACCCTAAGCCTCCGGCACCCCTCGAGACTGATTCCCTGACCCATAAGGCCGGCCAGGAGCAGTGATGACTTCGCGTTGCTTGAAGACAGTCCCGTGACCCCGGTCGAACCGCCGCAAGCGCGACGACCCAGTTCACGCGTTTTGCTCTGGGCGGGTGGAGCAATCATCCTATCGGTACTGATCGTGGCGCTCCTCATTCTTCGGCAGAATTTCACGCCGACGCCCGACGTCGACGCGCAACTGGCTTCCGCAAGGTCGCTGATCGAACAGAAACAGTACGACAGCGCAATCGACCTGCTGCGCCAGATTAGCGCCGCGCAACCGGCGAACACCGAGGCCCAGACTCTGCTGGGCGACGCTCAACGTCAGAAGGAAATTGCCGGACTGTTCGATCAGGCTCGGGACCTGACGGGCCAGAACCGTTTCGATGAGGCAAAGGTCGTTTACGACAGGCTGCTTCAGCTCGACCCTGCGAATAGTCAAGCGGCCGAGCTCAGGAGAGGTCTCGAGAGCACGATTGCGCCACCGCCGGTGACCGACGCCGACCCTCAGATCGACTCGCAAGCGTCTCTTGCCGAAATCCAGACTCTGATTGCAGCCAACAAGCTCGCGGAAGCGCAAGCGCGTCTGGACAAGGTGCTGGCCGCCAACCCGAGGGATCCGAAGGGCCTGGCTCTGCGCAAGGATATTCTCGCCCGCATGGAGGCGGCTCGCCGGCAAGCGCTCAAGCAGAAAGAATCGTTGGAAGCCAGTGAGAGACTGGCCGGACTCGAGCGTCAGGCCGAAACGTTGTTCCGAGAGGGGAAATACGCTCAACTCCCGACGGCGCTTGACGAATGGCTGATCGCCGATCCTCAGAGCGCGCGAGCCCTTCAGTTGAGGGAGCAACTAAAAGAACTCCAGGTGCAACAGCAGCGGTTCGAATCGGCTGCGAAGATCAAGAATCCGGACGAGGGCTTGAAGGCTCTTCAACAAATCGAAAGAATGAATCCAAGCGACCCCCGTCTTGCAGAACTCCGCCAGCGCCTTGCCGGCGAAGAATTCAAGCCTGCGCCCGCACCCGCTCCGCTACCGCAGACCGCTGCGCCGGCGCGACGCCCCCCGGAACCCTTCTCGATACCCGTGGAACATGGCCACGTTCTGGGAAAATGCTCCGGCGACTTGCGCATGGATGGGACGACGTTGAGCTACAAGACCAGTCACAAGGACCACGGGTTCACGCTGCCGCTTGAAAAACTCAGGTTCACCACAGAGAACAACAAGGTAACCGTGATCGATTCGGCTACAAATTATCAGGTGAGAACCTTCAAGGCTCGCGATGCGGAGCAGGCAAAGAGCTTCATGCAGGCCTGGGAACGATTGAAGGGAAACAAACCAGTGTAGTTTTCTCAGGAAAAGCTTAGTCGGTGTTTCTTCGCGTCTTCGTGTCTCAGCGGTATTTGTTCTGGGTTACCGCCGGCCTGGGCGCCGGAACGGGAAAAACCCGGGTGTTATACCTCCGCCGATAGCTTCGATGCTCTTCGTCATCAGGATACTTCTCCGACGACGAGTACGGGAATTTTGACATTCCGTGAAAAGGGAGCGGGCCCATCACCTCGGGATAGAGCGAGTTGATGTCCATGTCTTTTCCGTAACCATCCGCGTACAACAGGTAGTCGCGCGCCCAGCCGGCCGGCAGCTGCGGGACTGAGCCGGCGTCGAAGCGCAGCGAGACTTCATCTCCGTGCCGGGTTATGACGAACATGTCGTCTTTCTCGAGCAGAAGCTCCCGCACATCGCCAAAGCGCGTATAAGCCCCGGCATGCACGCCCCAGAGCTCAAACGGAAGAATTCGGCTGTAGTCGTATATCCACGGCAGCTTGCCATCGGGAGTGTAGTAGACAGGATAACCGCGGAAGTGCAGGTCGGCTGCTTCCGGTTCCAGGCGCGTCACCCGAATCTCGGCATGGTCCGAAGTGTCCACGCGTATGCGGTCCCAGTAGATTTTCATGCTGGTTACGATCCGAACCCGATAGTCATCCGACGGAAATTTTCCCGTCAAATCGACCGTCATCGTTTTTGGCAGTCCGGCAGGAAACCCCAGGGACGGAATGACCGTCTTCCATTCGCCGGTTTTATCCTTCGTCTGGAGCAAGGGAGGGATGAGCGCAACCCCGGCCTGGCTCGCCGCCAGATTAGAAGACGAATCGGCATAGTCGATCCATGCATCCATCAGCAACACAACTTTCTTTGAGCCGCTCAGGTTGCCAAGATCGAGCGTGATCGAGTGAGCCTCCGCGTAGCCCTTGAAAGGCAAAGAGCGAAACCTGTCAGGGTAAACGCGATCCTTCGAGGCAATCAGCGGCAAGATGTCTTCTCCCTGCTGATCCACGGCGGATCGAGGCGGTCGAGCATTACTCGCTGTGATTATCTTGAACTCAGGGAATGGAGGCCCGGGCATCAGGCGTTCGTCGGGATATACCTCGGTCGCCGCGGGGTGGTCTACCACGAGCAGTCGGGCCTGATCGAACATGATGATTTCTTCCAGCTGATTATTGAGGTTCAGCAGGTACTTCCCGTCACGAGGAATCAGCTGGCTTCCCTCGATGCGGATATATTCATCGGTATCCGGTGTGCTGTACCGGCCGGGAGCTTGCAGATAACCGATGGCGCAGCCTCCCAGAAAATCAGTGACAAACTCAAACTGTTTGCCGTTCCATGCATAAAGGAGCGGGCAGGAGGTTCCTTTACGATCCAGCTCTTTCACTCGCACGACCCGGTCGGCTGCCACATTGATTTCACTCTGCAAAACGCCGCTGGGCCAGCGCACCGTGATGGAATCTACCTTGGTCGAGTCGAGCCCCAACCACACCATCTGGCTGTCCTGAGAAAGGTGGCGGCCGTGTCCCTGGACTTCGAACTTCTGGTACAGAGCGCCGGCCCGAATCTCCACCTTTGCTCCGAGCCCCAGCTTGTTGCTGCGCAACCCTTCCAGTTGAACCGCAACCCAATGGCTGGAATTTCCGGTTTCGTTCTGCCAGACCTGCGGATTTCCGAAAGAATCGAGGCAGAGGATGTCAACGCGCCCGTCGCCGTTCAGGTCGGCTGACGGCAGAGCCGCCCCCGGCCGCGAAACCGGTGAGACGGCCGGCGAAAGCGAAGCTTCCGTCCCCGGCGTTCTCCCACAGGCTGCCACCGTCTTTTTCCCCCAGCAGATAGAGGTCAAGATCCCCATCGCGGTCATAGTCCAGCACGCCTGAACCCCAGCGTGACACTCGCGCCAGCAAAGCGGCGGAACGGGAATCAGCCTGCAACGAGCCGTCACCTTTATTCAGAAGCAGAAAATTTCGTCCCTGCTCTCCACCTGAGAGAAAGAAATCCATCGCTCCGTCCCGGTTGAAGTCGGCCACCGTCAGGGCGCGGGAAGCTGTCTCAATGCCCGGGCCTGCTTTCCGAAAAATCTCCGTGAAACGGTCGTTACGATCGTTGGTAAAAAGTTGCGGCGGCGCGTCGTCGTTTAAAACGACCATGTCGATATCACGATCGTTGTCCAGATCTGTAGCGATCATCCCCAGGCTGCGATGGTTCCCTCCACCCACTCCCAGGGCGCTCGTGTAATCGGCAAAGGTCCCGTCACCGTTGTTGCGATACACGCGGTTGGAAGAGCCCGCAAGAGAAGAAGGGAACTTCAGCTGTCCCCCCGCGGGAACCTGGGAGGCATCGACGTAATGGCATACATAAAGATCAAGATCCCCATCGTGATCGTAGTCGACGAATGCGCCGGAGAGTGCAACTCCGTCGTCGCCTACTTTGGCGGTGGCGGTGACATCCTGAAAGCGCCACTGACCGAGATTGCGAAACAGACGGTTCCCGCCCAGGCCGGCCAGATAGATGTCGGGCAGCATGTCGTTGTCATAATCTCCAATGGCGGCGCTTATCTGGCCGCCGCTGTTTTTGATGCCCGAGGACGACGAGCTGTCGGTGAACCTCCCCTTCCCGTCGTTACGCAAGAGGTAAGTCTCCCAGGCGCGCCGCTGCTGTTGAAACCGCGTAATGACGGCATCCACGTCGCCGTCATTGTCCAGGTCCGATAGAGCGACGCCACCCCCGAGCTCGGGAAGCAAGCGCGACTTCAGGTACTCGAGGCTCCATTCCGCAGACGAGAACTCCGAAACGGACTGGAATGGGGATGTATTCACACCGAGTTCGCCCAGTCCCGCTTCGCGCGTTGTGGCCTTGAAAGGGGCGGAAGCATCCAGGGGCTTGGGGGCCAACGTAACCGGACTGACGACGGGCTTATACTCCATAGCCATGGCATAAGCGCCCATTTCACCGTATTGATTCCCCATGCCGGTGCCGCCGCCCGCCTCCCCTTTCTGCTGCAAGGTTCGGAACTGTTCCAGGATTCGATTCCCTTCTTCTGCGCGACCGGTCTTGAGAAGCAAGGAACCGAGGTTGTACATCGCGGATGTATTCAAGGGATCCAATTCCAGCGAGCGTCTCAGCGCCGACTCGGCTTGCTCGTTCGAACGCAATCTGGCTCTCAGAACTCCCAGATTATAGAAGCTGGCTGAGTCTTTCGGATCCAGTTGGGTGACCCGGAGGAAGTGCTCAACGGATTGTTCGTATTCCCCCCTGTTTTTGTGAATAAGGCCAAGCGAGTAATGGATGTGAGGGCTCGCGGGCTCGCGGGTCAAAGCATCCTGAAGCGTGGACTGTGCCTCATCATAATCCTGTTTGTACAGGAGAGCCAACCCCAGGTTGATCCGGGCTTGATTAAATGTGGCGTCGGCGTCCACTGCCTTGCGAAATGCCGCCGCAGCTTCGGTGTAAGAGTACTGGTTCATATAGGCGACGCCGATGTTGTTCTGCTCGATCGCAGTACGCGAATCGCTCCACGCCGCTGAGGCAATCAGCGCCAGGGGAAGGCAGCAGGCAATGGTTCGAAGGGAACAGGACCCGTTGCGGAGAATTGAAAACATAGGTGTGTTCCTTTTCTTTTAAGTTGGCTGCGAAAGATTATAGCAACTTTCCGTGTGTCATTACGCCTTCGTGGCAAGTTGACACCACGGAAAGGCTCTGTTATCAATCTGTCAAAAAACCGGAGCAAGAAATGACCTCCGCCTCGCAAGCGGTACGTGTTGCCGACGATCAGAAGGTCTACGAACGGCTCCAGATCATCGCGCATGAACGAACCCACCGTAAAGTATTAGAAATTTTTGCCGATTTTCCCGATCGCGGCACGCTCCTGGAAATTCCTGCCGGAGAGGGAGCTCTAGCCTGGCAACTGAAGAAACTGGGCTATACCGTGACCGCAGGCGATATCGACCCTCGCTTTTTCAAGGTGACGCCCATACCCTGCATCTATCTTGATTTGAACCAGGAATTCCCGGTCAAGAATGAAGAATTCGATTTCATAAGTTGTATTGAAGGAATCGAGCACCTTCAAGACCAGTTCCGATTCGTGCGCGAGTGCCATCGGGTGCTGCGCCCGAATGGCCGTCTGGTGATCTCGACACCCAACGTCCTGAACCTCGCGTCGCGGCTCAAGTTTCTCTTTTCGGGTTTCTACTCGCTCTTTCCCCGGCCCGTGAACGAGTTCAGCCTGGTACCCGTTTTCGATCACATCAGTCCGGTCACTTACTACCAGCTCCGCTACATGCTCCATACTCAAGGGTTCCGAATTACCCACGTCACTTCTGATCTCCAGCGGCGGGGCGCGTCGGCCCTGTATTTCCTGAAACCCCTTATCCACCTCTATACCATCCGCACAATGAGGAAAGAGCCGGATCCGCGTCAGCGCAAAACTAATCGAGAAATACGGCAGGTACTGACCTCCCCATCGATTCTGTTGGGAAGGACGCTGATTCTGGTCGCCCGGAAATCAACCCATCAGGCGATTCCAACCGTCCAGGCATCGCAGGTCTGACCACTGTCTTTCTTCGCGTTTCTTCGAGTCTTCGTGTCTTAGAGGTTGGTTTTTGTTGCAATCGAATATAATCGGACCATGACCGAAGAAGCGGGCGTCGTCTTCATCACGGGAGCCGGCAAAGGGCTCGGCAGGCGCATGGCGCTCGCGTTCGGCGCTCGCGGTTTCGGAGTGGCCGTCACAGGAATAGAAGGTACGCGTGAAACCGGCGAAGAGCTGCGCGCCAAGGGAACCCACGCGCTCGATATTCACCTGGATCTAACCCGGCCCGAGCAAATCGAAGAGGGCGTGGCGCGCGCGTTAACCGAATTCGGTTCTATCGATGTGCTCGTCAACAATGCGGGCGTCGAAGGCCCAACTGCGCCAGTGGCGCAGGTCTCGCTTCGAGACTGGGAAACAACCCTGGCTGTCAACCTCACGGGCGCCTTCCTCTGTGATCGCGCCCTTATCCCACACATGATGGCGCGCCGATCGGGTTGCATTATCCATATTTCCTCCGTGGCCGGAACCCACGCCTATCCGATGAGAGCGCCCTACGCCGTCTCCAAGTGGGCTCTGATCGGGCTGACAGAAACGCTGGCCGCCGAGCTCGGGCCTTACAACCTTCGGGTAAATACCATTTGCCCGGGGCCGGTGCAAGGCGATCGCATGGGCCGCGTCATCGCCGAGCGGGCGCGCGCACAGGGCCGCAGTCCTGGCGAGATCGAAGAGGAGTATCGAGCCAAATCGGCCCTCCATCGAATGGTTGAGCCTGAAGACGTGGTCGCGCTGGTCTTGTTCCTCGCCTCCGACGCCGCTCGGAGTATTACAGGGCAGGCGATCAGTGTATGCGGCGGATACGGACTCTGACGATTGCGGATTGCGGATTGCAGATTGCGGATTGTAGGGATTGCCATCAATAGATCTGCAGAACTCCTGAATCGGGATCCTAATCCGCAATCCGCAATCTGCAATCCGCAATCGAAAGGGGGTCAGATATGAACAGGAATCGTGGGCTGAAGGTGCTGGACGAAATGCTGGGAGCGGAGGCCGCGCGAGATGTGCGCCAGAACTGGCAAAAGATCTGCCCTGATTTCGAGAAATACGTGGTTGAATTCCTTTCGGGCGAGGTCTGGGCTCGTCCAAGGCTCAGCCGCAAAATCAAAAGTCTGTGCACGATTGCAGCTTTGGCGGCGCTGGGACGCAACCGCGGGCTTGAACTCAATATTCGGATGGCTCGCAACAACGGCGCGTCACGAGAGGAGATTCAGGAAACCCTGCTCCAGATTGCGCCGTATGCCGGCTTCCCCGCAGCATGGGAAGCCCTGGTGTTGACCAACCAGGTATTGGGGACGGAGAAGGGAAACGGAAGAAAACCAACCAAGCGCAGACGCTAAGCAACGGCGAAGACTCAGGTGCTGGCACTCGACCGGACCTCGCGATTGAGAGACTCGAAGAACTGATGCAGCAGCGTCGTCGCCATGCCCTGCAGCATGCGTTGACCCACGGACGCAATCAGCCCGCCTACCTGGACATCGGCCGAGTATCGAAAATCGGTGGATCCTGCTTCTTGAGTCAGAGTGACGGATGCCACGCCGCGAACGAATCCGGGAGTTCCCTTCCCTTCCACCGTCAGCTTGTAAGACTTTGGTGGGTTCAAATCCGACATCGTAACGGTCCCGTTGTAGGATCCCCTGATGGCGCCAATCCCGATCTTGAGAACCGCCTTGTAGATATTCTCACCCATCGGTTCCAGGCGTTCGCAGCCGGGAATGCAACGGGTGAGGACCGCCGGGTCCATGAGCAGGCTCCAGACCCGCTGCCGGTCGGCGGGAAGCTCTCGAACGCCCTCAACCTTCATTGATGAACCCCAACTCTTTTTGCGTCTCAGGGATGGCCTTGATCATTGCGCGCCAGCAGAGCGGCCAGGAAAACAAAGGCTAGCCGCGGGCACGGGCTGCGGCTGCTTCGATCGAGCGGCGCGTATAGACAGCCGCCAGCGCCTTGCGGTACTCGCCCGAGGCGTGTATATCCGATAATGCTTCGATTCCTTGAGTTGCGGCCTCAGAAGCGGAGCGAAGCGCCTCCGGATCGAGAGATTTTCCTCGAAGCCTGGATTCCACCGCGCCGGCGCGAAATGGCATAGACGCCACGCCGGTGACCCCGATGCGAATATCCGAGCACTTCCCGTCCTCCAGCGCCAGACTGGTGGCGATGCCGACGAGAGCGAAACCGGAGGCCGGTTGCGCGACTTTGAAATAGGCAGAGCCTGCTCGAGCCCCGGCTTTCTTTACCCGAATCTCGGACAGTATCTCGCCGGCATTCACGGCCGATTGAAGCATTCCGACAAAGAAGCTGCCTGCCGGAACTTCGCGCGGCCCGCCGGCTCCCACCAGTTTCATTCGGGCATCGAGCGCCAGGATCGCCGCCGGAATATCGGACGCGGGGTCTGCGTGCACGAGGCTCCCTCCAATGGTGCCCCGGTTCCGGACCTGAACGTCTCCCACATGCGCGGAACACATCGCCAGAAGCGGCGCCTTCTCGATGATGAGAGCCGAAGTCTCCAGCATGTAGTACGTGGTCGCGCCGCCAACGACGATGTCGTCTCCTTCCTCGCGGATGAATCGGAGCTCGGGAATTCTTCCGATGTCGACGAGTACCGAAGGCGCGGCAAGGCGAAGCTTCATTAGCGGAATCAGACTATGGCCTCCGGCGAGGACCTTGGCCTCCGCTCCATGCTGGCCCAGAAGCTTCACGGCCTCGGCCACCGACTTGGCAACCACATAGTCAAAGCTCGACGGAATCATTGAGTGGCCCTCCCTTGCTTGATGATGCGCCAAATCTTTTCGGGTCTAAGGGGCATGTCGATATGCTTGACGCCGAAGGGCGCCAGCGCATCGACAACGGCATTGACAATCGCGGGCGTGGAGCCGATCGTGCCGGCTTCTCCCACCCCCTTGACTCCCATCGGATTCACATTCGTGGGAGTCTCGGTCCGATCCGTCTCGAATCGAGGCAGGAAGGTTGCTTTAGGAATGGCGTAGTCCATGAGCGTTCCGGTGATCAGCTGCCCGTTTTCGTCATAGACCACTTCTTCCCAGAGCGCCTGTCCCATTCCTTGAGCTATGCCGCCGTGTACCTGGCCATCCACGAGCAGCGGGTTGATCGCCTTGCCGCAGTCATCGATGGCAACATAGCGCTGCCACTTGATCTCTCCCGTCTCGCCGTCGATCTCCACGACGGCGACGTGGGTGCCGAAGGGAAATGTGAAGTTGCTCGGTTCGAAGAACTGCGTGGACTCGAGCCCCGGCGTTTCTCCCTTGGGAAGCGCCTTGGCGGTGTAGGCGGCCAGCGCGATGTCCTGCAGACTCGTGGAAAGCTCCCGCTTCCCCTTCACGTAGTAAGTCGGTCCGCTGATGACGATCTGATCGGGCTCGGTCTTGAGCATCATGGCTGCGAACTGCCTGGCCTTCTCCTTGATCTTCTCGATGCACATGTAGACCGCCGTGCCTCCCACGGCTGTGCCCCGGCTTCCGAAAGTGCCGATTCCATACTGCACGATAGCGGTGTCGCCGTGGCTGACGACGACGTCTTCGGGGTTGACGCCCAGCATGTCGCAGGCGATCTGAGTAAAGCTGGTCTCCTGTCCCTGCCCGTGAGGCGAGACGCCCGTGAGAATCGTGACTTTACCTGTCGGAGCAACCCGGACCGTGGCCGACTCCCAACCCCCGGCGGGCATCGCCGACGACGGGCCCAGGGCGCAGATCTCGACGTAGCTTGATAATCCGATGCCAAGGTACCGCCCATCCTTCCGCAGCCTCGACTGCTCTTCACGCAGCTTGTCGTAGCCTGCTTTTTCAAGAGCGATCTTCAGCGCGTTCTGGTAATTCCCGCTGTCGTAAACCAGTCCGGTCGACGTGGAATAAGGAAAATCTTCAGGTTCCACCAGGTTCTTCGTCCGGATCTCGACCGGATCCTTGTTAAGGTCTTGCGCGATGCGGTCCATCATGCGTTCGAGCAGGTAAGTGGCTTCCGGCCTCCCCGCTCCGCGATAGGCGTCGGTCGCTACTTTGTTCGTGAACACGCCGATCAGATCCATCTGAATCGCTGGAATCTTATAAGGGCCCGATAGCATCAGGCCGGTGAGCGTGGGAATTGCCGGGGTCAAGAGCTGATGGTACGCGCCAAGGTCCGCCAGGACGCGGCAACGAAGCCCGAGGATAGTTCCGTCATTCTTGACCGCTACCTCAACTTCGTTGATTTGAGCCCGGCCCTGGATCGTGCCCGCGATATTCTCCCGCCGCGTCTCGGACCACTTGACCGGTGTGTTCAGCATCCTGGTCAGATAAGCCAGAAGGCCTTCTTCCCGGTAGACATTCAGCTTGCAGCCAAAACCGCCGCCGACTTCCGGCGCGATCACGCGAACCCGGTTCTCCGGCGCCCCCACCATCACCGCGACCTGAGTGCGCAGCAGGTGCGGAATCTGCGTTGACGACCAGAGATTGATGGTTTCTTCGCCCAGATTGTACTGTGCCACGACGGCACGGCACTCGATCGAAATAGGAGCGAGGCGTTGATTTACCAGCCGCTGGGTCACGATCTTGTCCGCGCTCGCGAACGCCTTCTCGATATCGCCTCCCCCTTTTTGAACAAAAGTAAAAGCGATATTGTTCTCAAACTCCGGATGGACCTTGGGAGAATCCGGCTTTGCCGCCGCCTCTGAATCGACTACGGCCGGAAGCGGGTCGTATTCGATCTGAACCAGGTCAGCGGCATCCCTGGCGGTATAGCGATGCGTGGCAATGATCGCGACGACCGGTTCGCCTACATACCGGACGGCATCCACCGCCAGGACGGGATGGAAGGGAGCCTTCAGCCCCGGCATCCCGGCAGCGCAAGGGACCGAACCAATGAGGTGGGAGATATCCTTGCCGGTCAGAACCAGGATGACTCCCGGCGCGCGCTTGGCCGCCTCGGTATCGATGGAAATGATATTGGCATTCGCATGGATGCTGCGCACGAAGCCCACATAGAGCATGTGAGGGAACTTGAGATCATCCACATACGTGGATGATCCGGTGATGAGGCGCGGATCCTCCTTGCGCTTCATCGAGGAACCCATTGCGCCAGGAAGCGTTTCTTCCATCGGTTTAGCGGTAGCCATGGTTCCTCCTAACCGGATGCCGAAGCAACCTTCGATTCCCGAAGCTTGCGCGCGGCGTGTTCGACGGCGTTAACAATATGTTGATACCCGGTGCAGCGGCAGAGATTGCCATCCAGGCCATGCCGGATCTGCTCTTCCGACGGATTGGCATTTCTCTTCAGCAGCTGGCAGGCGGCCAGGATCATTCCAGGCGTGCAAAAGCCGCATTGCAAGCCGTGCTCTTCCCAGAATCCTTCTTGCATGGTATGCAGCGTGCCATCCGGCGCTAACCCCTCGATGGTGGTCACCTCGGATCCCGCAGCTTGAACCGCCAGCAGCGTGCACGATTTCACCGCCTCTCCATCCAGCAGTACCGTGCACGCCCCGCAGATGCTGGTTTCGCAACCGATATGCGTCCCTGTGAGACCCAGTATTTCGCGCAGATAGTAGACCAGGAGCAGCCTTGGTTCGACATTGTTTTCGTAATCTCTTCCGTTGACTTTGACGCGAATCGCATATCCCACGTCCGTTACCTCCCCGGGGATTTACCTGAAGAATTGAGAGAAAAAATCGCTTCGGGAATTTCTTCGAAACGACCTTCGGACTAGGCCTAAATGGGGTTTCACGCTATCACAGGGCAAGAACAAAAGCCACCGCTAAGACGCGAGACGCAGAGTGCAATCGGGCGTTCGAACATGGGTGGAGTGGGGGGGCGCCCGGTAGCTTACACCTGGCTTGAAATTCTTGTCCACGATGTTCAATAATCGTCGCGATGAAGGACCCTTACTCGGTGCTTGGGATAACACCCCAGGCGAGCGAAAGAGAGATCCGCTCTGCTTATCGCGCGCTGGCCAAGAAGCTTCATCCCGATACCGGCGCAGGCTCCTCGGAGGAGAAGTTTCGCGCGATTCAGGATGCCTATGAAGTGGTGAGCGACCCCGAAAAACGCCGGTCCTACGACAGAGCACGCCAACGCGCTGCCGCGGCGCGCTATGGGCCCGTGATTCCGGAGACGCGCCTGAATCCAAGATCGTCCCACATCGATCTGCGCAACCTCTCCGGCGAGAGAAGAGGCGAGCCCATCCGCTTCACAGCCGGTGCGGACCGCCGCGTCCGCTCAGTCGATCCCTTCTCGGAAGTTCAGGCCCTCTTCCGATTATTCGACGATTTCTTCTTCTAGAACCGATGGCGCAAGACTACATTGAAGTGCGCCTGAAAACCACGGTGGATCCGGGGGAACTCCTCGGATTCCTCAACCAGGAAGAAATCAGCGGGGCATGGGAAAACGACGGCGTGGTGTATCTATACTGGCCGGTCGACCACTGGACTGCGGAAATCCTGAACGCGATCGAGGAGGCGCTGCGCCGGCTGGGCGATCAAACCGCAACCACTCTCGGCGTGGATCGAATCCATGATCAGAACTGGAATGAAGTCTGGGCGCAATCCATCCAGCCCGTCCGGGTCGGCCGTCGCATGCTGATCCGGCAAAGCTGGAATTGGCAACCACGCCGAACCGGAGAAATCGAACTCGTGATTGATCCCAAGCGGGCATTCGGAAGCGGCCATCACGCTACAACCCAGCTGCTGATGGAATGGCTGGAAGACCGGATACAGGGCAACGAGCGCGTGCTCGACATCGGAACCGGAAGCGGGATTCTGGGAATGATAGCTCTGCGTCTGGGCGCCGTCTCGGCACTGGGAATCGACCATGATCCAATCGCAATCGAGTGTGCCCGGGAGTGTGCTGCAATCAATGGATTTGGCCCCGAGCTGGATCTCCGGACCGCGGCGATCGGCGAGTTGAGCGCCCGGACGTTTGACCTGGTGCTGGCCAATTTGGATCTCAACACTCTGCTTGCTTATGCCGATCGCGTCGTGAGATGTGCCCGTCCCGGAGGGACCATTCTCATCTCGGGGATTGCTCCTCAGGACTACCAGGAGATCTCCACGGCGTACGCGGCCGCCGGCGGGCTCGTGGTGAGCCGGCGCGATCGCGACGAGTGGATGGCGCTCGAAATAGGTGACAGGCTACCTTTCCAATTTCGCAAGGGTTCCAGTTTTCTCACGAAATTGGAAGGAGCCTGTCACTAAAATCCGGGTGGGGGCTCGAACCCTCCGATGACCTCCGTTACGCGACCGGCAATATCAATCGCGGTCGCGTCCTCAAGATACGGACCCATGATCTGGAGCCCTACCGGCAAGTTTGCTTTCGTTCTTCCTACTGGAGCCACCGTGGCGGGGCATCCGGAGAGTGTGGCCGGCGAAATCCACTTCAACATATCCGCGTACAATCTCTCACCCTGAGGAGTGGCGACCTTCCTCTCAAAAAACGTCAATTTCTGATCGTGGGGAAAGGCCGGCACGATGTTTTCCGGCATCAGAAAAGCATCGCAGGTCTTGAAGTATTCTTCCCAGACAGCTCGGACTTTGAGGCGCCCTTCGGTCAGGCCCATCCACTGTCTGTGGGTAAGGTTCATCCCGTCGAGCCAGCCCTGAGCGTAGTGCCCCCAGGCACTTTGGGTAGACTGCTGGATTACCCTGATTTGTTCTTCTCCCAACCCGGCGCCTATGACGGCCGCCAGCAGACGCAGGTAAGTCTCGAAGCTGTCTTGAGGGTGGAATCCCTTGGGCCAACCTTGAACAAGTTCCAGACCTGCCTTTCGCAAGGCCTCGATCGCGATCGAGAGAACCTCGAGCACATCGGACCCCAAGGGGCAGAACGGGTCGTCCAGCACGTAACCGATCCGATAATCTTTGAGCCTGGAACCGCGCGCGGAGGGGAGATGCCACCGGTAGGCGATGGAGTCCTTCGAGAAGGGACCCGCCATGACCTCGAGTTGCAAGGCCAGGTCGCGGGCGCTCCGCGCCATCGGACCAGCGACAGGCAGATCTGGCGTCGTCGGCATCGTTCCGGGCGGAGGAGGTATATGGCCCTCCATGGGAACAACATTGAGAGTGGGTTTGTGGCCGTAGATGCCACAGAAGTGGCTCGGGGTGCGAATGGAGCCTCCGATATCGCTTCCAAGCTCGAGGAAGCCGATTCCGGCCGCAATACACGCGGCCCCTCCTCCGGTAGAACCTCCCGGTGTTCGTTTGGTATCCCACGGGTTGTTCGACGTGCCGACGATTTCGTTGAACGACTGCAGATCACCGGCAAACTCGGGCATGTTGGTCTTGCCTATGACGATCGCGCCCGCCTTTTTCAGGCGCGCCACCGCCGCGGCATCCTCTTTGGGAACATGCTTCTCCAGCATCTTCGAGCCGGAAGTCGTTCTCACGCCCGCAGTTTCGAAAGCATCTTTGATGACAATGGGTAGTCCGTGAAGCGGTCCCCAGAGATTGCCCGCCGCCCGGTCCTGATCGGCCAGTCGACCCCGCTCTGTCGCCTGCTCCTCCATCAGGGTCACAAACGCATTAAGTCTTGGATTATGTTTCTTGATGCGGTTGAACGTCGTTTCCAGCAGTTCGCGCGATGAGATCACCCCCTCGCGCAGCGCGCGCAAGGCTTCATGCGCAGGACCGAAATTGGGATCAAAGCGGCGGGCGGCTGCCGACGGGCGTGGCATGCGACTGAGGTATGGAGCTGCCATCGGAACAGCGGCGACGGTTTTCAAAAAGGACCGGCGATTCGATTTACGATTGACGATTGACGATTGACGATTGACGCCAGGCGGCTGACGCGTGACCTGCGGTTTATTCATCGAGGACGCTCCTTCGATTTACGATTGACGATTGACGATTTACGATTGCAGCAGCGCCTCATGCGTGCCATGCGGTTCATTCCCATCGAGAGACGCTTCTTCGATTGTCTTTAAATCGTAAATCGTCAATCGTCAATCGTCAATCGTCTGACCGGCGCTCCGCGGTAATAGTGCCGCAAGGCGGGAGTCTTGAGCGCAATCCACAGGGTGGCAATCAGACTTCCGATACCTCCGGTGACCACTGAGAAGGGAGCGCCATACCAATTTGCCACCAGTCCGGCCTCCAGTTCTCCCAGCTGCGGACCACCCATGAAGAACACCATGTTTACGCCGGTCATCCGCCCCCGCAGATGATCCGGAGTTTCGATCTGGCGGATGATGTTTCGAAGCACCATGCTCACGGTGTCGGTCACGCCTGTCAGCGCCAGACAAAAGAACGTGAGCCAGAAACTGCGCGAAATGCCAAAGATCAAGGTTGCCAGGCCATAACCCGCGACGGCCCAAAGCAAGACCGATCCGCGCCTCTGGATGTGGTCGACCACCCGCACCATGACCGCGCTTGCGAGTACGGCACCCACGGAGGGGGCCGCATACAGCCAGCCGTATCCTTTCGCTCCCACCCGGAGGATGTCCTGCGCAAAGATCGGCAGCAGCGCCGTAGCCGATGAGAAGAACGTCGCAAAAAAATCGAGCAACATGGTTGAGCGGATCATGGGCGACGAGAAAACGAACCGCAGCCCTTCACCGGCGGCATGGCGGCTGATTTTTCCCCTGTCGCTGTCCAACGGCCTGGCAACGTCGCGCATGAGGAGTAGTGCCACAATTACCACGACAAACGAGAATGCGTTGACTACATACACCCACTTCACGCCGGCCGTGGCAACCACTACTCCCGCCAGCGAGGGGCCGGCAACCGAGGCGATCTGAAACATGATGGTGTTGAGGCTGATGGCATTGGCCAGGTGTTCGCGCGGAACCAGGTTGGGAATCAATGACTGCCGAGCCGGGCCATCAAAGGAACCCGCCGCCGAGCTCAGCGCCGTCAGCAGGTAGACCGGCCACGCTGCCGAAAGGCCGCGGAATGTCAGAAAGGCGAGCAAGCCGGCGAGAAGCGCCATGGCGGTTTGTGTAGCCGTCATCAGTTTACGACGATCGAGCGCATCCGCAACCACTCCACTGATCACCGAAAATACGACGATCGGGATCACCCGCACCAATCCCACCAGGCCGAGGGCTAACCCCTTTTGATCGGCCGGCACAAGAAGGGAGACGTGCCACAGAATCGCCGCATTCTGCATCATGGAACCGGAAAACGAAATGAGCTGGCCCCACCAAAGCAGCCGGAAATTACGGTGTTGGAGGGCTACGAGAGAAGAGGCTATGAGGCGCGAGGAACTAGGGATGACTGCTCCTGGGAGTTCGTCTTATACGTTTGCCTGCTGCCTACTGCTTTTGTGTCACCAAATACGGGATCGTCATCGGTCCCTCGGGAAGCACCGCGATCGCAGAGTCTCGACCGATGCGTTTCAGCTCTTCGCCGACCTCGTCACCGATATCCAGGACGGGGTCGAGATGGGCGCGCCTCACCTCGGACGAATCAATCTCGCTGTAAAGCCCGACGCGGGCCTTCCGGCGGATCATCGCCAGCATTTGGGCCTCCCACTGATCGTACATCGAAAACCCCGGAGCGAGGATGGTATCGAGAATGTCCTTGGGCGAGGCGTGGTCGAAGAGAAGCTTGCGGAAATTTCCATGCGCTGGAAAGCCGTCATTGCACCTGGATGCAGCCAGGATCAACCCGCCCTCTGCCACGATCTGCGCCCCGGCAGACATCCCCTTGACTGCCTGATAGAGGTTCTGGTCGAGCGGATAACCCCCGTTGGTGGTGACTACAATCGGGTAAGCCTGTTCGCACGCCACCATGGCGGTCGACTTGGCGAAAATGCAACCCTGCTCGTGCGCGGTCAGGGTATCCCCGCAGAAAAACCCCGTGATCTGCCGGTTCCGGTTCTGGGTGACATTAATGCAGAAATCGACCGGAAGAAGAGACCCGTTAGCCCGGATTTGGTCCTGTGTCGGATTCCGTTCCAGCACTCCCCAGGTGCTTCGCGGATCTCCGATCACCGAAGCGCGATGGTAATGCATGATCGAGTCGATATCCGCCAGGGCTGGGAAGATCCCTTTGTATCCGCCGGAAAACCCGGCCATGAAATGCGGCTCGATAAACCCGAGCACGATACGCCGGTCGGCCTGCACGTATTCCTTGTTCATGAACACGATTCGCCCATCCGGCGATTTCCCTGCCGGCAGCAGAGTGGCGGGGTCGTGAGATGAGTGGTTGACGATTCGATACTTTGAGGCGATCTCGGCTCCCACCATCGCGGCCAGTTCCGGCTCGGTATTGGGACGATGCGAGCCGGTGCCGACGATAATGGTGAAATTCTTCTCCGGCACTTGCGTCAGCTCTTCGAACGTCCAGCGCAGGAGGCGATCAGTCACCAGCGGCCGCGTGATATCAGGTATCACCACGGCCACGCGCTCCTCCGGCCCTATAGTCTCCCGGAGCGGCCGCGTGTTGATCGGGTTGCGCACCGAAGCGCGGAAAGCGGTCTCTTCGTCTTGAAGCCCTTCCAGGAATTTCGGGGCTATCACGCTCACGTTCAACGACGGGATTTGCACATCGAGTCCGTCTCTTCCGTACTCCAGGCGCACATTCATCGGTTTCTCTCCGTATTTACGATTTGACGATTGACGATTGACGATTGAAAAGCCTCACCTAGCATCTACCAAACACCGCCGAGTCTATTGCCAAGATCTCTTTCGAACTTAGTTCGGGGAATCGCCTCCCTACTATTCAAGATACCAATCGTCAATCGTCAATCGTAAATCGTCAATCGTTAGACTTTCCGTTCTTTCCAGCGGCCGCGCCGGAACATTAGAGTGCCCACTACCGCCAGGGTCGAGAACGCGACCGTGATCGCCACGAAGACTCCGCGCGGCCCCATGCCTGCAGGCTTTGCCAGAGTGTACGCAAGCGGAATCTCCCATAGCCAGAAGCAAAAAAGATTGATCATGGTCGGGGTGAAAGTGTCGCCCGCTCCGTTGAACGCCGCCACCATCACCATGCCGTAGGCGTAGAAAATAAAACCGTAGCTGATAAAGCGCAGGCAGTCCACCCCCAGAGGTACTACGGCTGGATCGTGAGTAAAAATCCGGATCAGAGAATCCGCGAACACGACAAACAGCAACCCTACCGTTCCAAGAAAAACCATGTTGTAAAATCCGGCCAGCCACACGGCACGCGCGGCGCGTTCGGGTTTTCTCGCGCCCAGGCTTTGACCGACCATAGTCGCGGCGGCATTGCTCATGCCCAATGAGGGCAGGATCCCAAATATTACAATACGAATTCCAATCGTGTAGCCCGCGACGGCCGCGCTTCCGAAAGTCGTCAGGATTCGGATCAAGCCAACCCAGCTCGACGTTCCCACCAGAGCCTGGAAAATACCGCTAGAGGAAAGCCTCAGCAGACGCATCATCACCGCCGGATCCAGACGAAGATGTGAGCGCCGTAAGGCGATCCGCCCCCGGCCACGCGCAAGCACCATGAACTGAGAAATGACGCCGATGCCGCGGCCCAGATTCGTGGCCACCGCCGATCCGGCAACTCCCAGCTGCGGAAAAGGCCCCAGTCCGAAGATGAGGCATGGATTGAGCGCTATGTTGATTCCGTTGGCAAACCAAAGGACCCGCATCGCGATTGCCGCGTCGCCCGCCCCACGGAAGATAGCGTTGATCAGAAAGAGCAGCACAACGGTGGCGTTCCCGCCCAGCATGATGGTAGTGAATTTCGATCCCTTTTGGACGACGGCTGCGGGCGCGCCCATTACTTCGAGCAGCGTTCGAGCGAGCAACCCACCGGCGATTCCAAGAACGGCGGCCACAATAATCCCCACCGCGATGGCCTGGACCGCCGTAGAAGCGGCGCGTTCGCGGTTCTTCTCCCCGATCCGGCGGGCGACCATTGCTGTCGCACCCATGCTCAGTCCGATCGCCACGGCATAGATTATGGCCATCATCGACTCGGTGATTCCGACCGCTGCCACGGCATCGGGACCTAACTTCGAGACGAAGAAGACGTCGACCACGGCGAAGAGCGACTCCATCGCCATTTCCATGACCATCGGGACGGCAAGCAGGACGATGGCGCGCGGGATCGAGCCTTCGGTGAAATCGTGCCGCGATCCTCGTATGGCTTCGCGCACGATTGCCCAGACTCGGGCCGCGCGCCTGGCTTCGGGTGCTGTCCGGGCTTCCCAAAGGGAGTCACCCATCGACAATCCATTTACCGCTGAGACGCAAAGCAGCCGTGAAGCCGCAACCGAAGTGCTGTTAGTGTTTCTTCGTGTCTTTGTGTCTTGTGGTTAGAGCTGTCTAACAAATACCACAAGACTCAAAGACACGAAGAAACACCAAGAATCTTGCCAAAAACCCAAGAAGTTACGACTAGAATACAAAGACGCGAAGAAGCAGAATCCGGAGAGCTCAACCGCCGGTGATCGTCAGGCCGCCATCCACCATAATCTCGGCGCCCGTTATGTACGAAGACTCGTCCGAGGCAAGAAACAAAGCACAGTAGGCAATGTCTTCCGGCTGGGCTAAACGACCGAGCGGCACTCCCTGTGCGATTGCCTTCTTGCTTTCTTCGCCCAATTCCCTCTGCATGGGCGTATCGACGAAACCCGGGTGAATGATGTTGGCCCGAATCTTCCTGTCGCCGTAGACCACCGCGATCGACCGGTTCAATGAAATCAGCGCCCCTTTACTGGCCGTGTACGCGTCCTGCGCTCGCCGGTAACCTCGAAGGGCTGAAACAGAACTGGTTGTGATGACCGAGCCGCCGCCCTGCTTGATGAGTTCCGGTATCCCGTGCTTGCAGACGAACACGGGGCCCTTCAAGTTGATAGCCATAACCCGATCCCAGGTTTCCTCGACGGTCCGGGTAACCTCAAAGTCTCGGTCTCGCCACAGCACTCCGGCATTATTAAAAAGGATGTTCAGCTTGCCAAAAAAGGAGACGCCCTCCGTGACCGCCCGTTTCACCTGGTCTTCGAAACCGACATCACATTGAATGAAAACCGCATCCCCTCCCTGCTCGCGAACGCGGGATACCGTCTCCTCGCCGGCTTCTCGATTGACGTCCAGAGCCACTATTTTCGCCCCCTCGCGGGCGAACAGCAGCCCGGCCGCTCTCCCCATCCCCATACCGGCGCCGGTAATCAATGCGACTTTATCTTTCAGTCTCACTCCTCTCTCCTTTGGGCAATTTCTTAGCGTCTTCGCGTCTTCGTGGTTAAGTGTGAAGCTGGAGCTTAAGGCTTCGAGACGCAGGGCGTTGGGTCATACAAAGGCGGGCAGCCGATCGGGGAAGCGAGATCGCTAGAACAGGTCGGGAATTTTTGACATGTCCACGTCTTCGGTTCGAGATCCGTCTGAAGTGCGGCTGGCAATGAACTCGCCCGTCACCATTTCTTTGTAACCCATGCCCGGTCCGACCATAGGATAAACGCAGGCATCCTGATCAATCATTACCTCGAGGAAGGAAGGCCCCCGGTGTTCGACGAAAGCCTTCAGAACTTCCTTTACCCGGGCCTTCTCCGTGAGGCGCTCGGCAAACCCGAATCCGTCCGCCTCGGCGGCCTTGACAAAGTCCTTCTGGTGGAGCGATTTGTCCGTTCCGGAGAAGCGATTGTTGAAGTACATCTTCTGCCACTGCCGCACCATCCCGTCCCCGAGGTTATTCATAACCAGAACCTTTACCGGGAGATTGTAGGTGGTTGCCGTTTCCAGTTCACCCAGGTTCATGCGAATGCTGCCGTCTCCGTCTACGTCGATCACGAGGCGATCGGGGCAGGCCGCCTGGGCGCCTATGGCCGCGGGAAGGCCGAACCCCATGGTGCCCATGGAACCCGAGGTCAGCCATGAACGCGGTCTCTTGAAATCGAAGTACTGGGCCGCCCACATCTGGTGCTGGCCGACGCCGGTCGAGACGATCGCTTCACCCTTTGTGATCTCGTTCAGGCATTCGATCACGTAGTAAGGCTGGATGAGCTTGCTGTCGCGGTCGTAATTCAAAGCGTGGCGTCTCTTCAGTCGCTGAACGTAGGCAACCCACTTCGAGAAATCTCTTTTGAAGCTCTTCCTCCCCTGGGCAATGAGGTCGCTTAGGCCGGTCTTGGCATCGCCGATAAAAGACCAGGTGACGTGCTTGACCTTGCCGATCTCCGCCGCATCAATGTCTATGTGAGCGATGTATTTGGCGCGCGGCGCAAATTCATGGACCTTGCCGGCGACCCGGTCATCAAAGCGAGAGCCGACCGCGATCAGAAAATCGCAATCCTCGACCGCGTAGTTGGCGTAGGCCATGCCGTGCATCCCCAGCATGTGCAGCGAGAGATCATGGGTAGTATCTATCGCGCCGATGCCGAGCAGAGTTGTGACCACCGGAATCTGGAAGGTGGCGGCAAAGGCGCGCAGCTGTTCGGCGCCGTTGCCGTTGATGACTCCGCCGCCGGCATAGATGAGCGGCCGTTCACTCCTGCCGAGCAGATCAAAGAATGCTGCGCCTCTCTCCTCCGAAACTCTGGAGAGGCGAAGCGCCTTCATTCGAGCTTCGTAGCCGCGAAAATGGAGGAGACCTCCACCCTGGAACCCGCCGCTCCAGTTCTGGACGTCCTTGGGAATATCTACCACGACCGGTCCCGGACGTCCGCTGCGGGCCATCTCGAAAGCCGTGCGCATGGTGGCTTCGAGCTCCTCGGCCTTGTGAACCAGGAAGATATGCTTGGTGCACGGACTCATGATGTTGAATACGGGAGCTTCTTGAAAGGCGTCCGTGCCGATGGCGTGTCGCGGCACCTGGCCGCAAATCAGCACCACGGGAATCGAGTCGGCCATGCAGTCGCGAATGGGAGTGACGCTGTTTGTGGCGCCCGGTCCCGATGTGACCAGAAAGACACCCACCTTGCCGCTGGCCCGCGCGTAACCTGCCGCCATGAAGCCAGCCCCCTGTTCATTGGCAGGCACGATCAAGCGGATTGGATTCGCGCCTCGCCCTTCCTGCACGGCGTTATAGCGGAAGATCGAGTCATAGGTCGGCAGGATGGCGCCGCCGCTGTAACCAAAGATCGTGTCGACGCCCTCATCCGCGAGCACCTGAATGATCATATCCGCCCCGCTCATGGATTTGCCTGCGAGCGGATGCCGAGCCATCAATTGTGGCTTCATGGTTTTCTCCCGAAACGAAACAAATACCACCAAGACGCCAGGACACGAAGACGAAGCATCGGTCTCTCAATCCGCAATCGTCTTAATTCCTGTCGCCTGCCTTGGCCATAACCTCATTGGGCTGCGCCTGAACCGTGTGCGACGTCTTGGGCAGGAACGACATCATCTCGCGCAGCCGCTTACCCACAACCTCCACCGAATGTGCCGCCTCCTCACCGCGCATGCGGTTGAAATTCTGACGGCCGGTCTCGTTCTCGGCAATCCATTCTTTGGCGAACTCGCCGCTCTGAATGTCGGCCAGTATCTTCCTCATGGTTTCCCGGACATGATCGTCTACAACCTTGGGACCGCGGCTGTAGTCACCATATTCCGCCGTGTCGCTTACCGAATAGCGCATGTAGGCGAGGCCGCCCTGGTAAATCAGGTCGACGATCAGTTTCAGCTCATGCAGACATTCAAAATACGCGATCTCAGGCTGGTATCCCGCGTTCACCAATGTTTCGTAAGCAGCCTTTATCAAGGCCGAAACACCGCCGCAAAGCACCGACTGTTCGCCAAACAGGTCGCTTTCGGTCTCTTCTTTGAAAGTAGTTTCGATAACGCCCGCCTTGAGGGCTCCCAGCGCGTGCGCATACGCAAGCGCATTCTGCCGGGCCCGCCCGGAAGCGTCCTGGTGCACGGCCAAAAGCGCTGGAACTCCGACGTCCTCCACATAGAGTTCCCGCACGCGATGGCCGGGACCCTTGGGAGCAATCATCGAAACATCCACCGTCGCGGGCGGGATCACCTGCTTGAAATGAATATTGAAGCCATGGGCAAACATCAGGGTCTGGCCCGGACGAAGATGGGGAGCAATCGACTCCTGATACACTTTTTTCTGAGTTTGATCCGGAATCAGGACCATGACGAAGTCAGCCAGTTTCGTTGCATCCTCCACGGCGCGGACCGCGAGTCCGGCTGCCTTTGCCCTCTCAGCGGATGGGCTGCCGGTATAACACGCGACCATCACGTCCACACCGCTATCACGCAGGTTAAGCGCATGCGCATGCCCCTGGCTTCCATAGCCTACAACTGCCACCCGTTTTCCCTTCAACAGCGTGAGGTCTCCGTGCTGTTCGTAGTAGATATTGGCCATCGTTGTTCTCCCCAGTTTTTTTCTATGAAGTTGCGGTTAAAGAACTGTCGTCGCGCCCGGGCGCCGCCACGACAGAATTACGCTGCAGCGCCACTCTTCCCGTTCGCACCATGTCATCGATTCCGTACGGGCGCACAACATCGAGGAAGGCCTCGACCTTGCCCGAATCACCGGTAACCTCGAAGACATAGCTCTCCGGAGTCGCGGTAACGACCCGGGCCCGAAAAATCTCCGCCTCGGTCAGAAGCGTCGCCCGCTTTTCATGAGGCGCCCGTACCCGTACCAGCAGCAGCTCGCGCTCGACGCAATTCTCATTCGTCAGGTCGACGGCGTTGACAACGTCCATCAGCTTGTTCACATGCTTCAGAATCTGCTGGGCCAAATTGGGTTCGCAGCGCACGACCATGGTAATGCGCGAGAGCGACGGGTCGGAGCCGCCCGCCACGGTCAAGCTTTCGATGTTGTATCCGCGAGCGCTGAACATTCCGGCTACCCGGGCCAGCACGCCGAACCTGTTTTCCACCAGGACCGACAGCGTTCTTGTCCCCTGTTCGTGATCAGCTTGAGACTTTGATCCGGTTTGCGCCATTTTGATTTCCGTCTGCGTTCCGTGGTTGCTCGAAAGCGCGTCAGGCGCTTGCAATGAAATGATGAACAGCGCGATAAGGCTATGAACGCTTCGCGCTGCGTGATCCGTTCCCTCTCGACGCCTATCTAAAAAAAAAGCCGTCATCCGGTTCGGATGACGGCCTTGGGTATCCCCCATTTATTATGCCATCATCCGAACCACAACGGGCGGACAAGGACGGAAGCTACATTAATAATAAGTCCGAATACCAGAGAGAGCGCGACTACGAGAGGAAGAGACAGATCACCAAGGATAAATTTGCGAATCCGATCCTGAATCCGACCCTTAAGGAACCTTCTCATAAGGAACCTTCTCATAAGCATGACGTGGTATCCTCCGACTTTTGTAAAGCACGAAAGTAACAATAATAACCAATCACTGTCAACAACTTTTACTCCTGCCGACCTTCGCGTCCTTGTGGTGAAGGTTTCTTATGTTCGCACCGCTTTTACTTCCTTTGCGCCTTCCCGTCCTTGGAGTGCGGTAGCTTGCTGCCGCTCTGGTTTGCTAAGCTCGCTTCTCCTTCCCGCTGCAAAAGCAAGGTGTGAATCAATTGACGGGTGCCCCTAGTCACGTTCTCAGGGACGGAGTCGGCGAAGCAAGCTTCGCCGTGGAGTTCGGACATTTTTTCGCCGGAGCCGAAGGTCCGGCACGCCTAGCCTAACCCCGGGCCGTGGCCAAAATCCGATTACGACCACGTCCACGACTGCACGTGCTCGTGGTCGCCGGTTGCTGTTGTTCGAGGATTTGGCTCTCACAACCATGGGCGCCAATCCGCGGCACTTGAAAGCTTCAATCAAAGACATCCACAAGCTTCGCCCCTCACTGGTTTGCGCCTCAACATGCTATCCCGTATAATTCCGCGACGGTTCACACCGGGGACTCTTCGTGAACGAGAAATCTGAAGAAACAGAAATCGAGCCGCTCCAAGCGGAACTCTCAGCCCGAAGAGACCAAACTCGAAGACTACCTGGAACCTAAAGAGGACGTCCAGATCGATTCAACCGAGCTGGCACGGTACGATCCCCTCAAGCGCTATCTCCTCGAAATCAGCCGATTCGCGCCGCTAACGCGCGAAGAAGAGCACCGGATGGCCCTTCTCTACCAGGAGGGCGACCGGGAAGCCGCGTATCGACTGGTGACATCGAATCTGAAACTCGTCGTAAAGATAGCCATGATCTACCAGAAGGTTTACCGCAATATTCTGGATTTGATCCAGGAGGGGAATATCGGCTTGATCCAGGCCGTCAAGCGTTTCGATCCTTTCCGGGGCACCCGCCTTCCCACTTATGCGGCCTGGTGGATCAAAGCCTACATCATCAAGTTTCTATTCGACAATTCCAGGATGGTGAAGATCGGAACCACCAACACCCGGCGGAAAATTCTCATGAACCTCAATCGTGAGAAGCGGGAGCTCGAATCGAAAGGGATTACGCCGACGTCGCAGCTGCTGGCAAGAAACCTGGGCGTAGAAGAAAGCGAAATTATCGAAGTGGAGCAGGGAATGTCGGGTCCGGATATCTCCCTGGACGCGCCGGTAAAGGGCGACAGCGACCTGCGCATCGTCGACACCCTCAACGTGGTCGAGGAAAGCGTCGACGATAAAATCGCGCGCGGCGAGTTCCAGGAACTCATCCAGGATAAATTCGCCGAATTCGAGCAGACTCTTTCCGAAAGAGAGCGCGTGATACTGAACAACCGGCTTATTGCCGAGAGCCCTCAGACATTGCAGCAGATCGCGGACCCGTATGGCGTTTCCCGTGAGGCGATTCGAGTGGCGGAGAAAAAGCTGATCGCCCGGCTCAAGAAATACATGACTGATTCTTTCAAGGACGTTCGCGAGATAGAAATCCACCTCGGGAGTCAGGAGCATTGAGGCATTTCGGCGTTCGCGTCACCGATCGCTTTCGCCTGGACACGCTGCGGACTCTCATTCTTGAAAACGAACTGCTTCGTGTCACCTTCCTGATAGACCAGGGTTGCGACATCATCGAGCTGTTGTACAAACCCAAGGATGTTGATTTCCTGTGGCGTTCGCCGCAGGGCGTCCGGCGCCGGGACCACTTCATTCCTACCTCAAGCACGCAGCGGCCGTTCTTCGATTACTACGAAGGGGGCTGGCAGGAGTTGTTCCCTCACGCCAGCCGGGCTACCGAATATGCAAATGCGGAGCTGGGATTCCACGGCGAGGTGTGGGGCCTTCCATGGGATTACCAGATCCTGACCGACCAGCCGGAAGAGGTGGTCGTCCGATTCTGGGTTCGCACCGTGCGGCTCCCCTTTTATCTGGAGCGGACGGTATCGCTTCGCACGCAGGAATCGACACTGCGCTTCCACGAGGTTGTGCGCAACGAAGGCAAGACGCCGTTGGACTTCATGTGGGGGCACCACCCGGCCTTTGGACGCCCCTTCCTCGACGACCACTGCATCCTCAATGCCCCTGCCCGGAAGGTGCAGATCGGCGAGGAGTTGGTTCCCTGGCCGGTCGATCGCAACGGGACCGACCACAGCCGGCTCGTCCCCGAGAAGTCCGACAGGGAAGTGATGAAGTATCTGCATCAGCTGCGTGAAGGATGGGTTGCGCTGACAAATCCCAGGAAAAAGCTGGGCGTCGCGCTGGTCTTCGATACCAGGATCTTCAGTTTTGTCTGGCTGTGGCAGGAGTTCGGATACACCCAGGATTTCCCGTGGTTCGGCCGCGCGTACGTGCTCGGCGTGGAGCCTCAAAGCAGCTTGCCGGGAGCGCGGGAATCAAACGGGAGGTTGTTGCACCTCGAGGGAGAGAGTAAGATCGAAACGGATCTCCTGGCTGTGGTTTATGAAGGGAGCGCAGTTCGCCGTGTTACGGCGGAGGGACGGGTCCTTCGATGATGAGACAAAATCCACCGCCAGGACCCGAAGGCACAAAGAAAAAATATGATCGAGATCAAGCGCAGCGTCTGCCCGCTGGACTGTCCTGATACCTGTTCGATTCTGGTCACGGTCGAAGACGGCAAACTGGTCAAGCTGCAGGGCGACCCGGATCATCCTTTTACGCGCGGCTATCTCTGCGGGAAGGTCTCGCGCTATGACGAGCGGGTTTACTCGCCGGAGCGACTGCTGCATCCGATGAAACGGACAGGGCCGAAGGGAACCCAGCAGTTCCGGAGAATTACCTGGGATGAAGCCCTGGACACGATCGCCGCCCGTTTTCAGAAGATCGTGGAAGAACACGGCGGTGAGGCTATCCTTCCTTACTCATACGGAGGAACCCTGGGTGTAGTCCAGCGCAACGCGGGCCACCGGTTCTTTCACCGTCTGGGCGCCAGCCGGCTTGTGCGCACCATCTGCAGTCCCGCAGCAACCTTCGGTTTTAATTACACGGTGGGAGCGTCTCTCGGGCCCGATCCCGAGTCGGTTACGGAGTCGGACTACATCGTGATCTGGGGGCAGAATACCGCGGTGGTAAATCTCCACCTGATGCCTTTCATCAAGGAGGCGCGCCACTCCGGAGCGAAGCTCGTGGTCATCGATCCTTACCGGAATGACACCGCCCGCCTTGCCGACGTTCACCTGCAACCGCTCCCCGGCACGGATGCCGCCCTGGCCCTGGGCATCATGCACGTTCTAATTGCCGAAGACCGGGTTAATCGCGAGTACATTGCATCACACACCCTCGGGTACCAGCAGCTAAGAGAGCGGGTCCTGCGGGAATATCCCCCCGAAAAAGCCAGCGCCATAACCCGCGTGCCGGTCGAATCAATCCGGCAACTGGCGCGCGAATACGGGTCCGCTCGGGCGCCCTTCATCAGGATCGGAGACGGGCTTTCCCGTCACACCAACGGCGGTATCGCAGTCCGCAGCATTGCCTGCCTGCCGGGACTGGTGGGCTCATTTGCCCGGAAAGGAGGAGGCGCTTTTCAGAGCACCGGAGGATCCTTCAAGATCGATGAAGACTACGTGCGCATGCCTGACCTCTCTCCCGACGGCGTGCGCAAGATCAATATGGTCAAGCTTGGCGACGTCCTGACTTCAGGTCTCAAACCCCCCGTTCTCGGCCTCTACGTCTACCATTGCAATCCGGCCGCCGTGGCGCCGGACCAGTCCCGCGTACTTCAAGGGCTTCGGCGCGAGGACTTGTTCACCGTCGTGCACGAACAGGTCATGACCGATACCGTAGACTATGCCGACATCGCACTTCCGGCGACTACGTTTCTCGAACATGGCGATCTCTACAAATCATACGGCCACCTCTATCTGCAGAAAGCGGATCCGGCGATCGCGCCCCTCGGAGAGTCGAAGTCGAATCTGGAAGTGTTCCAGCTATTGGCCGCCCGCATGGGGTTCATGGAGGAAATATTCCAGGAGCCGCTGGAGAGCCAGATAGAAGGTAGTTTGAACGTAGCGAGCAAGGAACTCGAAGGCGCCGGTTACCCGCAGATCAGAGACGGGAAGCCGCATCGTTTGAACGTGCCCGCGCAGCCCTACGAAAGCGGCTTTCCCACGCCTTCCGGAAAACTCGAATTCTATTCGGAGACGCTTGAAAAACTAGGGATCGATCCGCTCCCCTTCTACCGACCCTGCTATCACTCGAACGGGGAGGGGGAGGATGGAGCGCTCCATCTGCTGGCGCCCCCATCCAAGCATTTCCTGAATTCGACTTTCGGCGCCGTGCCGAGCCTGGTCGAGCGGGCTCGACGCCCTTCACTCCTCATTCACCCGGCCGAGGCCGCGGCGCGTAGTCTAGAGGACGGTCAGCTGGTGCGGGTTCACAATGAGAACGGAGAATGCAGGCTGTACGCAGCACTCACGGAGGATGCGCCTCGAGGCGTCGTCGTGGCGGCCTCGGTCTGGTGGCAAAAACATTCTCCCGACGGAAAAGGAATCAACCACCTTACTTCACAAAAGACGACCGACCTCGGAGACGGCAGCACCTTTCACTGCAATCTGGTCCATGTCTCGCCTGCCTGAACGGTGCAAGACTGACCGCGTTCACAACCGCGCTCATCGACAATTTGGCGAGAAGTTCGAAAGGAGAGAACTCAATGCAAGCAGAGCAGAAAGTCACGGGTAACGCAGCAGCCAACTTGAGTGAGTATGATGCGATTACCAGGACGGTTCAGCACTATATCAATGGCGCCAGGTCGGGCCGAGGCGCCGACATGAAGCCCGCCTTCCACCCGGATGCAACGATCTTTGGCTATGTCGGCGCCGATCTGTTCGCCGGGCCTATCCAGCAGCTCTTTGACTGGAATGATCAGAATGGCCCGGCAACAGAGCTTCAGGCGCGGATCGCCAGCATTGATATCATCGGCACGGTTGCCACGGTGCGCCTGGAACTCGACAACTGGACCGGCCATCGGTTCACCGACCTGTTTACGCTTCTCAACGTTGAGGGGGAATGGACGATTATAAACAAGGTCTTCTACCTGCACCCCTGAAGGTGCAATAGCATTGAAACCTTCGCCTGATTCAACTGCCGCGACGCGAGGTAGAACACTTACTCGCTTCTCCAGCGTTGAATAAAACCCATCATCCACAAGCAAGGGAGCAGCAATATGGCAAACCCTCGAAATCTGCTCACGTCGTCTACAGCACAAGACGCTTCGAGGAAATGATTGATAGCTCGGCTTTACGCCAGGCCCGATGGCCCGGCGAATTCATCAACCAGCAGTACCAACTAATGGGAGAACCTAATATATGCAAGGCGAAAAGATCGGCGAAGAATCAGGGAAGGTGACGTCACGGAGAGTTCTGCCGAACCCGGGTGGCAGCCCGAAGATGGAAACCTCCGTGCAGACCGACCTGACGTTGCTCGGTGTAAAAGCAACCAATACGGTGACCTACTGGTCAGCTGTCCGGCCCGATGGGACTTTGTATGGCGAAGGCCAGGGTATCGTCATGGGCAAGGAGGGAGACCTGGCCACATTCATAGGCCAAGGTGTCGGCACTATTAAGAAAGATGGCTCCGTCAGTTTTCGCGGCGCCCTGTACTATCAGAGTTCGTCCCCCAAGTGGTCGCGGCTGAACAGCGTTGCCGCGATCTTCGAACACGAGGTCGACAGCGCGGGGAACGTCCACTCACAGTCATGGGAATGGAAGTAGCACGCGGCTTAGCGGTTTTCAGCGAGGTGGTTCGACCGCCAAACGCGTGATACACTTTACACACTGTGAAGCTCGACGATTACAAAATCATTCTCTATAGGCAGCCGGACGGTAGCTGGGTGGCTGAGGTGCCGGCGATTCCCGGCTGCTATGCGTTGATGCCGAGCAAAGACGAAGCGCTTGCTGAACTCGACGCGGTCTTCGTCATGCTGTCGCAGGAGTACGCCGAAAAGGGGCTGTCCCTCCCAGCGGATACCACTGAGATCGTGAATGCCTAGCGCTACTGCGCGCGACTTCGAGGCGGTTGCGCGTAAGCTGGGCTTCGCCCGAACTCGGCAGACTGGAAGCCACGAGCGCTGGAACCACGCTGACGGGCGGGCTGTGACGATTCCACTCCTACGGTGGACGTGAGATCGGCCCGCCGCACCTTGCCGCAGGGGTTGGCGATAGCGACTACCGTGGACACGTCTGCTTCTAACACGCAGTCTTGCCCATCCTCTCGCACCAGATGAGATTGAAAGTCCGAAGGACGCGTGGGGCCAGAATTCAGGATCCAGTCCGGCGGTCCTGCCCGAATTCTGGATCCTGAATCCTAGGCTGGATTTCGAGACCGGCCGCTACGGCTGGTCCCGCAGATTACTTATTAGAAAGTCCGGCCGGTGCGATTGCGATAGCGGCGGCTGCCGTTAAATCCGTCGCCGTATCCCTCTTGAAAGCCTCGGCGATATCCGGCTTGATAGTCACGCTTGTTGCCGTAACTCGATCGATAGCCGTCATCGGCATCCCGGTAGTCGCCATGCCGGTTGACATCCGGATTGCGGTTCTTCCGGTAATCTTCCAGACCCTTTTCCTGGCCGTCGCGGTATCCGCGCTCGAAGCCCATTTCAAACGCCTGGCTGTACCGGGTGTTCTGTGGATAACGCGAATCGGGGTAACGAGAATCATCCGGGTAGCGATTGGGGAAGCGAGAATCGCCTCTTCCGTTCCCTTGATAGCTGGCGCGATACCCAGTCTCGTACCCTTGTCGATATCCTTTCTGGTAGTCGCCTCTGTGCCCTATAGAATTTCTCCAGCCATCATCGGCCCTTCTGTACCTGTCGTTCCGAGGATCGTGGCCCCTTCCGGCGCGATAATCGTTCTGCCCCTCGCGCGCGCCGTCTCGATATCCTTCATCGTATCCGAGTCTGAAGGCCTGGTCCTTGCTAACGGCCCCTTGCGCAGCGTGGGGCAGCACGAATGAACCCAAAAAGAGCGTGCATAAGATTGCAATCAAGAATTCTCTCTTCATCCTTCCACCTTCCTCAAACAGAGCATTTGTCATGTTCCGTTAGATGAATCGAGGAGTGAAATGTTTCAATTTCTTGAAGCGAGTATAATCGCCTCTGTCCGGCGGGGACCCTAGTGTTTCAAGCGTCTTCGCCCCGTCGCTGAAGGAGAAAACATGAAACCTAAGATCGCTATGGCCCGATACCTGACTGCGCTGCTCTGCCTGGCAACGAGCGGGTTCTCTGAAACCCACACCATCTATCCCAACCACCATTCCCGCGTGTTTTCGGCGTACAAGACCCCCGTATTGCGAATCAAGTCCGGCGACACGGTGATCACGCGCACCTGGGATTCCGGCGGCCAGGACTATCAGGGCGTCCGGCACATCCAGCACCCCTATGTCTACCCCGAAAGCGGGAATCCGCTGATGGGTCCGTTCTACATCGAGGACGCGGATTACGGTGATGCGCTGGAAGTGCGTCTCGACCGGGTGCGCCTGAACCGAGACTGGGGATACACGAGCTACCGCTTGAGCCCCGCCGTGCTGAATCCGGGAACATCTCTGTACGAGAACTTCTACAAAATGGATGCTCTGCGTCCCAAACGGGCTGACCTGATTCCGTGGGACCTCGATCTCAAGCGCGGCGTGGCGAGTCCGCGGCTGCTCGAGGGCTCCGGCGTCAAGATCGAGGTGCCGGTCCGGCCGATGCTCGGGTGCATCGGAGTCGCGCCGCCGGGAGAGCGGGTCGAGACGTCAGGGCCGTCCTCGACCCACGGCGGCAACATGGACTACAACGACATCATCGAGGGGACCACGGTCTATTTCCCCGTGTATCACAAGGGCGCGTACTTCTACATTGGGGATGGCCATGCGCTCCAGGGCGACGGCGAAGGCCTCGGCTCCGGCGTGGAAACTTCACTCGATGTGCAGTTCACGGTTCGGGTCCTCAAGGGCAAGCGCCTGTCGATTCCGCGGCTCGTGACCGACACGCACCTCGTCTCCATCGGCAGCCAGGCCGAGTTCTCGAGCAGCATGGATCACGGCCTGCGCATGGCCAATACGGACATGCTCAACTGGCTTACCTCGGAGTACAAGTTCACCCAGCCCGAGGCCCACATGCTGCTGGGGACCGTCGGTGGAGCACAAGATCGTCACGTACTTCGGCACCATCAGCACGCTCATGCCGAAGAAGTACCTCCCCAAGCGCTGAAACCAAGCGTCTGTGGAGAGCCCATGGGTTTAGGCTCTTCTTGTTCCTTCGGTCCGAAAGGAAAAGGAAGAATCGCTGGCGGCGCTTCTTCGGCTGCGAAAGCGCAAGAGTGTCCTACTTGCGGCTACGTTCCTCCTCGTCATCGTCGTCATCCCCCGATTTCGGCGGGATGATCGAGTGCCCTGTCTTACTCATCAGAGCGCGGCGCACCGGAGCCGGATAAGGAACCTCCACTCCCTTGATGCTGTGCCAGATGGCGCGGTTGAGCGTGTCTTCATCCGCAACCGTCAGCCGGTCGTAGTCGGAAAAATCGAGTTCGAGCGAGGCTTTCGCCCCGTAGGCATTGTCCGGATTCTTCGCCAAGAGGTCGACGCGCGCCGGAAGCGCGGTATACAGGGTAGACTCCTGTTTCATCGTGAACGAGTTATACATGGGAGTTGCCGACGCATCATACTGGCTCATCGGGGGCAGCCCCAGGATCAGCTCGATCGTACGGAGCATCGAGACCGTGGTATAGAAGGTGCTGTCCAGGTGGCGACGCCTGGTATAAGGGGAAATCACCAGCGCGATCGTGCGGTGCGCGTCTACGTGATCGGGACCGTTCTGGGCATCGTCTTCGATCACGAAAATCGCCATCTCCTTCCAGTACTTGCTTCGCGTGCAGGCTTCGACAATCTTGCCCAGCGCTATGTCGTTGGAGGCAACGCAGGCCTTGGGCGTGAACGTGCCGGGACGCGTGCCGGTGGTGTGGTTTTCACCCAGTGACATGATCATGAAACGCGGCAGGCTGTTCGTGCGCTCAAATTCGGCAAGCTCCTTGATAAAAACGTCGGCTTTCTCCGGGTCTCGCTTGCCGGCTGCGCGCGCGGCCTGCCAGGCGGCGCTGGCGTGTCCCTTCAGTCCCGTGACTCCGTCGCCGCTGGTCAAGGGACCGGGCGGGGCCTCGGTCCCGGTGGCATAGACGTACTCGCCGTACGATCGGTAGGAAAGGCCCTTGCGCGCGCACAGATCCCAGATGTAGCCGGCCGGCGGGACGGTTACCTGCTCGGTCAGAGGCTGCCTTCCGCGACCGGCATACTGGGCGGGCCAGGAGCGAGCCGTAATATCGGTGACATAGGCTCCGGTGCTCCAGGGGTGTCCGTCAGCCGAGACCTCGCCGCTGCAATAGGTGTTGTCCAGGAGCACATACTGTCGCGCAAGCTCGTGGTGATTCGGGGTAACATCCTCGCCAAACAGCGTGAGGTTGGGATCGCCGTTGCCGAGGGGTTTCCCGTTGCTGTCTTTGAAAGCGCCGAAGACCTGATCGTAGGTGCGGTTCTCTTTGATGATGTAGAGAACATGCTTGATCGGAGAAGGATCGCCTACGCGCGAAGGTACCGGATTCGAGCCGGCGCGCGGAGCTCGGGCCGGACGATCTATCAGCGTGTCCTTGTACGGCGTATTGGCGTAAACCTGGCGCGTGAAGGCGGCCAGCCGGTCGTCATCGGGGAGCTCCAGCAAGGAAATCAGACCCCCTAGCAAGGTGCCGATATAGTCGTAACCCTTGGGAGCGACCGGATCGATAGGGAGCGTCTTGACAGGGTTGGCGCGGGTTCCAAGCCCCTTGCCGCTTGCGATGAACAGGCGCTTTCCATCGGGCATTGCGGAGACGGCTGTGGGATACCAGCCGGTGGGTATGAAGCCGCGCACCCGGCTGGAACCGGGACGTGAGATGTCGACCACCGCGACTGCATTGTTATCGGCATTGGCCACGAACAGCGAGTGCCCGTCCGGCGAGAGAGCCAGCGCGTTGGGAGTCGTTCCCGCGGGTGAGCGCGGCGTGAGCGAAACACGAATCTGCTCGTGGGTCCGGCCGTTCAAAGGATCGAGCACGACCACGGTGTCATCGTTGCCGCAGGATACGAAGGCGCGCCCGTCAGGCGCAAAGACGAAATCGTTGGGGTGATTTCCGGTTTGCAGCACACGAGAGGTGGAAAGATCGTTCGGATTCAGGGCAAGAAGACTGCTCAACGCCCATTGCGTAACGTAGAGCACGGAGCCATCCGGCGCGAAACGGAGGCAATAGGGACGCGCTCCCTGCGCGAGAGGCTTTCGGGTCTTGACCTTGCCGTCCGGAAGGCTGAGCGCGTAGATGGTATCGGTCGCGATGTTGGCCGCATAAAGCGTCGAGCCGTCCGGAGAGAGCGCCAGTCCGGCAACATAGGCCTGCCCTTTCTCCTTCTCCTTCGAGGCATCCTGGGTGAGGTCCGGCAAGTCAATCTGCCGCCCGGCGCCAAACTTGCCCTGGTCTTCTTTCCTGAAAACGTGAATACGGGGTGACGCGCCGCCGGAGACGTAAAGCGCGCTGCCGTCTTTCGACCAGACGATGCCGTTCCAGGCCCGTTCGAGCGGAAGCGATTGACGTATTTTCCCCGTAGCGGTGTCTACCAGATGAAGCGTGTGAGGAGCGTACCCGGCGCTGGTCAGAGCAAGAGTCTGTCCATCGGGACTGAGGGCGCAGCCGAGCAGCATGTCGCCCGTCTCCTGGTGTTTGCCGGCTGGTGTGATGGTCCAGCCCGAATGAAGACGAACGCTCTTCTGGTCGCGTTCAGAATCGGCATAGACGGCGGTGAGGAGAAGAGCGCAGGTAACCGCAACTCCCGCCTGCAGAGTTCGAGATTTCGAAAGGCGCATCGTGTGTTCTCCTTGAATAAAACGAAACTGAAGGCGAGAGGGGTCTCGGATGCGACTCTAGCAAAATTCAGATCGGAACACCACGAAAGTTCTGGACTAAGGGTTCGCGCAGAAATAAGTTCTCATTCTGCTGCAGGCCCCCAGGGCCCGCTGGCGAGGCGCGAGCGACGATGCGTACCCGGTGCGGTACGTGAGGAGCGAGCAACAAAGCCAGCGGGCCTGCGGGCCGCAGCCCGAAGGGGCGCGATCCTCAGCGTGTTAGCTTACAGACCGATTCATGATTGACCACCGACACTCGCGCCAGAATGTGAAGTTATTTCTGCGTGAGCCCTGAGTGCAATCCGAGAGTCAAAGTTCTGGTAAGATTGATTTCTTGCTTTTTCTTGGTGTATCTTCGTGTCTTTGAGTCTTAGTGGTATTTGTTAGTTGGGTTCTGGAGACCTGCGATGACGAAAGCCATTCGAGTCCTTTTGTTTGCCCTGTCGGTTCTGGTTGTTTCGGCGCCCGCGCAAGACAAAGCGGCAAAGATCGACGAGCTGATGTCGCAATATCACGAGTACCGGCAATTCAACGGCTCGGTCCTGGTGGCGGATCAGGGAAAGGTCATCTACAAAAAGGGCTTTGGTCTGGCCGACATGGAATGGAACATCCCCAACACTCCGGAAACGAAGTTCCGGCTGGGATCGATTACCAAGCAATTCACAGCCGCGGTGGTTCTCCAGCTGGTCGAGGAAGGAAAACTCCGGTTCGAGGGAAGGATCTGTGATTACCTCCCGGAGTACCCAAGGAAATCCGGAGAGAAAGTAACTATTCATCAGCTGCTGACGCACACGTCCGGTATCCCCAGCTACACAGGCCTGCCTGACTTTTTCGAGAAGATGAGTCGCGATCCCTACTCTCCAACTGATTTCCTCAAGGTATTCTCCGGACTCGATTTTGAATTCGAGCCCGGGTCTAAGTTCCGCTACAACAACTCCGGCTATTTCCTTCTGGGAGCTATCATCGAAAAAGTCAGCGGCGAGAGCTACGAAAAGGTTCTCCAGGACAGGATCTTCAAGCCGTTAAACATGAAAGACAGCGGGTACGATCTTCACAAGACCATTCTCTCCAGGCGCGCCGCCGGTTACAGCCGCACTCTCGATGGTTATGAAAATGCGCCCTACCTCGACATGTCGCTTCCCTATTCCGCAGGCTCACTCTATTCGACGGTCGAGGATCTCTTCCTGTGGGACCAGGCCCTCTACGCCGATAAACCGGTCTCGGGGAGGTCCAAAGAGCTGATGTTCAAAGCCAACCTGGAAAATTATGGTTACGGCTTGATCATCCGAAAGGCGCCGATCATCGAAGGGAAAAACGAGGTAACGACCATCGGCCATGGCGGCGGCATCAACGGGTTCAATACCCTGATAGAACGCCTGGTCGAAGATAAGCACCTCATCGTCCTGTTGAACAACACCGGCGGAACCAGATTGGGCGAAATGAGCCAGGCGATAAAAAACATCCTGTACGGCGCGCCTGTCAAAAACCCTCTGAAACCGGTTTCGCAGGTGTTATACAAGACTATTCTCGAGCAGGACCTGGCTTCGGCTGTGAAGCAGTACCGGGAGCTCAAAGCGAACCAGTCCGCGCAATACGATTTCAGCTGGCCCGAGCTCGATATGGTCGGACGGCACTTGCTGCAGGCGAAAAAACACAAGGATGCTCTGGAGATCTTCAATCTGAATGTCGAAGCCTATCCCAAGATCGCGGCCGTGTACAACAGCCTGGGGGATGCCTATCGGGAGGCGGGAAACAAGGAACTTGCGGTCAAGAATTATGCCAGGGCTCTTGAACTGAATCCTGGGAACCGGGGACTGGTGGATAAAATCAAAACTGTGGTTGATAAGTAAAAGTAGAAGTTCTTTGCGTCCTGGTGTCTTAGGGTAGTTTGCGCAAAACCAGGAAGCCCTCTCGCCGGCGAGGCGAAGAACGGAGACTCTGATGAGCATCGCACTTCTTGCCGCGGTTGTTCTGACGGTGCTGGCCGTGGGATACGTCCTGTACGGAAGGGTCGTCGCCCGCGTCATGGGTCTGGATGCCGCGAATCCCACTCCAGCCAATACCGTCAATGACGGAGTCGATTTTGTGCCGACCCGGAAGTTTTATCTGCTGGGCCAGCACTTTTCCGCGATCGCGGCGGCGGGTCCGATCGCCGGACCCATTCTGGCGTGCCAGCAATTCGGCTGGCTTCCCTCGATTCTGTGGATCGCTCTGGGTGTCGTCTTCATCGGCGCCGTTCACGACTTCTCCAGTCTCATAGCTTCAGTTCGTCACGGAGCGAAGTCGGTGGCAGAGATCATGCGGGAGCACGTCAGCCGCCGCGCCTGGAAGGCTATGATGACCTTTATCTGGGTCGCCCTGATCTACGTGATCGTTGCGTTCACCGATATAACCGCCAGCACCTTCGTGGGTGTCACCCAGGAGTTCCCGCTGGAGAACGTGACCTTCAATGCCGGCGGGGCGGTGGCGCTCGCAAGCACGCTCTATTTACTTCTTGCGGTGCTGATGGGATTCATCCAGAAACGCTGGAATCCGCCGCTCTGGACTCTGACGGTGACATTTGTTCCCGCCACCTTCGTCCTGGTATGGCTGAGCACCAAGGTTTCTACACTGTTTGTTTTCGCCATGGCCAACCCGGCGAAAATGTGGGGCCTGTTAATCTTGGCTTACTGTTTCGCGGCCTCGCTCGTGCCGGTGTGGAGTCTGCTCCAACCGCGCGGCTATCTCGGCGGGTTTGTCCTTTACGCGGCCCTTGCTGTAGGAGTGATCGGCATGTTCTTCGGCGGTTTTAACGTCGCCCAGGACTCATTCAAGACCTGGACCGCTACGTCTAGCGACGGCTCGCCTCTTCCCTTGTTCCCCTTCTTATTCGTAACCATCGCATGCGGCGCCTGCTCGGGTTTTCACGGTCTGGTCTGCTCCGGAACGACCTCGAAGCAGATCTCGCGCGAACCCGACTGTAGACCCGTAGGCTACGGCGCAATGCTGCTGGAAGGCTTTGTCGCGCTGATCGCCCTGGCAACCATCATGATTGTCGCTCCGGCGCAGACCAAAGGGATTGCCCCAGGGACGATCTACGGCAACGGGATTGGCGCTTTTCTCACGGTGCTGATCGGCGAAGAACATCGGCTGTTTGCGATTACCTTCGGCGCGATGGCCTTTTCGACTTTCGTATTCGATACGCTGGACGTGGCGACCCGACTGGGACGTTACATCCTGCAGGAGTTGTTCAGCTGGACGGGCAAGAGCGGCATGATTCTGGGAACGTCCGTCACGCTTCTGCCGGCTTGCATTTTCATAGCGACTGCCGAGAGAGGCGCGTACTTGAAGTACTGGACGTTGTTCGGCACGTCGAACCAGCTATTGGCCGCACTGACGCTTCTGGCGATCACGAGGTGGTTGATGCGGACGGGGCGAAACTACTGGATTACGCTGGCGCCCATGCTGTTTGTTCTGACGGTAACGTTGTGGGCTCTCACCCTGCAGTTCGCCAACTTCTCGCGAACCGTGATGAATCAGGGTTTCGTGGCGGCAGGATCGACGACGATCAACGCGATCGCCGCTTTTCTCCTGTTGTTGATGACGGCGATTATTCTTTGGGAAGCGCGTCGTTCTTTGGGAGGGCCGGGGAAACTGCAACTCGAGGGGGTCAGGCCGTGAGAACCCACGACCTGACCCCTGGTGAACCTTGCTTCGCCTGAGATTTTATCTTCGGTCTTTATTCTCCGTCTGCCTGTGAAGCAGGTAGCCGGCCCCGGCTCCGATGGCGGCGCCGATCAAGGCGCCTTTGGTGCCACCCGCGATGGCGCCGGCAGCCGCGCCCGCTCCGGCGCTGCTTCCGATCAGGACCGTCTTTTCTTTGCCGGTACGTTCGACGCGGTGTCCATTGTTCTTGGTCGCGCCCTCGTAGATTGCGCTCCCGGCTCCGCCGATGATGGCGCCGGCAAGGGCTCCCTTCTTTCCGCCTGTCACCGCACCGATCACGGCGCCTGCCGCCGAGCTTCCGCCGATGATAAGGGCCTTTTCTTTGGTACTTCTTTCGTTATGGTCGGCCCATACCAGGGAGCTATTGGCGGTCATTCCGACCAGCAACAGCATCATGAAGAAAACTGATAATTTCTTTGTCATCGTTTCCTCCTTGTCCCTCAGACAGAGACGAAAGGAGAGAGACTCCGACGAGCGGAAAGTTTCATCCCTTCCCCGAGAGGCTTCGCGACAAAGCTCTTAGCGTTTCTTGGAGTCTTCGTGTGCTCGAGGTTGGCTTTTCGAGAGCGTTCGAAAGCTTTTCAGTGACGCGCGGTTTTGTGGAGCGGAGCCGCATTCTCGATGAAACCCAGCGCAGCCGCCACTCTTCTTGCCTTGCGGGCCGGAACAAACTCGACGACGATGACCGCCAGCACCAGCAGGATAAGGAAAGCCGGAATCCACGGGCTGTCCAGCGGCGAGGGCCAATCGGTTCGGATGATGATGTAGACGCTCAGGAGGGCGGCGAAAACCCAGTAGCCATGCAACCAGCGGCTTGCCTTCCGGCTCAAGGGCGGCGCCGGGATCTCTCTCTTGAGCCTGTTGCGCAGCCGATGATTGAAGTCATCAGCCAGCAGCGGCGGCTCCATTCCGCGTCGCGCCCGGAGCAGCTCGGCATGAGCCAACCACTGCGCCTGGCAGCTTGCGCATTCTGCTGCATGCCGCTCGAAAGCCCGCCGTTCCTGGTCTGCATGCGTACCGCTCAACGCGAGCTCGAATTGATCGAATTCATTACAACCGCTTGCCATAAGCCACACTCTTCTTCTGCATTCGAGCATACAGACGCTGGCGTCCTCGATGCAAATAAGATTTCACGGTGCCTGGAGGAACCCCGAGGAATTCCCCGATCTCTTCGATACTGCACTCCATCCAGTAATGCAGGTAGAGAACCGAGCGGTACAGATCCGGAAGCTGCTCCATGCAACTCCGCACCAGCTGACGCTGCTCTGCGTTCTCGGCAACAGTCAGCGGGCTCGGCCTCGACCGGTCCGGGAATTCCTGAAGTGCTTCCACCGGAACATGGGGATGGCGGCTCCGCGCACGGCGTTTCGCGTCGATGGCGCGATTAAAAGCAATCCGGTAAATCCATGTGCCAAACCGGCTCTCCTGGCGAAAAGTCTCCAGCTGTTTGTACACGATCACGAAAACTTCCTGGGTCACCTCTTCAGCTTCGGCGGCGCAGGCAGGACCCAGGATGGACAAGACAAGCCTGAACACGCGATCTTTGTAGCGCTCCACCAGAAGCTCAAACAAATCTTCGTCTGAGGTTCTCAGGAAATCTGCAATGATCTGAGAATCTTCCATTGAAGCGCTGGAGGTCTCAGGTTGCGTGCATGCGGTCACGGCGCCCATCATCGATTCCAGGATGTCAGACCTCGAATATTTTCTTCCTGCGGGCGCGGCTGCCCAGGGCGCCATTTGCGAAAACGAAATACTCGCGGTGTGACACCCGTTTGGAAACCTAACGCAGTGATCGGCGAATGAACAGGTAGTATAGAACAAACCCGACCCCGATGAAGCCAGGTATGAGACCTACGCTCCACACTTTGTGTAGCTCGGAGTCCGGCACTATGAGGAAGGCCGCCACCATTCCGGCTCCGCCGAAGATCAGGATCAGACCGCACCCGAGTGCCAGCTTGGGAATCGCGATCGAACCCGACAGGTAATCCAGCAACGAGCCGCTCGGTTCCTCCGCAAGAGTGGGGAATTCCGGCAGCGGAATCCCTTTTTCCATGGCCAGCAGCCTCTCCCGATGAAGCATCTCCCGCTCCAAATGCCGTTTACGGAGCTTCAGGTATTGTCTCCCCCAGATAAACGCGAGAATCACAGCCAACGCCAGTGCGACTTCCATCGATAGTCTCCTTTTCGAAATCAGCGTCCTTTTGACGGAGGAACGACGGCTTAGGTGGCAAAAAACAGTAGGCAGTAAGCGGTAGGCAGGGCTACTGCCTGAAAGCCTACTGCATGATATGCTCGATGGAGGATGGCTGCAGCCACTGCCTACTGTTTCTGAGGAGTGTGACATGAAGCTTCAACGCGGAGTCGGAAAAGATCTTCGGGTTGTTCTATCGATCATTGCCCTGTGTCCGGCCCTTTGCCATGCGCAGGACTGGACGCAATGGCGAGGCTCGAATCGTGACGGCATTGTTATCGGGTTCTCTGAACCCAAAACCTGGCCGGAGCGCCTGACGAAGAAGTGGGAGGCCACCGTCGGGATCGGGCACTCGTCTCCCGTGGTAGTTGGCCGGAAGGTCTATCTTTTCGCGCGACAGAAGGAAGACGAGGTTATTTCCTGTCTCGACCTGGACACGGGGAAGGAACTGTGGCGCGATCAGTACCCCGTGCCTTACCAGATGAACCCGGCGGCAACGACGCACGGCAAGGGGCCGAAATCGACACCTGTCGTCAGCAACGGCAGGTTGTACACCCTGGGAATCAGCGGGATTCTCTCCTGTCATGACGCCCTGTCAGGAAAGCTCCGCTGGCGCAAAGACTTTGCTTCGCAATTCGCCAGCACTTCTCCCCACTTCGGCACCGCAATGTCGCCGGTAATAGACGCCGGCCTTCTGATCGCGCATGTCGGAGGTCACGACAGCGGAGCGCTGGCGGCCTTTGATGCCGAAACCGGCGAGCCAAGATGGACCTGGAAGGGGGATGGACCGGGCTACGCTTCTCCCCTTGTCGTCGATCTGGGGGGCGTGCGGCAGGTTGTCACACAGTCGCAAAAACAGCTGATTGGAGTCTCGGCATCCGATGGCGCGCTACTGTGGAGCATTCCGTTTACTACGGCCTACGTCCAGAATGTCGTGACTCCCATCATCTACAAAGAGATGTTGATCTTCTCCGGCCTCAACAAGGGAATAATGGCCGTCCGGCTCGCCAGGAAGGGGAGCTCCTGGGTGCCGGAAAAAGTCTGGGAGAATTCAGAAATCTCCTTTTATATGAGCACACCGGTTCTCCACGGGGACCTTCTGCTCGGAATGTCCAACCGCAACAAAGGACAGTTCGTCTGCCTGGATGCACGCACGGGGGCTCAGGTCTGGGCAGGGGACAGCCGTCAAGGAGAGAATGCGGCCATAGTGAAAGCCGGAGAGAAGCTGTTTTCCCTGACCACTGACGCGGAGCTGATTGTCTCCCGGATAACTTCCAACGGACTGGAGCCGCTGAAGCGCTACACCGTCGCAGCCAGCCCGACCTGGGCGCACCCGGTTATCGTCGGCAACCGTGTGCTGATCAAGGACGAGTCTACCCTGGCACTGTGGAGCTTTTGAGCCTCCCTGCGCGATTCGCGATTCCGCGTCCGTTGTTCTTTTTCGAAACGACCCGATACATGTGCGGACGGGCTATCAAGCCCGTCCGGCTCCCGAGGGGCACTACTGAACTTTTAAGGTTAAGGCTACGATTACGTAACTTGCGACGGGCCAATGGAGACTGTTGCAAAACTCGCCAGTTGATGTGCGGACGGGCTATCAAGCCCGTTCGGCCCTCGAGGGCCTACTGAACTTTTAAGGTTAAGGCATCGCGATTACGTAACTTGCGACGGGCCGATGGCCCGTCGCCACAGGGTGCTCTCAGAATGTCTGAGCCACACTACCAGGGGAATCTGAGTCTTGCGACAGTCTCGATGACCCGTCGCCACATTCGGGGAATGGACGTGAAGCCGGCTGACAAGCCGAATTACTTTGAACCTTGCGCCCAAAACAGAATCTAATGAACCATGATGCGCAGGCATAGTCTCTCAGCCCTGATCCTGTTCCTTGGCCTCAATTCCTTCGCTTACACGCACGATAACGATTGTGATCACAACCTGTTGCGACTGCCGGATTATGTGACGATCACGGCTCTCAACGGCACACTGATGGCCCTCGACTCGATCCATGGCGGAATCGCTTACGAACGGCTCGGACCTGGAGAAGAACTCCGGTACCACTTCGAATCGGGGGTTGTGGGTATTGCACTCACGAACTTCCGGATCGTGGGCTTTAGCGCAGCGTCGGGCTCCTGGGCATCGTATCGATTCTTCGGGAATGAAGTTCCTTTGAACGATGGCTTGCGACTCAGCTCGCGCCTGGCTTTGCTGGTCACGACGCGAAAGGCCGTCCTTTTCGATTCTGCAACCGGAAGCTGGATTCAAACCAACTTGCCCCCTTTCGATTCACCGCTCGGCCTCTATGTCACGGAAAACCTCGCTCTGGTAGTTACTCAACGGAAAGTGCTCGGCTATTCTGCCGGCTTTTGTGAAGATCAAAGACCCAGAGTGAGGGCCTGGACCGGGCTCGATCTCCGCATCAAGGAACCCATAACCGATATCGCCGTGGGCGACACCCTGGCTACCCTGGATACGCCTCAGCGATTGCTGGTATTCAATGCGGCAAGCGCGTGGTCGTGGGTGGCCAAAAACCGGCTGTTCTAGCCGAACCGAATTACCCCGACGCTTCGCGTATTTTTAGAGTCTTCGTGTCTTCGTGCTTAGTACGATGGACGCGCTGCCCGCGCAAACAGCGCGCTCGGCAGTCCGACTCCGAGGGCATGAATCAGGAGTCCATTGACGAGCACGGGCAGCGACATCGGTCCCGTGGCGGCCGCCGAAAGCGGAATAACCACACGGTTCATGATCACGAACACAACAACACCATACAGTAGACCACACAGCACGGGGTGGCGCGTGAGAATGCCCAGCCGGCGGCTCACGAGGTAGTAGACGCAGACAATCCCAAAAGCAATGAAGAAGTGGAGCAGGGCACCGAGCGCGGCGGTCGCAGGCCCACCGCGAAAAGCGTCGCGGCCCAGGAGTCCTGCCGCGATGCTTTGGAGTATCCGGACGGGCGTCACTCCCCGCAGGCCGAAGAACACCATCGCATCGATCAGGTCGAGCACCCCGACCGTGAGCGTGCCAAGAAGCACGGCCTGGGCTGGACTCAACGAGCGACTCGTGTAGGGTTGGCTCTCGGTCATCGAACAAATCAGAATCAGGATACAACGAATTCAGGCCCGATCCAGGATCAATCCAGGATATAGGATTCAGGCCCAACCCACCAGACTCGATCTCTGAATCCTGAATCTTAGATCGTTAATCCGTGCCACGCTGCTTTTGCGTGGAACTGATCACAGAACAAGTTCTTTTCTGTTGTTACACGATAACCCCCAGTGAAGAACGCTGCGCAGGGGCTGCCGGACTGTAGGCTTTCCAGGCGCGGCCGAGACGCTCCACGCCTTCCCGGATCTCGTCCAGCTCGAGAGCGAAGGAGAGCCGCAGGAATTGTGTGCAGCCGTTTCGGGCCGAGCAGATCGGTCCTGGAACCACCGATACGCCGTGGCGTAGAGCAACCTGCGCGAATTCACCCGCGTTGGCCCGAGGCAACCGCACCCACAGCGTGAGCCCGCCGGCGGGTCGCTGCCAGGACCACTCCGGCAGGAGCCGGGCAAGCTGTTTCGCCATCACGTCCAGCCGCTCGCGCATCTCGCGGCGCCGAATCTCCCGAATAGCGCGGGCGCGGGGCAGAAGGCGGGCGGCAATCGCCTGGCTGACCAGCGAACTGCCAAGATCGGCCATGACCTTGAAGCGCGCCAGCCGGGAGATGATCGGCTCCGGAGCGCGAATCCAGCCGATACGAAGACCTCCCCAGAGCAGCTTGCTGAGCGAACCAATCGTAAGAACCGGCGCAGATCGAGCGAAAGAGCCCAGCGGCGGCGGCGGCAGCTGGCCATGATCCAGGTCGGCCAGCGTGTTGTCCTCGATGATCGGAATCTGCTTTTCTTCGGCCAGCCGGACCATTTCGCGGCGATTCTTTTCCGGCATGACCACTCCGGTCGGGTTCTGAAACGTCGGCATGAGATAGATCAGACTGGGGGTCTCGCCGGCCAATGATTCTCGAAGAAGTTCCAGCCGAACCCCATCCCGGCCGACCGGAACAGAAATGAGTCGGGCGCCCGCCGAGGCGAAAACATCGATGGCGCCCAGGTAAGTCGGTTCCTCAAGAACGACGGTGTCACCCGGCTGGACATAGAGCGCGGTTATCAGGCCGATCGCCTGCTGCGCGCCGTGCGTGACCAGAATCTGATCGGCAGTTGAAGGGAGACCGGAGTGAGTAAGATGGGCGGCAATCGCCTCCTGCAAGGACGGAAGTCCGAGCGCCATATAGCCGTGGTGCCTGAGCAGCGGCGCGAGGTCTTCGCGTGCCTGGGCGACCGCCTCCTCAACGAACGGAGCGGCGGCGGGGAGATGGGCGCCGAGGAACTCGATCGTCGAACCATCCGATTCGATCAGGCCGCGAAAGACCGTGTTGCGCTGGAACGACCTCAAGGCCGCGCTCTCCCGATCGGTCGCGGCGCGTGAGGCGCCGGATCGGCGGACGCGCGTGCCACTTCCCTGCCGGCTTTCGAGCCACCCTTCGGTCCGCAAAATCTCAAAGGCTCGAACGACCGTGGTGCGGCTCACGGCCAGGGCTTTCGCGAGCGGACGCTCGGCGGGCAATCGCAGACCCGTAGAAAGATCACCGCGTTCGAGGATGCCACGCAAGGTGTCCGCAAGCTGCAGGTACATCGCCTCCGGTCCGGACGACCAGTTGCCCAAATTGTGAACCAGCTCAGCCGCTCTCATAACGCCTGCCTCAAAAAACAGTCCAATAATAGCAAAGTGGATATTGAATTGGAATTAAACTCCGCACATCATGACCCAGAATGCTCCAGATTGGATTCTTTGGCTTGTTATGGCGGTCAATTGGCCTGCTTGCTTCCGGGCCCAACCAGAGAGGAAAAGTTATGCTACCGAAATACGCCTTCTTCAGAGATCGCATCGTTCCGTACGCTGATGCGAAGGTCGGGGTGCTGACACACGGCCTCAACTACGGTACCGGGTGTTTTGCCGGGCTTCGAGGTTATTGGAACAGCGACCAGGAGGAACTCTTCGTCTTCCGCCCGCACGACCACTTCAAGCGGTTTCTTGAATCGGCCGCCTTGCTGCGGATGGACCTGCCCTACCGACCGGCCGACCTGGTGACCCATCTGTTTGATCTTCTACGCGCCGAGGAGATCAGGACCGACTGTTACATCCGACCGCTGGCGTTCCTCGCCGATGAAACCCTGGGCGTCAAGCTGCACGGCCTGACTCCTGTGGTGTCGATCGTCGCTTTCCCTTTCGGCAAATTCATCGAGAAAGACGACGGAGCGCACGTAACCGTTTCAAGCTGGCGCAGGATCGACGACAACATGATCCCGGCCCGCGGCAAAATCACCGGCGGTTATGTCAACTCGGCGCTGGCGAAGTCCGACGCGCACCATGCGGGCTTCGACGACGCGATCCTGCTTAACCAGGAAGGGCGCGTCTCGGAGGGCCCGACCGCCAATGTCTTCCTGGCCCGCGGCGGTGCCGTCGTTACACCGCCGGTAACCGACGACATACTTGAAGGCATCGTTCGAAGAACGATTATTTCGCTTCTGCGGGACGAAATAGGCGTGCCGGTCGTCGAACGTTCTATCGACCGTTCCGAACTGTTCGTGGCGGATGAGGCGTTTTTTGCAGGCACTGGAATCCAGATTGTTCCGATCACGCGTATCGACCACCGGCCGGTGGGCAACGGACGGCCAGGCGCGCTGACCACCAACCTGAGATCCCTCTACTTCGATGTTGTCCGGGGCCGGGTGGCGAAGTACCGTACCTGGTGTGCGCCGGTTTACGCGCCTGTGAGCGCGGCGCTTTCTGCTTAGGAAACCGCGAAGACGCCAACAATCAAACGCGAAGGGTTTACGGAGACACGATCATGAGTGCATACCGCGAAAGAATGCTGTCGCTCCTGGGCGACCGGTCGCCCGGCGAGGCGATGGATGCGGCTCGCAAGCGCATCGAGGAACTTGTCGATCAACTGGGCGAGGAGGGTTTCTCACGAAGCTATGGACCGGGAAAATGGACGGCAAGGGAGATACTCGTGCATCTGGCCGATGCCGAGCTGGCCACCGGCTTCCGCATACGCCAGGCGCTGGCCGAAGAGAACCACACGGTTCAGGTTTGGGACCAGGACCTCTGGGCCACGCGGTACGGCGATTTCGACGCCCGGCTTGCCGCCCGTACCTTTGGCTCGCTCCGGTCATGGAATCTGGCGTTGATACGAACCCTCAGTGCCGAGGATCTCGCCAGGCCCGTGATGCATCCCGAACGCGGGATCGAATCGATCGGGCTCATGATCCGCATGCTGGCCGGACACGATCTTAATCACCTGGCGCAGCTCCAACAGATCGCCGGGCAGAAGAAAGAGGCGGCGACCAGAGAGTGCTAAAGGCGGGTGATAGCAAACGAAGGACTTTTCAAATCTGTCGGAATTCTCGCTAGCAGGGGAGAGTTTTCCAGTGCTCAATGGCGCCTCAGCACGAGCAGGTTATTGACAATGACACGACGCCCGAATTGGTTCAGCCGCGAATTCTCCTTCGATCTTCCTCTCTGGACATACCCCAATATCGTCGAGCGCTTGCGAGGGACGCCGGCGCGGCTGGAAGACCGGATCAGCTCGTTGCCGGGGAAAACCCTGACCAGGCGAGATCGCAATAACTGGTCGATCCAGGAAAACGCCGGTCATTTGCTAGACCTCGAGCCCCTGGGAATGGACCGGCTCGATGACTTCGCCGCCGGGCGGCAAACTCTGCGGGCTGCCGACCTTGCGAATCGAAAGACTTACGAGGCAAATCACAACTCGAGTGCCATCAAAGACGTCTTGCTCTCCTTCCGGGCGGCACGCCTGGCGTTCGTCGAGCGATTGGACGGCTTCGACCAGGCATTCGTTCAGCGCACGGCGACGCATCCCCGTCTCAAGAAGGAGATGCGCGTCCTGGACCTGGCTTTCTTCATCGCCGAGCATGATGACCATCATCTGGCTCGCATCACGGAACTGATCCGACTGTTCGAAAGCCAGGTACGCCGCGCGCTACGGGCGGCAAATTGGAACGAGCGAATAGGCTTGAAGGTATTGCGTTTAGTTCCACGAGGTCAGGGTAAGACCCCGTCTTTCCCACCGCCGCGCCGGGCGCCGCGGCGATGCTGGAGACGCTACGGTTCAATATCGGTCACATTGCGTCGTCGATCGAGTTCGACCCGGATAGCATCCGCTTCGTGCTTGATTTTACCGTCCCGGTACATCAGAAGGAGTCCAGTCTGGGACGGCGACGCTACATCGCCGCCCGTCACCCCCAGAATGGTGAGGGTGCTGCTTCCGCCTGCCGGTACGCCCGTTGCAGGCACTCCCGAACCGACGAAGCGAGGCGTAGCCGGCGTATAGGTAATGTCCTCGATCGCGTCTGTCAGAATTCCAGTAAAGTAGTTGTCGAACGCAAACACTGAAAAATCGAAGCGGCTGTCAAGGGTCAGACCAAGAGCGGACAGCGGCGCAGTCAGGATGGCATTGCCTGAATTCAGATCTGCATCCGTGAAGAAGAAAACCGGAATAGGCGTACCCGGCGGCGCGGCAAGGTTAGCGACTGCCACGACATTCTGGCCGGTCACCGCAAATCCTCCATTCTCGACATTGAAGACGACATAGTCGGGCGCGCCATCACGATTCGAGTCGACGTAGATGTCGAACCCGGCGGATAGTTGGGATGAGCACGCTCTCCGAAGGTACTGATGGCAACTGAATTGCCGGATCCAATGAGCTGTTCACCAACAGGGCGCCGACCCCCTCATGTCGACGATGGCGAAGTTATCACCCGGGCCGGGCAACAGTGGTTTCGGAATTTTGCGGCTCTTCCCCAGGAGCGAGAAACGTCGACACGACCGGGAACCGCTCCTTGTACGTGTTCAGAATGACCGTTGCGGTGCCGTGCACTGGACCTCGTCCGAATCGGGACGCACGGCAGCTGCGCGGTGCGGCAGTATCTGCCAGGGCAGGCGGATGGTGTCGGTGCTGTCGGCCAACGTCACGAATCCGTCAAACTCCACGTCCTGCAGTCTGAAGCCATCGCCGCCGCGGCTGCCACCGTTCAACGTCCATATGGAATTTCGTTGCATCTATCCTCAACCGGATTCTGAATGATGCGCTCCCGTTGGCGGATGCCGGTGCAAGAATCGTCATGAGGTCCTGAACCAGGGATGGCATTTGAGTCTGAGCTACGCGGGGCCATTGAGTACGGCAGCCACATGTTCCCGCTATGTGCCGGTTTTCGTGATGTGTGCTACCGATTGCTGGATCAGTTTCTTCAGCGTAGGCAGATCGACGTCTTCGATTCTCTTGATGTACAAACACCCCTTCCCGGTCTTGTGCTTTCCCAGTTTTTTCAACAACTCGCCCTGACCCTTGAATCCCGGCATGAAGTAAAGCGTCAAGGCCTCTTTGCGCGGAGAGAATCCGGTCAAGAACCAGTCCAGCTCGCGCCCGCTTTCGTACCTGTAGCAATAGCTGCCGAACCCCACAATGCTGGTTCCCCACATCTTTGGTTCGGACCGGGTGACCTGTTTCATGATCTCCAGGACCGTCAAGCAATCGTTCCGTTTTTTTTCATCCGCGACGCCATCCAGGAATTTCTCAACGCTTGCGTCATTCTGTTTCGTCTTGAGTTCCGCCATCTTTAACTCCTTCAGGATTGTGTCTGCGCGTCACCGGTTTTTCCGCTCGAGGGCGAGCAGGATTTCTTTGATATGGAGTCCCCCGCCGTATCCCGTCAAATGACCGCTGCTTCCGACGACGCGATGGCAAGGGATGACAATCGGAAGCGGGTTCCGGCCATTCGCCGCTCCTACGGCGCGAATTGCCGAGGGCCTTCCGATGGCACGGGCCAGATCCCGGTAAGAAGTGGTCGCGCCGTACGGTATCGAGAGCAGCCCGCGCCACACCGCTTGCTGAAAAGGAGTACCCGCCGGGGCCAGCGGGAGGTCGAAGGTCTTGCGCGTACCTTCAAAATACTGTGAGATTTGCCGGATTGCGTCCCTGAACGGGACGCCATCATCTTCCCAGTGCGGATCAAGCTTGATTGTTTCTGTTTCCGAACAAAACTCGATCCGCTGCAGTCCGGCACAATCGCCGGCAAGGAACAATCTTCCTACCGGTGTTTCTGTGAAGCTGTAGAACAGTCTGGTCATCAGGCACCGGTCACAACGAAGACTCAGCGCGGCCATCCGGCCGCGCTCTGGATTTGGCCAGTCAGGCCAAGAGCGCTCGCGCGGGGATTCCACGACTTGTCCGAGATCCGAGTCGGCACTCCGATGTGTCGCACCTTCGGCGCTCGTTTCTAAACCTGAACTCTTCCCGGTTCCGCTGCCGGCCTCGGCTGCGCGCACCCGAGGCCGTCAGCTATCAGCTGTAAGCTTGCCGTTGCTGCGAGAGACGTAAGCATTCGTTTTACTTCGATCGCCTGGGCTTCTAATCAACGTCCGCCAACTCGCGGCATAAAAACGTCGCTCGGAAAACAGGATTTCACCGTCGTGTACTGCAATGAAGAAAATCAATCGAGGCGCGACAGCCGGACGGCTTTCAATTCCATGACAGACTCGCCAGGTTTGCTGAGAGCTTTCACGTAGAGCCGGTTCCGGCCTTGCCGGAGGTCCAGGACTCCGGGCGTCAGGGGCGCCCAGACCTTTTCGTAGACTTCGCCCCGCGGAACGCGATCAGGGCTGGGAAGAGACTCAGGGTCGTGGGCCCGCCCGATCACGCCCTCGACCGCCTGACCTGCAACCTCGACACGAATTCGCGATCCGACATCGCGCTCGGGGCAGGTAAACAGAAGCGTCACTTCGAAACGACCCGGCTGCACGACGTCAATCTCCCACGACACGGAGTCTTCGATTCGTTGCCATCCGGTAATCCAATCGTTAGCCCAACCCTGGCCTCCTTTGAATCTAAGGTTCCCGCTGAAATAGCTCTCGGGCGCCGGGAGTTCAACCATGCGCGCCTGCGGATAGCCCACCGGTATCGGTAATCGTTCGATGCCGTTCTGCGTCACGTCCTTTAACCAGGCGTCATAGGCAGACCGCAGGGTCTCTACCAGGCTGGTATTCTCGCCGGCGATGTCTTTTCGTTGCTCCGGGTCTGCAGACATATCATATAGCTCGCAGCGCTTCCCGTCGGTCACAAGCCGATGGCGCTCGCTCCTGACCGCCCCCAAAGCAGAATTCATCGCCCCGCCGCGCGATTGAACGGTAAAGATCCTGCGCTCGGGCCAGCCTTCGGACTTTCCTTTCAGCAGCGGTACCAGGCTGGTGCCATCGAGCGGCAATGTTCGCGGCATTGGAACCCCGCACAGTTCAAGCAAGGTCGGAAAGAGATCGATGTGAGCGGCAATCTTTTCCACTGTCATGCCCGGCTGGATGCGCCCCGGCCAGCGGATAAACAACGGCACGCGCACGCCTCCTTCGTGGACACTCCCTTTGATTCCTTTCATGCCGCCGTTGTAGCGTTCACCGTTCGGGCCGTTATCCGTGAGAAAAAGAACGATGGTCCGATCGGTCAACCGAGCCGCCTCGAGCTGCTTCAGGATCCGGCCCACGTTATCGTCGATATTTTCGACCATGCCGTAGATAGCCGCGGTCTTGTCGTCGAACCCACGTCCCTTATATTTACTGAAGTAGCGTTCGGGCACCTGAAACGGGCCGTGCGGCGCGTTGTACGGAATGTAGCAAAAGAAAGGACGGCCGCGCTGTTTGTCGATGAACGCGATCGCCGCGTCGGTCAGCACGTCGGTGATGTAACCGTTCGTCTTGAAGGGCCTGCCGTTGTGCTCCAGCGTGGTGTCAAAGTAATTGTTCCAGTGGCCGGCACAGAAGCCGAGAAACTCGTCAAAACCCTGGCCCCCGGGACTGTGGGGATAGTGCGCGCCGTTATGCCACTTGCCGAAGCATCCGGTTGCGTACCCGGCATCCCGCAGAGCCTCGGCCAGAGTGAGCTCCTCGCTGCGCATCGTTTCCAGTCCGCGAGTCACCCAGGCGACACCCGTCCTCGGGTGGTACCGCCCGGTCAGCAAGCTTGCCCGCGTGGGAGCGCAGACCGGACTGACGAAGAACCGGTTGAAGCGCGCTCCATCGGCCGCCAGCCTGTCGAGCACCGGCGTATCGAGTCGATCGTTGCCGTGCGAGCGGACGTCGCCCCACCCCATATCGTCCGCGACGATCAGAACCAGGTTCGGCCTGCTCTGAAGCCCCGCCTGATTCGAGCCGGCGAAAGGGACGGCGCACAGTTGGATGCACAGCACCAAGCCGATAACCACCGCGTGTTTCATCGGAATTCCCGGCATCTGAGAGCCTTATACCGATTGGCGCGACCGATTTCAATCTCGCGTTTTCTGACCCGGCTCAACCACGAAGATGCCGCGCCGCGAGGAGACGCGGCGGCTGATTCCGCCCCACAGAACGCCACAATTCTGATAACCTCACGAGTTGGTTGGGTGTGGAGTTTGGACATTTTGGATGTCTTTCATTGAAGCTTCCAAGTACCCGCATTGGCGTTCATGGTTGTGAGACCCAAATCCTCGAACAACAGCAACCGCCGACGACGAGCACGTGCACGACCACATCAACGTCCACGTTGACGTGCACGCGCTCGTGGACGTGGTCGTAATCGGCTTTTGCCCACGGAACCCGTAGGGCCATTGGGTAGGTTTGAGGAATCGGATTCTATGGCGGATCGACAGGGACGTCATCCGGGCCGTGACGGCTTTCCCATCACAAGGCTATCCGTCATCGAAGCGCTGCGCAGCGCACAGCACGAAATCCGGTCCCGGGCCTTCGACCATATCGTCGCGGCCTACTGGAAGCCGATATACAAATACGTTCGCATGCGATACCGTCCGAGCGTACCGGACGCGCAGGACTTCACCCAGGGATTTTTCACTCGTGTGCTGGAAAAGGATTTCTTAGCTTCCTTTGATCCCGGCAAAGCGCGCTTCAGAACATTCTTGCGCGTCTGTCTCGACCGCTATATTGCCAATGAGTTCAAATCGCACAGCCGCTTCAAACGCGGGGGCGACTGCGCAATTCTGTCGCTCGACTTCGCCGGCGCCGAACGAGAGCTGCAACGCGCGGGCGCCGTCGCGCCGGAGACTGCGGGCGACTACTTCGAACACGAATGGCTGCGGTCGGTGATGTCGCTCGCCATTGAGAAGCTGCGCCAGCAGACCAGCCGGCAGCAGAAGGAATTGCATTTCCGGCTGTTCGAGCAGTACGACCTTGAGCCTCCTGAAGGAGCCGAGAAAATCACCTATCGTCAACTGGCCCAGATTCACGGCCTGGCGCCCACCGACGTAACCAATTATCTTGCCGATATGCGCCGGCAATTTCGGTCCATCGTGCTGGAAATCATTCGCGAACTTACCGCGAGCGAAGCGGAGTTCCGGCAGGAAGTCCGCGCCATCCTTGGTGTTGACCGGTGACCCGCTTCGTATCCGACTCCAGACTCGATCACCTGCGATCTCTCGTGGACCTGCCCGATTTGAGCGCCACCAAGTACGCGCTGCTCCGAAGAATCGCCCGGGGCGGAATGGGAACCGTGTACCTGGCGGAGGATCGGGATCTGAGACGCCAGGTGGCCCTGAAAGTTCTCACGGTACCCGACCCATCCGGCCATCTGGCCGGCAGGATGCTCGCTGAGGCCAGAATTGTCGCGCGGCTCGAACATCCGGCAATTGTGCCTATTCACGATGTCGGCAGACTCCCGGACGGGCGCGTCTACTACACCATGAAATACGTCCAGGGCCAGACCCTCACCGAATACCTGGCGGGCGATCCGCCGTTGCCGGACCGCCTGCGGCTTGTCCAGCAGGTGTGCCAGGCCGTTGCCTTTGCGCACTCGCGCAACGTCGTTCATCGCGATCTGAAGCCGGACAACATCATGGTAGGGGCCTTTGGAGAGGTTCTTGTGATGGATTGGGGAGTGGCCAAGGTATTGCGCGACGTGGCCGCGCGCGCCCCTGAAGGGACAGAAGACACAGTCGAAACGCCGACTTCCGACGGTTATGTCATCGGCACTCTGGCTTTCATGTCCCCCGAGCAGGCCGAGGGAAGCGTGGAAGACGTCGATCAACAGTCGGACATCTACATGGCGGGAGCGACCCTGTACTATGCCCTCACGGGTCAGGCTCCTTTTTCCGGGGCTACCACGCTCGAATTACGGAAGAAGATCATCGAAGGAGGCCCGCCCAGCCCTCGTCAGTTCAACAACAGAATCGCCCGCCCTCTCGCCGCAATCTGTCTAAAGGCGACGGCGCGACTCAAGGAGAAGCGGTATCTGCGAGCCGAGAACATGGCCCTCGATATCGGTCGTTTCCTGACCCAGGAACCTGTCGAAGCCTATCCCGAAAATCTCTTCCAGAAAGCGGGCCGGTGGATCGCAAAAAACCAATTCGTCGTTTACCTGGTCGTGGTCTACCTCATCGTGCGCGCCTTGATTTTTTTTCTCCTTAAACGTTAAACAAACGGGGCGAGCCGTTTAATAGAACACCGAAAGGAGAAATCTATGTCCAAAGTAGTCCTGGGGATTATCCTCGGCACCGTGCTGGGTATTCTGGATGGGCTTACTGCCCTCCTGTATCCCGGCACGGAGTCAATGATATTCGGGATCATCGTGGGGTCGACGTTCAAGGGTCTGGTGGCAGGTCTGGTCATCGGCCTCGTCGCGCGCAAGCTGAATTCGATTAACCTCGGAATCTTGATCGGCCTGGCGGTCGGCTTCTTGCTCGCGCTTCCGTTCGCCATGATGCCGGCCGAAAACGGCCAGGTGTATTTCTGGGAAATCATCATTCCCGGCTCGCTGGTCGGTTTGATAGTCGGTTTTGCCACCCAGAAATATGGCAAAAGACCCGTTTCCAGCGCGGTCCACGGCTAGCGCGCAAACCGGCGGCTCGGAATTCTTCGCGGCACTCGCCGGTGTTTTTTTGGCAAAGATTCTTGGTGTTTCTTCGTGTCTTTGAGTCTTGGTGGTATTTGTTAGACAGGTCTAACCACGAAGATATCAGGACGCCAAGAAATGCAAAAAAAGCCCGTCGCGTCTGCGTGGTTGATTCTGGCACAAGAGCCCTTGACGAATCCTCCCGGATCAGGTTTATTCCAACCTGTATCAGGATACGAAAATCCAAGCAGGTCAACTACGACGGGAGGAAGTTAGTGAAGAGTGAAGCCCAACCAATCAATGAGGAAAAATTAAACGCCTTTATCGGCAAAGTTGTGGGAGATTTCGGCGCGGCTTTGAGCTCTGCGCTAGTCTATATCGGTCTGAAGCTGGGGCTTTACAAAGCCATGGCCGGCGCCCAGCCGGTCACTCCGGCCGAGCTTGCCCAACGCACCGGCACGGTCGAACGCTACGTGCGGGAATGGCTGATCAACCAGGCCGCCAGTGGTTATGTGGAATACGATCCGGCGAGTGGACGCTACCATCTGCCGCCGGAACAAGCAGTGGCGCTGACAGATGAGAACAGTCCATTTTTCGTTGGGGGAGGTTTTTACGTCATCAAGGCGATGCTGCGCGCTGAAACTCGCATCGCCGAAGCCTTTCAGAAGGGGGGCGGCATGCTCTGGAGTGAGCATGATCCCGATCTATTCGTCGGTACCGAGCGCTTCTTCCGGCCGGGTTATGCGACTCACCTGGTCGCAGCCTGGATTCCTGCGTTAACAGGCGTGGAAGCCAGACTCAAATCGGGGGCAAGAGTGGCTGATGTCGGCTGCGGACACGGCGCTTCTACCATCATCATGGCCAAAGCGTACCCGAAGAGCCGCTTTTATGGGTTTGACAACCACGAACCCTCCATCCGGCATGCCCGGCAGGCGGCTACCCAGGCGGGAGTAGCCGATCGGGTGGAATTTGAGGTGGCGGACGCCCGCAGCTTCCCAGGCGAGAACTACGACCTTATCGCTTTCTTCGACTGCTTCCACGACATGGGCGACCCCCTTGGGGCGGCGACACGCGCGTGCCAGACTCTGGCCGCCGACGGCAGCCTGCTCATGGTCGAGCCCATGGCGGGCAACACCGTGGAAGAGAACTTTAATCCGGTCGGCCGGACCTTCTCGGCGGCTTCGACGTTGTGCTGCACGGCGAATTCGCTGGCGCTCGGGGGCCCCGGCTTCGGAGCGGTGGCGTCGGAACAGACCCTGCGCGAGACCGTGCTGGCCGGTGGGTTCAAGCATTTTCGGCGCGCCACGGAAACTCCCTTCAATCGCGTCTTCGAAGCGCGGAGGTAGTCGCAGCCAGATCTCTGTTCGGGTTTGCACTCACACATTGTCGATTCAAGCCTCATGCGCTTGATAACAGCCTTAAAGCGCGGCTCGGATCGAAGTTTGTCCATCTGTGGATCGACTCTTATCCAGATCAACGGGTCGAGCGACTCATGATAAGCAGTCGATCCATCGGATGAAACTCAAGCGCTGTTGTGCAACACGAATCGGGGGAGCGGGTCGAGTGCATCGACGGGCAAAGCCTGTCCCGTACGTTCATGCCCGGCGTTCACTGGATCCAATGGTGCGCGACATTCGAACCACCGGGACCTCCACTCCATCGGGTAGCCGCAGGCTGAACCGCTCTGTCTCGACGAAACCGGCCGCCCTATAAAGAGGCTCCCCGGGAAGCGTGGCAATGAGCTCCATCCTGAGGAACCCTGCCGCGCGCGCCGCCTCGATACTCCGTTCGATCAGGAGACTACCCAGGCCACGCCGTGCCCATTCGGGATCGACAAAGAAAGCACGGATTCGGGCAGCGTCGGTTGCCGGATCGAGCAGCGGATCCTCACCCTGCTTCATCTGATCGCCTCCGAAAAGCGTCCGCCGGCGGCTCCACCCGCCGCACGCGACCATGCGCCCTTCCGCCTCCACGACGTAATAGGTGCCGTCGGCGATGAGCCGTGTGTCCGCACCGAAGACGTAGCGCAGGCTACTCTCGATCTGCGACGCCGTGTAGTATCCGACGCTCAGGCCGCGGGCCGATTGTTCGATGAGCTTCTGGAGCTCGGGTACGTCCGCCATGCGTCGCAAGGCGCACGTGATGCATGGTGTTTTTCGCGTTCTTCGCGGGCTTCGCGCCTCAGCGGTTAGTTTTGTTCCGCCGCACTAACCGCGAAGACTCGAAGACGCTAAGGTTCGTTCGGGGACTTCGCCCCGAACGAAAGGCCCCTTGTGAACGACAACATGTTGGTTTGAACGTTTCACTAAGCGCCTAAGAAACGCCAAGCATCACATGAAATTCGGGGTGTGCAGCTGGGAAAGCTCCGCGGCCTCGTCTTCCGTAAACCCGACCGATACCAGTCTCCTGATGCGATTCTCATGCATCGTGTGATACAGATCCTGGCGCGCTTGCATTCCTTGCGGCAGACGCTCCGGTTGTAACCCCCGGCCGCCAGAATCGAAAGCGATTCCTCAACCAGCGGGTTCAATCCCTTAACCTCGGACAGCGCCGATGAGCGGTTGAAAACGGCTCGCCGGAGCTTTTCCTTCAGTCCGCTGATCTGGCCGATGGCAGCGCGCACGTGACCGAGAGCAAAGTGGACGTGGCGGGACTCATCCCGGCGCGTGCGGCGAGCAATCTCTCTCGTGACCGGCTCCGGGGCGTGGGTGTCGATATACTGAAGAAGATCGAGGAAAGTTCCCTCGCCGAGCACGCTCAGCAGAAAACTCGCCTGCAAGAAATCCTCCTGGTCGAGAAGTGACTTCAGCGAGGCCTGGGTGGATGCCGTCGAGAATTGAAGTCCTCCTCCGTTGGCCAATGCCCGTTTCACAAAGACTTCTATATGACGCGCCTCGTCGCGCACCTGGGTCGAAAGGAAGAACACGGTCTCGGCGAATGCCGGGTGAATCCGGGCAATCCACTTAGCGGGAACGTAAAGGGCGGAAAACTCATTTTCCGCCAGAAAGGTCATCAACTGGCAGATGGCGCGCTCGAGTTCTTCCTCCAACGGCGTCAACTGGGCCCAGGGTATGTCGCGCGCGCTGTCCCAGTGTCCTCGAGTCGCCTGCTCATAGAGCTCGGACGCCGAGTCCGACCAGGCCTCGTTCGCGCGTACAACATCGAAGGAAAATTCAGGGCTTCCTTCCTCGACCACCGCCCCCCGCGGGGAAAATCCGCGAGAGAGATCGGCCTGCTCAGGGATTTCCGCGGACCGGCCCAGAAGCAGTGCCCGGGTGTCCAACCCTTCTTCACCACTCGACGCTCTCAAACCCCAGTCGGCCGATTCCCGAGTCAGGATGCGGGCTGCTTGCCCCTTCTCCAGCCATACCGAGGTATTCCCGTCCGATCGTGTAACATCAAGACAGCGATTGGCTGTGAGCCTGGCCCACGCCGTCAGATCGTGTTCGACTGAAGGATTCCCCGAATCGACCCGGAGCACCTGACCCGGCTTCAGGCGGTCCAGCATGCGAGTGACGAGAAGGAGCAAGCCTCCGCCGGCAGAGAGCCGGCCGACGTCACAGCTCAGATCCGAGCGCCTGGTCTCCTCACGCACGCTCTTCATATGGGGCGAAAAAATTGAGGGCCTCCACCGCCTCGAACAGAGCCTGGTAGCCGTCCATACTCGGAGGAACCCACCGCTTGAGACCTTCCATGTCCATAATCGGGCGATGGGCCGGGTTGTTGTATTCCATCGCCAGCAAGGCGTCCGTCCAGGGCCGAAATCGGTCGACGTCAGCGTCCGACCGCACGGTGAAATTGCAGTGACAGTACGGGGGGGACGTCCAGAAGGCCTTCACCTCTCCGCTGGCGGCCGGACCCTCGCCCAGGGCTCGCGCCCAGTACTGGTCGCCGACCGCGCCCGCATCGGCTTCTCCCCGGGACACGGCGTTCAACACTTCCACTTCGCTCGTCCCGGTGTCGCCGTGCTTCCCGACATCGAGGTCAAACCGGATCGCCGTGAGGTCCCGCCCAGGATCGATTCCGCTCTGCTTGAGAAAATACCAGGGAAGAATGGCGGCCTGGCCCGAGTCGCGGCTGCCGAAAGCCACCCGCTTACCTCTCAGGTCGTGCACAGATTCAACGCCGCTTCCGGCCCGGGCGATCATCTTGGTTGTGAAGCCCACATCCGTATCGCGCATCGCCAGGGCCCGGCACTTTCCCTTCGTAAGGCGATGCGTCTTGATATAGGCCAGGTTCGTATTCCATGCGATCTCGATGGCATCGGCGAGCAGCGCTTCCACCTGGGCATCGTAGTTTGAGAACAGAACGTAGTCGGTTGCGATCCCACGGCTGCGAAAGTAGTCCTTGAGCGCTTCCCAGATTGTAACCACCTTGGGATCGTAAGCCACCGCTCCGACTCGAACCATATCTTTCATGACGCCCTCCGGGATCGATGCCCGCGATCGAAATCAAAACAATGGGATTCCCGCTACAGCCTTCCCGATGAAATCGCAAAGTACGTCGGTCGTCGGCGCCATCACCGAAGCCGCGCGGGCATCACGGAAGTTGCGCTCAATGCTCAATTGACGGCCGAATGCCGCGCCGCCGCAGGCGCGCATCGCCTCATCGGTAACTTCAAGAGCTGCCTCGCCCGCCACCGCCTTCACCCCCAGGACCGAGAGCATGGCCGACGGGCTATCGGCTTCTATCGCGCCCAGGGTCTGTTCGAGGAACGCGCTGGCCGAATCGAGCGCCAGTTTCATGCGAGCGAGCCGGGCCCGAATTCCGGGCACGGCCGAGGCGAGGCTCTCGCCCAGATGCTCCAGCCGGGCCGTACTCGTATGCTTTACGGCGCCGGCGAAGGCGGATTCGCCGATCCCAAGCGACACCGACGCGCTTCCAACCTGAAACCAGGGGAGGGCGACACCCAGCATCATCTTCAAACCTTCCCCTTCTTCGGTGAGGCGGTAGTCGTCCTTTACGCGACAGTCGCGCAGCTGCATGGGAGCGCTGGCGTTTCCCCGCAGCCCCAGGCCGTTCCAGCGCCCGCTGACCTCTATCCCAGCCGCCTCACGCTCCACCAGATAAATGGTTGAATCAAGCGGCCCTTTCGCCGTCACGGCACCCGACGATGCTACGTAATAATCCGCGTAGCCGGCGCTGGTGACAAACGACTTGTCACAGTTGAGAATGGTCGAACCATCGTTTCGAGCCGCGCGGCTCACGGGAGCCCAGAAATGACTGCGCGATCCGCGTTCGCTGAATGCCAGAGTCGCAAGCGCGTTGCCGGAGACAATCTTGCGCATGACTCTTTCCTTCTCCGGCGAACCCGAGGCTGCAATGACCTGGGCCCCGCAAACGTGCATAAGGTAAATCATGGCGGTCGAAGCGCAGGAGCCGGCAATTTTTCTCGTGACCGCCGCGAACTCTCGCATCCCAAGTCCGGCGCCTCCTGTCTCGTGAGGCAGTGTAAGGCCTAGCAGCCTGGCGGCGCTGACGGCCTCGATGGACTTTTGAGGCCAGCGTCCTTCGGCATCGACGCCGGCCGCCTCCGCTTCCAGGATGGGGCGCACACTCTCTTCGATTGTCTTCAGACGTTCATCACGCGCGCTCGACGTTGCACTGGTGCTCATTGGCTCCACTCTCCGGATACAAAGGCGTTTTCATTTGCAGGTGACGCATTCGCTCTGCGCCCTGCCGGCCCGAGCCAAGGAGGTTATGTCAACCCGATTTGAAACGCAAGACACCGCGCGATGACAAGTGACCTCCCACTCCACCCAATCGTCAATCGTCAATCGTAAATCGTCAATTAGAGAAGAGCTGCAACTGCGCGGCGCTCCCGCGGGTGAAGTGATGGGTGGACAGTTCAACGCGAGTTTGGTTCAGGCCGTACTTCCGGCACGACAGATTGAATAGAGTTCGAAGACTTTCCGCCAGTTTACCCTCGCCGCGCATTCGCGTTCCGAAACGGCTGTCGCTCAGTTTCCCGTCCCGCATGTCGCGCAAGCGCCCGAGTACTTTCGGGGCGCGCTCGGGTAACTCGCGCTTGAGCCAGTCGAGAAACAAGGGCTCCACCGCGCCTGGTAATCGGACGAGAATGTAAGCCGCAGTGAGCGCTCCACGCGCCGCTGATTCTCTCAGAATCGACGGCAGTTCCTCGTCGGTCAGGCCCGGGATCAACGGAGCCGCGTTGACCCCGACCGGTATCCTGTTGGCAGCCAGGGTCTCCACCGCCTCCAGCCGCTTTGCCGGCGCCGACGCGCGCGGTTCCATGATTCTGGCCAGGCCGGGATCAAGGGTCGTGATCGAGAGATGTACATGTACCAGGTTCAATTTCGCCAGCTGCCGCAATATATCGAGGTCGCGCGTAATCAGAAGATTCTTGGTGATCAATCCCACAGGATTGCGATACTTGAGAAAAACTTCAAGACAGCGGCGCGTCAACTGAAGCTTGCGCTCGATCGGCTGGTAGGCATCCGTGTTCCCCGAGAATGCAATAACCTGCGGCTTCCACGATTTTCGCTGGAAAGCTTGCTCCAACAACTGCGGCGCTTCCGGCTTCACGAGTATCTTCGATTCAAAGTCAATCCCCGCGGAAAAGCCCAGGTACTCGTGAGACGGCCGGCGCATAGCAGTAGATGCAGCCATGCTCGCACCCGCGATAAGGATTGATGCTGAAGGTAAAGGGAACGTCCGGACTGTCATTTCGAGCCAGGATTTCGCGCGTGGAGTCGATAAAAAGCTCGGTCGGGACAGCCGGCTCGTCGTCGCAGAAACTCATCCAGGGGCTCGAACCGCATGGGCTCGAACCGGTTGGGTGGATTGAAGCTGGCCCCACGCCCTTTTTTTGCCTCCGCCATGGGGTAAAGATAAAAGAACTCGACCCGCGATGCAAATCAGCGGCCGCTGCCCGTGTCGTCATCGGTTGAGCAGATCCCTGGAATTCGGCGCTACAATCCACGCATCATTTTGATATAGTCCGCCCCGGTGGTAACTCTGGTTACAACTATCCAAAGGAGGGATCCGATGCTCAAGGAATTCAAAGAATTCGCCATGCGCGGAAACGTGCTGGACCTGGCCATCGGTTTGGTTCTCGGCGCAGCCTTCGGCACGATCGTGACCTCGTTTGTCAATGACATCCTTATGCCCCCCGTCGGTCTTGCACTCGGCAAGGTTGATTTTGCAAATCTCTTCATCGATCTTTCCGGGAGGGGTTTCAACACGCTGGCCGAGGCGAAAGCTGCAGCCGCGCCCACGATCAACTTTGGAGTGTTCCTGAATGCGGTCATCAATTTCCTGATAGTTGCCTTCGCGATCTTTCTGCTCGTCCGTCAGATCAACAAGCTGAAGACGAAGCCGGAGGTAACTCCGACCAGCAAGCCATGCTCATTCTGCTTCTCCGTCATCCCGATACAGGCCAAAAGGTGCCCGAACTGCACGTCCACGTTGAGTCCTGCCTAGGTTCCTGGTGCGGAGAAAGTTCACAATTCGATCAGGTTTTTTTGAGCTAGACTAGAACGGCAGAATCGGTGGAGGATGGAGTGCGGTAGCTTGCTTTGAACCTTACACGCAAGTGCCGCGCCTTGTGCGCTCAGGGTTTGCGTTTGTCCCGGCCTTCTTGTTGGCGCGGGTGCATTGTGAGGCTCGTTGCAAGAGTCGCCGGGCTTATGTGCGGACGGGCTATCAAGCCCGTCCGGCCCGCTAGTGGCAGCAAAGAACTTTTTAAGGCTAAATGCTCACGATCACGTTACTGCGACGGGTCTGATGACCCGTCGCCACTGACGAATTTTTTCACACCATCTGACGGGCGGGGGACTGGAAGACCTCAAATCCGAGGTCCGATGGACCGGCACTCCGACTGCGCCGCACCTTGTGCGCTCATCGTTGTGAGACCCCGCCTTCCCGGGCTTTACGGCCGGGGCTAGCGCAGCTTCGCGCACTACTGCCGGGCCAACGTATTCGTCGTGTCGCGAAGGTTGGTTCGCCAGTTCCAATAACTGTTACACCCGGGACTCGCCAGCTCAATGATGGCCAAACCTTACGATGTCGCGATTGTCGGAGGCGGAATCGTCGGCCTGGCAACCGCGCTCGCCCTTAACGAACTTAATCCCGCGCTGAAACTGGCGCTGCTCGAGAAGGAGTCGGGCGTCGCGCGTCATCAAACCGGGCATAACAGCGGCGTCATACACGCCGGTATCTACTACAAGCCTGGCTCCTACAAGGCCAGGTTGTGTGTTGAAGGCGTGCGCCTGATGACCGCATTCTGCGATGCCAGCGGCATTCCCTATCGAAGGTGCGGGAAGGTAATCGTCGCCGTTAACGAAGAGGAGTTACCGCGTCTTGAATCGCTTTATGAGCGGGGGAGAGCCAACGGCGTCCCGGGTCTGGAGATGATCGACGCCGCCCGGCTGCGGGAAATCGAGCCTCACGCGGGCGCACTCCGGGCGATCTACTCGCCCAACACCAGCATCGTAGATTTCGCCCAGGTCGGCCAAACCATTGCCGATCGCTTGCTCGGGCGCGGAGTCGAGATTCTGACTCGCGCCAGAGTACACCGGATCCGGCGAGTGGATGGAAGCATCCTGCTCGAGAGCGAGCGTGAACCGGTGGCGGCTCGCAACATCATTAATTGCGGAGGCCTCTATGCCGACGCCATCGCCCGGTTGATGGACATCCGTCCCAATCTGCGCATTATCCCCTTTCGAGGCGAGTTCTACGTGCTGCGACCCGGATGCAATCTGGTGCGCGGCTTGATTTACCCGGTTCCCGACCCGCAATTTCCCTTCCTGGGTGTGCACTTCACCCCGCGTATTCAAGGCGGGGTCGAAGCGGGACCGAACGCAGTCCTGGCTTTCGCTCTCGAGGGCTACCGAATGCGGGACATCCATGTCGCCGAGGCGCTTGGCATGATTGCATACCCAGGCTTCTGGGCGATGGTGGGGCGGTACTGGCAAACCGGTCTCTACGAGTTTTACCGCTCGCTGAGCCGCCGTGCGTTTGTGACAGCCCTTCAGAGACTTGTCCCCGAGCTTCAGCCGAGCGACGTGAGCCGCGGCGGTTCCGGAGTGAGGGCGCAAGGCGTCAGCCCGGACGGCACTCTGGTGGATGATTTCAGCATCGTCGAAATTCCCAATGCCATTCACGTCTTGAATGCCCCGTCTCCGGCAGCGACCGCTTCACTCGCAATCGGCCGGCACATCGCCGGCCTGGCCTCCCGGTCGTTTGATCTGGGCAAGTAAATGGCGCGGCGGTCGATGCCTCAAAGATGACCGAGCGTCATTGACGCGATGGGCTGACATGATTGACACAGTGACACTCGCATGATAGGGTAGCGTCATGCCTCGAAATTCTCCATCCGCCCTTGTGAGCGTAGACGAAGCGGGTCGCGTCCTCGGAATCTCCCTCTCCACGGTTTGGCGGCTAATCCGACGTGGCGCCCTCCCAAGTATCCGAAAAGGAGGACGGCGTTTTATTCCGAAAACAGCGCTGGTCGCGCGGGCCGTACAGAGGCAGAAACAGGTCATTCCACCGCTCACTCGCGATCACCCCATCTTCCGGCTTGTCGGTGCCGGGCGAGGTGGCGGAACCATGCCCGGAGCCCGGGACAAACACGCCGTCCTTGACGAATGAGACGCAGCGTTCTTTGGGATTCAAGCGCCATTCTCGCCCTGCTCGACGCAGATGACGCCGATCATGAGCGCGCGGTCCGGGCTGCGCAGGGAATCGCATCGGGGCGACGGCCGAGCTTCATCACCAACTATATTGAAGCAGAAACTCACGCCCTGCTCTTGCGCAAACTCGGTCGCGCTCTGGCACTGGAGTGGCTTCTGAGAGGAGGTCTCCCGGTCCTCAGGGTCCTTCCGCGTGAAGAGGAACGGGCCAGAGAAATTCTCTCGCGTCACGCGGATAAGGATTGGAGCCTGTGCGATGCGATCTCGTTCGCCGTAATCGAGCTACGGGAGGTTCGGACCGCGTTCAGTTTCGATCGACATTTCCGCCAGTACGGTCGATTCGAGGTATTGGGACCAAAATAGCAATCCACTCTTCTAAAAGTAACCGCGAACGCGCCGATTAAGGAGGGGCTGAATGAACTCGAGTAAAGAAGACAATGGTTGAATCGTGCCGCTGCCGTGATCTGCCGATGGTATTGATCAGTCAGGCCGGCTTCACGCCTCAACCCGCCGGCCCAACAAAGAAAGTTTTTCGCTGGGCGCGGTTCGAAGCCCAGTTCACGAGTTCGGGCGACTATGAAAACCCTCTGCAGGACGTCCGGGTTGAGGTCGATTTCACGTCTCCGACTGGAAAGACCCGAAGTGTCGAAGCCTTCTGGTACGGCGCCAGGAACTGGAAGGTACGCCTCGCACCGGAAGAAACCGGAAAATGGACTTATAGGTCTCGCAGCTCGAAAGCGGACGATGCGGGACTGAACGGCCAATCGGGTTCCTTCGACTGCGCCGCTTATTCCGGGCGGAACCCATTGTATCTGCACGGAGGTCTCAAGGTTTCCGACGATCGCCGCTACCTTGCGCACGCGGATGGCACCCCTTTTTTCTGGCTGGGCGACACGGCATGGAACGGTGTGCTCAAGGCTGATCCCGGGAGTTGGGACCTCTACCTCAGAGACCGTGTGGCGAAGGGATTCAACGTAGTCCAGTACGTGACGACGCAGTGGCGCACTGCCTCCGGAAATGCCGACGGGCGGCCGGCTTTTTACGGGCGAGAGAAAATCTCGATCGATCCGGTCTTCTACCAGTGGATGGATGAACGGGTTGATGCCATGAACGATCTCGGAGTGGTGGCTGCGCCCGTCCTGATCTGGGCCATCGCCGGCGCCACCGCCATGCTGAATCCCGGCAACATGCTCCCCGACGATCAGATCATCACGTTGGCCCGCTACATGGTGGCGCGCTACGGCGCCCACCACGTGGTTTGGTTTCTTGCCGGCGACGCAGACTACCGCGGCGAGAAAGCCGAGCGCTGGAAAAAGATCGGGCGCGCAGTTTTTGGCAGCCAGCCGAACCGGCTCGCCACCATGCACCCGGGAGGCCGAATGTGGGTTGCCGACGAGTTCCGCGACGAACCCTGGTTCAGCTTCAACGGATATCAGAGCGGGCACAACGACAGCGCAGAATCAATGCGCTGGCATGCGGAAGGGCCTCCCAGCCAGGGCTGGAAAAAAGAACCGCACCATCCCGAGATAAACCTGGAGCCCAACTATGAAGCCCATATTGCCCGGCCCTCGATGAAAGTCTTCGATGCGCATGCAGTGAGGCGCGCGGCATACTGGAGCCTGCTTATCGCGCCTCCCGCCGGCGTGAGTTACGGCGGCCATGGAATCTGGAGCTGGGAACTCAAGCCCAATCCCCCGATGACTCACCCCTACACTGGCACAGCGCCGCCGTGGCACGAAGCGATGAAACACCCCGGCAGCACGAGCATGAAACATCTAAAGGATCTCTTCTCCTCGCTCGACTGGTGGAGACTGCGCCCCGACCAGGACGCCCTCGTCGATCAGCCAGGACGGGAGTCGCCCGACCGGTTCATCGCTGCCGCCCGGAGCGAGAGCGGCGACGCATTCCTGGCCTACATTCCTGAAGGGGGCAAGGTTGCGATCAAGATGGATCGCTTCAAGTCCGGTGTCGCCGCACACTGGTTCAATCCCGCGACCGGGGCGCGTTCTTCGATCGGCAGGATTTCGAACCAGGGAACTCACGAGTTCGCGGCGGAGGGAGGCAGGGATTGGGTTCTGTTGCTGAAGGCTGCGAAGTAGCACGCCGTTGCCGCCTCAGTTTTGGCAGGATTCTTGGTGTTTCTTCGTGTCTTGGAGCGATAATCTTGTTCCCGGGCAAGATTCTCCACAAGTAGAGCGCAAAATTCTGCTACGGATTACACAATTTTCACAGAGCCAATTCAGGTTTCGTGAAATTCGTGGAATCTGTGGCGAGTATTTGGTTGTGGCCAAAGACAGCTGCAGGTGAATGCATGACAATTCTACCGTCGAGGTATTCCCAGTCGCTGTCTTCGTCCGCCAGGCGGTAAAACTCTTCTTCACTGACCCCGGGTTTGACAATAAGATAGGGCGGTTCCAGGCTGAGTCGCATGGAAGCATTATAACACCCGCGACTCGACCGATCGGTCACCCTGTGTTCTTGTCTTCGTGGTTGAAGTGACGAGATCTCGCTTCCTCTTTGTCGCCGTGATGGCCTGCTGTTTCACAAGAGCTGCGCTGGGCCATCCGATTCCTTTCAGCTACCTCGATCTGCGCCTGGCACCCCACGGACTCGACGGAACGCTCACCGTTCATGCCATCGACCTGGCTCACGATTTGAACCTGGAGTCGCCGGGTCTTCTGCTCAGCCAATCCTTCGTCGAGGGTAACAGAGCGGGGATCGTGGCTCTGGTCCAATCGCGTCTGGTCATGATGGCCGACGGGGCAACCCTCCAGCTCGAACCGGGGAAGATCGAGGCGTTGCCCGAGAGACAATCGGTCGGCTTGCAGATGTCCGCTCGCTGGACTCGCCTCCCAGGCGTGCTGGAAGTGCGGTGCGGGCTATTCCCGTATGATCCCCAGCACCAGACATTTCTGAACATCTATGAAGGAGAGAGACTTGCCCACCAGGAAATATTCGACAAGGATCGCCAGGTGTTCGAGTACTTCACCGGCAGCCATCAGGGCACACGGGCGGTGGTCAAGAAATTTGTTCCCGCCGGCGTCCACCATATTTTTATTGGACCGGACCACATCCTCTTCATCATAGGGCTCATGTTGATGGGCGGGGGACTTTTTCGGTTGTTGAAAATCGTGACCGCCTTTACCGTCGCCCACAGCATTACGCTTGCGCTGGCCACGCTGAATATCGTCAATCCGCCATCACACATCATTGAACCCGCCATCGCTCTGAGCATCATGTATGTCGGGGCTGACAACTTGATGGTAGGCAAAGAAGGCCGCGACTTGCGGACGTGGATTGCGTTTTTCTTCGGGTTGCTGCACGGTTTCGGCTTCGCCACCGTGCTGCGCGAATTCGGCTTGCCGGCGCAGGCCCTGGGCTGGTCGCTCTTCTCGTTTAATCTGGGAGTTGAAATCGGCCAGGCCCTCATCGTGCTGGCCGTGGTTCCTTTGCTGGCGATGATCCGCAGGCGCAATCATCGGCTTGCGGCCCGAATCGTCAAGGCCGGGTCGGTATGCGTCATTCTGGCAGGCGGCTACTGGTTCCTGCAGCGCCTCTTGTTCGATTGACGATTTACGATTGACGATTGACGATTGGGGCTGGGTGGCTGCCGGGCGATCATGCAGTTCAATCGTCAATCGTAAATCGTCAATCGTCAATGATGATATGATCCGACTCAACATCCACAGGAGATGACCTCATGAAGCGTTTAGCCGTTCTCGCAAGTCTGCTGATCGTGGGAGCGCTGCCGGTTCTGATGACCCAGGGACAGGCGCAGCAGAATGTCGCTGAAATCCAGAAGGTCAAAGACAATCTCTACATGATCAGCGGGGGTGGCGGAAACACCGCCGCCTTCATCACGGACAAAGGGGTGGTAGTGGTCGACACGAAGCTCGCGAAGTGGGGCCAGGCAATACTGGACAAGATCAAGTCGGTCACCGACAAGCCTGTGACTATTATCATCAACACTCATACCCACGGCGACCATGTCGGCAGCAACAATGAATTCCCGGGCAACATCGAATTCGTCGCTCACGAGAATTGCAAGGCCAGCATGGAGAAGATGCCCCAGTTCCAGAGTGAGGAGGGAAAGAAATTTCTTCCCCGCCGGACTTACAAGGACAAAATGAGCCTCCTGGGCGGGAAGGATAAAGTAGACCTTTACTATTTCGGACGCGGTCACACGAGCGGCGACACGATCATAGTTTTTCCGGCGCTTAGGACCATGCACACCGGCGACCTCTTCGCCGCGAAAGCAACTCCTCTGATCGACACGAACAACGGCGGCAGTGGAGTCGAATATCCCAACACCTTGAAAAACGCAGCGTCCGGAATAAAGGATGTCGAGACGGTTATTCCTGGTCACAGCCCGGTGACCGATTGGAAAGCCTTCCAGGAATTCGCCGAGTTCAACCGCGCGTTCCTTGAAGCGGTACAGCAGTCCAAGAAGGAAGGCAAGAGCGCCGAGGATGCAGCGGCTGCCCTCAAGCTGCCGGAGAAATTCAAGGACTTCGGCACGCCGCGTCTCAAGGACAACGTTACCAAGATCTATACTGAGCTGAAGTGAACCTATGAAGGCCCTCTACATTCTTCTGTTCGGGCTCGCCCTTGCTCCCCAGGCTCCCTACGATCTCGTGATCCGGGGCGGGCGCCTCCTGGATGGTGCCGGTAATCCCTGGGTTCGCGCCGACCTCGCAATTCGGGGCGATCGCATCGCCGCCATCGGGCAACTCGGCGACCTGCCGGCTCGCCGCACGATCGACGCGCGCAACCGTATCGTCGCGCCCGGATTCATCGACATGCACAGCCACTCCGACTTCGCCCTGCTGGTCGAGGGGCGCGCCGAGAGCAAGGTGCGGCAGGGAGTCACGACGGAAGTTCTGGGCGAATCGGGCTCAGCCGCTCCGGTCATCGGACCGGTGGTGGACGCGATGAAAAACTCCCTCGCTCCTCTGGGGCTGCAGCTCGACTGGAGCGATTTCGCAGGCTACTTCGCTCGTCTTGAAAAACAGGGTATCTCGGTCAACGTCCTCACGTTCGCCGGATCGGGACAGCTTCGTTCAGCTGTCATGGGGTACGACAACCGGCCGCCGTCGGCAAGCGAACTCGAGCGTATGAAGACACTGCTGCGCGACGCCATGTCGCAGGGCGCCTTTGGGCTCTCCAGCGGCCTGATCTATCCTCCCAACAGCTATATGAAGACCGACGAGCTGGTCGAGCTGGCGCGCGAGGCTGCGCGCGCCGGCGGCTTGTACATTTCGCACGTCCGCGGCGAAGGTACCTCTCTGCTCGAGGCGCTGAAGGAGGCGGTCGCAATCGGCGAGCGCGCCGGCCTGCCGGTGGAAATTTTTCACTTCAAAGCGACCGGCTTTATGCGCGGGAAGATTCTCGAAGCGGTCCGGATCATCGAAGAGGCGCGGGCTCGCGGCCTTGACATCGCCGCCAATCAGTATCCTTACGTGGCGGGGTCTACCGGCCTGAGCGCCAGCATTCCGTCGTGGGCTCACGAAGGCGGCCGCCTCAAGCTGGTCGAGAGGCTCAAGGACCCGCAGGCGCGCGAGCGCATCAAGGCCGAAATGAAAACGGGAGCGCCGGGTTGGCACAATCTGGTCAAAGAGACGGGGAATTTCGAGAATATCCGGGTCGCCTCGGTACGGTCCGATAGCAACAAGAAGTTCGAGGGCCGGTCGATCGCCGCAATTGCGAAAGAACGCGGCACGACGCCGGAAGACGCATTGATGGATTTGCTGATCGAGGAGCAGGGAAACGTCGGCGCTATCTATTTCTCGATGATCGAAGACGACGTGAAGACGGCCATGAAGCTTCCCTGGGTCAGCATCGGCTCGGATGGCACGGCAGTGAGTCCGGAGGGCGTCCTTGGCAGGGGAAAGCCTCACCCGCGCTTCTACGGCACTTTTCCCCGGATTCTGGGCAAGTACGTCCGGGAGGAGAAGATCCTGACGCTCGAGGATGCCGTGCGCAAGATGACTTCCCTGCCGGCCGCGCGCCTCAGGCTTTCGGATCGCGGACTCCTACGAGCCGGGATGGCGGCCGATGTCGTGGTGTTCGATCCTGAGCGCGTGATCGATCGCGCCACTTTTGACGATCCCCACCGATACGCCGAAGGAATCGACGTTGTGGTTGTGAACGGCCAGGTTGTGTTGGATGAAGGCCGGCACACCGGAGCAAGCCCGGGCCGCGCATTGCGGGGTCCCGGATATCGAAGCGCGGCACTGCGGACCAACTAGTCTCTGACAACCGCAAAAGACGCAAAGAACGCCTGGAGGTCGAGCCATATGCTGCTGTCACGTTTCGGCGCGTGGGCCGTTTTCTTGGTTCTCCTCGGACAACCCGATCTCCCTCAACCGGCCGAGTTCCGCGAGCACGTAATCGAAGCCAAGATTCCCGGCGGCTACGCCGTACTGGTTCGAGACCTCAACAAAGACGGCCGGCCGGATGTCATCGGACTCACATCGCGCATTACAGAACTGGCCTGGTATCAGAATCCGGACTGGCAGCGCCACGTCCTGGTCGCCGGAATGAACGGCCTGGTGAACATGGCGGCTCATGACCTTGACGGCGATGGGTTCCCGGAGCTGGCGCTCGAGAGCGAGTTCAGCATGGTTGCGGCCAAGAGCCAGGGCGTGGTCTGGTTGCTGAAACACCAGGGAGATCCTCGCCAGCCCTGGCAGGCCACGAAGATCGATGCGCTCACGACCTCGCATCACCTGGGATGGGCCGACGTCGACGGAGACGGCAAGAAGGAATTGATCAACGCGCCGCTCATCGGTCCTCAGGCCTTGGCTCCCAAGTATGAGGACCGAGTACCGCTCGTCTATTACCGGACCGACGACTGGAAGCGCCGGGTGATCGATGACCAGCTCACCGGTGTGTTGCACCGCTTGAGGGTCGTGCGCTGGAAAGAGGGAAAGCGCGAGCAGATATTGACGGCGGGCTTCGACGGAATCGTGCTGCACCAGGCCACGGGCGAGGGTGACCGAATCCAATGGGAGAACACGCGGCTGGCCCGCGGTCACGAGGAAGCCGCGCCCAGGGCAGGCTCAAGTGACGTCGGGCTCGGGCGATTGAAGAAACGTCGCTTTCTCGCCGCCGTCGAACCCTGGCATGGCAACGAAGTGGTCGTGTATACGGAAGATCCGGCGGGCCGCTGGCAGCGCAAGGTTATTTTTTCAGAGCTGGTCGAGGGCCACGAGGTCGCCCTCGCCGACTTCAATGGCGACGGGCGCGACGACATCGTGGCCGGAGACCGGGGCAAGGGCGCCAGCGTTCATGTTTTTTACGCTGAAGACGATGACGGAAATCAATGGCGGCGCCAGGTCATCGATCAAGGGGGCATGGCTGCCTCAGGCTGCACTACCGCAGACCTCAATGACGACGGGCGCGCCGATATCGTCTGCATCGGGAGCTCCACCGGCAACATGAAGTGGTACGAAAACATGTCACGCCACGGCCGGCCTCGCTGACCTTTTCGCGTTTCTTCGGGTCTTTGCAGCTTACCAACGTTCTCACCGCCAGGACGCGAAGACACAACGAAACTCACGATCTGGTATCTTGTATACTAATGTATGACTAGAGATGATAGAAGATGGATCGGGGTTCCGACAATGAACCATACTCTCTTGACAGTCACAGAAGTCGCTGCTCGACTAAAATGTCATCCCCACACGATCCGCCGGTGGATTTGGGACCGTAAGCTTCGGGCCGTGAAAGTAGGGGACCTTGTGCGGGTCTCCGAGCAGGAAGTCATGAGATTCATCAAGCCGGTCGCCGTTAAGAAAAACCCTCGCCCGTCACGAAGAGGTTCGTCGGCTCTTATTGCCACCATGCGCAAGCTAAGAAAGAAAGTGAATCCGGCGGACGTGAAACTCATGGAACGCATGATTTCTGAGGCAGAGCAGCCGGCAGACTGGAACAATCCGCTTGGTTGATCGTCTCCTTGACACCAACGCCGTCAGCGCTGCGATGGCGGGACGGGAAGTCTTCGTCTCATACCTGGCTCGCATTGAAGAACAAGGGCTACTCTTGACCTCGGTGACTGTCGAAGGAGAGATCTATTTTGGTATTTCGCGCTTACCCAAGGGAAAAAGGAGGAACAACCTGGCGGGTGTGGCCGCTCAGGTGATAAAGCAACTCCATGACGTCCTTCCAATCACTCGAGCAGTTGCGGCGCGATATGCCGAGATAAAGGCGGATCTGTGGGCGCGCGGAAAACCTATGGGCGAAAATGATCTATGGATTGCATCAACGGCGTTAGCGCATAACCTGACGCTTGTGACCAGCGATGCCACCTTCGGGAACATCAAGACGCTCCTGATCGAAAACTGGTCGCGGGCTGCGCGCGAAAGAACCGACTAGGACACGATGAATTCAGGCTTTCGATTTCAGTTCACCACGATTCTAGCCCTGATCCTATGGGCCGGCTACCCTGCGGCTCGTTCTCAAGTGGTCAAGCCGGTCCCGGCGGACAAAGAACAGCGCCTTTTCGACGGTCAGAGTCTGAAAGGTTGGAAAGCAACCAGCTTCGGTGGCGAGGGGCGGGTTTATGTCGAAGGCGGGCGGCTCATCCTCGAAATGGGAAACAATCTGACGGGCATCACGTGGGACGGCGGCGAACTCCCGCGTATCGACTATGAGATCAGCCTCGAGGCAATGAAGGTCGACGGCAACGACTTCTTCTGTGGCCTGACATTCCCGGTGGCCGACTCGTCCTGCTCCCTTATCGTCGGCGGTTGGGCTGGAAGCGTCGTTGGGCTGTCGAGTCTCGACGGCCTTGACGCCTCCGAAAACGATACCACCCGACACATGAGATTTGAGCAAGGACGCTGGTATGGTATCCGAGTGCGGGTCAGCCCGAAGAAGATCGAGGCCTGGATCGACAACGACAAAGTCGTGGATGCCGATACGGCCGGACGCCGCGTGGGTATTCGTCCGGAGATGGAGCCGTCCGAGCCGCTCGGGATTGCCACCTGGATCACAACGGCGGCCCTGCGAAAAATCGAAATCCGAAAGCAGTGATCCAGGAGTGCTGAGTAAAAAGTCGGAGTCATCGCAGCACTTTCTACTCAGCACTTTCTACTTTTTACTCAAATGATTACGGAGTAACAGTCATGGTTAACCGGAGAAGGGGACTGATTGGCGGCGCAACCCTCAGCTTCCTCACGTTGATCGCGTGGCAGCAGCGAGCCGTTCTTTTTCCGCAGGCCGCGCCCTCCCCGTCACAAACCGATCTTGCGCCGCTGCTCGACAGTTCCCTCGTGTCATTTCGCCTCCAGTTCGGCGTGACGGACGGTGAACCGCGGTCCTGGGATGGTTCGCTGGCCCTCGAGAAGGGCGAACTCCTGAACCTGCGCAACTGGCATCCCCGGCCTGGAGACAAGATCGCGGGCAAGGAAAGCTGGTCGCTTTCAACTCGCAAAGGCCCCAATTTTCAGCGCCGTCCGTGGGAAGACGAACTCACGGTAGCGCCTGAGCCTTACTTGCTGATTCCAGGAATCATTGTCGACGTGAGAGCCACCCCCGAAACGAAGGTCGTGTTCAAAACCAAGAACGGTGAATTCCAGGTAAGTCCGTCGGAACTGCGACCCGGGCAGCCGGTTCGGTTTTTGTCAGGAAGCGTGATCTGCGATCGCGTGCCCGCGGCGCAACTGCTATCGACTCGCGAGTATGAAGACGACTTCGTCGCCATTCTTGGCGGCCGATCCGGCGAAGTCTGGACGGCCTGGGTTGGTTATCGCAACCGTGGAAACGAAGTCTTTGCCCGATCCTTCGATGGCAAGAGCTGGAGCGGATTGCTCAAGGTAACCGATAAACCCGGCGACATTTTTCTGGTCAAGCTGGGGCGCGATCGCAACCACAATCCGTGGGTGGTATGGTCCGCCCAGGCCGGAAACAACTGGGATCTCTACGGCCGCCGTCATGACGGCAAATCGTGGTCGGCGATCGAGCGGCTGACGGACGATCCTCAACCCGACATCTACCACAACCTGGCCCGGGACTCGAACGGGAATCTGTGGTTGGTCTGGCAAGGATTCAGAAACGGCAAGTCGGACATTTTTGCCCGGCGCTACGATGGCTCGACCTGGTCGCCCGCCGAGCGCATCTCGGGATCGCCCGCCAACGACTGGGCGCCTGCCATTGCAACGGATGGCGCAGGCCGGGTCTACATAGCCTGGGATAGTTATGCCGGCGGCAACTACGACATCATGATGCGTCAATTTGACAGCGGCAGGTGGTCGGAGGTTTTCAATGTAGCCGCCACGCCTAAATTTGAAGCTCATCCCAGCCTTGCCTGCGACAACCAGAACCGTCTATGGGTAGCCTGGAATGAAAGCGGAATGCAGTGGGGCAAAGATTCGGGCTTTCTGGTGAAGAAGGAAGCCACGCGTCTGTACCAGTCGCGCTCGATGACCGTGGCCGTCTACTCGAGCGGCAACTGGCAAGAACCGGTAGCGGAGCTCGACTCATCGCTTCCCCACGAACTGCAGGGGTACAACGACCTGCCGGTCCTCCAGCCGGACGGCATGGGACGCATGTGGCTCTTTTTCCGGCACCGCACCTTGAGAATTCGCGATACGCACAACAACGCTCCGGCGCATCGAGCGGCCTGGGAAATCTGGGGTACGGCGTATGACGGAGAACGATGGACGACGCCCATCCAGATTCCTTTCAGCCAGGGACGCACCGACATGCGCGGCGGCTTCGCCTCGGACGAGGGCGGGAATATGTATGGCGCCTGGGCCACCGATAATCGTGATTTCGAGGAGTTTCTCTTCCAGCACGCGGACGTGTACGCGGCGCGCATCCCGCTGCCCGACTCCCGCGCCGGCGCTCCCAAGCTGAAACCGCGATTGACTCCCCAACTGACGACCTTCCCCGTCCACGCCAGCGAAGCGGAAGATCTTAGCCGCATTCGCAGCTATCAAATGCAATCAGAGGGAAAGACGTACCGCATCTATAGAGGCGACACCCACCGGCATACCGAGTTCTCGATGGATGGCAACAACGAAGGCTCCCTGCTCGACACTTACCGTTACGCAATGGATGCCGCTGAGCTTGATTTTCTCGGAGTCAGCGAACACAACGGTCTTGGTGGTCCGGACATCGAGTATATCAACTGGCTGCTGCAGCAAATGGCCGATCTGCTCTTCTTGCCCAGCACCTTCACGCCGCTGTATGGATATGAACGCAGCGTGGTTTATCCCAACGGCCATCGCAATGTGATGTTCGCGCAACGAGGCAATCCGACATTGCCGATCCCCGCCGAGGAGAACCAAGGAAAGATCGGCGCCGCGGCGCTCTACGAATACCTGAAGCGCTACCGCGGCATCGCCATCTCACATACTTCAGCCACCAACATGGGCACAGATTGGCGCGATAACGATCCTGAAGTTGAGCCCCTGGTTGAAATGTACCAGGGCGATCGCGTTTCGGCCGAATACGAGGGCGCTCCCAAAGCGGCCAACAGCGGAAATCCGGCGTCAGCGCCGGGAGGCTTCCGCCCGGCGGGGTATGTGTGGAACGCCTGGGCCAAAGGGTACAAGCTCGGCGTCCAGGTCAGCTCCGATCATCTCTCCAATCACATATCGTATGCCTGCACTCTAGCGACAGAATTCACGCGCCAGGGGTTGCTCGACGCCATGCGCCTGCGACACTCCTATGGCGCGACGGACAACATCATTCTCGATTACCGGCTGCAGGCCGGAGGCAAGGAGTATCTGCAGGGCGATATCGTAAAAAGCCCCGGCGCTTTCAAGCTCTTGATCAAGGTGATCGGCACAGCTCCGATCCGTCAAGTCGATATCATCAAGAACAACACGTTCATTCATAACCGGCAGCCGCTCGAAAAAGAAATCAGCTTCAGCTTCGTCGATAACCAGGCGGGCTCGGGTGAAAACTACTACTACGTTCGCGTGATCCAGGCCGACGACCAGATGGCGTGGTCGTCTCCCATCTGGATTCGAGCCAATTAGCCGGCAAGGAACGGATCGCTTATTCCTCGCATGCATGGGGCGCATGGACGATGCTCTCACAGAGTTGAAACGAGCGCACGAGCTGGATCCGGTCTCTCTCATCACAAACACCGAGGCCGGATGGATTCAATACCTGAGGCGACAATACGACGATGCGATCGATCAGTACCTGGGGACACTGGAGCTGGATCCGAATTTTTACCTCGTGTATTGGGGGCTCGGGCTGGCCTACGAGGCGAAGTTCATGTTCGACAAGGCCATCTCGGCGTTCGAAAAGTCGCGGGCACTCTCGCAAGGAAGCGGCGCCGTGGTTGGGGCGCTTGGACACTGCCTTGCCCTACGCGGCAAGAGAGCGGAGTTCGCAACAGCTGCTCAAGGAATTGAGGGAGCTATTGCGACGAAGGTGCATTTCCCATGTGATGCAGCAGTCATCTATGCCGGCCTCGGCGACAACGAGCGGGCGATGAAATGGCTGGAGGCTGCCCGTGCGGAAGGTGACCCGTATAAAAGCGGGAGGTGGCTGGTTCATCTGAAAGTGGATCCCAGATTCGATGGTCTTAAAATAAAAAAAAAAAATATCCCAGATTCGATGGTCTGCGCTCGGAGCCGAGGTTCATTGACCTGCTGGAGGAAGTGGGCCTGCAGCATTAGCCTCCCGGGAAAACTCTCTAGCCAACCCAAACCAAGAGAAGTGGATCCCAGCGGGCAAGGTCTGCCATTGGGGCGAGACGACCGACCGGGGCATTGTCGAATACCGCGCTTTCCTGGTCTGGTGGTCAAACTATGCGAGAGTCCGAAAGCACTGCTGACTGGCTGAATTGGAGCCTCGCCTGACAGCCGGCGGTGTATTTGTGCTTGAACTGCTTCACGCGTATGGCTGATGAGTCGGTTTGATCACCAGCTCCGGGATGTGCGCGCGCCGCGGCAAGCGAGCCACCATCACGACCGCCTGGGCAATGTCCTCCGGCTGAAGAATCTGCGCTCGATGCTCATCCGTAACCGGCTGCGGCCGTTCATCGAGGATAGGCGTGTTGACCTCGCCTGGATAGATATTGGTCACTCGAATGCCGTTCTTGCCTTCTTCCAGGGCGGCGCACATGCCCAGCGCCGTCATGGCGAATTTTGATGCAGTGTAGGCGACGCCACTCAGCAGACCGGCGCGCTTGCCGGCCACGGACGAGATGTTAATGATCAGCCCGTCCTTTCTCTCGCGCATCTGCGGCAATACGGCGTGGATGCAATTAAAGGATCCAGTGGCATTGATCTGCAGCACCTTGTCCCACTCGGCCGGGTCGAGATCGGCCATCAGCCGTCGTCTGACATTAATTCCGGCGCTCACAACCAGAATGTCGATCGGCCCTAGCTGATCGGCCGCCCAGGCAAAAAGTCCCTCAACACTCCGTCGATCCGCAACGTCAACCTGGAAGATGCGAATCGGCGGTTCGCCGGTCCACAGGCCGGCGGTCTTGCGCAGCCTGTCCTCGCGACGCCCGCTGATTGCCACGTGACATCCTTCCTGTGCCAGGGCGAAGGCTATTTCCTGACCGATTCCGGTGCCTCCGCCTGTTATCAAGACCTTCTTGCCACGCAGATCCACGGTTATCTCCTTTTCTTGGTGTTTCTTCGTGACTTTGAGTCTTCGTGGTATTGGTTAGACAGCTCTAACCACGAAGACACGAAACACCCAGAGCACTTCGGTTTGCTCAGCGAACGGCCTTAGAGACCTCGACCCAGGCGCCCTTTTCGTGCGAGTCAAGAACGGCATCCGCCACGAGCTGGGCATTGAGGCCGTCGTGGAAGCTGGGTATGGCCTGCCGCTTCTCGGCAATCGCCGACACAAACTCCCAGACCAGGTCATAGCGAAATACCGTTGCCGGCTCACCCCGGGCGGGATCTCTCGGGCTGCCTGACGGCTTCAGGTATTGTGCGGGCACCTCGATGGGCTCGAGGTCGTGTCCGGTTTTGCCGAGAAGGATCTGGTTGGGGACATGGAGCCGATAAACCGCAGAACCCTCGGAGCCATTAACCTCGGCCCATTCGTGACCGAATCCCTGAAGGCCATATCCTTTGGCCAGTGTTGTTCCCTCCCAGACACCCACGGCCCCGGATTCGAACTCTCCGATCATGGCCGACCAGTCGTCTACGTCCGAAGCCGGACAGGAAGAGCCTTCACCAGTCCGCTCGCGCGGCGCGAAGCGCGCTACCGCTCCGCAGATGCGACGCAAGGGTCCCAGAAGGTCGAGCGCAAAGTCGATGCGGTGAATCATCATGTCGAAAAGATTTCCGGCGCCCGCGCTCTCCTTGTATTGCCTCCATCCCCAGCTGGTCTCGGGCCAATCAAGAAACCGCTGGCTGCGGAAGTGACGCGGTTCGCCCAGGGCGCCGCTTTTCACCAGATGCCTGAGATAACCCATGGCGGGGGCGAACCGATAGGTGAAGGCCGTCATGTGCACAACACCGGCGTCGCGCGCCGCGCGGTACATCTCTGCAACCTCGCCTGAATTCAACCCAAGCGGCTTCTCACACATGATGTGCTTGCCGGCGCGGGCTGCGGCCACGGCGAGCGGGCGATGCGTAAAGTTGGGGGTAGCGATGATTACGCCGTCGACCTCGGGCCAGGAAAGAAGAATTTCGGGGTCGGTGGTGACCTGCTCCACGCCCCAGTCCTTCCTCCTCTTCTCCACCAGCACGGGATCACTGTCACACACACCCACGAGCCGGGTTCGCTGATCGAGCGCGATGCCCGGAACGTGGTGGTAATCGCTCACTTTTCCCGCGCCAATAATGGCCAGACCAACCGGTCGGTTGGCGAAGTTCATTGCCATGGTTTTCCTCTAGCGTGCTTCGCGTCTTGGAGTCTTGGCGTTTTGGCAGCCGTAGTCCGATCAGATGAATGCCACCGATCCGTCGGCTCGATACTCAAATCCGCGGCGCCAGGGCTTGGGAGGATAATTCTTGAATGCCTCTTCGTTGAGCTCAATGCCGAAGCCGGGTTTGTTCGGGAGCGGAATATAGCCATCCTTGACCATCAGCGGCTCCTTGAGCAAATCCTTGCGCGGCGCCACATCATCGGGGTGATATTCAAGGATCAGGAAATTGGGCGTGGACGCAGCGAAGTGGACATTAACCGTGGTTGCAACAGGTCCCATCGGGTTGTGAGGCGCGACCATCACATAGTGGGCCTCTGCCATTGCGGCAATTTTCTTCATTTCCATCAGCCCGCCGCAAACACAGATGTCCGGCTGGATGATGTCGAGAGCCTGCGCGGCCAGAATGTCGCAAAACTCGAACTTCGTGTAGTTGCACTCGCCGCTGGCCAGCGGGATATTGACGTGATCGGCTAGCTTGGCCATCGCCGCGGTATTCTCGGGACGAATCGGTTCCTCAAGCCACATAGGATGGTAAGGTTCGATCTCTCTGGCCAGGCGAATCGCGCGCGCCACTTCAAAAAACTTGGCGTGAATGTCGACCCCAATATCGACGTCGGGACCCAGCGATTCGCGAACGGCGCGGACGCGCTGGCCCGCCATGCGCGTGACGTAGTTGTACGGCCTGGCATTGGTGCCTGACTGGTGGGGCGACATTTTGACTGCAGTGTAACCGTATTTTTCGACCAGTCCCTTCGCATTGTCCGCCACCTGCTTGGGCTCGCCGCCCCCGGCGCTCTGATAGACGCGGATCTTTTCCCGGCACTTTCCTCCGAGGAGCATATAAACCGGCAGGCCCGCCGCTTTGCCGGCGATATCCCAAAGCGCATGCTCGATGCCGCTCATGGCTGCGTTCACGACCAGGCCGCCCGGAAAGCGGGTAAAGTTGTACATCGTCGCCCACAGGTGTTCGATGTTCCGGGGTTCCTGACCTACCAGCCACCGCTTGAAATCCTGGACCGCCGCCACGGTCGCTTCATCCGGACCGCAGGAGTAGGCTTCGCCGATTCCATGAATGCCCTGATCGGTCTCTACTTTCACAAAAACCAGATTGCGATTTCCGACCCCGACCAGGAAGGTCTTGATGTCGGTTATCTTGATGGCAGGTCGAGTCCCTAACTGCGGCGCTGCCTGAAGAAACGGCGCTGCCGCCATCGGAATCGCCGGCATGGCCCCCGCTTTGCCCAAAAACTCCCTTCTTCTCATGACGCCTCCTTGACCCAGATTGGCGAACTCCACGCCAGTTGCCCGTCCTCCTGCAGCACGCGCACGTAGTACCAGCTCTCTCCCCTGACGGGTTCCTGATCGGTAAACTCGAAACTCGCCTCCTTCACCCCCGGACGAGTCGTATAGACGAACTTCTGGTTCCTTATCAAGTCTATCTGTTTGATCGCCCCGGTCCCGATCGCCCGCACACTGAACTGCGCCGTGCCGGCCGCCGCGATACTATCGCCCATGATGTAGTGCGCGCCGTCCAAGCGAGCCCGAAAATCGAGAATGATATTGTCGGTAGCCGCGTAAGCATGCCGCCTCCGGATTGCCTCCATCAGCCCCTCGCGGGTGAAGTTCTCGGCCAGCAAGCACGCATAGGAAATATGGGTCGACCAGTGATCCGAACTGGATTGCACACCGAGCTTGTAACCTTTCGCAAGCGCATTCCACCAGAATCCCTGGGGCTGCCAGCCGCTCTTCTGGGCATGTTCGTTGAGCCGCGACGCTGCTCGAGGCGCCCCCTCATACTCGTAGCTGGTGCGGTATCCCTGATAGATCTCGATCAGCGGTTCGACTTCCGGATCGTTGTCGCGCCAGTCGGTCCCCTGGTCTGTCGCCGAGGAATGCGGCATTGAAATGCCCCGATTCGCGCGCAGGTACTCAAACAGTTTTGCTGCGCCTTGCTTGCCGGACCTCTCTTCCGGGGGAATCGGAAGCGTGCGCACGCCTCGCTGAGCGAAAACGATATTACGATGCCCGTTCGGGAAAGGGAGGCTCCTCTCGTAAGCGAACAGAGGAGTGAAAGACCCCGGGACCAGGAATAGATCGACGAGCTTCTGGTTCTGCCACCAGGTGAACTCCTGATCGTAGCCGGTCTGGTGATCGGTAGGCGCAACGTAGTCAAACCCGGCCGCGTCGAGAGCGTAGCGATAGACCTCGATGAGAGACCCGTCGTACTTGAAGTCAGGCGAGACATCAGTATGCCGGTGCATATCGCCCCGATAGATCTTGTAGCGCTTCTCGCCGGATGAAACCACGTAGGCACGAATCGCCTTTACGTCCTCGGCTTCATTGCTGTGCACCGGAATCGATTCAACGAAGGGTTCCTGCAAGGGCCGGACCAGATCCGCGCCGGGCGGCATCGATCCGATGGCTCCCAGCCGCGAGACATATACCTCGGCATTCTGCGGCACCATGGTTGCGAAGGGGCGTTCATCGGTCATCCAGGCAGCCCAGAGTTCACCCCGCGGATCGCGCGTCATCCTGGGATGCTTCTCGATCGAGCCGCCACTGTGTATCAACGGCCGCGGCGTCGACCATGACGACCCGTCAAAGAGCGCCAAATAATTCTCCCACACCTGCGGGCTTCCGATTGCGCGCGCGTTGCGGCGGGTCCACCGGCGGAATAGAACGTGAAGCATGCCCTTTCCATCAAAGGCAATCTGGGGATGTTCGCTGTTCTCACGGAATCCGGCGGGCCACACTTCGCCAGGTCGCTGCTGCGGTTCGACCCATTGGCTTCCGTCCCACCGGACGACACGAACCGTGCGCTCTTTGTGAAGCGGAAACCCCAGAGAGGTGGGAATCAGGAATCCCTGGTCTTTGCCCCAATTGATGCCCGATTCATCCCAGGCCACCCACGGTCGATTCTGTAAATCCACGGCAACCGAGGCGTGGGCCTGGAAATATGGGCTCGTGGTAACAGCGCGAACCGGAGAGAAGCCGCCTTTCTGATACGAGCGGAAGTGTACGTCGTAGTTTCCTTTGTCATAGCTGTCCCAGACGACATGAGCCGTCCCGTCGCTCCCCGCCGCAACCGCCGGTTCCCAATCATTGGCGGGCGATTCGCTTACTCGAATCTCGCGGGACCAGGAGCCCTGTGAAAAGGCTCGCAGCAGAATATCGCTCTGTCCCGATCGAAAGCTTTGCCATACGACAAAAATGTCGCCCGTGGTCGAAGCAGCCGCCGCATGAAAGGTGTTCGAACCCTCGCCGCTCACGCGCTCGGGAGCCTGCCAGGAATCGCCCCGCTTTTGCCTGGCCCAGATGTGCCACCGCCCATTCTCACGTTCGCTCCAGATGACCCGGAGCGCGCCGCGCCCATCTGCAACCAGCGAGCAGCGAAAAATATCTCCCGCCTTCGGCGTCACCTCTTCGACCGCGGACCACGAGTCTTTAGCGCGCGTCCGAAGCAGAATACGGTCTCCTCGATCACGGTACGCTACCCAGGCGACGGCTATCGACCCGTCGGGCAAGGCTGCGATAGCGGGTTCGTCGTCTTCGAGCTCACCCGTGGTGAGTTTCTCGGTTGCCGGAACCCGCGCGACCGAAGCGCGTCCTCCGAGGTAAGAAACCTGGTTGGCCCCGATCTCGGCGAGTTTGAAATCAAAGCTCCCCTGCGCCGTTTCAATAGCGATCTGGGTCGCGGCGCCGGGTTCGAGCGTCAAGAAGATGCCGACGGGATGAAACCAGATTTCAGGGCGCGAACCCGGACGCATCTCCGTGTAGTGAATGTCTGCGTAGGGAGCGACCTCGTCGCGGCGAGTGGCGCAGCGCCACGTGCCCGGACCGGTCACCTCATCTCCTGCGGAAAAGTGATGCCCTTCGGTGGAGATCAAAGTCCCGCCGGCGACTCGCGCCGAGCCGTCCCAGCGTTCGACCGATTTTGCCTGTTCGCCCAGCGTGATGAGGAGCGCGACGGCGCTGGATGAAGATGGCGCCGGCTGGTAGACGGCAGTTCCTTGCAGCACAATCGTGCTCGCCACAGCCGTCAAGAGAACGACCAGACCCAAGGTTCTCTTCATGCGCCCGTTCCGTATTCTTCAGCCGGAAGCAGTGGCCGGCTCGCGTCGATCTTCAGCCAGAGAAGGAAACTGATCGACAGCATTCCCACCATGATCAGGATTGCGGTATTCCACTGCCCGAGGCCGACAAAATAACCGAAAACCGTAGCCGCTATGGCGCCCGCGATCTGGGCCCCGGTATTCATGAAACCGGTCACCGTGCCGGAATACCTCTTTCCTATATCCAGGCAGACCGCCCAGCAATTGGGCAGCATGAAATCGGTGGAGGCGAAACCCAGTGCCAGCGCGACCACCGCCACGAGCCGGTCGGTAGAGGCGATGGAAAGCAGGACGAAGCACGATGCTGCCCCCGAGCCCGATCAGACCGACCGAACGACGTCCCCATTTCAGCCCCAGGCGGCGCACCAGCGCATCGCTCGACCATCCTCCAAGAGCATTGGCGATCGCTCCAAGGAAAAAAGGCAGCGAAGCATAGGCGGCAAAATTCGTGATCCCGAGTTCCTTGACCAGATACGTGGGGAGCCAGGAAAAGTAGAACTGCACGCCGTAGCCGTAGGTGAAATACATTGCCGTCACGGCCCAGAGATTTGCGCTCGACAGCAAGACACCCCACGGGGTAGAGCCGTGGGCCGCGGGCGCAGGAGCGCCTTCACGAATAATCCTGACTTCGGCTGAATTCACTCCGGACTTCTGCTCCGGGTAGTCGCGATACCAGAAGTACCAGATGACAGCCCACACGACCCCAAGGGCGCCGAACATGTAAAACACCGCGCGCCAGCCGAACCGGGCCTGCAGCGGAACCACGATCAGCGGCGCCAGGGCGCCCCCGATCCGGCTGGCCATCCAGATGACGCCGTGAGCGCGGGCGCGCTCGATGAAAGGAAACCATCGGGAAACGGCGCACGAGCTGTTAGGATAGGCCCCGGCCTCTCCGGCTCCGAAGAGAAAGCGCGTGGCCCACAAAGCATAGAATCCGTTCACACGTCCGGTGAGCGCGGTAAAGAACGACCACCAGAGGACGATGCGGGTCAGTGTTTTTCGCGGGCCGTAACGATCGCCCATCCATCCGCTGGGAATCTCAAAGATGCCGTAGGCCCAGAAAAAGGCGCTGAACACCATTCCCATCTGGAGCGGCGTCATCCCCAGTTCGGCCGTCATCAATGGCGCCGCCGCTGCGATGCAGACGCGGTCGAGGTAAGTAATGATGGAAAGAAGGAATAACATCGCCAGGACTTTGTACCGTCCATGGCTGGGTCGGTGGCCGGCGGTTGCGGGATCCTTGTCGCGCAGGGCATCAGGAGCGCCGATTCGCATCTCTCTATTCTCCTTTGAAGGTCTCAGCCAAGACCCGTCGGCATTAGAATTGGCGATGGCGTAGAGGGGGTTTATAAGCCACTCAACGCGAATTTGCAAGGGTGCGCAATTTCTCCGGCGCTTTGCGTCTCCGCGCGTGACTTCTCCGTCGACGCATTCACCGCGAAGGAGTTAAATGAGGTGGAAGAATGATGCATCGCAAGCGTGCCGGTATTGTGATTTTTCCGGAAGTAGAGGTACTGGACTTCGCCGGGCCATTTGAAGTTCTTTCCGCCACCCGTTTGAACGAGGAGCGGCGCCGCGAGGAACCCTCCCCGTTTGACGTGATGCTGGTCGCCGAGCAGGATGGCATCGTGATCGCAACCGGGGGCCTGGGCGTCGTGCCGCACTGCACTCTCGAAAACTGCCCGCCGCTTGACATCCTGGTTGTACCGGGTGGTTGGGGAACGCGCAAGGAGATCAGCAACGAACGCCTCCTGCGCTGGATCGCAGATCGCGCGCAAGGGATCGAGACGCTCGCGTCGGTCTGCACAGGTTCCATGCTTCTGGGCCAGGCCGGTCTTCTCGATGGGCGCCACGCCACGACTCACTGGCGCGCGCTCGATTGGATGCGCCAGTCATTCCCGAATGTGACAGTCGAGGATAAGCTGCACGTGGTCGAAGATGGTAACGTCATGACTTCGGCCGGTATCTCTGCCGGTATTGATCTGGCCTTGCGAATGGTCGCGCGCCACTGCGGCGAATCGGTCGCCCGCGCCACCGCGCGGCACATGGAGTATCCGTTTCCCAGCGACAACACCCGGCGGGTTTGATTGATTCACCGCAAAGACGCGAAGCCGCAAAGAAAGAACGAGACAACGCCGATTCGGGAAGCGTTAAATCACTCAGCGAGCCGGCCCGACGGCCCCTCGCCGCGAAGGTAACACACTATGCGTAACAAACAGGCCGAAAGAGATTACTCATCAAGAAGCCTGATCGACAAGCTCGGCGTGAAGCCCGGTGCGGCGGTTGCTCTGCTGGGCATAACGGATGAGACCTTCCTCGCACAACTCAGGGAGCGAACGCGCGATTTCGCCCCGTTACGAGTCAGAAAAAACTTGGACTTTATCTTTCTTCGGCCGAAAGCCACCAGGAGCTGAGACAGCTCGAGCGCCTGAGAGGTTACCTCAAGAGCAACGGCGCGATATGGGTGGTCTCGACCAAAGGCAAACAGGCTCGCATCAAGGATCTCGATGTTATCGCAGCGGCCAAACAAGCCGGTCTCGTGGACAACAAAGTCGTCAGCTTTTCCGACACGCACACCGCCCTGAAACTCGTCATTCCCGTTGCCCTGCGGGCGCGTGAGACCTGAGAATGGCCAACGATGGAAATTGCAAATCTTGATTCCCAAGAAGAGAATTATCGGCTCTCGGCCGCCTCATGACTGGTCCTTGACACACTTCCATCCGCTACCAAATAATCGGCGGGTTACCATGACCACCAACCGGCGAATGCAAGTTCGCGTATACCGATCGCTGGCCGAGCATGATCGGGGCGATCGCGAGTTCTGGGAGGCCATCCCAGCGCACGAGCGGATTGCCGAAACCTGGCGTCTCAGCGAAGAACTCTGGCGCTTGAAAGGGGAGTTCAACGATGAACCCGGACTTTGTCGATCTGTTGCGCGCGTTGTCCGGCGCTGAAGTCCGCTTCCTCATCGTGGGGGCTTACGCCCTTGCGCTCTACAGCAAACCTCGCGCGACTGGCGATCTCGATGTGTGGGTGGAACCCACTCCTGAGAATGCCGCGCGAGTTATCAAAGCGCTCAAGGCGTTCGGCGCTCCCCTCGACAATGTGGACCCGTCTGACTTTTCCCGGGCCGGGATCGTGTTTCAAATCGGGGTAGCGCCACGACGCATCGATATCCTGACCGAGCTCACCGGTGTTACCTTCCAGGAAGCCTGGAGCGAGCGTGTGCGTCACAGCATGGGACCGTGCGAGGCCGAATTCATCGGCAGGCGCGCTCTGATCCAGAACAAGCGCGCCTTGGGACGTCCCAAGGACCTTGCCGACCTGGAAGCTCTTGAGACCGAGACCTAATCTCAGTTTGCCTTGCACGCCTTGCCCGTAGCTTTTTGTAACGATCGAGGTCTCCCCTTCACTAATTGTTGTCGCCGTTGGTACAGGAATCGGCGGGGAGCGGCCCAGCTCCAAGTTCTTGGGTTTCTTCAGAAACCACCAAGACACGAAGACAAGCAAGGGAGACATAACTCATGAGTAAGAAGCCAGGCAAAGCCGTCGCGAATCCGCATCAGTCAGTTGCGCCGGAAGAGGCAAAACAAAAGGGTGTCGGTCGGAGCCAGCCCGGTCACACCGGGGATGGTTTGACTGTCAACCCGGTAAGCCCGGGTGGAATCGAGAGCGTGGAAGGCTACAAATCCAGGGAGGTTTTGCTGACTATGGATGCGCCTCCCATCGGGGAGTTGTCGTTCGGAAAGATCCGGCGCATCCATGGCGCCGACGACCGGGTCCGAATCAATAACACCAACGAGTATCCGTGGTCGGCGATCGTGTCACTGTACATCGAATCCCCCGCCGGCAATGGAATCGGAACCGGGTTCTTCATCGGTCCGAAGACCATCGCCACGTGCGGCCATTGCGTTTACATCCGGCCGCAGGGAAATCCTTCCGGGAATACCTGGGCTACGCGCATCACGGTGATGCCCGGGCGGAATGATTCGGCTGCGACGGCACCGGGCAAACTGCCGTTCGGCTCGGTAGTCGCCCCGCGCTCGGGTCTGCGGTCCGTGAAGGGGTGGATCGATAGCGGAGACAACCAGTTTGACTACGGCGTCATTACGCTCGACACCGAACTCGGCCGGCGCACCGGCTGGTTCGGCTTCGGCGTATACACGGACGCCCAACTGAAGGCGATGACCGGGAACCTGAGCGGTTACCCGGGCGACAAAGGCGGTGGTACCCAGTGGTTCGATAGCGACCCGATCACCAACATCGACGCGCGCCGCGTTTACTATCGCATCGATATGCTGCCCGGCCACAGCGGCAGTCCGGTATTCGCCGTCACCAGCCAGGGACGTTACGCGTTTGCAATCAACGCCTACAGTTGGGATCCGAACTTCGGCACACGGATCAACAGCGAAGTGAGCGCCAACCTGGTCAGCTGGCAGGGCTGAGCACGATTCTTAGGCGCTTAGCGAAGCGTTCAGCTAACCAACCTGTTTTCGTTCAGAGAGGGCCTTCGTTCGGGGCGAAGTCCCCGAACGCACCTTCTGTGTCTTTGTGGTTGCTGTGAAACAAAGACCACCAAGACGCGAAGACACAATGAAACCACCAAGAATCACTCGTAGCGCAGCGCGACCAGGGGGATCGGCTCGCGTAGGGAGAATGTCAGCGCGCTCTGATGGCCTCGCATCACGCCGAAAGGATGGCTGAGGTCGGCTAGCCAAAACCAGTGGGGCATCCAGGCCTACTGTGAAATCGTCACAGGCGATCTGCCCTTGAAGTATTTCAATCTTCGCAGGTGCGCCAGAGAACATCAAGCCGGTCGAGGATGTGTGGAGCCTCCTTGAGGTCTACCAGAGGCTTCAACTGCTCCAGAACATAGCGCCAGTCAAGTTTGCGACCTTGCCGGACCAGAATATTCTCGATATCCACCCAGTCCTGACCGCGATCCGCAAAGGCCTTGAAGACGATCAAGTCTTCAGCCGAACAGGTGAGCAGGCTGATCTCGGGTGTGAAGGAAAAGAAAGTAGCCCGCCGGACTGCGGATTCCTCAAATGGAAGGGCGCCCAGGGCGATGTCGATACCGATCCCGGTCTTCGTCCTCAGCAACAACACCCTTCGCTGCAACGCAAACTCTGACGCATTCTCGATGCGTGACTCGAAGCGCCCCAGAAGAGCCCGAATCACGTCGCTCTCCCCACCGAAGCCCGTGAACACTTCGATATCGATATCACGAGTGAGCCGGGGTTCTCCCCAACGCTGGAGTGCCAGCCCTCCAATAAAGCAGAAACGCCAACCTTGTTCCTGGCAGAATCGCTGGACAGAATCGGCTGCCTCGAACAGCCGGATCACGTCCGAAATCCTCTAAACCAATCCTGCTGCTCGATGAGGCCCGAACTGGGTCCGGGAGGAAAACGGCGCAGGGCATCTTCAAAGGCGTCTTCGAACGCCAGCATCCATTCGCGCACCGCCGTCGAATCCAACCGGCGCAGCTCTTCCCGCCGAACCCTCCGCAGAATCACCGCAGTTTCCTTCCAGTTGTCGACCCATTTCCGAAAAGCATCGGTTGATTCCTGCTTCATGGAAACATCTTACCAGAGCATAACAGCAGTAGGCATTAGGCAGTGTGCGGTACATCAGGCAGCAGACTGGACGAGAGATTGAAAAGCTGGGCTTACGACCGCCCTATTGCCCTGAAAGCCCACCCGGGCGCGGCAGCAAGCTGCCGCATCACCAGGCGCAAGCAAGTTTGCTGCACTCCAAAGGCAGCGATGTTAGAGCGCGGTAGCCTGCCACTGCGTTAGTTAGACGAAGCTTTACCTTCGCCAATTCCAATTCAGTTGTTAAACTTCTCCGGTCTAGTGGTAACTTTTCTTGCTTGTTCACACATTGGAGCGAACCATCAGAGCACAGTCGGAAAGGAACCCCATTGAACATGTTTGATGCCCGGAACACGCCGGTCTCCTGTCCCCAACGGCCGGCATTGGACCTTTACGAAAAAGCCCTCGTTCAGTATCAGAGTTACATAGGCGATCCAGTAGCAACAATCGAGGAGGCTCTACGGCATGCGCCGGACTTCATACTGGGGCATCTGTTCCGGGCTACCCTTCTCGTGACCCTGACCGAACAACGTTTTGTCCCGCAAGCCCGCGCCAGTGTGGATTCGGCCGAAGGCTTGCTGTCCGATGCCAACCCACGGGAACGCGGCCTGGTCGCCGCCGGCCGCAGTCTGGTCGAGGGCGACTGGGACGCCGCCTGTGCCGCTTTCGACAGCGTCCTGGTCGACTATCCGCGGGATGCGTTCGCGATCCAGTCGGCGCACCTGATGGACTTCTACCGTGGCGACAGCGCAAACCTCCGCAATCGGATTACCCGTGTATTGCCCCACTGGAGCCCTAGCGTGCCAGGTTATTCTTACATTCTCGGAATGCATGCTTTTGGCCTGGAGGAATGCAATCAGTACCCGCAGGCCGAGGAGGCCGGCCGACGCGCGCTGGCGCTTCAACCCAAGGACGGATGGGCCGTCCATGCCGTGACTCATGTGATGGAGATGCAGGGTCGCATCGACGAAGGAATTGAATGGCTGGAGTCGCGAACGCCCGACTGGGCTCCGGACAACAGTTTCGCTTTCCACAACTGGTGGCACCTGGGGCTCTTCTATTTCGACCGCCAACAGTATGCAAATGTTCTGTCGCTTTACGACACCTATGTTCATCCAACGCCACCCGACTTCGCGTTGCAGTTACTCGACGCGACGAGCCTGCTCTGGCGCTTGTATCTTGAAGGCGCAGACTTTGGAGAGAGGGCCGAAGTGGCGGCGAACAACTGGGCCGCGCGGCTCGACTCCGAGCGAGGCTTTTACGCCTTCAACGACATGCACGCCATGATGGCCTTCGTCCTTGCTGGCCGCGAGTCTGAAGCCGACCGGTTGGTGGCAGATCTGGAGTGGACGGCGCAGCGCGGCTCCGGCACGAATGTCGCGATGACGCGTGAAGTGGGGCTGCCGGTCTGCCTCGCGATCCGGGCATTCGGTCGTGGGCTCTACAGTGAGACGATCCGTCTGATCGAGCGCGTGCGTGATACCGCTCATCGATTCGGCGGGAGCCATGCTCAGCGGGATGTGCTGACGTTGACCCTGATCGAGGCCGCTATCCGCAACGGCCAATCCAATCTCGCACAACACTACATCGCCGAACGTACGGTGCTGCGACCTTCCGGCAATCTGGGGAGGCGGCTTCTCAACCGCGCCGGCGTGAGTTGAAATCGAGGAATGGATTAACCATCCTCAATTCCAAGTAAAGCCACGCTCTCTCTTGATCTCGACGCGTCTTCTTCGAGGCTTCGCGTCTTCGCGGTCAGTAAGGGCCTTGTCCAAGAAGATCAAAAAGAATATGTTTCAGCGTGTGGACCCGCTCGCGAAAGGAGCTTTGGATGAGCAGAGAAACTCGACAGGTTGTTAACGATCAGCCCTCCGGGTCGAGAACCGAGAAGGACTCACTCGGCGAAATGCAGGTGCCTGCTGACGCCTACTATGGAGCGCAGACCGCGCGCGCCGTGCAGAATTTCCCGATCAGCGGCATCCGCTTTGATAGGCCCTTCATCCGCGCGCTCGGCCTGATAAAAAAGGGGGCCGCCATCGTGAACCTGGATCTGGGTTTACTCGACAAGGCCACTTCTGACGTTATCGGAAAGGCAGCCGACGAAGTCATCGCCGGAAAGTGGGACCAGGAATTCGTGCTCGACATCTATCAGACCGGTTCCGGGACTTCAACCAACATGAATGCCAACGAAGTCATCGCCAACCGCGCTCTCGAAATTCTGGGGCTGCCGCGAGGCTCGAAGAAAGTACATCCTAACGATCATGTCAATAAAGGACAGTCTTCCAATGACGTGATCCCGACCGCCATTCAACTCGCTGTCGCCCTGGTTTTCCGTGAGGAGTTGATCCCGGCACTCGAAGAATTGGGCGCGGAGTTCCATAACAAATCCAGGGAGTTCTGGCCGGTGGTGAAGACGGGCCGGACCCATCTGCAGGATGCTACCCCGATCCGCCTGGGCCAGCAGTTCCTGGGTTACGCAGGTCAGTGCGAAAAGGCGATTCGCCGCCTGGGATACGCCGAACAGGAACTGTGCGAAGTGCCTCTGGGCGGGACGGCCGTTGGCACCTGCACCAACACCCATCCGGAATTTGCCGGCCGCCTCTGCGCCTGGATTGCAAAGGAAACCGGCATCCCGGCACGCGAGACCGACAACCACTTTCAGGCGCAAAACTGCCTCGATCCCGTAGTCTTCGCGAGTGGCGCCGTGAAGACACTGGCTACTGCGTTGATGAAGACTGCCAACGATATACGGTGGATGGGCAGTGGTCCTCGCGCGGGAATCGGCGAGATCGAACTACCCGCAGTCCAACCGGGAAGTTCGATCATGCCGGGCAAGGTCAACCCTGTGATTGCGGAATCGGTTATTCAAGTTTGCGCCCAGGTGATGGGCAACGATGCAGTGGTCGCGACCGGGAATGCCTGGGGCAACTTCGAACTCAATACCATGATGCCGGTGATGTATCGGAATCTCTCGCACTCCGCCCAGCTCCTGGCCGCCGCGGCCTCCAATTTTGCCCGGCAATGCGTCAAGGGCCTCAAGGCCACCGATCGGGGACCCGCCCTCGTGGAACAGGGACTCATGCTCGCGACATCGCTTGCGCCCGTGGTCGGCTACGACAAGGCGGCAGAGATCGCCAAGGAAGCGGCTGCCAGAGGCAAGACCATCCGCGAAACGGCGCGAGCGATGACGGACCTCTCGGACGGGGATCTGGCAAAGCTCCTCGATCCCGCCCGGATGACCGAGCCAGGATTCACCGGCGGTGGTGGAGGAGGATAGTTGCCTTAAAGATTCTTGGTGTTTCTTCGTGTCTTTGTGTCCTCGTGGTATTGTTGTGCAGCTCTAACCACAAAGACACGAAGACACGAAGAAACACTAAGGGCTCGACGCAAACGCGCTTAGCCGGCTGCACCCGTTTAAAGCTTGAGTACGTTGACCAGTTCGCGGACTGCGGCCGCAGATTTTTCCAGCGCGGCTTTTTCTTCGGCCGTGAGTTTGATCTCGATGATCTGTTCGATCCCTTTGGCGCCTAGCTTCACGGGCACCCCTATATAGAGCCCGTCGATTCCATACTCTCCCTCGAGGTAGGCGGCGCAGGGTAGAATTTTTTTCTTGTCCTTGAGGATCGCCTCCACCATCTCGGCAATGGCCGCCGATGGAGCGTAGTAGGCGCTGCCGGTTTTCAAGAGGCCGACGATCTCGGCGCCTCCGTCCCGGGTACGCTTCACCAGGCGGTCGATCTGCTCCCCGGTCATGAGATCGGGGAGAGGAATTCCTGCCACCGTGGAGTACCGCGGCAGCGGCACCATCGTGTCGCCGTGTCCCCCCAGCACAAAGGCGGTGACATTCTCCACCGATACCTTCAGCTCCATCGCAATAAACGTCCGGAAACGAGCCGAATCGAGAACCCCGGCCATGCCGAATACCCTGTGTTTCGGAAGCCGGCTTTCGTGGTATGCGACATGGCACATGGCGTCAAGAGGATTACTCACGACGATGACAATGGAGTTTGGAGACTGGCTGACGGTGCTCCGCGTGACCTCTCCGACGATCTTTGAGTTGGTATTCAAGAGATCATCGCGGCTCATCCCCGGCTTGCGCGGGATTCCGGCCGTAATGACAACAATATCTGAATTCGCGGTATCCTTGTAATCATTGGTCCCGATCACGCTGCAGTCGTAGCCTTCGACCGGACCTGCCTCCAGCATGTCGAGACCCTTTCCCTGCGGAATTCCCTCGAGAATATCGATCATGACTACGTCGGCCAGTTCCCGATCGACCAGGCGCTGCGCTAGAGTCGCACCTACGTTTCCGGAACCGACAATGGTCACCTTTTTTCGCATGAGAATTGTCCTTCACCGCATGTTGTCGTTGTTAAGGGGTCGCGACCTTCACCGCCAGGACCCGAGGAAATCAGATATTGTCGATGATGGCGGTCGCAAATTCGGAGGTCTTCAACTTTGTGGCGCCGGGCATCTGACGCTCGAAATCGTACGTGACGCGCTTCTGCGCGATGGTCTTTTCGAAAGCCGAAGTGATCAGCTTCCCGGCTTCCTTCCATCCCATATATTCGAGCATCATGACGCCGGAAAGAATCACCGATCCGGGGTTCACCATATCAAGTCCGGCGTACTTGGGAGCCGTACCGTGGGTTGCCTCGAAGAGACCCACGCGGTCGCTGACATTCGCCCCGGGTGCTATGCCCAGGCCGCCGACCTGCGCCGCGCACGCGTCGGAGAGATAGTCGCCGTTCAGATTAGGAGTGGCGACAACCTGATACTCATCCGGCCGCAGCAGCACCTGCTGGAACATGGCATCCGCGATCCGGTCGTTGATCATGACCTTGCCTTCGGGGATTTTCCCGCCGAAGTTTTTGCTCACTTCCTCCTCGGTGATCGTACGATCGGAAAATTCCTCTTTTGCGAGTTGGTAGCCCCAATCCCGGAAGGCTCCCTCGGTGAACTTCATGATGTTTCCCTTGTGAACCAGCGTGACGACTTTCTTGTCGTTGTCGAGCGCGTACTGAATCGCCTTACGCACCAGACGCTTGCTGCCCCGTATCGAAATCGGTTTGATTCCTATACCGGAATCGGAAGCGACCTTTTTGCCCATCTTTCCGTTGAGAAACTCGATCACCTGCGCGGCCTCGGGTGTTCCCTGCGCCCATTCGATCCCCGCGTAGACGTCTTCCGTGTTTTCCCGGAAGATGACTATATTCAGCTTCTCGGGATGCTTCACCGGGGAAGGGACGCCTGCGAAGTACCGGACCGGCCGCACGCACGCGTAAAGATCCAGAACCTGACGCAGCGTGACGTTCAAGCTGCGTATCCCGCCTCCGATGGGTGTCGTTAGCGGTCCTTTGATGGCCACGGAACACTGGTCAATCGTTTTCAGCGTAGCCTCGGGCAACCATTCTCCCGTTCGGTTCTTGGCCTTTTCGCCGGCGAGTATCTCCAGCCACTGGATCTGACGCTTACCTCCGTAAGCCTCCTTCACCGCGGCGTCAAAAACCCTCTGGGAAGCGGACCAGATGTCCGGGCCCGTGCCATCGCCCTCGATGAACGGGATGAGCGGGCGCTCGGGCACATCGAGCTTCCCATCGGCAAAGCGAATTCTCTCCTCGCCCGACGGACGGGCGCCGGAAGATGAAGGACCCATGATCACACCTTTCTTCAAGCGACGAATTCGATTCTGGGCGGCTTCTTATAGCACTAGGGGCGAACGAAGATCAACCAGGAAGGGTGAAACCGATGCCAGCAGGCAGTAAAATAGATGCGAGGGACCTTTGAGTTGCTTGGTGTTTCTTCGTGTCTTCGCGTCTTTGTAGTATTTGTTTCGTAGCGTTACAACACGCGTTTGGGCTCGAAGTTCCCCTGTTCGAGTTTCTCCAGAAGGTCGAACGGGAAGTTCACCACAAGCCGGACCGCATTGCGGTCCTGGGTGACGCTGATGCCCTTGATCAGCTCGGAAAGATCCGCCTGGTGATTGCCCGCCAGCTGTCCTAAAGCCACAAATCCGCGTGCCACATCGGCCAGCTTGCGTGCCGAATCCTCATCCTTCGCGGTAGCCGTTATTCTTCCGTTGACAGCATCGGTCAGATTGACCGTTCCCATAACCGTTTGAACAGAGGAGATGCTCCCGACGAAGGGCGTGTGGGCAGGAGCCTTAGCCAGGATGGTTGCAGCGTCTCCGGCAAACCAGAACATCTCTTCAGGATTGAGCGCCTTTAGCATGGGGGCCAGTGTTGCATTACTGAGAATACCCGGCGAACCGCCGGAACGCACGTCAATGACCTCTTTCAGAGACTCCAGATCGCCCAGGGCTATTTCTGACTCGCTCAGGTACGCGACTCCTTTTTCAACCTCCGTCCCGTTTTTCTCCGGAAACATCAGAACCTGGGTCTCTTTGTAATCGACCCTTATCGGAACCACATGGGTATGGATAAAGCTGGTGATCGCCGCGGTATTGAACCGCCCCACCGCGATGATCGCTCCCTTGCCTTCATGATCGACGGCGCGGCCTGCCGCCACCACGTAGGTCAAATCGCGGCGCGGATCCACGCCTGTCTTGGCGATGAAGTCGGCCAGGTCTCCGGCGATTTTCTGGCCATGTTTCTCTTCAAACTTCGCGTAAATGGGAGAGTCTACAAACTTCCGGACATTCATCCCGAAAACTGCGTGCGACTCTGCGGGAAGATAGGCCACCGCCTCTGGCAAGCCCGGGAGCGAAGCCCTGACTATGTAAGTGCTGTAGAGCGCCAGACCGGTCACGACACCGGCGATCAGGACCATCAGAATGGTGGAAGTGAAGACAAATTTTCGGCGGTTCATAGGACGAACTCCTGAGAGGCGATTTGACTTTCCGGACGCGTTTCGTCCGACATCTTCGACGACCCTCGTATACGTAGCGCGGCTCGAGAAAAGTTCACGGCAATAGTAATCCATCGATGAACGAATGGAAAGAGCTCTCCGTTGTATTACTGCGATGTCCGGCCCTTGGCGGCTTGGTGTTTCTTCGTGTCTTTGTGTCCTCGTGGTATTGGTTTCGCAGCGCTAACCACGAAGACGCGAAGACGCCAAGAATGGGTCGCGATTACCGGCCGGAACTCATGTCCGCCGGTTTCGCAGCCGAGTAGTAGAGCGCGTTAAACAGGAGCGGGAATGTAGCGTAGGATTGCCCGCGGTATTGGGGCCGGAATCCCAGCAGGATCGCTTTTCCCTTCCCTTTGGGGACTTCAAGCACGACCGGTTTTCCATGAATCAGGTCCGCCCCCAGGAGCCAGCCGCTCATGAGCAGGTCTTTGGATGCGTAGCGAAGCGGCGAGCGGATCGAAGGGTCGTTAGCCTCGAAGGCCACTCCCCCTTCCACCCAGGCAGGCTCTTGCGCGTTCATGCCAAACGCCAGTGGTGAGGTATTATCGACTTCAACCCGCAGCAAGGAACCCGGACAATAGAAATCGCGAGAACCGGCCTTCTCCAAGGCGTTCCTGACCGGCAATTGCAAAGCACGGATCGCGAATTCAGCTGCTTTATTCAGCGTGATGAGCGTGCCGCCCTGCTCTACAAAGTCACGAATCGCCTTGACACCCTCTTCGCCTATGCCGCCGGTGTATTCATCCGGCATCGCGCCGTTTCCCGAACCCCGTCGATGTCCCTGTACAATGGCCTCCGTGTTCTGATCGGGAATCACGATCGCGTCCAATTTGGCCCTGAGAGCGCCGCCCCGCACGTCCCGGTCGTAAAGACTTCGATACGGAAACTCATACTGCTCCAGAAGCCACCGCGTCCAGCCTTCGTCCATGCTGGGAACGTAGCTCTTGTAAAGCCCGATCCGGGGGGGATCCAGTCGAAGCCCCGACCCTCCAGACGTTCCGATCGGCTGCGTAGAACGGAAGGTGAGCCTCAGAAGCCAGCCTGGCCATAAAGCCGTCCAGATCGGCTGCCTGGGGAACGTAGATGCTTCCGGCGGCGAACGAACGCCCGCCGAGTTCAACCGGCTGGGTCAACCAGGCCGCCTTGAATCCTCGCTTGAAGATACGATTCAACGCAAGACTGCTCTGGGTCGTATCATGACTGATCACATAGCCAAATTGCCCGGGCGAGCCATCAACCCTGCCGGCCGGTGGAGAGATCCTGTCGGTTTTGACCATCGAGCACTCGAAAGGCTTGGGGATTAGATCCACATCCACACCCATCAGGAGCGGGAGAGTATGGGCGGTTACGTCGTAGGGTCGTTTGGGCGGACCACCCGGGTACTCGCGCAGGTCCGGATAATCCTGGCGTTCGAGAAGTGTCTTCGCCCATGATCCGTAGGGTTGCGCCAGCGGAATAATGTAAGCGCCCGGTCCGTACGATTTGCCGCCGGCTGTGAAAGCGGCCTTGGCCTGATGGATCTCGACCATGCCAAATCTGAGAATGCTGAGCATCTTGGCCGTAGCGACGGGGTCTTTCTGGCGGGCCGGAATCACGAAAGCGTACAGGTCCTTCCGCTCCACTGCCTTCTTTCCGACCAGGTAGAAGTTTCGCAGCAAACGTTCCCGGTCGCGCGCGGCCGCTGCCAGACAGGAACGGAAGGCGATGAGCTGGTCATCGACAATATCGCGAAGACGCCATTCCCCGCCAGGCCAGGGTTCCGGAAAGTTCCAGCTGGGCCGCCTGGCATCATAGCCGCGACCGGCGTCCAACTGCTCAAACTTCACGGTGACAGGAGAAGCTATTCGCACACTGGCCGATTCCGTCAGGATTCGAATTCCCGCGTGATAATTCTGATAGTGACGGGAGGGAGTCCAGAGGTCGTACATCGCGTTCATGACGACACCCTTCCTTCCTGCCGCCGTCAGATCGGTTGCCATGCTCGTCCCCACCACCAGGGTCATCTGCTGGAGGATAGGATCGATGTTAGGATCGACCGGATCCATCCAGGGCGGCACAAAGATGCGCGCGGCCGAAGCGCCCATCTGGTGAACGTCGTAAACAATCTGGGGATGCCACACATTGTGTAGTTTCGAGATCGTGTGCTGGGTTTCTACCTGGGTAAACATGTACCAGTCCCGATTGTTATCGTGCCCCAGGTAATGGTGATACAGCTCAGGGAGCGGGCTGGCCTCATGAGGGGTCCCGACATACTTGCGATACCATTCCACCACCATCTGCTGTCCGTCGGGATTAAGGGAGGGAACGAAGAGTAAGATGGTGTCTTTCAGAATGGCCGTCGTCTGCGGGTCAGCGAGAGTGGCGAGCCGGTAGATGAACTCTATTGCCGTCTGGGAGCTGGCGATCTCGGTCGAATGAATATTGCACGTGATCATCACGATCGATTTCCCCTCGCCGATGAGGCGGTCGGCTTCGCCCGGTGTCAGCCCGCGCGGGTCGGACAGTCTCGTCTGCACCGACTTGTAATGCTCCAGGCGCTGCAGGTTCTCGGGCGCCGACACGATTAACGCTATGAATGGCCTTCCCAATGTTGTCTTTCCCAATTGCGCCAGGTCCACACGATCGGAGCTTTCGGCCAGCTCATGGAAGTACTGAAGAATCTCGGGCCAGTTGGCCAGTTTGCGATCGGCGCCCATTTCGAAGCCGAAGAATTCTCTGGGAGATTTTAGTGCTCGCTGAGCGTCGGCCGGTATCGAGGGGAAGGACAGCAAGAAAATGACAGCCGAGAGTTTAATCTTCATGGCATCTCCTCACGATCTTTCACATTCTATAGCCAAACGAGCACCAGAAGACACTCAGCCACGCACGACGCGTAATCGACGCCAGGGGGTTAGCCCATACCGACTTCGGCCTGGGACCCAGGAGACCAAGCGATATTCACTTGGTGTCCTGGCGACTTGGCGGTTAAGATACGCTGCTATTGTAGAAACCTCACAGGAACGTCCCGAAGGAGAACTCCATGAAAAGAACAGCGATGATGCCGGGGGCCGTCCTGGCAACCGCTTTTCTGACGCTCGCTCTGGCTCAGGAAAAGGCGGATCTGGCCGCGATCTGGAAGATCAAAGACGAGGGACTGAACCGATCTCAGGTGATGGAAATCCTGAGCTATCTTACGGATGTCCATGGACCACGGCTCACCGGCTCGCCCAACATCCGCCAGGCCCAGAGCTATACCCAGAGCAAATTTCGGGAATGGGGCCTGGAAAACGTCCACACCGAAAAATTCGAATTCGGTCGGGGCTGGACTCTGAAAAAGTTCTCGGCCCACATGGTAGAGCCTTCCTACTCACCGCTGATCGGGTTTCCGAAAGCCTGGACACCGGGAACCAATGGCATAGTTCGAGCCGAGGCCATCCGGGTAGATATTGAAACCGAAGCGGATCTGGATAAATACCGGGGAAAGCTGAAAGGCCGGTTTGTTCTTGGCCAGGCCCCCAGAGATGTGGCCGCCCACTTCACTGCCGAAGGCAACCGCTATGACGACGAACAGCTTCAGACGCTCTCGCGGACGCCCGTCCCGGGGCAGGCCGGCCCGTTCCGCGGCCCAAGAGGCCCGGCCGGCGAGCGAAGCCGCCAGCTTGTCAGGAAGATCAACAACTTCTATGTGAGTGAAGGCGTCGCGGCGGTACTGGAACCCGGACGCGGCGACGGCGGCACGGTTTTCGTGGGAAGCGGAGGTGAGCGCGCCAAGGATGCTCCTGCGGTTTCGCCTCAGGTGGTCATAGCCGTGGAACACTACAATCGCATCTGCCGCATCCTCGACAAGAAGATGAAAGTCCAGCTCGAAATTGAGATTCAGGCGGAATTCCTGACCCAGGATCTCGACGACTACAACGTGCTGGCCGAGATTCCCGGAACGGACAGGAAAGACGAACTAGTCATGCTGGGCGCGCATTTTGATTCCTGGCACTCGGGCACAGGCGCGACCGACAATGCGGCCGGCAGCGCCGTGGCCATGGAGGCCATCCGCATCATCAAGGCCGCCGGGCTGACGCCCCGGCGCACCATCCGGATCGGTCTCTGGAGCGGCGAAGAACAAGGTTTGCTGGGTTCCCGCGCCTACGTGAACGAGCACTTCGCATCCCGCCCGCCTCCTCCGCCAGACCTCGACCGAACCAGCGAAGAATACCGGAAGCTGACGCAGGCTCCTCCCACGATCAAGCCCGGCCATGCCAGGTTCGCGGGATACTGGAACCTCGACAACGGCACCGGGAAGATTCGAGGCATCTACCTGCAGGGGAACGAAGAAGCGCGTCCGATCTTTGAAGCCTGGCTCGCTCCTTTCAAGGATATGGGTGTGACGACCCTCTCGATCCGCAACACGGGAGGGACCGATCACCTCTCGTTTGACGGCGTCGGACTTCCCGGCTTCCAGTTCATCCAGGACCCGGTCGAATACAGCACCCGGACCCATCATTCCAACATGGATGTGTACGACCGGATTCAGCGCGGAGACATGATGCAAGCCGCCGTCGTCATGGCCTCTTTCGTCTATCACACGGCGATGCGCGAGGAAAAGCTGCCGCGCAAACCGATGCCCAAGCCGCGCTCGCAACCCTCTTCGAGTAACGCGAATTGATTACCAACACGGCCGAGACGCGAGGAAAGCCGGTGACGCCGGGCGAAAACGACTGGATGCCGCTGATCCTCGACGCGCGGCAGCGCATCGCACACTACCTCCAGCCAACACCGCTGCATCACTATCCGCTCCTTTCCGAACTGTTGAACGCGGAAGTTTATGTGAAGCACGAAAACCATCAACCGATCGGAGCCTTCAAGGTTCGAGGCGGAATCAATCTGATTGGATCTCTCTCCACGGAAGAAAGAGCCCGGGGCGTGATCACGGCCTCGACCGGGAACCACGGCCAATCGATCGCGTACGCCTGCAAGATTTTCGGTGTGAGAGCCACCATAGGGGTTCCCGAGAACTGCAATCCCAGCAAGCTGGCGGCGATGAAGTCATGGGGCGCCGAGATTCTGGTTCACGGAAGGGACTTTGACGAGACCCGCGAAGAGGTCGAAAAACTCGCAGACCAGCGCGGGTTGCGCTATGTGCATCCCGCCAACGAGCCTCTCTTGATTGCGGGCGTCGCGACCATTGCACTGGAAGTATTGGAAGACCTGCCCGGGGCCGAAATCATCTTCTGCGCCGTCGGCGGCGGGAGTAGCTGCGCCGGAGCGTGTCTGGTCGCCAACGCGTTAAAGCCCTCGCTGCGCATCATCGGCGTTCAAGCGGCGAAAGCTTCGTCAGGTTACGAATCCTGGCGGCAGAAGAAGCTGGTCAGCACCGGATGCGCGGACACATTCGCGGAAGGGGTGCAGACCCGGACAGCGTTCGCGCTGACCCAGTCGATCCTGTGGGAAAACCTGAAGGAATTCATACTGGTCGAGGAGGAAGAGATGCGCCAGGCTATTGTTCTCTACCTGGAGAAGGCGCGTACTCTGGCCGAGGGAGCCGGCGCCGCCCCGCTGGCTGCAGCCATCAAGTGCATGGATCAGATTCGTGGGAAGAAAGCCGTCCTTTATCTGAGCGGCGGGAATATCTCGCGAACCCACCTGGCGCGCGTCCTGACCGATCCGAATCCGTGGTAGCCTGAAGCCTCGTGCTTTTGACATTGAAGGCTGCTTGGCTCTTGCTTGCACCGGGTCAGTTGGTACAATATTCGAGTCAAGTTGGACTAGCGTTATGACGTTCAGGCTTCTTCTCTCTCTAATCCTGGCTGCCACCATCCTCGAAGTCCGCGCGCAGACCGACGGTTCCCGGAAGGGGAGCACCTTTTCGGTTTCGGTCAATCTGATCAAAGTCCCGGTAAGCGTTTTCGACGAAAAAGGAGTCATGGTCGATAGTCTTCGCCGAGAAGACTTCAGGGTGTATGAAAACGGCATCGAGCAGGAGATCCGGAACTTCGGTGTGGATCGAAATCCGATTTCCGTCGTCCTGGCCATCGATACGAGTGGGAGCTCGGAAAAAGAAGAGAAAGAACTGAAGAAAATCAAGGAAGCGGCTGAAGGCTTCATCATGGCTCTTGCGCCGGAGGACCAGGTTTCAATTATCGCTTTCTCAGACCAGGTGGAGCTTGCCCAGAATTGGACCAGTGACAAAAAGCTGGCTCGAAAAGCGGTCCGCAAACTGGAACCAGGACTGAGGACCGCGCTCTACGACGCCATGTATGCGGCCGCGCATGATCAGGTGAAGAATATCGAGGGACGCAAGGCGATCGTCCTGCTCACCGATGGCCTGAACAACCAGAGCAGCCTTAACTTCCGGGAGGCTTCGCTCTCGGTGATTCAATCACAGGCCGCTCTTTATGTGATTTCAAAGAGCGTCATCATCCGCGAGGCCGCCAAACGGCAGCGCAGAGTCGTGATGCTTTCGGAGATTTACAACAGGCATTTCGGAGACGCCGATTATGTCGAGGATTTTTTCCGGAAGCGCGAGGCCGAAATCAGCGACCTCTCGGAAAAGACAGGAGGCCGGGCGCTCTTTCCCTCGAGCTACGACGAGATCAAGGATGTCTATGCCGAGTTCGCGCGGGAACTAAAGAGCAAGCACTACCTCACCTACGTCTCCAATCGGGAGAAAGCCTCGAATTCCTATAACAATATCGCCCTCGAGTACCTTCCCTCCTTCAGTAAGATCATCTACCGCAAGGGATACTACTTCGAGCCTGCGCCCATCCACAAGCGCCGGTTATCGAGCGGCAGGCGTTGAGTCTTTCATCGCGAGCGCACGCGGCATCAGGATCCGGGAAGGCGCAAGACCTGTCGAGCCGCTGATATCGCTTTGAGACGGATGCAAGACCTATCGCTGCAACGCGAGACCGGCAAGCCGAAATAAATGCACTGGAATTCAACGAGCGAGTGACCGCGGCGCAAGAAAAGTCATTGATAAAAGAATTTTCGATGATAACAATCGGCTTGTTCGAATCTCTAATCTTATCGGAACGCTGGCCAGCAGGATGGAACAGAGGTTCCGATGGCCCCGCTTCGGAGGCGATGCGGCTCCCTGGACGGCAGGTCGAGACGATTGAGAATCCGGCGGTGAATGGCCGCAACCCTACGCATTCGGCCGCCTGAAACGACAACAAGCGAGAACGTTAGTAGACAAAAAAGGCGGCACTGCAACTCCCCCTACAAGTTTTCGCGGCCGGCAGGTGCCGTGCTGCTCCTCAGGAATAACTCCCTGGCGAAATTTTCCTACTGGATGACTTCGCCCTAGCCTCGGAGGCACGATGAAAAAAGAAGACGCAATCCTGGACATGCTGGAACTGCTGCACCATGAGCTGCGGGACATGGACGGCTGGGTCGACAGCGGCGAGCACGATCCCATAGTCGTCCTGCGAAAACAGATCGCGGACGCAGCCAAGGAAGGAGCGAACCAGCAGGCCTGGGACGACCTGCAGAAAGGACTGGCCAAGGGGCTGCCCGAGCTGACGAAGGGCATCATCAATGCCACCCAGAGCTTCCAGGGCGGCGACCCATTCTCAGGCAGCGCCGCCATTATGGACATCTGCGCGACGCTGACCTCGACGATCGCCTCGATCGCGCCCGCGGCCGGTCCTCCCGGGGCGGTGGTTGCGGCGCTGTTCCAAGTCTTCTCTATGATCCTGAATCTCTTCGCGCCCAAGGCGGAGTCGCTCACCAGCCAGCTCGAGAAGTTGATGCGCGAACTCGCGGCCGAGGAAAAGGCGCAGCAAATCGACGTCGCCCAGAAATCGATTCGGGTCTACGCGAACTCTGCCATGTCCTCGACACCGGCGTCCCTCAAGAACATCGTAAAGATGCTCAACCCGGTCGAGGGCAACACGGTCTGGGCGATCAGGGAGGTCGCAAAGTGGCTCGAGGAGAAGAAGAACCAAGGATTGAAGAGCTGGGGGCAAGTCCTGGCAGCACAGTGCCAGGCGTACGCCGATCTGGTTCGCGTGGCACACAAGGACCTGACGAAACTGAAGCTAACGGCGAAGGAGGAAACAGACGGACTGAAGAATGCGATCGGCGCCTTTATCACGACTGTCGAAAGCAATCAGCCGATCCAGCTCGAGTTCCTGCAACGGATGGTGCCGGCAGCACAAAATCGGGGCACCGTATGGCACCTCGGCACCCGAGGTCCTGGTGCCCTGTATGGCCGGGACTTCGCGATCGGAAAGCCAGACTGGAAGTGCCTCGAAGGTCAGCACCGAATCATGGCGGTCGCGAACACGCGCGGTGCGGAGAAGTCACCCACCCCCACTCTCGCCATCTTCGGCCTCGAGGCGGGGGACGTGGGCAGCCTCGATCTCAACAAGCCGTTCTGGCGAAATAACCGGACCTACAGCCTCTGTGGGAGATGGCCGCTCGATTCCAACGACGGGTGGCGGCAGGTGAAGGACCAGCATGGCGACCTGACCGGCTGCTATGACATCTTCGCTATTCCCGGAGCCGACGCCGATCAGGTCTACGTATACACCGCAAACGGCAACACGACCAGGGGCTACATCCACAGCAGGGAGGACCACAAGGCGTCGGGCGACCGTCTCGTGCATGAAGCGCGTGTGGGAGGATTCGACGTTCCCGCCCGGCTACAATCTCGGCGCGATCCGGATCGTCGGCCGTCCCGAGCCGTTTCCCGACGAGGACGCGTCCGTCTTCAAGGACGTCGCCTGGATCCAGTACGTCGGTTGCGAAGTGCCCGCCGGACGCAGCTATTTGTCCGACCAGAACATCAAGCAGTCCGCGCACGTGGAAATCTATGCCAAGTTCCATGGACTGCACGAGGCCAAGGCAATGGCCAGCTTCCTGGCGCCCTGGAACGACTACGTGGGCATCGGCGTGGACAGCAAGTATCTCTGGGTATACCGATCAGGCGAGATTGCGTGCGCCACCCACTGGTCGGTCAAGCGGTGCGTGGACTCCAAGGGGCTTCGACCGGCTTGGATGACCTATACGATTCCGGAATCGGTCAGGAACTATAACCCTGTTGGCAAGGCGCGGGGCGGCCTCGTGGACCTGTCGCCGTGCGAGGATGGCACCCTCACTGCGGCCTTCAGCCGCACTCACGGCGAAATATCGACTGGGATTAATGCGATAGCCGCCGGCTTCCTTATCTATCATCGCGGTTGGAATCCCGCGATTTACACGATCACTCCGGAAATCGATCGGAAGAAAGGAACCCTTACCATGAAAGCAGGATCGAAGCAGGGTCCGGGAGGCTTCGACGTCCCGACCCATGGCTGGCTGACCGACGATACGGCCACAGCCTTCAAGGTCCAGAAACAACCGATCTTCTGCTGGCAGCTGATCAGCGCGCTCATCTCGTCGCTCGAGAACGCGATAAAGACGGGTCTTCAGGCGCGCAGTCAGTCCGCATAGCCGCGGCAGAGATATACCATTGCGCATCGGCCGCGGTGTGTTTACTTCATCGCCGAATAATCGGTCGGCTCAAGATAGACCGAGTCTACCTTGCTGACCAGCTTGCCCTTGACCTCGGATTCCTGCTGCGCTTTTTTCCAGTCGGGATCGTTTCTGAAATCGGTCCAGGCCTTCTTCGCCGCCTCGCGATCCGGATAGGCCAGAAGGTAAATCAGAGTGTTTTGCGATAGCGGCGCATCTGTAGGCGCCCAGTACCCGATATTCTGCATGCCATGCTTCTGAAAAAGCTTTGTCGTATGGTTCCGGAACCGGGCGTGCAGCGCCTGAAGATTGCCTTCAGAGGCAGTATAGGTTCGCAGCTCGAAGACTCGATCCTTCGCGGCGGCCCTCGATGTTCGTTCTTTACCCAGCCAAAAACCTGCTGCAAAAACCGCCGCAACTGTCAAAACCATGAGGATTCGCATTTTCAACATGTAGCCTCCAAGATTAGATTTACGATTGACGATTGACGATTTATTTGACGATTGTCTCGATTGACGGCTGCCTGAAGTGGGGTTTTTCAATCGTCAATCGTCAATCGTCAATCGTCAATTCGAGAAATGGTGCTTCACGAATTCAAATCCCTTCTTTCCCCAAAATTCATGCTTGCCTGGAAAAACTTCCAGGGCCAGATTCTCTTCCTTGCCGAGCATCCTATAGATCGAGCGCGTCTTCTCGAATGCAAGCCGGGTCCCTTCGACGGGAAAGATTGAATCCTGCTCGCCGTTTTCAACAAACAGGGGCCGAGGAGCGATCAGGCCTGCGATGTCGGAGACCTCGGCAAGCTTCAGAATCCCCGGCACATAATTGTCGATGCAGTGGGCGATGGAGAATATGCTCTGCTGAAACGTACAGAACGAGCCGCTGAGGAAGGCCAGGCGAATTCTAGGCTCAACGGCCGCGGCATAGAGAGTCACCGTGCCGCCGCCGGAAATACCCATGCAGCCGATGCGTTTTCCATCGAGTTCTTCCCGCGTCTCCAGGTAATCTATTGCGCGCATCACATCCCAGGTCCGCCATCCGGCCATCGTTTCCCCAAGCATCAGCGCCGCCCCGGCCGCGGGTTGGCAGGAAGACTTCTCCGGCGACGACTTGCGCGCCGCGTCGTCGCGGCGATGGCCGAAGCCGAGCTGCTCGATGGCGAATGCCGCAATCCCATGGGCGATGCACTGCAAGGCAAAGTCATTCTGATAGCCGCCATAGCGCTTGCGCTGCTTCCCTTCCTTGTCGATTCCCACAATGTCATCAACGCCCCGTCCGTGGCCTGGAAGGCAAATCATCACGGGTCCGGGCCGTTGAAGATTGTCCGGAACCAGAAGGTAACCGAAAACCTGAAGTTCCGGCCGGCTCCAGAAGAGAATCTGCTCTCGGGCGTACCCGTCCATCTGCTCTTTTCGCAGGACCCGCGGCTCGAGCCGTCCCCGCTCGCCCGGAAAACCTCCCAGCGACTCGACGAGCCGCGGGCGCAGCTTGCGCTGCCACTGCGCCGCTTCGCCGCGAGCGCTTGCCTGAAATGACAGCGACGGATGGACTTTCTCGTAGCGGTTCAAGGAATAGACCAGGGAGTCCAATCGCTCTCCGGAAACTGGGATTTCAGCTGTGGCCTGGGCTTCCTCCACGGCCGGCCCGCCCGACGCGGTTCCCGGCCCCGGCAATCCCGCAACAAGCCCTGGCAAGGTCGCCGCATTCTTGAGAAATTGGCGCCGGCTGGATGAGTTTGGCATAGCTTCAGCCTTGATCAATGAGGTTTAGCCTGAAGAAAGAAACGGCTCATGCTACAACATCCAGGATTCAGGATCTAGGATTTAGGATTCAGGCAATATGCTAGATCCTAAATCCTAGATCCTAAATCCTGAATCCCGGCTTACAATGAATTCGTGTCGACCTCATTTCCGGCCACGTGTTTACTCGCCATCCTCGCCGGTGCTCAAATCTTCATCGGCTGCGCGCACAAGCGCTACTCCGGACGTGGCCTGGTTCTCGAAGTCAACCGCCCGGATCGAACCGTAGTCGTGTCTCATGATGCCATCCGCGGGTATATGGACCCGATGGTCATGCCGTTCCAGGTCAGGGATGCCCGGTTGCTGGCAGACCTAAAGCGCGGAGACCGCGTCAGGTTCCGCCTGGCAGTCGGCAAAAAAGGTTCGTACCTGGACCGGCTGGCTGTTGAGTCGGCGCCGCCGGCAGATCCTGCTGGCTGGCAGAGTCCTGTGATATCGCGGATCCTGGTCCCGGGCGAGCCCGTTCCGGACTTCGAACTGACGGATCAGAATGGCAAGCGCATCTCGATTTCACAGCTTCGCGGCAGGGTAATCGCCATCAATTTCATCTATACCCGATGTCCTCTGCCCGACTATTGCCCCCGGATGACCGGTACTTTCGCCGCTCTCAGCAGCCGTTTCGCCGCGAGACTCGAACAGGACCTTGTGCTGCTGAGCGTAAGTTTCGATCCTCAGTTTGATACCTCCGAAGTCCTGAACCGCTATGCGAAGTCATTTGGCGCCAACCGGAAAGGCTGGCATTTTCTGACCGGGGCCAAGGAAGAAATTGGCCGCGTGTGCGGGTTCTTCGGCATGGGATACTGGCCGGACGAGGGCTCGATCACCCATAATCTGCAGACTGGTCTGATCGATCGTGACGGCCGCCTGGCCGCCAACGTGGAAGGGAAAGAGTATAGCGCCCGTCAACTCGGCGATCTCGTGGCGTTGTTATTGCAGAAATAAGCCTTTGACGAACTGGTGCGCAAGGGCGAAGCAAGCCTTCGCCATAAAGGCGCCGTGGGCTGCTAAGCCTCGCATTGGCACGGGACAGGTACGCCAGTCCGCGCCATGAAGTTGCCGACACCGATAGATGCGCGGCAGAAGCTACCGCACTCCAGAGAATCATCGTGATGCGAAATGCTTCACTTAGCGGCTTTGAGTCCTGGCGGTCGATGGCCGCGTACTTTCCTGCGCCTTCTTCATCTCCGGCAGGTCGCTATCAGCCGTGACCCAGACTCGCGCAAACTGAGCGAACACTTTATCGGCTTCATCCTTCTCGCCTGCTCCGTACAAAGCCTGAGCGATGCCCCATAGCGCCCGTCCGCTCCCCGGTTCCAGTTCGAATGCCTTTCGGTAGGCCGATTCCGCCTCTTTGAAATTGCCCAGAGCCAGCGCCGTTCTCGCCAGGGCTTCAAGAACCGGACGGGGATATGCGGGAGGCTCTGTGTAAATCAGTTCGTTCTCCATACGCGCCGCTTTGCTCAGCAGCTCGAGTCCTTTTTCCCTCTTGCCCGACCGCGCTTCAATATGCCCTTCAAGCTCAACCCTGGCCGCGTCGAGCTGTGGAGGAATCGACTTGGAGCTGTCCTTCAACGTCTCCAGTGATTTCCGCATCTCGCGCAACGAAGCCTCCGCCTCCGCGCTATTGCCCTTGAACGAATGGGCCAGCCCCCGGGCCCAGTGATACCAAACCGCTTCGCGCGGCTTGTCATGGAGGGGAAGGGTCTGGCCGTCGAGAATCTCGTCCCATTTCTCGAATCGCACGAGAGTCTTCATCAGGCAGAACCAGCCCTGCCGGTGGGTGCTCTGTCCGTCCACCGACGCGCGCTCCCGCGGGTTCTCTTTAATTCGCAGCAACTCGCTGGTGCGGCTCATCGCTTCGCGATAGCGGCCCTGAAGCCCCAGGGTGTGAATCAGAAAATGATGGTTGTGGCCGTAGTGACCGCTCCCGTAGGTCGCGTCAGCAGCCATGTAACCCAGCTCGGTCAGCGCGGCGGAAGCAAAAGAGTGAGCGGCGTCTTCCAACCGGTCGCTCTGCGCGTAGATGTGTCCGGGCATATGAAGGGCGTGCGGGATATTGGGAACCAGCTCGGGATAGCGCTTGCAGCTTTGCCAGGCATCCTGGGGTCGTTTCCCCCCTTCGCATCCGTGGATCATGTAATGGTGCGCCCCGATGTGGTCCGGATCCCGGGACAGAATCTCTCGCAAGAGCGCCAGGCTTTCCATCGTCCCTTCGCGAGGTTCTCGAGTGACCGGCTCGTAGCCGTTCTGGATCGCGAGCGCCAGGATCGACTTCGCCTCGAGATCATCGGGATAAGCGGCAACCAGCTTGCGCAGGCCGCGTGTATACTCTCCGGTCGCGTCCTTCGATTCCGGATCACGCCGTGCCGACAGCGCCTCGATATACAGGCGCTCCCGCTCGCTCACCCGGCTGCGCAGCTCCATCGCTTTCTTGATGGCCTCCAGGGCGCGTGCCCGTCCCGAGTCTGGCTCAGCCGGAGCCTGGCCTTGCCGCGACCGGTTTCGCATGAGCTGGAAGGCCGGCCGGTAGTCTCCGGCCGCGCTGATCGCAATACCCCAGTAGGCCATCGCGGCGTCTGGATCGAGCTGCGCGGCCTGCATGAACGACCTTTCGGACTCGCGGACCCAGAACGAGTGCAGCTGGGCCACTCCCTGGTTGAAGAACGCCTGAGCCTCGGGTGAAGTGGTCGTGATCGGAAAGCTGCTCCGCCCCATTCCTTCCATTAACCGAGCCGGAAGCGTCGGGCGCGAACTGGAAGGGACGACACACAGGTCCGGCTCTCGCGCGCCTGGAGTTTTCGCCTGCTGGCGGCCCTCCGCGAAAACCGACGTTAGCAGAAGCAGCACTACAGGAAAGGAAAGGCGGGTCGGCATAGTTTTCCCCAGCGTTTTAGAAGATTGCCCAATCTTGCCCCAAGATCTTACCTCACTTCTTGATTCGGGTCTGCAGTTTTTGCTTTCGCGCGCGACCGGTGTAGTATAAGGAAATGAACATGAGATTCGACCTGCGTTGGTTCGCCGTCCTGCTGGCCATTTCCACGTCCTTCCTCGCAGCCGAGGAACTGGGTGACGAGGGTTTTCTAGATTCCGGCGGTGTCAGACTGCACTACGTGACCAAAGGCGAAGGCACTCTGCTCGTCATGATCCATGGGTTTCCAGATTTCTGGTATAGCTGGCGCGAGCAGATGCCGGCCCTTGCCAAACACTTCAAAGTAGTGGCGATCGATCAGCGCGGCTACAATAAAAGCGACCAGCCCCAGGGAGTGGAAAACTACACGATGGACAGGCTGGTCGAGGATGTCCACTCGGTTCTGAAGCATTTCAGCCGGGAGAAAGCGGTCATCGCGGGCCACGACTGGGGGGGTATTGTCGCGTGGACGTTCGCGATGAAATATCCCGAGAAGACGGACCGCCTGATCATTCTCAATCTTCCTCATCCGAAGGGGCTGGCACGGGAACTGGCCAACAATCCCGAACAACAGAAAAACAGCCAGTACGCCCGTGATTTCCAGAAACCGGACGCCGCCTCAAAGCTCAAGCCCGAATTCCTGGCTCGATGGGTGAAAGATCCAGAAGCCAGGAAGAAGTATATCGAGGCTTTCCAGCGTTCCTCGATGGAAGGAATGCTTAACTATTACAAGGCGAACTATCCTCGGGAGCCGTATGCCGATACGCGCGATTTTCCCCCGGTGAAATGCTCGGTCCTGATGTTTCACGGATTGAAGGACACGGCTCTACTCCCCGGGGCCCTGAACGACACGTGGAAATGGCTGGAGGGAGACCTGACCTTGATCACAATTCCAGCCGCCGGTCATTTCGTCCAGCAAGACGCCTCAGAGCTGGTGACCAAGAACATGGTCCGCTGGCTCACCCAGTAACCGAGATTAATCTTGGTGTTTCTTCGTGTCTTTGAGTCCTGGCGTATTTGTTTGGCAGCGCTACGGGAATTGAGAATTCCTCAACTGGTTCTTATCGTAAAACACTACCAGGGCAACACCGTCCCAGGTACTGCCGGCCGGGCTGTTCGACGCCAGGGCGCCCATGGGCATGACGCCGATATAGTTGGGATCCAAATGGAAGGCCTTGACCAGATACTCTCGAACCTGCATGGCCCGCCCGCGCGAGACTAAAGACTGGTCGCCTTTGGATCCTTCGACGCTGTAACCCTCGACCATAATCAGGCTGTTCGGCGGATAACGCTGAAAATCTGCGGCAAACTCGTTAAGCCGCCTCTTGCCCTCTTCCGACAATTCTTCTTCCTGCTGGGAGTCTTTGACAAAGAGATCGGTCTTACGGAGCCAAACCTGTTGCCTCTCTTTGCCACGGGTAAACTTGCCTGCGCGGTATTCGGCAATGGTCAGATTGTCCACATCATAGAACCCGCGCTTATTGAAGAAGCCGCGGACAAACCAGTTGTGCTTGAGCGCTTCCATGTTATCGGCGAGATCCGACATAGCTTCGCGCGCGTCGGCCATCGTTCGCCGTATTTCGGCCGTGACCGCTTCTCCCTTGCCATCCTTTCCCTGAAAACTTTCGATCGCGTCTCTGGCCTGCGCCGTCAATTGCTGAAGATTCTTCACCGTTTGTTCTACTTCGTGCATGATCTGACGCTCCTGGAATTCCGAAACAAACTCCGTGACCTTGCCCGACGATTCGCGCACGTTTTCAGCCGTTTTCTCGAAACTCTTCATGGTCCTGGCGGCGCTCTCCGAGAGCCCCTCGTCTTTGACGAGTTTGCCGAAGATCCCGCGTCCGGCCTGGACGCCTTCAACGACAAGACTGACGTCGTCGGTAATCTTTTTCCCTGACTCGACTATAGCCTCGACGTCGCCCCTGACCGCGGCAACCAGGTCGTTGGCCTGTCTGGAGGTGTCCTGGACGGAGGCAAACACATCATCCATTTGTCCCCTGACCTTCCCGATCGTGTCGCGAACCTCCTGCAGCAGATCTCCGAAGTCAAAAGGTTCGCGACCGGGGATGGTGCTGCCCGGAGCAGCCTGGGCAGCTTCCGGAGTGCCCGCGTCGATTTTGACAAACTTATTCCCCAGGATCCCCTCCGTCTGAATGCTGGCAACCGAGTCACTGCGGACAACCGCATGCAGCTTTTCCAGAACTCGCATCCTTACTCTGAACCTGGCCTGCGGCTGCGCCGGGACCTGAATCTCGATTACTTCGCCCGCGTCCATGCCACCGACCTTTACCTTGGCGCCATTCTGCACCCCGCCCAGCTCCTTGAACTCTGTCCAGATTTCAAAGTCCCTGGAAAAAAGCTTTCGCCGATCGCCGATCGTGAAGAGCCCGAGGGCAAACAGCAGCAACCCGCCAATAACAAAGGCGCCCACAACAGCATTCCTTGAAGAAGGCATCCTTATCCTCCACCTGTCGATTGCAAAAGTTCTCGAACTAACTCATCTTCACTCTGTTCAAGCTCCTCGGGCCGGCCGCGGGCAATGATGTGCCCATCATGTAATACCGCCAGCTCGTCCCCGATCTTCCGCGCGCTGGGAATATTGTGGGTGACGACGACCAGCGTCGTGTCGCGGGATTTCAGATTCAGGAGCAGCTCGTCGATTTCCCTGGAAGTAATCGGATCGAGTCCAGCGCTGGGCTCGTCCACCAGAAGAATGCAGGGGTCGAGGGCCAGCGCTCGTGCCAGGGCCGCTCGCTTGCGCATGCCTCCGGAAAGCTGGTCGGGCATTTTATCGTAGTCATTCTCCATACCAACCAGGCCCAGTTTCTCCCGCGCGCATTGCTTGATCTCATTCTCGGACTTTTTCGTGTGGCGCCGCAGGGGGTAGGCTACGTTTTCACCGACCGTAATGGAATCGAAGAGCGCTCCGCTTTGGAACAGAAACCCCATCTTCTTGCGTATCGGGACCAGCTCGCGGCTGCCCAGATTCGTAATCGGCTGGCCTTCGACTGAGATGGTTCCCTCGTTGGGTTTGATCAACCCATCGATCAATTTGAGTGTCACGCTCTTGCCGGTGCCGCTGCGTCCTAGAATGCAAAACGACAGGCCGCGCTCTATCTCGAACGAAACTTTATCCAGGACCCGTTTGTCGCCGAAGGTTTTTGAGACCTGTTCGAAGCGGATCGCAAACTGGTTTTGGCTCATTCAGCCATTTCAGGGAAAAGAAAAACGATCATTTTCACGAGAAATACATTGGTAACAATAAGGAGGATCGAAGAGAAAACTACACTTTGAGTCGAGGCTCTTCCGACCCCTTCGGCGCCACCGGATGTGTTGTAGCCAAGAAAAGAGGAGACGGTGGCAATAATGAAACCGAACACTATCGTCTTAACCGTAGCAGGGACCATAGTCTACAAACTGGATGTTGGAAAAACTGCGGTCGAAAAAAAGGCGAAAGGAAACGTCGGCGATAAAGCTTTCGGCGACAAAACCGCCTCCGATTCCTGAAAAATTCATCACGGTGGTGAGGATGGGAAGGGCGATCATGCAGGCAATCACCCTTGTGACTACGAGAGTCTTGAAAGAGTCGACCGCCAGAGACTCCATCGCATCGATCTGCTCCGTGACACGCATTCCGCCCAGTTCGGCGCCGATCCCGGCTCCAACCCGGCCGGAAACCAGGAGACCGGTGACCAGAGGTCCGGTCTCTCTGACCAGCGCAATGGCCAGGCCCGCGGGAATCAGGGCCTCGGCGCCGAAGCGCTCCAGTGATGACCGCGTATGCATGGACATGACGATGCCGACCGCGAATCCGGCCACCGCAATCAACGGTACCGAACGCCAGCCGACATCATAGATTTGACGAAAGATCTCGCGCGCCTCGAGCGGTGGAAGAAACACACCTCGGATAGCCCGCATGCCAAAGATTCCAAGCGAGCCGACCCAGGCAAGAGCGCGCGATTACCAGAGCACCTGTTCGCTCAAACATAGCGGGCGGCCTCCCGAAATGAAGTTAAGAGATTTCCGGTTGAAGTGGGGAGGACCTTCTGGTGGCCAGGACTAATCCCAAAGTATGTCAAAGACCGTTACCGAGTGCAACGCCGTTCGCGGTAGCTTCGCGTTTCCTCGCCTCTTCGCGGTCAGAGCGCACAAACATGATTCGCCACCAAGGCGCGAAGGACACCGGCTTATTTTCGGTCAATGCTCCACGGGCCGGGCCCCGCGGTGAACAAATACAAGAAGATGAAGCAGTAGAGAACCGAAAGTTCTCCACCGTTGGCAATGGGCCAGAAACCTCGCGGCGCGTGGCTCATAAAGTAGGCCACAGCCATTTCGCCGCACAGGAGGAAAGCCACGGGCCGGGTAAATAGTCCCAGGACTATGAGCAAGCCTCCGACGAGCTCGAGCATGCCGGCGACCCAGGGCAACGTCAGGAGCTGAGCGGTGGCGCCGCTGCCTCTCATCCCTCCGAACCAACCCAGGATCTTCTGAAAACCGTGCAAAGAAAAAGTGAATCCAGCAACTATCCGCAGCACAGAAAGCGTATAGGGCCGCCAGGAATCGAATCTTGTGAACTTCATGGCTTTTCCTCTCAATAATTTTCGTGTCTTCGCTTGTTCGTGGTTAGTGGGGCGGAACAAGAGCCGACGTGTAAGGCACCCAGACTCGAAGAAACACCAGGAATCTTCTCGAAAAGAAAGTAGTCTCTCGCTAGGCAAAACCCCCTTTCATAGGGCTTGAACTTTAACAAACGGTGATATTAAATCATCAAATGGGTCCGGCGTAACAGACTTCCGCGACGCGCGCGCCTTTCACAGGCTGCAGGCCTCGGGTACACCATGAGCGAAATCATCGGTGGTAACGGGCAGCGATTGAAGGACCGAGTCCGATTCTGGCTCTTTCTGGGGCTCGGCCTTCTTATTCTGAATAGCGCCTATATTGCCGCCTCGGCCGAGCCTAACGTGTTTTACGTCGGCAGCGTATTCGCCCACGTGGCCGGCGGCGCCCTGGTAGCCCTGCTCTTTGTCCGGGTGGCCTGGAGTGAACGGAAACACAGCCCGGTCATTTCAAACCTGGCCCTGGCCGGCTTCGCACTCGCGCTCTTTTCCGGAGCCGCCATTCTCTGGTGGGGCGGGACTCGTGATTTTCGCTGGCTGGTGCTGCTCCATACGGCGCTTGGCCTCGCCGCTTTGCCGCTCGCGTTGCTGGCCTGGCGCGCCTGGTTCCCGATAACCAGACCCACTCTCTGGTCGTGGCGAGGACTGGCATCGGTCCTGGCGATCGCGGTCCTGCTGTTCGGCGGAATTGTCTTGTGGAAGACGACCCATCCCGATCGCAGCGAGCGTTTTGTACAGCAGATCGATCCTCCTCTGGACATGGCCGGTGAAGGGCTGGGCAAGGACAGTCCTTTCTTCCCTTCCTCATCGGAGACGAATACCAAGAGCATCATTCCGGCCGACTTCTTCATGAAATCCGAAAACTGCGGCAGTGCAGGTTGTCACAAAGACATCTTCGAGCAATGGAACTCTTCCGCGCATCACTTCTCGTCCTTCAACAATCAGTGGTATCGCAAGTCGATCGAATACATGCAGGATGTGGCCGGAGTCGAAGCCTCCAAATGGTGCGCGGGCTGCCACGACCACGCGGTATTTTTCAACGGTCGCTTTGACAAACCGATCAAGGAACAAATCAACACTCCGGAGGCGCACGCCGGCCTCGGGTGCACTTCATGCCATGCCATCGCCAGGGTCAAGAATTCCATGGGGAACGGCGGCTTCGTCATCCAGTATCCGCCACTGCACCATCTTGCCACCAGCGAAAACCCTTTGATTCGGGGTATGCATGATCTGTTCGTGAAGATTGATCCTGAGCCTCACCGGAAAACATTCTTGAAGGCCTTCCACCGCAAGGACACTGCCGAGTTTTGCTCGACCTGTCACAAGGTCCATCTCGACAAACCGGTGAACGATTACCGCTGGTTTCGCGGCTTCAACGACTATGATGCCTGGCAGGCCAGCGGTGTCTCGGGTCAAGGGGCAAGAGCCTTTTACTATCCGCCGCAACCCAAACGCTGCGCCGATTGCCACATGCCCCTGGTTGAAAGCAAGGACGCCGGCAATATCGGCGGAAAAGTTCACGACCATCGATTCCCGGCGGCAAATACCGCCCTTCCGTTCGTCAATAAAGACGAGACCCAACTTCGGAAAACGATTGAGTTTCTGCAGAACAAGCAAGTCACCGTCGACATCTTCGGCATCAGCCGCGTCGCCGAAGGTTCCGGGTCGGAAGAGCCCGCTGCCGGCAAAACCCAGTCGCTTCGCGTAGCCACTCATTTTGCAGAACCGGAAGAGATGGGCGCGGCGGGCGGAATTGGCGCGGCACTAACCGATGTCTCGCTGCTGACCGCGCCGCTGGGTGCGGTCGAAGGCGAAGTTCGAGCCGGAGAAAGCGTCCGGGTCGAAGTCGTGGTGCGCACGCGCGGCGTCGGGCATTTCTTTCCGGGGGGCACAGTTGACGCATTCGACGTCTGGCTGGAATTAAAGGCCGAGGACGAAGCGGGCCGCGCATTTTACTGGAGCGGCATGGTCGAGGACGATGGCAAGGGACCCGTGGAAAAAGGCGCTCACATGTACCGCGCCTTTCTGCTCGACGGGATGGGCAACTACATCAACAAGCGTAACGCCTGGGCCGCGCGTTCGGTTCTCTATGTTCGCCTGATTCCTCCGGGTGCTGCCGATACCGCGCACTTCCGCCTCAGGGTACCTGAAAACGCCGGATCGCTCGTGAAGCTCACCGCCAAGCTGAACTATCGCAAGTTCAGCTGGTGGAATACCCAGTGGGCTTTTGCCGGCGTGCGCGACCCTCTTCAGGGATCTTTCCCGTTGGCCAAGGGGTACGACAGCGGCCGCTGGATCTTCACCGGAGATACGTCGGGCGTGAGCGGGGAGGTCAAGGCAATCCCCAATCTGCCGATCGTGGTCATGGCAAGCGACAGCAAAATCTTACGCGTAGTCGACCGCCGCCAACCGGTTCCAGTCCCCAAGGTGGCAGCCGGCAAAGAAGTGCGGGAGCGCTGGAATGACTATGGAATCGGGCTCCTGCTGCAGGGCGACCTGAGAGGCGCCGAGGCTGTGTTTCTCAAGGTGACGGAAATGGATCCTGCCTATGCCGATGGCTTCGTCAATGTGGCGCGCTGCCGGATCCAGATGGGAGACAACGCTGGCGCCCAGGAGGTGCTCCAGCAGGCACTCAAACTCGAGCCGTCTCTGGCAAAGAGCCATTATTTCTATGGCCAGACCTTGAAGATCCTGGGCCGGTACGATGACGCCCTGACTCACTTGCGGCAAGCCGAAGCACAGTTTCCTCGCGACCGGGCCGTGCTCAATGAGATCGGCCGCGTGCTGTTCCTGCAGCGTCGCTATGACGAATCGGTCGCCGCGCTTCGCCGCGTCCTGGAGGTCGATCCGGAGGACTTGCAGGCTCATTACAATCTCATGCTGGCCTATCGCGGCGCCGGCAAGATCGACGAGGCGCAGCGCGAACAGGCTCTCTACGAAAGATTCAAGGCCGATGAGGCTTCCCAGGCAATCACCGGCCACTACCGAAGACAAAACCCCGAAGACAACAACGAGCGCCAGCGCATCCACGAACATGGACCCGCCGCTGGGCCCCAGTTACCGCCCGCCGGGCTCCGTCCAGCTCACCAAGGTGAAGTCGACTCCCAGCAGCAATGCTTCCCCGGGCGGAAGTCAGTGACTCTGCTCAAGACCACGACTCTTACGCACCACTCTGGTCGGGACCCTTGTGTCTTTGAGTCTATGCGGCACAGCATCTGTCTTGACTGCGCCTGCCATCTCATTCAACGACGTCACGACGGCGGCGGGGATCAAGTTCACGCATTTCACGGGCGGTTTCGGCAAGAAGTATCTTCCCGAAACGATGGGCTCCGGTTGCGCCTTCTTCGACTTCGACGGCGATGGCTGGGCGGATATTTTGCTGTTGAACGGCAACGACCTGGGCGTTCCCAAGCGCCGCGCCACGAATCCCGCGCTCTATCGCAACAATCGCAACGGCACCTTCACGGACGTGACGCGCGCGGCGGGCCTGGCCGTGGACATGTATGCCATGGCAGCAACGCTCGGCGACTACGACAACGACGGAGACGACGATCTGTACGTGTCCTGTCTGGGGCCCGATCGTCTTTTTCAGAACCAGGGTAAAGGGATCTTCAAAGACGTCACGGCAGCCACGGGCCTGGGATGTTCCGATTTCGGCGCCAGCGCCGCCTGGCTCGATTACGACCGCGACGGTTGGCTCGATCTGTATGTGGCCAACTATGTCGAGTGGACTGCGGCCACTGACATTTACTGCACTCTCGACGGCAAGACCAAATCCTACTGCACCCCGGAATCGTACAAAGGCGTGTCGGGAAGGCTGTACCGCAACCTGAAGGGGAGCCGGTTTCAGGACATGACGCGAACCGCCGGCGTCTTCCTCCCTTCGCAAAAAGGGTTGGGCGTGTGCGTGACCGACGCCGATCTCGACGGCTGGCCCGACATCGTGGTGGCCAATGACACCGAGCCGAACAACCTGTTTCTGAACCAGAAGAACGGAAGTTTCAAAGACGTCGGTGTCGCTTCAGGAATCGCTTTTTCCGAAGAGGGAGTTGCGCGCGGAGCCATGGGGATTGACGCGGCCGACTATGATCTTTCCGGCCGGCCCAGCCTGGTTATCGGCAACTTCTCGAACCAGATGCTTGCGCTCTATCACAACGAGGGGAAGGCGTTTTTCATCGATGAGGCGCCGGTTTCGGAGATCGGCCACAAGAGTCTTCTTACACTGGCCTTTGGCTGCTTCTTTTTTGATTTCGACCTGGATGGGTGGGTGGATATTTTCGTGGCCAACGGTCATGTCGAAAATGAAATCAACAAAGTTCAGAGCAAAGTTACTTACGCCCAGCCCACTCACCTTTTTCGCAATCTCGGCAAGAAACAGTTTCAACAGGTAACCGCCCACGTGGGCGGCGCGCTGGTCAAACCCTATGTCGGACGCGGCTCCGCTTATGCCGACTTCGATCGCGACGGAGACCTCGACATTCTCATGACGACTAACGGCGGGACAGCGCACCTGTTTCGCAACGATGGAGGCAGCCAGTCGCGCTTCATCCGAATCCGGCTGCGCGGGTCCCGGTCCAACCGGAATGGATACGGCACGCTGGTCCAGCTGACAGCGGGGGGTAAGACCCAGACTGCGTTTGCACGCAGCGGGCACAGCTATCTTTCCCAGTCGGAATCGGTTCAGACATTCGGAATCGGCAGCTCGACGCGAGCCGAAAAGGTGCGGCTGGTGTGGCCCTCCGGCGCAGTCCAGGAACTGGGCGCCTTGGATGCAGGCAAGGAATACTTGATTGATGAGTCGAAAGGAATCGTGCCGTAAACAGGATCTAGGATTTAGGATCTAGGATCTAGGACTTGATCGCCTGAATCCTAGATCCTGAATCCTAGATCCTAAATCCTACGCTCTTGCGCTTCCAGTAAAAGTAAAACGGAACTCCGCTAGCGATCACCGCGAGGCCTAAAAGCGATTCTCGCGGCCGGCCCGTGAACGTGACGGCCAGAATCCACAGGCTGAAAGCCAGAAACACCAACATCGTCCAGGGATAGCCCCAACCTGTATAGACTCGAGACTCGGTCCCGATTTTCTTGCGGATGAAATACACCGACGCTACTGTCATCGCCGAGAAGAGGATCAGAACAACACCGGAGAAGGTCAAGAGTTGTTCGAAGCGTCCTGTGAACACAAGCAGGACCGACCAGACCGCCTGCAGAAGAATGGCATTCCCCGGCGTTCCAAAGCGGGGATGGACCCGAGCAATCGCCTTGGGGAAAAGTCCATCGTGCGCCATCGCGTAGTAGATTCGTGGCCCGCCTATGATCATGGCGCTGATGGAGCCCAGAATAGTTCCCATGAAGATGATATTCAGAAATGGGGCTACATTGATGCCGAACAGATTCAGACTGGCCAGTTCCGCAATCCGGATGACGCTGGCCATTTCACTGAGGGGAATAGCGTAGATGTAGAGGGCATTCATGGCTATATACAGGACCACGACCAGCAACGTCCCCAGAAAGAGCGAGCGTGGAATATTCCGCACCGGGTTCCGAATTTCCCCGCCGATGTAGGCTGCGGCGTTCCAGCCACTGTAAGAGAACATCACGAAGATTAACCCGCCTGCCACGGAGGAAGCAAACCGCGGCCACTCCGAGATCGGCACGGTCGAAGCAAAGTGAGAGACATTTCCCTTTCCCACAAGGAAACCGCAGACGATGAAGATAACGATTATGGCGACTTTAAAGGTAGTCAGTCCGACATGGACCGGCCCGCCCACTTTTACTTTGCAGTAGTGAACGCCCGAGAGAATGAGAATAACGCTCGCGCTCACAAAATGTCCGGGCAGCAGAAATCCCTGGCTTGCCGCTTCCGGCCTCTGTGTGCTCAGCACGGGGAAATAGAAGCTCATGTATTCCGTGAATCCCACAGCTGCAGCGGCGATTGGAGCCGAGAAGCCGGCGAAGAGCGATGCCCACCCGCTGAGGAAGGAAGGAAGCGGGCCGTAAGCCTCTCGCAGATAGGCGTATTCCCCGCCAGCACGCGGGAACGTCGCGCCCAGTTCCGCATAACAGAGGGCGCCCGACAGCGCCAGGATTCCGCCTGCCAGCCAGATGCCCAGGAGCAGCCTGGCGTCGCCCAGATCGCGCGCCAGGAGTCCGGATGTGGTGAAGATCCCAACGCCGATGACGTTCGAGACCACCACCGAGGCCGCAAGCGCCAGCCCCATGTTGCGGGGAAGCGTTGTCAGAGGGCGTTTTTCAGTTTCGAGAATGGTAGCCACTGGATCAGCCAAGGATGAGGCAGCGGGCGACCACGGTTTTCGCGCCCCTGCGGTTATCAATGAACTCGTAGTTCGGCAAACCGGGCACGCAGCATGTTATCGGAACTGAACTTGCTTTTCCAGTGACTCCTGTTTGGCGCCTGAATCACACCTTATCGCTGACACTATAAAGGACTGTAATTGAACCTTGGCACCTTTTTCCGTATCATATACCCATCGAGTCTGGGCGGCGTTCGAGTGAGAGACTTTGCGCCGCATATTTGGGTTGTGCTCAACTGGGAGATTATAAATGGACCAATCTTCGATGGATTCTTATCTGACCGCTCGTAATCCGGGGCCGAAACCAACCGGCGGTCCTGGCCCGGTGTGGCCTATTATCGTTGTGATCACCGTGCTGCTTGGGGCCGTGATCTACATCCTCTACGATAACAATCGGTTTCAGCAGAAAACGGCCGCGGATCTAGCGACTATCAGCGAGCAAATCAAGGGCCTCGAAAACCGGGGCCAGGCGGGCCAGGCCAAGCTCTCCGGCTTGATCTCGCAAGCTCAGGAGGCGGTTGGAAGCACGAAGGCAGAACTGAAGCGGACAGCTCAGCAATTCCAGGCGGATAGCCAGAGATCCAAAGCGGAACTCAGCGAAGCAATCTCGGCCAAGGCCGATACCACTCAGGTTCAAGCCCTGAAACAGGAAGCCGAAAGCAAAATCGGCCAGGTCAGCTCTGAAGTGGGTGGGGTCAAGACCGAGGTTGGCACGGTCAAGACCGACCTGGCAAGCACGAAGCAGAATCTTGAAGGAACTCAGCGCCAGCTCGTGGATGTCAAGGAAACGCTGAGCGCGGCCGTCGCGCGGAACGCCACCGAGCTCGCAAGCCTGCGCCGCAAGGGGGAGACGGGACTATTTCGAGTTTGAAATTCCCAAGAAGAACGTGCTCACGAAAGTCGAAGACATTAGACTGGTCCTTACCAAGACCGACCACAAGAAAGGCAAGTACAGCGTTAGTGTAATTGTGGATGATAGCAAGCTGGAAAAACGGGACCGCACGGTCAACGAGCCCGTTCAATTCCTGGTCGGGCGAGATCGCCTTCGATATGAACTGGTAATCAACTGGGTGCAGAAGGATAAGATCGGCGGTTACCTGAGCACCCCGAAAGACAAGAGCCTCTCCGCCGAGCGCGCCACAGCCAAATCTAATTGACGATGGAGAATGATTGACGATTGACGATTACGGGGATGAAATCGTCAATCGTCAATCGTCAATCGTCAATCCGCACCGCCCCTGTCTATCTCGCAATCATTCTGATCTACGTCATCTCGGCCTTTCTGGTCGATCCCCGGGGAGAGTTTCCACTCAACGACGATTGGAGCTACTCGCGTTCGGCCTTCCGTTTCGCGCGGGAGAATGTCATCGAGGTCGACGAATGGTGCGCGCCGAGCCTGTTCGGCCAGGCGCTCTATGGCGGGTTGCTGGCTAAGTTATTCGGGCCCAGCTTCACGGTGTTGCGCCTCTCGACGCTGATTCTATCCTGCGGGCTGTCGCTGATTCTCTGGCGAACGCTTCAAGCGCTCAACGTAGACCGGATCATGAGCTGGATCGTGGTACTGGCCTGGATCTTCAATCCTATCCAATTCTCGCTGTCATTCACCTACATGACCGAGATCCCGTTCGCCTTTTTTACCGGACTGGGCCTGCTCGCCATGGTTCGATACCTGGAAACTGGCAGAATCGCGTCTCTGGTCGCAAGCGCTTCGGCCCTCGGATTCTCGGCGCTGATTCGCCAGATCGCGGCATTGTTCATCGCCCCGTTGTTCCTGGGACTGTCGCTACCACAGCCGGGCAGACCATGGCGCCAGTCCCTGTGGCGAGCCGTCCTTTTTGCCGCATCGACCGTCCCCTTTCTCGCCGTTTACTACCTGTGGCTGGCTCGCCGCGGCGGCCCCACTCCGGCCGCGCGCAGGAAATTCGAACTGTTGAGCCAGCTCACCACCGAGCAGGTTATCGGCAACTCGTACGGTTTGCTTTTCTATGTTTGTTTCATGTTGCTTCCGCTGTTGCTCTATGTGGTTCCCTCTCTTCGCTCAAGCTGGAAAGAAGCCGCAAGACCGTTCAGAATCCTGAGCCTTGTGGGGACGCTGTCGTTCATTGGTCTCGGACTGTGGTGGTTCCGTGGATATTCTTCCCCGGACTATTTTCCTTCCAGGGCTTATCACGGAAGAATGCCATTTCTCCTCAACATCCTCTACGACACGGGGCTTGGCCCGCTCACACTCGACCCGACGTACTATGCTTCCATTCCCTCTCCCGTTTACCCTGCGGTCTGGATCCTGGTTACGATTGCGGTAGCGGGAGGATTGGCCGTGCTTGCCCTGTCTTGCCTGCTGGGCGGAAAACGGGCCGCTGACTCCGGGGGCCGTGACCGAACCGTGCTGTTTGTAACAGGAGGAGCCTTCCTTCTAATTGCGGCTTTTGAGATCGTCTTCAGCCACTTGCAGGAAGGAGGACTCTTCGACCGGCATATGCTGGCTGCGGCTTATCCGCTGGCTCTGTTTGTGGCAGTCTTGCATCGTCGAAGCGCAACCGCCGCGCGCGCGACCACGCTTCTCGCTTGTTTGCTGACGGGAGGACTGGCTTACTTTTCCGTAACTGCCACCCACGACTATCTTGCCTGGAACAGGATTCGGTGGGAAATGGGGAACGAGCTGCTCGCCCAGGGAGTCGATTCGCTCAACATCGCGGGAGGATTCGAATTCAACGGCTGGCACAACTACGACACTTTTCGGGCCCGGGGCAACGTCGAGCGCGTATTCCACTGGTGGTACGACGAGCCCATTTACCTTATTTCGATGAGTGTTGAGCCGGGATACCGGATTGTGAGAAGGGCCGAATATGCGTCCTGGCTCCATCGCCGTCCAATTGCGCTATATCTTTTGAAAAAATCCGGTTAACAAATACCACTAAGACTCAAAGACACGAAGAAACACCGAGCAAAAGAAACAAAGTTCTTGTTGTTCGTGCTTCTTTAGGGTCTTCGCGTCTTGGCGGTTGCCGCAATTCACGATTGGCTTTGCACGCGGGAAGGGACGATGCTACGATGGGCCCGAGCCGCCTCATGGGTTATTTGGTTGCAGTTCTTGTGCTTGCTATCTCGCCGTCCGCCGCCCTTCTCGCGCAGTCCCCAGCGACGTCGTACACCATCTATGGGGTTGTGCGGCTCCCGTCGGGCGAGCCTGCTGCCCGTGTCATCGTCAAGATCACGAGCCAGTCAGGCCTGGACCGCCAGTACTTCGCCGATGACACGGGGCGCTACGAGATCCGCGACCTTCCACGGGGCAGCTATCAAGTCACCGCGGTCAATCCTTCTGACCCAAGCCAGTACTCCGATACCGCGGACGCCGACACGAGCCGGTCCTTCGCTTCAAGGATGCTGGTCCACTTGTACCTGCACAGCCGCTCCGCTTCCCGTACGGAAAAGGCCGCGGCTCCGGTGATCAGCGTCGGCGAGGCGGCGCAGCGCGTTCCGAAACCGGCCCTCAAAGCCTATGAACACGCGATCAAGCTCCGCAACGAGCGGAAACTTCAGGAAGCGCTCACAGACCTGGACAAAGCCGTCGCACTTTACCCGGGCTACTTCCAGGCACTCGCCGAGCGCGGCCACGTCAAGATCGGACTCGGACGGAGCCTGGATGCCGCGCGCGACTTTGCCGCGGCGTTGCTCTTGAACCCGCAGTACGAGCTGGCCTTGCGAGGGTCTGGAATCTGCAAGCTCGAGCAGGGGAAGTTCGCCGAGGCCGTCACCGACCTGGAGTCCGCCGCCGCGCTCAACCCGGCCGTCACTTCCACATACCTCTTCCTCGGAGTCGCCAACGTCGGCCTCGACCGGCGCGAGGCGGCGCGATCGGCTCTGCAGAAGGCGCTGCGCCTGGATGCCAACGCGGCCGTGCGCGCGCACGTCCATCTGGCGAACCTATACATCAAGGAAAACCGCCTTCAGGAAGCCGTCACCGAACTTCAGGTGTACCTCGCGGCCGCACCCAATGCCCCGGACGCCGAAAGGCTGCGCTCGGTCGAAGCCCAGCTCCGCGCCCGAGTGAACAAGAATTGACGATTGCACCATAAGGGTCGTGGGTCTTCGTTAATCATCGATCGGTCGTACTTCGCGATGCATCGCCTCTTACTCACACCAATCGCGCTACACCTCATTCGCCGCCGCTTGCTGTTTTTGCAATCGTCAATCGTCAATCGTCAATCGTCAATCCTTAGGCCTTCATGCCCCGCCTCCTGCCCGTAATCATCCTGCTGCCGCTTGCAGGTTTTGCCATCGTCAATCGGCCTCAGCTTTCGACCGATGAGCGCTCCAACCCGGCCGTCGAGCCCAGGATGGCTGCAGACAACGAGAACAAGTTCGTAGGCGCCGCCAGCTGCGTCCCCTGTCACAAGAGCCAGGCCGACAAACAACTTGCCAGCAACATGGCCAGGGCTGCCTATTCTCCCAGGGAGCATCCGTTATTTGACCGATTCAAAAACGAAGCCGCGCGACTCTCGGGATTTCGCTTCCTGTTTCTTTGGGAACGCGATCCGTTTGAGATTTCTGTTTCGGATGGCGTGCGCGAACTGCGAATCCCGGCGCAATGGGCGCTGGGAGCCGGAGTTCACGGAGTGACCTTCGTCGCCAGGCTCGGGAAGGAAAAGTATCTGGAGTACCTTCTCACCTACTATTCGCATACCGGCCGTCTCGACTTCACCCCTGGCCAGGGAGATCGCCCATTCCAAACTCTTGCCGAAGCGGCCGGGCAGCCCAACAGCCGGGACGAAGCGTTTCGCTGCCTTTCGTGCCATACTACCGGAAGCGTTGATCCCCCCGGCGCCGACGACATTCGCGTTGGAGAGCTGGGGGTACGTTGCGAGGCGTGCCATGGCGCCGGGTTGTTGCATCTCGAGGCAGCCAAGCGAGAAGACTGGCAAGAAGCAAGGCGGCAAATCCGCAACCCCGGGCGATCCACCGCCACCGAAGTTCTCAGGCTTTGCGGAGGTTGCCACCGTGAGCCGCCCGCGGATGCGAAGCAGGTAAACTGGAAGGATCCGGCAAATGCGCGTTTTCAGCCTGTCGGGTTAAGCCAGAGTCGCTGTTTTCTGCGGAGCGACGGAAAGATTTCATGCCTTACGTGTCACGACTCGCATTCGGACGTCCGGCGCGCGGAGCCAAAATTCTATTCCGATATATGCGCCCGATGCCACAATCCGGCACAATTCCCGCCCGCCGCCAACTGCTCCGCATCGGGTTGCGTCGGCTGCCACATGCCCCGGGTTCAAGCCATCAGCCACATGGAGTTCAGCAATCATTGGATTGGAATCTACTCGAGTTCGAATCGCCTGGTGCCGGCCCGCTGACGTTTGCCCCGGCGGTGTCGCGTCCTGACGGTCAAGAGGAATCCTCATGAGCGCATCATCAATCTACTTCGAGCGAACCATGGCGCTCCTGGAGCGCATCCGGGAAACGCAAGTGTCCGCGATCGAGAAAGCAGCCGATATCTGCGCCGGCTGTATCGCCAGAGAGGGACTGGTTTTTCTTTTCGGAGCCGGACACTCCCGAATGCTGTGCGAAGAAATGACCCCGCGCCAGGGATGCTTCCCCGGCTTCGTCGCCCTGGTGGAAATGGCGCTTTCGACCCATTTTTCCATCGTGGGCGCGAACGGCCTGAGACCGCCGTTGTACCTCGAGAAATACGAAGGCTACGCGGAAGAAATCCTGAAGGGATTCAAATTCGGACCGAATGATGCCTTCATCATCATCTCTACCAGCGGGATTCGTCCGATCATCGTCGAGATGGCTCTGGGAGCCAAGCGCCGCAAGCTTCCGGTGATTGCGATTACTTCACGCGCGCACTCCCAGGCGGCGGATGCCTCCCATTCTTCCGGTCAAAAACTGATGGATGTTGCCGACGTGGTCCTCGACAATCAGTGCCCGCCGGGCGATTGCGTTGTCGAGCTGTCAGGCCTGGACTGGCGCACCGGGCCAGCCTCCACCGTTACGGGCGCAATGATCATCAACATGCTCCGCTGCGAGGTAGCCGAACGCCTTCTTGAGCTCGGCCGTCAGCCGGTGCTCTTACCCAGCCATCAGTTTCAGGGCAACATCAGCGCCGAGAAACAACTCGAGCGGTTTTACGAGGCTTACCGGAAGAGTCTTGCCCATCTTTACGAGTGACAAGATCGACCGCCAGGAGGCTGAGATGACAGGAAAAGCAAAGGACCTATGAAGACAATCAACATCGCGATGCTAGGATCGGGATTCGTAGCGGAATTCTATATGCAAGGGCTTGCCAACGTCGCGGGCCAGCGCGTTGGCGTGAACTATTCGCGCTCAAAGGAGCGTGCCGAGAACTTCGCGGCTCGATGGAAAATTCCCGAGTTCTCCAGCAATCTCGGGCAGGTCATCGGTCGGACTGACATAGATCTCTATCTGATCGCGCTTCCTAACGAAGAGCATCTGCCGGCAGCACTGACCCTGGCCGCTAACCGGCGGAACCAGGTCTGCACCAAGCCGCTGGCGCGCAGCAGTGGCGAAGCCAAGACTATGCTCGACGCGGTCCGGAAGTCAGGCGCTCTTCACGGCTATGCCGAAACCGAAGTGTTTGCGCCGGCGGTGGTGAAGGCGCGCGAAGTAGTCGAGAGCGGAGGCGTCGGTCGAGTTATCTGGGTGCGTTCCAGAGAATCCCACAGCGGTCCCCACAGCGCGCACTTCTGGGACATCACTAAGACCGGCGGAGGCGCAATGCACGATCTCGGGTGCCATTGTATCGAGGCCGCCCGTTACTTTTTCGGGAAAGAAGACCCGATTGTTGAAGTCATGGCATGGGGAGATAACCTGGTCCACCACGACAGAACCAGGGGCGAGGACAACGCGCTTCTCGTCCTGCGCTTCGCCAGCCGCGGGATTGCGCATTGTGAGCTTTCCTGGTCGACTCTGGGCGGCCTTGACCTGCGTAATGAAGTGCATGGAACCGAAGGTTCCATCTTCACCGATGTCACGCGGCAGACGCCGATTGTATCGTTCACCAGGAAGACCGCCGGTTATGTGGTGGAGAAGGCCGATCTCGATTTCGGATGGACCAGACCCTTGCCTGAAGAAGCCTTCGCTTACGGATACCAGGCCGAAATGAAGCACTTTGTCGAATGCGTAAGGGAGGGCAAAACCCCGCGCGAAACCTACGAGGATGGATATATCGTAAACCGCGTCCTCGACGCCGGCTATGAATCGATTCGATCGCGCACCTGGGTGAAGATGGACGAATGACGCGTGACGCTTAGGGTTCGTGCAGAAATAAGTTCGCATTCTGCTGCAGGCCCCCAGGCCCGCTGGCGAGGCGCGAGCGACGATGCGTACCCGGTGCGGTACGTGAGGAGCGAGCAACAAAGCCAGCGGGCCTGCGGGCCGCAGCCCGAAGGGGCGCGATCCTCAGCGTGCTTAGCGAACAGAAACCGGTTCATGATTGACCACCGACTCTCGCGCCAGAATGTGAAGTTATTTCTGCGCGAGCCCTTAGTGTTTCTTTCGCGTCTTGGCGTGATGTCGTGATCGTTTATACCGTTAGGTAAGTGCGATGACCGGAAAGCTCCAGAATAAGGTTTGCTTGATTACCGGTTCAACGGGCATTGCCGCAGCGACCGCCCAGCTTGCGATTCGCGAGGGCGCCCGCGTTTTTATTTCGAGTAACTGTCCCGAATCGTGTTCTGCGCTCGTAGACCAGCTCGGCGCCGAGGGCGGCTTGTCTGATTATCTCGTTGCGGACCTTGCGCTCGCCGCTTCCGCCGAGAAAGTTTTGGAACGCTGCCTCTCGCGATTCTCGCGTGTTGACGCGCTTTTCAATGTCGCAGGAATCAGCGGGAGAAAATACGGCGACGGGCCGGTTCACGAATGCAGCAACGAGGGGTGGGACATCACTCTGGCGACCAACGTGACGAGCATGTTCATGCTTTCCCGTGCGCTGATCGGTTACTGGCTGGCCCAGCCCAAGAGCGACGGCAGGGACAGGGGAACTATCCTGAACATGGCGAGTGTCCTGGCTTTCTCACCGGAATCCAGGCATTTTTCCACTCACGCCTACGCGGCCAGCAAGGGAGCCATTATCGCGCTCAGCAAGGCCATGGCCTCTTATTATGCGCCGTTCGGGATTCGGGTTAACGTTATTGCCCCAGGACTTGTTCGCACGCGTATGAGCCTGCGCGCTCAAGAAGACGACCGCATCATGGATTTCATGAAGACCAAGCAGCCCATTTGTGAAGGATTGATCGAACCCGAGAGCGTCGCTCGCGCCGCGATATTCCTGTTAAGCGACGACTCCGGCGCCATAACCGGCGACGTTTTGACGGTAGACGCAGGCTGGTCCGTCAGCACTTAGCCCATCTACCGCGAAGACGCCAGGACGCAAACAGCCTCACGATGGATTCAAAGGAATGAGAACTACTGTGATTGGAAGTTATCCCTTCCCGGGGTGGCTTGAGTTCGCATATCAGAATCGCGAAAAATTCGGCGCTTCCGACCTCGAGGAACTGCGCGAAGACGCTGTTATCGTGGTCCTGCACGATCAGCTGGCGGCGGGCCTCGATGTCATCACAGATGGAGAACAGGGACGCTTGGATTTCAACCTCTCATTTTACGGGTCCCTGGAAGGAATTGAGTTGGAGTCTGCGCCGATCCGGACTTTTGGACCGCCCGCGCACGACCAGCGCGGCCGGCACGCAGTCGTTGGTGAGTTGCGCGCGCCTAAGGGTCTCGGCACGGTCGAAGAATTTCGGCGCTTGAAGCGTCTGGCTCCTCCGGGCCCGGAGCTCAAAGCCAGCGTGCCCGGTCCCTATACCTTGAGCGGCAGGCTGGTGCCAAATGTCCGCTACCAGGATCGCTACGCTCTGACTGAAGCGCTGCTCCCCATAGTCCGCGCCGAACTGGAGGCGCTGGTAAAGGCTGGGTGCCGCGAGATTACCGTCGATGAGCCCTCCATGAGCTGCTATGCCCATCGCGAGGATCCAGGGCGCCTGGTAGACATTTTCAATCGAACGATCGAGACGGTCGCGGGCAAGTGCCGCCTCTCGACCCATCTCTGCTTCGGGAATTACAAAGGACGGGCTGTGGGGCCCCGCCGGTATGCTCCCATGTTTCCGGCTTTTCTCGATATGAGAGTGGATGAAATCCACCTGGAGATGGCAAGCCGTGAATTCGCGGAGATCGAGCTCATCGGGGGAATTGCGAAAAGAATGGATGTGGCCGTTGGAATCATTGATGTGAAGAGCTATTACATTGAAAGTGTTGACGAGGTAGCCAGAAGAGTACGACGATGTCTCGAGCATGCGCCGCCGGACCGCCTCTCGTTCGCCCCCGACTGCGGCTTAAGTCAGACCGCGCGCTGGGCCGCGCGGCTCAAGTTGAAGAACATGGTCGACGGCGTGAAGCTGATGCGCAGGGAGTTGGGATTGCGGATATAAGATCGATTGCCGATTTCCCGAATGGACGGTTTGCGATCCAAAATCCACTATCGGGAGGTTCACCATGAAGCCCAAAGTATTCGTGACCCGAATCATACCTGATGAGGGGTTGGTCATGCTGCGCGAGGCCGCCGACACCGAGGTCTGGCAGGGGGATCTTCCACCACCCCGCGAAGTTCTCTTGAAAGAGGTGCGACAGGCGGAAGGACTTCTGTCGCTGCTCACCGATAAGATTGACGGCGAATTAATGGACGCCAATCCTGGTTTGCGGGTGATCTCAAATTATGCGGTAGGGTTTGACAACGTTGACGTCGCGGCAGCCACGGCCCGCCGCATTCCGGTCGGGAATACTCCCGGAGTTCTCACCGAAACAACGGCCGATCTTGCGTTCACATTGTTGATGGCAACGGCGCGTCGCATCGTCGAAGGCGTCGACTACGTGCGCGCAGGACGCTGGAAGACCTGGGGACCCAAGCTCCTGACCGGACCAGACATCCACCACGCCACCCTGGGGATCCTTGGATTCGGCCGCATCGGCCAAAGTATGGCCCGGCGCGCCCGCGGATTTGACATGCGCATCCTGTACTACGATGTCTACCGCCGCGAAGACCTCGAGAGCTCAATGGGCGTGGTCTACGCGGACCTCGATACTATCTTCAGGCAGGCAGACTTTGTCTCCGTACATACCGACCTTAACGAAGCGACGCGTCACCTGATCAACGCCGATGCGCTTTCACGGATGAAACCAGGCGCTGTCTTGATCAATACGGCCCGGGGTCCGATCGTTGATCCTGACGCCTTGTACGAGGCACTGGCGGCCGGGAAAATTCGGGCGGCGGCGCTTGATGTAACCGAGCCTGAGCCGATACCGATGGACTCGCCCCTTCTGAAGCTTCCCAATTGCATCGTGGTTCCTCACATCGCCAGCGCCTCGATCGCCACGCGCGCCAGAATGGCCGAGATGGCGGCTGCCAATGTGATTGCCGGGTTGCGAGGCGAAAAATTGCCTACCTGCGTCAACCCGGAGGTATACGAAAATCGCGCGCAGGCTTAAAAGCTTACAGCTATCAGCCTTCAGCTATCAGCAAATGCCGCGCTGCCCGTTGACTACTGAAAGCTGACAGCTGATTGCTGACTGCTGACTGCTGCTATGAGCACCAACCGTAGCAAAAGAAGGGGGCTGGATCCGGCGTACCGCCGAGCGCGGACCCAATGGCCGCGGCATCTGCCGCTGGTGCCGGACTGAAGTCCCTAGCGGACGTCGTACATTCTGTTGCGACACCTGCGTTCACGAATGGCGTCTTCGGACCGATCCGGGATATCTGAGAGAACAGGTCTTTGCTCGGGATCGTGGGATCTGCAGTCTATGCGCTCTGGACACGATGGAGATTTACGGCAGATTTCGCTCACTGCCTCCGCATAAGCGGCGCCAGCTGCGCCGCCGGCTCGATATACCCAGTGGGCGCGAGAACCTCTGGGATGCCGACCATATTGTGCCGGTAGCCGAAGGGGGTGGAGAATGCTCCCTGGAAAACCTGAGAACCTTGTGCATCTGGTGCCACCAGAATGAAACCGCAAAACTCCGCCGCCGTCTATCCGAAACCCGCAGGCATATAGCACCGGCGCAAACTCCCGGATAGCAACTTCCCTGCCAGCCTTTTCCCGTCTTTGCGCTGAGTTCCGTCTTGGGCTAGAATCGCGACCATAAACGAAACTTCCGGGGAGGATCTCGATGAAAAGTTCGGTTCAGAGTTTGATTGGAAGACGTTCCTTCTTCAAGTCATTGGGAATGGCTGCAGGGGCCGGGGCGGCGAGTCTTCTCTCCGACGCCGATCTAGAAGGAGCCGTGCAAAACGTAAACCGGAACTCCACTCCTTCGCAGTTGAAAATCACCGATTTGCGAGTTGCCGTAGTTGGGGGCGCGCCCATGACCTGCCCCATCATCCGTATCGACACCAACCAGGGAATCTCAGGCTATGGAGAGGTGCGCGATGGCGCGAGCAAGACTTACGCTTTGATGCTGAAGAGTCGCGTTCTGGGAGAAAACCCCTGCAATGTCGACAAAATCTTTCGCAAGATCAAACAGTTCGGCCACCACGCCCGGCAAGCCGGCGGCGTTTGCGCGGTCGAAATGGCTTGCTGGGACCTGGCTGGAAAGGCCTACGGTGTTCCGGTCTACCAGATGCTGGGAGGAAAGTTCCGCGATAGTATTCGCTTGTATGCCGATACGACCGAAACCCCCAACGGCGCGGAACAAGGTCGGCGCCTCAAGGCACGCATGGACAAGGGTCTCACTTTTCTGAAAGTCGACTTTGGCATCAACCTTCTGCGTGATAAACCCGGAACCCTCGCCATGCCTCTGCGCCAGGAATACGCCGGGCGCAACAGGACCATGCATCCTTTCACAGGCATTGAAATCACCGACAAAGGAATAGCGATGCTTTCCGACTATATCGCGGCCATACGCGAGGTCATCGGAATGGAGATTCCACTGGCGTCCGATCACTATGGCCATATCGGGGTCAACAGCTGCATCCGGCTAGCCCGGGCGATGGAAAAACACCAGCTTGCCTGGATGGAAGACATGATCCCGTGGCAGTTCACGGAGCTGTTGAAGAAGATCACCGATTCCGTGGAGGTCCCGATTCTAACCGGCGAAGACATCTACCTGAAGGAAGAGTTTGCCAAGCTGGTGGACGCCAAGGCCGTGGACATGATTCATCCCGACCTGGCCAGCTCGGGCGGCATTCTCGAGACCAAGAAGATCGGAGATATGGCGATGGAAGGCGGCGTTCCCATGGCCATGCATTTCGCGGGAACTCCGGTCTCGTTCATGGCCAATGTCCATTGCGCCGCGGCAACCGAGAACTTTCTTTGCCTGGAGCACCATTCCATCGAAGTGCCCTGGTGGGAAGACATGGTGACCGGAATTCCCAAACCAATCGTGAAAGACGGCTTTGCCCTGGTGCCGGAAGTGCCAGGCCTCGGAATCGAACTGAATGCGGAAGTGATCAAGCAACACTTGAGGGAACCGGGGTACTTCGAACCGACCAGCGACTGGGACAAAGAGCGTTCCAACGACCGGCTGTGGAGTTGATTACCAGCATTAGGCAGTAAGCAGTACAGCCTTACTGCCTAATGTCTACTGCCTGTTGCATACCGCTTTGATGAACCTGACGACTACGATCATCATCCCGGTGTACAACGCCGTGCGTTACCTCGAGCTGGTGCTCGCGGGTTTCTCTCGGCAGTCCTACCACTCATTCGAGGTGATTGTCGCGGATGATGGGTCCGGACCCGAGGTCAAAGACCTTCTCAGCCGCTTTATTCCCGGCTCACCTTTTCCTCTGGAACACGTCTATCAGCCCGACGAGGGATTCCGCAAGACCAGGATACTCAACTCGGCCATCAGAGCCGCTTCGACAGAATACTTGATTCTTTCCGATGGGGACTGCGTTCCTCACCATGACTTTGTCCGGGCACACTTCGAGCACCGGGCTCCTCGAACGGTTCTGTGTGGAAGGCGGGTGATGCTTGGCCCGGAGATGTCGGCCCGGCTCACAGCTTCTGACGTTCTGAACGGACGATATGAACGGTTAACCCTGGACAAGATGATCGATGGGCTTCTGGGACGCAGCACCCACTGGGACGAAGCCATTCCGCTGAAAAGCGATCGGATTCACAGTTTGATTTATCGTAAAAAACCTACCCTGGTTGGATGCAATTTCTCGCTCGACAAATCGTTGATCGAAAAAATCAACGGCTTTAACGAGGATTTCGCGGGCTACGGCGGCGAGGATATCGAGCTTGAATATCGCCTTCGCCTTGAAGGCGCAAGATTCAAATGGGTGACGCACCGAGCGATTCAATACCATCTCCATCACGAATCCCGCCAGGCGAATCCACAGAACACGAGTCTGCTCGAACGGACTATCGCCGAAGGAAAAGCCGCGTGCCGCCGCGGACTGATAAAAGCGGAACCGTGACTCGCGATCACTGGCCACGAGAAACTCTACTCACTCCGTAGCGCCTGCATCGGGTCGATTCTGGCGGCCCGCCAGCCAGGGCCACGGCAACGAGCAACCCGCAGACGCACGAAAACACCAGCATGTCTGCCGGCGCAATCTCGAAGAGAATCGAACGAAAGGCAATTGGCACCAATCCCGAACGCCAGAACGGCGACGGCAGTCAGGGTAAACAGGGGCCTGCGGACAACCGAGCGCAGGGCGGCTCTCCAGTGGGGCACGAACTCTCCTCGCGAAATACTGGTTAGACGACTCTGGTTAGCATGCATCGCGCCCCGGTCGGGATTTCCGCTTTGACTCCTTGCTCGGAACCCGTTAGGCTTTCGCACACCTTGTGTCCCAGGAGGTGCGGCATGAAAACACGGTGGTTTTTCCTCTTCGCAGCCGGCTCCGTTCTCTTCTCTCTGGCAGGCGCCGCCGCCGATTGGCCCCAGTGGCGTGGGCCGCGGCGCAACGGCGTCTCGCAGGAGACCGGGCTGCTGAAGGAGTGGCCCGGCGCGGGGCCAAAGCTCCTCTGGCAGCTCAAGGACATCGGCGAAGGCTACGCGACGCCCGCTGTGGTTGGCGCGCGCCTCTACCTGCTGAGCAGCCGGGGCGTGGATAACGAATTCGTGCACGCCCTGTCGGTGCAGGACGGCAAGCAGGTGTGGTCGACGCGGCTGGGTAAGGTCGGGAACCCCGATCAGCAGCCGCCGTACCCGATGTCACGGTCCACGCCGACCGTGGACGGCGATCTGCTCTACGCCCTCAGCTCCGATGGCGACCTTGCCTGCCTGGAGACGTCGACGGGCAAAATGCGATGGCAGAAGAGTCTCCGCGCCGACTTCGGCGGCCAGCCCGGTACTTGGGCTTATGCCGAGTCGCCGTTGATCGACGGAGACGTTGTGGTCGTGACGCCCGGCGGCAGCCAGGCGACGATAGTAGCGCTCAACAAGAAAACCGGCTCGGTGATCTGGAAGTCCGCCGTGCCGGGCGGCGATCCGGCGGGCTATGCCTCGGCCATCGTGGTCGAAGCCGCAGGTCGCAAACAGTATGTCCAGTTCCTGGGCAAGGGCGTCGTGGGGGTGGACGCGAAGACGGGCCAATTCCTCTGGCGTTACGAGCAGACGAGCAAGGGTCCAGCCAACATACCCACTCCAGTCGCCCGAGACAGTTATGTCTACAGCGCCAATGCCCGGCGCTTCGGGGGTGGGCTGGTCCAGCTGACCGCTACGGACGAGGGAGTGGCCGCCGAGGAAGTCTATTTCGAGCGCGACGTGCCTCACACTCTCGGCGGGCAGGTGCTGCTGGGCGAATACCTGTACGGCACCAATGCGAAGGGGATGGTAGCGGCCGAGTTTGCCACCGGCAAGATCCGCTGGCAGGCCGAAAGCGTCGGCCCGGGAGCGGTATTGTACGCCGAGGGCCGTCTGTACGTGCATGGCGAGAACGGCGACGTGGCGCTGGTCGAGGCCACGCCCGATGCATACCGGGAAAAGGGTCGCTTCACGCCGCCGGACCAGCCGAAACATAGCCCGCGGGAAATGGCTTGGGCCTATCCGGTGGTGGCTGACGGCCGGCTATATATCCGCGACCTCGGCACGCTGTGGTGCTACGACGTCAAGGATCCCAAGACCGGCAATAGTTCAGGGCGATAAGCCGCGCCGACCCCGGCTTGGCCGCAGGCGGCTGCCTTGGATTTGCTATTCCACGAACAAAACCCGCCGCGATGGTCACGTTCTGTCACGCATCAGGGGCTACGAGGAACTGAAGAGAGTCGGATCCAAGTTCAACGTCGATAGTGGCCGACGAGGCAGGAGCGGGCGTGCCGTCGTCCGGCCACACTTTATCATCGATGTGGATCACGGAGCCTTCCCACTCGATCTGCACATGCCGTCCTCTGTGCACGAACAGCTCCGGCGAAGAGGGCTTCCCTGCTATGCAATCCGATAGATACCGGCTCAGTCTATGCTCCTCCCCTTTCGATACGACAACAACGTCGAGCAAGCCGTCGCCGGGATCTGCGTCCGGCGCAAGGCAAAGGTTCGGCCCCACACATCTGATGTTCATCACTTCCAGCAAGACGTACTCGCCCGACAGATCTTGATCGTCGAGCCTGAGCTTGCAAGTTTTTACGGGACAGCTTTGCAACCGATCCCTCAGGATTTCCAGAACTGAACGAATCTCCTCATCGGCATCGCCTGCGTGTGCAAGATCAATCTTGTCTGTCGCATGGAGACAGTCCATCGTTTCTGTGAACAGACCGAGGCCCAGGCCTTCGATCATGCATTTTGAGCCCCATGGCCCGCTCGCCACACCGACGTCAAACTTTTTTCGTCGTGCTGAAGTCCATCCCGTGATCAGTTCCTCAAGCGGCTTGTCCATGAGTCCCAGGGTCTTGGCCACGTTGTTGGCGGTGCCCATTGGTAGAAGGGCGATCGGAGTGCGCCTCCCGACCAGACGCTTGGCAACTTTGCCGACCAGGCCGTCGCCCCCGGCCGCCGCCACGATATCGCTCGATTCTTTCAACGCGTTATCCCAATCGTTGTCTTTCGATGACCGATAAATCACATCATGTCCCTTGCTGCGAATGAGTCTAACGAGTCTGTCGCCGGCAGGCTGTTCGTCGTCCCCGGCGTCCGGGTTATGTATTAATGTCACTCTCATGGTTTCCTCTTGGGCAGGGAGCTTGATACTCCATAAAATATGGTAATCGTATCAGTGCCTGACAATAGAAAGATTCATTTTCATTATAGGAAGATTGGATCATGCGCATACTTATTTCCAATGACGATGGAATCTATAGCCCCGGACTCTCGGCGTTGGCAGAGGTGGCTGCAAAGCTGGGCGACGTGCGGGTCGTTGCGCCCGACGTCGAGCAGTCTTCCACTGGCCACGCCATCACCGCCTCGCGCCCGCTCTCTTACAAGCGCACACGGATCGGGAATTTTGAAGCTTATCGAGTCAATGGCACGCCCGCAGACTGCGTGGCCCTGGGAGCTTATCACTGGGACAAAGTGGACGTCGTGCTTTCGGGGATTAATTTAGGCAGCAACCTGGGGAACTCGATGTGGCATTCAGGCACCCTGGCCGCAGCCAAGCAGGGCGTCCTGCTAGGATTGCGCGGGATCGCTCTCAGTCTCGAAATCACGCGCGACGAGCCGAACTTTGATATTTTGAAGCCACACGTGGAACGGGTTCTTCGGCTCCTCCTGGAAGATAACCAGCTGACGCTGGTCAACGTAAACTTTCCCGATGAACCGCCGAACGGCTTGCGCTGGACGCGCCAATCGGTCAGGCACTACGATGGCAAGGTTGTGCCGGGTGAAGACCCGCTGGGCCGGAAGCACTTTTGGTTCAGTATCATCACGATCGAGCAGACGGAGGAGGGTACTGACCGCTGGGCGGTTGACCAGGGTTACGTGTCGATGACTCCGCTGCGTCTCGATCTGACCAACGAAAAAGAACTGGTCGGCGCACGGTCGAGACATCCCCTCGATTGAGCATGGGCGCTACTTTCTTAAGCTGTGCGGTCTTGCTTGGGTATTCACCGTGTGGGAGCCAAATGATCAACATCGGCGATCCGCTGGCGGCCTTCATCGAGGCCGCATGTGTTCCACTCGACAGCGGGCACGCTTCCGGCACTGCACGTTGCGGCCTGGCGAGCAAGCCACGCGACCGTGAAACTGCTCATCGAACGCGGAGCGCCGGTCGACATGCCGGACGGCAAAGGGCGAACCCCTTTGGCTCTTGCCGTACGTGCGTGCGTGGATTCGTATTGGACTGAGAGGCGTTCGCCCGAATCCGTTCAGGCGCTGCTCCGTGCAGGAGCGTCGGTGAGCGGAGTCCTTTTCCCATCAGGCTATGCGGAAGTGGACGACCTGCTCAGATCGCAAGGAAGGTCGTAATGGATGACAAGAAACCCCCGCCCCAGCCTGTGGATAACTGCCCATCCCGCCCCTCGCGCGCTGCCGAAGACTGGGAGTGAATTAGCCGCTTAGGGTCGCGGCTTCGGCTATTTATCCCCGCCCCGCTTTTTCTTGAGGTATTCCTCGTACTCTTTCTTCAAGGCCGGATCTTTAGGACTCGGATAGAGGTCGCTCGATTTGTACTTGCCTGTGAGCATCTTCTCCTTGGTCCACTCGTCTTTGATCTGAGTCGTTTCCGCGCGCTTCACTACATCCTCCACCAGGTGGGGCGGAATGAAATAGACTCCTTCCCGGTCCCCAAACACGACGTCGCCCGGCATAACGGTAGCGTTGCCGATCCTGATGGGAACATTCACTCCGGTCAGCATGACATTACCGATCGCCGACGGGTGAACCCCCCGGAAATATCCGGCCATTTCCAGCGGGTAAATTCCTTCCAGGTCGCGGATTGATCCATCGATGACGAACCCGGTTTTGGTGGCGGCGAAGATTGCGGCAGCGAGATTATCCCCGATGAAGGTGCCGTTCTCGACCTTTCCGAAGAGGTCGACCACCACGACATCGTCCGGCTGCAGCATGTCGATCACGCGCTGGTTTGAGCTCTGCATCAATCCACGCGCCTTCGCGTCGGCTTCAATGACGCCCGCCACGTCGGGTCTGAGCGGCATAAACTGAGCGGTAACCGCGCGGCCTGCCAGCTTCCGCCCCGGATGAAGCACGCGCCAGTTGCCTTCGAACTGGTTGGGAAATTTCGCGCCCGGCAGAACCGAGAAAACCTCTTCCGCGGTGAGCCCTTTCACTTTCTCCAGCAGGCGTTCAGGAACCTTCGGCCTTCCGTCTTCAAATCGCTCGAACGGGTTCTGCGACGTGTACTTGACCATCTGCTCCTGGGTAAAAGTGAAAACCTGAGCCTCACCCGGCAGAGACAAAGCCAGGACAGAACACAAAATCATCCAAACTTGCACGAGAGATTTCATGGCTAACGCTCCAAGAAATTCAGTTCACTTAGTGCGCTCGAGTAACCTGGTTGGGGCTGACGTCCGGATATTAACACCTGAAGCCCGCGGAGTCCCCAAGAAAGCTTGCGGCTTTGGGCTGGGTTGTTTCGCCTCGCTAACGACCAGGACGCGAGGACCCAAACAAGCATCTTAACGAGAACTCACTTCTCGGCTATACTCAGGCACCTTTTGATGGCAATGAATCCCTAAAAGGAGGAGTCATGGAGCGACGCGAAGCTTTGCGGTGGCTTTCGGCTGGAGCAGGTATCGGAGGCGCAAGTCTATTCTCTCAGCGGAGCCCTTTGGCCGAGTTGTGGGCCCAGGAAAAGCCGGCTTCTACTCGAGGCCTTCCTCCTCTGAAGATCACGGATATTAAAACCATCCTGACCGCGCCCAACCGGATCCGGCTGGTGGTCGTGAAAGTGATGACCAGCGAGCCGGGCCTTTACGGGCTCGGTTGCGCGACGTTCACCCAACGCGCCTATGTTGTTCAGACCGCCGTCGATCAGTACCTCAAGCCCTTCCTGGTAGGACGCAACCCGGATGAAATCGAGGACATCTGGCAGTCTTCCTATGTCAGCTCGTACTGGAGAAATGGGCCGGTGTTGTTCAATGCCATGAGCGGGGTCGACATGGCGCTATGGGATATCAAGGGCAAGCGCGCCAACATGCCGGTATACCAGCTGCTGGGCGGGAAATGCCGCTTCGGCGCCGACCTTTATTTTCACGCCAGCGGCCGCGATTTCCAGGAGGTGGAAAACAGCGCCCGGAAAGCGATGGAAAGCGGATACCGGCACGTGCGCGTCCAGGTTTCAGTTCCAGGCCTGGCGACTTACGGTGCCAGGGGGGCGGCCGGCGCCTCCGAGCAGGACGAGGCCGTCGGCCCTACCAATCCCAGGGCCATCTGGGAACCCGCCGCCTACGCGCGGATGCTTCCCAAGCTGTTCGAGCATCTGCGCAGCAAGCTGGGAGACGAAGTGGAACTCCTTCACGACGTGCATGAACGCGTCACTCTTTACCAGGGGATTCAGCTGTGCAAAGATCTGGAGAAATACAAGCTGTTCTTCCTCGAGGATCCGTTTCCACCGGAGGAGAACGATCATTTTCGACTGCTGCGCCAGCAGTGCAGCACTCCGCTGGCAATGGGAGAGTTGTTCAATACCCAGCACGAATACGCTCCCCTGATCGCGAATCGGCTGATTGATTTCATTCGAATCCACATCTCGCAGATTGGCGGTTTAAGCATGGCAAGGAAGGTGGCCGCCCTGTCCGAATTCTTTGGGGTGAAGACCGCGTGGCATGGACCAGGAGACTGCTCGCCTGTGGGGCATGCGGCCGGGCTGGCGCTGGAACTGGCGAGCTACAACTTCGGAATCCACGAAGGGTACGTATTTCCGCCGGAAACGCGCGAGGTTTTTCGGGGCTGTCCGGAGACGAAGAATGGCTACATGTACGCGAACGAAGCTCCGGGATACGGGATCGACGTGGACGAGAAGCTGGCCGCGAAGTTTCCCTTCCCGGAGGGCCGCACTTTCGATCACAGCTGGGGGACGACGCGGCGCCGCGACGGCACCGTGATCCGACCATAAACCGATTCCCGATTGGGATTACAGATTAACTCGGCTCCGCGATTCGCGACGAGCAAGCTACCGCACTCCAAGGTCGCCCGTGAAATGGCCAAACTCAGGCCCCGCTCCGTGAGGGCGGGGGAGTGCGCGACCCCGAATCCGAGGTCCGAGGACCGGCACTCCGACTGTGTCAATCGATCGATTCGCCGCAGTCCTCTTCTCCCTTCTTGGCAACTAAACTCGCGCGAGATCTGGCCCGGCATGCGCTCGGCAGATGGGCACCACCGACGACCGGCTCTCGATCCAACTCGTTCATGGGCCCGCAAGATCGTGAACCGAAGTTTCCCTTGTAATTTAGCCTGAGCCTGTCCTATTCTCGGTCCGCAATTTCCCCCAGTCCCCCATCGATTCACCGGCAACGCGCGCCGGCCAGGTACTATGCCCACGTAATGCCCATGCATATCCCCTTCAACGGGCGAGCTCGCTGGTTTCGTCGCTAGTGTGTCGGGGAAAACTTCGACGGAAGCGCGGGGCATTCTCGACAGCTCCGATTGATGTAAAACGGCAGACTGTTAGGTCTAGCTTTCCGATAGTTACGGCAAAATTTATTGGCGGATAAGGGGAGCATGTCAGGGCTGCGGTTGGTCAATGACCTGAAGCGAGTCCGGGAAACTCTCACGCAGCAGGCCTTACGGATTGCGCCGACACGTCTCTATCGCGAATACACACATCGAAGGTTCGATCGCACTTACGGATTAGAGACATGTGGCATCGTTGAAGCTCATGATCTTGACGTTCCGCTGACAATCAAACAGCATGTGAAACGATACCAGCCTTCAAGGATTAAGGTACTCAGACATATCCTCAATCAGATACCTGTTTCTAACGGATTTACATTTATCGATTTTGGCTCCGGGAAGGGACGAGCATTGCTGATCGCTACCGCTCACGGATTCAAGCGGGCTATCGGCATCGAAATTTCGCCCAGCCTTCATAAGATCAGCCAGGAAAATGTTCGGAAGTATAGGGCGGAAACAGGCATAGATTGCAACATCGAGTTGCACTGTATGAATGTCACCGAGTTTGTATTACCCGCGGAACCGGCTTTATTCTATTTCTATAACCCTTTTGACCGAGAGATAACCGCAACGGTCCTGAAAACCATCGAACAATCTCTCAGGGCGAAGCCGCGAGCGGTCTTTCTCGTGTACGTCTTCCCCCTGTGTATTGATCTCTTGGAATCAGCCAAGTTCCTGCGGTTGGAAGGGCAAGGCAAGATCTGCGGTGACCACTATCGCATATACAAATCACATGGCTCATTCCAGCCTTCATCACACTCTGAAGCGGCTGCTTCAGGCACATGATGCGACCATGAAACCTCGTTCGAAGCTTGCCCGCGGAGACCGCCTGGAAATTCTAGGTGGGGCATGGAGAGACGGTATCGAGGCGACGTCGTCGCCTCCACGAGACATCCCGGGCTGCCATGTCACCGTGGTCATTGTAACTTGCGGTCGCCCTGAGTTGCAGCAGGCGATAGAGAGCGTCGGGCGGCAAGATTTTACGGGTACCATACGCCTCTTGATCGTTGGGGATGACTGCCCGGGCCTACCGGCCGATGTCCAGGCCCCAACTCACGTCAAGCCAGCCGTCTGTAACCTGAAGAGCATGAAGTTATGTCGGGAGGGCAATCCCTACCGTCGCGTGGCGAGATTGAGAAACGTCGCCAGTCGACTGGTGACCACACAGTTCTTCTGCTTCCTGGATGATGACAATTTCTGGGAAGAGGAACATCTTTCAACGCTGATGCGTTTGATCGAACAGACGCGGTTGCTCGCTGTGCATAGCTGGCGGCGATTGGTAAATCGGCATGGGGAGCCAATCGTGCCCGATCGCTATCTCTGGTTGCCTCCAGGCCCGCAGGCCAGCCAGCTGTTCTCTCTATACTGCGAACACGGGGTCATGAACCCGACGGATTCCGTCATCCGGGATAGCCCGATGCTTCGCGTCGGTGATCACAACTACGGTATGGTCGACATGGGAGAATGGTTGTTTGACCGGCGGCTGTTTTCAGTCGTCCAGTTCAACGAAGAGGGGTCATCGGGAAAGCAGCAACTGCATAGCGGCGAAGACGATAAGCTTCTGCACGACATGCGGCGGCTGGCGATTCCGGTGGCGTGTACCGAAAAACCGACATTAGTCTACCGATTAGGTGGGTTTTCCAATGCGTTTACCCAATAGCCAGCCACTGACACGCGAAACAAACCGCACCCTGAACCTCGACGAGTTCGTTAGAGGGAAGGTGTCTTTGGAGAGCTGGCCGCGTTATGTCGTGGTCGAATTGACCCAAGGATGCAATTTGCGCTGTCCCATGTGTCGGCCCGATTACATCATCCCCCGTCAGAGATCAATGTCCGACCGTCTGTTCGAGGAGGTTGGACAGCAATTGTTTCCATTGGCTGAAATGGTCGATCTGCGAGGCTGGGGAGAGAGCCTCATTCTGCCCGATATCGCTCAGCGCATCCGCACGGTGGCGGAGCACGGCGCCAAGATCCGATTCGTCACAAACCTTGCCTACCGGCGCGATAACGTGCTCGAGACGGTCGCTACCTATGACTGCTATGTGGCGGTCTCGATGGACACCTCCGACCCCGAACTGTTCACACAGCTTCGGGGTGGGGCGCGTTTCGACGTCGTCTCGCGCAACCTCGATATTCTGGTCCAAGGATTCCGTCGGCAATATGGTGACGAGGAACGAGTGTACTTTACCACCACGGTTCAGCGGCCTGCACTCGAATCCCTTCCGGATTTGATTGACTTTGCAGCCTCGAAGGGCATCCATGAAGTCCGGATGTTCACGGTAAGGGCTGATTCGTGTCCCGAACTTTCCCTGGAATCAGCGACTGACGAAGTGGACCGTATGCTCCATGAGGCCGCGCAACGTGCACAGCGTGTCGGCGTGAAGCTGGTCGCCGGGACGCGGTTGGGGTCCTTGCCGGAAAACCCGCTCACCGTTCCCACCTGCATCCACCCTTGGGCCTATGCCTATATCGCCTACGATGGCGCCGTTGGCTTTTGTGATCACTTGATCGGTGAGTCTGGCACACCATACCAGTTAGGCAATCTGCATGACTCCTCCTTTGCCAGCATTTGGAACGGGGCTGCTTGGACCGAACTCCGACGCGAGCACGTGACGAGCCGGGAGCCGTCTGCGGCTTATTTTCACGAATGCAGCTGGTGTTACAAGAATCGCTACATCGATTTTGAACATCTGTTCGATCCGGACGCGACCAGTCGTATCGTGCAACTTGAGTTATAACGCGGTCCGATCTCACCCTCGGTATTTGCGACAATGACGGTCGATGTTCTGCACGTGGTCTGTTCGGCAACACTCGGCGGCGGCGTACGGGCGATGGTCGCGGCCGCCAAGTATTCGGCCGCGCAGGGCGACTTTCGGCATCATGTCGCTTTCCTGATGCCTCCGGAAGACGCGGTAACAACATTTGTCCGCAGAGAAGGGCTCGAAGTCCTGGCTGGATGGGATTTTGACGCGCTAAGACGGCTCTTGCCCGCCTACGATATCATCCAGGTCGAGTGGTGGAACATGCCGCAACTCGACGTGTTCCTACGGAGCGATCTCCCGGCCATGCGACTGCTTAGCTGGGTACACGTCGGCGGTCATCACCCGCCGCAGCTGATTCCGCCGCAGCTCATCGAATTCAGCGACTTTGTCCTGGCGTCCAGCCCTCACTGTTATCAGGCCGATGCCTTTCAGCGCCTCTCCTGCGAACAGCGCCGCAATCAAGACCGACATGATCTACGATGCTGCGGATTTTGCGCGGCTGGAGAATCTGAAACCAAGACGCACCAATCGATTCACGGTTGGATACATCGGGTTACTCGAATTCAAAAAACTCCATGCAGACTTCGTTGCCATGAGCGCGGGAATCAAAGTGCCGGATATCCAGTTTATCGTCTGCGGCACGGGCGTTGAGGATACCCTTCGAGAGCAAGTGCGAAGGTTGGGCGTCGAGGAACGGTTTATCTTTCGTGGCTACGTGGATGATATCGGTCCTGAGATCGAGACTTTCGACATTTATGGCTATCCAGTCTGTGAAGATACCTATGCGTCCGGTGAACTGAATCTGCAAGAAATCATGTATGCCGGGGTGCCCCCGGTGGTGTTCCCTTATGGGGGAATTCGCGATCTCGTGATCGATCAATTCACCGGCCTTGTGGCGACCAATCAGTGCGAATACCGTCGGGCCGTCGAGTTCCTTTATCACCACCCCCAGGAACGGCAGCGGCTCGGCCGCAACGCACAGGCCTATGCACGCCAAATCTTCGGCGCTGAGAATGCTGCGAACAAGTTCAACCGTACGTATAGCGAGCTTATGCGAGCGCCGAAGCGAATGCGCCGCTGGCCGGATGGGGCAACACTTGAAGGAATTTCAGATGCCGATCGAGGCGCGGCAGCCTTGATGGCATTCCTCGGACCCAGCAAGTCGGTGTTTGAGCAAAGCATGGTGGGAACTGACATCACCGCTCTGTTCGCCGCGGACCATGAGATCGCCCACTCGACATCACAATTACTCGAAGGCGGGATCCTCACCTACCGCGATTATTATCCAGATGACCGTTATCTTCGATTCTGGGCCGGCCTGGTCTACCTCCAAAACGGTCTGTTAAACCAGGCTTACACTGAGCTGGACAAGGCCATTGAGTTGGGTTGTTCGCACTGGCGGATCAAATGGTATTTGGCAAAGACTGCGACACGGATGGGACGGCAAGGTTCGGCCACGGAGCTGATGCTCGACGTGTTGATTCAGGCTCCGGATTTCTTGGGATCGTAGCCATTTCAGTACCAGGCTCGAGCGGCCCTCGCGTGGCCTGAATTCTGGAAGGATTTCGCGTCCACTCACGATTATGCCAGTCGCCTTTGAGTGACATCATGCACAAATCAGCCATCGACATCGGCGTAATGGCGCTCAGGGACATTGTACGGTCGATCGACCCGACTTGGAACTTAACCGGCTTCAGAAATGTTGAGGCAGGAATCATCAATCCCGTATACGAGCTGACCGTTGAGCCTTATGGATGTCTCATCCTCAAGATCGGCCATCCTGAATGGAACTCGTGGAAGGTCAAGAATGAGGTTTTGGCCTCAGGTTTGATCCGACTGGTGGCGCGGGCACCTACCGCAGGCATTCTGTCCGTTGATACGTCTAAACGCATTCTGCCCTACAGCTACTTTGTGATGGAACGGCTGGCGGGATGTTCGTTGCGCGAGGTGATCAACCAATTACCGCTTGACCAGGTACAGCAAATCGTCCGGAGCATCGCGGTATACCTGAAGCGCATCCATGCCATCAAAATGCCCCGCTTCGGTGCGCTCCGGCACGACGGATCCCTGGAGGTCGAGGATATGATCACGCTCCGCCAGCGATCTCCGATGACCTTTGCCGGCCCTTTTGATTCTGTGCGGGAGTATTACGCCGCCTTCGCCGAAGCGCGGTGGCAGAATCTCCAAATCAGTCAACTCAAACGAGAGGCTGCTTTGCTATATCAATTCATCCGTGACCGCCTCGATCTACTGGCGGGTCAGGCCGGGGCAAATCTGGTCCACGGTGACTTCCAACCTTCAAATATCTTTGTCGAAGGGGTAACTGTGACCGGAATCATCGACTGCGAGTGGGCCCATGCGGGTTGTGGCGAAGCCGAATGGTTCGTGGCCAGGCAGCGGCTGCTAGCGGTGATCGACGATCCCATACGTTGCGCCACATGCGCCCAAGAGTTTGATGCTCAGTGCAATATTATGGATCCTGTGCAATACCGCGAGCGGTGCATGCTCTATGAAGCGGACGATTGCTTGAATTCAATCGAGGCGTTTCCATGGCTGACCCAAAGTATGGATGCTCACGGCGCGCAACAGCTCGAGGAAAGTATCCGCGCCAGGACCAGCGCCTTGGAGCGGGCGTACGTCTGACAATTCATCCTTTGGGCCATTTCTCGATCAATACTCCGAGCACATGTGTGGATTCATAGGCAGCAAACAACCACAATCAAACGCTACAATCAAGCGTCGAGGCCCGGACAAGACCGTCATCCTCACCATACAAGGCTATACCTTCATCCATAACCTGCTCTCGATTACAGGCGCTTTCACACCACAGCCGTTTACTGATGGAAACATTGTCTGTCTGTATAACGGCGAGATATACAACCAACCGTACCAGACATCGGATGGAGAAGTCCTGATCCCCTTGTACAAACAGTATGGTGAGGAGTTTGTGCGACTTTTGGACGGCGAATTCGCTATTGCGCTCTTCGATTTCGACAGTGCCACGGCGATCTATTCCACCGATGCATTTCGCACCAAGCCGATATGGCGCAATGAGTATGGTGTGGCCAGCTACAAGAGTGGCATCGGTGACGGGAAACCCCTTGATCCGAATACCACCATTATCCATAACCTCAAGACGGGCAAAACGAAAATCCAGACAGTACATGATTTCGATTTTTCACATCAGGATAAGGACCATTATGACGATTGGATCTCCACTTTTGAGCGCGCAATCAAGAAAAGAGGAAGGGATGACTGCTTCATTGGCCTGTCCAGCGGTTACGATAGCGGCGCTATAGACTGCGCGCTGAAACGGGCGGGCTTCAAGCATAAGACATATTCTATACTGGGCGTTGAAGATCGTGATGTACTGATCAACCGGAATACCATTCTAACTTTTACCAAGCAAGATTTTCAGAGAGAATACACATACATCAAGCACAATGCCGAACCGTTCCAATACAGTATCTATGGCACTAAACGATGCGTGACGGAGGAAAGTGCAGGTGTGGGTCTTGGCTTTATTTGCCGATTGGCTACATCTGAAGGCAGGCGCATTTATCTCTCCGGACAGGGGGCCGACGAAATCCTGTCAGATTACGCCCTGATGCCGCACCAAAGCGATTTTAAAGGCATATTCCCCAACGATCTCAAACCTTGGCGCAACTTCTACTATAACTGTCAAGAGGCATACCTGGCGAAAGAAGAGCACATTGCCGGTGCGTACGGCGTCGAGGCCAGATATCCCTTTCTGGACACTCAAGTCGTCCAAGAGTTTTTATGGCTGAAGCCGGAGCTGAAGAACATGTTCTATAAAGCTCCACTGTACACTTATTTAAACAGGTATCGGTATCCGTTCAAGCCAAACGTGAAGCGTGGATTCGAAGCGGGGCGCAACCTCTCTTAGGGTTCACGCAGAAATAGGTTCCTTAGCTGAGGACAACCCACTCACGAATACCCTTCACACCATGGTGGGTGAATAACCGCCGGACCATTCCGTTTGACCGGATGGTTTGGCTCGTGCGAACCAGGCGAGTATCAGACCCGGATCATGCTATCGATCATTCGCGACCAGCCTCAATGGGATGCCTTGTACGCGAGGCTGCATCGGCCAAGTATTGTCGCATCCTATGGCTATGTGAACGCCGCGGCACAATTGGAGAACGGCGGTTACGCGGAACTAGCCGTGTGGTCAGATGATGACGATATCGTTTTCCACCCGTATATCCGTCGACAGATCAGCGGCGGGTCCGCGCTTGACGACCTGGTATCGGCTTGGGAATTTGGCGGATTCTGGTTCACTACAGCAAATCTCGAGCATCAACTTAAACTCCTGCGGGCGTTTTCGCAGGCCTTTTATCAGCGCTGCGTAGATGAGAGCATCGTCAGCGAGGTTGTCCGCTTCTATCCCTTGACACCGTTGGTAGCTACGACACTCGACCCCTATTGTCTCGAGTATCATTCGGAACATATCGTTATCCCGCTAACGGAGCCCCATGAGACGCTTTGGCGAACTTTCCCGTCTTCACTGCGCGGGAAGATTCGCCAAGCGGAAAGGCACCGCCTCAGCGTTCAGCCGTCCAAGGATATCGATACATTCGTGCGTGTATTCCACCAGAATTTAGATCGCATCGGCGCCCAGCCTTTCTATTATTTTCCCGCTGCTTTTCTGCAGGCGATCAAGGCGCATCTTCACTTCCTGTTTGCGTTCGATCATGGCGGCCGGTTATGCGCGACACACTGTTATCTTGAAGATGATGAAGTATACTTTGCCTTTCTTTGCCATGGTGTTCAGGATGCGATTGGCCTGCGGCCCAATGATTTTGTGTATGATGCCGCGATACGAGACGCGCAGAAGCGCCACTTCCAATTTCTTCATATGGGGGGTGGCGGTCCTTCGCTTATGGCTTATAAGCGAAAATTCTCCCGGATGACTTGGCCCTTCTATATCGGCCGGTGCATCTTTCGACCCGATATTTATGCAGACCTGGTCGCCCAACAGCAAAAGCGACTGGGGGTCGACCTGACAAACTCGTCCCATTTCCCAGTCTACCGGACTCCCGCCTGATGGACATTGTTTTTATCACCGACCGAAATCAGCTCGTGGGTATGTTGGCGGCGATGAACTCGGTCATCAAAAACTGCTGCGGCGAGCGTGATCTCCGCTTTTCCATCGTGTCGGACGTTGATAGTTACCCTGATATAGTCCATCACATCAATCAACTGTTTGGCCAGACTAACATTGACATGCGGGTAGTCGCCTTTCATCCGCCCGCCTTCCTCCAGGAGAATATCCGGGTCAACCGCAGGGGCCGCCTCAACAATGTGCTGAACTATGCCAGATTTTACTTGCACCAGGCCCTGCCTGACCTCGACAAGATCATCTACCTGGACGCCGATGTCATCGTGCAGGGAAATATCGCGGAACTGTGGTCGATTGCGAAACTGGATCAGAAGATCATCGCCTGCGTCCCATCGGGGATTGGATCTTACGATTATATTGGAACCTTCTATCGGAACACGGCGCCACTCGCGCACCTTGACGAGCGCGAACGGTTTTTTAACGCCGGCGTGTACGTGACTCGCTTGCGAGCGTGGGAGGAACGAGGCATCTTACCCCAGATTGAACGTTGGATGATCCTCCATAAAAACGATCCCAAAGGCTTATTCGAATTGGGGACCCAGCCACTCCTCAATCTGGTCTTTTATCGGGATTATGAGTATCTGCCGCCGGAATGGAACGTCATCGGCCCGGGTGATCACGGTCCTGCTCCCCTCGATAAGAACCTTTTAGAAACCGCTAAGATCCTGCACTGGAAGGGCTCCCATAAACCTTGGCTGCCCGACGGGTATTTCAAGGACCTCTGGAATCCATACGATTTGCTGGGTGTGAACCGCCCGCTGCATGATGCAGCATCCAGGAGCGTGGAGGTTGCTGATGATGCCGAGGCCTGACGCGGCCCGCTCTGATGGCCACAGATCCGGTGGAGTGATCCGTCCGATTTACCACGGTCGTCTCGGCAATAACCTCTTTCAGTATTGTTTCGGCCGCGTGCTCGCCGAGGAACTTCACTGCGACTTTCTGGCCCCGCCCATTGCGGGATTTACGCATGCCACGTCGATACGCCTGGGACCGGAGTGTGCCGTCTATGATCGAGAGATCGTACTTCGTCAGGAGCGAGCCCACGCGAAGATTTCGGTCCAGGAGGGTGCCATCTCACACGTCGAGTTTAACGAACTCCTGACTGATCTCCGAGAGCGGAGGGGAAGAAAGCGAATCACCATCGAATATGGGTGCTTTTTACACGTCCCTTTTTATCGAGATTATACTGACCGCATCAGACATCAATGGTTACAGATCTCTGACAGGTCTAGTATCCATGAGAACGATTTAACCATCCATATTCGTTCCGGTGACATCTGGCAAGAAGACATTTCACGAGAGCCTCATGATTCATATTGCGCGCTACCTTTTTCATTTTATGAAACCATCATCAGAGAATATAACTGGCGACATATCCATATTGTCACCGAAAACCGCAATGATCCCATGGCCCGTAAGCTGTCCCGGAGCTACGGCGCGTCTATTGTGTCGGGAACCTCTTTCGAAGACTTCAATTTCATCAAAAGCAGCACGAATATCGTGTTAGCGATCAGCACCTTTAGCTGGTTCGCTGCCTTCCTGTCGGAAGCAAGAACGATCTACTACCCACAGGCCGGCCTTTTCCATCGTGGCATCCGCCCTGATGTCAATCTTGAAGTACAAGAGCCGCGATATTGTTACCGTTGCGTCTATCCTGACGACCAATTTCGCGACTGGTTCGAGGGGGTATTTTTCCCCGGTAAGCCTGCCTGGAAGGGAACTCCGGACCTGCGAGAATTTCTCCTTCTGCGTTAGCGCAACGGAATTTTTTGAGGAAGAAATGCGTGAGTACAATCTTGGTGACTGGCGCCAGTGGTCTGATCGGTCGCGCGCTATCGGCGCATCTGTCGGAAAAACACCAGGTGATTTGCCTGGACCAGCGGCCACCGGAGCTCAACTTGCCCAGCGTGACCGCGCGCATCGAATCACCAGAGGACCTGCGTCAGCTGGACGAGTTCGACATTGAGGTGGTCGCGCATCTCGCCGGTGTAACGGGGCGCTGCACTGAGCAGGACGCGTTGATGGTCAACGTCGAAGGCAGCCGCTGCCTGATGCGCTATCTCCTGGACCACGGTTGCCGCAAGTTCGTCATGGCAAGTTCTACCGCGGTCGTGGGGTTTCAGAGCGTGAAGTTCCGGCCGGAACAATTGCCGTTTGCGGACGAAGCGCCCTGTCTCGACCGTGATGGTTACGGCTTCAGCAAGTATCTTCTGGAGCAGGTTGCCCGCTACTACCATCGTCAGCACGGCGATACTGATATGATCGCGCTGCGACTGGCATCAACCTTTCCAGACGACGCGTTGCCGCCACTCGCAGAAGCACAACCTCTGCGTGAATGGTCGATGGCAACTATCACGATTATGGCGCTCAGTGACACAGTGCGCGCCTTTGCCATGGCCGCTGAAGCTCAGCACAAACCAGGCGTGCGGATCATGAACGTCGCCCCTCCCCTGGCGTGGGTGCAGGACCCGGTGGCAACGATCCTCCGCGTCTGGTATGGCGACGAAGTTGACGTCTCCTACTTTGAGCAACCAGGACACGAATGGGATTCGTTATATGACGTCCGTCGCATCAAGGCGGAACTGGGATTTGTGGCGCACATACTGCCGCTAACACCTACAGCAAGGACACCGTGATGGCAGAATTGGCCTTATGTGGGGGTCAGGCGTTACGTACCAGATCCTTTCCGTCATGGCCCGTGTTCGACGACCAGGAAACTGCTGCAGTACTTGAAGTCCTCGAAAGCGGCAAGTGGGGCCATGTCATGTCTCCCGACGATAAAGTGACAGCATTTGAAAGAGAGTTCGCCGCGTATCACGGGGTGAAGTATGCCATCGCCGTGGCCAGCGGTTCAGTTGCGCTGGAAGCAGCGTTGAGGACGGCCGGGATCGGCTTCGGCGATGAGGTCATTACGCCACCGACGACCTGGGTGGCGCCAAATCTGGCGCCGGTCATGGCTGGAGCGGATCCGATCTTTGTGGATATCGAGCCTGAGACCTATTGCATCGATCCCGGGAAGATTGAGCCGGCCATCACCGCCAGGACCAAAGCTATTATTGTTGTGCATCTGGGTGGATACGTCTGCAATATGGATCCCATCATGGACATCGGCCGCCGGCATAATCTGATCGTCATCGAGGATTGTGCCCAGGCGCACGGCTCCAGGTATAAAGGGCGTATTGTCGGCAGTATCGGCCATTTCGGTTGTTTCAGCTTCGAGGCCACCAAACTCATGACAGCGGGTGAAGGTGGCATGGTCATCACGAATGATGACCAATGGGCTGAATTTGCCTATTGTTACACGCATGCGGGCGTTCGATACGGGAACAATGGTTGGGGGTACTCCAAGGGGCGGATCGCCGGCTGGAATCTGCGCATGACCGAGTTTCAGGCGGTCATCCTGATGTGCCAGTTAGGGCGGCTGGATGCGCACAAGAGAAAGAGAATCGAAAACGCCGGGTACCTGACCAAACGGCTTGCGGACATCGAGGGCATTGAGCCGCTGGCACGTCAGGCAGACCAGAACTACTACACTTACATGTTCAAGTATGATCCCCATTCTTTCGGCAACATCCCGGTACAGACTTTTAGAAACGCCCTGAAGGCAGAGGGTATCCCATGTTTTTCTTCGGCTTCTCATCAGCACCCCGCGTACCGATCACCGGTCTTCTATTCCCCTCGAAGGAGTTACGATGAGGTGCATTGTCCGGTGGCAGAACGAGCCTATACTGCCGAGGCGGTAGGACTGCAGGCGACCTGGGTCTTGTTGGGCGACAAGGAAGACATGGATGAGATTGCCGACGCCATCCTCAAAATCAAACATAACCTGGACGAGCTTCGTTCCCTCAGTGCATGACTGCCGTTGTGGGCGTGTGCCTCTCGTTGTTTGCTTATCGCGGATCACGGATTGACGATTGGCAGGCGGCCAGGCTGCTTGCTGCGGAGTGACTCAAAGTTTCTCTACGCGAAGGCCATACGCCCGCGCCGCCTGGCACTGCTGTTCGTCCGCAGACACAAACAGGTCCGCCTGCCACTCCGCCGCGCACGCTATATGCAAAGAATCTGAAGATCTCAGTGGCCAGCGCTCAAGAAGACCGACAGCTCGCAGGACCACTTCGTCTGTCAGGTTGACCAAACTGGCATCGCTGATATCCGTGAACAACGCCTGCTTTGCTTTCAGGTACTGGTCCTTCGACAGACTTCCTTCCCTGCGACGCCTGCACAGCGCCGAAATAATCTCCGAAAGACAGATTCTCGAGATACCCAAGGATGAGGCTTCAGCAAGAATCTCCTCAAGACGGCCAGTTCCGGGTTCCCGAACATATCGCTTCGAAAGCGCGGAAGAGTCAGTGAAGACGTTCAATATGACGATCGCCTTTCTTTCAAGATCGCTTTGCTGAGTGAGGCCCCCGGGGCGATCAACCGCAGGCCGGGTCGCTTCCATGCGGGCGCTTCGCGCGGCGTATCCTCGGGAACGATCTTTGCGATCGGTTTTCCATGCCTGAGGACGCGAATCGTTTCACCTTTTTCGACCGAGTCCAGCACTTCCGAAGCATGCTTCCTGAATTCTGTGAAGTTAATCGTCTTCATTGGGCAGGTCTCCATGCACCAATTGTACACTGCTGTACAATAATGAGCAAATTGGTCCCGAACGAATAGCGACTCTCTTCACGGTGTCCCGTTATATGGAATTACGAAGCGCTCCTGGCCCTGCGGTCCGCCCCACTTGTGGCAGTAATGAGCGTGATGCCACTGGAAAGCCACTTCGCCCGCGAGGGTTGCATCCGCATGCAAGGTCTGGCTTGTGTAATGAGTAACCTTCGTGCCTCCAAAGTCGAGGGTCTCCCATCCGGACAGTTGCAGACGGCGATAGTAATCGAGGTCCGAGACATACCAGCGGAACGTTTCATCCCATGGACCAGTGCTCCGCAGCGCCTCCGTTCTGAACACGGCAAAGGCGTCATAACAGGTGAACACGACACCGGCGCGCGGCTGTCTGCGCGCAAAGTCGATGACTTCGCGCGCGACACCGGCGTGACATTCCGCGTCGTTGTGCATGAAGACGAGGAATGCAGCCTGCCGTTCGAATGCTTCCGCCTGTGCCCAATTCATCATTTGTGTAAAAGACATTCCTCTGTGTGGCGCGCCGAACACACCCGCAATTCCACCCAGCGAAGCAAGCTCGGCCGGCCCCAGACCGTTAGCTGACTGATCGATCACCACCAAGCAGGGCCAGAGTTCTTTGATGGACATGACAGCCCTGTACAGCAAATCCGGCCGGTTCACGTATGGAATATAGGCGAAAACGTCCGAGTGGTTTTCGTTCGAACGACGCATGGTCCACTGCCCGCGAACCGGGCGTTGCTTGCGATAGCTCCAGTTTGCGACGTCATTCGAAATGGTGATTTCGCTTTGCGGAATACTTTCGTAAACGCCGATCAACACTCCCTCCCAATCCGCGTCGTCGCCCGCCAGAACACCGCCCTGCTTCACCTTGGGAAGCCACGCTCGTACATCGTCACGAACGCTCTTGTAATCGTGCCCGCCGTCGATCATGACGAAGTCGAACGATTCGTCGGGAAAGCAGCGCGCGGCTTCAACCGACCGCATTTCCATCGGCTGTATCAAATGCGCGACACCGCCGCGCTGCATGTTTTGCAGAAAGAACGAGAACGCTGAGCCACCTTTCGGGACCAGTTGTTCCGCCATCCAGGGCAGATCATCTGAACCTCTCCATGTGTCGATGCAGTAGAAATCGATTTTCTTGCCGCTGTTCACTATCTCGACGGCCATGTATGCTGCCGAGCGGCCATACCAACTACCGATTTCAGCGAACGCTGCGCCATCACGAGCTTCGGCGACGGCTGAGTCATAGATATCCTTGAAATTAAACCAACCTTCAACGGAGTTATAAAAATGTTCCATAGGTTGTCACCGCATTAATTCCTGGATTGCCGGGTCGATACGATCCACGGTCAATTGTGACAGGCACTCGACGGCGAGCTTATGCAACCGAAGCGATCTCAGTGTTTCTTTGTGTCTTCGTGTCTTGGTGGTTAATGCTGACAAACCAATACCACTAGGACACGAAGACCCGAAGATCCGCAATCGACTAATCCGCAATCGCCTCAGCTGCCAGGGGCGACATCACGGCTTCCGGACAGAAACGGGCGATCACTTCCATCGCGATTTCGGCCCGCCGCACTCGCTCGCGCGAAAGAGCCGTCACGGTATTCTCGAGGTGCGTTCCGCTGGGATAAACATCCGGGGCATTGCGCAGGCCAAACTTGAGGTAAATCGGCGAGGCGACTCGAATAAGCTCCGGAATTTCGTAATATCGAATAAAGCCGCCGATATTGTCAGGAGCTTCCACATAGAAATCGATCGGCACCGCAATCGCCGCCCGCACCGCCGCGATCTGCTCGAGCGTGAGATCGGAGGGGATGTTAATCGTGCTGGCCCCGAGGTCTTCGAGAATCCTGGCCGAGGCCGGATTGGCCGGCGCCATCATGACCGAAGTCTTGATGATCAGGTCGCCGGGCAAGTCTCCCGTGGAGCGCATTTTCGCGATGAGCTGGAGAATCCCGAGATCCGAGACCAAAATGCTGCGCAAGCCAAGCCGTGTCGCCCTCAGGCAATCCTCGAGCGCGTAAACCAGCTGGTCGGCGCCGCGCAGGCTAAGCCCGAGCGTTTTTCCGGCCATCGAATAAGCCTGGGCGCCGATATCAAAAGTGGCGCGCGGCCCGACGAATAGATTCACCTCGACACCCGCTCTTCGACCGATCTCGAGCATTTCAGTAATCTCTTCATCGGTCATGAGCATGATGCCGCTTCCCTGGCTCACGCGATGAACCGGCACGTTCCGACTCTTCGCCTCCGACAGAATCTCCGCCAGCGCGCGCGGGCCCTCCGTGCTCGGAATCTCAATCCGATATTGCCCCCGGTCCGGAAATCGTCGCGTGGACGACGGGCAGTCACGCGGATCGGATCCAGGGAGGCCAAGGCTTGCCAAAAACTCACGTGAACTCTTCATCCTTGCTTCCTTTCGCAATGCGTTGAGTTTGATTCAGAGGACCGACGGTCCAAGGCGTGCTTGGGCTGATGCGGCAAGATCAGGAGCGAGCTTTCTGGCGGCAGGCGACTAGGGTTTTGATTCGTTCCAGTAGATCTTAACATTGCCCGTGGCCCGGCCAACGGCGACGATTTCGGGACGCCCGTCGCCGTTCAGGTCCGCCACCGCAAGGTCTTCCGTAGCCATGCCGCCATCATCAACCATCAGCGACTTGCCCCACTTCCCTTCCGCGTTTCGTTTGTAGACCGCCACGCCGTGCTTTCCCCGGCGCCACCCGACGGCCAGCTCCTCGTTGCCGTCTCCGTCGAAATCTCCCCAGCCCAGGGCGTGACCATCCGAGAGTTGATCTTCAATGACCTCTCTCGCCCACTTCCCTTTCTGTTCCTGGTAAAGCACAACAGAGTTTCCATGCCACGGCTCGACGGTCGCCAGATATCGCGTCTTTCCTAGACGTCCCATCTTGATTTCGCCCGGCGACCCTTCTCCGATCAACGTCTTCGACCAGCCTCCCTTGGTCAGACGCTTGAGCACGTGCACGCCCTCGCGGCTCGCCGTGAGAATCTCATCCTGAAGATCGTCATCGAAGTTCGTGACTATCAAGTTGTGAACAATGTGGAGGGAGTCGTCGGCTACCTCGACCGGCCAGGAATCCCGATCGGGATTGGGTGGCACGCGGTAAACCAGAATCCGGGCGCCCTGGCCTTCCCAATTCGGACCCTTGTTTCCGCGGCCGTGCAGCGGAGCCACGACCAGTTCCTGCTTGCCGTCGCCCTCCACGTCACCCCAACGGATGCGGTGAAGCGTAGGCTCTTCGGCAATAGGCGCCAGATTCCAAAGACGATTCGAATCGTCCGAGCTGCGCCCGATCCACTGGAGAGTGCCTCCGCTGGCCGTATTCGCGGGTTGCCAGTCGGCGCCGAGGGCAAGATCTATCTTGCCGTCACGATCGATATCATGAGCGGCAATGCACACGTTATCTTTTTTTGTGGCGCCATCCAGAATCACCCGCTTTTCCCAGGAGGGATTCTCAAACCAGACCGCCTGAGTCGGGTTGATTGCGACAATGTCGGGCCTGCGATCGTTGTTTACATCAGCAATAAGCACGGCATAGCCTACGCCGAACTGCCGTTGAATTTCCTGCTCGCGAAAACGGATTTCTCCGTAAGCGAGCGCGCTGAGAAGCAGAATTGCTGAAGGGAGTCGCATGGAAGCGCATTTTATCGCAGGATCGGCGGTTCCGACTCGAAAATTGCGACGAAACGGGTCCATTCATTGTATTCTTAGCGCTCCTTTGCATTTTCGCGGTGATGACCCGGATGGATGGCACTGTACAGATCGCGCTGGTAGGAGCCGGCATGTTCGGAGGGGACGTGCACGCGCGCGCGTACGCCGACCTGTATGCGGGCGGCATCAGCGGAAACCTCTCTCGAGTAGGACTGGAACGGTGGGCGAGAGAGCTGGCGCCTTTGAGGTTCAACCTGGTCGCCGTCGCGACTCGTTCCGAAGCTTCGGCCCGGCGGCTTCAGGAAAAATTCAAGGCCTGGACCGGGCATCAACCCAAGGCCTACCATGGCGAGCGTCCCTGGATCGAGATCATCCGCGATTTTCCTGAACTCGACGTGATGGCGGTGGCTACTCCCGATCACCTCCACACACCCGTGATCCTGGCGGCCCTCGAGAACCGGACCCATGTGATAACGGAGAAGCCTATGTGCCTCTCCATCCGGGAGGCGGATCAGATCGTGGAAACGGCCCGCGCCAAGGGACGGATCGTAGCGGTCGACATGCACAAGCGGTACGATCCGGACCACCTCAGGGTCAAGTACGATCTGTCGAAAAAAATCGGTGACCCGTTATACGGCCTTGCCATGCTGGAAGAACCGCTGGGAGTCTCCACCGAGACCTTCAAGTGGGCCGAGCAAAGCGATCCCTTCAGTTACGTGGGCTCACATTGGACCGACCTCTTTTACACTTACTACAAGAGCAAACCGGTTTCCCTCACGGCCGTAGGGCAGAAGAAACGTCTGGTGCGCAGCGGAATCAATGCCTACGACGCAGTCCAGGTGAGAGTCGATTTCGACAACGGGATGAGCGTGTCTTTCCACAATAACTGGATCACTCCTCCCGATTTCGAGGGACCGGTAAACCAGCAACACGAGATCGTAGGAACGGACGGGAAGGTCGAATCGGATCAGCAGTACCGGGGACTTCGATTCTGGTATTCCGGTGGAGGTAGCCGCACGGCTAACAATCATTTCACACGCGACGTGCCCAGGCCCGATGGCTCGCAGGCGTACGTCGGCTACGGCGTGGACAGCATCACGGCTATCCTGGTAGCGATCTGCCGAGTGAAGTTTCTGGGGGAAACCTGTGACGCGGTGGCCGATATTTATCCGACCGCAGAAGATGGGCGTATTACCACGGCGATCCTCGATGCCGCCGCGCGCGTGCGTGATCTGAATTTCAAATACCTCCAGGAAGGTAGAGGCGCCGCTGTGACCGCGCGCTTCGGCGCCGACGGAATCACGATCGTGGACCCGAATCGTTTTCGGGAAGGAGAAAACGCCGTATTTCAGAGGATCTACGATAGACCGATATAGCAGGTCTGGATCGACCATTGACGATTGGGTGCCCAATCGGCTTCAGGAGGGCTAATGGGAAGGGAGTTCAGCATCGTTCCGCGCAACGTTCCTCGAGTCGAGACTCGGTACCGGCGGATTGTGACGCCGCTCCCGGCTCCCGAGTCGCTTCCCATTCTTGAAACCCTTAGAACGTTCGAGCCAGTCTCGATGCGCGGCCAGCCTCCCGTAGTATGGGATCGTGCAGAAGACGTCCAGGTCTACGACCGGTGGGGAAACATGTGGCTGGACTGGAGCTCCGGCGTCCTGGTCACCAACGCCGGCCACGGAGCGCCCGAAGTGAAGCAGGCGATTATCGATCAGGTCAACAGCGGACTGCTGCACAACTATTGCTTCCCCAGCGAAGAACGCGCTCAGCTGCTCGATTCCCTGGCCCGGCTTGCTCCCGAGGGACTGAGCAAGGTGTTCCTGCTGACCACGGGGGCCGAGGCCACCGAAAATGCCCTGAAGATGGCTCGGACGTACGGCATCAGAAAAGGAGGAACCGACAAGATCGGTTTTGTCGGCTTCGAACGAGGCTTTCACGGCCGCACTCTCGGGGCACAGCAGGCGGGCGGAATCCCTGGCCAGAAAGGGTGGATCGTGAATGAAGATCCTGCCATAGTGCAGGTTCCATTCCCCGACGGATACTGGACCGAGGATACACGTTTCACCCTCTTCTGTGAGACTCTGGGAAAAAAGGGTATGAAGCCGGACCGGGTAGCCGGGGTCATGCTCGAAACCTACCAGGGAGTTGGACCTGACTTTGCGCCCGTCGAGTATGTCAGGGCCCTGTCGAACTGGTGCAAGACTCACGATGCCTTGTTGATCTTCGACGAGGTGCAGGCCGGGTTCGGAAGAACCGGAAAAATGTGGGGATTTGAACACTATGGCGTGGTTCCGGACCTCATTTGTTTCGGAAAAGGGGTCACGGGCTCACTCCCGCTCTCGGGCGTGATCGGCCGGCCCGACATTATGGACCAGTATCCGCCGGGGTCCATGACCAGCACTCATACGGGAAATCCAGTGTGCGCGGCGGCCGCCCTGGCAAGCCTCAAGAAGATTGCGCGCGACAATCTGGTGGAAAATTCGCGCCGGCTGGGAGAGGTTTTGCTCGAGGGACTCCATGAGATCCAGAGCGCGCATCCTGACAGGGTGGGGCGCTGCACAGGCCGCGGATTGGTGGCCGGTTTGCAAATGATAAAAGCCGGGAGGAAGGAACCCGATCCTGACCTGGCCTTCGACATCGTCGAGCGGTGCTACCACAAGGGGCTGCTCTTCTTCGCTCCGGTCGGTGCCTGGGGCCAGACGGTCAAAATCGCGCCGCCGCTCACGATCACTTCAGACGCGCTGAAGGAGGGGTTGAGCGTGCTGGGCGAATGCGTGAAAGACGCCGTGGCAGCAACGAAGTAGTGCTTAGGCGCTTAGTGAAACGTTCAAACCAACATGTCGTCGTTCAAAAGGGGCCTTCGTTCGGGGCGAAGTCCCCGAACGAACCTTAGCGTCTTCGAGTCCTGGCGGTGAAACGAACTTTGACGAGGTTAGACCATGAAAAACTCTAGACGTGCTTTCGTTAAGAGCATCGGCGCGGCAGGCTTACTGGGCTTTGCGCCCGAGGCAGCGCATGCGATTGAACCCATCCCGCGGCGGGGCGCGCATATGAAGCTGAGCCTGGCCGCCTATTCGTTCCGGCAATATCTTGCCGGAAAAACAAAATCGATGACGCTCGACGACTTCGTCGACCTCTGCGCCGAGTACGAGCTCGATGCGGTCGAGCCGACGTCCTACTACTTCCCCGAACCTGTCACCCCTGAATACTGCCACCAGCTCCGAAGACGGGCGTTCATGCTCGGTCTCGGCATCTCCGGCACGGCCGTGGGAAACACTTTCACGCATCCTCCGGGACCACAGCTCGACAAAGAGATCGCTCACGTAAAGAAATGGGTCGATCACGCCGTCGAGATGTCCGCTCCCGTCATCCGTATCTTTGCCGGAACGCTGCAAAAAGACACGACCGAGGCTCAAGCCCGGAAATGGTGCATCGAGGCAATCGACCAGTGCTGTAAATACGCCGGTCAGCGGGGCATTATTCTGGCTCTGGAAAACCACGGCGGAATTGTCAGTACCGTCGACCAGCTCCTTTCCATAGTTCGCGAAATCAAATCGGACTGGTTCGGCGTCAACCTTGACACAGGAAACTTCCGCGGACCCGATCCTTATGCAGATATAGCCAAAGCGGCGCCCTACGCGGTGACGGTGCAGGTCAAGAGCGAGATCTCAGCCGGCGGCGCGAGAGGCGAAGCCGATTTCGGACGCATCGTCGAAGTCCTCAAGAAAGCGCACTATCGAGGCTTTGTCGCTCTGGAATATGAAGCGAAGGAAGACCCGAAGACGGCTGTTCCGCGCCACCTCAAGACTCTGCGGAAACTGATTTCGTAACAAGAAACGCTGCGTGTTTTCGCGTCTTCGCGCCCAGACCAAACGAGGTGCTCAATGAAAAACATTCGCGTTGCCGCGGTTCAGTACGAGCACGCCCCCAGCGACAAGAGCGCGAACCTGGAAAAAATCCGCCAATTTGTCGCCCAGGCCGCCCGCCATAAAGTCGAGATTATTTCTTTTCCGGAATGTTGCATCACGGGGTACTGGCACCTGCGCCACCTCACGCGAGAGCAGCTGGCGGATGTGGCCGAGCCCGTCTTTGACGGTCCTTCGTCGCAGGCGCTGATGTCGCTGGCCCGGGAGTACCGGATGACGATAGGCGCCGGCCTGATCGAAATCACGAAAGAGGGCAATTTTCACAATGCGTACGTCGTGGCCATGCCCGATGGAAACCAGCACTGTCACCGGAAGATTCACGCCTTCGTCAGCCAATACCTGACCTCAGGCTCCGACTACACGGTCTTTGATTCACCGCACGAGTGCCGGCTGGGCGTGCTGACCTGTTACGACAACAATATCGGCGAGAATGTTCGCATCACAGCCCTGAAGGGAACCGAGATACTTCTGGCGCCGCATCAGACCGGCGGATGCAGATCAAATAATCCCAATACCATGGGATTGGTCGATCGCGCCTTGTGGGACAATCGTCACAATAACCCGCAAGCAATCGAAGAAGAGCTCCGCGGGCCCAAGGGACGCGGCTGGCTGATGCGTTGGCTTCCGACTCGCGCCCATGACAACGGTATCTTTCTGATTTTCAGCAATGGTGTGGGGGTTGACGATGACGAGATCCGCACGGGAAATTCGATGATCATCGACCCGTACGGGCGCGTCCTGGCCGAGACCTGCAAAGCCGGCGATGACATCGTCATCGCCGATCTCGATGCTTCGCTGCTCGATCAGAGCACAGGCAGGAGGTGGATCAAGACTCGCCGTCCTGAGCTGTATCATCCCTTGACCACGCCGACAGGGCTCGAGCGCGATACCCGTTCGGTTCGGTTCGACAAAAAAGGAATCTGACGATTGCGGATTTCGGATTGCGGATTGCGGATTGGAAGAACGTGGGACACTGGAGTTCCAACCGAAATGATCCGCAGTCTGGAATCGTTGTGGCCTTCGTAAACAGCGCGGGTCGCCAAGTCGATTCATCCGCAATCGGATGGATCGAGACTCGCCGGCCCGGGGCGACTGATTGCGGATTGAATTGACTTGTGCGAGCGCGCCGTTTCTCGGATGTCATAACCAATTGCCGATTTCCGATTAACTCATTTCCGCGATCGCGCCGTCTTTAAAGAAGCGACAACCAGAGAGAGGATTTCGTTGGACTCCTTCAACAGCCCAGCGATCGTGCCTGGCTTCACACGCCCCGTGCCAATGAGGAGTTCCATCCAGTAGATGGATTCATCGCATTCCTCTTCAACGACTCCCATCCTGGCAATAAACTCTGCGCGAGATCTGGCCCGGCACGCCGATCGGTAGTTGGCACCCACCGAAGTTCCGGCTCTGAGCAGCTGTCTATAAAGAACATCTCCGACTTCCAATCTCGGCATCAATTCAACAAACTGAATGATTCTGATCGCAAATCTCTTGGTGCGCTCCTTGAAATCTTCTGCATTCATGAAGCATCTAACTGGTTAGCCGGCAGAAATGCCAACTATTTTCAATCTGCAATCCGCAATCCGCAATCGAATGCTACCAATCCACGACTGAGCCGTCGTCGGCGTCGTACGATTCCTGATTGCGCCAGTCATGGCCGATCTTGTCGGCCATGGCAGCGTCGTCGAGCTCGATACCAAGCCCCGGACCCTTGGGCAATTCTACGTAGCCATTTTTCACCACGAAAGGATTCTTGATATAGCCTTCGCCCAGGCTTACCTGCTCCTGGCAAAGGAAGTTGGGAATCGAAGCGGCAATTTGAATGCCCGCGGCCAGCGAAATCGGACCGAGTGGATTGTGGGGCGCCATGGCAGCGTAGTATGCCTCCGCCATTCCCGCAATGAGGCGCACTTCGGTGATGCCCCCTGCGTGACACAGGTCGGGTTGCAGTATCGTGGCCGCTCCTTTCTCCAGAATCTCGCGAAATCCCCATTTCGTGAAGATCCGCTCGCCGGTCGCGATCGGCAGGTGGGTTCCCCGCGCAATGTCGGCCATGGCCTCGACGTTCTGGCAGTTGACCGGCTCTTCGATGAACATCGGCTGGTAAGGCTCGAGAACCTTGATGAGCAGCTTGGCTGTTTGCGGGGGGATCGCCCCGTGGAAATCGATGCCGATATCGGCCTCCGGACCAGCGGCGTCGCGCAGTCCGGCAAACTCCTTCGCCACGTAGTCGACAAAGGCCTTGTTCTCGACTATGCGAGACGGGCGTCGCTTGGCGGGGCCTGTCTTGAACGCAGTGAATCCCTGGGCCATGCGCTCCTTGATTTGCTGGGGCGTGCGCGCGTGCGCATAGACTCGTATCTTATCGCGCGTGGGGCCGCCGAGAAGCTCGTAAATCGGAACCCCGAGCGCCTTCCCTTTGATGTCCCACAGGGCCTGATCGATTCCACTGAGCGCGCTGGTCAATATCGGCCCGCCGCGATAGAAAGCGTGGCGGTAAATTGCCTGCCAGTGATGGGCCACGGCTCGTGGATCCTTTCCGATCAGGTACGGCTCTGTCTCCTTTACCGCCTGTGCGCAAGTCAGCGCTCGTCCCTCGGTGATCGGCTCTCCCAGTCCGGTGATTCCGGCATTGGTGTGAATCTTCAAGAAGAGCCACCTGGGTTTCACCAGGAATGTCTCCAGCTTGGTAATTTTGATGCTTTCTTTGACCGAGGCGCGCTTCTCCGCAGGGGCAGCCGGAGAAGGTTGTTGAACGGCCGGAGCGCGTCCCGCGTTCTGTGCCGCAAGGCTCGTAGCACCGACGATCGCCGCCGTGCTCGTCAGCAAAGACCGGCGTTGAATACCCTTTGAGTTGATCGAGTCTTTTTCCAAGATAGTTCCCCCTTTTCCCATTGCCGATTCGCGTCTTCGTGGTCGATCGTGGCAGCTACGCGCTTCCCGATGACCCCATAAACATCCACGGATGCGGGCAGATATCTCACTTGGTTCGAACAACCTTACTCTACAAGTTGTTTGCCGCCAAGCAGGGAAAAACGAGTAGAATGATGATTCGCGTTGTTTGCATTTTTCGTAAATCCCAGACGGCATGCGAATCATTTCGCTGGAGGCCAGCGGCCGGCCGCTTTTCTGACTGTAAGGTGAAAAACTTATGCATGAATTGGAAACCGTGATCGCAATTCCCCCGCTTCCCTTTCGAGCGGGAATCGTTGACCGGGAGGCGCACCGGAAGAATATGCGCTACCTTGTCGAGAAGAATTTTCTTAATGACGGCCGGCGCCGGGCGATTGGAATTGCCGGCACCAGCCTGGTTCACCATCTGGATGAGAGCGGCCTGGTCGATGTCATGGACGTGTCCGGGCAAGCGGTCGGTCAGGATGCCTTGTTGATTGCGGGCCTGGTCGCCACTCCGCTGGCGACCGCCCGCCGCTGCATAGAGCGCTGCCTGAAGCTGAAGCGGCCTCCCGATTATTTTCTCCTGATGCCCATTCCCGGCGTCTGCAACCCGGACGGCATTGCCAGCGAGTTCGAGTCGCTGGCCACCGAGTGCGGAAGCCGGTACGGAGCCCGGTTTCTTCTGTACATGCGATCCTCTGACCTGACCGATGCCTATGCGAAGCTTATCTCCTCTTCCCCTCACATTGTCGGGGTGAAGGTCGGAACTCGAGAGTCTGACGTTGCCAGCATGCGAGCCGCGGTTCCGTCATCAAAAAAGGTACTGTGGGGCGTGGGAGATCGGGCTACGGAAGCCGCGCGTCTGGGCGCGCGCGGGCACACCTCGGGGATTACCCTGATCTGTCCACGAGTCTGCGACGAAATACACAACGCCTACTGCCGCGAGGACTTTGCTGAAGCCTCCAGACTGGAGGAACTCGTGGCGGAGTTCGAGGACATCCGCTTTGTTAATGCCCGGGCCTACAACTATTCGGCCGTAGTCGCCGCGGCTCAACTGGGCGGCTTCGCCGACGTCGACCTCGGAGAAGGCGGGCCTTTCAACGCGCCTCCTCCTCCTGAAGTCTTGTCACGACTCGGAAGCTGCGTGGCCCGGCTCAAGAGCTACCACTGATCGGATGGGAGTGCTGTCCCCGGGAACGACCCCATGTTCAAGATCATGATAACCTGCCCGGTTACCAAGAGGCCGATCGAGACTGGAGTAAAGACCGCGTCGCGCGAGGCGCTGAACAGCAACCTTTTTCAGGAACACGTCGTAATCTGTCCGAAATGCTACCAAACGCACTCCTGGCGGAAAGAGGATGCTTTTCTCGAGGTGGATCAGGATCCATTGAGGGCCGTGCTTTGGCGGCCGAACCCGTGAGTGTATCCGCGCGCCTGCCACATCGATGTTGAACCGCAAGAGTCTCACGTCCTCTCAAGTCTCCGTGGCTGCGACTTCGCTTCTTTGTGGTTAGTACTGCGGAAACAAAAGGCCGCGACCAAGTCAGTGAGGGAAAACTAATGCCGCGTCGCACGAATTACAACAAAATTCCCATTCTGCTTCTCGCGCTTGGGATTGCCCTCCCGCTGTTTTCGCAGGGGCTCGACTACGTCAAGGCCAATTACACCAAGCTCGAGTCCTACATCCCCATGCGCGACGGTGTGCGTCTCTTCACCGCCGTCTACATTCCCAAGGACCAGTCCCAGAGTTATCCGATTCTGCTCAACCGCACCCCCTACAGTATCGGGCCGTACGGATCCGACCAATACAAGGACGCCATTGGTCCCTCGGCGTCCTTTGCCAAGGAGGGGTACATCACGGTCTACCAGGATGTACGCGGCCGCTTTATGTCCGAAGGCGAATTCGAGCACATGCGGCCTCATCGCGCGACAAAGAACAGTCAAAAAGAGATTGATGAAAGCACCGACACCTACGACACCATCGAGTGGCTGCTGAACAATATCCCGGGTCACAATGGCCGCGTGGGAATGTGGGGGATTTCTTATCCCGGTTTCTACGCCGCGGCGGGCATGGTTAACGGGCATCCTGCGTTGAAAGCCGTGTCGCCCCAAGCGCCGGTGGCCGACTGGTTCGGCTGCGACGACTGGCATCACAACGGCGCTCTGCTCCTGGCCCATGCTTTCGGATGGTTCTCCGGCGCCGGGTGGCCTTTTACCAAGCCGACCACAGCGCCTCCGAGCCGGACCATAGATCGAGATATCGAGGACGGCTACGAGTTTTATCGCCGGCTCGGCCCGATGCGCAACGCCAACGAAAAATACTTCAAAAATGAAATCACTTTCTGGAACGAGATGATGAAGCGGGAATCCCGCGATGACTGGTGGAAGGCCCGCAACATCCGGCCCCACCTGAAACAGATCAAACCGGCTGTCATGACGGTCGGTGGCTGGTTCGACGCGGAGAATCTCTTCGGGGCGCTCGAAGTTTACCGTGCCGTTGAGGTCCAGAGCCCCGAAACCTTCAACATCCTGGTCATGGGGCCCTGGATTCATGGCGGCTGGGCAAGAGAGAAGGGCGACCAGCTCGGCGACGTCCGCTTCGATGCTTCGACGGCTGAGTTCTATCGCGAGCAGATCGAGCTTCCCTTCTTCGACTTTTTCCTTAAAGAAAAGGGGAAGCAGGCTCTCCCCGAGGCCTATGTTTTTGAGACCGGCACGAACCAGTGGCGCAAGTTTGACGCCTGGCCTCCGAAAGTCGCGGCGGCGAAGACGCTCTACCTGCACGCGAACGGCAAACTGTCCTTCGACCCTCCGTCCGCCGATGGCCAGAACGAATACGACGAGTATGTCAGCGACCCCAAGAAGCCGGTCCCCTACATCCCGGGCCAGGCATCGGGTATGGCCACGCGCTATATGGTGGATGACCAGCGTTTCGCCGCCCGGCGTCCGGACGTGCTGTGGTATCAGACCGAAGTGCTCGAGGAAAACGTCACCATCGCAGGTCCGATCATACCCCAGTTGCACGTGTCGACGACCGGCACCGATTCCGACTGGATCGTCAAATTGATAGATGTCTATCCGGACCGCTTTCCCGATGCAAAGGGCTCGGTCAACAACACCATGGGCGGTTATCAGCAGCTGGTCCGAGGTGAGGTCATGCGCGGCAAGTTCCGAAATACGCTGGATACGCCGGAGCCCTTCAGTCCGGGCAAAGCCACGAAGGTGGAATTCACCGTGTCGGACACTTTTCACACCTTTCGGCGCGGCCACCGAATCATGGTCCAGATCCAGAGCACATGGTTTCCGCTCATCAATCTCAACCCGCAAAAATTCATGAACGTCAACGAGGCGGTCGACGCGGATTTCACCAAGGCCACCCAGCGGGTTTACCGCTCCCGCAGCCTTCCGTCCGCGCTGAAAGTGAACGTCCTCCCCCGCACCCCGTCACACTGAAGATTCGTGCTTCTTCGTGTCTTCGCGTCCTGGGGTGGTCACTTCGCGGCGACGCGCTTCACCGAGATCTTCGCGGTCAGTTTACCGCCCTCGCCTCCTTTTATATCGCCGTCGATCTGATCCCCTTTGACTCTCAAGTCGAAATACATAGTGTTTCCGCCTGTCACCGACTCAAAGGTCAGCTTATCCCCTTCGAGTTTTCCGTTCTGGATCGGAAACTGCTCGTTCTCATTCGGGCCTCCGGTCCCCGTTACTTTGCTACCCTCTTGCTTCAGAATGATGTACGTTGGCCCGGACCCCGTTGCTCCTTCTGCGTTCTTCAAATCGATGGTACCTGACCATCTACCCGTGACGTCGGCGGCGTTTAGAGTGGCTGCTGAAAGCAGCAGAACGAGAAGAATTGCTTTCATAGTTCCTCCTTTGAAGCTGGCGTGCTCATGGATACGGGAATTTTCCCCGAGTTAAAGACTGGCATTTGTCCGCCAAAGCGTCAAGAAAGTAGAAAGTAGAAAGTGCTGAGTAGAAAGTATCAAGAGCGTAGGCTCAGAAGTTTTTACTCAGCACTTTGGACTTTAAACTTTCTACTGCTTAGGAAGCCGGGAGGCGCGCCGAAGCGATCGAGATTCGGGAAGACGGCCGGGAGGTCCACGGCGCTCACGCCGTACCATGTAGCCAGCGCCGCGCCATACTGGTCTACAGACGTTGTCGGAATCCATTTTCCGCGCGCCGTTCCTCCGGCATCGGTGTCGTCCGGGCCGCTGGGCACAAGCGTCGGAAATGCGCCAAAGAAGTCCCCTCCGCGCACCGACCCCCCCATGATGAAATGGTGGCTTCCCCAGGCGTGGTCGGTCCCTACGCTATTGTTGGCCGTGAAGGTGCGGCCAAAGTCCGACAGCGTAAAGGTGGTGACCTGCGTGGCGGCCCCGATCTCCTCGGTAGCCGCGTAGAAGGCTCTCATCGCCGAGCTCAACTGAGCCAAGAGGTTTGCGTGGCTGCCGATTGGGAAGCCTTCGGGGTTACCGCGCCTATGTCAACGACCCGCCTATGTCCACGACGGCTTCCGTGATCTGACCCAGGTATTTCCCGTCGCACACCACATCAGCCGCCAGGGCGAAGCGCGGCGACCTCGGCGTCCAGTCGCGCGGAATCTGGATCTGAAACGACTGGCGCGCCTTGGTTCCAGCAGCGGCCTCGAAGCGTAACACGTCCGGCTCGATGCGCCATTCTCCCGGCGCAATCAGCGAGATTTCCATCTTCATCGGCGCCTTGCGGTAATTCTGAACGCGAACTTCGGCACGGGCGGATTCCCCCGGCTTGATCAGCATCTGGTAGGGATAAAGGCTGCACCAGCTCGGATCGAGACCGAAGTTGATGTCCGGATCGGCGATGATGTCCTGAAAGTGTTGCGTCAGCCGGCGCATCTTCTGCTCGCTTGCCAGCAATTCATCGCGGTTGATAAGAAATGGGCGGCCGTGGCCGGGAGCCATCAAATTCGGCTCATGATCGATCAAGTTGCGGATTGACTTCTGGTGGCTGTCGCTCTCCACGTGATTACGAAAGATGAGATTGTGGCGCAATACGCCCTGCCCCGGGTCGGGATAAGGGAAAAAGGCATCCCCGGTGAAGGCCACGCGCGCACCGTCGATGCTCACGAAAAGCGCCATCTGGTATTCGGTATGGCCGGGAGAGTGCGTAATCTCAAAATCGTACTCCTCCCACTTGAAACGCTCACCATGACGGAAGGATTTCGATACCTTGAATGGTTCGCCCAGGATGCATCCCAGATTGTGGCCGCGAGGGTTCTCGAAAACGTCCACCATGTTTTCGTAACACCAAACCTGGGTGTTGTGATGGCGAATCAAATGCGGAAAGCCGTTCATGTGATCGTCATGCATGTGGCTGGGCATGGCAATATCCACGGACTTCATCCCGAAGCGAGACTTGAGATCATCAATGTTGTGCTCGACGAAACGAATCCGATCCGTGACGGCTGTGGCCCGCTCGAAATTTCCAAAATGCAGCCCGGAAGCCGATCCATAGTCAATGAACATTGCCTTGCCGCTCTTGCTCAGGATGGCATAGAAGGATGAGGTCGTCAGATGGTGCGCGATCAGGTGAGGGCTGACGGCATAGCCTCGTGACAAGAGGCTCGGGCTGGCGCCGGTTTGAAAACGGTAGTATTCGACCAGACGGTCGATGGTTTGCTGGATCCCGCTGTCCGGGTCCGGCAGCGGAGCTCCGTGCGAAGGACAAACCAGCGCCGGTTTCTGTTCGCGCAGTCTCGCCAGGGAAAACGCGCCCAGATCCACGCCCTCGGCGCCGCCGTAGTTTATCTGCGTATCCCAAAGATTGACCAGCTTGCCTGGCGAGTGCATCAGGTCACCAGTAAAAGCAGTCCTCTTGCCGTCAACTTCCGCCAGCAACGACACCGACCCAAGAGTATGACCGGGAGTGGGAAGAACGAAGATATCGCGATTATTCCAGCGAAACGTGCCGTAGTCGTGCAATACGTTAGCGACCGGTATGTTTTCCGTAATCGTGTTGAAGTCGTTGCGGACGTAATAGAGATGGAAAACGCGGCGGTTGCGCCAGAAGTTCTCGGCTTCGGCAAAGAAATGCCGTTCGTGGGCGGGCACCACGATTGGGATCGAGCGTTCGACCGCCTTGTAATCCCCCTGGCACTGATCTCGATGATGGTGGGTGTGGAGAATCCAGTCTACTTTATTGATTCCCAGGCCGGAGAGATAGTCGAGAATCTTCCCCGATCCAAAATCGATGAGAAGACCGCGATTTCCGTCTCGAATCAAGTAGACGTTGCACGTGTCCTCGAGCAGGTAGAGATTCTCGGATAGCTTTTTCAGCTCGCCTGCCGGGACAAACGAAGTCCGGCGCTGAGGTGTTTTGTCGGCTTCAACTGCCTTTGTCACTCCAGGCGCTACTGCGGGAGATGCCGCCGCCGCGCCCAAAGTTTTCATGAAACCACGACGCGAAGTCTTGTCCACACTCTCCTCCTTGGGTTCCAGACCCACCAGAATGCCGCGCGCTGATCAGGAACTCACAGCAATATATATCGCTTGACCCGAACGCTCAACATAGAAACAGATCGAAATCGAGTGTTGAGGCGGCACACGCTCTGACCGGCGAAAGCATCCGCGGCTTCGCTGAATCACACCACCCAGCAAGCAGGATGGCTCCCCGGCTCGCCTGACGGTTCCGCTTGCGACGCCTTAAACTCTCATTTTCTTGTGATATCGGACAGCGTGAAAGCGCTCGACCTCGCCGTCAACATTGCCGGCCCTACGGGCCCTGGAGTTTGGACACTTCGCAGGCACAGAAGCTCGGATGCCGTTAACCAGGGCCGAAGGCCCGCCCCGCCCGTGAGAAGCTGTAAAAAATCTGAGTCTGTGGCGACGGGTCATCAGACCAGTCGCAAACACCGCGATCGGAATGATCTACCTTTAAAGAGATCGTTGGTGTCATCCGGGGCCCTTGAGGCTCAGCGATGGAATAGCAACGATGAATCTGCGTCCGCGGTCCTCAACCAGAGCCATGGCCTCGAGGTCATCAACGCTCGCGCTGGAAATCCCCTCGACCGGCCGCCGGATAATGGGACCGGCCTGACTCTCGGGTGTAAGCCGCAGCTCATAGAGCGCGTCGCTGATATTGTTGTCGCAAAACAGGAATCTTGAATCGCCGATCGCAACGATGTCCGAGGCATTGTACGGTTCGCTCCCGTCGTGGGGCCGTTCCGCAAAATAGATGGGCTTGACCTTTCGAGGCTTCAAGGACCATTCTCGCTGTTCGCCGCACCTTCAATCGCGCGCTCATGGTTGCTGAGCACCCGATTTCCGCCGGCCTTCACGGCCAGCGGCTACTCACTGTCGGCTCCCACGGGCTCGTCATGGCGAAGCAATTGCCGTGACAGCCAGGACGCATACCAGCATTTCCGAAGAGTAATGCAGCCCGGCTCCGTCAGCTCTACCAGGTCAGCCTTAGCAAAGAAACTCCCTGGCCCGGAAGATCGAACCGCAGCGTTAAACGATCCTTCGCCGGGTGCACCCACTCAGGCGAACTCAGCAGTTGCAACTGATCCGCTTTCTCAAGCTGCTTGTACTGCTCCGCCGACGGCGGTTGCGGCGAGCCCATCCTTTTCCAAGCCTCATATGAATTACTGTGTTCCGCATCGATACGGTAGTGATGAAGCAACGCACGACCGGCAGGAAGTCCTTCGACCACGACCTCCACTTCGGCCGGCGGGGATGGCACATCATCGTCGTGATAGTTCCACACCAGTACGGAAGCAGTTCGATCCTGCCGGCTGGCCAGCGCATTCACGTCGGACTTGCCGGTCACGCCGGTATCCCGAATCGCCGTCAGGGACATTGCTCTCGTGCTCTCCACGGCCACACGCTGTCCGCCCATCTGTCCCAGCATGCGGAAGACATTCAGCACCGGCTTGGCGATCCCATTGGTCGCGAGGTCGCGGAAGCCATCGAAATATGGTTGGTCCTCAAACTCGAAAGCCCAGGTGACCGATCCCAGTAGATTTACCCCATGAAGGTCCGCAAGTTCGTAGGTGCGCGCAATCTGGGCGGCGGTGTAGCTGGAGTACATCGTGCCGTTGCGGTACGCGTTCTGGGGGTGCATCCGCGCCGAGCAGGCAGCACAGCCTTCCGGATCCGATTCGCCGATGATGATCGGCGTGTTGCGCAACTCGGGGAAGGACGCCACAATCTCGAAGCCCTTCGAAATGGACCTGAGCTGGTTGCTGATGCCCATCCGGACGTGTTTATCAACCACTCTCGGGGCGCCCTTGGCGTGGAAGCCCACATAGTCGAGCGGGGAGCCGCTCTTGCCGGTCGCATAATTCGTTCCCCGCAGGCAGTGTTCCAGAAAATTACGCAGAAACTTCTCGGCCCTGGGATTGGCCGGCCCGGTAACATGAGGTCCGCCGATCTTGGCTGTCGGCAGCGCGCGCTTCACGGCCGCGGCGGTGAAGTCGTAGAGTTTGTTGAATTCCTCCTGCGTGCCCTGCCAGTAGCCGATGTCCGGCTCGTTCCAGAGTTCCCAGTACCAGCTCTCCACCTCGGCGCGTCCATATTTCTCGAGTGAGTGCCGCACCCACTGGTAAACCAACTCGGCCCACTTTCCGTAATCGCGCGGAGGATGCGCCCAGCCGGTGAAGATCGAACTGTAAGGCTTGTCAATTCCCCATTCGTGCCGATAAGGGTGCGGTTTGACCGACAGCGCCTCAGGCATGAACCCGATCTCAACCAGCGGCTTCATCCTCCGCTCGACCAGGGTATCGAAGATCCGGTCAACAATCGTCCAGTCATAGCGCGGCCGGCCGGTCGAATCCTCGGTGTACGCGTTGGTCGAGCCCCACTTGAGCGCCGCCGTTCCGTCGCCACTGGTGAGCAGGTTGTGGGTGCGCACGTATACCGGCACGGGACTCAACTCGGCAAGTTCGGAAAGGAGTTTCTTGCCATCCTTCATGTAGGTGTAATTCGGTTCGTCATAACCGAAAAAACTCCAGACCGGCTTCATCTCCCCTTTGCTCTTCGACGTGTCGATTCGAATCGAAACACGATCCATCTGACCGGGCGACGGCGGGCCGCCCAGCAAGGCAACGAAAATAACCACGAGAGCGCTTGTCAGTCGCATCGGTTGTCCTTGGCGTCTTAGCGGTGGTACCCACAAACCGCGAAGACAGAAACAAACGCGCCAGTCAGTTAAGGGGCGTGAGATAGACGTCGCGGAAGTGGACCAGCGCACCCTCCGACTGGAGCGAAATTGCACCCCTGGTCACGTCGCACTTGGTGGCGTGGTTTACCAAAACGCCATTGACATGGACGACGATCTCGTCTCCTTTGCAGGTGACTTCCATCTTGTTCCATTGGCCAGCCGGTTTCTCGGAATCGTCGGTGAGGTTCAGGTGTCGCCGGCCTCGCCGGCGCGTCTCGAGATCAGGCACTTCCAGGCTGGTGCCGATCACCCAAAAGTCCCCTGCATTTCCCAAGGCGAGCTGCACCTCGATCGACTTGGGCCATTGCCCAAGGGCATTCGGTGTAGACGTGTGCACAAGCACGCCGTTGTTTCCTTTTGCAGTTCCTTCCGGCCAGCGCCACTCGAGACTCAGCTTGTAGTTCTCGTACTCCTGAGCGGTACGAATGTAGCCTGTCGGTTTGCCCTGACAGATCAGAATGCCGTTTTCGACGCTCCAGACCGCGGACATTGGAGTTGTCGTATCCTGCTGCTTGGCTGCGGAGTCCCACAGGTAATGGGTCCAGCCCGTCAGGTCCTTGCCGTTAAAAAGCGCGATCCTTTGCTTGACAACCTCCTGGGACTGGCCCGGCGGTTGCAGCGGCATGATGTGATTTCCGATCAGCCTCTCCCCGGGCCATGTAGCAGGGCCGGCCGCCGTCAGGACGGCGGACAACAAGAGGATCCCGTGTGCTGTCATCCCCTTCATGATCTCTCCTTCCGGTTTGTTTGAGAGCATTCTTATTGCCGCAGTGCCGGAGGCGTCAAGCGGAAACTGCGGCGAGGCGCCGGTTCCGTACCGAAGTTTAACCACGTGAACTTCCGGGCGCTCTCCGTTACACTGGGCAGCCTATGATCGAACGTGACCGAGGGAAAGACGCCCCAGCGCGGATCGAAGAGCTGGTTAACCTTGAGACGCAAGCCTGGGATAGCCAGGATGTGGAGTTGCTCCTCTCCATTCTGCACCCTGATATGGTCTGGCCGTGGCCACCCGGCGCCTCCGCTCACGATCCGATCGACTGGGTACTCGAGTGGGGACGCTACGACTTCGAAAGGTGGAAGCGAGACTGGCAAGAGTTGTTCGACACGCACGACCTGATGCATAACCGGCGGATCATCCGCCGCATCGAGGTTGCCGCCGAGAGCGACGGTGGCTTCGCCGTTGTGGACGTCGACACCTTGTGGCGCCGGCGCGCTGATGGCGTCCCAAACCACTGGTCGGGACGCGCGTGCAAGATCTATACGCGGCTCGCGCGCGGTGAATGGAAACTGATCGCGCAGACCGGACTGCTCGACTACTCGTTGGTCAAGCGCGGCACCCGGAACAGCGCGCAGCACGCCGACAAAAACGCCGGTGCTCTCGTGAAAGATCCGTTCACCAAGCTTCAAGGTCAATACCTCGCCTTCATTGAGTCGTACACCAGACTGAACCGAAGGCCGCCGGCAGAGGCCGACCTTCAGCGGTACTTCAGGGTAACGCCGCCGTCGATCCATCAGATGATCCTGACTCTTGAGAAGCGGGGCCTGATCGCCCGAACGCCAGGTCAAGCACGTTCGATCCAAGTCCTGGTAGCGCGCGACCAGCTTCCGTCACTAGAGTGATGAGGGCGTCTGGCCGACAGGGTTCTGCTCCATCTGAATAATTGCTACAAACCCGGCACGCTGAGAAGATGTTAAAGAATTGGCTCTGTGGCGCGGGTCATCAGAGACTGATGCAGAAGTCCTCCGGTTTATGTGCGGACGGGCTATCAAGCCCGTCCGGCCTACCAAGAGGGCGCAATGAACTTGTTAAGGATAAGTCCTTCGATCGCGTTACTTGCGACGGGCCAATGGCCCGTCGCCACAGTATGCTCGGAAGGTGTCTAAGCCACTCGGCCTGGGTCGGAGCTGAGTTTTGCAACGGTCTCATCAGACCCGCATTATATGCTGGCCGGTCTCCCCGAGAGCTGGGAGCTAGTGAACCTAATCTGGAGGTTTTGCATGAGTGAATTCGCTCGCCTTCGTATCTCTGACGTACTTGTCCGCCCGGTGATCGTCCCAATGAAACGGCAACTGCGCACAAGTTCCGGCGCGGTCACCCAGGCTCCCTTGCTTCTAATCGACCTTCACACGGAAGAGGGCGTGACGGGACGCTCGTACTTATTCGGCTATCAGCCGTTCTCCTTGAAGCCCTTGCGCGACCTGGTCTGCTCCCTGGCCGGGATGATTAAAGGTGATACCGTCGCGCCTTTCGACCTGGATCGCAAGCTTCGGACTCGGACCAAGTTACTGGGTCCCCACCACCTTCTCGGCATGGCATTGTCGGGTCTGGACATGGCTTCCTGGGACGCGCTTGCCGTGGGCGCCGGGATGCCGCTGGTCGCCTTGCTTGGAGGCTCGACCAGGAGCGTTCCTGCCTATAACAGCAACGGACTTGGCATCATGCCGGCGGGAGACGCGATCGATGAGGGGATGCAATTGGTGGAGGAAGGCTTTCGCGCGATCAAAGTCCGCCTGGGCCGTCCCATCGCTGAAGAAGACCTGGCCGTCGTGCGCGCGGTCCGCAAGCAAGTGCCCGATGACGTCGTGCTGATGGCGGATTTCAACCAGGCGCTCGCGGTCAATGACGCCATACGGCGAGGTCACATGCTGGACGGTGAGGGTCTTCATTGGATCGAGGAACCTGTGCGCGCTGACGATTTCGCCGGCTGCGCACGCGTTGCGGCAGCGCTTAAGACCCCGGTGCAAATTGGAGAAAACTTTTCGGGCATTTATCAAATGCAGGAGGCGCTGGCTCAGCGAGCTTCCGACTTCGTCATGCCCGACGTACAGCGGATCGGCGGGATAACCGGGTGGCTGCGAGCGGCGGCCCTGGCTGATGCGGCCGGTTGTGAGATGTCCAGCCACCTTTTCCCGGAGGTCAGCGCGCACCTTTTAGCGGTTACTCCGACGTGCCACTGGCTCGAATATGTCGACTGGGCAAGCCCCGTGCTCGAAGAGCAGGTTCGCATTCAGGACGGGCGAGCGATTCTCCCGGATTGTCCGGGCACCGGGCTCAAGTGGAACGAGGGCGCGGTTAAGCGATTTCAAATCGAATGATGATAAACCAACCGCCAGGAGAGACGCGGACCCAAAGGATCGGCGCTTGTGAATGCCTACGGGGATGACCTGGCCTACATCCATGACGTTGGCCACGGAGAGTTTGCCCGAAGCGCCGCCCCCGGCCTGTTGCAATTTCTGCATAACCGGGGAATCACAGCGGGACTCGTGATTGACCTGGGCTGCGGGACAGGAATATGGGCGAAGGAGCTCGTTCGCGCGGGCTATGCGGTCCTGGGCATCGACATTTCTCCTTCCATGATCGCCCTCGCCCGCAAACGTGTGCGCGACGGCGGAATTCCGCACCGAATCGTTGTTAAAGGCCGCACTGCCGGAGTGCGTCGCCGTCACTTCAATCGGGGAGTGCTTCAACTACCTCTTCGACACTGCCAATTGCCTGGAACTGCTGGCCGGCTTGTTCAGGCGGATATATGCCGCGTTACAACCGGGCGGCCTGCTGGTCTTCGATATCCTGGAGCCGGGATACCTGCGCGGGACAGGTTTGCAAAAGAGGTTCCGCGAAGGAAGGGATTGGGCCGTCCTGTCGGAAATCGAGGGAGATCGCAAGCTGGCCCGGCTGACGCGCCGCATCACCACTTTCCGCAAAGTCGGGAAGCTGTACCGGCGCGGAAACGAAATCCATCGCCAGCAACTGTACCAGGGCTCGGAGCTGGCAAGGGAACTCCGTGGCGCGGGCTTCGGTATTACGCGGTTGCGCGGCTATGGGCAGCTGCGATTTCCCGGCTCGCATATCGGCTTCCTGGCCGTCAAGCCCGGTGCACGCGCGAGTTCCCCGCTCGAATCCCGCAAGGCTCCGCTGGTCAAGCCGGCCGTTGTGCCTCGGCGGCGCCTGTGATAGGCTTCGCCTAAATCAATCGGTCACGGTTGAAGACAGAGTCCCCCCAGATTGTTCTTCTTGGTATTTCTTCGTGTCAAAGTGCAGACAGTGGAGAACGTTATGATCAGCAACCTGGTCAAGTTTGGATTCGCAGCGCTGTGGGCATTGGTCGCGACGCCGTTCTTGCCGTTAACTTTCGCACAAGTAGAGCAGGGCACCATCACCGGAACCGTCACCGATTCCTCGGGCGGAGTCATGCCCAATGCGCGCGTGGTCATTACCAACGTTCAGACCGGGGTTGCGAAAGAGACGCTCACTAACGACGAAGGTTACTATCGTGTTCCCTATTTGCATCCGGGCAAGTACACGGTAACCGTGGACCAGCAGGGCTTCAGCCCCTCAACCGTATCCGACGTAAACCTCAGCGTCGGGCTCACGGCAACGGTCAATATCAGTCTCAAGCCAGGCTCGCCGTCCGAAGCCGTCACCGTTACCGCGACCATGGTTCAGCTCGAGCGGGAAAGCGCCTCGCTTGGCAACGTGGTTGGAAGTATGCAGCTTATCGAATTGCCGCTCTTCGGCCGGAACCCGTACAGTCTGGTCACACTCGCTCCAGGTGTGATGCCTCGGGGAAACACGGGGGTGGGACCCATCATCAACGGCGGCCGTTCGAACACCACCGAAGTTCTGCTGGATGGGGCGGAATCGCGCAATAGCACCACCAACGACATCGCGTACACACCCCCTCTGGAAGTGGTACAGGAATTCAAGGTGATTACCAACAGCATGGCGGCGGAATTCGGCCGGTCCGGTGGAGGCGTCATTACCGCCGCCACACGTTCGGGCTCCAATAGGCTCCATGGCAGCTTTTATGAATTTCTGCGCAATGACAAACTGAACGCGAACAGCTGGACCACCAACCGTGTGGGAATCCCCGATCCCGAAACCGGCAAGGTTCCCCGCAGTCCATTCAAGCGGAACGAATATGGCCTGGCGCTCGGCGCCCCCGTGGTTCTACCCCGGCTCTATGATGGTCATGACCGGACCTTCTTCTTCGTGAATTGGGAACAGATCAAGCAGCGTTCGCCCGACGACTACATTGTGACCGTTCCAACCGCTCTGGAAAGACGGGGCGATTTCTCCCAGACTCTGGACGCCCGAGGAAGCCTGGTTCGCGTTTTTGATCCTGCCACGACGCGCCCCGATCCGGCGCGTGCCGGCTCTTTCCTGCGCGATCAGTTTCCCGGCAACCAGATTCCAGCCAATCGCATCGATCCGATAACCAGCCGCATCCTGGAATTCTATCCTCTTCCCAACCGTTCGACACTGACCCAGAACTTCGTGTTGCCGGCGTCGCGTCTGGATGACACGTGGAAACTGTTCTTCAGAGTCGATCACAACATCGGAACCAAGCAGCATCTGTTCTTCACCTACGGTCGAGCCGACAATCCTCGCGCCTCACCCGGAATCAATGAAGCCTTTCCGGGTGAAGGGACCAATGGACAAAACGGAAGCATCGAGAGTCACCCGCGCACGGCGGTCCTCAGCGATACTGTCACCTTCGCCCCCAGCCTGATCGGAGAATTTCGCGCCAGTTTCACGCGCTCCCACACGATCGCTACGCCGCGCAGCGTCGGTTTCGATTACAGCCAGCTCGGGCTTCAGCCGTCGCTTCAAGCGTACGGCAAGAGCCTCCTGTTTCCCCGCATCGATGTTACCGATGTGGCGTCGCTGGGACCGGATCGGGCGTCGTATTTCGACGATGCCGAGAATGCGCAGGAATTCCAGAGCCATCTGACCTGGGTGCGAGGCGCTCACTCGATCAAATCAGGATTTGATTTTACTTTCATGGCCTTCAATGTCTTTCGTCCGGAGCGCCCCGCCGGATTGTATTCTTTCGCCCGCACGTTTACTCAAGGACCGGACCCGCTGACCACAGGGACGACGTCCGGGTTCGGACCAGCCACGTTCCTGCTCGGCGCCCCGAGCGGCGGGCAGATTACCAGCGATCCGTCGCTGGCTGCATCCCAGCGTTATTGGGCCGGATATGTGCAAGACGATTGGAAACTCCGGCGCAACTTCACCTTGAACCTGGGGCTTCGATGGGAATACCAGACCCCATGGACGGACCGTTTCGATCAGCTGGCGTTTTTCGAGCCGGATTTGATAGAGCCGCTTTCGGGTCAAAAAGGTGTGTTGCAATTCGTGGGACGCGACGGAAACTCGCGCTACCAGTCGGATCCGGACAAAAACAACATTGCTCCACGCTTCGGCCTGGCATGGCAGGTTACCAACGAGACCGTGCTCCGGGCCGGGTACGGGCTGTTTTATTTCCCCGGCAGCGGAGGCATCGGCGCGGGCGCCAGCGACTTGGGAAGTGGATTCCTGGCCAGCACCGCGATTTTCCTGGGGCAGCCACCTGCGGCGCCCAACACGCCTCCGGCCGGAGCTTCGCTGGTGGACCCGTTTCAAGCCGGATTTCTGCTTTCCCCGACGACCGGCGTGGGAGGCGGCGTTACTACAATGTTTCGCGACTGGGTCACTCCGTACAACCAGCAGTGGAACCTGAATATTCAGCGCTCGCTGACCAGGAACACGATCGTCGAAGTCGCCTACGTCGGTAGCCGCGGTCAGCGTATCTGGGTCAATCGATCCCGAAATGCAGTGAGTGCGGACTTCCTTACACTCGGTACTGCGCTGAACGATCTGGTGCCCAATCCCTTCTTCGGCAAGATTCCCGGCTTCGGCGCGTCCGCCAATGTGCGCCGATCCCAGCTACTGAAACCTTTTCCTCATTATGACGGTGTCACCCGGTTTCGAGACCCGGTGGGCGATTCCACCTACCATGGCATGACACTGCGGCTGGACAAACAATTCGGACAGGGCTTGATGTTTCAGGCTTCGTATACCTTCAGCAAGCTGATCGACAACGTGCAGGAGCGATTCGGCGCAGGCACATCGTTCATTGATCCTAACAATCTGAGGCTTTCGCGTTCCATTTCGGAAGATGACCGGCCTCAGCTTCTGGTAGCTAATTACATTTATGCGCTCCCCTTCGGTCCGGGACAGAAATGGATGGCCAACGGCCGGGCGGCAAGCTGGCTGGGAAACTGGCAGGTCAGCGGTATCACGAGCTTTGCCAGCGGCCGGCCGCTGGCTATCTCCGGCCCCAACAATACTCAACTTCCCGGAGTCAGCGCCTATGCCCAGCGGCTGAAGGCGGCGCAACTTCCCGACAACGAGCAGACGCTGGATCGATGGTTTGACACGACGGCCTTCGCTCCTGCGCCGGCTTTTTCTTTGGGAACGGACTCGCGGACCCAGCCGGATCTGCGCGGACCGGGCATCGCCATATGGGACATCGGTCTTCACCGCAATCAGCGGATCAACGAGCGTGTCAATATCCAGTTCCGGGCCGAATTCCAGAACGCATTCAACATGCCGCAATTTGCCCAACCGAACACCAGCGTCACTGCCGCTGATTTTGGAAGGATTACCACCGGCGGCTCGCCGCGCGTAATCCAGTTTGGACTGCGCATTTCTTACTGAAATGTGTGGCGCGCTGGTTCTGTTCTTCCTTGCCTTCCAGACCCCGATGACCTTCGGCGTCTATCCAACCTACCCCGCAGCGGGACCGCTTCAGGGCAAGTCACCGGCCGAGCAAGCTCAGCTTCTTAGATCAATCGGCATTAACCTGGCCGGCGGGCGATTCAGGAATGACGATGTCCCGAACGCGCTGCGCGCCGCAAAAATCGACACCCTGGGCCTGGTGGTCTTGTGGCAAGGCGAGGAACACTGGAAGTCGCACCCGGAGTCACGACCGATCACAGCCAGTGGCCATCCGCTATTCAAGGATCGATGGTATGCGGGAATATGTCCGAACCAGGACTGGCTTCGCCGCCAAAAGCTCGCCGAGATTGAAGCCATGCTGCGAAGTGGCCGTTATGACGTCATCAATCTCGACTTCATTCGCTATCCGGTCCACTGGGAGGTCCCCGAGCCGAAGATTCCGGACACCTGCTACTGTGCGGCCTGTCTGACCAAGTTTCAGAACGACACCGGCATTGGGATACCCCGCGGGCTGGGCGACGTGCCGGCCAAGGCTGCCTGGATCAAGTCCAACCATGCCGAACTCTGGTATCGATGGCGGGCCGAACAGATCACCGGTTTCTGTGCCGAGGTCAAGCGGCTTCGAGACCGGATCCGTCCCGCGACAAAGATTGCGCTCGCGGCTGTTCCGTGGCAACCGTCGGACTACGGGAACGCCATTTACAAAGTTGTGGGACAGGACTTCCGCGCGCTGGCCAAAGTCATCGACGTGTTCAACCCGATGTCTTATCACGTTCTGAATCAGCGCCCGGTAGCCTGGATCGGAGAGGTGAACGACCACCTGGTTCGTGAAACCGGCCGGCCGGTCTGGCCCTTTGTGATTTTCGATAAGGACAAGACTCTCGCGGCCGGCCAATGGAACGAGATCTTTCGTCAGGCTCTTGCCGGCGGCGCCAGCGGGTTCATCGCGTTTCCCTACCCGAATATCTGGCGATCCTCCGGAGAGAGTGCTCTGCTGGAATTCTTGAAGAAGAGTGCCGGTGGTGTCAGGCCCTGAGGGATGTCACAATGGTTCGCCGGGCGGCAAGCAGAGCGGGAAGGAAACCTCCGAATGCCCCCATCAGCGCGGCAAACCCGATCCCCATCGCCAGCATCTCCGGCGTGATCCGGAAATGAAACGCCAGTTCGGAGAAGGTGTTGAAGTTCATCGTCCCGGTCGAGACCCCGTGGATGGGGATGGCCAGCAAACCTCCGACAATGCCGCCGGCCACGGCAAGCAGCACCGATTCTAATAGAAAGGCGAACAGCACCTCCCGGCGCCGGAACCCCAGGACTTGAAGGGTCCCGATCTCGCGCGTGCGATAAGCTACGGAGGCGTACATGGCATTCATCGCCGCAAAACAGGCCCCAACCGACATCACGAAGGCGATGAAGGAACCCAGGATTTTGATGGGGGCCGAAGCCCGGGTCTGATCGCGAAAATACTCGATCTCGGGACGTGCCTGAAGGTGGAGGCGGCGATCCTGGTCGATTCGTTGCACAAGAGAGTTCACGGCAGCCGGGTCGACCGCCCGAAGCAGCATGGACGAAAAGTGGGAACGGTCGAATTCGTCCCCTACCGCATTGACGTCGGCCCAGATCTCGGAGTCGTAGGCGGTACCGGCTGCGTCGAAAAACCCTACGACCTCCCACGGATTGCCTCCGTCCAGGCGCAGCGGCTGGCCGATCTCCATGGCGAAACGGCGTGCCAGCACCCGGCTGGTAATGACCTCCCGCAGGCCGCTCTTGAACAGACGCCCCTCCACCAGCTGGACCTGAGGCCGCAGCAGCAGTCCGGCGGATGACGTTCCCCGCATGGTCACCATGGCTCGCTCACCCCCGGAACGCGGTAGAAACATCAGGACCTGCATTTCGGCCGAAACCATCGGCTCCCCGGAACTGTCTCTTGCAATTCCCTCCAGGTACTTCAGGGTCTGGAGTTTTTCGCGCTCGATGCTGCTATTGGTCTCAACCTGCGCTCCCTGGCGAATCACCACCAGGTTCAGCGGGTGTCCGGTCGAGGTGAGAGCGGACTCCAGCCCCCGCGAAAGAGCCATAACCGAGATGAAGACCGCGACGGTCGCGGCCACGCTGAGCACCGCCATGAAGGTGCCGGTGCGCCGCACCACGACGCTGCGGAAATTGTATTTGAAAGGAATCGCCATGTGGAAAAGTTCAACCGGTATAGCGCAGAGCGTCCGCGATGTTCAGGCTCGAGGCGCGATACGCGGGAAATCCGGAGGCCATCAGGGCAACCAGGACCGAAAGCGCGAATCCGATCGCAAGCGACTCGGGCTGGACCCGCAGGACCGTAAAGAAGCCCCCGGTGGCCTTCTGCAAATCGACATTGGAAAATAACAGCCACGCGCCGACGCAGCCGAGCAGCCACCCGGCCATCGCGATCATGAGAGACTCTCCCACGAGCAGGCCGACAATGCGAGAACGGGTGAATCCGAGGGACTTCATGACGCCCAGCTCGGCCGTGCGCTCGCGGATGTTCATTCCCATGGTCGTGGCGGTCACCAGCAAGATGGTAAAGACCACGACCGCCGAGATGCTGCTGACGAGGAATTTCAAATTCCCCATCAGGCCGCTGAAACTGAGCTGAAATCCCTTTTCAGTCTCGGTCTTGGTTGGAGCGCCCGAGTTACGAAACATGTCATCCACTCCCTGGATAATTCTCGGCACATCTTCACGGCTTTGGGCCACAAGGGTGAACCATGCGGCCTGGCCGATCCGGCCCAGGGATTCATCCAGGTAATCCCAGCGAAACATCAAGGCCGCTTCATCGGGAGGATTGATGGACGTGAACCGGCCGACCAGAATCAGTTCGAGGTCCGTAGGATAGTTCGTCCCCTTCAAGGTTATGCGATCACCAATCTTCCAACCGAATCGGTCGAATAACCGGGTACCCGCGATAGCCGCATTCCGCTGCTTGCGGAACTCAGCCTTCTGCTCGTCGGGTAACTGGATCTCCGGCATGATGTCGAACACCTTTTCATGATCCACGGTGAACTGGGCGAAGAAATCCTTCTCATCGATGTAGATTCCGCCATACCAGTTACCCGGCATCACATCCCGCACACCTGGGACTCTTTTCATTCTCTCGAGATACGCAATCGGCAGCGGGTTAGTGAAGGAAACCACATGGCGGCTCACCAGGCGCAGGTCGCTTAACGGCGCGGCCGAGACGGCCTGCAGTTCGGAGAGCACAGTGCGCAGCGTGGTCAGCAAGAAAAGCGAGGCGGCCAGGCTGAGGGCCGTCAGCAAGGAGCGCCGCTTGTTGCGCAAGGCATTCTTCCAGATCAAGGCGGAATATTTCATGGCTGAATTCTACCACGCCGGAACGATTGACGATTTACGATTGACGATTGACGATTGACGATTGACGATTGAAAAAAAGCTCGGCGGCTAATCGCCCAGCTGTTTTTCAATCGTCAATCGTAAATCGTAAATCGTCAATAAGAATGGGGAACGACAATGACCTTTCTATCTCGCTTCGCTCGTTTGCCATCCTTCCGTTTGAGTGGGGCATGCGTGGCTCTGCTCGCGCTGGTGTCGGGACCTGCCCAAGACGGAGCTCGAGGAGTCAACTGGCCTTCCTTTCGGGGCCTCAACGGCAGCGGAATTTCGGAGGGATACTCAACCCCTGCCCGATGGAACGCCGAGACCGGCGAAAACGTTGGATGGAAAACGCCGATTCCGGGTCTGGGCCATTCGAGCCCCACGGTTTGGGAAAACATGATCTTTGTAACCAGCGCCGTCAGCGGCCAGGAAAAGCCGGTCCTGAAAGTCGGCTTGTATGGCGATATCGCTCCCGTGAATGACGACACGGTTCACAGCTGGCGGGTTTATTGCCTGGACAGGCGCACCGGTCGCCAACGTATGGGAGCAGACCGCGCACGCCGGCGTTCCTAAAATCAAAAGACATACCAAAGCGACGCATGCGAATTCCACGGTGGCGACCGACGGGAAGCACGTAGTGGCATTTTTCGGCTCGGAGGGACTCTACTGTTATGACCTGAAAGGAAAGCTACTGTGGAAGAAAGACCTCGGGCTGCTGGATTCCGGCTACTATGTCGTCCCTTCGGCTCAGTGGGGATCAGCCAGCTCGCCGATCATCTACAAAAACACGGTCATCGTTCAGTGCGACGTCCAGAAAGGCTCGTTCATCGCGGCCTTCAGTCTCAAAGATGGAGGCGAGATCTGGCGCACGCCTCGAAATGACGTCCCGACCTGGAGCACTCCGGCGATCTTCGAGACCGGCTCGCGGGCGCAGCTCATAGTCAATGGGTACAGACACATTGGCGGCTATGATGCCGCGACCGGACAGGAAATCTGGAAACTTACCGGCGGTGGAGACATCCCGGTGCCAACTCCAGTCATCGCCCATGGCCTGGTCTTCATCACCAACGCTCACGGCCGCATGGCTCCCATCTACGCGGTCCGCCTGGGCGCAACCGGTGACATTTCTCTCAAAGGCGAAGAGAAGGCGAACCAGCATATAGCCTGGAGTCAGACGCGGGAAGGGGCTTACATGCAGACGCCGCTCGTCTACGGAGACTATCTCTACACCTGCAGAGACAACGGCGTACTCAGTTGTTATGAGGCCAGAACCGGAAATCGCGTTTATCAGGTGCGCCTCGCCGATGGCCGGACCGGGTTCACCGCTTCCCCGGTCGCCGGGGATGGAAAGATCTATTTCACGAGCGAGGAGGGCGAGATCCATGTCGTAAAAGCAGGGCCGGAATTTGAACTGCTTGCCAAGAACCCGATGGGCGAAATCTGCATGGCCACGCCTGCCATTTCCGAGGGATCGCTCTTTTTCCGCACTCAGGGGCATCTGGTTGCCATCTCGGAAAAATCCAAGCGGTAAGCCTATTCACGCGAAGTATTGCCGGCCGCGACCGAGACATGCAGAGCCGACTCCTACCGCTCCAATCAGCTTCCTAGCCGCAACGAATAAAATCCACCACTAAGACGCTAGAACCTCAGAGCGATCTTGTGGACAGAGTGGGGTTCCGTAGTATCCTTGACACCATGGAGACGGTTGTCCGGTCAGCGGAGCGTGAGCGCTCTGCTGCAACTACCTACAACGAGCGAATCGAGCAAATCGTCAGCCGGTTTCCGGATCGAGTTGCATTCAGACTCAAGACTCCTCAGGGCTACCGGCAGGTGACCTACCGGGAATTCCATCAGCAATCCAAAGCCGTCGCCCAGGGAATCATCGGCACCGGGTTGAGGCCTGGAGGCCGCGTCGCCATTCTGTCCGAGAATCGGCCGGAATGGGTGGTTGCGTACCTGGGCACCTTCCTGGCCGGGGGAACCGCCGTCCCTCTTGATCCTCAAATCTCTCCCGAAGAATGGAAGCGGCTGCTGGACGATTCCGAGACGCAGGTGATTTTTGTGAGCGGGTCCCTGTTGCCCCGGCTCCGAAGCGTCTTGCGGGATTCTTTCCTGGCCCAAAGGTTGATCTGCTTCGACCCCCTCGAAGGAGATCGAGACGCTCGATCGGAGCTGGCCGGCTTTCAGGAGTGGGCCCTGTCGCTCAGTCCGCCAACCGCTATTCCGGAGAGCCGACTTTCCGATGTGGTCGTGATCATCTACACGTCGGGAACTACGGGCAAGCCCAAGGGGGTAATGCTCACGCAGGAGAACTTCATCTCAGAAATCTCTGCCATCCTGACCAGCATCCATGCCGACGAGAACGATGTTTTCCTGTGCCTGCTTCCCCTGCAGCACGTTTTTGCCTCAGTGGTCAATTTTCTTTTGCCGCTTTACATCGGCGCCGAAGTAACCTTCGTCGATACGCTCAAACGCACGGAGATTCTCGAAGCGCTCGAGCAAGCGGGAATCACGATCCTGGCCACGGTTCCTCAATTCTTCTATCTCTTTCACGGCCGGATTCATGACGAGCTCAGGAAGAAGCCGCCTGTCGTTCGAGCACTCTTCCGCGCAATGCTCGCGCTCAATCGATACTCGCTGCGCTTGCTCGGTCTTAATCTTGGCAAGCTGCTCTTCGCCAAGATCCATCGCACGTTCGGCAGCAAGCTCCGGCTCTTCGTCAGTGGCGGATCGGCCTTTGACTTGAACGTGGCCCAGGATTTTCATGATCTGGGATTCACCATTCTCCAGGGCTACGGCCTCACTGAGACGACGGGAGCCGCCACGGTCACACGCGTGAAAAACAACGTTATCGGCTCCGTGGGACCCGCTTTGCCAGGCGTGCAGCTCAAGATTGTCGATTCTGACAGCGCCGGCATCGGCGAAGTTGCTATCCGCGGGCCGGTCGTGATGAAAGGCTACTACAAGAATCTCGAAGCTACGGCAGCAGTACTGAAGGAGGATTGGTTCCATTCTGGCGACCTGGGGCGCCTGGATAGCCGCGGGAACCTGTTTATCACCGGAAGAAAGAAAGAAGTCATCGTTCTCCCGAACGGAAAAAACATCTATCCCGATGAACTGGAAGCTCACTATCTGCAGTGCCCCTACATCCAGGAGATTGCCGTGCTGGGGATCTCGAGTCCGGGCGGCTACGAACGCAGCGAACGCCTGCATGCCGTGGTGGTCCCCAACTTCGAGTATTTAAAGCAAAAGAAGATCGCAAACACGCGGGAAATTCTTCGAGACGAGATCGCGCGCTGGTCGCACCAGCTCCCAAAATACAAAAGACTGATGAGCTACCAGGTTCAGAAGGAGCCGCTCGCCCGCACCACTACGCGCAAGATAAAACGGCTGGAGCTGAAGCGGCAGATTGAAAAAGGCGAACTGCAGGGGATGGAGGGTTCTGCGGCGCCAGCCGCCAATCCGGAAGACCAGGCCTTGCAGAACTCTCCCGTCGGACGCGAGGTCATTCGCACGCTCAGCGAGACCTATCACCGAAAAATGCCGATCGAACCCGGCATGAATCTGGAATTGGACCTCGGCTTCGACTCTTTGGAGCGCGTCGAGTTACTGGCCAGCCTGGAGCAGTCGTTGAACCTTCGGCTGCCGGAAGATTCCGGGGCCGAAATCTACACCGTGCGGGACCTGATCAAGCAGCTTCAAGGTCAGGCGGCAAGCGCCGCCGGCCCTGCCGCTGCGCGTCAGAGCTGGAAAGAAATCCTCTCGGAGAATCTGCTGAAAGAAGTGGGCGAATGGCACGTGCGCTTCTCGGGTGCCATGTTGACATTCCTGAAGCACGCCGGTCTGAAGGTGCTCTATTTGATCTTTCGCATCTTCCTGCGCCTCGAGGTTCGAGGGCTGGAAAACCTTCCGGTGCGAGGTCCTTACCTGATCTGCCCGAATCACCTGAGCTACATGGATCCTCTGGTGGTGATGTCGGTGTTGCCTTACCGCGTATTCAAGAAAGTCTTCTTTGTCGGAGCCAGCGAATATTTCACCAGCTGGCCCATGAGATTCCTGGCCCGGCTGGCCAACATCGTCCCGGTCGACCCCGATGCTCACTTGCTGCGCGCAATGAAAGTGGGAGCCTACGGGCTGCGCCAGGGACGCATTCTCTGCATTTTCCCGGAGGGAGCCCGGTCCTTCGACGGAGAACTGAAGGAATTCAAGAAAGGGGCAGCGATTCTGTCCCGGGAAGTCGGAGTGCCGATCATTCCTGCCGGACTTCAAGGGACCTATGAGGTCTGGCCGCGCGACAGCTGGAGAATACGCCCGCACAAGGTGAAGGTGTCGTTCGGAAGTCCGTTACAGGCCAGCGACGGATCAGAGGAAATTCCCTATCAGGCCGATACGGAACGCCTGCAGCAAGCGGTCTCCAGTCTGATCACAAACGGCCGCGCACAATCCACTCGCCAGTGAGTGAAGTACGACTTCTTTGGTCAATCTGCCCCCTTGCCGTCCGTCATTGCGATAATCACGATGGAATGGTTTCAAGCGTCTTGGCTCCGCCTTGGACAGCGGCAACTGGAATGTGACGGTCTAAGGTCGCCAGCTTGCCACCGCGATGGACCGACAGGCCAAGCAAGTAAACGTCGGTCAGATGGCTATGATTGATAGCGGCCCCGATCGTGAAGAGTCTTTCGTCCAAGAGACTAACTTCATCCGGCCAGAAGCGATGTCCCTTGCCGCCACAAAACTGGCGAAGAATTCCAAGGATTTCCTGCGGGCTGCCGGGACAACCGGGATAGCTGGGATGGCTTGCGATGCGCACAACTCCGTTTTCGGTCATCGGACAGGTCGCCCACGAGCGATGGCCTATTGATCGAAACCAGCGGTGAGCCGCGTCATGCGAAACGTGGTGGGGGTCGAATAACGCCAGTAAAACGTTAACGTCAAGTAGATATGCCGTCACGGGGCCTCATCCCGAAGCCGGTTGACCAGCTCCAGAGTGACAACGGTCGAGCCGGGCTGAGTATCAAATAATGGCACCCCATTTCGCGACCGTGAGGCCCGGTCACGGCGTAGGCCCTTGCGTGCCAGCTCGGACAAGACCTTGCCAGCTGGAAGGCCCCGGTGCCGTGCAAGATTCTTGGCTGCCAGGAGAACATCTTCGTCAATATCAAGTGTCGTTCTCATAGCTGAATATCATCACGCATCACGCATCAGATGTCAAATACTCCCTGGGCGTGGGAAAGCTAGCCCCAGCGTTCTTTAACGGGGGACGGCTCTTATTGCCGGCTGACCAGAACCAGGCCGGTAACGATGATGTTGAGCACCGATAACGGCAGCAGCATTTTCCAGCCCAGATGCATGAGCTGGTCGTAGCGGAAGCGCGGAAGAGTCCAGCGGATAAGAAGCAAGAACCAGCAGAAGAAAACCACCTTGGCCCCGAACGAGGCAACCTGCAAGAGGACGACAACCGGATGCGAGAGACTCCAATGGGAGTCCCAGGGGAAGTAAAAACCGTCAGTCTGCAAGTAGGGGACCTGCCAGCCCCCGAAAAAAAGAGTGGCCGTCAGGGCCGCAACCAGGACCGTCTCGATGAAATCGGTCATGAAGAACGCGCCAAACTTCATGCTGCTGTATTCCACGAAATAGCCGATGATCTCGGACTCCCCCTCGGGCAGATCAAACGGCACGCGTTTCGTCTCGGCGATTCCAGCCACTAAAAACAACACGAATCCCAGAGGCTGAAGCACGATTCCCCATTTCGGAAGCCATCCCCACAGCAGTTCCCCTTGCTGCCGATTCAACTGCGCCAGGTCCAGAGTTCCAAAAATCATCAGCAGGCCGACCAGCGTGGCCCCCATCGTGATTTCGTAACTGATCATCTGACTGGACGCGCGCAAGCCGCCGAGGAAGGCAAACTTGTTATTCGAGGAGAAGCCGGCCAGAAAGCTGCCGTAGACGCCCATCGACATCATCGCGAAAATGAAGAGCAACCCGACGTCCAGCGGAAGAATTTGCAGCTCGATCCTTCGCCCCGCCACCTGAATCGCGTCGCCGAACGGAATCGAGGCGAAACTCATAAGCGCAAAAAACAGCGCGATCAGGGGTGCGATCGTGTGCAGGAATTTGTCGCCTCCGGGAGGAACGAAGTCCTCTTTGAAAAACATTTTGAGAGCATCGGCGAAGATATGAAACAACCCGAAAGCCCGCAGGCCGAAAATCGGGGCGCGGTTGGCCCCGATGCGATCCTGCATTACCGCCGACTGTTTTCGCTCCATCCAGGTGAGGAGCGACGTGAGAATCAGGATCGCGTTGATGAAGACAACCGCCTTGATGAAAATGATGACGATGTCAATCATTCGATTTCGGATTTCGGATTTCGGATTTCGGATTAAGAGATTCGATTGATTGGGAAGCTACCGTACGCATGGTTAACAAATCCATTGTCAAACGAACACATCCCGTTCAATCCGCAATCCGCAATCCGCAATCCGCAATCGGCTGGCCGGCGTCTCCGACGGTGTCATAGGTCATCCCGGCGAACGGAGGCTCGCGCTCCCCTATTTCGCGGAATATCTCTTCAGGCAGCGTCGTTTTCAACGGCACATCAAGTTCGGCGGCGAGCCGGCCAAGGATCTCGAGATCGGGAAGCGACTCTCCCAGAGGCGGCACGGCCGGCAGGATGCGCTGCACACGCCCCTCAAGATTGGTAAACGTCCCCTCTTTTTCAGCATACACAGAAGCGGGCAGCAAAACCTGCGCCATGGACGCAGTCGGGTGTTCCCACGGTCCCTGGAATGCAACGAAATCCACGTTGCCGAGGGACCTCAAGACCTCCTGGGCGTCAAACCCCGTCGTCAGGTCATGGTAAAAAATATAGACAAAATGAACTCGACCTTCAGCGCACGCGCGCAGCAGGTCGTCGCTGCCGGCTCCGCTCAACCCCAGCGCCTCGGCGCCTCGGGAGTTCGGATTCTTGTCGGCTGTGATCAAGATATCGTCGGAGTAAACCTGACGACGAAGGGGCACACGATACTCGAGCCGGCGAATGTTAAGCCCATTCTTGAAAATCTGGCGCAGTGAATAGAGCTCTTCGTTGGTCATCTGCGGAGAAGCCAGGACCGCGACGCCGTCGGGACCATGCTTTTGTAATGTCTCGCGCAATACGGCGGCCGTCTTCTTGATTGCGTCATCCCAGGTGACTTCCTGCCACCGATCGCCCTGGCGCAGCATGGGCGTCCTCAAGCGGTCCACCGAATCGATCGCGCGATAGGCGTATCGCCCCTCGTCGCACATCCAGTAACCGTTGACATCCTTGTTGTACCGGGGCTTCAGGCGATGAACCCGTTTGTCATGGTAGCGCGCGTTGAAGCGCTCGTTATAGTGAATCTCAGTATTGCATCCGCGGCTGCATCCCGGGCAGACCGAGTTGGTTCTGCCAAGAAACCAGACCCTGCATTGGAATCGGAAATCACGGTCGGTGAGGGCTCCGACCGGGCAAATATCTACCACGTTGCCCGAGTACGGATTGTCGAGCTGAACGCCCGGAAATAAATCGATCTCGCTGAGATGGCCGCGATCGTGCACCGCGAGTTCGCCCGTCCTGGATATCTCTCGAGTGAAACGGACGCAGCGAGTGCAGAGGATGCAGCGTTCCTGGTCCAGGATAACCGTGGGTCCAATCGGGAACGCCTTCTTGCGCTTGGTCTTGTTCTCGTTAAAACGGGGATCGTAAGCCCCGTGCTCCATATAGTAGTTCTGCAGCTCACACTCACCCGATTGATCGCACACGGGGCAATCGAGGGGATGATTAAGGAGGAGAAACTCCAGGACAGATTGCCGATTGCGGAGCGCGTCGGGTGTCTGGGTCCGGATCACCAGACCCTCCGCAACCGGAGTAGCACACGAAGGCTGAAGCTTGGGAATCTTCTCAATCTCTACCAGGCACATCCGGCAGTTCCCCACCACCGACAGACCCGGGTGGTAGCAGTAGTAGGGGATCTTGATGCCGGCCTGCCGCGCGGCTTCGATCAGAGCCGTCCCTTTAGGTGCCTGCACGGTCTGGCCGTCGATGGTCAGCGTGACCAGTTCCTTTTCCGACACTATTGTGCTCCTAGGTACGGACGACCTTTTGCCGCCCTGAATCCTGAATCCTAGTTTTTGGGTCCGATCAGCGGCTGTCGCTTCTGAATCGGATAGTCCTTCCGTAGCGGGTGTCCTTTGAACTCTTCGTACAACAGGATGCGCTTGAGGTCGGGATGGCCGGCAAAACCAATCCCGAACATGTCCCAGACCTCCCGTTCGAGCCAGTCCGCGCAGCCCCACAGGGAAGTCACCGAATCGACCTCGGCAGCGGATTCTTCGAGCCGGATTTTGATTCGTAACCGCCGCTTGAAGGGAAGCGATACCAGGTGATAGACAACGTCAAACCGCGGTTTCCGACCCACATAGTCTACTGCCGTGAGATCGGCGAGCAGGTCAAACAGGAGCCGCGGATCATTCTTCAGAAACTCAAGGATCTTTCTCAGCGCCCGCGGCCGAATGATGGCAGTAGCGTCCCCCTGAGGCAAAGCAATTTCGATAATGTCGTCAGGGAAGCTTTCGTTGAGCAACTGAAGCGCTTCGGCGTTTGTAGCCGACGGTCCACCGGAAGAATTGACTACCATTCAAGCGCGCCCACTTTCCATGCGTATACAAAGCCCACACCGACAATCAGAAGAAACACCAGCATTTCCACAAAACCGAACCACCCGAGATCGCGAAAGACGACCGCCCAGGGAAAGATAAACGCCAACTCGACGTCGAAGAGGATAAAGAGCAAGGCGACGAGATAAAACTTCACCTGCACCGGCGCATGCTTCATTCCTTCTGATGGGAGGCCCGATTCGAACGGCGCATCCTTTACCGGCGATCTCTTCTTAGGTCCCAGAATAGCCGACAAGAAGACGAACGAACCCGCGATCAAGCCCGCCAGAGCCGCCATCACGAGCAGGGGGATCATGTATTCCATGGTTTCATGAGCCTGTTTTCACAAAATGACGGATTAATTTACCACCCCCAAGACGCGAAGACACGAAGAAATGTACCCCGGCTCCTGGCGTTTTTCAGCGGTGAGAATTGAAATCACGCAAGTCGAACGACGCGCGTTTGAGAGAGCTTGTCCTGAAGGCAGTCGGAATCAGCATCAAAGAAACCCCAAATTAACCCCGCCCCCAGGCCGAGAAGCGACAGAAGGTAGACCGCGGATCGGATCAACAGTCGGACAAAAGTAGGACGACTCCCAGACTTTCCAACAACCCGGAGGTTCGTGAACATCATTCCTATCGTCTGGTTTGCAGTCCCGAGGAAGAAGAGGGAGTATACGAGGAAGATTGCAACCACCAGCAAAGAGTAGTGGATCAAACTGCGAGAATCAGAAACAGTGATGCCCGAAACCACATCAGTCACCAGGATGAAGGCGCCCCCGCACAAGAATACAATAATCAGGTCCAACAGGCCGGAGAGAGTGCGTGACAGCAGGATGAGTTTCTCCGGACTCTCCTCATCTCTGACTTGCTCCGGCGCGATGATCTTTTCGGGCAACTCCGAGGCTTTTGTCTGAATGGCTTCGCGCGCCATCACGCTATCGATGAGATTCTCGATCTCGCCAGGGTTAGATAGCGGAATCGACTCTCCCGCCTCTGGAGAAGCTACCCTGGCCTCGGACTCCGCCACCGGTTCCGGTTTCGAGTCGCGCGAGAGAGAAGCGGCTAGAGGCTCCGGATCTACCGGATAATGCAAGAGCGATTCTTCGGTGCCCGGCGAACCAGTTCCGGACGCCTCGGCCTCCGCCACCGGTTCCGGTTTCGAGTCGCGCATGAGAGAGGAGGCGGCTAGAGGCTCCGGGTCTACCGGATAATGCGAGAGCGATTCTTCGGTGCCCGGCGAACCAGTTCCGGATGCCTCCGCCTCCGCCACCAGTTCTGGTTTCGAGTCGCCCATGGGAGAGGGGGCGGCTAGAGGCTCCGGGTCTACCGGATAACGCGAGAGCGATTCTTCGGTGCCCGGTGAACCAATTCCGGATGCCTCCGCCTCCGCCACCAGTTCTGGCTTCGAGTCACCCATGGGAGAGGGGGCGGCTAGAGGAGCCGGATCTACCGGATAATGCGAGATCGGTTCTTTGGCGCCCGGTGAACCAATTCCGGATGCCTCGGCCTCCGCCACCGTTTCTGGTTTCGAGTCACCCAGCGAAGAGGGGACGGCTAGAGGAGCCGGATCTACCGGATAATGCGAGATGGATTCCTCGGTACCCGGCGAACCGACCCGGGACGCCTCGGCCTGCGCCACCGGTTCCGGCTCGGAGGACGGAGCATCGACCGGATAGGGAAGTTTGTTGGCTGATTCCGCTTGGGATGGTTGGCCGGCCTGCCCTGCCGCCTGTCGAGGCATCTTGCGCGCGATCCGCGGCCTTTGGACGGGAGGCGCCGATCGACCCTGGAGCTCGGGTTTGGGGAAGGGTAGCTTACCGAGGTTCGCCGTTTTCTCGAGCGCCTCTCTGTCTTGTTTGATCTTCTGGAGCCGCTGATTGAGTTCCAGCCTCCATTGAGGCAGCGCGTCGCCTTTCTGCGCGCGCTCGTTGATCCGCTCTGGACCGTGTTCCTCGAGGTTGTCAGCCGGGATGCGGGGTCGTTTGGAGCGAGCTAAGCCTTCAACCGGGGTCGCTGTCTGGATCTTGGTGTCACAAACCGGGCAGCTCCCCGATTCATCGAGCTCGCTCTTCCGGCACTTTGGACATTGCACGAGGCGACGAGTATAGCACAAGCGCTTGCGCCCCATCTGCTATAATTAGCCGGTACTTTGACGCGTCGCGAGTGGGTGTCAGGCCTTGAAAACTCATTTCCGGCCAGGACGCCGAGCACAGCGCCGAGAAAGTGAATTTTCAAGGCACTGGACGTCAGATCGTCTCATGACATTTCGAAATCGGACCCTCATGCTGCTGTGCCTCGGAATCCTCGCCTGCGGCGCGTACGCGATCACCCGCTTTTACTCGATTGTTCTTGTGGCCTACGTGGTCGAAGAGTCATTGATTCAGAAAGCTCCCGACGGGGCGGACACCGCCCGGATTCGAGCGCGATTTCAAGGGCTCGTCGATTCGCTTCCTGACCGTCGCTCGCGGCTTCAGAGGTTGATCGAGATGTCTCAGGTTCTGGAAAAGGTCCAAGGACTTGATCCGGCTGGAATGGAGCGGCTGCTTTCGATTGACGATTGACGATTGCTAATCAATGTGGCAGAAGTAGACGGCCTCTCGATTGACGATTGATGAAATGGTCGATCGAAACATTAGAATTCTGGAACTTTTTGGACTTGGGAAGAGTCAATAAACACAGGTTTTTGTCTCATTCCTGAGCGTCCGAGTTTAAAGAGATGTTTTCGAAAGAGATAGCGCTAGAGACCTACGAAAAGGAGAGATCGAGTGCGGAGCTTGATTCTCAATCAGACCAGATCTGTACCGACAGGAGCGCGGTTTTCGACGAGCTTTTTGAGCGTCACCAGTCGATGGTCTTTAACCTGGCCTACCGCATTCTGGGCGATCGTGAGGAGGCTCTCGACATCTCGCAAGAGGTTTTCCTCACCATTTATCGGAAGATGCATCACTTTCGGGGAGACTCCTCGCTGAAGACCTGGATTTATCGCATCGCCATCAACAGGGCATCCAATCGGTGCAGGTGGTGGAACCGTCTGCGCCGGCGCGGAACCGTTTCGCTGGACCAACACCTCACCAGGGATACCGGACTCAATCTGTCCGAAACCCTGGAAACCGACGATCGTTCACCCGAAGAGAATCTCTTGTCGAAAGAGAGGTCCCTGGAGATTCAACGGTCATTGCTTCGATTGCCTGTCCCGCAGCGCGTGGCAGTCATCATGAGGGACATTGAAGGGATGTCCTACGAGGAGATTGCCGCATCGACGCAAGCATCCCTGGGAACTGTGAAATCACGAATTGCACGGGGCCGGGAGGAACTCAAGCGGCATCTCAACGGGGCGCTCGGGTAGACGCCCGAGGCTGGCAGGAGGTTTGTGACATGAAGTGTCAAGAAGCTCAAAAGCATCTGTCCCCCCTACTCGATAACATACTCGAGAACGCGGTTTCTAGCCGGGTCTCTACCCACCTGGATGAATGTTCCGCCTGCCGCCTGGAGCTGCGCCGGCTTCGTCTGGTAAGTGCTCGACTAGGATCGCTGGAGAAAGTTTCGTCGCCCGAGTTTCTCAAACACTTGATCCAGATGCAGCTGGAAAACACGACGCAAGAGCGATTGGCGGCCCGGCTGCGAAAGAACTTGGAATACAAGTGGTCCAGGGTCCGAACGACGGAAGGGCTGTGGTATGTCACGCGGATGGCGGGCACTGCAATGACCGCGGTTTTCTTTTTTGTACTGTACACCGCGATGAGTCCCGTCTACTTCAGCCTGCGCCCGCCGCTACCCGAACGCCCAGCGGTATCGCAGGATCGCCCTCAACAACTGGCGGCCAACGTTCTGAATCATCTGGGTCTGACACCCCCGAGCGGGTTTCGCCGGCGTGTGAGTTCCAGCGAGGCGATGATCAGCGACCTCTATTTCTTGAAATTTGGTCAAAGCGCGTCGCGCAGAGGCGCGGACGATACCGTGACGCTCTTTACCACGGTGGATCGACGAGGGTCGGCTAAGATCCAAAACGTGCTCGAATATCCCAGCGACAGCACGCTGCTCGATAACTTCAGCGAGATGATTGCCTCAGCAAGATGCAGGCCTGCGATACATAATGGAAAAGCAATCGACTCTCCTCTCGTCCTGACCTTTTCGAAAATCTCGGTGTACGACTGAGATTACTCCCCGATTCCTGCCGGCTTCGGCCTCTTGGCGGGGCTGTGGCTTGAACGCGCTTACCCCCGCCTGAGCGTGCATGACTACTAAAGGCCCTTTTCGTTGATAGCCACGCAACAAGTTTTTTGGATTCCCTCCAATTGGTTGAATTTTTCCGGTCTGAAAGAATTTCTTAACCTTGGGTTCTTTTTTTCGTAACCGGCATGGGTAGCGTTATTAAGCCGAGCCGCAGGACGCCCCCGAACCAGGAACGTAACTTGCTTCGTGGCTTATCTTTGATCCTTGAGCGACAGCGCTGATGACGTCGAAGGAACAACCGTCAGGGAGGAACTAATGAGGAATCGAAGAACGTGGGTTGCCGTACTCGTCTTTGTCGGTGTCGTGCTTGGTGCGGAAACCGGATCGTCCCAGTCTCAGATCACGACAGGAACTATTCAGGGGAGCGTTACCGACGAAACCGGGGGCGTCATCCCGGGCGCTTCGGTGACGTTGACCCACGTGGCCACCGGGGTAACTCGAACGGTCCTTGCCGACGAGCATGGGCGCTACACCGCTCCTCTCCTTGAAGTCGGCGACTATGAAATCGCCGTCGAGGCATCGGGGTTCGGCAAGGTGGTCCAGAAGGGCTACGTTCTTGCGCTCGGTCAGACGCTGGTGGTGAACATACCGATCAAGATAGCTGGATTGGAACAGGTGGTCACGGTAAGCGACGAGTCACCTCTGGTGGAGACGTCGAAGGCTGAAACCAGCACGCTGGTCGACCGCCGAGCCGTGGCCAATCTCCCGTTGAATGGACGCCGGTTCCTGGACCTCGCGTTTCTGACGCCGGGCGTCAGCCAGGAGCGAGAGCGCGGCCAGGTGTCGTTGGCCGGCCAGCGCGGCATCAACAGCAACGTCAACGTGGACGGCGCCGATTTCAACCAGCCGTTTTTCGGCGGCCAGCGCGGCGGGGAGCGAACGAACGATGCCTACGTGGTCAGCCAGGAAGCGATTCGGGAATTTCAGGTCGTGCGTTCCGGCTTTGCCCCGGAGTTCGGACGGTCGACGGGAGGCGTGGTAAACGTCATCACCAAATCGGGGACCAACCTCTGGCACGGCAGCGGGTTCTATTACCTCCGCCACCGCGAGTTTGCTCCGCGCACCGTTTTTGGCGACGATGTCGCTCCCACGCGCCAGCAGTTTGGCGGAACCGCCGGAGGACCGCTGAACCGCGACCAGACCTTCTTTTTCATGGCCTACGACCAGCAGGCTCAGCATGAGGCCTTGATCGTTCGCTTCAATAACCCCGCGGGTCTTCCGGCCGATCTCCTGGCGCAACAGGGAGTGTTCAAATCCACCAACGACGTGAATACCTACCTCGTGAAGGTCGATCACCAGTGGTCCGCTGCTACCCACGTCACGGCCCGCTACAACTACAGCCGCAACAAGGCCCTGAACGGTACCTTCACCGGGAGTTACCACCGGCGTGCGTGGAGAACAACGGAATCGAGCGGGATCGCACTCACACGGGCGTGCTGAACATCAATACGGTCATTTCAGCCACCATGCTCAATGAACTGCGCGGGCAGTACTCGTATGAAGACCGGCCCCGCATCAACAACGGCGAAGCGCTCGATTTCAATTCGCAGGTGGGCCCGCAAGTGCAGGTCAGTCGCTGCTGCTTTTTCGGCGGGGTTGCGTTCCTTCCCGTCCAGCAGAACGACGACCGCCTCCAGTTTGCCGATAACTTTTCCCTGATCCGCGGGGCGCACAATATGAAGTTCGGGTTCGATTGGAATCGCGCCCACGTGGAGCAGATTTTCCGAGGCAACTGGCGTGGGGTTTACGTCTTCAATAACGTTGCCAGCTTCGTCAATGTCCTGAACCAGGTTCCAGGCGCCGTTGCCGACCAGTTCCGGGTTTTCTTCGGCAACGGTCGATTGGATGGCGTCGCAGTACGACGTCGCTACATTCTTTCAGGATTCGTGGAAAGTAAACCGGCGCCTGACCATGACCGCCGGGCTGCGCTACGAAGCCGCCCTGAATCCACAGCCCGTATTTCCCAATTCGCTGCTCCCGCAGACGGCCAGGATTCCGAGTGACACGAAAGAATGGCAACCACGCCTGGGTCTGAGCTGGGATATTTCCGGGAATGGCCGAACCCTGCTGCGCGCCTCGTCCGGTCTCTTCTACGCGCGCACGCCCATGCTGCTGTTGAACCAGGCTTTCAACGCCAATGGCAACCCCGATGTCGGTTCCGCGTTCACGCTCAATCCGGCTCAAATTCGACAGGCTCAGTCGGTCCATCCTGAGTTTGTCTTCCCGTTTGTGCCGGATACCTCGAGCGCTGCCAACGCGTCGTATTTCACGGCTGCGGGTATCGCCGGCTTGCGTCCCGACGCCTCGTTCTTTGACCCGGAATTCAGGAATCCGCGCAGCTTCAATTACAGCCGTAGGGCTGGAGCAATTGCTCGCGAATAATCTGGCTCTTTCCCTGGATTGGGTGCACTCGAATACCGTTTACCTCGAGCGCATCCGTGACATAAACCTGGCGCCGCCGGTCGTTGGTAGGACAACTCCACTCCGCCCGTGCTTCGCCCACGATTCAACGTCTCGCTCCGGCCGGATCCCAACTTCAATATCCTTCGCAGCCAGGAGAGCAGCGCCCGTTCCAACTACGATGCGCTGTCGCTCTCGCTGAACAAGCGGTTTGCCAGCCGATACCAGTTCCTGGGCTCCTATACTCTCGCCTATAACCGTGACGATGACTCCAATGAACGCAACTTCGCGGGTATAACCTATGAAAACGCGTTCAATCTGATCGACGAGTACCGTTGGAGCCGAAATGACATCAGGCACCGCGGGGTGCTCAGCGGCAGTTACGACATCCCCGGGGGATTCCTGGTTTCGGGAATCGTGACCTATCGGACCGGCCTGCCGTTTACCGCTTTCACGGGTGTCGACAGCAACGGCGATTCGCAGTTTACCGACCGGCCGATTATCGCCGGAATTCCCTTGCTGCGTAACAGCTTCCGCCAGCCGAATTTCTTTAACGTCGACCTGCGGGTTTCGAAAACGTTCACCGTCAAGGAAAACCACAAGCTGGAACTGCTCTTTGACATGTTCAACGTTACCAACCAGCGTAACTTTTTCTACCTAGTGTCGACCAACGAGAGCACGACGACGGCAACGGGATCCGTGTGGGGGACCGATCAGACGCCGCTTCCGACCTTCCGCACTCTGCAGAATCCCGACGGCACCTACAACCGGAACACTGCGAGTGTGGCCTCGCCGTTCCAGTTGCAGGCGGCGCTGCGCTACAGTTTCTAGGCAGCCGAAGGACCGCAAAGACACCAGGACGCCAGGATATTGCAACGATCGATCGGGCGCGAAAACGCATGCAGCCCTATGACGTCTACAGTCTAGGTTTTTCCAACCGTATCCTGGGACGCGACCGTCGAGATTCTTCACGCCTTCGGCATCCGTTGTGTTGTCGACATCCGCACCTTACCCGGCTCCCGGCATACGCCTCAGTTCAACAAGAGCGTTCTCGAGAAAGCGCTGCCCAGGGAGAACATCGAATACATTCACCTGAAGCCTCTCGGAGGACTGCGCAAGCCGAAGCGGGGCGACACGACGAACGAAGGCTGGAAGAATTCAGGTTTTCGAGGTTATGCCGACTACATGCAGACCGAGGAATTCAGCCAGGCGCTGGACGACCTGATCCGGATAGTGTCCGACAAGACCTGCGTCTATGCTTGTACCGAAGCTGTTTTCTGGCGCTGTCACCGTGCCCTGCTGTCCGACGCGCTGACCGTGAGGGGTTACAAAGCAGGGCACATATTCGGCCCGACCAAGTGCGAGCCCCATTCGCTCACCAGTTTCGCCTGCGTCGAAGGCAGCCGCATTACCTATCCGATTCTTACCGCGAAGACGCCAACTCTCTTCGGTTGATTTCATCGGCCCTGGAAACTTGCCTTCCGCTTTTGAAGAAATGCGTTTACACCCTCGAGGAAGTCCTCGGAGCGGAAGCAATCGGCCTGATTGAGCGCTTCGAACTCGAGCGCCGAGCTCAGATCGGCGCTCTGACCGTACACGAGCGCCTCTTTTATTTTCCCCAGGGCAATGGCAGGAGCGGCCAGGAACGTTTCTACCAGAGCGTTGACAGTGGAGTCGAGTTTTTCAACCGGTACGACCTGGTTTACCAGGCCGAGGGCGAGAGCCTGGGCGGCGTCAATGGTCACCCCTGTCGCCATCAGCTCAAAGGCCTTGGCATAGCCAACCAGGCGCGGCAGAAAATAGGTAGAACCGCCGTCCGGCATCAGTCCGATCTTGATGAAACCCATGCTGAACTTTGCCTGATCGGAGGCAATCCGGATATCGGAGGCCAGAGCGTAGCTGAAGCCGATGCCCGCCGCCGGACCATGCACCCGCGCGATAATCGGTTTGGGCATACGACTCATCGCGAGGATCGCAGGCGTGGTGTGCTTGCGCAAGCCCGCTGTGACATCGTAGCTCTTGATTTGTTCGGGCGTGCGGGCCTGAAGGTCGGCGCCGGCGCAGAAGGCGTCACCGGCCCCGGTCAGAACGATTACTTTGGTGTCGTCTCGGGCAGCCTGCTGAATAGCGTCGTGGAGCAGCTGCATCGCCTCGAAATCGACGGCGTTACGCCGTTCCGGACGGTTAAATGTAATACGAGTGACGCGGTTCTCCACCGTCACTATCAGTTTTTCACCTGAACCCATAAAGATCCTCGCAAGTTTTAGGTAGTATTCTGACGCACGTAGGGTTCGCGCAGAAATAAGTTCGCATTCTGCTGCAGGCCCCCAGGCCCGCTGGCGAGGCGCGAGCGACGATGCGTACCCGGTGCGGTACGTGAGAAGCGAGCAACAAAGCCAGCGGGCCTGCGGGCCGCAGCCCGAAGGGGCGCGATCCTCACCCTGCTTAGCGAACAGAAACCGGTTCATGATTGACCGCCGATTCTCGCGCCAGAATGTGAAGTTATTTCTGCGCGAGCCCTTAGGTCACGGAACTTATCACGGAGTCGCGAAGACACAAAGGTCGTCGTCTCTTCGGGGGCTTGCGCCGCCATGAAATCGAAAGCTGTGATGACTCTGGACCGGGTGCTTTCTCGCTTCGGCCTCGCTTCACGGACTGACTCGCGCGAAGCCATTCTAGGAGGGCGCCTGAAGGTAAACGGGAAGGTCGTGCGCAATCCCGAACTCTGGGTGCGTCCGGAAAAGGACGTGATTCATCTCGACGGCAATCGCCTCAAACCAGCCCGCAAGGTCTACCTCCTTTTCTACAAACCTAAAGGAGTGATCACCAGTCATGGAGACCCCGGCGATCGCAAGACCGTTTACGACTACATTCAGGAGAAGAACGCCTGGGTTGTTCCTGTGGGGCGTCTCGATCGGGACACTTCCGGGCTGCTATTGCTGACCAACGACACCGATTTCGCCGAATTCGTTACTGCGCCTGAATCCAGGGTCCCCAAGACCTATCTTGTGAAAGTAAGTGGACTTCTCTCGGAGGAGACTTTAGCAAGCCTCAGGAGCGGGGTGAGGCTGAAAAGGGGAGATTGGGCCAAGCCTGAGAGAATTACGCGGTTGAAAGACCGAGGGAAATATACCTGGCTCGAGATTGTGCTGACCGAGGGGAAGAACCGCGAAGTCCGGCGCATGATCGAGACGGTGGGATTCAAGGCGCTCAAGCTTGTCAGGACGCGAATCGGCGCATTGACGCTGGAGAACCTCGAGGTGGGGAAGTACCGGAGAGTAACCGCCAGTGAAGTTGCTGCCCTGAAAGAGTACCGACGATCCGATTTACGATTGACGATTGACGATTGACGATTGGGAGTTGGTTGTCACTTGTGATTTCTGGTTGCTTCCTCGTCTGCATCTTAACGGTTGGTTTTGTTCCGCTACACTAACCACGAAGCCACGAAGTCGCAAAGACACTGAACATGCCATTCATGATGGAAGCCGTCCCCGATGAAGCGCAGTCGGCAATCGACGAACGTCGATTGTGAGTGAGGTTGTGGTACAATCACCGTCCCAATCGTAAATCGTAAATCGTAAATCGATTCAGGGGATTTTTACGATGAGCTTGGTGGTGCCTGTGGATCCGGTCGAATCACCCGCGCGCAGTCCGATCGCATGTTCCCCGGGAGCCAGATCCAGCGTCGTCATCTGAAAATCCTCTTGAGGCGAATCTGCGATCCCGTCCGTCGGGAAGACGAGAAACCACTCACCTCCGTCCACTGAGAATTCGGCACTCAAGATGCGATCGGTCGGAACCCGGGCTCGGAAATGAATCTCAACCTTCTTGCCGCTGATCTTGTGATTGACGACCTCCAGCTGCGGCGTTCCGTTGCTGATCACAAACGGCTTTGAGACCATCTCTCCGATCAAGAACTTGCCAAAGGGGTTGGACGGCGCGTCGCTGGCGACAATTTTCATGGTGTACACGCCATCGGGAAGCGATGCGCTATCCAGAGTGTAGAAGACATCGGTAACCTTTTTCTCCAGCAACTTCCAGTCTGCTTCCCCTTCTCCTCTGAAAAAGATGGAATATTCCAGCGTGTCGTCATTGTCGTCCGTGGCTTTCCACGAGAATGACTGAGCGCCCGGTTGGACGATCTGGCGCGGCGGTAAAGGCTGTTTTTCCTTTCCCCGTTCGCGCGGGGCATTCAAAGGAGCCCCGTCGGTGCCCATCGACGAAAAGCTGACACTCCCGGATGGCAGCGAGGGCGTTTTTTGCAAGGCCAAACCGGAGGGAAGAACGTTGATGCTCACAACCTGCGGGCGCAGGTTCTGTTGCAAATACGATACTCGAACTCTCTCGAGCAGGTCCGTAGCTGCGTTGGTGCTCGGGTTGGTGCCTCGCTTGAAGGCAGCTCTCCATTGGAAGTACCGTGCCTTCGGGCTGGTGACCTGCTGGCCGGCACTGGTGTAAGGCGCGCTCCAGTCGCTCCAGGAGCTGTCCGGCTTTTCCGTATTGCCGCTCCTGGTAGATAGCTCGACGCTGCCGCCTGCCGGATTCATCATGTTCCAGGCGATCTTTCCCCAGGCTGCCACGGTCTTCGCGTCCAGAAGCTTTGACTCGAACGTACCGGTTTCCGTTCTCTGTGATTGCAGTCTGTAGACCTTCCCCTGGTTACTTCCTGCTACCCAGACAGCGTCGGTCCCCTGCACCAGTCTCGTCATCTGCTCCTCTGGAGAATCAGTGATGACCGTGACCTGTTTCGCGGCATCAATCGAGAGCAGCCTGCCTTTGCCTCCAGTCGAGGCCAGAATGCTGCCGTCAGTACGAACCATCACGTCGTAGACCATCTGGTCCCTTGAGGTAAAGACCGTTTCCGTGCTTCCGTCTTTGGTAATTGAATAGATGGATGACTTGGATCCTGTGGAATCCTTCTCGCCGCCGGGTGCAGTAACGGCTGAGACAGGCTCCTTGGATTTCTCCGAGACGCTCCCGAGCGCTTGAATCGTAACGATGGGAAGGGCGCCGGCGATCGTATCCGGGCTCGAGGTGCTCTTGACTGCCGGTGGACTCGCGAGGCTCTTCGAACTTGAAGCTACGGCATGGACGGTGCCGAACCGGTCCAGCGCCAGCGAGCGGATTTCCTCCATCGGCGAATCGAGCAGCGTAAAGGCCTTGCCCTGCGGATTGATCTGTAGAACAAGTCCTCCCGGCGAAGTGCCGGCCAGGAGATTGGCGCCCTCCCTGACCAACGACACGATGTGGCTGTCATCGCTGTCATAGAAGCTCGACTTCTTTCCTGCGCGGTCCACTTTGTGGATGATTCCCCGCCCTCCCGTTCCGACGTAAAGGTTACCGGCGTCATCGAAGACCAGCGACCAGATGTACTTTTCTTCCGGCGCGCAAAACTCGGTCGCCTGGTTCGGTCCGGTGACTTTGTAGACCTTACCGTCCGGCGACGAGCCTACGTACAACGTGTCCGACCCATCCAGAGCGAGAGCGAAAATGTCCAGTTCTTTGGTCTGGTAATAGAGCGTGCCGTTCCCCTTGGAGTCAACCTTGAAAACCTTTCCTTCGTGCCCGGTCCCGAGGTAGAGGTTTCCTGCCTTGTCGCGCACCATCGAGAAAATGTAGGGCTGGCCGGTATCGTAGACCATCTCGTAGCTGGGGGCCAGAAACAGCTTTCCGTCTGACGTGAGTGATACGCGCGTGAGCGTTCCCTTCAGCAGCTCTTCCTGGGTAAAGTTCTCCCAGAACTGGGGTGTGACGGCCGTTGCCGTGAAACACACAAGCAGCAGGTAAAGCAGGGCACACAAGCCTCTATATCGCATCGATTCTCCAGAACTGCGCGGCGTCCGGCGAGGCGCCAGCTCAAGGCTTAATTTCGAGATTCAGGGTCTTCGCACCCGACACGAGGTTATCGGAAGGAGGAAGCTCGTACTCCATGAATGTGGACGTTTGGATTGGATTCATTCCGCCGATATTGCGATCCGACCTCAGGATGGAAAGGACGGAGGGAGGAAGGCCGGGCAGTCCCTCACCTCTTACCACCGCTCCGGCTTCCCGGCGATAGATTCGGACGTACAGGCGGTCATTTTTACGGATGTTATTAATGAACTTGATCAGTTGACTCAGGTCACGAGGGATCAGGTCTTCCCCATGCTCGCGGGCATCCATCGACATGAGGTTTGTGCCATCGGCCACCAGCAGCGAGATAGGACCTGGAGTAACATCGGGCGGAATCTTAACCGGATACGACTCCTGGACAACGTCTCCGTTATTCTTCTTCGAAAAAATATCGAGATTCACCACTTCGCCGGCCTTCAGCTCGGTGCGATCGTAACGTACCGAGTCAAGAAGAGCCCCGCGGTCGTCCTCGACGGCCGTTATTTCGAGGTTGATACTTTCGAACTCCAGATTGTTGTAACCGGACGCAAGCAGGAAGTTCACCGGCAACGCAACTGAAAGGGATGCGAAAACGGGCGAGTTGCTATCGGAAGAAAAACGATTCTCGATTTCAACCGGCTGCTCCCCCTTGATGTTGATCTTGCCCTTTATTTCGAGCGTCGATACTCCCAGCGAGCGTTCAAAGGAAACGATATTGTTAAACACCGTAAGGTTGATCAGAAAGGGCGTCAAGAATCTGTCGCTGGCCACCTCGTACTTAAGCAACTTCTTGGCGCCGCGGCTGGTGGTCATCTGCACCTGCATCGGAATCATCCTGGTTTTCTGTCCAAGAATTCCATAGATTCCGGATCCTCGATCTTGCCGGATCGTCCCCACCGGTTCACCGGTTTCCAGAATCTTGAAAGAGCTCTGCAAGCTGGGAAAGACGGAAATCGCCCTGCCCTTGTGCATCGGCAGTTCCGTTCGGCCCAGGTTGAAGAGCAGATGCCCGAATGCATAGACCTTGTCACCCTCGACGTGGGTCACCGTTCCGCCGGCCGATGCGTCGAGATCGCCGCGAATCAGCGGCACCACGATGTTAGATCCCCCTTCAATTGGGGTATTGTCGGAAGGGGCGGACGACCTGGCCGGAGTTGCAACACCTTGGAGCAACGTCAAGCCCAATGCCCTGAGCTGCGGAGCAAACGTCTGCGTCGCCTCCGGACTGAAGCCTCCGATACTTACCGGGGTAGAAATCGGGACCAGCGCATGTCCGGCGAAAGGAGCCAGCGTAGGCTGAAAACGGGCTTCGAGAGGATTGACCAGGATGCTGCGATTCTTGATTCCGTTGTCGGGCAACTGCAACTGATAATCCCAGAGCATACTCTTTTTGAGAATGATCTTGCCGCCCAGAGTGCCGCCTTCCGACTGTTCCGCAAAGGCATCTACCATCTGTGTAATCGGAGTGATTCCGCACACCGCGTCTTTCGCAAAGGGGAAAGAGAAGGCAACCGCGCCGAGCAGTTTGCCGTCGATAAAAACAGGGCTTCCGCTCATCCCTTCGAAGACTCCTGTTCTTTCTAGCGGCCCGCCGCTGAGCCGCGCCAGCACAGCGTCGGCACCGGGACTAATGCCGCGGAGAACTCCCAGGATCTCCACCGCAAACTCTTCCGGGCGGCTACCTTGATAGCAAGTCTTCCCGACTCCCTTCATGCCTGGACGCAAATCTTGAACGTTGAAAAACTCAGTTCGCGCCAGCAGTGGCGAGAGCGACAGTAGCGCCGTTGCAGATGCTACCAGGAGCCTCTTTCGCATCATTGTTTGAGAACCTTTCCGAGGAATGATCAGGACCCGCGAGTTGCAAAGCTTAAGTATAAGACCCTCGCTGCGATAGGGTCAAGCATGACCGCGTCTTCGCGTCTTTGCGACTTTGTGGTTTAATACTGCCGGGACCACCAAGAAAGCCATGAATACAGGGGACGCCCGAAACGCGGACCTGTGCGCCGTAATTCTCGCCGGGGGGCAAAGCCGCCGAATGGGTCGAAACAAGGCTCTGATCCAGGTCGAGAGTAGTCCGCTGATAGTTCGACTCGCCGAGCAGGCTTTGCGCCTCACCAACCAGGTTTTCGTCTCCTCGAACGATGCCGATGTTTACGACTTCCTCGGATTGCCGGCGCTCCCCGATCTGTATCCGGGACAGGGACCCCTGGCCGGCCTGCACGCCGCCTTCAAGACCACCGATCGTCCTCTGGTGCTCCTGCTGGCCTGCGACCTTCCGGCGCTTCATGATGTCATGCTGAAGCGTCTCCTCGAATTCTCCGAAGGGCACGACGCCGTAATCCCTCGTACGACCGACGGACGCCTCCATCCGCTCTGCGGCATTTATCGTCGAACCTGCCTGAACACTCTCGAGCACAACCTCAGAAGGGGCATCAATAAGATGACGGACCTGTTTCGAGACGGATCGCTGCGGGTGAAGCTCGTCAACGGACCCGACGGCCGGTTCGAGGACTCCGACCTCCGTAACCTGAACACTCCTGAAGATCTGGAGGCTTACACTCACCGGAATTCTTAAGAGGTTGGCAGGCAGTGCCGCCTTGACCCGCGACCTGGTCGTGTCCCCAAACCGACTCGGTCTTCCCCAAGTTTTGCAGACGTACTCGCTACATCTAGGGTTCTTAATGAACCTCACCACGATATCTTGGGGCATTGCGACGATTTTTTGCACTTGCCGTCCGCTTGCTGTGCTATAGTACGGACGAATTTCATTGGTCAGGGAATCGTGGACCTTCAAGCAAGCTCAATAGCTGCTGATTACCTCAAAAGCCGCCAAGCCACGATGAAGCACTAGGGTCGCATGGCTCAAATAGAAAAACTTGAGATGATCGGTTTCAAGTCGTTCTGCGACCGGACCCAACTTTCATTCCACCAAGGGATAACCGCAGTCGTGGGCCCCAACGGCTGTGGAAAAAGCAACATTGCCGATGCGATCAGCTGGGTTGTTGGGGAACAGAGCGCCAAGAGCCTCCGAACTGACCGGATGGAAGGAATCATCTTTAACGGCACACAGGCCCGCAAAGCGACCAGCATGGCCGAAGTTATACTCTCACTGAAACTTCTGGACAATCTCCGGGTCCCCGAAGGATTGGATTTGAATCCCGAGGGCTTCACAGTCGGACGGAGGCTCTATCGGTCCGGGGAAAGCGAGTACTACATCGACGGCCGCCGGTGCCGTTTGAAGGATATCCTGGCCCTCTTCGAGGGGACGGGGCTTGGTCCCAATTCTTACGCACTGATGGAGCAAGGGAGAATCGGCCAGATCCTGAGCTCGAAGCCGGCGGACCGCCGCAGCCTGATTGAAGAGGCGGCGCGCATTACGCTGTTCAAGAGCCGCCGCTACTCTGCCGAGACGAAGCTGGAGCTTGCTCAGCAGAATCTAGCGCGAGTCCATGACATCATCCGGGAAGTAGCCCGCCAGCTGAACTCGCTCAAGCGCCAGGCAGCCAAGGCCCGCCGCTACAACCGTCTGCGCGACGAGTTGCGTGGCGTGCATAAGCTCAAGCTGGGCCTCGAGCAGAGAGAGCTGGCCGGAAAACTGGAAGCTTGCACGCGTCGTTTTTCGGAAGCGGTCGAGTGGGAACAGAGCATCCTTCGAGATCTCGCCCGGGCCGAGAATGACCGGTCACAAAGCCAGGAAGCCTGCCGGCGTCAGGAAGAGCTTGCCAATCGTTCCCGGGAAGATCTGGGCAACCTGAAGCTTGACGCGGAGCGCGCTCAAAGCGCGAAGCAGCAGCAGGAAGTCCAGAAGGACGACCTCGAAAAACGGCTGAAGGATCTCGAGCGCGAAACGATATCGATCGAGGAACGACGTGCATTGATCGAACGCGAGCAGGAGCGGTTGCAAGTCTACCGGCAACGGCTTCTCGAGGAGATATCGACTGAGCGCGAAGTGCTGGATCGAGAGCAGGCGCGCAACGAGGAACTGGTCCAGGCAATACGCGAGTCCGAAGGCAAAATCGAGGCGCTGCGTTCGATCCTCTTGAATGGTGCGGGGGAGCTCTCTGATTTAAGGAACCTGCAGGCTCGGTGCCAGGAGAATATCCAGCGCCTCCAGGCCGGAACCGCCCGCCTGGAATTCGAGCGCCATAACACGGCCCAGGAACGTGCGCGGTTCCTATCCCAACTGGAGGACTTTCGCCGGAAGTCGACCGGCAACCTTTCCGTCCGCGAAGAGCTTGCCGAGCGACGGCGGCGGAGCGAGACAGCTCTGGCAGAGTTGCAGGCCAAGCTCGAGCAGGTTTCGACCGAGGTTACCGCGAAGCAGGAGGAGTGGAGTCTCATGCAGCATCGCCACTCCTCGCTGGAGGAGGTCGAACGACGCCGGAGCAACTACTCCGAAGGCGTCCAGAAGTTTCTTTCAACCCGCCTGCAAGGAGAGAAGGCCCCTGCGCGCCAGACTCTTGCCGATCATGTGGAGACCGATCCCAGATACGAAGCCGCCGTCGAGGATTACTTGAACGGTCCGCTGCAATACATTCTGGTGGACGGTCTCGACGAGGCGGTCGAGAGCGTCGAACGGCTGAAACGAATCGGAGCAGGCAAATGCACATTCATGACGCTGCGCGGCGCGCAATCCAACGGAAACGGGCATGACGTGGGCTCCAGGGTCCGCCTGGAGGGCGAAGGAATCGTCGGATTCCTGGACGAGCTGCTGCGCATGCGTGAAGATGTAAAGCAAGCGTTTGAACGAACGCTTCCCGACTACGCCTCCACCGTAATGGTCTCGGACCTTGGAACCGCTTTCCGAGTCGCCGAGAGCAACCCGCACACCAACTTTCTGACGCTCTCGGGAGAGGCCTACTCTCCGCGCGGGACTCTGTCGGCGGTCGGGGAACGAAAGTCGATGGCGGGATTTTTGGCCCTGAAGCGCGAGAAACGCGAGCTGGAAGGAAAACTGGAATCACTCCAGGCCAAGATACAAGTGGCGCGCGCGGAACTCGAGCGCCTCAAAGGCGAGCAAGCCGCCGCCCATGAGGTTCTCAAATCTCTGGATGGCGAAGCCCGCAAGCTCGAGTTAGAGGCAGTGATTGTCGATCATCAAATTGCGCGCGTGGAAGCCGAGGTCGCGAAAATTGATCAGACGGACGACGTCGCCGATGATGAGTTATCCCAGATGCTCGCCGAGAAGCAGGAATTCGAATCAAAGGGGAGCGAGGCGCAGCGCGGCATTCAGGAGATTGAAGAGCGGAGCCGCTCCGGGGAGCAACAGCTCCGGGACCTCGGTCAACGCCTCGAGTCGTCAAAGGCGGAGAGTTCCATCGTGGCCAGAAGCGTGGCCACCGTGATCTCGTCTCAGGCAGTGAAGCACGAACGACGAGACAGCACGGAAGCGGACTTGCGCCGCCTGTCGGGAGAGTCCCAGGAGGTCAGCAACCGGCTGGAGGTCAATCGCGCGGAGAAAGATGGAATTCAGGTTCGGATTGGCGAGCTCGAACGGGCGCAACTGGAAACGCAAACCAGAATCGATCAGTTGTTGCGGCTGGTTCAGGAAGGGGAAGCGGAGCTAGCCGGCAACCAGACAGAACTCGCGAACCAACGAAAGTCTCTGGCGGAGCTGGAGGAACGTCTGCGCCGGCTGCACGGGGAGCGCGAGGAATCGATGGGAGAGCGGGGGCGGATCGAAATCGAGAAGACCCGTCTCGAGAGCGATCTCGAACACCTCGAACGAAGTTGTCAGGACGAGTTCCATGCATCCCTGGCTGAGATCCTGGGGGGCATTCCTGCGGACGATTGGCAGCGCGACTACCTGGAAGTGTCTCAGTTTTACGACCAGATCCGGCAACGGATCGAGACTTTTGGCGCCATCAACATGCGCGCGCTTGAAGAATACCAGGAACTCGATGAGCGTTTTCAGTTTCTGAACCGGCAGCGCGCCGACATCGAGCAATCGATCTCCGACACTCAAAGAGCCATCGCGGAAATCAACCGCCGTTCAATCGAGCAATTCCAGGATGCGTTCACCAGTATACGGGAGAACTTTGTCGAGGTTTTTCAGGCGCTATTCAACGGCGGCCAGTGCGACCTCCGGCTTCTTGACGAGGAGGACACGCTGGAAAGCGGAATAGACATTATCGCTCAGCCGCCCGGGAAGCGTTTGCAGAACGTGTTGCTGCTTTCGGGGGGAGAGAAAGCCCTGACTGCGCTCGCCCTGCTGATCGCAATCTTCAAGTATCGCCCCAGCCCGTTCTGTGTGCTGGACGAGGTAGACGCTCCCCTCGATGATGCCAACGTAAATCGGTTTACGCAGCTTATGTCGAAGTTGAGCGATGAGACTCAATTCATCATCATCACGCATAACAAAAGGACGATGGAGATCGCCGAGACGCTTTACGGTGTGACAATGGAGGAACCCGGCGTCTCGAAGATAGTCAGCGTGGATTTCCGGCCCAAGCACAACTGACGATTTCAGATTGCGGATTTTATCATGATTGCGGATTGCAGATTGCGGATTGAACAAACGATGGCTGATGTGGACCCAGCGTGATCGCGTGGAAGGTTTCCTCTCGCTCAGCCACTGGCTGTCTTCAATCCGCAATCCGCAATCTGCAATCCGACAATCGAAAGGGGGGATGCATGAACCTGGTGGAAGACCAACCTAGACTCTGTATCGAAACCGACCTGCCTGAATTCCCGCTGGTCCGCAGGGGCAAAGTCCGGGATGTGTACGAAGTGGACGGCAAGCTCCTGATGATTGCAACCGATCGCATATCGGCTTTCGACGTCGTCCTTCCGACGCCTATACCGATGAAGGGCGCCGTCCTGACTCAGATCTCCAGGTTTTGGTTTGACATGCTCCGGGACCTTGTGCCCAACCACATGGTGAGCGTGAACGTCGACGAATTCCCTGATCGGCTGAAGAAATATCGTTCGCTGTTGCGCCTGAGAAGCACGCTCGCGCTCAAGGTGGAAATGTTTCCGGTGGAGTGCGTCGCGCGCGGGTATCTCTCCGGTTCAGGCTGGAAGGAGTACCGTGAGACCGGGGAGATTTGCGGAATTCCGCTCCCCCAGGGGTTGCGCGAGAGCCATCCATTACCGGAGCCGATCTTCACCCCCGCGACCAAGGCCGAGTCGGGCCACGATATGAATATTTCGTTTGAGGAGGTTGTGAAGATTGTAGGGCGAGAAACCGCCGAGCGGTTGAGGCAGCTCACGCTCGAGATCTACGGACGGGCCGCTGACTATGCCATTCACAAAGGCATAATCATCGCCGATACCAAGCTCGAGTTCGGCCTTTACGACGGCAAGATCATTCTGTGCGACGAGGTCCTGACTCCGGATTCTTCGCGCTTCTGGCCTCGGGCGCACTATCGCCCCGGGCGCCCCCAACCGTCTTTCGACAAGCAATTTGTGCGTGATTACCTCGAATCAATCAATTTCAACAAGCAGCCCCCCGGACCACCGCTGCCCGAAGCGGTGGTAAAGCAGACATCCGAGAAATACCTCGACGCCTACTCTTTCTTGACCGGTTCACCGTTGGCGTGATCTTTCTTCTCGAGTAGCAAGTGCTGCGCATACTCTGCTAGTAGAGTCAAAGTGCTGTGAGGAAGTCCGACTCAGCACTTTTTACTCAGCACTTTTTACTTTGATTGGCATATAACTCCAACCGTGGAGAACCTGTCGCATACCCTGGCCGGCATTGCCCTGAGCAGGGCCGGCTTGGAAAAAAAGACTGCGCTCGCAACCCCTATTCTCGCGGTCGCGGCCAATCTGCCCGACATAGATATCCTCGGATCTTTCATCGGAGAACACTACCTTGATTTTCATCGTGGAGTCACTCACGCCGCCGTCGGTCTGATGGGTCTGTCGCTGCTCATGGCGGGCGCAGCCTATGGAATCACGCGCACCAAGAAAACATGGGCCGAGTCGTCGAAATTCTTGCCCATCTTGTATGTTTGTTTCATAGGGCTGCTCTCTCATCCCTTGCTCGATTTTTTGAACGATTATGGCGTGCGCCCCTGGCTCCCGTTCAACGGTCGCCGGTACTATGGCGATCTGATCAGCATTGTCGACCCCTGGATCTGGCTGATCTTTTGGAGCGGGCTGGCGCTTGTGGCCGCGAGCCGTTTTCGCACGATAGTCTGGTTCGGGTTGGCACTGGTCATGGCGGGAGTTGTCGGTTTGGGCGTCAGCTGGTCGAGAGCGCTGCTCTGGATTACGGTGCTGGTCCTGGCGTCGGGGGCCGGGCGCGTTTTGCAACAGCGCGGGTTTCACCCCCCGCGAATGGCTCTTCTGGCTTTTGCCCTCTACCTCGCCGCCATGGTGATGGTCCGCTCGAAGGTAGTCGAGGCGGCTCGCGAGCTGGGACCCGCACTGATCCCGGAGCGTGTAGAAAAAATTGATGTGCTGCCGGCCCGTCCTGGACAGCATCGCTGGAGAGTAATCCTGGAAACACCGGAAAAGTTTTACATTGCCGAGGTGGAATCCGGGGACTGGCGCGACCACCCGCCCGAGTTCCAGGCTTATTCAAAGAATCTCAACGACCCGTGCTATCTGCAGTCGCTGCCACAAAAGGAGATAGCAGCCATGGCGCGCTTCGCGCGGTTTCCTTCGGTCGACGTGCAGAAGTCCGGAGAGGCGTGCGTCGTTTACTTGCGCGACCTGCGCTACGCCCGCCAATCGGTAGCCGGCTGGGGTGTCGCCCGGGCCGTGGTCGAGCCGTAAGCAATTGCAGATTGTCGATTGCGGATTGAGAAAGCTATGTTGCATCCGGCCGTAGAATTAGCCGCAGTGGTTCAATCTGCAATCCGAAATCCGCAATCGGGAGAATGTGCTTGCAAAGAATTTTTTGCGAAGCGTAGAATGTCTCGCCTTTTGCGTTCCCCATTCAGCTGAGTCAGCTGCACGGTCGCGAAATGCGGTTGTGACGGACCATGGGGGATTGATTCATCACATTTTTCCGCTCATGAATCGGCAAGCGTTCTCACCGGTATGCCTTTTTTCAAAGACACCCGAAGGAGCCGTTTTCCCGCAGGTAACAAACCGACATTCGCAGCGGGCCGAGGGAAGCTAAATGCCTGCTTCGTGGACCTGGCTGGACTACACCTTTGTCATCATCATCGTCTTCTCGACCGTCTTCGCTCTGACAAAAGGAATCGCGCGCGAGATCATCAGCCTGGTGGCGCTCGCGGGCGGATTCATCTTCGCGGCATATTCCTATCATACGGTGGCCCGCGTCTTTGCCGATTACACCCGTACCCAAACCTTGGCGAATCTGCTCGGTTTCCTGGTCATATTCTTGAGCATCATCCTGGTGGGTTCGATTGCCGCCTACGTTGCGAATCGCTTCGTCAAGATGGCTTCACTCGAATGGTTTGATCGATTGCTGGGCGGAGTCTTCGGCTTCCTTCGAGGCTGGGCCGTAACCTCGATCATTGTCCTCGCCCTGATCGCGTTTCCGGTACGCGACAACCTGGTCGCACAGTCACAACTCGCTCCCTACCTGCTCGCGGGCGCGCGGGCGGCAGTGCTGGTGGTGCCGCAGGAATTAAGAGATCGATTTCATGAAGAGTACAGGAAGGTATTGGAGGCCTGGAATCGCAACAGGAGCATGATATGAGCGACTCCACTAAACCGCCGCCAAGACTAAAAGATCGACTGGAAGCCATCTGCGTCGAAATGATCGATCGAGGAATTCTGTTCTCCGAGGCGGTAGCGCAGTTTGAAAAGTGCTTCATCGCGGAATTGGTCGATCGTAATGATGGCAACCTGGTTCGCTCAGCCAAACGCCTCGGAATGCATCGAAACACTCTCGCCAAAAAGATCGCAGTCTACAAAATCAAGCAAAGAAGCCGGTAGCCCGCCAGCTTTTTCGTTGACAAGAGTGGAAACGCTCCTATATATTAGCACTCGTTTTAGTGAGTGCTAATTCCATATCCTAAATAAAGAAATAAAACAACTTAGGTGAACAGGAGGAGAATAGCCTATGCAAATAAGACCTCTGCATGACCGCGTGATAGTAAAGCGGGTTGAGGAAAAAGAAGTGTTGAAAGGGGGCATTATCATCCCCGACACCGCCAAGGAAAAACCCATGGAGGGTGAAGTCGTGGCGGTAGGGCCTGGAAAAACTACGGAAGATGGCAAGCGTACGGCTCTTGATGTCAAGGCCGGCGACCGAGTCCTGTTCGGGAAGTACGCGGGAACCGAGATCAAGATCGATGAACAGGATTACGTGATCATGCGCGAGGAGGAAATCCTCGCGGTTTTTGAGGCGGCTGCGACCAAGAAGAGCTCGTCCAGGTAAGAGCCAAACATTTGAAAAAGGAGTGAGGAAACTATGGCAAAACAGATTATTCACGGCGAGCAGTCACGTCAGGCGATCCTTCGCGGCGTGAATCAGCTTGCCGACGCGGTAAAGATAACTCTCGGACCCAAAGGGCGGAACGTAGTGCTCGACAAGAAATTCGGGTCCCCGGTTATCACGAAGGATGGGGTCACGGTGGCCAAAGAGATTGAATTGCAGGAAGGGGTCGAAAACATGGGAGCCCAGATGGTCCGCGAGGTGGCTTCCAAGACCTCCGACGTGGCCGGCGACGGCACCACGACGGCCACAGTTCTGGCTCAGGCCATGATCCGCGAAGGCGTGAAGAATGTGGCAGCGGGAGCGAACCCCATGGCTCTGAAGCGCGGAATCGAGAAGGCTGTGGAAACCGCGGTTGAGGAGCTGAAGAAGCTTTCCAAACCCGTTAAAGGTGAAATGATTTCACAGGTCGGTTCGGTCTCGGCCAATAACGACAAGACCATCGGCGGGATCATTGCCGAAGCGATGAAGAAGGTGGGAAAGGACGGCGTCATCACCGTTGAGGAGGCCAAGTCGATCGAGACCTCGCTCGAAGTGGTCGAGGGGATGCAGTTCGATCGCGGTTACCTGTCTCCTTACTTCGTCACAGACCCTGAGCGGATGGAAGCCGAGATCGCGGATGCCCTGATCCTTCTCCATGAAAAGAAGATCAGCTCCATGAAGGATCTTCTTCCACTGCTCGAACAGATTGCCAAGGGGGGACGCCCCCTCTTGATCATCGCCGAGGATGTCGAGGGAGAGGCCCTGGCGACGCTGGTTGTGAACAAGCTGCGCGGCACCCTCTCGGCCGTCGCGGTGAAGGCGCCTGGATTCGGTGACCGGCGCAAAGCGATGCTCGAAGATATCGCCATCTTGACCGGCGGCAAGGTCATCTCCGAGGACCTGGGCATCAAACTCGAAAGCGTGAGACTCGAGGATCTCGGCCGGGCGAAGAAAGTGGTGATCGACAAGGATAACACCACGCTCATCGAGGGGGCCGGCAAGCATAGCGATATCGAGGGTCGCGTGAAGCAGCTTCGCGTTCAGATCGAGGAGACGACTTCCGATTACGATCGGGAAAAGCTCCAGGAGAGACTGGCTAAGCTGGTCGGGGGCGTGGCTGTAATCAAAGTAGGCGCGGCCACCGAGACGGAACTGAAAGAGAAAAAAGCTCGTGTCGAGGACGCCATGCACGCGACGCGTGCGGCCGTCGAAGAAGGAATCGTACCCGGTGGGCGGCGTCGCCCTGCTTCGATGCGTCCCTGCGCTCGACAAGCTGAAACTCTCAGGCGACGAAGCGGTCGGTGTTGCCATCGTCCGCCGCGCACTCGAGGAACCGCTCCGCCTGATCGCTTTCAATGCGGGTCACGAGGGTGCTGTGGTCGTGGAGAAGATCCGCCAGAGCAAAGACGCAAACTACGGCTTCAATGCCGAGAGCGAGGCGTATGAAGATCTGGTCTCGGCCGGCGTGCTTGATCCGACGAAAGTCACTCGCACGGCCCTCCAGAATGCGGCTTCTATTGCCGCGCTCCTGCTCACGACCGAAGCCCTGGTGAGCGAAATCAAGGAGGATGAGAAAACGCCGCCGATGCCTCCGGGAGGCGGTGGAATGGGAGGCATGTACTAACCCGGGCCACCCGCAAAGGAACAAGCCGTGCCACGCATCCCGAGAAGTCAGGGGTGCGTGGCACTTTTTTTTGGCGCGGGCGAACTGCCGGCCTCTGCGTCAGGGCTTTTGAGGGCCCGCAAGGGCCGACAGGAATAGGCCTGACCTGCGCGGCAACGTGGTTTATCGCGGCGGGAGAAGCAATATTTGACTCAATCGATTCCTGCTACAGACCGAGCCTGGTAAAGATTCGAGAGCGCATATGAAGCGCGTGAGGAGACGAAGGAGCGATCTTCGCGTAGCTCTGGGCGGCGGGCAGGGCGAATGCGCATGTTCTCTACCTGCTGGGACCTAAACGTACCATGGAACCCAGGGAAGAGGGATAGCCCGCCGCCGGTTCTGATCATCATCAGCGTGACTTTCGCCTGTGACGATCGGCCGCAGCTTCACGTCGGACCGCTTGACCTCTTTACCGGATGTTTTTTGAATCGTCAATCGTCAATCGTCAATCGCTTAATGGCTGCTTGCTTTTTTCGATCGCGGCGGTAAGATGCTCTCCTACCGTGGAGACTGCTGCTCGTAGCGCATTCCTCTCTTCCCTGTTGCTTCTCCTCCTGTTTTTTGCGACCGTTCTCTTCCGGATTGGAGCTCTCCCGCTGACGGGCGCCGACGAGCCCCGATACGCGCGGGTTGCGGAAGAAATGTGGCGCGCGGGGCGATGGGTGACGCCGTTGCTGGAAGGGCGTCCCTGGCTCGAAAAACCTCCCCTCTACTATTGGATTACCATACCGCACTACGCCGTGCTCGGTCCCACCGAGACCGCCGCCCGGCTCGGACCGGCGTTCTGTCTGCTAATCAGTTCACTCACGGTCTGGTGGCTCGGGCGGAGGCTGCTGAATCCGCTGGCCGGTCTTTATGCGGGGATGATACTCCTCACCGCCGTCGGTTTTGTAGCTTTCGGAAGAAGCGCCTCAACCGACATGCCTTTTGTGGCATGTCTCACCGTTTCGCTCGCATTGTTTTGTTTTGCCACAATCCATACCGGGGGGGCCGTGTGGGCGCTTCTGGGTGGCTACATCTTTCTTGGACTTGCTGTTCTGGGTAAGGGACCGGTCACAATCGTTCTGGTTATCGGAACCCTATCGCTCTTTTGGTGGCTGGACGAGCAAGGCGGCGCTATCCGTAAACTACGCGTCCTGCCGGGGGTCTTTATTGCGGCAGCTGTGGCTGTTCCATGGTTCGTTCTTGCCTTCCGCGACAATGGTTTCGCTTTCCTATCGGTCTTCTTCATTAACCATAATCTGATGCGATATCGTGACCGACATCCATCACCATGCGGAGCCCTTTTACTATTACGTTCCGGTATTCTTCGGAATTCTGTTTCCCTGGAGCGGATGGCTACCGCTTCTGGCGCAGGGAATTCATCGGGGAAAGTTGAGTCCAAGACGGGAATGGAACCGGACGGAACTCTTCCTCGCCTGTTGGTGTATTTTCCCGCTGATTTTCTTTTCCCTCTCGGAATCCAAGCTCTCGGGGTATATCCTGCCGTCCCTTCCCGCGGTCGCCCTCCTGTTAGGGAACCGCCTCAGCGCGGTGCAGCAAGACCGGCCGGGCGCGTTCGCCCTGTGGTTCTATCTCGGCGTCTCGGTGACGATAGCCGCGGCGCTGGTAGCCGTTTTTCAGATCCGCTACGGCGGCCGGTGGCAAACGGGCCTGTTGCTCGCCGTAATCGCGCTGCTCCCTGCTCTTGCCGTCTGCTGGCGGGGGCTTCGAGGCCGAAACAAGTTTTTGCCGGCCTTGACGCTTTTCCACGGACTTATTCTTATCATCGGCGCCACCCAATTCGTGTTTCCCGTGCTCGGCGCATACCACTCCACTCGTGACATTGCCCGCCAGGCCTTGGCCGTACGTGAGGGGGGTGAGCCTATCGTTACTTACCTTTTTTTCCACCACACCCTGAATTACTATACGGATTATCAGATTACGGGCGATCTTAAGGAACCGCAGGCGGTTGCTCGATTTGCGCAATCGAACCCGAGCTTCCTCCTCGTGACCGAGACACACCGGGTCGGTGACATCAACCACCTGGAAGGTCTGACCGTCTCGTCCAAAGGCTCACAGGGGAAGCTGCGCCTGTTCCATGTCTCCCGCTCGGCCGGAGGCCCAAAGGCAGGATTGACGAAATCCGCGCCAGCCCCATCGTCAATCGTCAATCGTCAATCGTCAATCCCCCGATTCCCCCTGCCTTGACTCGGAAAATAGGGGATAGTAAGCTGCCTCATGTCTACTCGGCTGTTCGAGGAATAATGCTGCGCATCTACAACACCCTGACCAACTCGAAGGAGGAATTTCGCCCTGCCGAACCAGGTGTAGTCCGCTTCTACACGTGTGGTCCCACGGTCTACGACTTCGCTCACATTGGAAACTTCCGAACCTTTGTATTCCAGGACTTGTTGCGGCGTTATCTCCGGTTTCGGGATTACCGTGTGATTCATGTCATGAACATCACAGATGTTGATGACCGGACCATCCAGATGGCTCGAACTCAAGGGATTTCACTTGTGGAATATACGGCCAGGTATACCGAGGCATTCCTGGAAGACAGCAAGAGGCTGGGTCTTCAAGCCCCCGACTTCATGCCTCGGGCGACCGGCCACATCCCGGAGATGGTGCAGCTGATCCGGCGCCTGGAAGAGAGGGGCTATACCTACCGGCGCGACGGTTCGATCTACTTCAGCATCGCGCGCTTCCCTGAGTACGGCAAATTGAGCAAGCAGGATTTCAAGGGAATGCAAGCCGGGGCGCGCGTCGATAACGATCGCTATGACAAAGACGAGGCTCGAGACTTCGTACTCTGGAAGGCGCGCAAGGAGGGAGAGGACTTCTGGGAAACCGAGATCGGGCCCGGGCGTCCGGGCTGGCATATCGAGTGCTCGGCCATGAGCATGAAGTACCTCGGGGAAAGCTTCGATCTTCATTGCGGCGGGATCGATCTTGTTTTCCCGCACCATGAGAACGAGATCGCCCAGAGTGAGTGCGCCACCGGGAAACCCTTCGTGCACTACTGGGTACATCCGGAGTTTCTGGTGGTCGAGGGCGAGAAAATGTCGAAGTCCCTGGGGAATTTCTTCACTCTGCGCGATCTTCTGGCCCAGGGACATTCGCCGCAAGCGATCCGCTATCTGCTTCTCTCGGTACATTATCGCAAGCAGCTGAACTTCACGATGGATGGGCTGCGACAGGCGGAGTCCTCCATCCAGCGGCTCGAAGACTTCCGTCAAAGAATGACGGAGCTTGCAGACGGGAGCGATCCTTGTCCCGAATTTGCCGCCCAAATCGGGTCGGCACAAGCCAGTTTTATTGAAGCAATGGACGATGACCTGAACATCTCAGCCGCGCTCGGAGTGATTTTCGACTTTATCCGTTCCACTTACCAGACCCACGACCAGGGAAGGATCAGCCGCGGAGACGCCCGGGCGGCCGTCGACTTTGTTCTGGAAGTAGACCAGGTGCTCGGGGTGATGCGGCCGCAGCCCGAGCTGCTCGATGAAGAGATTGCGCGTCGAATCGAAGAGCGCCAGGCGGCCCGGCGGCGAAGAGACTTCGCCGAGGCTGACCGAATACGGGATTGGCTGTCCTCCCAGGGAATTCAACTTGAAGATACACGAGAAGGTATTCGGTGGAAGAGAATCCACAAAAGCGACCTTACCCAGAATTAAGCATCCTCTACCCGGACCTAAAGCGAGAAAGATCCTCACAGAGGACCTGACCTATATCTCGCCTTCCTATACCCGCAATTATCCCCTCGTGGCGGAAAGCGGGTCGGGTGCTATGGTGAAGGACGTCGACGGCAACATCTTCCTCGACTTTGCCGCCGGCATCGCCGTGTGCGCTACGGGCCACTCGCATCCTGAAGTAGTCCAGGCCATTCATGCGCAATCGCAGAAGCTGATCCATATTTCCGGAACTGACTTCTATCTTCCCAACATGGTGGAGCTGGCGAAGCGTCTGTGCGAGCTTACGCCGGGCACTTTTCCCAAGAAGGTCTATTTCGGAAATTCGGGGGCGGAGGCGATCGAGGCCGCGATGAAGCTGGCCCGATATCATACCCGCCGCAAGAACTTCATCGCCTTTTACAACTGCTTTCATGGCCGTACCTTTGGCGCGCTTTCGCTCACTTCCAGCAAGACGGTCCAGCGGAGAAACTTCGGTCCTTTTGTGCCCGGGGCCTACCACTCCCCCTATGCGTATTGCTACCGGTGTCCCATCAATCTTGCCTATCCGTCATGTGAAATCGCCTGTGCCCACTTCATTGAGAGCACACTCTTCAAGACGGTCGTGGAACCGGAATCGGTCGCCGCCATCGTGGTCGAGCCGATCCTGGGGGAAGGGGGGTACGTCGTTCCTCCGAAGGAGTTCTTCCGGATACTGACCGAGATTGCCGACCGGCATGGGATTCTCATTATTGCCGACGAAGTTCAGTCGGGTATGGGGCGAACCGGGAAATTCTGGGCCAGCGAGCACTTCGATTTCGTTCCCGATATTGTCGCCACGGCCAAGGGGATTGCGTCCGGCCTCCCGCTGAGCGCAATCGTCGCCCGCGCAGACCTGATGGACTGGACGCCGGGGGCTCACGCATCGACGTTCGGCGGAAATCCGATATCGTGCGCGGCGGCATTGAAAACCATCGAGCTGATCGAGAAAGGTTACATGGAAAACGCGCGCATTCAGGGGGAGTACCTGGCTCAGAAACTGCAGCGCTTGAAGGATCGGTATCCCGTGGTCGGTGATGCTCGGGGACTGGGGCTGATGCAGGCCATTGAAATCATCAAACCTCGTGCCGTGAAAGACACCAAGAACAAACTGCTACGGGATCGCATCTTGCAGGAAGCATTCCAGCGAGGACTCCTGCTGCTGGGTTGCGGTGAAAACAGCGTTCGCTTCTGCCCTCCCTTGCCGATCACCAGTGAACAGATCGACTGTTGCGCGAACATCCTCGAAGAATGCCTGGAGGCCGTCTCACGCAGCCCGCGACTAACCTGACAACCCGGCGAGTCTTCCGAGTACTTGGTCGCTCTTCTGTCCTGGTGGTGAAATGGTTCGGCCGCGGGCGAAACGTTAAGGGCATGCTGGCCGAACATCTTCGGCAAGGACGGCTGGGAGAGCGGATTGCCGGGCGTTTCTTGATCAAGCAAGGATTCGACATTCTGGCGCGGCGGTTTCGCGGCCGGGCAGGAGAGGTGGACCTGGTAGGGATCGATGGTGAGACCCTGGTATTCGTCGAAGTAAAGACCCGGGCATCCCGGGAGTTCGGCGATCCCTGGGAATTCGTCGATTGGCAGAAGCAGCAGAGTCTTCGCAGGGTCGCCGAGGAGTTCATTGCCCGCTACGATCTGGGGCAGTATGCGTACCGATTCGATATCGTGTCGGTGGTCGCGCCGGGCACTGCGGAGGAAGAAGTCTTGCTCTTACGCAACGCTTTCTAGAGTCTGGTCTTTTTCTTGTGTCCTTGCGCCTCGGCGCTGAGGCTCAAAATCGTTTGACCCCAATTTTTGGCTTTGTTAATATCCACTCGCTTAAAACCAGTGGGAGCGGGAATAACTCAGTGGTAGAGTGCAACCTTGCCAAGGTTGAAGTCGCGGGTTCAAATCCCGTTTCCCGCTCCAAACAAACCAAATAATCCCAACAATTTATAGAGAATCCATGAGAAACCGCGGATTCGCGTTGCCAGGGTGCGCCTGGGGTGCGGATTTGCCGTTGCGTCCGGGCAGGATATTGACGAACCCCCGGTTCGCTCCAGGCAGCAGCCTTCCATACCGCTTGACGGTCATCTCGTGTCGCCTTGCTATGGTGAGAGATAACTCCGCTGGACCTTGATGAATTTGCTATACCCCAGTCGATGTCGCCCGACTCCAGGCCAGCGAGCGGAGGAGCGGAGTCGGACCTTTCCCCGCATAGATTCACGGATCGGTACGAGGTGGACGATCAGCTCGGTTTTCAGCTCGGGAACCTGGATTCGGATCGATCGGTTCAGCATGGCCTGCAGTTGCTGCCGTCTGCGTTGCGCACTCTCACCCGGCCTGAGCTGCCGGAGAAATGGCCGTGCACAATTGAATGAATCGGTCGAGTCGATGATCGCCGCCTCCAGTCGCAGTGGAGCGGAATCGATCCTCCCGCATAGATCTCACGGATCAGTTGGACGTCGCTCTTTCAGTCGGGAACCTGGGTTCGGATCGATCGGTTCAGCATGGCCTGCAGTTGCTGCCGTCTGCGTTCTGCACTCTCACCCGGCCTGAGCCGCAGGCGCAATGGCAGATCGCCGCCACAAGCTCTCGTCGAGGAAAGCCTCCCGCTCGGTCAACCGAGCGGTCCAGCGCGGCATTGAAAATCTCTTTGACTTGTTTTCAGCGTTCGGGGGTCATCTGGCTCACTTCTCGCTCTGCCCATCAGCTTTACTTGACCTTTGCCGCCGCCTGGAACTTCGCGAGATTGGTTTCAAGCTCACGGCGCACAAGCGAGTTGGCTTTCAGCAATGCGATAGCCTTCTGTTCCGTTTCGAGTGCGCGCGCGTGATCGCCGGTCAAGTGACAAGCCAGCGCGAGTGTGTCCAGGATCTTGGGAGCATTTCCTTTAGTCATCTCGACCGCGCGCCTGGCGTGCGGTAACGCGGCTGCCGGATCGCGAAGATCGGATGGCTCAGAAGTCAGCAAGGCCCAGGCATAGCTGTTGAGGTCATTCGCGGTCGCTGCGGGCTGCTCGGCCTGCGCCTTCTGAATGCTCAAAGCGCGAAGCGCCAGGCGGCGCGCCTCCGCCGGTTGCCCGGTTTGCGCCAACAGCCTGGCAAGCGGATGCAGCGTTTCAGCCACGTCTGATTGCAAATACGTGTTCATCGGATCAGCCGCTCCCAGCGTCTCAAAGATCGCCAGTCCCTTGCGGTAATAGGCCAGCGCCCCGGCCGTGTCCTGGGTCTGGGCCAGGTGCGTGCCGCGGCATCTGTAGCTGATCGCAAGATCTCGGCGGGCAAGCATATTGGTCGGATCTGCGGCGGACATGGCCTCAAGGATGTCCACCGCTTTGCGGGATTCTCCAGAAGCTCCGACGGCATCGCCGGTCTTTGCCAGGATGAGTCCGATCTTGTCGTAGAGCACCGCCAGGTGGCGGCGGTAATTGCCGTTCGACGGATCGGTCGCGAGCAACGTTTCCGTGATCGTGTGCGATTGTTTGTAATACTCGATCGCTCCCGCCGTGTCGCCAGTCAGTTCGAGCGCATCGGCAATCCGTTCGTGGCTGAGGTAAACATAGCGGCGCGCCTGCGCATTCTTCGGGTCACGCATAGCCAATGCTTCAGCCACTGCCATCGACTTGCGGAAATAATCCAAGGCCTGGTCTGTCTCACCGAGGCTGGGGAAATTAGGATTGCCCAGGTCGTCCCCGAGCTTGAGGTAGCATCGCGCCAGATTGATCTGCTCTTGTCCATCGGCGGGATTGGCTTTGGCCAGCGCTTCGAAGATAGGCAACGCCTGAAGCCGGCTCTTGATCGCTTCAGCGGTACGGCCGGTCACGGCCAGCACGTCGCCAATCTTGTTGCAACTGAGCGCGAGGACGCGGCGGAAATTCAGCGTCGTCCGGAATGCGCCCGGAGAGCGCTTCAGCAATCGCCTTCGCTTTATGGTAGCTTTGCAGCGCTCCGGCGGTACTGCCCAGGTTGGCATTGTTCGGATTGCCTTGCACGTCGCCGACTTTGAGGTAAGCCTCGGCCAGCTCCAGTTGCAGCGAGGGATTATCGCCCGCCTCCTTGTTCACGCCGTCCAGATAGTCCAATGCTCCCTTGACCATCGACTCACGCGCTGGTGTAGACCCCGCCAGCTTCTCAACCTGATCGTGCAACTTGTAGATTAACAGGTTGGCCAGCTTCCGTCCCTCTTCAGAGCGTCGCTCGGCTCGCGCTCGCTGATCCTTGGCGACCTGAGCCTGCCAGGACGTGGTCATGACACCAGCCAGCAGACTCACCCCTACTACCGCGGCGGCGGCCACACTCGCCTTGTGCCGCGCGATGAATTTCTCCGCGCGATAACCGAAACTATCTTTGCGCGCCACCACCGGCAGTCCTTCCAGATGCCGGCGAATGTCTTCTGAAAGCTGATTGACCGTGGCATAACGCCGCTGCGGCTCTTTGCGCACCGCCATCAAGACTATGTTGTCAATGTCGCCGTGGAGGCGGCGGCGCAATTTTTCGGGCTGGCCTTCGCGCGTCCGGCTGACGATTTCAGGAGTGAGCGAGACCTGAGTCGCGCCATCGGCGCTGGTGGTCGTCTCGACTCGATTGATGACGGTGCTCGGCTTCTCCGGCTCTTCTTCGCAGACGGTGCGCAAGTTCTCGTGCGGCAAGGGGCTCGTCAGCCGATAGGGACGATGGCCGGTCAGCAGCTCATAAAGCACGATGCCGATTGAATAAACATCACTGGCCGTCGTCACCGGCTCGCCGCGGACTTGTTCGGGGCTTGCGTACTCTGGCGTCATCAACTGCAGCGCCGTCGCCGTCGGGTCTATCGTCTGTGCGGACAACTCCGGGTTGAGCAGCTTGGCAATGCCGAAGTCGAGCAGCTTGGGCGTGCCATCCGCTGTGATCAGAATATTGCTCGGCTTGAGATCACGATGCACCACCAGGTTCTGGTGAGCGCAGTGGACCGCCGAGCAGACCTGACGAATGAGTCTGAGCCGTTCGGCGATGGTCAGCTTATGCGTGTCGCTGTAGTTGGTGATCGGCTTGCCCTCGACGTATTCCATCGCGAAGTAAGGCAATCCGTCTTCCGTCGTACCGCCATCGAGCAGTTGGGCAATGCAGGGATGATTGAGGCTCGCCAGAATCTGCCGCTCGTGGCGGAAGCGGCGCAGGATGTCTTTCGTGTCCATCCCGCGCCTGACTAGCTTAAGCGCAACCCGCTTCTGATATTGATCATCGGCCCGCACCGCCAGGTAAACCGCGCCCATCCCGCCTCGCCCGATTTCGCGGACGAGTTTGTAAGCGCCGACCTGCCGCCCGATCATGGAGTAGGGCTGCAGCGCTGATGGCTTCGTCAGCTGGAAGCGAATCGCGGGACGGGGCGGCGGGAGTTTCCATGAAGTCGCCGGCCTGTTCGTAGCGGTTGATAAAGTGTTCGACCTGTTGGCGCAGTGACAGATCGCCGCCACAAGCTTCGTCGAGGAAAGTCTCCCGCTCGTCAACCGAGCGGTCCAGCGCGGCGTTGAAGATCTCTTTGACTTGTTTCCAGCGTTCGGGAGTCATGCCATTCACTGATCACGATTGCTTGCTTAATTCGTCGTAAAGCCATGCTTTAGCCATTCTCCACTCGCGGACCACCGTCGCCCGGCTGACACCCAGGACTTCAGCCGTCTCTTCCAGCGTCATTCCGCCGAAATATTTCAACTCCACGACGCGGCTCTGTTGGAGATCGAGTTCGGCCAATGTTTTCAGCGCTTCATCAAGCGCCACCAGTTGATCGGCGCGCTGGTGCGTAACGTCAATCGCTTCATCGAGCGAGACCGCCAGACCGGAGCCGCGTTTTTCGGCCATCCGCGCCCGGGCATGATCCACGAGAATGCGCCGCATCGCCTGGGCCGCGATGCCGAAAAAGTGTGCGCGGTTCTGCCAACGTACGTTCTGCTGATCTATCAACCTGAGGTAAGCCTCGTGCGCCAACGCCGTCGGTTGCAGCGTGTAACCGGCGCGCTCTCGCCGCAGATAGCTCTCCGCGAGTTTCTTCATTTCCCGATAGACCAGCGGGGTGAGCTCCTCGAGGGCCTCCCGGTCTCCGTTGCTCCACGCGAGCAACAGTTGAGTAATGTCCGTAGAACTCTCCATACGATTGTCAGATTGCAGACGACGGGTGAGCCATGAAACTAATGTGACGACAGGCGAAGCATAGAAATTGTCAGTAATTAAGTCAAGATGCCCGACTCGGCAAAAGCCGTGGCAACCTCACCGATCAAACTTTTTCCACCTGTGCAAGTAGTCTTACGAAGGGTTTGTGAAGAGGGAAACAAAAAGAGCAAAGGAGAACTTGTCGCCCTTTTTGCCTTTCTTGGCGGTTTTGCTTCCCTCCTGCACTACTTGCAACAGGTCGAGATTTTTTTCCCTCCTGCGTGATCCTGTCTCAATCCATTTTCCGCGTGTCTGGTTGAAGACGAGGCCCGGGCGCCGGCCGGCTGACGGTGGAGGCGCGGGTGACCCCGTTGCCGCCGGACAAGCGTATCCCCATTTCCGACGATCTGGTCGAGTGATGAGCGCGCAACTACAAATGAAAACAAGAGAAGGAGAAAGTATGATCAGCGGTTTTTTCAACACGCGGAAAGTTCGGATCGTGAGTGGCCTTCTGCCGATCGCATTGGCTGTCTTGGCGGTTTGCCTGATGGACCCCCTTTTTACCAGCGCCCAGGGCCGCGAACAATCGCAGGAGAAACTCCGCAAACACGCCAGCGCGAATGCTGTCGCCAATCGCTACATCGTGGTGCTCGATAACGATGCAGTCAATTTCGCCGCTCACGACACGGCGGTAGCCGAAGTCGGCGACTCGCTCGCCGCAACCCACGGAGCGCAGATCGAGATGACTTACAAACACGCGCTTAACGGCTATGCAATGGAGATGACCGAAGCACAGGCTCTGGCGGTCAGCCGCGACCCAAGGGTCGCCTACGTTGAGGAAGACGCTTACGTCAGCATCGAGCCAATCGCGGCTGACAACATCGCCCAGGACAACGCTGCGTGGGGCCTCGACCGGATCGATCAGCGCCGCCTCCCGCTCGATAATAACTACGCTTATAACACCAGCGGGAAGGGAGTCAACGTCTACGTTATAGATAGTGGGATTCGGCACACGCACTGGGAATTTCAGGGCCGCGCCTTTGCCGCCTTCGATGCGGTCAACGAAAGTCAGAACACGGACGACTGCAACGGCCACGGCACCCATGTCGCCGGCACCATTGGCGGGACTACCTACGGCGTTGCCAAGGATGTACGCCTGTACGCCGTGCGCGTGCTCGGCTGCGATAACAAGGGATTTGTCTCAGGGTTCATTGCGGGTGTGGATTGGGTCACAGCCAATCACATCAAACCTGCGGTGGCCAACATGAGCATCGGCGCGCGCGCGTCCCAGGCTTTTGACCAGGCAGTGAAAAACTCCATCGCGGCCGGCGTGACCTATGTCGTGTCCGCTGGGAACGATACCCAGGATGCGTGTAACCAGTCCCCCGCACGCGCCGAAAACACTATCACCGTCGGGTCAACGAGCAGCTCCGATAGCCGGTCCTCATTCTCTAACTACGGGCCTTGCGTCAACATCTTTGCCCCCGGCTCAGGGATCACCTCCGCCTGGTTCACCAATGACGACGCCACAGCTGTCCTGAACGGCACGTCAATGGCCTCTCCGCATGTGGCGGGCGCGGCGGCGCTTTACCTCGAGGCTGATCCCGAAGCCACGCCCGCGGCGGTCGGCAGCGCCATCCTCGGTAGCGCCACCGCCGATCAACTGAGCGATGTCGGACCTGGCTCGCCCAACCTTCTGCTTTTCTCGCAGCTCGGCGCCGCCGGCACTGACCCGTGCACCAACTGCACCCGTTACACCGGCTTGCTCTTCAGCGGAGATGCAGGCCTTGAGCCAAACGGCACTTACTACGACAACGCTTCATTCGGGTATCACCAGGGCTGGCTGCGCGGTCCGGCGGGGGCCGATTTCGACCTTTCCCTCTGGAAATGGGATGGATCGCAATGGGTGGTCGTGGCGAGCTCGGAAGGCGAGAGCTCGACTGAGGAGATCTCCTACTACGGTTCGCCCGGTTATTACATCTGGCGAATCTTCTCCTACCGCGGGAACGGCTTCTACGATTTCTGGTTGCAGCAACCTTAGCCTTCGCGCCGCTCAAGGTTTACTGGCAAATATCAACGAAAAACCCTCACGAGCGCGCTCCAGGATCGGTGACTCGTGAGAAAACAATCACGGAGGGAGTTATGAAAAGTCATATCCGTTATGCCACATCAGGCATGAGATCCATTCTGTTTTTGACCGTGCTGGCAGGTGGGGCCTTTCAATTAGCGTCAGCCGAACGCTCGGCTTTGACGAGCTTCGGCGCGCAACCCGTCGCTGCGCCACACTATTATGCTCGGCAGATTCAAGAATTGAGAGACGTTCAGCTTCCGCCTGCCGAAGCGCAAGATCATCTTCACTTCACGCCGCTCGAAGGCGGGTCGGTACTCGAATTCCGCGATGGGAAGGTGTCTTGCCGCGCCGCGACAGAAGAAGAGTCGCAGGCGCTGCAGCGCAACCCTGATCAGCAGTGGCGCGTGATCGGCGATGAAGCCTTCGCGCTCAACTCAACGGAGCAGGCGCAGAAGGGGTTGAAGATCATCCTGCGCGGCACGCCCCAGCTCGAACAGTTCCCGGAAGCCACGGCGGCCTTCTTGCGCGCCGCCCGCACGTGGGAATCGTTGATTCAAAATCCCATCACGGTGGTGATTGACGTGGACTTCGGGCCGACGTTCTTCGGCGAGCCGTTTGCAGACCAGTACGGTCTGACGAGATTTCAGTGGAACTTCAATGAAAACGCCTATCCCATAATTCGCTCCGCTCTGATCCGAAGCGCAGGAAGCCCGCAAGAGGCTGCGCTCTACAACTCTCTGCCGCCAGCGCAACTGCCGACAGACCTGGGCGCGGCTACGGGAATGATCTATCACGTTGCGGCGATGCGCGCGCTCGGACTGTTTCCACCTGTGGCTGATCCGGACACTGAGCGGGAGATCTTGGGCTTGCCGCCGGCCATCGCCTTCAATTCGGCCATCAGCTTCGACTTCGATCCGAGCGACGGCATCGAGCCCAATAAAATTGATTTCACTGCGGCTGCCCTGCACGAGATCGGCCACGCGCTCGGTTTTTTCTCCGGTGCCGGTACCAAAGAAGAGTACCCCAATGTGCCGCTGACACCAGATTTGCTGGACCTGTTCCGCTTCCGTCCCGGCGTTACGCTCGAGACCTTCTCTTCCGCGCCGCGCATCCTGTCGTCGGGCGGTGAGCACGTCTTTTTCGGCGGAGGGCCGGAACTGCCGCTCTCCACGGGACGGACCGACGGCGTAGGCGGCGATGGCCGGCAGGCTGGGCATTGGAAGGATTACACGCTCGGCGGGCGTTACATCGGCATTATGGCTCCGATTTTTGGCTGGGGTCGTGCTTTTGAGATGACCGCCAATGATCGGGAGGCGTTCGAGCTGATCGGGTATCGCACGAACCCGCTGCCCAATCCCCAGGAGGCCGAGCTGAAGCTCGACGACGGGGCGGCGGACATTGGCGCGCGCGCCGATGGATTGATAGTGTATCAACCGGCTGACACCGCCGAGCTATCCGGCGACGTTGCGCAAGGTGCTTATCCTCATTCCGCCTTTCCGAGACCAGCCCGATCCAGCAGGCAAGCCGATTACGCTGATCTACGGGCACAGCAACCCGGGCGCCCAGTTGAACCTCGTCGAGACGACCGTCCCCAGCGCCAGTAACGAACTCTTTCTTGAGTTCACGATCCCCGACGGCCCGACGATCAACGCCGGCGATTTCTACATCGGCTATCAAGCTCCATCGCCACACCAGGGCGTAGGGTTCGCCGTTGATTTAAGCGGCACGACGGAGAATCGCAGCTTCTATTCCCTCAACAACGGCGCAAGCTTGGCGCCTCTCCCTGAGCTGTATGAAGGCAAACCGGCAAACGCCATGATCCGCGCCCTCATGTCTATTGGCGATCCCACCCCTACACCGGCGCCGCCGCCCGCGCGGGCACCGACGCCCGGCCCCGATACAGTGGCGCTGACTTCCAGCGTGCCGCAAGACGGGTATATGCCAAGATCATCGCCAAATGGCGCGGTTTTCGAAACTCAGTACACGATCGAGGTGCCGAGTGGCGCGACGCAACTCAAGATTGATCTGAATGCGAATACCGACCTGGACCTCTTCGTGCGTTTCAGCAGCCGCATCGTGGTTCAAAACGCGTTGCCGGTAGCCGATTTCAAATCGGTTTCGGACAACTATCAAGAATCGATCACCATCACGCCCGCCAGTTCGCCGGCGCTGCAGGCAGGCGTCTATTACCTCATGGTTGCGAATTACGGCCCCGGCCCGTCCACCTTTACGGTCACGGCCACAGTCAATGGCGGTTCCAATGAGGCAGGGCAAGGTGGTGAGCGCTAGGCCGGAAGACCCCCAGGCGCCCAGACTCAAAGCATGGAACAAAGACAATCCGAAGTTGAAATACCATCGGGAAAGTAATTTCCGGCGCGATGCCATCAGGGCGAGGAAAGGTCTTCTTGGATTGGATAAGGGGAGCGGCTCGAGAAGGCTACCCAGATCTAAGCGGCGTCGCCTTTTTTGGGGGTGCGCCCAGGGTGCGGAAGTGCGGGAGTCTTACGCGGATTTGCTGAAATCTGCGAACCAGAATCAACAACTTGCAAAGAATCAACACCGCGAATACAATTGCCCAGGTTAAAGTACGCGGGGTTCAAATCTCCAAGTCTCCTGTCATCACGGACGGGAGCTTTGAGTAAGGATTGTGAATTCAGGAATGAGGCTCCCAGGCGGCTCTGACCGAGAACGTTTCAGAAGGCCCGATTCTCCCGCGAAGCTCGACCGGTCCTGAATTTCAGATCCTGGTGTCAGTGTGCGGCGCCGTACCCAAGTGGCTAAGGGAGAGGTCTGCAAAACCTTTATGCAGCGGTTCGAATCCGCTCGGCGCCTCCAGTTTCCAAAGAATCGTCGGTCCTTCAAAAAACCCAGGCCGGATCGCTCTGCCGCAAATACTTCCAGGTTGCCCATCAGCCTGTACGTGGCGGGTGCGTGAATACCCGAACACGGCTGCGCGTGTCGCCAATCCGACACTCCGGCAAATCGGAAGTAAAGGTACCGAAGATTTAGAGACAGCAGGACAGAAAACCTTGCGTGGTTAGCGCTGACACAATGTTCTGCATTGTGTCACACCACGGGTGAATCCGATGAGAGAACTCAGTATCCGCGAGATCAGATCCCAGTTGCCCCGCCTGGATGAGCTTCTGTCTCAGGAAGGCGAGATCCTGATTACTCGGCGCGGCAAGCCGATCGCTCGCGTCCTCCCGGTAACGCGAGCGAAGGTGATGTCCAATCATGCAGGCTTGCGCGCGCTAATGCCGCGTCTTTCCCGTGGAAGTGAACACTACGTGCGCGCTGATCGGGACCAGAGGTGACGGCACGTATTTCCGATGAAGCAGGCAGGAAGCTGCGGCGTGCTATCCTTGATCAGCTCGGCCGATTATGACAGGTCATGCAGGAGATGATCGTGTTCGGCCATCACAAGCAATTCCCTTCAATTGCTGGTAGGCTTTTTCGCCTCGATCGCGGGTTCTTGCTCGGCCATCCGCTCCAACCCGACCAGCTTCCAGCCGTCATTCGTCCGGCGAAAGAATACACGTACGGGCTTCGACCAGGCTGCATGGGGGGAACCATTACCCCGGACTTCAGCCAGAATGAAACTGCCTGGAGTCTTCGGCAAACCCGCCGGCGCGGTGATGCGGTCACCCGAACCCTGGGTTTCGCCCAGCGGGGCGGTCGCGCCCGTGTTGTTATCAAAGGTATGCCAGGAAGCCGCGGTTGAAGCCGCCGGTTGGGCCACACCCGCCTTCACTGCGGCGTTTTCGAAGCTCAGGACACCGGACGCGTCGAGGGAAAAATTCACCAGGGGATTGATGCGCGTCAAGTAAACCTGGCCGATCTTGTTGCGCCTCTGAATGAGCACATCCGCCAGAAGTTTCTCGGCCTCCGGGTCGGTGTACTGGCCGCTCTTGACCATAGCCCGAACCATCTCGTCGCTGATGGCCATCACGCGGCGCGCGGCCCAGAAGTTGTCGTCATCGCGCGCTCGCAGCATGGCGGCCATGGGCACGCGGCTCTTCCATTTCTCGGGGTCGAATACCTCGCCCTCGAACCGGCCGATGGCCGGGTGCTCCTTGTAGTCCACGGTCTGCCACGGCTGGAGATAGAATCCGAAACTCACCAGCCGCTTCAACGTCTTGTCCCCTTCATAGAGGTTCTCATACCCTTCGGTCCACTCGCGGGGAGCGTTGGCTCCCATTCCAAACGTGGAACCCACGTCCAGCAGGTAGTGCCGCACCCGCGCCTTTCCGTTTTCAGTGATGAGCGTGTCCATGGTGTTGAGGGCTTTCAGGTCCACCAGGTTCGTCCAGGCGGCGAAGACCTTCAGGGCGCGCAGCTCGCGCCGGTGCTCATGCGGAACGATATCATTGGGGTCGTCGGGCCGGGTCCCGAAGTACTTGAATCCCCCGAGAATCTTACCGGGCAGAAGGCGGCTGGCAAGAACCCGGTAGGCCCCGTCCGGTTTGCGCGCGGCCCTGTCCAGCGCGGGTTCAATGTCCTTGAGCTTCATGGGGCGCTCTTTTCCGGAGACCGGGTCAAATTTTGCCTTCGGATCAACCTCCAGTTGCTCCCGGCGGAACTCGCTGATGTGGTATTCCGCCTGAAAATAGCCCAGCGTCCAGAAGATCCTCATGGCGATCACCGCGGAAGCCGAGGCGCCTTCCGGGTTGCTCTTGGGATCGAACGCCAGGAACCAGGTCTCCCCGGCGCTGTCACGAATCGTGAAACCAGGGGCGTCGCCCTCGGTCTTGGCGCGGATAATTGACCATTTACCCGGGGCGGGTCCGTTGGTGGTGAGCGGACCGCGGACGGCTTCCTCAACGCTCACGGGCCGGGCAAGAATGCGATTGGTGAACCAGCTGGAATCGGGCACTTCGTCGATGGTATTGATATTTTTCGCGCGCGGGCCCGCGGGTTCTCCCGGACTGCCGAACTGGTTCAGTAACAGGTCATAGAACAGGTCAATTTTCCAGGGAACCACCCGCGACGCATCCTGCGTTTCCGGTTCAACTGCAATGGGGTCGTCATCGTAGAACTTCGGCCCGGTGCTTGCCGACGCCACGAACGAGACCAGCAATAAAAGGGTCGCCAGGACCATCGGTCGCCAACCGTCGGCGCGTGGCCTTGAAGCTTGCATGTTTTCCTCCATCGTTCTTCGAACCTAGAATATAGCGTCGCCCGCGAAGACTATCTGCCAGCCCTCATTGCCGATTGCAAACTCAAGGCGCAGCGGTGTGGAACGAAGGCCGTGGAAACGAGCGCCGATCCCCACATCGCTCTTCATCTCCTTGAAGTTCAAATCCTTGCGCCGGCTGGCCACCTTGCCGGCATCGTAGAATAACGCCATATCCAAAGCCACCGAAGGGGTCCAACGGAATTCTGCAGTCAACAATAGACTGTGACGATCCCGGAACCGGTCGCTGGCAAAAGCTCTCAGGGTGCTGCCGCTGCCCAGCTGGGGCAGCAGGAAGTATGGAATCAGGTCGTTGTCATTCAGCGTGGTTTCCACGCGGCCGCGCGCCGCCAGGATCCAGGTTTCGCGCAAGATCGGGAAATGCTGAATGAGGTCTCCATCGAGCTTCTGAAAGCTGTAGGCCCCGTCCTGGTCGCTCTTATAGTCGTGGAAGGTGACCTGGTACAACCCGCCCCGCCGGGTGTAACCTGGCGACTGGCGCCAGTCAATCCCTGCCGACACTTGCGTGTGGAGATACTTGGGATCGACGCCCAGGCCCGGAACCGGGTCGGGGAAGTTTTCGATCGACGGATCTGCCCCTTCACCTTCTTTAGTGTCCCAGCGTTCGTAAGCTACGCTCCCCTTCAGCGGGATCCACCAGACCGGCCGGAAATCTACGTGCCCATCCGCGTAAGTCTCCTGAAAACGAAAATTGTGGCGGTCATCACTCGATGTCTTGATGCCAAGTCCGTAGTAAGCCACTTTAGTCGCGTCCCGCCAGCCCAGGCGGGTGCCGAAGGAGAGCCGCCTCCCCAGGTGGTCTCGGGATTCTACCGCCCCCTCCACCAGCTTGTAATTCTCGAAGGAGTACAACCCCTTCACATCCCAGAAGCTATTGTCTGCGAAGAACCGTCGATAGCCGGAACCCAGAGTAATTCCACCCCCGTGATACACCGACGAAAAGTAGGGAAAATATCCCGAGGGATTCAACAGGAGCATCTGCTCAAACTTCTGAACCCACGCCTCGACCTTGTCCGGTCTGTGGGGCTGACTCTTCTTGAGCTTTTCTAGTTGCAGTGTCGCGAAAACGTCCTGTCGCGATTGCGGCGTTGGGGCCTGCTCCTGCGAGAGGCCTGCCCGTGAAAGGAAAGCCAGAGTGATCATTACAGCGATTGCCCTGTTCAAGCGTCTTGCCGATATCACAATTCTCATCTCCGAGTCTCCGAACTTCGAACGGACTGCAACCGCAACTCGCTGATCGGGCTTTGAAAGGGCCGACACCAGAATCAACGAACCCATTCCAGACGCTAACGCTCCATGCGCAATTATAAGAGAATAGGGCTTTGGCATAAGTCTTTCTTCGCGTTTGTGGCTGACTCTGTGCAGCCTTAGGGTTCTTCCCGTCTGGTGGTAGATTTGGTCTTTTTACGACGACGAGGACTCGTGACTCCGCAAATTGGATTGCTGCTGTTTATCATCGCCGCCGCGCTCGTGCTTTTTTCCCTGGAACGGGTCTCCGCCGATGTCATTGCGCTTGGGACACTTCTGGCACTTATCCTCACCGGCCTCGTTCCGGCCAACCAGGCTTTCGCAGGATTCGGCAGCGACGTGGTCATGATGATCCTCGGCCTGTTGATCCTGACCGCCGCGCTGCTCCGCACCGGTGTGGTTGAAATGTCGGGGAGAGCGCTGCTTCGACTGACCGGCGAAGACTCTCACCGCGTACTTGTGGTCATTACTGTTGCCGTGGCATTGCTTTCGGCCTTCATCAGCAACACGGCCGCCACCGCTTTTTTTCTGCCGATCACGGTGGGAATCGCCGCGCGCGCTCGAGTCAGCCTGTCGAAGCTTCTCATGCCTCTTGCGTTTTCCTCCATCGTCACCAGTTCGGTGACCCTGGTAAGCACCTCAACCAACATTGTCATTAGTGGACTGATGACGCGCTACCAGATGGCCCCTATGGGGATGTTCGAGCTGTCCCCCGTAGGAGTGCCGATTGCCGTGGTTGGCCTGGTATACATGCTTTTCGTTGGCCGCCGCCTGATCCCGGACCGCGGCAACCCAAAGGATCTGGTCGAGGAGTTCGGGCTCACCCAGTATCTATCGGAGGTCTTGATTCTTCCCGACTCCAAGCTGATCGGAAAGACGCTGGCTGAATCCGGACTGGGCCGAGACCTCGATCTGACTGTTCTTCGGATTGTCCGTGGGAAGAGCCATATTGCGGCCGCGCGCTCACATCCGACTGGCAGCCGGAGATGTGCTGCTGGTCGAAGGACAGCGAGAGGGGATTCTCAAAATCAAAGACACCTCGGGGATCGATATCAAAGCCGATGCCAAGCTGTCAGACCCGAGATGTCGAGGATGAGGACCTCCGGCTCGTCGAGGTCATCCTGCTCCCCGGGTCGCGCCTGATCGGGCGAACTCTGAAAGGCTACCGTTTTCGAGAGCGCTACGGGCTGCAGGTTCTGGCGATCAACCGGCACCGTGAGACAATCCACGACAAGATGAGCGAGGTGCGGTTAAGGATGGGCGACGTACTGCTGGTGCAGGGTCGCCGCTCGAACATCGCCGCACTGGCAGACGACAATGCCTTTCGCATTCTGGGTCCGGTGGAGGAAAAGCGTCCCAACATCCAGCGCGCCCGGATTGCGGTCGCGATCTTTGCGGGAGCCCTGGCGGCGGCGACTTTCAATCTCCTCGATCTTCCCGTAGCGGTTTTGCTGGGAGCGGTGATCGCGTTCCTGACCGGCTGCATCACCCCCGAGGAGGCGTATCGGGAGGTCGAGTGGAAGGCGTTGATTCTGATCGGGAGCATGCTCGGGGTCGGGAGCGCGATGGATCACACTGGAACGGCCACGTATCTCGCGTCACAGATCGTGACCCTGGTCGGACAAGCCGACCCCCTGTGGATGCTGACCGGCTTTTTCGTGTTTACGGTTTTGCTCACTCAGCCGATGTCGAACCAGGCTGCCGCCGTCGTGGTCCTTCCGGTCGCCATCCAGACGGCGATGCAACTGGGCTTGAATCCGCGGACGTTCGCCATGATGATTGCGGTCGCGGCCAGTTGTTCCTATCTCACGCCGCTGGAGCCATCTTGTCTCATGGTCTACGGCCCGGGGCGATACCGCTTCGTAGATTTTCTGAAAGTGGGCAGCCTCCTGACCGTTCTTATTTATATCGTGGCGATCGTTCTCGTGCCTCTGGTTTGGCCGTTGCGATAGGGCGGCTTGCGCGCCTCGCGTCGTCTGGTTGACGTTTCATGGCCGCGAAACTGCCCACCGTTCGATGGCGTCGTAGAGTACTTTTTCATCAAGGATCGGCTTGGCAATGTAATCGTTGAACCCGGCGGCGAGGTACTTTTCGCGATCACCCGACACGACGTGCGCCGTCAGGGCGATAACCGGGATTTCTCGAAGGTCGGCCTCGGCGCGAATCTTCTCGAGGATTTCCAGTCCGTCCATCCCTGGCAGCGAAATATCCAGCAGAATCACGTCTGGCCTGTCCTTTCGAATGCCCTCGAGGGCTTCCTGCCCCGTGCTGTAATCGGTGACGTGATAGAGATGCCCGAGAATGGCCCGCAAGAGCTCGCGATTGTCAGGGTTGTCCTCTATCACAACAACCTTCTTCATTCGGCTGTATCCTTTCTCTTTCTTGAGCTGCGCTGCCGCTTGCTGCAATGCGCGTTCGAGTTCCGGGAAGAGAAGCCGGACCTCGGAATCCTTGTTCTCGATTGCAAGGCGCTCCAGCCTTCCGGCAAGTTCGAAAAGAATTCTCGCTCCCACGTTCCCTGCGCTCGACCGGAGCGAATGAACCGCACGCCCGAAGTTCTGAAGGTCGTCCTGCTTCAGGCATTCGCGCGCTTCTTCTACTTTTGCGGACGTATGCGAACAGAATAGCTCGATCATCCTGTGCACCAGGGAATCTCCGCCAAGCTTTCGTAACCGCTCCAGCGCCGTAGAATCCACTACAGGCATTTCTGAGTCGTCCATTGTCCTGAACGCGGAAATCTGCGCCATTCCTGGCGCAGTCGCGCTGTCGATCCGTGACGGATTCCGACCGATCTACTCCTGTTTAGAAAGAAACGCCGTGACATAGCAAAGAAGCAACACCTGGAAGAGCCGGCCGAGCAGGATCGCCCTGAGCTCGCTGGGATTGTCCTCCTCAAGAACCGGAGCCAGCAAAGCGTCGACCAGAGCCGTCCGGGTTTCGTCAGCCAATTCGGGACGATTGGCGGCCGAAAGCCGCCACAGATGACTGCGAACGCGCCATGCTGACTGCCGGTGCATCGAGTCGAGGTCACGATTGTACGCCTTTACGTATTGTCGGCTCGCCAGCACCATCAGCGTTTCGCTCAAGCCTCCGATCACCAGTCGCCGCATGAGATGTTTGCCGGCATCAAAAATGTTGTCGAGAACCACGCCGCCCACAGCTCCAATATCCAGCTTCGAAGCCAGCTCCGCGAAGGCGTGCGCATCGAGCTTCCCCTGAAGTTCCACGATATAGTCGTAGAAATCATCCAGGACTGCCGAGCGCCGAACTGATTTTGACCCGCTGCGTCCTGCGTCGGCTCCCTTCTCGACCGAAAGCAGCGCCGCCTGCAAGTTCAGCAGATTGCCGGCGGCGGGCGCCGCCAGGACTTGCCGCAGCAGCATGACTGTGTCCATGGATGAATCCTGGCCCAAACACAACAGACAGGCAAAGAAACCGAGATGCAACGATAAGAAAAATGTTGGCGAGTTTCAACACCTGGTTACCGATTGCCTGGAGTCGTCGTGCCTTTGTCGTTGCGCTGGTCGAATAAATACCGCCAGGACACCAAGACACACTCCAACCGAGAAAACGGTTGAACGAAACCAGCCCATCACTTACTCTCTAAATCAGCAACGCCGGCCGGGCAGGCGTCCCCTCCGATTATTCAACCGGTTCCTCCCGCTATGATGCTCAGGCACAATGGCTGTTCGCGACATCATCGTCATCGGAGCTTCCGCCGGCGGTCTCCAGGCTAAAATCGGTTACGCCGCAGGCAAATCTGAGATCCAACACTCCGCGCCCCCTGCGGGACGGAGGAAATCTGCGCGCAGCAATTGACGCTCTGCCAGGGGAATTTTGATTTTTTCGAATGTCAACCTCGAATGTGGCTCGGCCGAAGAAACGCCGTTGTTCTTTCTTCGATACTCTCGTAGAGTACCTTCATTCCGACGCTACGGGCGACTCGTCGACGCGTTCTCAATAAGCTGCGTCTGAACTCACGGGGTGGAGGGCCCCCATGGTCAGAAAAAAGAAGAAGACTTCGTCCCGCAAGTCGCCCTCCGCTAGAAGTCGAAAGGTCCAACCGTTGGCGCCTATACCTCGCGCGCGCGCCAGCTCTCCCCGTGAGCTGAGTCACCGTATCGCCGACGCCGAACCTCCGACAATTGTGGGAATCGGCGCCTCGGCCGGTGGACTCGAAGCGTTCACTCAGCTCCTGCATGCCCTCCAGGAACGCTACTGGCATGGCGATCGTGCTCGTTCAGCATCTGGCCGCAAAGCATGAGAGCATTCTTCCTCATCTTCTTGGGGGCACGACGCGACTCCCCGTGGTTCAGGTCAGCAATGGCATGCTTCTGGAGCCGGATCACGTTTACGTCATCCCGCCTAATGCGTATATGGGGATCCAGGAAGGCAAGCTGCACCTGATCCCGCGGCCCGGTGACCAGAGGCAGTTCATGCCGGTCGACTTCTTTCTCCGCTCGCTGGCCCAGTACGCGCAAAACCGCGCGATTGGAGTTATCCTTTCCGGAACGGCCTCGGACGGCGCCATCGGGCTGCGCGAGATTAAAGCGGTGGGAGGAATCACGGTCGCACAACAGCCCGAGAGCGCAAAGTACGACGGGATGCCGCGCGCGGCCATCGCCACCGGGATCGTGGACCTGGTCCTCTCTCCGCAGGAGATCGCGGCGGAGCTTGTGCGCATCAGCCGCCACCCCTACATAAAGCATGCAATACCGCGCCGGCCCGGCGACACCATCCCCGTCGTCGACGCGCAGCTCTTTCGAATCTTTGCGCTCCTCCGCAATTCTAGCGGTGTCGACTTCACCCAGTACAAGCAGCCGACGATCAAACGCCGCCTTCAGCGCCGCATGGTTCTCCACAAGGTCGCCAGTATCGACCAGTACATCAAACTGCTCGAGCAAAACCCCGACGAGGTAAAGAACCTCTATCACGACATTCTGATTCACGTAACCCAGTTCTTCCGGGAACCGGAATCTTTCGAGTTACTGATCCGGAAAGTATTCCCGAAGATCATGGAAGCCCGCAATGGAGAGAGCCCCATCCGAATGTGGGTGCCTGGCTGCGCGACCGGTGAGGAGGCCTATTCGCTTGCTATGGCCATGCTGGAGTTCTTTGAGGACGAGGCAGGTCACATTCCGATCCAGGTTTTTGCGACCGACGTCAGCGAATCGGCCATCGAGTTTGCCCGTGCCGGTGTTTATCCGGAGAACATCACCGCCGACGTCTCGCCCGAGCGGCTGCGGCGCTTCTTCAACGGGACCGATGGAAAGTACCGGATACTCAAGCGGGTTCGCGACATGTGCATCTTCGCCCGGCAGGACTTGACGCGTGATCCTCCTTTTTCGAAGCTTGACCTGATCCTGTGCCGGAATGTCCTGATCTACCTCGGCGCGCAGCTACAGAGAAGGCTGATTACGATATTTCATTACGCTCTCAAGCCGACCGGTTTCCTGATGCTGGCGGCGGCCGAGACCATCGGCCCGTACGCCGACCTCTTCAGCGCTTTTGATCGGAAGCACAGGATCTACAAAAAGAAAGAAGCCAGCCCCGGCAGCCCAGGTGCGCTTCTCGGCTGCGCCATCCGCCGTCTATCCTGTCGCAGCCCGAAAGATGGCACTCGAGGGACGCACCCGCGTCGCGATCCAGGAAGAAGCTGACAGGATCCTGCTCGCGAGGTTCGCCCCGGCCGGGGTAATCGTCGACGACGATTCACAAATCATCGAGTTTCGCGGGCAAACCGGGCACTTTCTCGAGCCCGCGGCCGGCGATGCAAGCCTGAATCTTTTGAAGATGGCGCGCGAAGGCTTGCTCTACGGGCTGCGCACCGCGCTGCATGATGCGCGCAAGCGAGGAGGTCCGGTACGCAAGTCGGGACTCAAGGTCAAAGTCGATGGTCACTGGCGCGATGTGAACCTCGACGTGATCCCGCTGCTCAAGGCGGGTGATTCGCCCCACTTCCTCGTTCTTTTTCAGGAAGCGACGGCTTCGACTGACACCAAGGCTTCGCCGGCTCAGCGGCAAAAAACAGAACCAGCACCGGGCAAACGCCACAAGGGCTCCAGGATCGCTGAACTTGAAAAGGAGTTGGCCGCCAGCCGCGAATATTTGCAATCGATCATCCAGGATCTGGAAGCGGCCAACGAAGAGCTGCAGTCCGCCAACGAGGAGATTCTGTCCAGTAACGAGGAGCTGCAAAGCACAAACGAGGAACTGGATACGGCCAAGGAAGAACTGCAATCTACCAACGAGGAACTCAACACTCTGAACGAAGAGCTGCATGGTCGTAACGAAGAGCTGGGCCTGGCCAACAGTGACCTGGTGAATCTGCTGGCGAATGTCCATATCGCAATCGTGATGGTGTCGAACGATCTGAAGATTCGCCGCTTTACTCCAATGGCAGAAAAGGTTTTGAACCTGATCCCCAGCGATATCGGTCGTCCCATCAGTCACATCAAGCCTAACATTCACTGCCCCGACCTCGAGCGGTCGATCGCCCAAGTGATCGACACGGTTACCGTGACCGAGCGTGAAGTTCAGGACTCACAAGGAAACTCGTTTTCGCTCCGGATCCGTCCCTACAAGAGCACTGAAAATCGCATCGAAGGCGCCGTTCTTGCGTTGTTCGACGTTGACGCCGCCAAGCGCTACGAGACCGAGCTCCGAAACGCGCGAGAACATGCCGAAGCCATCCTTGACGCTGTGCGCAAGCCTTTCCTTGTATTGGACCGGGACCTGCGGGTGAAGGAAGCCAACGAGGCCTTCTGCAAATTATTCGACGTAACGCCGCAAGAGACTGCCGACCGCTTCATCGATGAGGTCGGTAACGGCAAGTGGAATGTTGTACGACTTCACGAGCTGCTCCAGGAAGTGCTCGAAAAAGGTTCTGATTTTGAAGGCATTGAGTTAGATCATAGTCTTTCAGCTCTCGGTCGGCGGAGAATACTCGTGGATGCCCGGCGAATACGGGGTGAGAGTGATGGGCGACCATTGATCTTGCTGGCCATGGCGGCTGGTGGCGCACCCCGATGAGCTCCGCCTGAGGTTTTTGCAGAATGCCAAAAGATTATGGGCAGATGACCAAGCCCGAACTTATTGCTGAGATTCTCAGGCTCGAAGAGGAAGCCTCGAGGTTCGAGAGCACCAAACATGAACTCGACGTTCACCGCGAGGAGCTGCGGGCTCAGACCGAGGCGCTTATCGAATCGCAAAGGCTTCTGGAACAATCGCGCGACCGCTACGCCGACCTGTACGATTTCGCCCCCTTGCCGTACGTAACGATCAGCAGCGCCGGGCTCATCGAGGAGATCAATCTGACCGGGGCCACGTTACTCGGAATCGAACGGCCCCGGATTCTGGATACGCCGTTCCTGTCGTATGTTGCGCCGTCAGCAAAGGTCGGTCTGGCTGAACCACATGACTCTCTGCCGGGCGGGCGGCTCCAGCGTGGTTACGTCGCTCAGCCTCACGACGCGGCAGGGATCGACCATCCCGGTGCAGCTCGTCAGCGCGCCCTTCGAGCGCAGCGAAGGGGGTTTCTCTTACCGCACGGCGATTACCGACCTGACCGAGAGGGAACATGCCGAGGAAGAGATTCGACGCCTCAACGCCGAGCTCGAAGACAGGGTGCAGCAGCGCACCGGGGAGCTCCAGGACGCCATCGAGCGGCTGCGCGAAGAGGTCGCCCAGCGAATCGCCGCCGAGGATCAGCTCAAGGAGTATGCCGCAGGCCCTCGAATCGGCAAACCAGGCGCTGCAGCAGGCCTCGCGAGGCAGCTCGGCTGGCCGACCGCGACAAGCTCGAGTGCGAACGCGTCGCACGCTCGGAGGCTGAGAAAGCCAACCAGATGAAGGACGAGTTCCTCGCGATTCTGTCGCACGAACTGCGCACTCCGCTGAATGCCATGCTGGGGTGGACGCAGCTGATCCGGAAAGGACGCCTGGGACCGGAGGAGACGCAACGCGCGATCGAAATCATCGAGCGCAATGCTCGAGTCCAGGAGCAGCTGGTTAGCGATCTGCTCGACATGTCCCGGATCATCTCAGGAAAGTTTCGTCTGGAACTGGAGGGGATTGAGCTACGCCCCGTGGTAGAGTCCGCTCTTGATACCGTGCGCCCGGCGGCTGCCGCCAAAGGGGTGCGGCTGGAAGCCGCGATCGAGCTGCGGTGCGGAGAGATCCTGGCGGATCCCAATCGGCTGCAGCAGGTCGTGTGGAATCTGATTTCAAACGCGATCAAGTTCACTCCCACAGGTGGGCGGGTCAATCTGAGGGCACGTCGCGTGAACTCCGACATCGAAATCACGGTCCAGGACACCGGCATCGGGATCAAGCCGGAGTTTCTTCCTCATGTATTTGATCGTTTTCGCCAGGCTGACGCCTCTTTAAGGCGTCACGAGGGAGGGCTCGGTCTTGGACTCGCCATCGTGCGCCATCTGGTCGAGGCGCATGGAGGAGCTGTGCGTGCCGACAGCCCGGGAGAAGGCAAAGGGGCCTCCTTCACCGTGATGTTGCCCGCCAGGCCGGCAATTCCCGGCGAATCCAAGGCTCTGTCGTCCGCTCACACGGCCGCAGCCAATCCTCACACCGGATCTGCTGCGAGTCCGGGGGCTCAGGATTCTGGTCGTCGATGATGATCCGGACGCGCTCACGCTCATCCAGCGACAGCTGGAAGGCTTGCAGGCGGTTGTCTGCCTGGCCGGGTCAGCTCAGGAAGCCGTTCGCGAGTTCACTACGTTTCGACCGGACCTGCTGGTGTGCGACATTGGGATGCCCGGGACAGGACGGGTATGAACTCATACGGGAGATCCGAGCCCTTGAACGGGACCGCCACAAGACCCCCGCTATCGCACTAACGGCATTCGCCCGCCCTGAGGATCGGGACCGGGCAATGGAGGCGGGCTTCCAGCTTCACCTCAGCAAACCGGTCGATTCAGACACCCTCGCGCAAGCCGTCGCTAGCATGGCGCAACGCGCCATTCCCGCCCGTCTGTCAAGGAGTCCGCGCGAGAGAGGAGGAAATACTCTCCGCCTCCTCCTAGTTGAGGACAATGAGGACACCGCGCTCTACATAGGCACCGCCCTCGAGCAGCAAGGGCACGAAGTAACGGTGGCCCGCGACGGCCCCTCAGCCCTCGAGATCGCCGTTGCCATTCGACCGCACGCCGTGCTTCTCGACATCGGCCTGCCGGGGATGGACGGCTATGAGGTCGCCCGCCGCCTGCGGCAAACGAAAGGGCTTGAGAATACTCTTGTCGCAGCCGTAACAGGTTACACGGTAGATCCCGCGAGCAAGGGCGCCGGCCTTTTTGATTACTACGTCAACAAGCCGATCTCGCCCGAGAAACTATACGCGCTCATCGATGATTTGCGCCTCCGCGCATCGCGTTAGCCGTTCCACCACCCTGCCATAACAACGCGTGTAACGCTTCGCCCCTCTCGATCACATATACTCGAAACTGTATTGCTAAGTCTCCGTGTCTCGCGTCTTCAAGGCGCAACCCTGGGGCGAGGAGTGCTATGCAAGGAACGGAAACGTTATTTGCCAACAGCGAGCAGGCAGGAAACCTGTGCCCGCCGGTTTCCCAAAAGCTGCCCGCAATATCCCGATCCATGGTGGGGCGGATGATCGGCTCCTACAGGGTCCTCGCCCTGTTGGGTGCAGGAGGGATGGGTCACGTCTACCGGGCCAAGGACACGAAGCTGGGGCGAGAGGTTGCAATCAAGATCCTGCCGGATAAATTCTCGTCAAACCGGCAATGGGTAAAACGCTTCGAGCAGGAGGCGAGGGCGGCGTCGGCCCTGAACCATCCAAGCGTTGTCACGATTCACGAGATCGGTCAGACCGGGTCGTTGTATTACATCGTGATGGAACTGATTGAAGGGCAAACGCTTCGCGAGATTCTTGGGTCCGGTCCGCCGCCGGTCAAAGAAGTGGTCGCGCTGGCCGCGCAGATTGCCGATGGGTTAGCGAAAGCTCACGAAGCGGGCATCACACATCGCGATCTCAAACCCGAGAATGTGATGGTAACGAGAGATGGCCTGGCTAAGATCCTCGACTTCGGCCTGGCGCAGCTGCCCGAGTCTCAGGAAGGGAAGATTGAGTCGGGAGTTTCGACTCAGGCCGGTGTTCTGGTCGGAACCGTGGGATACATGTCGCCCGAGCAGGTGAGAGGCGGCCGGGTCGGCATTCAGTCCGACCAGTTCTCTTTCGGCACCATGCTCTATGAGCTGGCGACCGGCAAGCGGGCGTTTCAAGGGGCCACCCCGGTCGAGATTCTCTCGGCCATCATTCGGGACGATCCTCCTGCAGTTAGCGATCTGAACCCCAGGGTCCCCTTGCCCCTCCGCTGGACACTTGAGCGCTGCCTGGCGAAAAACCCTCAGGATCGTTATGTGTCGACCCGCGACCTTGCCCGCGACATTCAGAACCTCCGGGATCGATTCCCGGAGATCAGGACGCAGACGGCCCGGCCTAAAACCCAGGCGCGCTCAGCCTGGATAGCTGCCGGTATATTCCTTCTTCTTGCGGCGCTGGCCGTGGGACTTCTCCATTTCCAAACCGCGCCAGCGACAGCCGGTCGGCCGGTCGTTTTTTCGGTTTCTCCACCCGAGCAGGAGACTTTCGATTTTGGAAGCCTGTCGCCCGACGGCAATCTCCTCGCTTATGCATCTCATAAACTTGGAGAGCCGAGCCGTCTCTGGATTCGACCTCTCGATTCCCTGGTCCCTCGCCCTTTGCCCGGAACAGAGGGCGCCGGTGCAATCTTCTGGTCACCTGATAACAACTTCATCGGGTTTTTCGCCGACGGAAAGCTGAAGAAGGTGGAAGTCTCCGGCAAACTTCCGCAAATTTTGTGCGAGGCGCCGGAGCCTCGAGGCGGAACCTGGAACCACGAAGGAACCATAATTTTTGCCCGGAGCGCAAACGAGGGGCTCTTTCGAATTGCGTCAGCGGGGGGCGAGCCGTCGCCCGTTACCACACCGGACCTGTCACGCCGGGAAATCTCTCACCGGTGGCCCCAATTCCTGCCGGATGGCCGGCACTTCATATTCTTCGTTCGAGGTCATGGAAACGAGGCTTCCGCTATCCGGACCGGGTCCCTGGAGTCTCGAGAAACCGAGGCGCTGTTGAGCGCAGATACGAACGCTCTCTACGCGGCGCCGGGCTACCTGCTCTTCATCCGGGCAGGCACGCTGCTGGCCCAGCCATTCGACGCAGGTCTCCGCCAGATCCATGGGGGGCCCGTTCCATTGGCCGAGCAAGTGGCCTACAGCGCCGGGAAGGGGCACGGCGTCTTCTCTGCCTCGCAGAATGGCGCGCTCGTCTTCGCGAACGCAGTCTCCCTGAACTCGCAACTGGCCTGGTTCGATCGAAACGGCAAGCAAATCGGAAGCGTCGGCGAGCCGGCCGTTCAGCGCTGCCCGACGCTCTCCCATGACGAAAGCAAGGTCGCCGTGGAGCGGCTCGATCCGCAGACAAGAACCTATGACATCTGGCTGATGAACCTGGTCGACGGCGCTCTCCGGAGGTTCACTTTCGATCCATCCAACGACGGAAACGCGGCCTGGTCGCCCGATGACCGGCGCATCCTGTTCACCTCAAACCGACAGGCGCATTGGGACATTTACCAGAAGGACGTTTACGGCGCCGGAGGAGAGGAGATTGTCATGGAGGGCGAAAATCCCAAGAACGTCGATCACTTCTCCCAGGATGGGCGCTACGTTGTTTACACATCCTCAGGCCCACAAACGCAAAATGACTTGTGGGTCCTGCCGCTGCTGCAGGGCCGCTCGCCGGTGCCGCTGCTAAAGAGCCGATTCAACGAAGTGCAGGGGCAAGTCTCTCCCGATGGCCGATGGCTGGCGTTCGCTTCCAATGAATCGGGGACGCTTGAGGTCTACGTCCAGCCTTTTCCGGCATCGGGTGCCCGGTGGCAGATCTCTACCAACGGGGGCGCACAGCCGGCGTGGCGCCGCGACGGCAAGGAGCTCTTCTATATGAGCGGCGACAAGAGACTGGTGGCGGTGGAGGTCAAGGCCGGCACGAGCTTCGAACCGGGAGCCCGCAATGTCCTCTTCCAGACGCGAGTCAGTGGTCTGGTCAATGCCAGGAATCACTATGCCGTCTCGAAAGACGGGCAACGCTTTCTCATCAATGCGCTGGTCCAGGATGCGACGTCCCAGCCGTATAACGTGATGCTCAACTGGACCCAGACGCTCCCGCGCTAAGTACGCGGTTTCGTAACGCAGCCGTGAGGCCGCAACCGAAGTGCTCTTAGTGTTTCTTTGTGTCTTCGTGTCTTTGTGGTTAGAGCTATCTAACAAATACCACGAAGACTCAAAGACACGAAGAAACACTAATAATCTTGCCAAAAAAGCGACGCCTGTTCTTAGAAACTCACCACGAAGACGTGAACCCCTCGCTTAACGTCCGCACGTTGAACCTCTCGAGATGCGGTGTTATAGTCGGCCAATTCCACCTCAACCATTGGGACCTGATGATGCTCATCAAACCTCGGGCGTTGTGCTTGATAGTGGCGCTTGTTCTGGGTTGCGCTCTCACCACCACCTCAGCAGTGGCAATCCTGGATGGCCGCAGTCAGGACCGAAACGCCCGACCCGAGCGACCTCCTTCCTCCAGCGAGCTGCGCGGAATGATTGAAAGGTACGGTCGATCGCGGGAACTTGAGCCGTTCGTATCCGGTCGAAATCTCGTCCGCCCGCCAGGCTCGCCTCAGGCAGTTCTACTCCGAATGGCTCGCCCTGATCGGGCCGCTCAAGTTCGACGCTCTCGGCCAGGATGACAAGGTGGACTATCTGCTGCTCAAGAATCATCTCGATTACGAATTGCGGCAGCTCGACATCCAGGCCAGGACTCTCGCCGAAGCGGCGCCGCTCGTCCCCTTCGCGCAAACGATCACCGAACTCGAAGAGCGGCGGCGCCGGATGGAGCGGATCGACTCTCCGAAGGTAGCCGCCTTGCTTACCGGTTTGAACAAGCAGATCGCGGCCGCGCGCCGCGGCGTCGAGGCCGGGTTAAGGGGCAGGGCAGGATGGCAAACAATACCGAAGGCGACGGTGATGGCAAGGTCGAGCCCATGGCAGTGAAAAAGGCCGTGGCCAACCGCGCGGCGATGATGATCAACGGCCTGCGGAACACCCTGAGAAACTGGTTCAGCTTCTACAACGGTTACGATCCCGTCTTTACCTGGTGGGCGGAGGCGCCCTACAAAACAGTTGATAAGTCGCTCCAAGACTATGTCGCCTTACTGCGCGAAAAGGTCCTCGGCCTCAAAGCGAGCAGCGACGATGCGGGTAGTCCGCCGGACGCCAACCCGCCCGGTGGAGGCAATCCGTTGAGGAGCGGGCAAGGCGGGCGTGGCGGAAGCGTAGCCGCCGAAGCAGGCAGCAGCGCTGACATCGTCGGCGACCCGATCGGCCGTGAGGCCCTGATGGTCGAGCTGGCCCGGGAAATCATCCCGTACACGCCGGAAGAACTCATAGCCCTCGCCAACAAGGAGTTCGCGTGGTGCGAGAATGAAATGAAGAAGGCTGCGCGCGATCTGGGCTACGGCGAGGACTGGCTGAAGGCGCTCGAATACGTCAAGACGCTTTACGTCGAGCCGGGCAAGCAACCGGAGCTGATCCGCGATCTGGCGCTGGAAGCGATCAAGTTCGTGGAAGATCACGATCTGGTTACCGTTCCGCCGCTGGCGCGGGAGACCTGGCGGATCGAGATGATGACTCCTCAGCGGCAACTGGTGAATCCTTTCTTCACCGGCGGCGAGACGATCAGTGTTTCTTATCCTACCAACACGATGTCGCATGAGCAGAAGCTCATGAGCATGCGCGGCAACAACATTCATTTTGCGCGGGCTACGGTATTTCACGAGCTGATCCCGGGCCATCATCTGCAAGGCTTCATGACGGCTCGCTACCGGCCCTACCGCGGCCTGTTCAGCACGCCGTTCTGGGGCGAGGGCTGGGCGCTTTACTGGGAATTGTTGTTGTGGGACATGAACTTCCCGAAAACGCCGGAGAACCGGATCGGAATGCTCTTCTGGCGCATGCATCGTTGCGCGCGCATTATCTTCTCGCTCAGCTTTCACCTGGAGAAAATGACGGCGCAGGAATGCATCGATTTGCTGGTCAAGCGCGTCGGCCATGAGCCGGAAAACGCAACCGCGGAAGTGCGCCGCTCATTCAATGGCAGCTACCCGCCGCTCTATCAAGCCGCGTATTTGCTCGGCGGCCTGCAGTTTTACGCGCTCCATAAGGAACTGGTGGACTCGGGCAAAATGACCAACCGCGCCTTCCACGATATGATTCTGAAGGAAAACCGGATCCCGGTCGAGATGGTGCGCGCCCTTCTGACTAACCAGCCACTCGCGCGCGACTACGTGTCGAACTGGAGATTCTACGGGCCAAAGAACCAACCGCTAAGGCGCCAAGTCGCGAGGGAAACGCTAAGCTTCTTTCGCCCGTTTCTCGTAGACGGCTCTTCCGATTCGAAAAGCCTCGATCGAAGCCTGCTTGTCTTCCGGCCGAGCGAACTTCGCCTGGGTTTCCAGCCACTGGATGCTCAAGTCCATGTACCGGACGTAATACTGAGCGTCGTCCCAACTCCGAATCGGCCGGCCGTCCCGCAGAATGTACACGGGTGAGGTATGGGCGAAGACCGTCTCCGGCCGGCGGGTGCCAAAGTAGTTGCTGAGAACGGTCCCCTCCTCGACGTGAATGGTATCGAACTTGACTCCCTTGGCGTGATAACCATCGATGTCTTCGTAAGCTCGGGCGGCGATCCAGCAGCTCTCGCGCAGCGGGTGCTCCAGCTTGATCTCCGCCGAATGCCTCGGGCCGCTTGGCGTCGTCTCTCCGATAACCCGTCCGTTGCAGACGACTTCGAGATGGTGGTAGGGCAGCTGAGATTCGGCGCGGGCGCGGATCTCCACGATCTTGGCGCGCCGGGAATCCAGCTCGAGCCGGGCGCCAGGCTCCTGGCCGTTCACGGTCATGGAGAGAATCGGACTATTGCTGATAAAAGTGCGCCCCGCCTTCAGCGCAGCGATCCAGCTACCATAGGTGAACTCCCCTTCGATGCGTCCGAAAACGCGGTTGGCTCCCACCGTCACGAACGTAGTCATCTTGTCCGTGCCCGCGGTAGCCGTCAGACGAAAGCCGCAGTTCAGAAAGCGATACCAGAGCCGCAGACCGTCATTGGCCTCCCACTCCGGCACCACTCCTCTCATGAACAAGGGGAACCGGCGCGGCTCGAGCACAGACATGAATTCCAGGCCGTCGAGCTTTTCCATCGCCACGTCGAGCGGGCTCTCTACTCCGGGCCAGCTCGGGAAGTGCGCCCACGAAACGTAGCCGCCCTGCTCATGGACTTCGTCGCACACTCGAAGGTGCAGGGGATGATGATGCGGCTGAACCTCCGTGACGGGCTGGACCAGCTTCTTCAGATTCAGGAGGCAGAGATGGCCCAGCTGGTGGTTCCGGAACTCCTGGTTGACGTAGATGAGGTGTTTGCCGCTGGAATGGGTATTAACTCTCCCCTCGAACTCGCGCTGGTCCTTGGTGAAATCGGAGGTGAGGATGTTGGCGACATTCAAGTCCTCCGCGTCCATTTCGAGGCGACAGGTCTTGGGAGCAATGTGATGAATATGAACGTCGCCGCTATACCATCCCAGGTCCGACAGCGACGACCAGCGCGAAAGCGGAACCACCATTGCGCCCGTACCTCCGCTCGGGCCTGTCAATTCTCCCTCGGCAATCCTGTACTCATAGCCCTTGAGCATCTGGTATCGCAGCGGGAGCCGGGCGCGGTCGACGGCAAATTCACCGTCGATGTAGCAGTAGCGGCGCGATTGAAACCTGACATCCCCTTCCTGGGCGTCCTTGGCCAGTTGATCCGCGTGTCCCAGAGGGACAACTTCCCTGCCCTGCGAATCCACGAGCCGCACCCGCGCGGCAAGCGGACGTCCCGATTTCTCGTCCACGACCCGGCAAGTCACCGGACCGCCCTGAGCGGCGCCAAATTGCAGGGCGGCGCCGCTCGCGCCGAGATTGCGAAGGAATCTACGTCGATTCATGGTCATGGTCTGTCCTCCAGGCTCGCGCTTTTTTTACGGCTGCATTAGACCGCGAAGACACGAGGAAACACTGAGACTCGTCCCAAGCCTCAGGGGTGATACAATAGGCGGCATTTGGAATCAACCCCGTCTCGGTTACGGCATGGTTCGCACACGCTGTTCCAGCAGTACGTTCTTTTTCATTTGTCATTCTTTCATTGGTCACCGACGCCAGTCTATGACAAAATGAAAGACCAATGACAAATGGAGGAGGGATTATGCCAGAACGGCTTCTTTCTCGTTGCTTCTTGATCGTTCCGGTGGCGCTCACACTCCTGCCCCTGTACGCCCAGGCGCCGACAGCGGCGATCGTAGGGACGATTCGCGACGCTTCGGCCGCCGCCGTTCCAGGCGCCACGGTAACGGTGATCAATGTGCTCACAGGCCTTACCCAAAGCCGCGACAGCGGCGTCGAGGGCTCGTATTCGATCCCGTTGCTGCCCGTGGGGCAGTACCGACTCGAGGTCCACAAGACCGGGTTCCAGCGCCATGTCCGAGAACGAATCTCGCTGGCGGTCAACGATCGCCTGACGATCGATGTGACCCTGGAAGTCGGGACCGTAGCGGAGCAGGTGACCGTTACCGGATCGTCGCCGCTGGTTGAGGCCCAGACGGGCACGTTGCGCGGCGTCGTTGATCAGCAGCGCATGGTCAGCCTCCCCCTGAACGGGCGCAACATGACCCAGCTGGTGGCACTCCAGGCCGGCGTGATTCAGACCGCCGATCTGTCCTCCACCGGAGAGGGCGTCGCTTTTGCCGTCAACGGCAGCCGCCAGAACGGCGTCTACTACCTGCTCGACGGCGGTTACAACACCAGCACCTATCGCAACTACAGCGGCACTTTCCCGAACCCTGACGCGGTCCAGGAGTTCAGCGTTCAGCGCAGCAACTTCAGCGCCGAATACGCCAACGCTACCGGCGCGGTCGTGAACGTGGTCACGAAGTCCGGGACCAACGAGTTCCACGGGTCGGCCTTCGAATTCGTGCGCAACTCCGTCTTCAACGCGCGCAACTTCTTTGCGCCTCGGCGCGACACGCTGAAACGCAACCAGTTCGGCGGCGCCTTGGGCGGTCCGGTCATCAAGGACAAGCTCTTCTTTCTGGGTTCTTATCAAGGAACGCTCCTGCGCAGCGACGCCCAGCTTTCGCGCCAGTTCCTTCCGACCGCCGCACAGCGCAACGGGGACTTCTCCGCCGTTGCCCGCCAGCTCATTGATCCTCAGACCGGCCAGCCATTCCCAGGCAACCGCATACCCGTCAGTCGCTTCAGCCCGGTGACCTCGAATTTCCTGAAGTACATTCCCGAAGTCCCGGCTTTCGACGGCCAGCGTTTCACGGGTTCACCCAATATCACCGATACCGCAGAATACACCGGCCGGCTCGACTGGAACCCGGGTTCGCACCGGTTCTCCGGAAAGGCCTTCATCGCAACCCTCTCGAAGCCATTCTTTGCCGATCCTGACGATATCGCCCTTCCTCTGGTGCGGCGCGAGAGCCAGCCCTACCGCCACGTGTCCGGCAATCACACCTATGCCTTCTCGCCGAACTTCATCAACAACGCCACCTTCGCTTACCGCTACCGGGCGCGGTTCAACGACTGGGATGGCTTCGAATACCCCATCAACTTCAGCACCGCCGGCGTGCGCAACATCGCCACGCGGAGTCCGGCCGGGATGGTGATGACCATCTCCGGTCTTTTCAGCGTCAGCACGACCTGGCCCTACGAGATTGAAGACAGTGACTGGCACTGGGCCGACACGTTGACGTTGATGCGCGGGCGCCACGAGATCAAGGTTGGCGGCGAATTCATCCGCAGCAGAAACCAGATCCGCAACCACTTCCGCACCATGGGCCTGTTCACCTTTGACGGAAGCCTCTCGGGCAATGCCATGGCCGACTTCATGCTCGGCGAGGTCTATAACTTTCAGCAGGGGGGCGGCGAATACAAGGATCTCTCGGGCAACCGCGCCGGCCTGTTTGTGCAGGACGACTGGCGCGTTCATCCGAACTTCACGCTCAATCTTGGCGTCCGGTGGGACCCGACCTTCCCGTTCGAAGACACGCTGGGCCGCGTCCAGTGCTTCCGCCCGGAACTGCGGTCCACGCGTTTTCCCAAGGCGCCCGTGGCGTATCTCAGCGCCGGCGACCCGGGTTGCCCGGCGGGCGGCTTCGATTCCTACCTGAGATCATTCGCGCCGCGGGCAGGCTTCGCCTGGCGGCCCCAGGGGTCACGGACCGTGGTGCGCGCCGCGTTCGGCCTGTTCTGGAATCCGCAGTTCACCAGTCTCTACAACGGCTTTGTGAACGGCGCCCCATTCAGCCCGCAGGTCAATCGGTTCGCCGTGCGATTCCAGGACCCCTATGAGAGCGCCGCCAACCCCTTTCCTCAGTTCTACGCCCCATTCAGCCCGCCTTCCGATTCCGATTTCTTTCCGCCCCTGGGTCTGGTGGGCTCGTTCGATCCCGCTTTCCATCCTTCGTACACCGAGACATGGAACCTGACGCTCGAGCGTGAAGTAATCCCCAACCTGCTGGCGCGCATGAGCTATGTGGGCAATATGGGCCGCCGCCTTTCCTACGACGTGGATATCAACTATGCCCGCTTCGTGCCGGGCGCCTCCGCGCGAGACATCCAGGACCGTCGGCCCTATCGGGACTTCGGGCAAATCCTGAGTGCCATTCCGGGCTCCACATCCAGCTACCACGGTCTGCAGGCATCGGTCGAGCGCCGCTTCTCCTTGTTCTCGTTCGAGGCCAACTACACCTGGTCCAAGGCAATCGACGACTACTCGGCCGACCCTACTCCCGGCCAGTCGTCGTCTCTTTCGATCCCTTTCGACCGGGCGTTGAACCGGGGCCTGTCGGACTTCGACGTGACGCACCGTTTTGTGGTCTCTTACGTGTGGGCGCTGCCGGCCCTTTCGTCCGCCTCGCCCTGGGTGCGCAGCGATTTTCGGATCCTGGGAAACCTCCGGCATCTGGACGCTGCAGAGCGGCCGGCCGTTCTCGGTCACTTCGGGACGCGACAATGCGTTCAGCGGCATCAACCGCGACAATGCCGATCTGATCGGGGATCCTTTCCTCGATACGGACCGCCCTCGCGGCGAGCAGATTGAGCAGTACTTCCGTACCTCGGCCTACGCGACGAATGCCACCGGCACCTTCGGCAGCGCACCCCGCAACCACCTGCGCGGCCCCGGATACTCTAACGTGGACCTGGCCGTGCTGAAGAACTTCCCTATACGCGAAGGCATGAACTTTCAGTTCCGCACCGAGTTCTTCAACGGGTTCAATCAGCCGAATTTCAGCAATCCGTTCAGCACGCAAAGCACGCCCGCCCGCTTCGGACGGATCGAAAGCGCGGGCGATGCGCGTGTCATCCAGTTCGGCTTGAAACTCCTGTTCTAGAAAAAATCGGTGACAGGCTCCAAATTGCGTTGCGAAACACCAGTCTTTGGGCGCTCTTAACAACGCAATTTGGAAGCCTGTCACCGATTTTTTGCGGGCTAGTCGTGCCGCAGCGCCACCATCGGATCTACCCTGGCGGCCCGCCGGGCGGGTACGAGACTGGCGGCTGCGGCCACACCCACCAGCAGGAGCGACACCGACGCAAACGCAGCCGGCTCGGTGGTGCTCACGCCATACAGAAGCGTGGAAAGGGTTCGGCTGACTGCAAGCGAGCCGGCCAGACCGATCAGGACCCCGGTCGCGGCCAGCCTCAAGGCCTGCGCCAGAACCATGCGCAGCACGTTTCGCGGTTGCGCTCCGAGCGCCATTCGAATCCCGATCTCTTGCGTGCGTTGCGCGGTCGAATAGGATACGACGCCATAGATGCCGAGCGCCGCCAGCAGGAGAGCCAAACCGGCGAAGACACCAAGCAGGACGGCGCGAAACCGCGGTTGGGCCACCGAATCGCCGACGATATCGTCCATGGTTCGGATTGACGTGATGAGAGCATTGCGGTCCAGATCGTAGGCTGCGCGGCGCAATGCGGCGGCCAGACTCGACGGGTCCGCGGTTGCGCGAACTACAAGGTCTACCTCGTACCAGGGCCAGTGCCAGTAGGGCATGTATAACTCCGGGCGCGGCTCGGCGTCGAGGCCTATGCCGCGCATGTCCGCCACGACACCGATGATCTGCATCCAGTCCGGCTCGCCGCCTCCACCCGGGCGGGTCCGCCCCAGCCTCTCGCGGCTCCCCAGGGCCGCGCGGCGCCCGACGGGATCTTCTCCCGGCCAGTAGCGCCGGGCCATGGTTTCATTGATGATTGCGACGGGGGGCGCTTCGGCCCCGTCCGATTCAGTAAAGAACCGCCCGCGAACCAGCGGGACTCCCATGGTGCGGAAGTAGTCGGGCGTCGCCCCGCCGGCCTTCGCCTTCGCCGAATCGGCTGCCGGCAGTATACCCCGCTCCGGGATCGTAATGGGCTGTCCCGCCACTCCGCCATCGGCCAGCGGCAGCATGCTCACGCCTCCTACCGAAACCACCCCGGGCAACTCTCGGATACGACTCATCAGTTGCTGAAAGTACACCCTCGGGGGCGTGCGCCCGGCGAAGGAGCGGCCGGTCATGTCAAATCTCGCCGCAAGCACGTTCTCCGGACGGAATCCGGGATTCACCCCGCTCAGACGAAAGAAGCTTTCGATGAGCAGCGCGGCGCAGACCAGGAGCATCGTGGCGAGCGCGATTTCGAAGACGATCAGGCCCTTCCGGGCCGGCATGGCCCGCCCGGTCCAGTTGCGGGCGGCGAGGGCCGTCCTGGATGCGTGCCAGGCGGGCGCGAGTCCGAAGAGCAGGCCCGTGAGAATCGCGGCCGCTGCGGTGAATGCGAGCACCGGCAGATTGATCTCGGCCTCGGACAGACGCGGCACTCTGTCGGCCGCGGCGGCGGCGACCAGCTTCAGGCTGAAGATCGCCAACAGGAGACCCGAGCCCCCGCCGGCCAGAGCAAGCACGAGGCTTTCGATCAAGGACTGGCGGATTATGCGCGCGCGGCTCGCGCCCAGGACGACGCGCATGACGATCTCCTTCTGCCTTGCGACGGCGCGCGAGAGCATCAAGCTTGCGATGTTGGCGGATGCAATCAGCAGCACGAAAAGCACCGCGCCCATGAGGACCAGGAACGATCGCCGCAGCGGCCCCACCATCTGCTCCAGCAGTGGAATCACGACGACTGCCGGGCTTTCGCGCGCTTCCGGATGCTGGTCGAGGATGCGGCGAGCGATCGTGTCCATCTCTGTTTGGGCTTGCGCGAGGCTGGAACCGGCCTTGAGCCGGGCGACTACGACCAGCCAGGAACAGCAACGGGCGGCGGCGCCGGGGGCCGGCACCTGGACTCCCATCCAGCCGGCAGGCAGCCAGATCTCCGAGCGGTCGGGAAAATCGAACCCGGGCGGCATAACACCCACGATCGTGTACGTGCGGAGGCCGTAGGTGTCGACCGTGACCGTTCGGCCCAGGACATCCCGCGCGCCCCCAAAGCGCCGCTGCCAGAGTCCGTAGCCCAGTATGGCGGCCTGGTTCCCTTGCCGTTCGTCTTCCTCCGGCGCCGAACGTGCGTCCCAGGATCGGCTCGACGCCAAGCGCCCGAAACAGGCCGGCCGATCCATAGGCTCCCGCGACGCGTTCAGGACCGTCATGGCCGACAAGCCGGAATGTCTGGGCTCCGCCCCAGGCCGGGTAGAAGCCCATGTGATCAAACACCTGGTTCTGTTCACGCCAGTCGGCGAAATTGGCCGGTGCCACGCGTGCTTGCGCGGTGCCTTTCTGCGGATCCCGCTGCCAGAGCATGACGAGGCGGTCTGGCTCGGGGTAGGGCAGCGGCCTCAGAAACACCGCCTTGACGATGCTGAAGATGACGGTGTTGGCTCCGATCCCGAGCGTCAAAGTAAGGATCGCGATTACGGCAAACCCGGGATTGTTCCGCAGAGTCCTGATGGCGTAGCGAAAGTCTTGACCCATGGTGTAAGAGACGGGCTTGGAAGGCTTTTGTTAACGCGCCTGGGCTCCGACGCTGCGTCTGGAGAGCGCAAGCTTGCTTTCGGGCACTCGGCAGGGTAGGCGACGGAAATTAGGTCCCGAGGCAGGCGTAGCGTGAGCCCAGGGTTAGAGGTCCGAAAGAACTGTGCAAGCCTAACACACCCGGAGCCATTGACGGAAAAGTCCGTGTCCAACGCCCCCCGGGGCGCGCATCGTCGACGTGTCGTTGACGTGGTCGTGCCCGCTCGTCGACGGCTAATTGCGCGTTCGACGTTCGGGACTCGCAAGCTCGTCAAAGAACCCAATGTTCTAACTCAAGGGCGAGTAAGCTTGCCGAGCTTGCTTGCGCATCGACTGCGGCAGCTTCCTACCGCAAGCGCTGCCCGAATATGGCCAATCACCAGCCAGCCTTAGTTCCCTGACCCCTACTCCTGGATTTCTTTCAGCAATCGCTTCGCCTCCGGATTCGCAGGATCCAACCGGATGACCTCCTCGAACAGAGCTTTGGCCTTGGCAGGGGCGCCGGTCCTGAGATGGCAGACTCCGAGCGCAAGGAGTACCCTGGGATTTCCTGGATTCTTCTTGCGGGCCAATTCAAAGAACTCAATGGCTTGCGGGAAGTTCGACTTTCGCGCGTACAAATTGCCCAGGTTTATCAGGGTCACCTCGCCTGCCATCCCTTTAGCGACGGCGTTCTGCAAGGTCTTCAGCGCGTGATCGAGGTCACCCTGCTGTTCGGCAACGACCGATAGGGCATTGTAAATTTCCTCGCGCGAAGCATCAAGTTTGAGAGCTTGTTCGAAAAGTTGCCTGGACTCCGCAAGTTTGTTCTGCGAGATGAGAATCTGACCGAGATCCAGGAGCGCGGGAAGATACTTCGGGTTCAAGGAAAGACACTTCTGCAATTGTTCGATGGCTTCCTCTCCTCGACGCTGGCTCAGATAGAGTTGGGCCAGCCGGTAACGTGAAGAAAGAGCGCCGGTAAACAAAGCGGTAGCTTTGTCAAAATACCCGACTGCTTCCTGTTGCCGGCCGGCGCCTTCGGCCAACGCGCCAAGGCCGTGCAGCGAGGGAACGTGATCGGGAAACCGCTGGAGAACCTTGGAGAAATACTGGCCGGAGAGGCGTAACTCGCCACGGTCCGCATGGAGCAAACCCAGATTGTAAGTCGGTTGCAGCTGACCGTCTTTCAACTCGACGGATTTCTCGTAGTGGACGACGGCATTTCCGGCGTCGTTCAACGCCTGGTAGCCCTTGCCCAGCAGCGCTTCAGCCCGGCTCAGATAAATTGAGCTGGTACCCCCCGGCCCGATTCCGCCGAGATAGTCGTGCATGAGTTGGATGCCTTTCCTGGCATACTCGGGCCGCCGGCTCAGCTCGCCGACCGGCGCGTCCAGATAGGCAGCGCTCAGGTAGAAGACTCTCTCCTTTTCAGAAAGGTCTGCGCCGGTCTCGCGGAAGATCAGTTCAGGGGTCATTGAACCGGTGGAAGGTGCTTGAACCGAACCTGTTTTGGAATAGATTCCGATCCTGTGATTGGTAAACACCGTGTGGCTTGCATTGGCTGGAACGCCGCGCGGCATGTGGCACTGCGCACAGTTCCCGGCCAGTTGGGCCGGTGTGTGACGCGACAGTTTTCCGGACGGGTGGCAATCCAGACAACGCTGACGGTAGTGAGCGGCAGCGTTGTTCTCCGGCACCTTGCGGTGTGGATCGTGACAGCTCGTGCAGGTCATTTGTCCTTGACTCAACTGAAAGCACCTGGAGTCTTCCATGAGGTCCGCATGCTGAACGACTTGAAATCCCTCGCGGTTCCGCCCTTGAAGGGCGAACTGCACCGCATAATCGGAGAACGATTGCCCTGGGCGGTAGGAAAAGATTTCTCGATCCGGTTTGAGAACGCGGATCCCGAGGCTGTCCACGCTGATTTCCATATGACACTGGTAGCAGACCGCGCGCTGGGCCTGTTTCGTATCGCGGCCGGGATTGTAGATCGCCTTCCTCAAGGTTTCCTCTCGCTCTCCTTGTGACGCAAGTCGAACGTGCGCTTCGCCGGGTCCGTGGCATCGCTCACAGCCAATTCCCGAAGGTAGTTTGAAAGGAAAGTAATTGACGTCTTCGATTCGATCTGGAAGCACGCGCGGGTAGGCTGTGTGACAGAAAACGCAAGCCTGCGGGATCGCGCGGGTGAAATCCAGATGATCCTGGACGTCGTAGCCCGGTGACATGCCCCAGCGTTTTTCCTGGCTGTACCAGGTAACCGGCAACTGAGTGATCACGCCATTCGGGTGATGATGGAGATAGGACCGCGCGTGATTTCCCGAACCCACGATGTAAGTCACTTCTTCCTCGTGGACGTGAATCGGCTCTCGCTTGCTGCCCAGCACATGCCGCCTTTGAAAAAACTTCCCGTCCTTTTGCAGCATGGTGTAATAGTAGCCGGACTTCTCGTGAAAGAACGTGTTTCTCTTGGAGTAGTCTTCAATGACTTCGGCATTAGCGGGAGTGGACCAGGAACGCCCCATTCCAAGCCGTTGGAAAGCGTCGTAAGTCTGCCGATGACAGGGAGCGCACGCTTCCTGGCCCGCATACCCCTCGGGAAGGGTTGCCGGGTCGCCGGAGGCGGCAAGTGCCAGCAAGAACAGCCAGATGATGAAAAGGAAAAGGCGGTGACGAGGAAGCGTTCCGGCGCGAGCAGCGTTACGGCTAGAAGAGGTGAAAGAGTAACCCGTCACCATTTTCTCATCCTAACACATTTCAAACACCGGCGGGTTCGGGGGATCCCCGCATGGCCGGGAGGAGCGCCATGTTTCAATCTGATTCAGAGATTTTCAGTTTCGTGAAGACCCACCTTTACGTTGCCGCGGTGTGCGACATCCTCGACGATTTGGGATACCGCCACCAGGCGATGCATCAACGCCTGCGCCCCCTTCTGCCGGATCCCAAAAACTGCGGCTTCGTGGGCCGCGCGCGCACCGCGCGCTGGATGGAGACCGACTATGTGGTCGAGGGAAATCCCTATGGACTCGAAATCGAGCTGATCGATTCTCTCAAACCGGGCGATGTTGTGCTCCATTCCACGGATCACGGCGGATCCAATGCCCCGTGGGGGGAACTGATGTCCACCATTGCCCAAAGGAACGGCGCCGCGGGCTGTGTGTGTGACAGCCAGATTCGAGATTGCGTGAAAATCATGGAACTCGGATTCCCGGTGTATTACTCGGGAATTCGACCGCTCGATTCGAAAGGCCGCGGGTTCATGATGGCGTACGACGTGCCCATTCGTTGCGGAGAAGTCCTGGTCAACCCGGGTGAACTGGTCTTCGCCGATTTTGACGGAATCGTCGTGGTTCCGCGCCAGGCGGAAGGCGAAGTGTTCCATCGAGCTCAGGAAAAAGTCGCCAAGGAAAACCTGACTCGAGAGGAACTCCTCCATGGAAAGTCACTGAGCGAAGTCTATAACAAGTACGGGATACTCTGACAAAGAGTCACTCGTCGTTGCTTTCTTGGCGCTTCTTGGCGTCTTTGCTTCTTAGAGGTATTTGTTTTAGATCGATATTCCGCCATCTACCGGAATCACCTGGCCAGTGATGTAATCGGAGTCTGCCGATCCCAGGAAGCATACGAGTCCGGTGATTTCCTCGGGCTTTCCAAACCTGCCCGCCGGTATCGCCTCGATGATTTTCGCCCGCACCGCCTCCGGAATGGCCTCGACCATGCGAGTTGCCGCGTTGGGTGAGATCGCGTTGACCTGAATGTTGTAGCGCGCGAACTCCTTGGCGTTCGATTTCGTGAGTCCGATGATGCCCGCTTTCGCCGCGCAGTAGTTCGCCTGGCCGATATTCCCGCGCAGTCCGCTGTAAGAGGTCACATTGATGATCTTGCCGCGCCGGCGCTCGCGCATCACGTCGTAGGCTGCGCGGGTTGTCGCGAACGTTCCCTTCAGATGGACCTGGATGACCAGATCCCAGTCCGCCTCGCTCATCTTGTGGACCATCGCGTCGCGCAGGATGCCGGCATTGTTGACGAGAATATCGACCGGGCCAAATCGAGTCAGGGCAGTCTGAATAATTGCTTCTCCGCTCTGAAAGGTGCCGACCGGATTAGTATCGGTCGCGGCCTGCCCTCCTTCCTGGTGGATTTCACGAACCGCCTCCGTGGCGGCTGCTTCATCAATATCGTTGACAACCACACAAGCCCCCGCGCGCGCCAGCCGAACGGCAATCGCGCGCCCGATCCCTCTGCCGGAACCGGTTACCACCGCCACCTTCCCTTCCAGTTGCATTTTCTCGCCGCCTACTTCTTAGTCTTTTGTGAAAGATTGCGGACGCTCTCAGCGGCGTCCCGGCACTTGCAGTCGCGGTGCAGAACCACACAACGCGCTCGCACCCTCGATTCAACGGGAACGGGACGCGAACCGAACTCGGTCTTGCCCCTGGTTTTACACCGATGCGCTGACGCATGAGATGTTGTGCCAAAGGGCACCCTTGGCCTGCGTCGAAGTTTACTCCATACATGATAAGGTAGCGCAAATCATTGATCCGGGGCTCCACCGCATTGAAGCGATCGGGAGAAGAACGGCATGAGATAGAGTTTTTCAAGTTTCCGAAAGTTGAGAGATCTGACATTACCCACGCTGTGGAGCGTGGATCTGACCCACCAGGTTGGAGCGGCCGGGAGTCTCACGCGATGGGTAACACAGTTCGCGAAGGTCTTCATGAACCCTGAAATCGATCCCGCCACCTTTTCCCTGGGCTTGAGGAAGAGCGATTGAATCGACCCCTCAAGTCCGCGTGAACCTGAGGGTCACTCACTGTGGAGCGCGAGCCCTTCACGCCTCTGGTTCGCCGTTTGTTCATTTAATCAATCAACTTCGAGTTCCTTCAACTGGCTGTCAAGAAAATTCTTCGGCTCTGCCGATCCGGAACGCTACAACGTCCACAAACACCGGCAGTTGTTGTACCTAGCGCGTTGGTCGACCGGCGCGGGAAGGTTGGACGCGCTAGTGAAGGGTCCGTCGAACAGCGAGACCCGTGGCAGAATAGGCACCGTCATTTGCAGCACTTCGAGTTTTTCGTCTTGGAAAACGGCTATCTATTTATGCGCGAATCATGCGCAGACTCATCCTCCCGGGACCTGGGCCCAAGGCGTGGGTTTGCTTCTACCTCTGAATCCGGGAGACGGCGAAACTTCTCGCGGAGCATGAATAACATGGAATCTTTGGTTCACACGATTATCTTGAGGAAGACAAGTTTATGAGTGGTAACCGCTCGTTTTGGACAACGTTCTATTTATGGATCCGGAATCTGCACCTCTACTTCGGGCTCTTTGTCAGCCCTTTGGTCCTTGTCTTTGCCATCAGCACCATAATGCTCAACCACAACTGGAAGCCTAATCCAACAGTGGAAAAATCCGTCCACCCGATCAAGCTCGTGGAGGGTCTGGTTGATTATCCCCAGGCCAGACAAATTCTCGATCAGCTTAACATCACGGGAGAGGTCAACTTCGTGCGCGGCTTCCGCGGCGCTGAGATCGTACGAATTCCGGTGGTGAAGCCCGGCGCGCGCACTGTCGTCAACGTGAACGTAAAGGAGAGCACGGCTGAAGTCGAACGGCATCACCTGGGCTTTCTGCACAGTCTGCTGTTTCTGCACATCATACCCGGACCCCACAAGGCTGAGTCGAACTGGGTTTTCACCAAGCTCTGGGGGGCCGTGAGCGACACAACCGTATATCTCATAATCTTTCTTTCGATCAGCGGCATTTACATGTGGGCTGTGCTCAAGGGCGAGCGCAAGCCCGGGTTCATCTTTTTGGGACTCGGCTGCGCGACGTTTCTGGCGATTCTGGCAGGGTTGCTCGGAGCTTGAGATTATAGCCATTTACACTCCAGGAGAATGACGGTGGATTCCAATGCAACGTCCCGCGGAATAGAGATCTGGAACAAGAAAATTCACATCTACCTGGGACTCTACTTCTTGCTTTTCTTATGGCTGTTCGCGGTTTCAGGCCTGTTCATGAACCATCCCCGCTGGTTCCATGGGATGCCTCAAAGGGACCGAACGGAGCGGGCGGTCCAGGTTCCGGCAGAAGGAGACGACCTGGAGAGGGCCAAGGCCGTCGCGAAGCAGCTGGGGATTACGGGAGAAATCCTCACGGCGCGCGTGCCGCCGAAGCCGGGTCTCTTCAACTTTCGCATATTTCGACCCAATCGATTGGCCAACGTCAGCGTCGAGCTCCAAACCAACACGGCTACGATCCAGACGGTTCGGGGCAAACTTCCCGGGGTGCTCGAAAACATGCACACTTTTAGCGGCGTGCGTGACATCTGGGGCGAGGCACAGTCGAAACGCGACTGGATCTACACCTGGATCTGGAGTATCAGCATGGATCTGCTCTGCGTCGGCCTCATCATCCTGGTCCTGAGTTCTTACTACATGTGGTACCTGCTGAGAGACAAGTGGGCCTGGGGGCTTGTCGCGTTCGTACTGGGACTTGCGGCTTGCGGCTTCTTCCTCGTCGGCATGGGCCGGCTGTAAAAGAGCCGGCGGCCAAGCTGTTCCAGCCGTTGGAGGTCAATGCAGATCTGTGCTGACGCATCTATGTGAGGCTTCTCGAGCACCGCAATTTTTGCGGGCGATTTGACCAAAGTGGAAGGCGCGTCTGCAGGAGTAGGAAAATGAAAATTGCGTTCGCTGGTCCTGGAACTGAAAAGCAGAAACCCGCGCTGCGCCGAAGCGTGATTTAACGGGTCTATCGGAACGCGAGGATCATGTCTGCGCTCATGATCATGCTGATACCTGCGGCCCTCGCGCTGGACGAACTCCCCCGTTGGAAGACGATCGAAACCGCGACGCACCGTTTTGGTGAAATTGCCCCGGGGGTTTATTTCGTTACCGGCACGGGCAGAGTGTTCGTTCACGGCAACTGCATTGTGATCGTCAATGATTCGGACGCCATGGTCGCTCACACGTTTCGCCGAGTGCCGGGCGGGCTCTCATAGAATCCATCAAGAAGATAACCGACAAGCCCATCCGGAAGGTCGATCTTACCCAACCCCTTTCCGTCTATTCGGCATTGTCGCTTCACGTCAAGAACCTTGAACCTCGGATTGGAGTCCGGCTGTACCAGCGTTTCGAAGAACTGGAGAAGCACGGATCGCGCTGAGTACAACCCCATTCATTGAGTCCGCCTCCAGGGCAGTTTCATCCGGGAGCTGAGATGGTTCATTTGAGACTCCATCCGTTGTGAGTACCGGCGAAGCGCACTGGATCAGGGTCGGACGCGGAATTTACAGGAGCGTCAAGCGTTGTCGCTGGTCGACTCGATCCACGCTTGCCGAATCCGATCCCGTTCAGTACGATACGTTCCCGATTCATCGGAGGTAACACCGGAGCTGTGATCGGATTTCGGGAGTGGCACTGAAATGACATACAGGCTGGGCCAGATCGGGTTGGGGACTCTTGGACGGATTTTTGCCGGACACCTGCTGAAGTCAAACGGCCGCCTGGTTGCTTACGACCAAAACCAGGACTGCATGGATCGCGCGGCGAAGCTAGGCGCCACGCCGGCCGCGTCCCCTCGTGATGTCGCTGAGCAGAGCACGATAATCGTTTTTGCGCTGCCCTCCCCCGATGTGGTGAAAAACGTAATGCTCGCCGACGACGGCGTTCTCGCGGGAGCCGCTGCCGGGACCTTAATTCTCGACCTCAGCACCGGAGATCCCTGGACCTGCAACGCAATGTACCGGGCATCCAAGGAACGCGGCGTTCACTACCTCGAGGCGCCGGTAAGCGGCGGAGAGCCGAGAGGCGCAGGAACCGAAGGCGCCCGCGCCGCCAATATAACCTTTATGGTTGGGGGTGACGAAGAAGTCTTCGAACGCGCCAAGCCAATCCTCGGGATTCTCGGCAAACACTGGTTCCATCTGGGCCCGGCCGGGAATGGAAGTGTGGTCAAGTTGATCAGCAACCTGATATCGGGATTGAACAATCTCGTAGCCGCTGAGGGATTCGCCCTTGGAGTCGCCGCCGGTATCTCCTGGGAAAAGATGCTCGAGGTTTTCTACCACACGGATGCCAAGAGCTATCAGATGACCGACTACATGGAACCGCGCCTGCGGCGTGGGGACTTCGAGCCGGGGTTCAGCGTGGACCTGATGTATAAGGACCACCGTCTTGCGGGAGAACTGGCGCAGCGCCTCCAGGTGCCGGTATTGTTCAACCAGCTGGCGCTCCAGGTCTACCAGATGCTGCGGGCCCATGGAAAGGGTAGCAGGGACTTCGCCGACGCGGTCAACTTGATGGCTGGATGGGCCAATCTCGAAATCAACCAGCCGCGTGAAACCCTCTTCTAGGGGTCGCCCAACGCTGCGAGTCGAACGCGCTTCGCCTGCCACCCGGCCTCAGGTAACAGGAAATACCTTCAAACGCCAGTCGCCAACCAGAGCGGAAAAACTTGATCGAACTGTGAACTTTGTGCGCGCCAAGAGATCCTAGAGCAGATCCCGCGGGAATGTAGAGTCCCAGGTCTTCGAATCCACTCGCGTGTCCCCCTCAAATGCCTCCACGGCCGCCCTCAGGCGGAACGCGTCGGCGGTCGAGGTGAGTGTAGCGCTGGCCTCGACACGGGTCCGCCAATCCCCACGAGCGTAGCCGTAGCGCCGCTCCATTGTCATCGCTGCACTCAGCGGGTCGTTATCACGGATAGTGTAGCGGTCGATAATGACCTCTTCCACCTCCAGTCCGGTATCGTCGATGCGGTAAATCCCGTTGTCCTGAAAGTCAGTTACCCTTACCTCGCGAGAGCCGAGGTCGCGTTCAACCGAACTCCTTTTGATAGCAGGGCGAAGGATAGTCCGGGCCAGCGAGCGTGCCTGCTCGGGCGGACCCAGACTCCGGACATTCTCATCTTCGGGGCGCGCCCGCCGCACCGGAAGGTCAAGGAAGCTTGCGCCCGTGACGACTTCGAGAGTTGCTCTTTCCGGCATTGGCCACGCGCGGTGCCAGTAGCTCGTCGAAACTGCCACGCGGATACGGTGACCGGCGGCAAAACGGTGGGAAATTTCTTCGAGCTGCACGCTCACGCGGTAGCGGCGTCCGGGCTCGAGGAACTCCGGACGTTCGTGGCTGTCACGCCGGGAGAGGTTCAGAATGCCGAAGCTCACGAAGAGTGAGGCTCCGTCGGGTGAGACGTCGGTGAGTCTCACTGCGGCCATGGCAATCCGTCGGTCCGCCGACAGTTGCAGCGTGACCACCGGTGCGCCAAGGATCGCCAGCGGCTCCGCAAGAGGCGCCGAGTCGAAGCAGAGCGAGCATCCGTCTTCTTCTCGCTGGTCGGCTGCCTGATGGTCATCGAATGCAGAGTGCCAATAGTTCGAGGCGAGGCCGACGGTCTCGGTCGAGCAGATCCATCTGGGAATCTCGGCCTCCGGAGATGCATCGAGGGTTCCTCCGTTGAGGAACATCCGGGTGGTCGCGATGTTCGGCGACGGCCAGGCCGGCTCCTCAACCCAGCTACCCTCACGCACTGCGGCTCGCGGGTCCGGGATTGCGCTGTCCTGCTGCCAGACCCGCAGCATCGGTTCATCCATGACTCCGTTGTCAATTCCCTTGAGCCAGTATTCCCACCATCGAACCGCCTCCTGGAGGAACCCGACCGCAGGACCCGGCTTGCCGTCGTGCGGATAGAGATGCCCCCAGGGGCCTACCAGCGCTTTGCGCGGGCAGCGGAGACCATTGAGCATTCTGAAAATCGAGCTGGAGAAACCATCGAGCCAGCCACCCACCAGGAAAGTGCCGCACGCGATGCGGCCGTAGTCCTCGCAGATGGAGGTGCGTTTCCAGAACTCATCGTAGCGCTGGTGCCGGAACCAGTTCTCCAGCGGCATGGCATCATTGGCCAGGCGCTCCTGCCACATCGCGCGCCAGCGTTCGCCGACTACAGCAGGGTCCGGAGGGCGCCGCAGTTGGGCGAGAAACAGGGTGCCCCAAACCATCTGGATATCGGTGAGGCAGCCCCCAAGGTAGTGATCGTTGTCGAAGTAGGTGTTGTCGGTGGCGCACACGGAAAGGATCGATTTCAGTTCGGGCGGCCTGCGCGCGGCGACCTGAAGCGCGTTGATTCCACCCCAGGACTTTCCAAACATTCCCACGTTGCCGGCGCACCAAGGCTGGCGAGCTAACCAGGCGATCACCTCGACCGCGTCCAGTTGTTCCTGCTCCTCGTACTCGTCGCGCATGAGACCATCGGAATCCCCCGATCCTCGCATGTCCACTCGCAGTGAAGCCAGTCCATTACCGGCGAAATAACGATGGATCGGTTCGTCGCGCGGCCTTGTGATGTCGCGCCGGCGATAAGGGATGTACTCGAACACCGCCGGCACCGGTTTTTCTTTGCATCCGTCCGGAAGCCAGGCTCGCGCAGCCAGCCTGCATCCATCCGGCATGGGAATCCAGAGCGTCTCGATCTCGTGCACATCGTGAGGAAACGAAGTGACAACGGTCATGCGTATGCCGCTGAGGACGAAGTAATTCTCTGGACGCCTTCAACCATCGTTTTCGACCTGCTCAGTCGTGTTGCGGCATTCGGAACGTAGCGGAACGCGATTCTACGGACGCATGAGAAAAAGTCAAGGCGCCCGGATACTATCAGCCCCGGACCTCGCGGCAGCAAGCTGCCGCGCTGGTCGCGAGGAACCATTGCGTGCGCTCGGCGCGAACTTTTGTCGCTTGACAGGATAGAATCACTAAACGAATATCCGCATTTCGAATCCGTGGATACCAAGTGCTGCTGTTCGCAATTACGGTGACGTATTTTGGCAGTGAGGCCTGAAAGGCCGACAGAGAGTAGGCCCGGGCGTAAGAGACTGTCTCAAACCTCCCGATCCATGTGCGGACGGGCTATCAAGCCCGTCCGGCTTCCGAGGGGCACAACTGAATTTGTTAGGTTAGACATACCGATTACGTTACTTGCGACGGTCTCAGATGGCCGGTCGCCACAGGGTGCTCTAAAGAATGTCTGAGCCGCACTACCAGGGGAACACGGGCGGGCTTACTCACTGACGGGCCTTCGGCCTGTGGTCTCGGCACATCACATCTATCACCTGGCCACGGAGAATCGAGCTGGAGGGAAGCGTCGATGAAGCCTCACGAGCAAATACCACTTGACGACATCTACGCGGCGCAGAAACGCCTTGACGGAACGGTAATTCGCACGCCCCTCGTGCGCCTGAACAGCGACCACGCACCCAACGAAATCTATCTCAAGCTGGAAAGCCTGCAGCCCGTTAACTCCTTCAAGCTGCGGGGCGCGAGCAACGCCATGCTCCTTGCAAGCAACGAGCAGCTCTCTCATGGCGTCTACACAGCCAGCGCCGGCAATGCCGCCCAGGGTGTGGCCTGGAATGCGCGCCGCCTGGGCATCGCCTGCACGATTGTGGTCCCCGAGCATGCGCCACAAACGAAGCTCGACGCCATAACACGGTTGGGCGCGGAGATTGTCAGCGTGCCTTACGACCAGTGGTGGCAAGTCCGGGTGGATCATGGCTATGAGCCTCTCGAAGACTGGCTTTACGTCGACCCGGCCAGCGACCCGGCGGTCATGGCTGGCGACGGCACGATCGGACTGGAAATCCTGGAAGACTTGCCGGACGTGGACGCCATCGTCATCCCCTGGGGGAGCGGCGGGTTGAGCTGCGGCATCGCTTCCGCAGTCCGAGCCCTCAAGCCTGACACCAGGTTGTTCGCTTGCGAGGTGACTACTGCTGCGCCACTGGCCGCATCATTGGCAGCCGGGAAACCCCAGCCGGTAGACTACATCCCTTCGTTCGTCGATGGAATTGGCGCAAAAGGCGTCTTGGCGGAAATGTGGCCCCTGGCGAGCAGCTTGCTGGACGGCTCGTTGGTGATGGAACTCTCTGAGGCTGCAGGCGCAATTCGTCTGATGGCGGAACGCAACCGGATCATTGCGGAGGGGGCTGGCGCAGTGCCCGTCGCAGCGGCTCTGGCTGGAAAGGCCGGAGGCGGAAAACTCGCGTGTGTGGTCTCAGGCGGCAACATCGATACCCGCTGCTTGATTCAAATCCTGAACGGGGACTTGCCGCTGTAAAGCGAGTTCAACGCGGCACGTTCGCATTCCCACGAGTCGGTTTGAGCATCTGCTTTTGCCGCCGCCGGCGCTTTACTTCCATCATCACGCCGTGGGCGCTGCCGCCTCGAGACCGTGTCCAAGCGGCCCGGTTTCGCGCGCGCGGAGAAGCGCCGAAAACGCAAGCCCCGCCAGGCTCACCAGGGCGAACATCCAGAGCATCGGCAGGTAACCAGCGGGATTGCTGGCACCCGCTCGGCTCGCGTCGTTCAACGCTCCCGCCGCAATATTCATGACCGAGAGTCCGACATTCTGAAGCAAGGTCATCACTCCGTATCCTGTCCCCAGCCGCTTTTCGTCGACCAGGTGTGGAACCGAGGGCCAAAGCACTGCCGGCACGAGCGAGAATGCAATTCCCAGGAGCGCGGTCGGGATCCACACGTTCCACCGGGTATAACCCAGGATCATGAAAACCGGTACCAGAGCAAGGGATCCGAGAGCCATGAACAGGCTGCGTTTTCCCACCTTGTCGATCAGAAATCCGAACACGGGCGTAGCGAAGATGGCTGCCAGAAACACGTAGCCGTTCATCTCGCCGGCTTTCTCGAGCGACATTCCATGCGCGTCCTGGAAATACTTGATCGCGAAGGTACTGCGAAAGGGAAATATGACCGAGTAGAACGTGACGCACAGTCCCGCCACGTACCAATAGGAACGGTCGAAGCGCAAAAGGTCGGACCAGACGATTCTGTCGGCCGGCTGCGGGCGGCCCAGTTTGTAGCGCGGCTCTGCCACGCGCTCCAGGATCCAGTACAGGAAAGCCCCGATCAAAGACAAGACGCCGAAGCCTACGCCCATGATCAGAGGCCCGCGCCAGCCCGAGTCGTAAAGTGCTTTCGCCCACGATGGCGACAGGTCCGCGGCATAGGACCCTGCGCGCGCGATGCTGACATTCAGAGCGAGGACGAAGGCAAGCTGCCGAAGCTTGAACCATTGCGCCAGCGCCGTCGTGATCGCCAGGATCATGGATTCGGCGCCGACACCGAAGAGCAATCGCCCGAGGGCCATTGCGCCGAAGTATGGCGTCGCCGCCGTAACAACGGCCCCAACCAGACAAATTGCCGTAAATCCCACTGTCGCCAGACGGGTGCCGAAGCGGTCGACTAGAATGCCGCCTATGAGGACCATGAATATGTTTGGGATGCTGTAGATAGCGTTGAGCGTTCCGATCTGGGTGTCGCTGAATCCGAGGTCTCGCTTGAGCGCGCCCGCCAACGGGGCGATCGAATCGTATAGATAGTAGTTCCCGAACATCGCGATACTCACCGCGATCAGGACCGCCCAGCGGATCGCGGCGGGCGGCGCCAGCTCAGGTGACCGGGCCATCAGTGCAGAGCCTTCCTTCACCGCGCCTCCAGTTGGCATGCCGCCAGAACGGGTTTTAACGGTGAGGCGGCCCTGTCCGGTTCGAAGGCGCGCGCGCTATCGACGGACGGTGTCAGGATTTCGCGCATCAGGTTCCACTCCTGTCAAGACATTGGAATCGTTATATCCGATCTCTGAATCCCGCAACCTATAGGACTGGGCGGGCGCTGATACAGCCACGCCTGCAGACTCAAAGAATTTTTCGGGAAAACGATAAGAGAATAATTGGTAGCCGCTCTTGTATGCAACGGCAATCGGCCATCCCGGTTGCGATGCGCGCGCGCCTAATCCCCCTTGGGCTTCGACAGGAACAACGTCTATACTCCTGTAGAAGCGGAAGGGAAAGATGACAGACCAACGCATAGATCTTCCACAAGGTACCCTCGATCTCCTCATTCTCAAGACTCTGGCTCATGGGCGGCAGCATGGCTGGGGGATTTCCGAGCGCATTCAGCAGATTTCCAACAGTGTCCTCCAGGTCCAGCAGGGGTCACTTGGGTAGAGCGATGACCGGCGCTGTTGCTGCCTGGTGGATCTTGATTTTGCAAACTGAGAGTTTCAGGTTATGAATTCGCATAAGAATGGATTCCACGGGTTAGGAATCGCTCCCAAGTTTCTGGACCTGCTTCACAAGAATCACTTCATCACTCCAACGCCGATCCAACGGCAGTCCATCCCGGTCGCTATCGAAGGTAAGGACATTATTGGCATTGCCCAAACCGGCACCGGCAAAACACTGGCATTTGGAATCCCGATGTTGCAGCGGCTGATTCAGCACGGCGGCACCGGACTCATCGTGGAACCCACCCGTGAACTCGCATTGCAGGTCGATGGGGCCCTGCAGAAAATTGGCCGTCCGCTTGGTTTGAAAACAGTCGTGCTCATTGGCGGCGAACCAATTGAGCGTCAGATCCGAGGTCTACAATTAGGCCCGATGGTGCTTATTGCGACACCGGGCCGGCTGATCGACCATTTGCAACGGAAAACGGTGCGTCTCAATTCCACCCGGATACTGATTCTGGATGAAGCTGACCGGATGCTCGACATGGGCTTTGCCCCTCAGATTACAAGAATCTTGCAACACGTGCCGCAAGACCGGCAAACCTTGTTGTTTTCGGCCACTATGCCGCCGGAAATTGTCACGCTGGCTGCCCGCTATATGCACTTGCCGGTTCGGGTTGAGGTGGCTCCAGCCGGCACGACAGCAGCGGATGTTACTCACGAACTCTTTTTCGTTGAGAAGAAAGACAAGATCCATGTGCTTGAAAGTCTGCTGGCGGAATACCGCGGCAGTATCCTCGTCTTTACCAGGACCAAATTTGATGCAAAGCGAACCGCCCGTCTCATCCGGGCACTGGGCCACCGGGCTGCTGAGCTGCATTCCAATCGCTCGCTGTCGCAACGCCGCGAGGCCCTGGATGGGTTCAGGCTGGGCAAATACCGGATCCTCGTGGCGACTGACATAGCCGCCCGAGGCATTGATGTCAGTGGAATTGAGCTCGTAGTTAATCATGATTTGCCGGCCACAGCCGGGGATTATGTTCACCGCATTGGCCGAACCGGGCGAGCCGGTCTGCCTGGACATGCGATATCTTTTGCCATGCCCCATCAGCGGGCAGACGTCAAAGGCATAGAGACGCTGATTCGTATGGCCTTACCGGTCTCGCGCTCGCCCATTCATAAACGCAATGCGCAGGTGCCCCAATCGTCGCGCCTCAGGAGGCGCTAAGCTATTGACAGCAAATATGCCGGGGTGGCGAAACTGGCAGACGCACAGGACTTAAACGTCGAAGGCGGCAACTCCGCCAAGCCGTTGCAATTATTAACCCGCCTAACGTTTGTTCTTCGAATTCAACGATTCCGAAATATCTGAGTTCGGATCATGATCCTCTGTATCGGTTCCATCAGTGGCAAGCGAACCTTCGCGTCCTCGGCATTACGGAGATCAAAACAGTGCCCTATGTGCCAATATCGCATCCGTTCGTCGAGCGACTGATTGGAACTATTCGTCGCGAGTACCTGGACCGTACCGTGTTTTGGACAGCTGGCGACCTGGAATCGAAGCTATTGGAGTTCAAGGACTATTACAATCGACATCGCACTCACGCCAGTCTCGCCGGCAAAACACCGGAAGAAGCTCCTGGCGTCAATGTGTGCGTGACGCTGAAGTCATATAGATGGAGAGAACATTGTCGCGGATTATTTCAGACGCCCACGGCGGCATAATTACGAACTCGCCATGCACACGCCCGCGAAGGCAGGCCGAGGCACTCGAGGATCGCCGGATCGCATCCGGTGGATGGATGGCGGCGAGAATCCGCAGGCGCTGACGCGAAGGCGCCCGTTCCGAGCAGATCGTTCCGAGTCGTCAGGTCCCCTTCATCTCGCCTGCGGCGAATCGAAGGCTCACTCACGGCGGGCCGCCCACTACGGCACCGCGTCCCAGAGCTTGCTGACAATCCACCATCGCTCGCTGACCTTGAGCAGGTGGAAATGATCGATCACGGTGCCGTGGTGATCGGTTTCCCGCACAGTCGCGGCGGCGACCCTGTTCGTCACCTCGATCTCGAGCACCTCACAATCGAACGGTTCTCCAGTTGCGGCAGGCGCGGGGTTGGCGCTGACCCAGTCATACAGAGCGGCAATCGGCGCGGCAATCAACTCGTCGCCGAGATAGCCGCATAGGATCGCCTGCTCGTGAAAGCCTCGCTTCAGCGTCTCGATGTCGCCAGTTCGCATGCCGTCGACGTAGTGTGCGATCGCCTCACGAATCCCTCGCTCTTCAGACGACTTGTCCATATTGCTCCTGGGTGTCTCTCGGTGGAATGGCCGTGACCAGTCACGGCAGGTTCATCTTCTGCAGCAACGCCGTGACCCGCGGGTCGTCGGCGAGGCGGCGCAGGGGATCGCCATCCGCGGCGCCGGCAATTTCTCCCCGGAGGAACACCATCTCGCCATTTCGCTCCGCGAACGCCGTTTCGAGCCATTCAATCGCCTTCGCGGTGTCCCCGACGCGGCTGTAGACGCGCGCCAGACAGATGGCCGGCACGTACTGTTGCCGCCGCACCTCGAGCAACCGATGCAGGATCTCGGCCGCGTCGTCGTCTCTTCCCGCGAGACTGCAGGCCGAGGCCAGGTCCGCGACGACGATGTGGTGGCCGCCGAGCGACACGGCGGTCTTCAGCTGCTCGACGGCTCTGTCGAATTCGCCGCTGCTCAGATGGATGGCGCCCTGCAACCAGTAAGCGCCGTAGAAGTCAGGGTCACTCTCGATCATCTTCGCGGCTTGCGCTGACGCCTCGGCCAACATCCCCGCCGCAAAGTAGGTCCATCCGCCATTCATGTTGATGAGCGGCGCGAGCGGATCCAGTGTGAGCGCTTTCCTGTTCAGCCTGATGGCCTCGTCGAAGCGTCCGACAAAGGCGAGGAACATCGCGTAGTAGGACAGCGCCTCGGCGTTGTTCGGATTGAGGGTGATGGACTGCTTGAACTCCTGCTCTGCTCGCTGCCAGTCCCACTCGTAGAAGAACGTGATCATGGCCAGCGACAGATACGCGTCCGCCAGACCTCCGTCAATCGCCAACGCCTGGCTGCTGGCGGCCTTGCTCTGCGGAACCGTCTGTTCAGCGGGGAGAATGCCGAAGAACCACTGACATCCGCGCGACGCCGCAATCGCGGCGTAGGCCAACGCGTAGTCGGGCTGTTTCTCGATCGCCTTCTCGAAGAACTCGATCGCCCGCTTCCAGCCCTGAGCCGTGTATTTGTACGAGTGGTACCGGCCTTTCAAGAACAGCTCGTAGGCCTCGGCGTCCTCCGTGTAACGCCTCAGCACCGCCGCCTTCTCATCGCCGAACAGCGTCACTTTCAGCGCCTCGACGACGGCGAGGGTGATGTCGTCCTGGAGCGCGAAGATGTCGCGCATCTCGCGGTCATAGCGTTCGGACCACAGTTGGTAGCCGTCCGCGGCGTTGATCAACTGCACCGAGATGCGCACACGATTGCCCGATCGTCGGACGCTGCCCTCGACGACGTTGTTGACGCCCAGCGTCGTGGCGATCGCGCTGACGGTCGCGCTCTTGCCTTTGAACGAAAACGCCGACGTTCGTGCGGCGACCTTCAACGCGTCAATCTTGGAGAGCGCGTTCAACAGCTCTTCCGCCAGGCCGTCACAGAAATACTCGTCGTCTTCGTTCGCACTCATGTTGACGAACGGCAGCACGGCAACGGATTGCACTTTGTTGCGGTCCGACTGCGAGCCGGCGATGGCGGTGATGCCGACTTGCCGAAGCTGGGTGGCGCCTTCGCCGTCGGCGCGCGCGGGTGCGTGTCCACGAACGCCATGCGCGTCCAGCTCGTGCTTCACTTCGGTCAGGTCGCGCTGCAGATCCGTCGCCGTCTGATAGCGGCGGGCCTTGTCCTTCTGCAACGCCTTGCTGACGATTCCGGCGAGTCTCGGCGGAACATCCGTCAACGGTGGCGGCTCTCGTGTCAGCACGGCGGCAATGACGTCGCTGACCGTGTCGGCCGCAAACGGCGACACACCCGACAGCATTGCGTACAGGACCGCACCGAAGCTGAAGATGTCCGTCTGGTGATCGACCTCTGTGCCACGAGCCTGCTCAGGTGACATGAACAGCGGCGTGCCGAGCAGCAATCCAAGCTGCGTCTGAACCTGCGTGCCTGTAGTGGCATCATCGCCAGCGCCGGCCTCGACAACCTGGCAATACCGAAGTCGAGCAGCTTGACCAGGCCGGTTGGCCGAATCATCACGTTGTCCGGCTTGAGATCGCGGTGAATGATGCCCGCGTGATGTGCCTCGACCAACGCCGATGCAATCTGGATCGCAATCTCCAGCGACGACGCGATGTTCAAGGACGCGTTTCGGACACGCTCGCTCAGCGTCGTGCCGTCGATGAACTCGTAGGCGATGAATGGGGTGCCTGCCGCTTCGCCAATGTCGTAGACGGTGATGATGTTCGGGTGATTCAGCGCCGATGCGGATTTCGCCTCGCGAATGAAGCGATGCAACCGGTCGCTGTCGACGGCGAACTCGGCTGGGAGAATCTTGAGCGCGACGCGGCGGTCGAGGCGTGTGTCCTGGGCGAGATACACCTCGCCCATCCCGCCCTTGCCGAGGGCGGCCACGATCTCGTAGTGCCCCAGCTGGGCGCCTTTGTCCACCTTCATGTCGAGTGATCCGCCAGACGATTGTATCGACATGCCGGGCGTGTCGGCCGGGTGCCAGGCGGTTATCCGACGCTCTAGCGCCTGAGGCGGATAGGCCGAACAAGAGCCGTTTTCCTCGCGCCCCCCGGCTGCGGGGTCGGCCCAGCTTCCGATAAGGCAGACATTATGTCAACTCGAGCGCCCGGTCCGACCGTTCTGCGGCATCCGATTGGCCGATCATAGACCAAAACTTTTAGGCTGGGATGAAATTTTGCAGGCTTTCGCCACGGCGGCGATCGGGCGGTCACTCAGACCGGTTCATCAGGGTGAGAGGACGAGCGTCCCGCTGCTGAGGCGATCGGTGGCGCCCGCGAAGGCAGGCCGAGGCGCTCGAGGATCGCCCGGATCGCATCCGGTGGATGGATGGCGGCGAGAATCCGCATGCGCCCAAGACAGCGCGGGCACTCGACGCGTGGCTGATCGCGCCGCCAGCCCGGAGCGGTCCGTGCTGCTCGATCGTATCTCGTACCGCGGCCGCGGCCAGATGCCGCCTCTGGCGACTTCGGTCGTCGACCGCGACGGCGTGGAACTGATACGGGATTGGATCCGCCGGATCGATGGCAGCCAGAGCCGCGAGAGCGGATCGAGGTAGGCGCGGAGAATATTCTTTGAGAACTCGCTGCAAGATGGTTCTCGCTGGAGGCGATCCGTGGTTGCACCTCCGGTGTAACTTCCGATTAGCCGTCCCGCAAACGGGTTTTGTCAGTGACTTGTGCAGCTTCGAGAACTTTCTCGATGCCCGTTCTCTGAGCGGTAAGGCTCCGGACATCTCTTCAATCTTAGTTGTGCAGCAGAAAGAGATGACAGGATACCTGCGGGTTTGGAGCTGAGCTCAAGGTTGCTTTTCACGAACCTTGCATTCCCTGCGCCGAGCGAACTGAATGCATGATCAGGGCGCGTGCCCAATGCGCCGCAGCAGGTCTCGAAAGCGCGCATCTTGGCGAAGGCTATCGAACTTTGGATCTACTTTCACCCAGAGCCCCAGCCACCCGCTGCGGTCTTTGTAAGCTTTTTCGAGCCAGGTCAGAGACTGCTCCTTCTCCCCAAGTCCAGCATAGATGGTTGCTACGTCATAGGGCGAGACATACTTTCGCTTGGCAGTCTCCTCCAACTGTGCGATCACGGCTTGCGCCTCGGCGCTCTGGTTCGACACGGCACAAACATGTCCGAGCGAGGCCAAAACTTGCGGGCTGTCATTGAGTCGGCTCGCCTGGTTCAATTCGGTAATGGCTTCAGTAAACTTGCCCTGTTGTTCATAGGCCCAGCCGAGCATCAGGTGCGACCAATACAACTTTGGTTCCACCCCGATTGCCCGCCGGTATTGCTCAATGGCCTGCTCGTACTGGCGGGCGAAATAAAGAGAATCTCCCAGTCCCCACAGGCCGAAGTCGTTCTGCGGGTCGGATTCCAGCGCCCGTTTCATTTCTGCCTGCGCTTCAGCAAACCGTCCCATCGCGATCAAGTACCAGCCGTAGAGTTGATGCGCTGTGTTGTATTCCGGGGCGAGCGCAATGGCGCGCTTGAATTCCTGTTCGGCCCCGACCCAATCCCACTCATATTGCAGCTTAATGATACCCAGGGAAATGTGCGCTGAGGCAGATGCCTCATCAAGCTGCAAAGCCTTCAAAGTGGCCGCCGCTGCTTTGGGCATCGCGTCGCGGGGGGAGATATGCAAGTCCGAAAGGAAACTCCACCCGGTAGCCAGTCCTTCGTAAGCCGAGGCAGACTTCGGATTCAGGGCGACGGCTCGATTGTAGTATTCGATTCCTTGCCTGATCTCATTCTCAGTCCACCTGCCCACATAGAAGTTGCCCTTGAACTCAAGCTGCTGAATTTTGAGGTTCTGCTCCAGCCTGAAGTACAGCCAGCTTCCGACGCCGACGAGGACAAGCACCAAAAAAGCGGAGGCGCCTAAGACAACCTCACGGCGTTTGTTCATTTTGCCGCCTGCAGGCGGGACCGCGAACTTTTCCCCGCGTTCTTCCTGTGTTCTGCCGGAGCGTTTCTTTTCCTCTGAAGCGAAGTCCAGGTCTCGCTGCAACCCCTTCAGGGCAGCCAGTAGGTCGCGCGCGGTTTGATAACGCTCTCCACGATCCTTGCGTAGCGCGCGGCTGACGATATGCTGCAATTCTGGTGGCGTCTCCGGCGCGTGCTCACCGAGTGGCGGCGGTTCATCTTTCAGAATCGCGGCAATTAGTTCGCTCGCCGTCGCGTCCGCGAATGGCGCGCGTCCTGCAATCATCTCGTAGAGCATCACGCCGAGGCTGAAGATGTCGGTGCGCGCATCCACCTTCTCGCCCCGCACCTGCTCAGGTGACATATAGCGCGGCGTGCCCATCACGACGCCCGTCTCGGTGGTGACCGCGGCTACCGTCGGAGCCGGCCTGCCTATCGGCGGCGAGAACGGCTCGGTCAGCTTGGCCAGGCCGAAGTCCAGCACCTTAACGATGCCGTCGTGCCGCACCATGACGTTTTCCGGCTTGATATCTCGATGCGTGATCCCGGCTTCGTGTGCGGCTGAGAGCGCGGCGGCAATCTGACCCGCGATATCAATCACTTGTGACAGATTCATCCGTTTCTGCGGCGCGCTCACTATTCGCTGGCGCAGCGTCTCGCCCTCGACGTATTCGGTGATGATGTAGTGCGTGCGGCTCGACTTCGCCGATCTCGTGAATCGTGATGATGTTAGGATGATTGAGCGCGGAGGCTGCGCGCGCCTCCTGAGCGAAGCGGCGCACGCGATCCGCGTCGGTAGTGAACCTGGCGGGCAGCAGCTTGACGGCGACTTTGCGTCCCAGCCTGGTGTCGAGCGCAAGATGGACTTCGCCCATTCCGCCATGCCCCAGCGCCGACAGGAGTTGATAAGCACCGATCCGGGCTGGCGTCGCTATCGGCGGAGTCTGTGCGCCAGACAGCGACACCAATTCTGTGGCCGCGACTTCGAAGACGGGTGCCTCGATGAAACTGCCGACCTGGTCATCGTAGGCGAGCAATGACGCGACTTCGCGGCGCAGTTCTTCATCGCCCATGCAGGCTTCATCGAGGAACGCCGCGCGCGACTCCGGCTCGCGTTCCACCGCGGCTTGGTAAAGCCGTTCGATTTGTGCCCAACGTTCAGGTGTCACTCGAGTCTTCTCCGCGCAGTCTGCGCAACAACCACGACTTAGCCAGCCGCCAATCGCGGTGGACTGTCTCAACCGAGACGTTGAGCGCGCCGGCCGTCTCTTCCACGCTGAAGCCCCCGAAGAAACGCAACTCCACTACGTGACCTTTGCGCGCGTCAATTTCTGCCAACGCTTTGAGCGCCTCATCGAGCGCGAGCAGGCTTGTATCTCGCTCTGGACTCACCACCAACGCCTCATCGAGCGAAACCTGCGGAGCGGAGCCGCCGCGCTTCCGGCTGCGGCGCGCGCGCGCGAGGTCCACGAGCACCTGGCGCATCAAGCGCGCAGCGGCGCCAAAGAAGTGCCTGCGGTTTTCCAACCGCACTTGATCCGCATCAACCAACCGCAGATAGGCTTCGTGAATGAGCGCCGTGGTTTGCAGCGTATGACCGGCACGTTCGCTGCGCATGTGGTGTTTAGCCAGCCGGCGCAATTCGCTGTAAACCAGCGGTATCAATTGATCGAGCGCGGTTTTATCGCCTTCGCTCCAGGCCAGGAGCAGTTGTGTAACTTCGTGTGAATTTGACGCCGGCATAGGGTGGCTTCGCCGAATTTCAGATTGGCTTAGGCTACTTTGAACTGGTGATCCCATCACTTTTCATTTCGATCGCCTCAAAAACTTTCGCACACCTTGCAGATTTTCACCGCAATTTACGCATGGAGTGGCGAGGCGCGAAATGAGATTGCGCCCAATGAAGCTGCTGGAGTCATGGTCGCCTGGGCATCGACGGCCTCATTTTAGCTCACGGCTCCGGACCAGGCAATTCTCGGGACGCTCAGCATCCGCGAGGGGTAGCGAGCAGTTGGCCGAGCGCCCAATCCGGCGCCGGCTTGGATAACCGGCGGCGCCTAAAGGAGATCTTCATGAGCATCGTGATGGTACGAGACGCACTGCTGTGGTGCGCGATCATCAATTTCGGGTTATTGGCTGTGTGGTCGCTGCTTTTCGTGATGTCGCACGAATGGCTGCATGGGCTCTGGAGCAAACGGTTCCGTCTCCCGGTTGACCAGTTTGATGCGATCAACTTCGCCGCGATTGTGCTTTACAAAACAGGCATAGTCCTGTTCAACCTCACGCCTTATATCGCCCTGCGAATCGCCGGATGGCTGTGGCAGTGTGATTTTTCATGAGACGCTCATCGCTGCCGAATCGAATGAGGCCAGTCTCTCCCGACGAGCGCAACGTCGCTTTGGACGCTTTGCGCGGCGCGGCGCTGTCGGGCGTGTTGATGGTCAACCTGCTGGCCGGCTTTCGCATCTCGTTGTTCGAGCACATCTTTACGTTTCACACGCATCCCGGCTGGGCCAATCACGCAGTGGACCTACTGACAGCGTGGCTGTTCGAGTTCAAAGCCTTCACACTGTTTTCGTTTATGTTCGGCGTGGGCGTAGGCGTTCAGGCCGAGCGCGCGGCGTCACACAAGATCGGCTTCCGGCGCTTTTTTGTCCGGCGTTTTACCGCGCTTCTCGCTCTGGGACTCTGCCACATGTTCCTGATCTGGAACGGCGACATCCTCACACTGTACGCCGTCTGCGGCCTGATGCTTATTCCACTCGTCAGCCTGCCTACCAGGCTGATGGTTGCGTTAGCCGTTGCGGTTGCTGTGCTGATGTTTGTTGTGCCGATCTTCGACAGCCTTTTCCCGACAGAACTGGCGATGCGTGCGCACGCCGTCGTCGCCACACGCGTCTATGCGGAAGGAAGCTGGGCGGAGATTCTGGTGCTACGCTTCAGGACCTGGCGGCTCATCGCCCCATTTCTTGTCAGTGTCTTACCAAGAACCTTTGGACTGATGTTGCTTGGCATCGCCGCGTGGCGCGTCGGCGTATTGAAGCGACCGGCACAGCATCGCAACTTGCTACAAGCCATGCTCGTCGGAGCGGGCATCCCCGGCGCGGTGACAACTACTCTGCTGGTCTGGTCAGAATCAACAGGGCAGTCGCCACCGATCTCGCCCGCATGGTTACGACCTCTCTCGTCTATCCCGCTGGCATTCGCTTTCGGCGCCGGCCTTTTGCTGTACTTCAGTTCTGCTCGCGCCGGACTGCTGACTCGATTGTTTGCCGCCGCCGGTCAACTGTCGCTCAGCAACTATCTGGCCCAATCTATGATCTTCAGCGTGATTTTCTATGGGTTTGGATTCGGGCTTTTCGGACAACTCGGATCGGCAGCAGCGGCACTGATCGGAGTTGCTGTCTTCGTGGGGCAACTCGCGGCGAGTTACCTCTGGCTTCAGCGCTACGGGTTTGGTCCGGCGGAGTGGCTCTGGCGCTCTCTGACTTATGGACGCTGGCAGCTGTTAAGACGAACTACGGGGCATACTTCTGCCGCATCGGCTACGAACTCGTGAAGTGTCGACCGCCCGATGGTAGCTAAATCGCCACTGTTCGAGATTGCAGCCGGGTGCCAAGAACCTCAATTCTGCCATCAATGGCGAAGGCCTAAACTGATCGCCACAGACGGCTTCCAGTCTTACAAGAGAGTTGTCCGTCGCATTTTGGGGTCAGCGTGTCTGTACGGCCAGGTGATCAAGACTCGCAGGAACGATCGCATCATCAAGGTCGAGCGAAGAACGCTGATCGGCGACGCGTGGCGATTCGAAGAGACGCTGCGCGACTCCGAGGACTCCTCGAAACTGAACACGTCTTTCGTCGAGCGGCTGAACCTCACGATCCGACAGGGCTCGGCCTATCTTTTTCGGCGGACGATCTACCACGCGCGATGGAAGGAGCGTCTCGAAGATCACATGGAGTTGCCTCGCTAAAACTTCCTTAGGCCTCACATGGCGTTGAAGTTCGGACGCGAGATGAGGACGCCGGCGATCCAGGCTGGACTAACGACGCGACGGCTGACGTTAAGGGAGATCTTCCCGTCGGCGATGACTTTCTTGAAATCGACGAGAGTCATGTTCGCATTCGGCAAATCCACGTTCTCGCCAACTGTCGATGAGACGCGAATGCCTCTGGCGGCATAACAAGAATTGATGACGGAAGCACCTCAGACACAATCCGCATTTTGCAGCTAGTTCCCGTCAAATCACCATCCCTGTAAGTCATTGTTTTTCAGTGCCGAGGGCGGGACTCGAACCCGCACGCCCCTTGCGGGGCCCAGGATTTTAAGTTCGAGACCCGCCCGGGCACTATGTGTCACAATCGGTCAACATCGGAATCTAATCAACGACTTAGAGTAGAATTCCGTACTTCACTTTTTCACTTGTTTCCGATTCCCACTCGATAGTTCGGACAAAGTTTGGACAAAGCTCGCGATTTGGATGAGCGTGGATGATTTAATAGGTTTCAGGAAGTTCGCCCTTTTCTCCGCGAACATAGTAGCAGTCATGGGTACCGTCCGGTCTGGAATTGCTCGGAGGACGATATGCGCCTGGACCTCGCCGCTCAATAACCGGCACAGAGTGGATTCTGACATACATGGTGACACCCATATGCCAAGCGGACGCGGGTAGCAGTGTTTGTATTCCGTCACGCCTTAGCTGAGCAAGAGATTTTGCGCACCCAGCCGCCTAGTCCGGAGTGCAAGCGAACGCGGCACGATCATGAACCACCGACGACCTGCCTCCTTCGCATCACCGATACCAACGGCGTGCTGCCTGCGACTACCTCAGCCGGCCAGCATTAGGCTGGGGCACGAACACGCGTTCACGAACCACATACCACGCCTGACGGGTGGGACGTGGTGTACTGCGTCACGTTCGGGATTGATGAACATTCAGGCGACCGCACCCAGAGGGCCAAAAGGAGGGAATGCCGCCGGGGAATCGACTCTGATCAGGTTGCCCGAAAGCATGTGATACGATGCATGCAGGCAGGTCCTGCGCCCTGCCGATGTGCTAAAGTTGCCGCGTGGCTAAACACGAAAAAACGCTACTTCACGTTTTACGCGGCACTTCAGACGCAAACATCTCTTTTAACGATTTATGCCAGTTGTTACGCCACCTTGGCTTTGACGAGCGCATTCGAGGCAGTCATCATATTTTTACGAAAGAAGGCGTCGGGGAGATTCTGAATCTTCAGCCTAAAGATGGAAAAGCGAAGCCGTATCAGGTGAAACAAGTACGCGGGGTGATTCTTCGCTACAAATTAGCGGGAGAAAGCGATGAACAATAAGTACAAGTACGAGGTTATCATTTATTGGAGCGAAGAGGATAAGGCATTCATTGCCGAGGTTCCGGAGTTACCAGGCTGCGCTGCGGACGGAGCTACATATGCAGACGCTCTTGCGAATGTACAAGTGATCATTGATGAATGGATTGAGACAGCAAACGAACTGGGTCGCCCAATACCTGAGCCCAAAGGACGATTAATATACGCGTAGGACTTGATAACCGGCGCTTCCGCCGACAATTGAAGACCGCGTAAGGGTAAGAAATTCGGCCGATTGCAAGGGCGTGCAGTTCTGTGGTTGCAGCGGAAACGATCGCGTTTCTCAGCCGAGGCCAACGGTGTGTGAATGCAGTCCTACACAGGCATCGAGGCGATGATCGAACGGTTGCTGGACAGCGATGGCATGTGAGCGAACCGTGCCGTGAGGCAGATCAGTATCAGGTGCAGAGTATCGAGTGAACTCAGGCCGCGGCCATCAAGCAAAGTGCGACGAGTGCCGATGAGCATTCGCCTATGACTGGGAGGAGTCGACCACGATGCTCGCGCGGCAGGCGCCGTGGTGGAACCCGGCAGAACGAGCGGGTATCACGGCATCAATCAAGGGCACCTTGTGGGTGAGGTAGTGCGCCGCGTCACGGGCAAGTGCCGCCGCCATCGTACGTGAGTGAAATCGGACGCGGTGCCCGGCCCGCTGGTACAGATCGGTCTGGCACCGAGCGGGACGTTCACGGTACGACGTTCGGGTTCAACCGAAACAGATTCGTAGGATCGTAGACGCCCTTGACTTGCCGCAGCCTCGGATAATTCTCTTCAAATGACGCGCGGACCTTTTCCGGTCGATCGTCCGCGGCAAGAACGGTTCAGGTACGCGGAGCCTTTGAGGTGTGGTTCCAGCTGGCCCCACAACGCTTTCACCCACGCGATGTGGCTGGGGGATTCGGCCCATTCGCCCACTGTCCGATCAGGTCGAAATCCCATTGAGTCCGTCTGGCTGCGAAGGCTGTCTCCGCCGGGCCCACTCGTGTCGCCGCGCCGTGCATGTGAAAGAAGATCATGGCGCTCATTGGTGAACTGAACTGTGCGGCTCCTGCGACCAGCACGCCGATCAACTCGTCCGAGATTCGCTCGGTCAAGGCAGAACGCCAGTAGCGTTGCAAGCCGTGCGTCGCGTTCGGCTCGTCCAGTAGCGTCTGTCGTGCCGTGTACGGCATCGGGCCGACCAGGTCGGCGAGGGGTTGCTGAACCGGCGGGCAGGCGCGAAGCATTTCTCGCCGTCCGCAATGGGGCCGTTGTAGCCGAGCAGCAACGCAATCACCGGCATTCCCTGCGGCGCGGTCAGGAGCGCTGTGTAGGCTTCGGCTTCGTCCGGGAGAGCGGGGCAGAAGTCGCGATAGAAGCGCAGCACTTCCCGCGCCTGATCCAGAGGGAACAGGACCATGCCGCCGAGCACTTGCGGACCTGATGCAGTCGGTATTCAATGGACGTGACGACGCCGAGTTGCCGCCGCCGCCGCGCAGCGCCCAGAACAGATCGGGGTGTTCAGTTGCGTTCGCCATTCGGAATTGACCGTCAGCGGTCACGACATCGGCGGAGATCACGTTGTTGACGGTGATACCGTACTTGCCGATCAGCCAGCCCAGGCCGCCGCCGAGTGTGAGCCCCACGACGCCGGTGTTCGAACCCTACCGCCGGTCGTGGAAAGCCGAACGCCTGCGTCTCGCGGTCCAGTTCACGCCAGATGACGCCGCCCTGGACTTGCGCCGTCCGCCCGTTGGGTCAACGCGGATGCCTTTCATCGCCGACATGTCGATCACCAGGCCGCCGTCGTTGGTGCCGTACCCGGGCGCGCTGTGGCCACCGTCGCGACGGAGAGCCGAAGCCCGTGCGTTCGCGCGAAGTTCACGACCTGCTGGAATCGGCGACGCCGCTGCACCGGGTGATGATCGCCGGGCGGCGATCGACGTTGCCGTTCCACACCCGCCGGGCGTTCTCGTAGCCCGGATGATCCTGCAGCATCAGATCTCCGCTAACCGCGCCGCGAAGTTCGCGATCTGCGGGTCGCCAAAGAGAAATCGTGCCGCCGTCGACAGTCGTCGCAATCGTGGTCATGTCGTCCGCTTCTGCTGTCAGCTTATAGGGATTTGTCATTCTGTCCTAAATTCTGTACCTGGCGATTCGCAGCCTCGCCGTCATTTCCATCCACGCGACGAGGACGAATTGTCGCAATCCTTCGATTTTCCGATCTTCAAACGCTGCAACCAAATTGAAACCGGGCTATCAAAGGGTGAACGTTAGTCCGACGCAGCTGAGCCATTACTCAGTCCTATTCGCTTGCCTGACGCTCCCCACTGCAGAGCTTCATGCCTCATATTTGGCGTTCCGAGAGAATTCGCGAGAAAGATGCTGTCATTGATATGACCTGAAAGTTGCAGAAGAGCGACCTGCGTCAAGGCTCGGTTCTGGTGGGCGCCCGTCCAGCCCGGCATGCGTTCGATGACCGTTATAGTACTGGGATCAAAGAAGGTTCAGATTTTTGTCATAAGACCTCACTCCTCATCCTCCTCAGTCGCCACAGTCCATATCCGCTTCAGAGGAAGGTCCTCACGGACGTCGGCGTCGAGTTGCTCGAAATTGTCAACGAGAAACTCTTGAATTAGCGTCTGTTGATCCCACAGGCGGACACGGGGAAGAACTGCGCTGGCAAAATCCTTTCGGACGGCAAGATGATTTCGGAGCCGGCACCAGGCTACCAACAAACCCTGGTCCGCATGGAAGTTCTGCATGGCACCGA
>CAWHCF010000007.1:0-93375 GCA_963827655.1 uncultured Acidobacteriota bacterium
CGCGGTTAGAGCTGTCTAACAAATACCACTAAGACTCAAAGACTCGAAGAAACACTAACGGTCCGAAGTCGATACAACCCGGGCGCTGACCCGCGTCAAGAGAAGGTTGAAGTAGGTAAAGCAACACTCGCCGTTATTCACCTTGACCGCGACCACGTTTCTGCCGGGGCGCAGGATGTCTTGAGGAATCGGAACGGGCTGGACCGTTCCGTTCACTCCGCAGCGCTCCAACGGATCGTTGACACAGCCGCCCCGGTTCTCCCGGGCTCCCCAGTGTCCCAGGGACCGGCCGTTGACATAGATCCAGATCCCGTCGTCGCTGCTGAAAACCGCGCTTAGTGATTCAAGCGCGTCCTTGAGGTGAAAGTAGCTGCGGTAGAATCGCGCGTGCTTTACCTCGTCGCCGAAGGAATTATCGTCGGGAAGCTCAATCTGCTCCCAGTCGACGTCGTCGAATTCCGTCTCGAACCAGTGGCGGCCGCTCCGGTCGCGCGGCCCTTTGTTTTTTGTCACCGGCGAGGCCAGCCACTCGGCAGCCCCTTCAAGCTCCAGTCGACCTCGGGAACGAATTTCGGCGTCCCGGTCGAGGAATTCGACGGTCAGCTCCACACGGCTTCCTTCGACCGTTCCAACCGCGCGTCCGGCCGGCGCGTCTGAATCACCCTGGTGAAGCTTCAATTCAAGCTTCCCGTCCGACAGGGTCCCTTCCAGCCGATACTCGCCCAACTCTCGCAGGCGGAGGTTGCCGGAAACTGACGCGGTCAGCTCAATCCAGGCCGAGGCGCTGACTGGAATCGGGGCCCGACGCTGGCTGCTCGGAAACTCGGGTGTGAAGAAGCCGCTGAAGTTGCGCGCATGAGCCGTCGCACTGAAAAGCAAGAGAGCAACAAGAATTCTGGTCACGGCTGCAGGTCTCATCTCAGTCTTGCTATAGTGGACGCAAAGCTACGGCCGCTGGTTCACCAGGCGCACAAGATTCTTAGGCGCTTAGCGAAACGTTCAAACCAACATGTTGTCGTTCATAAGGTGCCTTCGTTCGGGGCGAAGTCCCCAACGAACCTTAGTTCTTGGTGCCTTTGCGTCTTGGTGGTATTCGTGGCGCTAGCGAGTCTTTGGCGGTTCACCCTTCGGCCAAAGGATGTGGGATGGGGCATGCCGTCTCACGCGAATGTTCCGGAACTCCGCCGGCACGCCCTCGGCCTGCAGCGCGATGTGCCCGATTCGTGGATTCGAGTTGGCCCCCAGGCCGATCACCGCGCCGTTCAGCACGGTAGCAACGCGCCCTTCCTCCGAATACACCTCGTAAGTGTTCCACTCACCCACCGGCTTCGAATTCTCGTGGATCATCTCGCCCCCCTCCAGATACGCTCCCTGGATCGGGAAGATGCGCCCCATGTGCGCCTGGTAAAGCTGGCACTCAATCGCCTGCGGCCACACGTCATCGCGCTGGATATGAATCAGCACGCCGCTGTTGCCGCGCTCCGTGAATCTCACCTCCACGTGGAAGACAAAGTTGTCGTAGACGTCGCCCGTTCGGATGTAGCCGTTCGGCTTGCCTGTCGTCTTGAGCAGGCCGTTCTCGATATAAAAAGTCGACTGCTCGGTCATTCTCTCGTCGAAGAAGCGCCGTGACTTGCCTTCCTCCGCGCGCAGTACGACCACGAGTTTCCCGAAATCCTTGCCATCGAACAGCGACGTCCAGCCTTCGTTATAGTGCTGATCCGGGTCGCGCATATCGCCCGATCGCTGAGGGCGAATCAACTGGCCGGCCGCGATCGGGGCCGCGGTGAACAGGCTTACAAAGGACCTGCGTTTCATTGGCGCCTCCTCCCAAACTTAGCATAGAAAAGAAAACCGTCTTGCACGTTTCCTGGTTTGAGATTGTCATGAGAACGTTTATTATCCACCCTTTGCACCTGGCAATACGTTACGAAAACCAGACGCGTGCGAGACGTCTCATTTTCCCATAAGGAGATCCACATGGCTTCAGTTACTTTTAAAGGAAATCCAGTAACCCTTGTCGGAAACGAAGTCAAAGTCGGGCAGCCAGCGCCGGATTTCACGGCGCAACGCGCCGACGATATGAGCAATTACACCGTCACCACATCGGCCGGAAAAACTCGCATTCTGGTCTCCGTGCCGTCGCTCGATACGCCGGTATGCGATATGGAGTCGCGCCGCTTCAACCAGGAGGCGGCCAAGCTCCCCAACGTCGAGATCGTCTGCGTCAGCATGGATCTCCCCTTCGCGCAGAAGCGGTGGTGCGGCGCCGCCGGCGTCGACAAGCTCATCACCGTTAGCGATCACCGCGATGGCTCGTTCGGCAAGAATTACGGCGTCCTGATCAGCGGCGGACCATTGGATCGGCTGGACGCGCGAGCGGTGTTTGTCGTGGGCGCCGACAATAAGGTCAAATACGTAGAGTATGTCCGTGATATCGCAGAACAACCAAACTACGAGGCAGCCCTGGCTGCGGCGCGGTGATCGCGTCTGACCGTGGACTCGAGGGCCTGTTCGTCAACCGTGAATTTCCGGCGCTAGCCGGCGTACGAATACCGGGCCTGTTCCAGGGTCAAGCCCAGGACCTCGATCCGGGAGAGGTCGGCCGTTCCGACTCCGAGTTGCTCTGCGAGGAGCAACTGGTTGTCGCACTTCTCGAATGGAGGCATTCCGCTCGCGGCGCGCGGGTTCGAGTAGCCCATCACGGCTGCCGCTACCGCATCCGTCGAAACCGGATTAAGCCCCACGACGAGAACTCCCGGCTCGGTAAACCGGAGCGGCGGCGTCCAGGGACCTTCGCCTCCGGCCATTGACGTAATTCCGTCCACGATCGCCAGGTCTACCGGGCGGGCGGCGCATATGTCGGCCACCACTCGAGGCACATGATATCCCGAGCCATGGGGCTGCGATCCCTGAATGCCGCCGGGAAACCGCCGGCCGTCCCAGACGCTGCGCTCATGCATACGGCCGCGGCCCTTGAGGGCGTCCTCGCGCACGGCTTCGTCACCGTAAAGAGCATTGGGCGTGAGGCCGAACAAGTTTTTCATCGAAAGGGTCACGCCGGCGGTCTTGTGGTTCTTTAGTTTGGCGAGCGAAACAAACACGTCGGTGTCGGCATAGGAATGGTTCAGCTCGAAGTACTCGAAGAGGTGTCCGCCCGACGGCACGGGGAGCCGCGAGTAGCGCTTCCCGCTCCCCAGGTTGCGCGTGTTCTCGAACTCGACGCTGCCGAGCGCTGCGAGCGCCTTTACGTCCCAACCTGCGGCCGTCGCGATCTGCTCCAGGGGGTCGGGAAACGGGGACGACTCGACAAAGCGGACTCGCCGGGCTCCCTCGCGCAGGAGGATGGCGGCGAGCGCGGCCGCTGTGTCGCCGTGAGTGATGTAGGTTTCGCCTGGCGGGCGATCGAAGAGTGATTCGAAGGGGCTCCCGGCCGGTGTGGTCAGATTGACTTTTACCGTGACGGTCTTGCCGCGAACCAGGCGCCCCGCACCGCCCAGGAGGTCCAGGCCCTTATCCAGAGCCTTCATCGCGTCCCGGCCATACGAGAGGCAGGTCACGATCCCGACTTTGGCCGCCGCAAGGGCGCTCGCGGAAATCGGCCGGCCACCCGCCTCCGGAAGTTTCTGGCGCGAGCACGACGCGATGAGCGGCGCGACGGCGGCCAGCGTTCCCATTCGAAGGAAATGACGGCGGTAACAGTCCATGCTCCCCTCCTTTTGGTTGCCGACGGTTCTGGAATCTGACGCACATTATATTCCGCAGAGCGAAACCAATACCACTAGGACACAAAGACACGAAGAAACACCAAGAATTCTTGCCAAACATGCTTAGAGGATAACTTGATGAGATACGAATCCTGCCTCGTCGCCGCAGCTCTCCTTCTGATCAGCGCCGGATGCTCTCGTGATGCGGATCCCGGCGCCACCCCGGCGCCGCCTGACGTCGCCGCTCCCCCTCCTGATGCCGATGGAACGCCCGAGGGAGTGTCGTCCAGGGTGCTCCGGAAAGGAACCGGAACCCGACGCCCGGCGCCGAATGACAATGTGACGGTCCACTACACAGGGTGGACGACCGACGGCAAGATGTTCGACAGTTCCGTGGCCAGCGGCCAGCCCACGACCTTCAGGCTCAACGAGGTCATCCCGGGCTGGACCATCGGCGTCGGGCTCATGGTCGAAGGGGAGAAGCGCCGGCTATGGATCCCCGAGAAACTGGCCTACGAGGGCCGACCCGGCGCTCCGGCGGGAATGCTCGTGTTCGACGTTGAGCTGATCAGGATCCAGTAGGCCTAACCGCCAAGGCGCGATGAGATGCGGCCGGGACGCCGGACCCAACGAAACTCGGCCACAAGCTTGCGCACTCCAAAGCCTCAGCCTCAGTACCCTTTCTGCTTGTCAACGACATTGAGCAGGGGCTTGCCCTCGGAAAAGCGGCGTATGTTCTCTTTGATCGTTCCGACCATCCGGTCGCGATCCTTATCGGAGCGGCCGGCGATGTGCGGCGTAATGATGGCATTGGCGCATTTCCAGAGCGGGTGGCCTTTGGGCAGCGGCTCCGGAGTGGTCACGTCAACCCCCGCTCCTGCCAGCTGGTGCGTTTCGAGGGCACTCACCAGGCCGTTCAGGTCATACAGGCCGCCGCGGCTGACCGCGATGAAGTAGGACCCCTTTTTCATAAGCTGGAACTGTTTCGGGCCCATCATCTTGTCACTCATAGGCGTATGGGGCGCGGCGACGAAGACCACATCGGCTTCGGGCAGGACGGTGTCGAGCTGGTCCGGCTTCACTAACTTCTTGAGAATCGGCATGTAGGGTATGTCTTCAGGATCGACCCCGATAACGCCCATCCCATGCGCCCAGGCTCGGAAAGCGATCTGCGTTCCGATGCCGCCTACTCCGATCACGACTGCGGTGCGGCCGTTCAACTCGATGCCCGCGTACGGCCGCGGCTGCCAGAGTTCCTGCTGCTTGTGATTGAGGAAGGTGTGGATGCCGCGCGAGAGCGTAAGCAACATGGCCATGGCGTGATCGGCGATCTCGGGTCCCTGCACGATCTGGTTGTTGGTGAGAACGATGTCGCTGTCGCGCAGAGCTGTTCCGCCGGAAAGGTGCAGCAGGCGTTCGACCCCGGCGCTCATGGTCTGGACCCATTTGAGTTTCTTGCCCGCTCGCACCTGTTCAGACGTGATCTCCCCGATGAACCCGTCGGCATCGACAATCTCTTGCATGACGTTCTGCTGGGTCACCTGAATCACTTTAGCCTGAGGAGTCACGCTCTGAAGCGCTTTGAGCAACTCCTGGTCAGGGTTGCTGAGGAGGATTTTTTTGGGTTGCGCCTGCGCCGCGAGATCGGTGGCGAAGGCAACTATTGACAGGAAAGCAACTAAGCAGCGCATTGTTAGGTCTCCTTTGAAGAATGCGACATTGTAACGCAATTGTCCCAGTGGATCGCGAGAACGTTTTCCCAGCGTGTTTGCGTCTTGGTGGATCTTGCCTGGCGGCGCGGGCTTGTCTTTGAAATCCATGTATTGCCGCCAGTCGTACTGGGTGACGTCGTCCTTGCCCGACCGGATCTGGTAACCGGTCGTGTTCATAGTCGGTCTATTCATCCGCGCATCTCATCAATGCTCAGGCCGTCTGTTCCCGGCAGGCGATAGACAGGATGGGCATGACGGACGGAAGGAACTCGCCCTGCGGATTGACCCACAGATCCTCTCTGCCTCCTGCGATTGCGCACCGGCCAAAAACGCAGCCAGGAACGGCATAGAATCACAGGATTCATAGCGCGGGCTTTTCGTGAGAGATGGTTAACCGCCGAGACAAGAAGAACGCAAAGATCCGCTCGTCGCAGAGCTTCATCCCTTCTCGAATCTCAATTCTAGTCAATGCGTGATGGAAGGAAAGACAAATCTATCGTCCCCGCAACCTGGACCCGAGGAGGCCGCGTTACTCCAAGAGCCTGACCTTGACGGTGCTCGACCCCGGGATGGTGGCCCATCAAGAAAAGTAAATCGAATGTTGTTTGAACCCATTCGCGTTGTTAAACGGGCCGCGCGCCGTGTCCTACCTGCCGGCCGCCTGGTCCGCCAACTGCAGCGCCTGACGGACGCGCTGACCGACGACGGGGTCGGCGTGGTCCATCAGCGCCCGCCATCGGCCGATCGCCACGGGGGCGCGCAGCGTCAGAAGGAGAGCGAGAGGCCGCTCTCGATACTCTCGCGGCCCATGGCGTACCTCATCGACGAGTTTGTCGACGAGGGCGGAAAGCTGCGCGTCGTCCCGGCGCAGCTCGAACTCTAACCGCACCTCGACGAGTGGTGCGTCGCCAGCAGGCGTGAGCGACGCCTGGTGGTCGGCGGTCAGCGGAAGCGGCCGCCGGCAGGCAACGACCAGTTGGCCTGATGCGCCGGGCTCGAGCAGGTCCAGCGAGTTTTCGAGGCGAACGAACTGGTTAACGACAAGCGTCTGTCGATAAACCTTGGTCGGCTCGACCGTCACTACCGTCGCCGGGCCGCCCTCCCAGGCAACGTCCTTGTAGGGGTCGGGAAGCGTGACTCCGGCCATCGTGGCGACGAAGGAGAAAGATCCAGGTCGCTGACGCGCCCGGTCGCCGTTGACGAACAAGTGGAGCGCGCGTGCGCCGGCGTTGTCGATGAAGAATTCCACTTCGACCGGCCCGCCCGCGAGCAGGGGCTCGGCCTCGATGACGCGAAACCCCGACGCCACCTGCAGCTCGAGGGAAATGGAAACGAGGTCGACTTTGCCCTCACGGCTCGACATGATTGCTAGAGGAAACGTACGCTCAGACGCTTGCGCAGCGCCAGGATCGAATCGGTCGCGGTGACCGTCACCGTCCCTGTGAATCCCGCCGGTCGGGTCACGACCGTCAACATCGCGCCGCCGGGGCCCGCGAGCGCCGGGGCGACCGTTACCCCGCGGGCCGCCGAGGTGGCGTCGACCGACCAGTTCACCTGGCGGTCGGCAGGCGCGCCGGTAATCGTCACCGTCGTGATCGGGGCGCCCGCCGGCACCGTTGACGGCGCTGCGACCATGCCGGTCAGCCTCACCGGAGCCACCCGGATCGGCGTGTCGACGCGGCGGTTGGGGAAGACCGTGTCCTGGGCGCGCACGCGGAAGTTGCCAGCCCGCATGCCGGCGCGCACGGTCGCGGCCGCTGGCAGCACCGCCGGGTTGCCCGCAGTAATCAAAATGTCGCCGTCGAGCACGGTCCACTGCACGGTGCGTCCCGGGATGGCGACGCCAGCGGGGCTTTGTGCGTTGACAGTGAGGTTCGCGGTCGACACGCCGTCGGCGGAAAGGGTCGCTGCTCCAGCCGCTGTCGGCGTCGCGGTGACGCCGGCGAGCACGATCAGCGGGGGCCCGACCCCGACATACGGCTCGTTGCCCACCGGCGTCAGAGTTACGCCTGGAAAGATATGCTCGGTCAAGAATCGGAAGTTGTTCGCGCCTTGTTCGACCAGCGTCTTCTGCTGACGGCCCGAGGCGAACACATTGCTGAAAACGGCACCACCCCCCTGCCAAGAGAAGTAGATGAATTCCTGCCGCAACACGATGCCACGCGGGAGGTGCGGCACACCCGGCCCGACGAAGCGGTTGACGTCGATCGAAACCGCCGCCGTTCCGGGAATGGGAGCCATGGCCACTGCGCCGATCTGGTCCACCCAGCCGTTCGCCGGCACTGCCAGCGCGAGGTTGGGGACCGGATTGTACGCGCCATTGACCGGTCCCCGACCGAGTTGGTCACTGATCAGGGTGACCTGCTCGCCGACAATGCGGTCGAGCGCGTTGGCAGTCGTATCGGAGCGCGCGAACGTGATCGTGCTTAGGAACCCATAGGGTGCTCCGAGGGCGCCGGAGTTGACGAGCGCGCTGACCCGCAAGGGAACCGGGTTGATCGCCAGCTCGGCCATCAGCGCGGCGCCCCCCGCCAGTGACGGCGCCGCTTCGTCGAGACGTGCGCCCGTCGCGGTATCCGTGACTCGGAGTTGCATGTTGCCGGTCTGCCTTCCGGGCGTAATGATGTTTCCGGCGACCGCACCACCGAGCGAGCGACGAAAGGCGACATTGATCGGACGCCCCAAAGGCGCCGTCGTTGCCACGACGGCGACTGTGTTGCCGTTGATGCCGTCGCGGTTGGGCTCTCCCGTGTTGGCCGGCGGCGCACCTGGAACCAGCGACGGCACGCCGATGAACGCCGGATTGTTGTTGTAGACGGCATTCACCACTTGTACCAGGTTAATGGCGGCCGAATCGGCTTCGTCCGGGATACCACCGGGCGGTGTGGTCAGCCCAGCCCGCACCGTGATCGGCGTACCGCCGATTAAGGTGCCAGGCGGCGGCTGGACGGAGCGGACGCTCACGCGCCGACCTGCGCCGATGATCGAGACGCCGGCGGGAACGGCGCCGCCGGGGTTGATGGTCCAGGTGAGCGCCGGATTGGCGGGCGCACCGGCCCCGACTGTGGCGGTGGCGGTGATGTCACGTCCGCCGACCCCCAATTCCAGGGCCGATGGCGTCACGAGGGTGACGCGTGGAATCGCCTGCACCCCGCTCGCAACGCCCTTGTCCTGCTGGACCACGTGCGCCAGCTCGTGCGCGAGCGTGCGCTGGTGTGCCGGAGCCTCCGGGTTCTCGACCTTGCTGCCGAAGACAATGTGGCGGCCGTGCGTGAAGGCGCGCGCGCCCAGCCCCTCGGCGGCTTCGGCAGCGGTCTGTCCCGAATGCAGGCGTACGCCGCCGAAGCTCCAACCGAATGCTGCCTCGTACCTGTGGCGCAGATCCGGCGACATGGGAATGCCCGAACCGAGCCCGGGGACGCCCGAAGTCGGCACCGAGGGTGTCGACGGCCGGGGCGCGGCCGCGCCCCGTGTGCTCCTGCCTTGCGCTACCTGATCGGCGGCCCGGTCCGCTTCAATCTCGTGCGACTCGCTGCCCCCGGCAACCTCGATCTGCGGCTGCCGAACCGCTTCAAAACTGCCTTCATGGGCTGATCGCTGCACCACTGCTTCCATTTGCACCGGCTTTTCGTCTTTCTCCTCATCCGGAATCATCTGCCGTTGGACCATGGGCGCAATGGAAACCGCAAACGGTGTCATCTGCACCGGTTGGTTCTCCTTGTCTTCGTCTTCTTCGGAGAGTGCCTTACGCTGAACTGATGGCTGGATCCTAAGGCCAAGTGAACGCATGACCTGCTCCGCCCCGCGGTCCCCTTTACGTTCGTAGGGATCGCCCGGATCAATCGCCTCGAGTTTCTTCCGGATCCGGCGTCCCACGGCGCGATTGCCGATGGTACGTTGCAGCTGGAGGATGCGCTGGACTGAGGTGACGGGTTGGGTCTGCTCCTGACCAGGAACGTCTGCATCATTTTTCCTGCGGGTCTTTGTGGCCTTTGATTCGAGCAGTTCGTGTTCCATGGCCTGTCTCACGCCTGAGTTCGATTCGAATGAAGATATTGTGAACTTGCCAAGTTGTCAAACTTGCCAAGATCCGTAAGCACGTGGTTCCGCGGCAACTTTAGAAGCAGGTAAACCTTCCGAGAATCAGCTTGTAGGATGGCGAAACCAATCATTGAAATCCTATCATTGTTCGGCCCACCCGAGATACGCAAACGTATAGGCCGGCTCAAAGCAGAACTTCTCGGAGCTTCGTTATCGCCCGATAGCCTTCTTTATCGCCGCTACTGTGGCGGCCGCCCGGTATTCCACTCCCTTCTTGCCGATGGCGATCGTCTTCTCGGCAGGCGCCATGTTTACGCCGTTGATCGAGAACTTCCCTTTCGCCATCCGCTGGCGCATCCGTACCGTATTGGGATCAACCGTCATCATGATGGATGAGATACCGAAATCGTCGTGATGTCCCTCGTCGACTTGCGGGAAGCCCTGGGTCGCGAGCCACTTCTGCAAACCGGGATAGTCATAGTACTCGGGAATAAAATGGATCCTGGCCCCTCCGCCGGTCCACTTCGACGACAGCTCGGCGGCGACCTCCTTCATACCCTCCTGATTGCCGCCGCTGTCACCGATGAAGACGATGTGCTTGAATCCGTTGGCACGCAGACTGGCGGCTACATCGGTCAGCAGCCGCTTGTACGTATCCTGCTGCAGGCTGATGGTTCCCGGATAGCGCATGTGGCTGCTCGGCGGATCGATATTGCCTTCGGGCACGAAGGCAATTATAGGCGCCACGAGCGCATTTCCGAGTTTGCGCGCAATGGCCTCGGTGGTGGCGCGAAGGACATAATTGTGTTTGCCGGTGGCAAGGTACGGACCGTTCATTTCCATCCCGCCGGTTGCAACAATGACCGTGTCCTTGCCAGCCTTGATCGCGTCACGCACTTCCAGCCAGGTCAACTCTTCGATGAAGACCGAATCATAGGCATCGATCGGGCGCGGCATGTTGGGATCCGGAGATGTAGCCGAGGGCGAAGCACTCACCGGAGCAGCCTGAGGGGTCTGCGCCGCCGCGACGGACGCGAGCAGGAAAGAGCAAGTTAACACGGTTAACCCAAGTCGATAGGAATACATTGTCACCTCCTGAATTTTGCAGCTGTTGCCATACTGCGAACAAAATCAAAATCCGAACGTGTTGAGAAACGAAGATCATTTCGGCGGCTTGCCGACCCGCGCGATCGTCAGCTTCCGGATTATAACGTCCTGCACCGGCCTGCGCCCCGAGACTGGAACTTCGGAGATCTTTTTGACCACGTCGTATCCCTCAACCACCTTGCCGAAGATCGTGTGCTTACGGCTCAGATGGGGAGCGGGTGCGACGGTGATGAAAAACTGAGTGCGGTTCGTATTGGGTCCGTTGTTTGCCATGGCCAGAAAACCCTCCCGGTCGAACGTGACAGTGGGAACAATTTCGTCCTGGAAAGGGGGAATGGCCGTGAAGTTTCCCGTCCGGGTCACGTCACCTGCCTGGATCGCGAACCCCTTGATGACACGGTGAAAGGTGACGCCGTCATAGTATGGCTTCTTCACGAAGTCGCCCTTGGGAGTCATCCACTCCTTCGTCCCTTCCGTCAGCCCGATGAAGTTGGCCACTGTAACCGGAGTAAGCTTCTCGAAGAGTTCGCAGACGAATAGACCCATCGAAGTGTCGAAGAGCGCGTAGGTACCGGGCTTGCGGACCGGCTGGGCACTGGCCGGATTCCCTGGCCTCGCCGCCGGGAAACATACGAGCGCGAGCGCGCACAGCAGTCTGACGACCTTCATATCGATCTCCGTGCCGCCTCAGAAGCGGCCACGTCGCCGCCATTATATCGAGTCCTGATTGCCACAACAGGGTAAACGGTGGTACAAACGGACTGCGGCGGAACAAAAACCAACCACCAAGACAAGACACGAAGAAACGCTAAGAACCTTGTCGAAAATAACAACAAAGTGCCGACCAATAAAATGAGATTTGATCGCCGCGAGTTCCTTTGCGCATCCGGTCAAGGGCTGGCCGCCCTTGCGCTGTCGGCGCTCGATGCCGGCGCCTGGACGCAGACAGCCGGGCTTGAAGATCCGGCGCGTCGACCCGTACGTCCTGCGCATCGGCTCGCGCTCGGACATCGTGTGCGCTCGCGTCGAGACTGAGGACGGAATCCACGGCTGGGGCGAAGGAACAACGCCCCCCAACCTGGCGCCGGTGGTGGCGCAGATCCGCTCGTTTAACACAGCTGCTGGCCGGTGAAAGCGCCTGGGACATCGAGCGGCTCTGGCGCCGGATGTATATCGTCGAAGAGAATACTCTCGGCGGCACCCTCTACGCGGCCATCAGCGCGATCGACATCGCTCTCTGGGATATCGTCGGCAAGAAGCTGGGAGTCCCGGTATACAAGCTGCTGGGCGGGAAGGTGCACCCGCGCCTGCGACTCTATGCCAGCTATCGCTGGGGCAACATCCCGCGGACGGCCGACGCCTACGCGCGCGCGACCCGCGAGCTCATCGCGATGGGATTCACCGCCGGGAAGTACGATCCCTTCGGCTCCTACCCCGGGCCCGATCGGCAGCTGCCCACGGCCACTCTGAACGAAGTGCGGGAGATGATCCGGGGCATTCGCGAAGGGGGGCCGCAGTTCGACATCTGCGTCGAGGCGCACGGGAAGTTCAATGTCGCCTCGGCCGGCAGGATCATCAAGATGCTCGAGCCTTTCGACCCGTTCTTTCTGGAAGAACCGGTGCCGCCGGAAAACGGCGACGCGATGGCGGCGTTACAGCACTCGACCAACATCCCGATTGCTACCGGGGAGGGGCTGCAATCACATTTCAATTTCCGCGAGGTCCTGGTCAAACAGGCCGCGCGCATCCTTCAGCCCGACGTCGCCCGCACCGGCGGGATAACCGCGATGAAAAAGATCGCGGCGATGGCCGACGCGCACTACGTCACGATCGCGCCGCACAATCCCAACGGGCCGGTTTGTACGGCGGCCAGCATGCACCTGGCCGCATCGATTCCGAACTTTCTGATCATGGAGGAAGGAAACAAAGAGACCGCCCAGTACAAGGACGTCTTCGTCGGAGGCTGGAACCAGAAGCTCGACTACTGGGAGGTTCCCGAGGCTCCGGGCCTGGGGGTGGACTTTACTCCGGAGTTCCTGCGAGAGCATCAAGTGAAGCTCGACTGACCAGCCTGAGAGGAGAGAAGTGTTCTCGAAGATCATCCGCCGCACCCATATGTACCTGGCGTTGTTTCTGACCCCTTGGATGGTGATGTATGCGCTGAGCACCATGGCGATGAACCATCGCGAATGGCTCCGAAGGGGCTCCGGCCAGGCCGTGGCTCAATTCGAAAAAGAAAGAGAGGAGCCCTATCAGACGTCTTTCGCGCCGGACGCGCCGCCCCAGGAGATCGGCGAAAAAATCCTCCGGGACGCGAGCCTGGAGGGTGCGTTCAACGCGCGCAAGGATTCGGCCGGCGTCGTCACTATCGTGCGCCAGGATCCGGTCACGCCCCGGAGGCTCACCTACTCGCCCGCCGAGTCGAAGCTCGTGATCGAGAAAGAGCCTTTCCGGTGGCCGGCCTTCCTTGAACGCATGCATCGCCGCCGCGGTTACCAGCACGCCGCGCTCGACGACAGCTGGGCAGTTTCGGTCGATCTCGTGATCGCGGCCATGATCTTCTGGGTCCTGTCCGGCCTCTGGATGTGGTGGGAAATGCCGGCGACCTGGCGTCTGGGCGCCGTGTTCGGGGGCGGCGGGTTGGCCCTTTTCGCCCTGTTCCTGTTCACGATCTGAGCTATGCGATTCAATCTCTTCGTCCGGCGTCTGCATCTGTACCTTGCGCTGTCGCTGATGCCCTGGTTTCTGATCTATGGCGTCAGCTCCATCCCATTTGCCCACAATTCCTGGATCGATCGGTTCTACCGGGACGGGAATCCGACCTGGAAGCTGCGCTTCGAAAAACCCTACGACATTGCGATTCCTGAAGGGGCCGATCTACGCGAGATCGGCGCGCGAATCAAGCAAGACGTGGGGCTCGAGGGCGCGTTCGGAGCCTATCGCCCCAACCCGAGCGAACTGACCGTCTACGTCCACACCTTCTGGACCGCAAGTCACGCAAGATACTTCCCGGACAAGAAGCTTCTACGGGTGGAGGACCGGCGCTTCCGCTGGGACCAGTTCCTGACCGGCATGCATGCGCGTGGAGGTTTTCAGGATCGCCAGCCGCTCAACCTCGCCTGGTCGGTCGTGGTCGACCTGGTCTGCATCGGTTTCCTGCTCTGGATCGCCAGCGGGATTTACATGTGGTGGCAGCTCCCCCAGACGCGGGTTTGGGGCTTTCTCGCGCTGGGCAGCGGGGCCGCTCTCTTCGCCCTTTTCCTCGTGGGACTCTGAACCGTCCGCAACACCTACCGCCAAGACGCGAAGACACGAAGAAACGCGAAGCATCTTTAAGGGCTGACTCCGCTGATTCGCTTCAAGAGCTCGCGGGCGGCGCCTGAATCGGGATGGCTCGAGAGCACCTGTTCGACCAGCGCCTTCGCGGCCGCGCGATTGCCCTTCTTCAAGAGCATCTCGGCTTCGAGCAACAGGGCCGCTGGATTTCTCGGATCGAGACTCTTGGCTTTGTCGATCGACTTCAGGGCAAGCGCATCTTCGCCGGTCTTCAAGTAGAAGAGGGCCAGGTTGACGTGACCGGCGGCATCGGTGGGATCAGCCTCGACCGCCTTCAGGAACTCGGCGCCGGCGCGCTCGGGCCGGCCGGCCTCCATATGACCGATGCCCAGCTCGGTTCTCGCCGAGGCAAGAGACCGGCGTGAAGCGGCATCATCCGGCGCGACGCTGAGCGCATGCTCAAGGTACGGGATAGCCGCTTCAGTTTTTTTCTGTTCGAATAGCAGCATCCCAAGATTGGCATGAGCGTCGACCTGGCTCGGTTTAACCCGAAGAGAGGCGCGAAGCAACTCTTCGGCCCGGCCCAACTCTCCTTCGGCAATCAGCAAGCCGGCAAAGTTATTGTAAAGCTCAAATCCGCTCTGCCCCCGCTTGATGGCGGCTTCGAAGAGAATTCGAGCTTCGGCGTTCAGTCCCCGTTCCGCCATGGCGGTCGCCAGCTCCGTGTAGTTGCGCCTTGGCTCCGGCGTATACCGCTTACCGGGAAATGGCAGCGGGGCCCGGTCTCGCGTTGCGGCGTCGGACAGAAGCGACTCTGCAGCAGTGCGTCCCTGGTAGATTTTGATGATCTCGCCCGATTCATCGATCAGAAAGCTGGTGGGAAGCGCAAGATCCCGCCGGCGGTCAAAAAGATTCCGATTCAGAATTGTGTAGGCGGCCACGAGGTGATCGTCTGCGAGCAAGATGGGAAAAGGGAGCGTAATGGTCTCGAGGCGCTTGCGCTCGGCCGGTTCGTCGACCGACGCCGCAAGCACCTGCACTCCAGCGGCCTCGAGTTTGCCGGCATTGGCGGCGAAGTCCGCTAGTTCTGTTCGGCACGGAGGGCACCAGGTGGCCCAGAAATTGAGCAGCACCTTCTTCCCGCGATACTGGGCCAGGGAGTGCGTTTTCCCGTCGGCGGAGGGGAGAGAAAACGTGGGCGCAGGCACCGGCTCGCTCAGCCACGTCCCTGGAGTGCGATTCCCTGTCGGAGCTGATTTCTCTGCTACAGGCGCATGCTTGGCGGTAATCCGGAATGTTTCCGAGCTTCCCTCGCGAATCCGAACCAATCCGATCTGCGGCAGCTCGTCGAACTTCTGCTGGAGACCGCTCGGCCACCGAACCTCGAGGGCGAGAACCCGCTCTCCTTTCCGCACACCGAAATGCAGTCGACGACTGGATTGAGAAAGAAAACCCGACCCGCTCTGAACAAACCGCGTGCGCCGCCCGCGATCGGTCACCAGCGTGGCTCGCGCGCCAACGGCGTCACGATTGCTCTTGACGCCGATCAGGTCCACGATAACGCCGGAGTTGCCGTTGCTCAATCCGTTACGCATGATCCGGACCTGCGGCTCGGTTCTTGATTTCAGCGCGAGGTCCAAAGCCCCGTCGTCATCCAGATCCAGCGTGACGAACGAGCGCCCGTCCCCTCGGAAGTCCAGGCCGGTTATGAAGGAAACGTCCTGGAATTTTCCGTCTCCCAGGTTCCTGTAGCAGACCTTGCGCTCGCGCCCGCTCCAGGAGCCATCGGATCGGATCAAGAGATTGATCGCACGCCATCCGTCTTCGTATTTCCTTGAGAGGCTCGCGCGCTGCGGCGTTTGCGACACGACCTGTCGCCAGAAGAAGCTTCAAAGGTCGTGGGTATCGGGACCCGTGATGTAGCCGTTCTGGATAAACAGATCGAGGTTTCCATCATTGTCGAAGTCGAGAAAGTCGGAGCCCCATGCAAACCGCCCCATCGCTACGCCGGCTTTCTCGGTATCTTCCGTGAATGTGCCATCGCCACGGTTGCGATAGAGAGAGTTGCCCTGCGCCTGGCGCTGGAACGAGGCGCGGACCTCGCCTGAAGGTGCGACCTGACGGAACTGGCGGTTGTGGGTAAGCCGCAGCCCCGCCGAAGACCACATGTTGCCGACGTAAAGATCGAGTTTGCCGTCGTTATCGTAGTCGCCCCATGCGGCAGACATTCCTGCGCCAAGATCCTCAACGCCAGTCCGCGCGGCGACGTCGGTAAAAGTGCCGTCGCCGTTGTTGTGATAGAGATTCTTGCGCCCGAAATCGTTCGCCACGTAAATATCCGGATGCCCGTCACTGTCGTAATCTCCCCAGGCCGCGGCGAAGCTGTAGCGGTTGTTATTCTGCATCATGCCGGCGCGCTTTGTGGCGTCCTCAAAGGTGCCGTTGCGGCGGTTGCGAAACAGGAAATTCGGCGGCCCGTTGGCGGCGTCGTAGTATGGCACCGGCGCGTTGTAGTCCCTGCCCGGCTGCCAGAAATCGTAGGAACAGACGTAGAGGTCCAGATACCCGTCGTTGTCGTAGTCGGCCAGCGCCGCCGAAGTGAGACTGGCGAGGGCGCTTTCGGGAATCTTCAGGCCGGATTGCGGATCGAATTTGAAATGGCCCCGGCCGTCGTTCCGGAACAGCAGCGGCTGAGAAGCGGTGATGGCGATGAGGTCCTGGTCGCCGTCGTTCTCGACATCGGCAAACAGGGCTGTGCGCGTGTCGTCCAGGATATCGATGCCGGCAGAAACCGTAACGTCCGTGAAAGTCGCATCGCCATTGTTGCGGTAGAGACGGTTGGGCAGGCCGGACGGCTGGCAGATGTACATGTCCTCGAGACCGTCGCCGTCGTAGTCTCCGACCGCAAGTCCGTTGTGGCCGTAGACGTCGATGCCGGTGGCTTCGTCAAGTATGGTTCGCCAATGGTCGGTTCCCAGCGCAAGCTGGGCGCGGAAGGAATGGTTCTGACCGATTGCCTTGAGAGTAACGTCGGTGAACTGAGTCGTGGCGCTGCTGGTTTCAGCGAGAGGGCCAGGACTAAGCTCGCTGAGCGTCCAGTCGCCGTCTGAGTTCAACCAAACGGAATCCCACCGTCCCAGGAGCGACAGCAGCTTTCCATCGGTGCTTTTGCCTGCCAACTCAATGCGCAGCCCCACTCTGGCGCGCGTCTCTTCCGGACTAGCGCGCTCGCTGCTAGTAATTTTTAGTTCGACGACTGACAGGCTTTCAAATCGACGCGCGATTTCATCGAGCCGAGCAAGAGTTGGCTGGCGTTGGCGCAAATTCTGCGCGATCTGGTCAAGCTTGCGGTGGATCGCCTCGAAATCGCGCTCGCCGATCCAGGCGTCCTTTTCGGGATCCACTCGAGCAAGCAGTTCCTCTATATCCAGCCGGCGCTCGAACTTTGGAGTAACGCGGTAGTCGTCGTCCTGAGCAAGGGCCAGCGCTGTCAGGATCAGCCAGACGAGTGGGCGCAACCGTAGGAGCATTCCATTTGTCATTCTTCATTCGTCATTTGTCATTTTTCATTCAATCGATGTTGTCCGGTATAACCAATGGCAAATGACCAATGACAATTGACCGATGACCAATGAACTGGCTCACCACGCCAGCCGAAGGCTCAGCTGGATCTCCCTTCCCGTGGAGCCGGGGAGCACACCACCGATCGTTCCAAAGTTGCCGCCTCCGCGGAGCGCGTTCGGCTGATCGAACGCAGGAACGTTCGGAAAGTTGACGATGTCCGTGCGGAAAGTCATCACTAACGTTTCGGTAAGCTTGAAGTGCTTTTGTACCGAAGCGTCAAGGCCGAAAAAGCCCGGGCCAAGCCCGTTGGTTCGTCCTGAATTGCCAAGCACGCCATCTCCGGGCGCCTGGAAAGCTGTGGTGTCGAAATACTGCCGGATCGTTTCGGCTCGCGAGCGGCTCGAGGAAAGATTCGGATTCCGGAGCAGGTTGGGCCGTTGCGCATCAGAAAAGGCATTCAAGCGATTCGTCTGTTCGGTTACGCCGTAAGGAGCGCCCGAGCGGACCTCGAGAATTCCGCCGATCGTCCATCCTCCGGCGATGGCATTAAGGACGCTGTTTTCGATCGACCAGCGCAGCCCCCGCCCGATCGGAAGATCGTAGAGGCTGCTCCATGCCAGGCGATGCCTGATGTCGCTGCCCGACAGGCCCTTGTCGCGATGGCGCGCCCCGATGTGCTGGTAGCCGTTCCCCGAGCTTCCCCCCAGCTCGCTGCCTGACTGTACGTCGTCGATGAACTTGGCCCAGGTGTAGTTTCCGAGCAGGCTGAGCCCCGCCGAATACCGCTTTTCCACCTTCACATTCATCGAGTGATAACTCGAGTTCCCCCAATCCGGACTGACGTTGAGCACGTTGCCGAATTGCGGGAAAGGACGCAGGGCCTGCGACTGCAGCGCCGGCCCGCGTTCATCGACAAGCGGGATCTGATTGATGTTCTCGTTCGGGCCTCCCAGCTTATGTCCGACGTTGGCGATATAGGCAATTTCAATCAGGGCGTTCGCGCGCAGCTCCTTTTGCACGCCAAGGTTCCATTGCTGCGCGTACCCGGCGACGTGGTCATGCTCAATGTAGTCGGGTGAGGTGCGCACGGGACGGCCGAGCGGCACGGCGCCGAAGCCTGGCGTAAGGGGTTCGCGCGTGATCGCCGGCATTCCACTGGCGAACAGAAGCGCAGGCGTGAAGCCGCCATCCGGAGAATCGAACGAGCCGCTTAACGAGAATCCCTGAGCCCACGCATTGGGAACGGCTCCCTGGTAGGGGCCATTATAGGAGACTCCGTAGCCGCCGCGGACAACCGTCCCTTTGGTCACCCGATAGGCAAACCCGAAGCGAGGGCCGAAATTGTTCCGGTCGAAGTCGTGGGCGTACTTGCCCACGCCGTCCTGGCCCGCGAAAGTGATCACGCCGGGCGTTCCCGAGACGGGATTGATCTGGGTCGCATCGAACCCGCTCTGACGATTGTTTTTCTCCCAGCGTGGCGTATCCAGCTCCCATCGGAGTCCAATGTTAATGGTCAGGTTGGGAGTGACCTTCCAGTCGTCCTGGAAATAGGTCCCGTAGTAGTCGGTACGCGTCTCCAGTATGTCGGTCTGGAGCAGGCTTGCGTTGTTCGTCCAGCCAAGCAGCAGAGACGCCAGACCGCTATTCGTGGCTCGGTCGGTAAAGTTGAACAATCCACCGCTCGTCTGTCTGAAATCATCTTTATTAGAAGAGTAGCGCCATTCAAAGCCCATCTTGAGCGAATGGTTCCCCTTCATCCAAAGCAGGCCGTTGGTGAACTGGTGCGTGAGAATCGGGTCCTGAATCCGTTGGTGGGGCGTCTGGCCCAGAGCACTGTGGCCGGTGACTGTCAGACGCGCCAGGTCGGTTGGCTCCACGCCGTCGAGGTTGATCTGGCCGTTGAGGCCGGAACCGGTGCCGGCGCCACGATTGATGTGCATGCGGTTGCCGTACATGTACTTGAAATCGTTGATCAGGGTTGTGCGGACGGTCCGCTGCCAGCTTACCACGAGGTTCGCGTGGCGGTTCTCGCGTGTACCCGCGCGTTCGTCGGCAGCCTGCTCTGGCATCACGGCGGCGACTACTTCCGGCGCGGTCACGTAGGAGAGCCGGGCGAAAGCTCGGTCGTTCGCGCTCAACTGATGATCGACCCGGGCGGTGTGGAAGTCCTGATTGAGCTGGTCGGATCCGTTGGCGCGGTAATTGTTCGATGGGCGCCCGAGTGGGATCGTCACCCGGCTGATTCGGCGCCGGGTAGAACCCCGCGAAGGCCCTCCCTATGGGATCGATCCGGCTCTGCGGAATGATGTTGTTGGCGAATGGCGTCGCCGGCGTATTGCCGACTCGAGTCGTGGGGTCCAGGATTCGGACATCGGTGCGGGCCGAGAAATCGCCGTTCACTTCGGCCGGACGCGGAACGTTTCGGGTAATGGTCACGCCCGTTCGACGCCGTCCGCCTTCGTAGTTGTAAAAAAAGAACGTCTTGTTCTTTATTACGGGCCCACCGATGGAAGCTCCGAAGATGTTGAAGCGCAGCGGCGCCTTCTCCGCGGCAAAAAATGTGCGCGCGTTGAGCACGTCGTTGCGCAGCCATTCGTAGGCTGAGCCGTGGAATTCGTTGGTTCCCGAACGAGTGGTCATCAAAATAAGACCGCCGCCGGTCCGCCCGAATTCGGCGGAATAGCTGTTGACGATCGCCTTGAACTCCTGCAACGCCTCATTGGGAGGATTGAGCGAGAGTTGAGCGACTCCGAGCGCCATGTTTTGAGTAACCCCGCCGTCGAGGTGCCACATCTGGTTGAGGGAACGACCGCCGCCCATGGAAAATCTCGGAATCGCCTCGCCTCCGTCCTCGACGCGAAAAGAAACGTTGCCCATCAAGCGAATCAGAGCGGCGCTACGCCGGCTCTGGATTGGCATATTGAGGATGGCCTTGTTTTCGATCAGCTGGCCAATGGCTCCGCTTTCGGACTCGATGAGCGGCGCCTCGGCCGAAACGCTTACGCTCTCGGTGATTTGCCCCAGGGTCAGCTCGATGTTGACGGTCGTCGTGGTGCCGGTCTCGAGCACGAGTCCGGAGCGAGTGAATCGCTTGAAGCCCGAGAGCTCGCAGGAGAGTTCGTACTGACCCGGATTAAGGAACGCGATCGAGTAGACGCCGCTCTGGTTGGTCAGGCTCGATGTGGTCTGGCCGGTGTCGACGTTCTTCGCCTCCACCGTAGCGCCCACCACCACGCCCGCGGTGTTATCGGTCACGGTACCGGTTACCCGCGCCTGTCCGAAACCTGCAGCGGCCATGCACAATAAGACTACAGCACTACCGATGAGTCTGAGCAGGACTCTCGCGTCCATGATCTTCGCTCCTGATGTTGAGACGATTTGAAGCTAGCCTTGAAAATACAGTCGAGCCGAAGGGTTGTCAATAGACCAGAAGAGCTAGCGCAAGTCGAGAGCCCTGATCGCTACGATTCGAAGAAAGAAGTATCCAGCAGCCTGGCGCCGTGAATGACCCGCAAGCACATAGACTGAATCTTCGGATATCCGAAAGATCGTGCGGTAGCTGCCGTAGAGGAGATGACGGTATTTCGTTCCTAACAGTTCGTTTTCTGGGATCAGCGGACATCTCTCAGGAAAGTGTTCGAGCGTATCGATTTGTTTTTCTAGTTCAAGAATGAACTCGCGCGCCTCCTTGGCGCTATCTTCAGCGATAAAGCTCCAGATTTCATCAATGTCGATTTCGGCTAAGCGCGTAATCTTAACCCGATATTTTACGGGCACTTTTGAATTCTTTCAAAAAAGACCGAACGGGTCGTACCCTCTTCGATTTAACATCTTCTTCCGCCGCGATGAGCAATCTGGAGATGTTGCTCGCTCTCAAGTGCTTCTCGTAGGTTTTTGCATCCATCAGCACCGCATCCGCCTTGCCATTAACGGTTAGCACTACCGGACGCCCCGTGCGATGTATCTGCTGCAGGATGTCACGTGTGTTGCGTTTCAGCTCCGTTACCGAGCGGATATCCTCTGCTAGATTGATTGGCATAGAATTAATACCTCTTTTAAACACTTAATTCAGTGCTTAACTTAGCACCAGGATTGATCCGAAAACAAGGATCGACTCGCGACAAAGTGTGTGCCCGGATGACACGCCGGGTAGGAAGGCCTCGCTATTCGTTCTTTTTTTCGTGGGACCCTGACCTGCCCGGCTTCGAGCCGGCTGCCGCTGTGACAATCGAGGCACAACGTCGAAGGTCGTGCGACGGTGTTGGAGTCGATGACAAGTTGTGCCGGCGTTCGCGCAGAATGTCTTCCCACAACTCCGGCCCTGTATCGACGGCGCTTCCCTGAGTTGGCGTTGTAGAAGCCGTAGCAAATGATGTTTCTGGCACTCGCCAGCAGGCACGCCTTGTTTGGACACCTGAGAGTCTTCATTACGGCTGGACCCTGTCGATGCTGGAACTGATCGTTCAATTTGAGTCTTATTTGAGTCTTAAATGATACTTTGGACGGGAGTTACAACCGAGCTACCAACAGTCGATGGCGGGCACCGTCGACTACAGGGAAGAGTCTACGATAAAGCTAAGTACGGCCGTTCTCTCAGCCAAAGTGCATCGGATGATGCTCGTCACCCGCAATGACGCCAACGTGTCTGGGGTCGGAGCGATGCTTCGGAACCCGTTCAAGCCTATCCCCACTCGTCGGTCACCGCCCGATCAACGGGAAGCACGCGGTCGCCAAAGGCGTCGTCGACTTCAGTCAGCCAGGATTCCAATGCTTTCGCTTTCACCGAATCGCGTCGCCGAGCGAGCTCAATGCCTTTGCGAATTTCACCGAGCACGCTGAGATAGAGGTCGGCATCATCGATCGACGCGTACCACGATGCAACCAACTCATCGCAGCTCGAACCCTTCCGGACTTCAGAGATAAAGCTTGTAATTAGCGCGCCCCGTCCAGAGCGCGGCCGTCTTTGTCCTTTGCGGTCATCAGGTAGAACTGGCCGCCGCCCAGGTGCTTGACCGTGCTGTAGCGGTTGCGATGTTGCTTCTTGGAATACTCCCCCAGGGGAATCTTTCTTCCTGATGACTCCGCCTTACAACCTCGACGCGAATGATGCTCGGATGCTTCGGTGCGTGGCGCCGACGGAATCACCAGCGGCCTCCAATGGGCCGCGGGTGCTAGAAGGCCGTGATACTGGACCAAGTTGAACCTTGGCGGCGGCACAAGCGCCGCAAGCTTTTCCACGAGCTCAAGCGGCTCGAAGAGCACATGCGTCGTACCATCGCGCCAGCGGTGCTTGAGATGGTACAGCAACAGGCCGTCGGGCAGTCGCGACAGAGGCTGTGTGGCCACCGGTGGGCGGGCAACGTAACGACAGAGCTTTTCATAAGCCAATGGCGCCGTTACTCCAAACCCATTTCCTCGGTTTTTGCGCGCGTCCAGCGTATTCGCCGTGAGCGTCACTCCGTGCCATTGCCGAATTGGAAGTGTAAGATTGTCTCACTCGAAACACTCTGCGCGCCGCGGCGTGCAGGCGAGAATCGCCACTGGCGCGCCGCATCGACCGCGATGCTGGAAAGATATTCCGTCAGAGTGTTTCCTTTTGAAAGCGACTCGGCCCGAATCACCGTTCCGTTTGCATCAATGTAGACTTTCACGTCTATCCGGAGACCCGCGACGGGGAGATTCCTTAAGCGAGACGGGAGGAAGGGCGCAACTCGGTGAATCGCCTGAGCTGCGATATAATCGATGATCAGTCCCGGACCCTGAACAGACGCAATGGAATGCATTGCAGAAAGGGGCGGACTCGCCTCCGGGGACGGATCCTTGATTTTTTCACTTACGCCAGCGGTAACGGGCTGGGGCGGCGACTTCGCAGATTCTTCAGGCTGCGGCACGGTTTCCACAACCTTGCGCGAAGAGTCAGAGGATGGAACCACGCCGGATTCGTTGGGCAGAGAAGGCAGCGACTTCGGCAAAGGCGGCTCGGTGACCGAAGGAGGGACGGGTTCATCTTTGACACTAGTCGGCGCGGTCTCTGATCGAACGCCCTGAGAATCTCGGACACGACTCGCCTGGCCTGCCTCGGACGGTGACTTCACAGTAGGAGCACTGGGGGTGCGGACCGCTTCTGTCGTAGCGATGAGCGGCGGCGAACTCCCGGCTGCTGCATTCGCAGCGGGCTCCTCATTGGCCGGCGGCCGCGGCGATCCAAGTCGATTGTATCGCAGAATTCGTGCCGACTCGGTCGCCTCTCTGTGGGATGCAATTACTCTCAACCGAACCGTGACATCGCCCGATTCGTGGGCATACACGAGGCCCCCCGCACGAAGCTGTTCCGCATTCAGCTTCAGCTCTGTAGTCGAGGTCCCGTCTACGATGGACAGAATCCCGTGGGTTGCCGTCAGGATCAAAGGAGAACGTCTGTTCCAGTTGATGCGAAGAAGCTTATCGTCGATCGCAGTAGTGAGGTCTAACTCGGTAAGAGTGTCGGCCACAGTCTGGGTCTTCGCCTGATTCATCAGGTATTTGTACCCGATGCCGCCCAGCGCGAGCACCAGAATGCCTGCTATTGCGAGCCCCGGCCAGAAAAAGATTCGTCTCGGAGGCAGGGATGCGAGTTGTTGAAAGGCGAGCGTCTGAACCGGAGCGCGATCGGGCGGCGACTCACGCACCAAGACTGGCGGCTCGGCCTGCGACTCAGGAACCTCGGGCTGTGGATAAGGCGTGTCGGGCAGTTCCGGTTTAACTTCGACCGCTTCGGCTGGAGAGTACGGCAACGTAGTCTCGCCTCGAGCTAACCGCGTCCGGTCGAAGGGAAACATCAGTCTTGGCTGCCGCTCGACATGCCCATGTCGACACACAAAAAGCCCCCCCATTATGAGCCGAGCATTTAACGTTTGGGCCAAGAGAAAAACGCTTTCACAATCCGAGAAGTATTCCTTCGCCAGGAGCAGATCGTGGTCATCGAGGTTAACACCCTCACGCTGATGGCTGCGGTAGTACCCGACGACGTGAAGGCTCCGGCCGGCACCTCGATTCCATCTCGTCATCTGTTCTTGGAGAAGTCGTTTATCGGCGCTCGAGAGATGATACGCAGGCCCGAAAAGGTGCTCACAAGCAACCGGTGTGAACCCTTCGATCATGATTCTCCGGCGGGTATCGACCTCGGTCCTTCCCAGCAGCAATCCACCGACCTCGATCCCTTCTTCAGGGGACGCGAGACTCCGAGTGATTTCATAATCCAACCATTCCACCGTGCTCAGATGCAGGCCAATAGAAAGCGCGCCTTCATGCACATCCCACACGGAGAACTGGGGATTTGAAAACCGTCCGTTTTCACCTCCGTCTGTGGAATTCTTCATGACTTGTTTCCTTCATCGTTTCAGGTCGTCCTCACCCAATTACTGGAGCAGAGAAACCTGGCTTTTCGGGATTATACCTATAATCTCACTCGGCAATGGAGCCTTTCATGCAGATTTCATCGATTCAAAGAGATTAGTCTAGATGGCTAATCTTTCTGGCAATTGAAATGCTACGAGTAAACGTCACATTAAAATCCTAACCCTCGTAAAATTCCAAGCTCTTATTGTGCTCTCGGGGATTACAGCGCGAGAGCTTGACCAACCAGGACGGTCAGTACTGGTTCGGTTCTCTGGATCCTGGGACCTATGAAGTTACAGTTGAGGCATCGGGTTTCGCGCCTGCAACGGTGAAGGAAGTGGTGGTGAATGTGGGCGCGGCGGTACAGGTAAATCTCACAGTGGCGGTCCAAGCCTTCACCAACCACGTGGATCTTTCGACTCCTTCGACCTCGGTGGTCGAATCCTACCCCAGCCAGGTGCTCACCCAGGTTGCCATTCGAGACCTTCCTATTTAACGGGCGTCGCTTTCAGAATTTCGCGGAGTTGACCCCGGTACAGGCCTCCAGCGAGACGCGCGGCCAGTTGAGCTTCGTCGGCCAGCACCGAATCAACTCTAACGTCATGATCGACGGCGCCGACTATAATGAGCCGTTTGTGGGCGGAATTCGCGGCGGCGAGCGCTTCAGCGGCGCGCCGCAAAGCGCGATTCAGGAGTTTCAAGTGGTAACGGCCGGCTACTCCGCCGAGTATGGCCGTTCCACCGGGGGTATTCTCAACGCGGTCACCCGCTCAGGAAGCAACGCCTTCCATGGCGAGACCTTCTACCAGATTCGCCACAAAGAGCTCGCGGCAAGCAATCCGCTGAAACAGCAATCACTCGAAACGCAGCACCAGTTCGGAGCAGCCATCGGTGGCCCTCTGCGCAGAGACAGGCTGTTCTTCTTCGCGGCTGCGGAACAGCAGTTTGCGACCTTTCCCCGTTTTGTGCGTTTCTCGCCGCTAGACAGCGTCGCCGGCAGCGTCACACCCGACATAGCTCCGGCTTATAACTATTTCCGCTCGCTCGAGACTCCCTTCGAGCAGGACCAATGATGTGACTGCCGTGCTGGGCCACCTGGATTATCAGTTTTCCGTGGGGAGCCGCCTGACCGGCCGGTACAATTACAGCTACAACCATGCGAAAAACGCCGTTTCCCTTGGCACGAAACTGAACCCGCAGACCAACAGCGCGCTTTCGAATAATGGGAACGAGAAGGATAAGACCCACACCGCGGTCGGTCAATGGACGAGCGTGATCGGTCCCCTGATCTTGAATGTGCTGCGTAGGAACATTGCTCTGGACAGCCAAAGCGCCGTTCAAGCGGCTGGCCGCATGTATCGGGAGTTCGCAGCCCTTCCTTCTCGCCTATCAAGGGGAGAACGATCTCGAACTACAAGCCTATATGGGAATCTGGTGACCCGCATCCAGATGGCCCGCTATCCCCAGTGGGCACAGGTCCCTCCTATGCCACCTCGTAAAAACGGGACGAACCGATTCGCGTAAGCATCGTTTCCGGGTTCTTTCGCTATCACTCGAACTGGAAGATCCCGATCAAAGGGTGGATCGAGCACCTCGACCGGCGGCACTTTTCCCTTTACGGCTATTACACAGGCAAGAAGAGAGGATGCTGAGACCGACGTGGCGCGGCACGCGAAGACGCGAAGAAACACAAATCCGTTCCCATGCTTTGCTCCTCCCAGCCTCTCAGCGTTCGGGCTTGAACACCGTCGATATCCATGATAATGTGCCCGCAACAAAACACTCACAGTATCGCTTCTTCTTACTGCGGTCCTAACCAAGGCTAAGACTGGCGATATCCATAGATGAAGGGTGAGGCCACGGACGGCTATGGAGGCCGAAGATAACACTCTCGCGAAGACCGGCGACGAATTAGAGCGCTTTCTAGAGGTTCTCGAGAAGGAAATAGAGCGCGCGGCACAGGGGAAAGCTCAAAGCGATACGGTCCCTGACGCAGTCGATACCGCAGTCTCGCACTTCCTCCAACACGTCAGTACTCTTTCGATTGAACAGCCCGTTTCCCTGGTGGAAGCTTCGACGGAGGAGCGTCATAGTTCGTCACAAGCCAAGCTGCCAGAGGTCCCCGCCGAATCCGAAAATGTGGCGCCAGGATTCGAGCCGCAAATTGCAAGGCTCGAGGAGCTTGAACGACTGGATGGAGCCCGGTCCGCCGCTTGCGCCCCTGCACACACTACCGATGGCGCTGACGCGGACTCGTTGCAACCACCGATCAGGCAGGAATCGGACCTGTCAGTCGCGGGGGGAAGTTCCACCCAAGACCCTCCAGCCGCTGAAACCGTCGCGGTAGCGCCTGATCATCCCGGTCCACGCACTCACATGCGGCCGGTGAGAACCGCAGAACCATTTCCCTCGAACGCCAGACTACGCAGCATTCGGACGGGCAGGCAGAGATGGTTCTGGATCTTTACAGTCTTGGCCGTGGCGGCAGTCATCGCGAGCGCCTTATACGTAAGTTTCAGGCGGAGGAGTGTAGCCCGCTTGACGGAGACGTCAGCGGTAGCAAGCGAAGCTTCCCGGCCGACTAAAGGGACTGTGGCGATCACCCCGCAGGCAGTCCAGGACAAGGCAAGCTCTTCCTCCTCGGGTCTCGCGGCGAGGACAGACAGCGGTACCAGCGCGCCGAAGGCTGCGCAGCCTCGGCGGCTCGTCCTGGAGAGAACGGCATCGAATCCTGCCTCCCATCAGACCGACACCGCGCTCTCTTTGCCTGTCCCGAATTCATCCACAGTAGCGGAGGTCCCTACTGTAGAGGATGCGTCGAGAATTGGGGATGCCAAGACTCAACCGGCGCCGGAAAATCGAGTCGTAACCGAGTCTGAGAAGCTGGCGCCACGCCAGCCAGCGCAGACGACTGCTCGTGAAATCGACGTGTCGCCACCTCCGGATCAATCTTCAGTCGCTATTCTGCCGTCCGAGGGCGCTGAGAATCTGGGTCCGGCCGGAAGCAAGAACATCCCAGCCGCGCCCGTCGTCACAACCGTTAGTCCGCCGGTTCCCATCGCGAAAGTTCCCCCTGTATATCCGGAAGTAGCCAAGAGAATGAACATAAGTGGGAAGGTGGAGCTACGCGTCCGAGTCGACGAGCGCGGCCGTGTCATTCAGGTTACGCCCCTGAGTGGGCCTGCAGTGCTCTATTCTGCTTCTATTGAGGCCGTCCTGAAATGGCGGTTCAAACCGGCGCTCCTAGACGGAGTGGCAGTTCCCGGAGAGGGAAAGATTGCGGTCGTGTTCAACGAGAAAAAGTAAGTGTTCTTCGTATAACAAACACGTAAGACTTTGCTTTTTTAGCGCGAATTCTCAGGCTGCTAACAAAGCAATATCACTGTCTCGGAAGTTGAGCGCGGTTGTCATGACCACATGTCCTTTTGGGGAGATGCGAGAGTAGCGAGCCTTGGGAACCTTGCGGACCAATCCGTATGCCCGGAGGAGCCGGTTACGGAAATCAAGAAGATGCTGTCGTCGCTGGTCCAGAAGCTGACAGCCGACAACTGACGGCTGATAGCTCCGCGGCCGGATGGCCGCGTTTGGTTGCGGCCATCGGCCGCGGTGTGTTCTTAGCGTCTTCGTGTCTTAGTGGCTAGCGCAGCGAAACAAATACCAATAAGACGAAAAGACGGGAAGAAACACCAAGAATCCTGCCAAAAAGGTGACACAAATGAGTATCGAAGAGATGGAGTAATTCTATGCTGACGGACGGGCAGAGACAAAAATACGAATCGATCCGCCAGACGGCGAAGGAGGAGCTGGAGCAGCTTGACCGAGAGATCATGGCAGAACTGACCGAGGTTAAGGAAAAGCTTCAGGAGCTTCAGCAGGCAAGGAGAGCGGTCAAACAGATTTACGATGGCGCCTGCGCTCGATTGGGAATCAAGAGCGTCATCGAGATCAAGGACTTCAGCCTCGCGGATTTGGACCAAGAAGTCAAGCAAAGCAAAGAGGCCTGAGCCTACCTCCGCGAGGCGGAATCACGCACTCTACTCGGGAGCTTTTGCGCAAATACTGTCGGGAAGTTCCCGGGAGAGCAAGGGCCTCGCCTAGTTAGTTTCTGTCGCGAAACTCTTGAAATTGCCGGCATCAATGATTCTTTGTCCCGTAAGTTGTTGCTTTGCAACGACGGAAAATCGGTCGCTGTCGTGGCCGCCAAAAAAACAGCAGTTTCGCGACAGAAACTAGTTAGAAACTAGTTAATGGAGTGAGCATGATGAATCGATGCAGTCTGCGGTTGAGAGTGGGGCCGGCCCTTTGGCTCGTCTTGATCCTCCTGAACTCACCGAGCACTTCTGGCCAGTCTCAAATCACAACCGGGACCATCCAGGGCACAATCACGGACGAGCGCGGCGGCCCATTGGCCCAAGCAACGCTTGTCATCAAACATGTCGCGACCAGCGCCGAGCGAACGGTCATCACCGACAGCCAAGGGCGATACACAGCGCCGCTCCTGCAAGTAGGAGATTACGAGATTACCGTCAGCGCTACCGGCTTCGGCACGGTTGCCAGCAAAGGTTACACCCTTGCTCTGGGACAGACGCTCACGGCCAACTACACCCTCGCTCTGGGACAGACTGTCACGGCGGTGACAGTCCCGGAATTCGAAGAGGTGATCACGGTGACATCGGAGGCACCGCTGATCGAAACCTCGCGTGTGGAGACTAGCACGCTGGTCAACGCAAGGTCGGTTGACAATCTCCCACTCAATGGCCGGCGCTTTCTCGATCTGGCGTTCCTCACGCCTACCACGGGTCAGGAACGGGAGCGGGGGCAGCTTTCGCTTGCGGGACAGCGCGGGATCAACAGCAACATCAACATCGATGGCGCTGACTTCAACCAGCCGTTCTTCGGGGGGCAGCGCGGGGGGGAGCGTACGGACGATGCCTTCGTCATCAGCCAGGAAGCAATCCGCGAGTTCCAGGTCATCCGCGCAGGTTTTTCGCCAGAGTTCGGACGTTCGTCGGGAGGCGTCGTGAACGCGATTACGAAGTCGGGCGCCAACGACTGGCATGGGGGGGGATTCTATTACCTGCGCCACCGGGAGTTCGCCCCCCGAACGGTCTTCGGCGACGACGTGGCTCCGGTGCGCCAGCAATTTGGCGGCACCTTGGGAGGTCCCATCCGCAGGGACAAGACTTTCTTTTTCGCTGCCTATGACCAGCAGGCTCAGCATCAAGCTCTGGTGGTGCGCTTCAACAATACTGCCGGACTGCCAGCGGACCTTCTTGCCCGGCAGGGGGTCTTCGAATCCACCAACGACGTCCATACGCTTCTCGCCCGAATCGATCACCAGGCAACGAACAACACCCGGATCACCGGGCGCTACAGCTTCAGCCGCAATCACGCGCTGAACGGAACGTTCACGGGCGTTACCACAGGGGTGCTCGACAACAACGGCACCGAGCGGGACCTCACCCACACGGGAGTATTCAACGTCAACACGCTCCTTTCGGCACGGGCGTCGAATGAGTTCCGCTGGCAGTATTCCTATGAGGAGCGGCCGCGCCTGAATAACGGCGAAGGCAGTGACTTCACGCCCACACTGGGCCCGCAGGTCCAGGTTTCCGGATGTTGCTTCCTTGGTGGAGTTTCTTTCCTGCCCACCGTCCAGGACGACTCCCGGCTGCAATTCGCCAACAACTTTTCGTATCTCAGGGGCGCTCACAACTTCAAGGTAGGCTTCGACTGGAACCGGGCTCACACCGACCAGATCTTTCGCTCGAACTGGCGGGGAGTCTATATTTTCAATACCATCGCAAACTATCTGGATAACCTGAACCGCGTGCCAGGGGCTGCTGCCGACCAGTTTCGCGTTTTCTTCGGTCCCGGGACTTTCGATGCCAATCAGCACGACGTCGCCGGGTTCTTCCAGGACACATGGAGGGTTCACCCACGACTCACGGTGATGGGAGGGCTGCGTTACGAGGCGGAGTTGAATCCACAGCCCGTGAAACCCAATCCTCTGCTCCCCGAGACGGCTCGTATCCCGAGTGACAAAAAAGAGTGGCAGCCGCGCCTGGGGCTGAGCTGGGATCTGTTCGGCGACAGCAAAACCGTATTCCGGGCTTCGTCGGGCCTCTTCTACGCTAGGACGCCGATGCTGCTCTTGAATCAGGCATTCAACGCGAACGGAAACCCTGATGTCGGAGTGAGCTTTACCCTGAATGCCACTCAGATCAGGCAGGCGCGCACCGTCCGTCCGGAGTTCGTCTTCCCCTTCGTCCCTGATACGTCAAGCGCGGCGAACGCTTCGTTTTTCACAGCTGCCGGCATCGCGGGCCTCAGGCCTGATGCCTCCTTCTTCGCCTCCGACTTCAGAAACCCCCGCACGTTCGGGGCAACGCTCGGGCTCGAGCGTCTCGTGGCGCCGGACCTCGCGCTTGCGCTCGAGTGGATACACTCGAACACCGTGCAGCTTGAACGGATTCGCGACGTTAACCTGGCTCGACCAGACATGGGTCTGGACAACTCCTCGCCGCCGGTCTTGCGGCCACTGTATAACGTATCCCTGCGCCCGAACCCCAACTTCAATATCCTGCGCAGCCAGGAAAGCAGCGCCCGTTCCAACTATGACGCCCTGACCCTTTCGCTCAACAGGCGTTACGCAAAAGGGTACCAGTTCCTCACCTCGTACACTCTAGCCTATAACCGGGACGACGACTCGAACGAGCGCAACTTCGCCGGCATCACGTACGAGGACGCCTTCAACATCAGAGAAGAGTACCGGTGGAGCCGCAATGACATTCGCCACCGCTGGGTGTTCAGCGGCATCTATGACTTGCCGTTCGGAATCCTTTCCTCGGGCATTCTGACCTACAGCTCCGGACTTCCGTTTAGCGCCTTCACCGGCACAGACAGCAACCGAGATTCTCAGTTCACGGATAAACCGATCATAAGCGGGACATCGCTGTTGCGTAACGCGTTTCGGCAGCCAAATTTCTTCAATGTTGATCTGCGGGTTTCGCGGTCCTTCAAGGTTCGCGACCAGAGCGCCCTCGAACTGATTTTCGACATGTTCAACGTCCTGAATCATCGTAATTTCTTTTACCGCGTCTCCACTAACGAAAGCAGTACGGCAGCTCTGGGCTCGGTCTGGGGTCCTGGCCAGAGCCCACTCGCTACCTTCCGGACAATCCGCTCCCCGGACGGCACTTTCAACAGCGACACTGCCGGTGTCGCTTCCCCGTTCCAGCTGCAGGCGGCGCTTAGATACCGCTTCTGACGACCTAACCATTCGCAGCCGTCCGGTCAACCCGCAAGTCCCCAGAAACGAATTGATTGAAATCGTCGGGCCTGGAGTAGAGTAATAATTCCTGATTGTTCGCTACGACCATGTGTGTGGAATTCCGCCGCTGTGCTTAAGCGGGTCGACTTGATTTAGAGTCAGACAGCCGAAAAGCAATCAAGGACGAGCGAGAATGGCCGACCTGAGCGAACAAGTTGCGCTCTTGACTGGTGCCAGCCGTGGGGTAGGGCGAGGTGTAGCTCTCGGTCTTGCCAACGCCGGTGCGACTGTTTTCGCGACTGGTCGAGGCATCAAGCAAGCGACATCGGTGTAAGGAAAGCCGAGCTTGTCTCTTATGAATGCGCGCAGCGCTTCCGGTTCGGAAGAGTAGAACATCGTATGGACGCCTTTGATCACCTCAACCTCCTTTTTGCACTCTCCGTCAAGATGCTTCGCGTTTCCTGGTGTCTTCGAGTCTTCGCGGTTAGTCGAAAATGCCGCCTATAATGACACAAAAAAACGCGCAGAAACCAGCCCACCAACCATCCTGACTCGTGATACCATAACAGCCAACCGTCTGAAGGGGCCGCAATGAACATTTACCGGTTTGCAATTGCCCTCGCTACTCGTCTTCACGTCGAGCGCCGCATCGGCAAGTCCGTCCGCCGATCGCCCGGTCGCCGAGTGGGTCCTGAGGCTGGGAGGAAGTGTCGTCGTAGAGGGCGGGCGCAACCCGATCTGGGACGTGGCCGGCTTGCCCGCCGGCGAGTTCCGGCTGCACGCGGTCAATCTGGTCGGTGTGGTTACAGAGCCGCGCGAACTGGCCCGTCTGGGCGAGATAGTTCACCTCAAGGAGCTGTATCTCAGCGGCCGATTCTGGCACAACGTCCCGGCCCGGCAGTGCGCAGAATCTTTGCGCCCGCTGGAGGCGCTCACGAATCTGGAGAAGCTTTTCATCAGCTTGCCGGTTCAGACCGACATTCCGATCGAGGACGACGGGATTGCGCACCTGGCCGGGATGCAAAATCTCAGAGAACTGGGCCTCGATCGGCTTAAAGTAACCGGAAGGACGCTCGGTCCCCTCAAGCAACTCCGGTTCCTCGACCTCAGCAACACCCGCCTGGACGACGAAGGGATCAAGAACCTGGAAGGAATGACCTACCTGACCAAGCTTTACCTGCGCGATACACTCATCACCGATAAGGGGCTCGAGGCGCTGCGCGGACTTCATAACCTGGAAGAGCTCGATCTTAACGGGACGCGGATCAGCGATGAAGGGCTTCGGCATCTCGCGGGGCTGACCCGATTGACGAAACTAAAGCTGTTAGGCGCCGCGCTGACTGACGCCGGGCTCGACTTTGCGACGGGTATGACCGGACTGCGCGAGCTTAATCTTTACCGAACCCGGATAACCAACGCAGGCCTGGAGAAGCTGAAATCCTTCAACCAGCTTCAGGAGATCGACGTGAGGTATACCCTGGCGACCCGCGGCGGAGTCGCTTCGCTGCACGAGGCGCTGCCGCAGTGCCGGGTTACTTTTTTCGATTCCTCCGGAGGCCTGGCAGCACGCCAACACTCTGTCCCCGCCGGCAGCGGAACGAAGGCACTTCCGCAATGGGTGCAATCGATGGGCGGCGTGGTCACTTCGGCGGGCGGGCGGATCCAGGAGATCTCACTCCGGTCCACGGCGGTCTCCGATGCGGACCTGGCAAATCTCGCCGCTCTTCGCGGGCTCGAGCGCCTGGATCTCCAGGCCACTGAAATCAGTGACGTGGGAATGCAGCATCTGTCCGGGCTCGAGGCGCTCGTCGCGCTCAATCTCAACAATACGATGGTCTCGGACGCCGGCCTCGCTCACCTGGGAAGGCTCAAGCGGCTGCGCACCCTTAGCCTGGATCATACCCGGGTGGTTGGATCCGGGCTGGCACATCTACGGGGGTTGAACGGCCTCGAGGAACTATCCCTGTCCGGGACTGCCGTAAATGGTCCCGGGCTAACTCACCTGGCTGCGCTCACCAGTCTCAAGCGGCTTTCGCTCGGTCACTCCGAGCTGACTGATGACGGTCTCGCCCCGCTGGCCCATCTGAGCAACCTGCAGGCACTCGATCTTGCCGGAAGCGATATGGGCGACGCCGGGCTCGCGCACCTTCAGTCGCTGGTCGGTCTCACCGAGCTTTCGCTCAGCCACGGACGCTTTACCGACCGCGGGCTGCAACACCTGGCCGGCCTCGCCAGCCTCGCTCGCCTGGCTCTGGTAAGGACCCGGGTCAGCGACGCCGGTCTGGAAACCCTCGGTGGTTTGAGAAATCTCACCAGCCTGAACCTCGATTACACCGCCGTCACCGACAAAGGGCTGGCTCACCTCGGCGCGCTCGATCGATTGGAGGAACTGGGGCTCGATAGCGCCGCCATTACCGACGCCGGAGTCGATTCGCTCAAGCGGCTTGCGAACTTGAAGCGGCTGAATCTCTACCATACGCTGGTCTCAGACAATGGCTACCGGGACCTGAAAGGCGCGTTGCCGAACTGCCGGATCGTGTGGGACCGCGATTCGAGTCTCCCCAACCGTCGCGGGAGTTAATTTTTGATGGTGCGCACGATTGTTCTTTTGATCGGGTTGTTCACGGCCACGGAAGTCGACGTTGCCGACTGGGTGACGAGTCGTGGCGGCGAGGTCATCGACGACCGGAATGCCGGCATCATCGGCGTCAGTCTCCGCGCCAGCTGGATCACCGATGGGGACCTCGAAGTCATCGCTCGCCTCCCCCATCTCAGGACGCTGGATCTTTCCCTGACGCAGATCACGGATCTCGGCATGGAGCGGCTGAAAAACCTGCAAGAAGTTTCTCACCTGAATCTGTACCACGCCGAGCTCATTACCGACACGGCCGTTGCTCACCTCAGGGGGTGGCGCAGGCTGGAGCGTCTGAACTTGAGAGGGACGGACGTCACCGACACGAGCCTCGAGTACGTCGCGAGCTTCACGAATCTGAAAGCGCTGGACGTCAGTTTCACGCAGGTAACGAACAATGGCATTGAACACCTGGGCGCCCTGGTCGAACTTCAAGAAATCGCGCTCGGCGGCAACAAGGTCACTGGCGCCGGATTGCAGGTTCTGCGCGTCCTTCCCAAGCTCACGAAACTAAGTCTCAACGGCACCCAAAAAAGAAACTCAGGATTCTGGTCGGTTTCACTGACCGATTTCGATCTGGACGTGATCACTGCTTTCGTCCGCCTTGAGGACCTCGATTTGGGCGGCACGAAGATCACGGATCCCGGCCTGGGCAAGCTCAAGACCCTGCCGGGACTGCGGGTGCTCGATTTGAGCCGGACCCAGATTTCAGGCAAGGGAATCGAGCAACTAGCCGCTCTTCCCAACCTGGAGCGGCTGAACCTCTGGCAGGCAAAACGGATCGACGACGCTGCGGCCGCTCCGCTCGCGGCGTTGCCCAGGCTCGCCATACTGGACCTTGCCGGAACGGCTATTTCCGACACCGGCCTGGAAAAACTCCATGCGCTAAAATCGTTGCGCAAGCTGTTCGTTGGGGGCACCCAGGTGACGGCTGCCGGCGTGGAAGCCTTCAAACGAGCGCATCCAACCTGTGAAGTCAGCGCGCAGGTTCAGAATCAAGACGGGAAACACACAATGAAATGGGGTGTCCATCTTTCGGTCGCCCTGATAGGCCTGCTAGGCGCCTGGGCGCGACCCAACCCTCAGCTGGAGCCGGGCTTTTTCTCGAAGAATCTCTATCCCATTTTCGAGAAGGCGAACTGCCGCACATGCCACTCGGAGGATGGTATCGGATCCGCTACACGCCTCCAGTTTCCGCCCGACTCGGCCGCGCCGGACGATATTGAGGCTTTCGGCCACAGGCTCGTCGCTCTCGTGGATCGGACCAATCCTGAAAAATCACTCCTGCGCAACAAGCCGACCAACCGTGAGAAACACACGGGCGGGAAAGTCATCGCTCCCGGAAGCGAAGAAGAGCGAGTCCTTTTCACCTGGGTCGATTACCTTGCGCGTCTCGATCCGGCGCAGGCGGCCGCCGTTTCCAAGCAGCGGGACCCGACGCCTCCCCAGCCGAAGCTCCATTCCATGCGGAGGCTCACCCACAGCCAATACAACAAGACCGTCCGGGATCTTCTAGGGGACCAGACGGAGCCAGCCGACCATTTCCCGTCCGAGGACTTCGTCCATGGCTTCAAGAATCACGCCGAGTCGCAGCGGATTCCGCCTCTGCTGGCGGAAGCATATAGCGTGGCGGCCGAGAGGTTGGCCCGCAACGCCTTCAGAGGCGGCGACGTCAATCGGTTGATTCCGTGCCGTCCGTCTTATGCGACCGATAGCAGTTGCGGCGCTCAGTTCATCCGCCGCTTCGGTCTAAGAGCTTATCGCCGCCCGCTGACCGAAAAGGAATTCCAGCGCCTGGCGGACATTTTCGCCCAGGAGACCGCGCGCACCGGGGAATTCCTGAAAGGCGCCCAGCTTGTCGTCGAAACCATGCTGCAGTCGCCGAATTTTCTGTTCCGGACCGAACGGGATGCGCCGGGTCTCGAAGGCTACTACATGGCGAGCCGCCTTTCGTATTTCCTCTGGGACAGCATGCCGGACGATGAGCTGTTCGCGAGTGCAGCTTCGGGTGAGCTGCTCTCGCCCGCAGGAGTGGAAAAGGCCGCGCGGCGGTTGCTCGCCGATTCCCGGGCGCGCGCCGGGCTGGACGAATTCACATCGCAGTGGCTGCGCTTCGACCTCGTCCTGAATACGGTAAAGGACCGCCGGCTCTACCCGCAGTTTACGCCCGAACTGGCGCTCGCCATGACGGAAGAGACGAAACTGCTGGTCCACCATCTGGTTTGGAACGATCTGAATTTCATGGAGCTGTTTACTGCCGGTTATGCGTTCGTTAATTCGGAGCTGGCGTCGCTCTATGGAGCGCCGCCGCCCGAAACCGAGTTCGGACGGGTCGATTTCGGCTCCGGATCCGATCGAGCGGGAATTCTCGGGTCGGGCGCGTTTCTGGCGGCGACCAGCAAACCCGAGGACACGTCGCCGACTGCACGCGGTCTTTTCGTGCGCGAGCATTTCCTTTGCCAGCGCATACCCGATCCTCCGCCGGGCACTAACAGCAACTTGCCTCCGATCAGCGAATCAAAGCCGCAGACCAATCGGGAGCGATTGCAGGTCCACATGGCCAACCCAAGCTGCGTCTCATGCCATAGCCTCATCGACCCGATCGGAGTCGGCCTGGAGAAGTTCGACGCGATCGGAAAACGGCGGGAAAAGCAGCTGCTGCAGTTCATACCGGATGCGGTGCTGGAGAGGCGCAGCGAACAAAGGAAGACGATGGAGCTGCCGCTGGAAACGGGCAGCAGCGTGACCGGGATTCCCGATTCCGATTTTTCGTCGCCCAGGGAACTGGGTAAAGTGCTCTCCGCCAGCCCCGCCTGCCAGGAATGCGTGGTGAAACAGCTCTTCCGATACGCCCTGGGCCGGCAGGAGACCCCCGACGACACCACGACCATCAAGCAGGTGTGGGCGGCATTTCGGGACTCGCAATTTCGCTTCAAGGAGCTTATGATCTTGCTCGTGAAGACTCCTCAATTTCGCCTGGGAGGGAGTTAAAGCCATGCGCGTTCATCTGTCACGCAGGACGTTTTTGAAAGGGATCAGCCTGTCGGGCGTCGCCGTCCAGGTCGGACTGCCCCCGCTGGAGGCCATGTTCAACTCCAACGGGACTGCGCTTGCCGAGCGCGATGCCGCGGGCAAGCCGATCGAGTCCGAAGTCGAGTCGCGATTCGTGCTCTGGTTCAATGGCAATGGAATTCCCGAGAGTCACTGGATTCCGAACGCGACCGGACCGGACTACAAGTTCACTCCGTGCCTGACTCCGCTCGCCCCGTGGCGCAACGACATCCACGTGGTTTCAGGGCTGGACAATCCTGCCGCTCGCCTTCCCGGGCCGGGCAACGACCACCATCGCGCCATGAGCTCCCTTGTCTCCGGCACGTCCTTTACCGGACGAGGCGCCGGGGGGCCATCCATCGATCAGCTAATTGCAGCCAGGATCGGAGGAAAGTCGCGCTTCCGTTCGCTCCAGATCGGCGTGTGCCAGGAATCGCACGGCGACAGCATCCACAGGAACATGAGCTGGGCAGGCTACGACCGCGCTCTTCCTCCGGAACTGGTCCCGCAGAATCTCTTCAACCGGATTTTCGGAGCTCAAGGAAGAAAGCTGGGTCCGCCGCAAGAAAAGCATTCTGGACGCCGTCGGCGACGAGGCCGCGGAGCTCCAATCGGAACTCGGCACCAATGATCGCGCGCGGCTGGACGAGCACCTGACGTCGATCCGGGAGCTCGAACACGCGATCGCCAGTCTGCCTCCGGAGTATAGCAAGATTGAGGAACCGGAGAGCGGCGGCGATCCGAAAGACTATCCACGCATTGCCAAGATCCAGACCGACCTGCTGGTCCACGCTTTAGCTACTGGGCAGACCCGCGTCGCAACCTACATGCTGACCAAGTGCCAGAGTCTGGTCCGGCTGCCGTGGCTGGGATACACAGCATTGAGGCACCACGACTATACCCATACCAAAGCCGATTCGCCCGAGGGGCAGCGCATCCTGCGCGACATTTGCCGCTGGCACGTGTCGGAGTTTGCCTACCTGGTCGCGAAGCTCAAGTCCGTCCCGGAGGGGGATGGAACACTGCTAGATCACTGCTGCCTCCTCTTCGTTCATGAGCATGCGGAGGCGAACCCTCACAAGAATAACGGACTGGCGGCCATCGTGGCGGGGCACACTGGCGGGCTGGTTACCGGAACCCACACGAAGGTTACGGGCAAGATGGGCGATCTCTTCCTGACCGTCGCCAACGATGTCATGAAAGCCGGCCTCGACGGATTCCCGACTGCCGACAGGGCGCTGGGTGAAATAGTTCGCGCCCAGAGCTGACTCGAAATCCTGCGCGCCCCGGGTTTTTGCGTAGTTGGGGTTGCCGCGCTCGATGATTGGGTTGCGGCTTTTCTTCTGCCACAATCGGTTTCAAACCCTTATTATGAAAAAGAAGACGGCAATGGCGTTTGGGCTGTCGCTCCTTTTCGTCCCTGGTTCCGTCTGGCAGACTCCATCTGGTAGCCAGGAACAAGGGCAGACTTCTCCCCTCACAACCAAGTTTCAGTTCGCTCGCGTGCAATTCAATTCCCCCATGGGTCGCCGGTCGGCGGGGTGGGCGCATGACTATCCGCGGGCCGATCGACACTTTCTCACCATCCTGGCCGAGGTGACCAAGGTACAGACGACTCCAGACTCCTATGTCATCGTGAGGCTGGATGATCCGGCCCTCATGCGATACCCGGCGCTCTATTTCAGCGAGCCCGGCACCTGGGCCATCACACCAGAGGAGGCCAGGAATCTGCGCGAATACTTTCTACGGGGAGGCTTCGCAATCTTTGACGACTTTGACGGAGCTTACCAGTGGAACAATTTCCAGAACTGCATCAAGGAGGTGCTGCCGGAGTCTACGCTGCAAGTCTTGACCGTCGAACAGTCCGTGTTTCAATGCTTTTTCCAGATAAAAACGCTCGATATGGTTCCTCCCTACGATGTGGGTGACAAGCCCATCTTCTACGGAATTTTCGATGAGAAGGAACGCCTTCAGGTAGTGGTCAATTTCAACAATGACATCGGGGATTACTGGGAGTGGTCGGACCATTCGCTCCATCCGATCGACCATTCCAATGAAGGATACAAATTCGGCGTCAACTATGTCATCTACGCGATGACCCATTGAGATCCCGCACGCAAATGAAGAATCTTCTCGCCCGAATAGACCGACTCCTGATCAAACCGAGACCCGGCCAAGCGCGGACTGGACTTTGCACCGTCTCTTTTGGAGTGCTCACAAGCTTGCTTGCGCCTTGTGTTGCGGCGGCTTGCCCGTCGCCAGCGCGGTGCCGGAGATGTTCTGAGCCCACTCCGCAGTGGCGAAGCTAGAGCTTCGCCAAACTCAAGCGCGTGAGCAAGTTCTGCAAGCCGTACACACTATCTTGACCAATGGCCGATAACGAATGGGTACGCCCAACGTCGCGCCCTGAAATGGCGAGTCTAATGAGACTGTGCAAGGACTACGCCCGGGCAGTGCGGCGACTAGCCGTCTGCTCCCGGCGATGCTCTATGCACCTCAAGGTTCAAAGGCATGCGACTACGTGATTCCGAGGCGCCGAGGCCCGTCGCCACAGCGTGCTCCAAAGCAATGTCTGCGCCCCTCCAGGGCGATCTGGGGCGCGAGGCTCATAATACCCGCCCCAAAACCCCGGGCAGCGCTTCGCTTGCTCCGGGGCTAATTTCCGCCGCCCCTCCGGGGCGGAATTGCCAAGACCGTAAGTCGCGTGTAAGGTTCAGAGCAAGCTACCGCACTCCAAGCTGTTTCAGCATGACGGCTACGTCGGTAGTGGGGAGCTTGCAAGCGTAGTTTTCACACACGTACGCCGTCGCCTTGCCGTTCAGCCTTTTCACCGTTTTAAGGAAGGGTAGATACTGAATCAAGAATTGCTGTCCGGCTCCGCCATCGGCAAGCAAGACGACTTTCCCCGGAATGTACTGCCGGTGCACCTCACGCAACATTTTCTGCGTGTCCGCGCGCTGAGGGCTGCCGGCAATGATAATCTGTTTCGGCTTGTCGAGATGAAAGTCGAGTGCCACTAACAGCTGAGGCATAGCCTGCGGTTGTTGCTTGGCCCGCTCCCCGAATAAGGCCAGCGACCGCTCCGCCATCTCACGCCATTGCCCGCTGTCGGTCATTTGCGCCAGGCGCGAGAGATTCCACAACGCGATCGAGTTGCCCGCCGGCTCCGCGCCGTCATAGTCTTCCTTGGTTCGGAACAGAAGCGTAGAATCTTTTCCGGAAGTATCGAAAAAACCGCCATTCTCGCCGTCATAAAACAAAGCATTCTGCTCGCCGGTCAGCTCGATGGCCAGCTTGAGCCAGCGAATATTCAGGGACGCCTCGTACAGGTCCAGCAAGCCCATCGTGAAGAATGCGTAGTCGTCGAGATTAGCCGCGAAGCGAGCCTCTCCATCACGATACCGGCGCAGGAGTCGCTTCGCTTTGGCATCGTACAGTTTCTGATAGATGAAATCTGCGGCTCTTTCCCCCGCGCGAAGATAGGCAGGATCCTCTAACGCCTGGGAGGCTCGGGCAAAGGCCGAAATCATGAGACCGTTCCACGAGGTCAGGATTTTGTCGTCAAGGTGAGGCCGGGGCCGGCGCTGACGTTCCCGGAGAAGTCTGGCGCGAGAATCGGCCAGATCCCGAGCGATCTGATCGGGCGTCTGCTGGAACTTCTTCGCGGTCTCGTCAATGGGATGTTCAACGTAAAGAATATTCTTTCCTGAAAATACCTTGTGGACATCTTCCAGCGCATTGCCTTGGGACCTGATGCCGTACCGGTACTTGAATACCTTTGCCCGATCGCCTGCCAGAACCTGCTCGATCTCTTCCTCCGTCCACAGGTAGAAGGCGCCCTCTTCTTTCTCGCCGGGTTTGTCAAAGTCCACGGGACTCTCGGCATCCTCGGCCGAGTAGAACCCTCCTTCCGGATCGGTCATGACGCCGAGCACGTAGGTGAGGGTCTCCCTGGCGGTTGCCGCGTAATCCAGATTGCGGGTGATCTGATAAGCGTCGACGTACGAACTGACCAGCAGCGCCTGGTCGTAAAGCATCTTTTCGAAATGCGGGACGCGCCACTGACCGTCGACCGAATACCGGTGAAAGCCTCCGCCGAGATGGTCGTAAATCCCTCCGGCGCGCATTTTTTGGAGGGTCGCCAGCACCATGCGGAGCGCGTCGGCTTCGTTGAACCTGGAATGATAACGCAACAGGAAATTCAACGTTACCGGGCGGGGAAACTTCGGCCGCCCGCCGAACCCGCCATAAAGCGGGTCAAAGCTTTGCTGGAATTGTTCGTACGCGGTCTTCAAAATGGATTTCTGTGGTTCGACCCCGGTTTTGGCACCGACAGAGCTCAGCTTGAGGACCTCGGTGATCTCCCGGCTGGATTGCAGGATCTTCTCGGGATCGGCCGTCCAGATTTCTTGGATCTCGCCTATGAGTTCGCGAAACCTGTCGGCCGGAATATAGGACCGTCCGAAAAATGGCTTCAGGTCCGGGGTCAGGAAAAGCGACATGGGCCAGCCGCCTCCCCCGGTCAGCGCCTGAAGCGCGTTCATGTAAATCCGATCCACGTCGGGGCGCTCTTCGCGGTCGACTTTGACATTGACAAAATACTTGTTGACCACGCCGGCGATCTCCTCGTTCTCGAACACCTGCCGTTCCATGACGTGGCACCAGTAACAAGAGGAGTACCCGACGGAGAGAAAGATCAGCTTATTCTCTTTGCGCGCCCTGACAAACGCTTCTTCGCCCCACGGGTGCCAGTCTACCGGATTGAAAGCATGCTGCAGCAGGTAAGGGCTCTTCTCGTTAACCAGACGATTGGGCTTCTTCCCTTTTCGCAGTTGATCGGCCACGAAGGTTGCCGCCGTGTTCTCCGAGCCCCGGACCACGTTCGGTCGGTCTTGCGAGGACCGCGTCGTGCCGACGCTGAAAGCCACAACCGCGGCCGCCGCCAAAACCATTGATCCGAGACTTTTCCGATATGCGCGCATCCCCTTCGTCTTCATGACAAAAGTATACTAGCAACGAGGTTTAGTGTCTTCGCGTCTTCGTGGTTAGTGCAGCGGAACAAAAAACCACCACTGAGACGCGAAGACGCGAAGTAAGATAAACCTGTGGATCATCATCGGCGATTTGAAAGCATGCGGTCGACACTCTTGCGCTCGAACCATTTCTACCGACCGCGGCTCGAGCGGCAGCTACCTTTTTCCGAGCTTCCATTCACTTCTAAAGCAGAGCTCGTGGAAGATCAGGCGATGAATGCTCCGTTCGGGACCAACCTGACCTACCCTGTTTCATCCTACACGCGAATGCATCAGACCTCGGGAACGGCCGGGAAACCGCTACTGTGGCTGGACACACCCGAGTCCTGGGACTGGTTCCTCCGGTGCTGGGAGGAAGTTTACCGGGGAGCGGGAGTTCGAACGGGCGATTGCGTGTTTGTCGCGTTTTCATTTGGTCCTTTCATCGGATTCTGGGGTGCGTTTGAGGCGGCGCAACGAATGAAAGTGATGGCGTTGTCGGGCGGAGGGCAGTCCACCGCGCAGCGTCTTCGGACGATTCTAGACCGCCAGGCCACGGTCCTGGTGTGTACGCCAACCTATGCGCTGCGGCTGGCGGACGCGGCCACCGAGGAGGGTCTGGATATTCGGTCCAGTTCCATCCGGGTCACGATCCATGCCGGCGAACCCGGGGCCAGCATTCCCTCGGTCCGGAAACGCATCCAGGACTCCTGGGGAGCTCGTACTTACGACCATACGGGGATGACGGAAATCGGCGCCTACGGCTTCGAATGTGAAAGCCAGGCCGGCGTCCATATTAATGAAGACGAATTCATCCCCGAGGTGATTGACCCGGTCACCCTTCAGCCGGCGGAGCGCGGTGAAAGAGGCGAGCTCGTATTAACCAACCTCGGACGCCTGGGCATGCCGCTGATTCGCTATCGCACCGGGGACCTGGTGGTTCTTTCGCGCCAACCGTGCGCCTGCGGGCGCAAGTCGGTCCGTATGGTCGGGGGAATCCTGGGACGGACCGACGACATGATCACCGTCCGTGGCGTGAATCTGTTTCCCAGCGCCGTAGAAAACATCATCCGCAGACATCCGGAAGTGGTCGAATTCTCCATCGAAGTTTCTCGCCGTCGGCAAATGCAGGAACTGGCGTTGAAGCTGGAGCTGCGAGACACGGTCGATGGGGCTGCGGTGGTAGAACGCATCGGCCGCGAGTTGCTACTCGATCTTCACATCCGCGCCGTCATTGAGTGCGTTCCTGCCGGGCAATTGCCTCGATTCGAATTGAAGTCGCGCCGCATCCGCGTCGTCGATTCCGCTTAGTGTTTCTTCGTGTCTTCGTGTCCTGGTGGTATTTGTTTGCGCTTTTTCAGTTGACAGGCGCACCCCCAGGCATAAGACAGAACGATGGTTCAATCTTCGAACAGACGTTCAAAAAGCGGCCAAGCCCGCATGCGCCGCCGCTATGATGCCCGGCGTCTGGATATCCTGAGCGCGGCCTCCAAGGCCTTTCGCCAGCGGGGCTTCGCCGCCACCGGCATGCGGCAGATCGCCGACGTGGCAGGACTCTCCCCCGGCAACCTCTACCACTACTTCAAAGGAAAACAGGAACTGCTCTATTTCTGCCAGGATCATTCCCTCGAGAAGATGCTCGCGGCTCTTCGGCAAACCCGAATTTCGGGCGAGACCGCCGCGGGCAAGCTCAGGATCGTCATAGACGCTCACGTGCGCTGCATACTCGACGAGATCGAAGGGTCGGTGGCACACCTGGAGGTCGACGGGCTCCCTGCAACCTTGCGACGGCGTCTCCTGGCGAAGCGTGACCGCTACGAGCGCGGAATTCGCCGCCTCGTGGCGGCAGGAACCACGTCGGGCGAGTTTGTCGCGTGTGATCCCAAGCTCGCCACGCTGGTGATTCTCGGATCGCTCAACTGGACGGCGCGCTGGTTCCGCCCCGAGGGGGACCAATCCGCGCGCGAGATCGCCGAAGCCTTTGCCGATTACCTGATCCGCGGGTTAGAGAAACGAAAGGGAGTCAAAACTTGAAGAGTGATTCCTGCAGCCAATGTTACCTTGAGCCTAAAAATGAGATTCTCAAGGCCGCCACCATTGCGCTTCGTCTGAACGGGGAAGATGTCGAGGTGGCGTTTGCCCCTTACAAGACACTGCTTGAAGTCCTCAGGGAGGATCTCGGGCTCACCGGAACCAAGCACGGCTGCGAACTGGGCGAGTGCGGAGCCTGTACCGTGCTGCTTGACGGAGAACCCGTCCTCTCGTGTCTGGTCCTGGGACTCGAGTGCGACGGGCGCGAGGTCCACACCGTCGAGGGGTTGGCGTGCCAGGGAAAACTCCACCCGCTGCAGGAAGCCTTCGCGGTCCTGGGCGCTGCGCAGTGCGGCTACTGCACGCCGGCCATTCTGGTCACCGCCAAAGCGCTGCTCGACCGGGTCGCAAGTCCGACGCGCGACGAGATTCGTCAGGCTCTCTCCGGCACTCTGTGCCGCTGTACCGGCTACCTGCAGATCTTCGAAGCGGTCGAAGCCGCAATCCTGGCGTTGCGCGACGGGGTCAGGACTGATACGGCGGCTGCTTGCGCCGCGGCGGACCGAACCGTCCGCGAACGGGGAGAAGAGCCGTGAACGGGGCTACCCACACGATTATCGGCATACCCCGGCGGCGCGTCGATGGACGCGCGAAAGTGACCGGGCAGACCCGCTTCGCCGACGATGTCGTCCTGCCCCGCATGCTCTACTGCAAGCTCTTGAGATCGCCCCATCCGCATGCCCGGATCCTCGGCATCGATACCGCGCGCGCGCGTGCCCGTCCAGGCGTCCAACTCGTTCTCACCGGAAAGGACCTCCCGATCGAATATGGAATTCTACCGGTAACCCAGGATGAGCAGGCGCTGTGCGTCGAGCGGGTCCGTTTTGTAGGCGACCCGGTCGCCGCGGTAATCGCGCGAGACGAACTCACGGCATTCGAAGCGCTCGACCTCATCACGGTTGACTACCAGGCGCTGCCAACCATCGCAGACCCCGAGCAGAGTCTCGAGGTGGCTGAGCCTCAGATTCACGGGTATGGTGAGGAAGGAAATATTCACAAGCGCGTCTCTTTTGACTTCGGCGACGCAGACGCAGGGTTCGTCGAGGCGGACCACATTTTCGAGGACACGTTCTTCTACCAGGGAAACACCCATCTTCCCATCGAGCAGCACGCGGCCGTCGCGGCAGTCGATCCTGATGGAAAGCTCACAGTCTGGTCCAGCACCCAGACCCCGCACTACCTTCATCGCGCCCTGGCAAAAGTGCTGGAACTCTCTCCCGCCCACATCCGGGTGATTGCCACACCAAACGGCGGCGGCTTCGGCGGGAAGAGTGATCCTTTCAACCATGAGATCGTCGTGGCAAAGGCGGCCCTCCTTCTCGACCGGCCGGTCAAAATCTGTCTTACGCGCGAGGAAGTCTTTTACTGCCATCGCGGCCGTCACCCGGTCCTGATGGCATTCAAGACCGGCGTAAAAAGCGATGGAACGATCACGGCCATGCACCTCAGGACCCTGATCGACGGCGGGGCTTACGGCTCTTACGGAGTAGCGAGCACGTTTTATACCGGCGCGCTTCAGACCACGACCTATCATATTCCGCGCTACAAGTTTCAGGGGTGCCGGGTCTTCACCAACAAGCCGCCGTGCGGGCCGAAGCGCGGACACGGCACGCCCCAGCCACGGTTCGGACAGGAAGTCCAGCTCGACAAAATCGCCGAGGCCCTGTCGCTGGACCCGGCCGAACTACGCCTTCGTATCCTTGAAACACCCAACTCGGTGACGGCGAATTACATTCGCCTGGGAACAGTCGGCCTCGATCAGTGCATTCGCCGGGCCGTTGCAATTTCCGGCTGGAAGGAGAAATTCCGAAAGCTGCCCGAGGGGAAAGGGGTCGGCCTCGCCTGCTCTGCCTACCTCACCGGGGCGGGATTGGCGATCTACTGGAACTCGATGCCGCATTCCGGCGTTCAACTCAAGCTCGACCGTGGCGGGGGTGTCGCCGTCTTCTCCGGGGCGACTGAAATTGGTCAGGGTTCTGATGACGTGCTCGTGGCCATTATCGCCGAGGTGCTGGGGGTTCATCCCTTCGATATCCGCGCGGTAACCGGAGATACCGACCTGACTCCCGTCGACCTGGGATCCTACTCGAGCCGCGTGACATTGATGATGGGAAATGCCGCCATTCAAGCCGCCGAACGCGCGAGAGATATGCTTGCCGATGCGGTGGCTCGTCACCTTGACCTGCCGAAGGCACGGCTGATCTTTGCCGACCGCCGCGTGTTCGATTCGGAAGACACGGACAGAGGAGTCAGTTTCAGGGAGGCAGTCTGTCTGGCGGAGGCCATTTTCGGAACCATCGGGACGGTCGGCTCCTACACCCCGCCGCCATCACCGGCGCGCTTCAAGGGAGGAGGCGTGGGCCCGTCGCCGACATACTCGTACACGGCGGCCGTCGTCGCCGTGGACGTCGATCCGGCCACAGGTTGGATTACGGTGCCCAACATCTGGGTGGTGCATGACATCGGGTGCGCGATCAACCCGACTCTGGCGCGCGGGCAAGTCGAAGGAAGCGTCTACATGGCGCTGGGGGAGGCGCTTATGGAGGAACAGCTTTTTCGCCGTCTCCCGCCGAAATTTTCGAACGCGCTGGTCCACAAGTTTCCCTCGATCCTGGAATACAAGAGCCCGACCTCACTCGACATGCCGGAGATCGTCACCGAGCTGGTCGGGGTTCCCGATCCCAGGGGGCCGTTCGGCGCCAAAGAGGTCGGACAGGGTCCCCTGCTTCCGATCATGCCGGCGCTGGCGAACGCCGTTTACGACGCGATCGGAGTTCGAATCGATGAGGTCCCGATCACCCCGGAGAAGGTCGTCAAGGCGCTCGACGCCAAGAGGGCAGGGCGGCCCGCCCGATTCGGCCCCGCGGCCTTTCCCGACATCCGTTGGCCCGAGTCACTGCGGGTTACGACACCCTGGCAAGGTGGGGACGGCCGAGCCCTGAATGAGCCGGCTCGAAAGTCGAGTCCGCGACGAGAAAAGGTGATTTTCACATGATGCGGCTTCCCCTTTTTCAATATCGCGCGCCGCGCAGCCTGAGCGAGGCATCTCGTATCCTCGAAGGAGAAGGGGCGCGCGCAATGCTCCTGGCCGGTGGTACCGACCTGCTCCCCAATATGAAGCGGAGGCAGCAAGTTCCTGCTACGCTGGTCGCCCTTCGGCGCGTGAAGGGGCTGCGCGAGACGCGGGTTCGAAAAGAAAACGGACTCGCCCTTGGGCCCTGTTTGACCATAACAGAGATTGCACGAAACTCGCGGATCAAGGAGCAATACACGGCACTGTGGCAGGCGGCGTCTCAAATCGCAACTCCGCACATCCGCAACCTGGGGACTCTGGGCGGCAATCTTTGTCTCGATACTCGCTGCAATTATTACAACCAGAGCTACGAATGGAGGAAGGCGATCAATTTCTGCATAAAAAAGGAGGGCGACATGTGCTGGGTGGCAACGGGGAGCCGCCGCTGCGTCGCGGTCTCGTCGACCGATACCGCGCCGGCGCTCATGGCGCTCGGAGCTCGACTGCGCCTGGTTTCGCAACGCGGCGAGCGTGAGATCGATCTGGTGGATTTTTATCGGAACGACGGTATCGAGTATCTGACACGCCGCCCGGATGAGATTCTGTCCGAAGTCCTGCTGGATTCTCGGGCAGGATGGCGGAGCACTTACTGGAAGCTTCGCCGCCGCGGCTCCTTCGATTTCCCGGTTCTTTCGGTCGCAGCGGCCGCCCGAATCGACGGTGACGGAGTGGTGGAAAACGCTCGCGTCGTGATCGGGTCGGCGGCCTCATGCCCTATGATCGCCGCGCAAGCGTGCGACTTCCTCGCCGGCCGACGCCTGGACGATGAGACGATCGAGGAAGCGGCCACGCTGGCTGCGCGGGTTGCGAAGCCGCTGGACAACACTGACTTTGCCATGGGATGGCGCAAGAAGGTGGCGCGCGAGTTTGCCACGTATGCTCTTCGCGAACTCCGCGGCGACGACACGCGCCTTGCACGCGAGCGCCTCGTGCGCCATTCCTTGTTTTATCAAGGCTAGCAGCTGTTACTCCACCGCTAAGCCGCAAAGACGCCACGCAGCGCGGGCAGGGAGCGCGCCTGACAACAACATAAAGTCGTCTCCGCGGCGGTTCATAACGATGTACACTTACTCGGGGACGTCCGCAGTGGGCCCTGCCCACTGCCCTGATTAAGGAGGGAACGATTATGGCAGAGAACGATGAAGGCAGTTTGCTCAAGAAAGCCAGGCAGGTCGGAGAACAGGTGGCGCAGGCGGCCGCTGAAGCCTCCCGGCTGAAAGATGTGGCTTCTCATGCCGTTGAAGATGCGGTGACTGAGGCCAGGCGGTTCGCCAAACGCGGCCGTAATGCCGCCGAAGACCTGGTCGACGAGGCGGCCCATCGCATCAAGCGCGATCCTATACGCTCGGTCGCCCTTGGCTTCGCGATTGGCCTCGGTGTGGGCATTTTGACCGGATTGCTGGCATCACGCCGTACCGAGGAGTAACTATCCCGGCCGGTTATCCCGAAGCAAGATTAGTAGTCTTAGTGTTTCTTCGTGTCTTCGCGTCTTGGTGGTATTTGTTTCGCACGACCGGCGGTCAGGCTTCCGAACTCGTCGGATCGATCATCGCTTTTACCGGAGAAATGCGGTTGGCCGGAAATCCGCCCCGCCGGGCGTGCTCTCGCACCGTCTCTTCATCGGGCGCAATGTACACACAGTAGATCTTGTCCGGGGTAACGTAACTGTGAATCCATTGAATCTGGGGGCCCAGTTCTCTCAGCACGTCGCAAGACTTTTGCGAAATGGCCTGCAGTTCCTTCGCAGATAGTTTTCCAACTCCTGGAATCTCTCTCTCGATCACATACTTCGGCATAGCAGGTCTCCTTTTTGTCTGCGCCTCTTAACGCCGTTTCAGGGGTCCCCATGCGTTGAGTGAGCAGAGCAGAGTCAAATTAGAAAGCGGTCATTTATGGCTTGCTGACTTTACTATCTGGTTGATCCACACGTCAATCCGCGGCGTGTCCCAGCTGTACGGTTTTGACAGAATATCGAGGTCTCCGTCTCCGTCCAGGTCGGCGACTCTCGACTCATGATTGCCCATCCCCTTCGAAACAAGGGTGCGGGTGAAATTGCCTTTACCATCACCCAGGAGAATCCAGCTTCGGGCCTCCGGGTGGTCGGAGGCCGCTCGCGTCCAGCGCGCCATTTCGGCGCAAAATATGTCGAGGTTCCCGTCGTTATTGCAGTCGGCTACGGCGAGGCTGTGGCCGTGGATCACATCTTCCCCGAACAGGTCGTGACCGATGAAAGAAGCGCCCGACCATTCATACCACTTCAGCCGCCCGACCCCATCGCCGACCACGAATACGACCTCGGGTCTTCCCCCCTTCTTGAGCTGACCCGCTGCAGCTCGAGAGAAGCTCTGGGTTTCATCGATGAGGTGCGAAGCATAGCGGGTTCCTCCGTCATGTTTGAACCAGCGGCCGCCCCCCACAATATCGAGCTTTCCGTCGCCATCGATATCGGCGCCGGCTAACCCTTCGCACTCTCCGGATTCCCACGAGAAGATTTCGATCGACTGCCAGGATCCTGCTGCTCTGGGATCGTCCGGAATTTCGGCGAGATACAGCTTCCGCTCTCCCTGATTCCAAAAAACCAGCTCGGCCTTGCGGTCGCCATCAAAGTCGCCGAATATCTGGTCGTGGTGCTTCTTGCCGCCAGATTCCTTAATGAAGCGGCGAGTCCAGGCGGAGTCAGGAGCATACCGGGGATAAGGATTTTCCCACCAGTAGACCCTGTTCCCCGAGGCGTCATCACCCATCACGATGTCGAGATCTCCGTCCCCATCTATGTCGTGGAAGGCGCCCCCGGCCTCGATGGGAAGGAATTCCTTTTCGATGGCATATTTCGTCCAGCCATTCGGTTGACGCCGGTACCACACGAGAGCCGGAGCCTTCTCGCGGGCGCCAATCACAAAGTCGTTGATTCCGTCCCGGTCGATGTCGAGCACCAGGGAGGCCGTCTGCTGGGTCGAATGACCCGGCGCGGGAAGGTCGCCGTTCCGGCTCGAGAGCTGACCCCACGAAATCTGCTGGGGCGCGCTGAGAACCAAGAGCGATCCATAAACCAAAACCAGCCACGGAGACACGAAGACGCGAAGAAACGCTAAGAACGCTGTCGAAAAACAAGAAAGCGCCGACTCGCGCCGAAGTGGTAAAGAAGGGTTAAGCCTGATGCTCGGGATGGGTACACCCTTTGAACTCTTTGAGGTAGGCGTTTCCCTGGTAGCGTAGATCCTTGTGGATGCCGATTTCCGAAGTATAGTAGCCGTCAATCGTCAGGTTCTTGATTCTCCGGAAGAAGCTTTCAGCGGCACTTTTGGGTTGGCGCTCATTCTTGCTGATCTCCTTGAGCAGCGCGATCTGCTGCTCCGGAGTCGCGCTGCGAAAATTTGTCGAGCAGTCACGCTGGCTTTTCTCGTCGATCGCCTTGAGTCCCTCGCGCCAGGCGGCCTTGACCTCGTCGGACGACTCGCTCACCATCAAGTCTATGAATTCGGGGACACCTGCTTCCTTTGCGCCCGGAGATCGCTCGTCGGTGGGGATGACAAGATCGGAAATGATCGTGATGGTTGCCAGCTCCTCGGCAGTGAAGAACTTGGGCCGCGATTTCTCGGCCTTTGCCTCCTGAGGCGCGCCGCGGTGCGCATGCTCCCGCGCGAGCGCGGACCTGTCGACAATCTGGAGGGTGCCGGCCGTTCCAACACCCACCGCAATTACTTTCAACGCCTGCCGGCGGCTGACGGCATCCTTTTCGTCTGGCATTTTCCGAATCTCCGTCGATCAGTAGCGACATTATTGGGTTAACAGGGGGAAAAAGCAAGATTGCAGATTGGTCGAAGACCCGGCTGCCAGATCCAATCTGCAATCCGAAATCCGCAATCCGCAATCGGATGTGTCTTGATTCAGTTCGGATCCCTGTATTATCGTGTTTCGAAACCGACTCTCACCTTAGAAAGGCGCGAGGTCACAGTGGCACAAGACAAATCGAAAAAAACTTACGACGCTCTCATTATCGGGTCAGGAGCTTCCGGAGGATTAGCGGCCAAGGAACTGACCGAGCGTGGCTTCGAAGTGCTCGTGCTCGAAGCCGGACCTCCTGTGGACCCGGCCAGGGATTTTTCGATGCACAGCTGGCCTTACGAAGACATGTATCGCGGCTTCGGTCCGCCGGGCTGGAAGGAACGCGAACAGTGGATGCAGAACACGGCATCGCACTTCAGCCGTCACTTCTACGTGAACGATACCGAGCATCCCTACACAACCGAACCTGGAAAACCGTTTCACTGGATCCGGGCGCGCATTGTCGGCGGGAAGACCCTGCATTGGGGGAGGCTCTCGTGGCGGATCGGCGACATTGACTTCAAGGCGGCCAGCACCGACGGCTTCGACGTCGACTGGCCGATCCGCTACGCCGATCTCGAACCCTATTACGATCGCGTCGAGGAGTTCATCGGGGTCGCCGGGAACAGGGATGGGCTCGAATACCTGCCCGACGGCAAGTTCCTCCCTCCGATGAATCTCACCTGCGGCGAGCAGCTGCTGAAGAAAGGCGCGGAAAAGACCGGACGGAAGGCGATCGTCGCTCGCGTGTCGATGCTTACGAGACCGCACAAGGGCCGGGCGCCCTGCCACTATTGCGGCCACTGCGGTGAAGGGTGCGATGTCGGCGCGATGTTCAGTTCCGTGGCTTCGACGCTTCCGGCGGCACAGGCGACCGGCCGGATGACGCTTCGGCCTAATTCAGTGGTGCGGCACATTATTACCGACACAAAAACCGGCCTGGCTAAAGGCGTGGCGTTTGTCGATCGAGTCACCTACCAGGAGCAAGAGGCGTTCGCCCGGGTGATTGTCGTCGCTGCTTCAACGCTCGAGTCCACTCGCATTCTCTTCAATTCGAAAACCCGGCAGCACCCCAACGGGCTCGGCAACTCTTCGGGCGTCCTGGGGCACTATCTGGTGGATCATTGGGGCGGGATCGGCGCCTCGGGCTTCTTCCCGGTACTGATGAGCCGCGACCCGAAACCGGAATATTGCGACGGAAAAGCAACCGGGCTCTTCATTCCCCGCTTCGTCAACCTCAACAAGGAAACGAAACATCCCGATTTCCTTCGCGGATTCGGCTTCGAGTGCTCTTCGGCTATCGGTCGCTTTCCCGGCGCAGCCCGCAGCGTTCCCGGCTTCGGTCCTGAATTCAAGAAGCAGGTGCGCCGGTATTACTCCGCGCCGGTCGGGATGACGACGCGCGCCAACATGTTGTCCCGGTTCGAAAACTTCGTCGAAATCGACCCGGACGGCGTTGTCGATGCCTGGGGGATTCCGGTCATACGAATCCACATTCAGCACTCGGACAACGAGCGCAAGATGGCCAAGTATGCCGCCGAAACCAGCGAAGAGATCCTGCGCGCGGCGGGCGCCGAGGTCGTCTCGACCGGAGGGGAAATGACGGCGCCGGGAAAAATCATACACGAGCTAGGCACGGCGCGGATGGGAGATGATCCGAAAAAGTCCGTGCTCAACAAGTTCAACCAGGTGCATGATGTGAAGAACGTGTTCGTGACTGACGGCGCTGCCTTCGTCAACTCAGCCAACCAGAACCCGACCATCACTATCATGGCGCTCACTACCCGCGCGTGTGACTACATAACCGAAGAACGCAAGCGAGGAAACCTGTGAGCCGAGTCTGCTCTGCTACCTGAACGCGAAGGCGCGAAGTGGGTTACCTTGATACGAGGAGACGCTCGAATGTTTAACCAGAAGGAAACGGCCTCTTCCACTTCAGCGAAAGATGCGCCTGCGCCTCAACCGTCTCGCAAGCTTTATTCCATGGCCGGCCTCCTGCGCCAGGGCAGGTTCGAGGGTGATTTCAACGCCCAGGGGGAGAAGTACCGGTTCACGTTCGCGCCGCGGGAGGCGACGATCTCCAACCGGAAGCTGGAACTTTCCGGAAGCCTGAGCGTTCAAGGACCGCGCGGCACAACCCGCACGGCGAAAAAAGTTGTGGCGCGGCTGGCGGCTACTCAGGGCGGAATCGGCGGCTCACCGGCTCGCCGCCAGCTCATCACAGGAACCACCGGGGCTTCCACTGTGTCGACGGCAGACCAGCAGCAGGAGCAGGCCAAAGCTCCCGAGCTTGGCCCAGGGTCGGATAACACACGCGCCACCGCGATCACCTCCCTGCCAATTACGGAATCGACCGGCCGGCTCGGTTTCGTCGCCGTCCTGTATCTGCGGATGCAGTCGCTCGACGGAACTGCGCTCGGCGTTCCCCTCGACCTCAAGAACGTTCAGCTCAACGCCCGGCTTGCCCCCGACAACGATCGCGATCGCGACCTCCTCTGGACATACTCCGACCTGGTCGCGGCGCTCGCCGGCGAGAAACCCGACGGGGCCGAGGCCAAGAAGCTGCTGGCGGAGCTGAATCGAGCGCTCGCCGGTTAGCTCCTGCTGAGGGTTCGCGCAGAAATAAGTTCGCATTCTGCTGCAGGCCCCCAGGCCCGCTGGCGAGGCGCGAGCGACGATGCGTACCCGGTGCGGTACGTGAGAAGCGAGCAACAAAGCCAGCGGGCCTGCGGGCCGCAGCCCGAAGGGGCGCGATCCTGAGCGTGCGCAGCTAACAGAAAGCGGTTCATGATTGACCACCGACTGTCGCGCCAGAATGTGAAGTTATTTCTGCGCGAGCCCTAAGAATCCAGGATTGCCTCAGCATCGATGGTGATGTCCACCTCGTCGCCGACAACGATTCCACCCCGATCCAGCGTCGCATTCCAACTGACCCCGAAGTCATGTCGATTGATCTGCGTCGTGGCTACAAAGCCGGCACGAATTTTGGGACCCTTGTCAACGCCATCTTCCCACCAGGGGGTTTGCCACTGCCCCAGATAGCACACATCCAACTTCACCTGGCGACGAATTCCCCGGATTGTCAGTTCCCCGGTCAGGGTGTAATCATGACTGCCTCGGACCTCGACTTCTCGGCCCGCGAAAGTGATTTCTGGGTAGGCTTCCACATCCAGGAAGTCCGCGCTCTTAAGATGGTTATCCCGGTCGGGTTCTCCGGTCCAAATTCCCCTGGCGTCGATGATTAGTTCGACCGAAGCCTGGCGCGGATTCTCCGGATCGAATTCCAGCGTACCGCGGACATTTTTGAAGTGTCCACGGACATACGTGACCATCATATGTCGCACACAGAACTCAGCGGCCGTGTGCCCGGGCTCAAAAGTCCATTTCGCCATGGTCGCGCCTCCTTGCGGTTGGTCACGGATCAGTAATTCCTGAGAGACTTCCGGTCGTTCTTCGCATCCTAATCTCACATATTCACCGCGAAGACTCGAAGACCAGGAAGAAGCCTACGCGGGCCGGCGTCCGAGCGCAAGGCGAACCCGAGCGTCAGGAACCTTGCGGCGAAAGATTCACACGGAGCCCACGCGCCCCCTTGAGCGCCTTCTGGTAAACCGCGACGGCTGCGGCCGCGTCCTGTAAAGCCGTTCCGGTGCTGTCGAAGATGATGACTTCCTCCTCGGACTCGCGTCCTGGTTTCTGCCCGTCGACTACCTCGCCAAGTTCTGCGTGAACGTCCCCCTTGCCGACATATCCCCGGATCAGCGCGTGATGAAGTTCACCCATGGTGGCGCACTGTTCCAGGACGTCGACCACCACCTTGGTCGAAGCCAATAGAGCCGGGTCGAGCTCCTGCTTCTCGGGACTGTCGGCTCCGACCGCTGCCACAAAGGTCCCCGCGGCTACGTATTCCTTTTTCACAAACGGGTGTCTGGAGGGCGTGCACGTGACACAGATCTGGCTCAGTCCGATCGCCTCAACCGGATCCGCCACAGGCGTCACTTCGACCTGGAGCTCGGTGGAAAGTTCAGCCGCAAATTGTTCGGCCTGTTTCCGGTCGGTGTCAAAGGCAAAGATCTTTTCAATAGGGCGCACCCTCTTGAGCGCCCGAGCATGAATCCGGCCCTGGTTTCCGCAGCCACATATCGTCGCGATCCTCGAGTTCGACCGTGCCAGGTATTTGGCCGCCACGGCCGTCGCCGCTCCGGTCCGTCTTATGGTGATCTCGATAGAGTCCATGATCGCCAGCGGATAACCGGTTTCCCCGTCGCACAGCAGAATGACACCTTGAATGTTGGGCAAGCCGAAACGCCCGGAATTCCCGAAGAAGTTCGCGTTGGCCTTGGCGGCAAAGTAGGTTCTGTCCACGGTTATAAGAGCGGACTTGATGTGGAACATCCCTCCCTCCGACTTTACGTGGACCACATCAGGGAGCGATACCTTTCCCTGAGCGCTCAGCCGGAAAGCTTGTTCGACGACCGCGATCGACTCATCGAGGGTCAACAATTCCGCAATTTCATTTCCGTCAAGCAGAAGCGTGCCTTCGGGTTTCATCCGGCGTTCTCTCAGGAAGGATTATCAAAATTACAATTGTGATAATATCATCTTGTAAAAATATAGCAACTGTACTATTACTTAGCCGGTCTGAGACAAGAGAGAGGTGTGGTGGGGATGGGATCCGGAGGACGATGGCTTCTGTTACTCCACCAGATTCCTCCGAAACCGGCCTACCTTCGCGCCAAGGTGCTTCGCAGACTGAATCAGCTCGGCGCGCTGGCGGTAAAGAACTCCGCCTATATGCTTCCGTCGAATGACGAGACTCTCGAGGATTTCCAGTGGCTGCGCCGCGAAATCGAAGAACAGGGGGCTGAGGCGTGGCTCTTCGCGACGGATGCCCTCTCGGGGCTCTCCGACCAGTCCATCCGCGAAGCCTTCCGGGCCCTCCGCGCCCCCGATTACGCCGAGTTGATCGAATCAGGTCACCGGCTGCTGAACGAGATACGAATCAGTCGCGACAGCAGCTCTGCGACCCGCCCGGAAAACAGCCACGAAGATGAATGGCGCAAAATCAGGCGCCGCCACGCGGAAGTCCGCCGCATTGACTTTTTTGACGCTCCTGGAAGCGAACAAATGGAGGTTCTGATGAATTCAATCGACCGCATTCTGCATGATTCGTCCAAAGTATCCTTCTCCAAGCCGTCCCTGGCCGAAGTCAAGGGGCGCACCTGGGTGACCCGGCGTGGAGTCAAGGTCGATCGAATCGCATCGGCCTGGCTTATCCGCCGCTGCATCGACCCGGCGGCCCGGTTTGTGTTTGTCGATCCGGCAAACTACAGCCACGCCACCGGGGAGATCCGGTTTGACATGTTTGAAGGAGAATTCACGCATGATGGGGATCTGTGCACGTTCGAGGTGCTTCTGGGATGGAGTGCCAATGACGATCCGGCGCTCCGCAGGGTCGCAGAGGTGGTTCACGACATAGATCTTAAAGACGGCAAGTACCAGCGCCCTGAGGCGGCCGGGATCGCGTCTGTCATCGAGGGCATCGCCCTTCGCCACTCGGATGATTCGCGCCGCCTCGAGGAAGGGGCCACCCTTTTTGAAGCCCTCTACACCCGCGCGCGGACCGAACATCCTTAGCGCCTTTGGGTCTTCGCGGTAGAGGCTCGGCAACCCACTCGCCAGGACGCAAGACGAAAGAGCAAACCGCCTTGGATCAACGGAGAGTTTCATTTCGCGAAGCGCTTCGATTCTGGATCAAGCTGGGATTCATTTCATTTGGCGGACCGGCGGGGCAGATTTCGATCATGCATCGAGAGCTGGTCGAGCGGCGCCGCTGGCTGAGTGAAGATCGATTTCTTCATGCGCTCAGCTACTGCATGTTGTTGCCCGGTCCTGAAGCTCAACAACTCGCGATTTATATCGGCTGGCTACTGCACCGGGTCCCCGGCGGTATCGTGGCCGGATCGCTCTTCGTCATCCCCTCGATCTTCATCCTCCTGGCGCTCTCCTACGCCTACGCGGCCTTCGGCAATCTTCCCCTGGTAGCCGGCGTGCTGGCCGGCTTCAAGCCGGTCGTAGTCGCCATCATCGTCGAAGCAGTGATCAAGATAGGCAGACGCGCGTTGACCCACGGCGTGCACTATGCCATGGCCGCCCTCATGTTCATCGCCATGTATAACCAGATTCTTCCATTTCCGATGATCGTGGTGATCGGCGCCGTTACTGGAATCCTTGGGACGTGGTATCGGCCGAAGCTCTTCAGCGCAGCCTCGGGCAAGTCCGGAGCCGGCAAGGAAAGTTCGAGCCCGGGGAAGGCTGCGAATTCTTCAGTCGTTTCCGGCACCGGGGGCGCCGTCTTCGCAATCGGGGACGATTCGCCTCCTCCCGGCCACACGCTTCCCTCAGCGGCCCGCTTCTGGCGGACGCTTGGCGCCGGAATTGTCCTATGGTTGATCCCTTTTTCGTTCCTGATCGCGTGCTTCGGGTGGGAAAGTCTCTTTACTCGGCAATACCGATTCTTCACTCAGGCCGCCCTGGTCACCTTTGGTGGAGCGTATGCCGTCCTGGCCTACGTCACCCAGATCGCTACGAACGATTTTGGCTGGATTTCATCGACGCAGGCGATGGACGGCCTGGCGCTGGCGGAGACGACGCCGGGACCGCTGATCATGGTATTGCAGTTCGTTGGCTTCATGGCGGGTTGGAACAATCCCGAGCACACGGCTCGCGTCTGGAGCGCCACGCTCGGCGCGCTGGTAACCACATACGCAACTTTTCTCCCTTGCTTTATTTTCATCTTCCTGGGGGGTCCCTATGTTGAGGTGTTTCGGGCGCACAAGGTCCTGAACGGGGCGCTCGCGGGAATTATGGCATCGGTGGTCGGCGCTATCGCGAATCTGGGGCTGATGTTCGCAGTTGCCGTCATCTGGCCGAACGGCCTGGGCGCAGGGACGAACTGGACCGGCATCTCAATGAGCGTTGCGGCTTTTCTGGCGCTTTATCGATTCAAGGCCGATGTCGTCTGGATCATCCTGGCAGGCGGCGCAATCGGATTGGGACTTGGCGTCTGGGAATCTTCGCGCTAGCGGGATGGTGATGGAAGTGCGCCCGGGAAACCACGCTTATTGCTCGGTGATTTCCACGTCCAGGTATAGATCGCCCCGATTGCCGCCGGGGCGCTCTTCCCCTTTGCCGCGCAGCCGCAGCTTTGTCCCCGAACGCACGCCGGGGGGGATGGTGACGGTGAATTTCTCCACCCCGCTGGTTCGCTCCAGCGTGACTCGTTTGTGCCCGCCTTGCTGCGCCTCCGCCCGCGACAGCGCAAGCGGCAGAACGATGTCGTCCCGGGCCTCAGCGGCGGGAGCAAGAACGGGCGGAAGCCCAATCAGCCATTTCCCCAGACGCCTGAGCCCTGCCAGAATTCCCCCTCCAGGGGGAAGCGCGCGGGTCTGGGCAGCCTCGACCGATGCGCCATTTCGCGCGCCGCGCACCGCCGCGCGAGCCATCTTGAAAACGGTATTAAGAGGAGTAAAAGGTGTGACCACGAAAATCCCGCCGGTAACCACGGTCCGTCCGCCAAAAAGAGTCCGGTGGAAGTGTTGGCGATCCACTCGCATCCCCATGCGTTCGAACTCGCGTGTCAACTCGTCGAATACGGCACTCGCCCTCGCATTGGCAAACAGTTCGCGGAAGAGATCCTCACGGTTCTGCTGAAAACCAGCCGGCCCTCCCGCGTGCCACGCATGATCGTACTGCCGCCGTTTCCCAGGGTCGATCAGAACCGCGTACGCTTCGCTTATTTCCTGGAAACGCTGGGTGGCGTCCGAGACTTCCAGGATTGCGATCGGGATGCCACCGGATCGCCAACCGTCGGTAGGCTTTCCGGATTTCTTCTTCATTGGCGTCCGGGCGCACGCCCAAGGTCCCATAGTAGTCTCTGTTGAATCGATCTCGCGCCGGCATTAACTCACCTGAAACAGGATTTTAACCGAAAAGTAACGGAGGTCCCATGATTATTACCGCAGCGCCAGGACCGGGTCGGGACCGGCTCCCGCCGCGGTTTTGATCTCGCGCACCACCTTCCGGTCCTTTATCGAGATGACGTAGACGATGTCGATATCCTGAGCGGACGCGAAGGCGAGCTGCCCGTCCGGAGATATCGACAGCGAGACCGGACTTCCGCCGAGCGATACCTTGCCTAGAACCTTGCGAGTAGCAGCGTCGGCGAACTCCACCGCGTTCTCGTGCATAAGAGCAAACACCACCAGGCGGCTGTCAGGCGTGAGCGCGACTCTCACGGGACCCTTGCCGGTCTTGATACGGTCGACGGCCTCCTTCTTGACCGTATCAATGATCGTGATCTGTTCCGCCTCCCGGTTTACGACATACAAGAGCTGGCCGTCCTTGGAAAGGGCGCTCCCCTCCGGCCGCGTTCCGGTGGGAATCGGCTTTACGGCGCCGCTGGAAAGGTCGAGAGCGGAAACATTGGAAGAACTGCTGTTGCTTACGAAAGCCCAGCGGCCGTCGCGCGCTATCGTTACCATATGGGACGTTTTCCCTTTGGTATCGTAGTTTCCGATGACGGCGCGCTTGGCAGGATCGATTACCAGCAGCTGGTCCGGCAGTTCGCAACTCACCAGCAGGTTTCCGGTTTTGCGATCGAGATCGATGCCGTGCGGCCGCCGGTATTTGCCCGTGGAGATCTCTCCGACCTTTTTCCGGCCGAGAACGTCAATAATCGAGACCGTGTTGCCGCCGGTCCCCTCCTGTTCGATTTTCATGGTGCCGTTGTCGGTCGTGTATACGTACCGCCCATCGGAAGACAGGACCATTTCATGCGGGTGGGCGCCTACCGGCACACTAGCCAGCAGTTTCCCATCGTTCGTGTAGAAACCGAGCGAGCTGCTCCCTTTGTGAAGTATCAGGAGTTCGGCATCCTGGGCCTGCAGAGAGACTGCCGCGATCACAAGCGCAAGGAACAATCTGAGCGCCATCGATGTGCCTCCATGTGTCAGGCTATGGTTCCCAATTCAGAGGGGGCAAACCGACCCCGAATCCCCATCCCGGAATTGGGAAAAGCGTAGCCTGACACCTTATCACGCTCGTGGTGGCTTTTGTGTTTTCGTGGTAGATTTTGATCTATGGCGCTCGACGATTCACTCGCCATTAATCTCCAGACCGAGACCGTCGGAGTAACCGCCGAACTGGTCGACAGGTATAACGTTCCCGGCCCCCGGTACACGAGCTATCCCACCGCGCCTGAGTGGCTCGACAATTTCGGCCCGGCTGAATTTGAGAAATCGTTCGAGGAATCGAACGCCGCGCAGCCGCAGCGCCCGCTCTCGCTCTACATGCATCTTCCGTTCTGTGACAGCCTGTGCCTTTTTTGCGGCTGCAACGTGGTGATAAACCGCAACCATGAGGTCGCTCATCCGTACATTCAAACGCTCAAGCAGGAAATCGATCGGGTCGCCCGGCGGCTGGATCGATCGCGTCCGGTCGTGCAATTCCACTGGGGTGGCGGCACCCCCACGTATCTCAGTCCGGCGCAACTCGAGGATCTTTTTCTCCATACCAAGGAGCGCTTTACTTTTGCTCAGGATGCCGAGATTGGCCTGGAAGTCGATCCCCGGGTCACCAGCCAGGACCATGTCATGGCGCTCAGACGCCTGGGGTTCAATCGAATCTCGATGGGGGTTCAAGACTTCAATCCGCTGGTTCAGAAAACGATTCATCGCATCCAGCCCTATGATCTCACCAGGGACCTCGTGGATTCATGCCGGGCGCAGGGCTACGAATCCATCAATATCGACTTGATCTACGGCCTGCCCCATCAAACCTCCGATACGTTTGCAGACTCGGTCGACAAGGTTATCCAGCTGCGGCCGGATCGCGTGGCGATGTTCAGCTACGCCCACGTGCCGTGGCTCAAGAAACAGCAGAATTCCTTCGCGCAGTCTATTCCACAGGGGATGGCCAAATTCCAGATCTTCCGGGCCGGGATCGAGCGCTTTACCCGGGCTGGTTATTTCTATATCGGAATGGACCACTTCGCGCTGTCTGAAGACGAGTTGTACACGGCCCAGCACAATCGCACCCTGCACCGCAATTTCCAGGGGTACACGACCAAAGCGGGATCCGACCTGTTCGCCATGGGCGTCAGCTCGATCAGCGGTCTCGAGCGTGTGTACGCGCAGAATTTTCGAGATCTGAAGGATTACTACACCGCAATGGAAGGGGGCGACCTACCCACGATGCGCGGCATTCGCCTGAACCACGATGACCTGGTTCGCCGCGCCGTTATCAACCGGATCCTGTGCCACTGTGTCGTTCACAAGAAAGAAATCGAAGACGCCTTCAACCTGGATTTTGACGAGTATTTCGCCGATGAGCTCGTACGGCTCAAGGGTCTGGAAAAAGACGGGCTGGTAAGACTGACGTCCGATTCCCTCTTTATCACATCCCTGGGACGCATCTTTATCCGCAACGCCGGCATGGTGTTCGATAAATACTTGCAGAAGACGCAGGACAGACCGCTTTTCTCGAAAACACTTTGAGCGGATGAGCATCCGGACCACACGAGGTATCCTGCTCTTTAATCTCGGAGGGCCCGAGAGACTCGACGACGTTCGTCCGTTTCTCTTCAACCTGTTTTCCGACCCCGACATCATCCGGATCAAAAACGACACGGCGCGCCGGCTGCTTGCGTGGTTCATTGCGACCACGCGGCAGCGCAAGTCGCGCGGCCTCTACCAGCAGATTGGTGGCGGCTCGCCCCTGCGAAAAATTACCGAGGGGCAGGCCGAGGCTCTTGGCATCCGCCTGTCAGAACGGGGTTACCCCGTCAAGGTCTACGTCGGGATGCGCTGCTGGCAGCCGACGATCGCTGAAGCAGTCCGTCAAATCGAGCGCGACGGGATCTCGCAACTGGTCGCACTTCCTTTGTTCCCGCAGTTCTCCGTCACGACGACCGGCTCCTGCTTCAACTACTTCAAGAAGACGATGGCCGCGGCCGGACTTGGGCAGAAGGTCGCCGTTTCTTATGTTGAACGCTGGTTCGACGAACCCTTGTACCTGGAATCAATGGCAGACTTGATCCGGAAGGCCATGGGACGGTTCTCGGACAAGAATCCGAAGAATTCTCATCTGCTCTACAGCGCCCATTCCATCCCGGCGCGCTATGTCGAAGAGGGCGACCCCTATCTGGACCAGACCAGGGAGACGCTGACGCTGATCGATGAACGTCTCGGGAACGTCTCCCCCTCGACACTCGCATTTCAGAGTAAGGTCGGTCCGGTGAAGTGGCTGGGCCCCTCAACCAATAGCGTGCTTACCGAGTTCGGCAGGCGTGGCACTTCGCGGGTGCTGGTAATCCCAATAAGCTTCGTCTCCGACCACATCGAGACCCTGCAGGAAATCGACATCCTCTACCGCGGACTGGCAACCAAGGCAGGGATCGCAGAGTTTGAGCGCGCCGAGTCATTGAACCTCTATCCGAAGTTTATTGAGGCTCTGGCAAACCTCTCGATTCGAGCGCTACAACAAATGACGGATCCTAAATAGTTCTTTCGCGGCTTTGCGCCTTCGCGGTTTGCTTTTTGCACTGAGTCCGTATGGAGACCGAAACGAGAAAAGTCATCGTCATCGGCGCCGGCATTGCGGGGCTCACCTGCGCTTACCGTTTGAAGCAGGCCGGCTGTCCCGTGACCGTCGTCGAATCGACCGATTGCGTCGGCGGCGTCATGCGAAGCAGTATCGAGGATGACTTCCTGTGCGAGAGAGGGCCCAATAGCTTTCAGAACATCCCTGAGATTCTCGACCTGGTTCACGAGCTTGGTCTCGATCACGAGCTTGTCACTGCCGAAGCCCGCCTTCCACGCTACATCTTCTATCGCGGGACCCTGCATCGTGCGCCCATGGCTCCGGCCGCGCTCCTGTCGACACGGCTGCTGACGGCGGCGGGGAAACTGAGAATCGTTCGCGAGTTGTGGACCAAAGCGGGTTCAGACGGCCAGGATGAGAGTCTTTCAAATTTTGTGATACGTCATTTCGGGACCGAGGTGCTCAGGAATTTCGTCGCGCCGCTTGTTTCCGGAATCTATGCCGGCGATCCTTCTCGCTTGAGCGCTCGGTCCGCCTTCCCCTACCTGATTGATCTCGAAAGAGAATACGGCAGCTTGATCAAGGGCCTTGTGTTCTCGGCCAGGCGCTCGGCAAAACCCCGTAGACCTCGGCAGCTCTGTTCGTTCCAACAGGGCCTGCAGCGCTTGCCTTTGCGTCTTGCGGAAAAGATCGGAGCTGACAACATCATGCTCGGCGGGCAGGTTCAAAACCTCCGGGCGATACCGCGGGATGGACGGAATGCTTTCACCGTGACCTTTTCGACCGCGGAAGGATCGCGAGAACTCGTCGGGAATGCGGTCGTGATCGCAACGCCGGCTTATGAGGCCGCCGTCCTGGTGCGGTCATTCTCGACCAGCTGCGCAACCGAGCTTGCGTCGATTGAATATCCTCCTCTCGCCGGTCTTTGCCTGGCCTACAGGAAATCAGACGTTCCGCATCCCCTCGATGGCTTCGGCTTCCTGGTACCTAGAGGCGAAGGGGTACGGTTTCTGGGCTGTATCTGGAGCTCGACACTCTTTCGCGGAAGGGCGCCGGCTGATGCCGCCTTGTTTACTATCTTTGTTGGGGGCGCGACCGATACTGGAATTGCTTCACTGAGCGATGGTCAAGTCGTGGACGCGGCGCTTGAAGATCTCCGGACCACGCTGAAGATCACCGCGGCGCCGCGAATCATGGCGGTCCATCGCTACCAACGCGCCATTCCGCAGCCCACCCTGGGTTACGAGGCGCGCTTAGAGCGCATCGACCAGGAGCTCGGAAAAATTCCGGGAATCTATCTTGCGGGAAACTACCTGCGAGGCGTTTCAATCCCGGACTCAGTGAAGCAGGCCAGCGAACTGGCTAATCGAATCAGCAGGGAGTCGGCGGCGCCTGGGCGAGACCGCAATTCTTTGGCATACTAGTTAATTAGCACGTAATTTAGCCCGGCCCAGGCAATGAAGCTTGACCTGAAACTAGTTCGACTTGCGCACGAAGTTCACAGTTCGATCAAGTTTACCCGCCCGAGTCGGCGACTGGTCGCCACCTGGAGTGTTTGTACACTTCGCGGCCAAGCGGCAGCAAGCTTGCGCACTCCAAAGGTGGGCTCTTGGAGTGCGGAAGCTTGCTACTGCCTTGGTTTGGCGAAGCTGCTTCGCCAGTGGCTTCTCCGCGGTATGACCTGTCACTACGCCCGCCTACACGCGACATTAACGAGCTAGCTTCCGCCTCGGACCGACTGGGGCCGGACGACCGCCTTGCCAATGACGTCGTTAGTGCCCGCCGCCTTTTTCTCTCGTCGTGACGTAGAGGTCTAGGCCACCGAAGCCGCCCGGACGATCCGACGTAAAGAAGAGCATGCGCCCATCGGACGACAGGTACGACGGCGCATCGTTCGATGTGCTATTCACTACGAAGCCAAGATTCACGGGCATTGACCAGCTGTCAAACACGGTCTGGCGGGTGGACGCCCAGAGATCGGCTCCGCCAAGCGTGCCAGAGCGGTTTGAGAAGAAAATGATCTCCAGGCCGTCGAAACGAATCGTGGGTCGACGGTCGGCTTGCGGACTGCTGAGCTCTGATACGAGCGTCGCGGGGCCGAACGATCCATCCGCCGTCTGCGCGCTGACGTAGATATCTTCCCCACCAGGTCCTCCGGCTCGCGTGCTCCCGAAAAAGAGCAGCGGCGTGCCCGCCTCCTCGTTCTCGAAGTAGCTCGCACCCGCGTCAAACGTGTCGGAATTGACGCCGGGTCCCAGATTGATCGGCGGCTGCCAGCCGAAGTCGTCGTGGATGTTCGTTCGCCAGGAGGCCCAGATGTCGTCGCCCCCGACTCCCCCGGGGCGCTCGCTGACAAAGAACATCCAGTGACCGTCCCGAGAGAAGGCTGGCGCGCGTTCCCCAAAAGACGTATTGACCGGCGGCCCCAGATTCACAGGGACGCCCCACGGGTCGTCAACACTATTGCGCTGCGAGACCCAGATGTCGCTGGAACCCAGGCTTCCAGGTCGATCCGAACTGAAGTAGAGGCTCAGCCCTTTCTTGGAAACGGCCGGCGCGAAATCGCCAAATGGTGAATTGACGATGGGCCCGAGGTTGACCGGAGTAGACCAGTCCGAAAACTTCCGAGCAGCCGCCGCATTGTACGCAACCAGGCCCAGCACTAGCAGGACAGTCAGAATGAGGCTGATGCGGTAAATGTTACGTTTCATCGATGTCTCCTTTCGGGTACAAAGTTGTCGAGAATTCTTTGTTCGATTAGTCTGCAAGGGACACCAGGAATCCGCGGTGAAAGGACAGGGGGCCGCGTGGCGAGCGACCCGCCGCAACCCCGAAGGATGTATGGTCTTGCGGGTGGCGTTGCTCTCCTTCCATTACTCGCGCTTCCGCGCTCGGGACGGTGCACGCGACCGACTTGCGACCTTCTTCGCTCTGTGGCTTGCGTTCGTCTCACATTATCCATGTGCGCGGCCCCTGTACTTTCACCACGGGCTCCCAGGCATCCAAACACTCTTACGAGTTCGGGCCTTCCCGTCTCCACCCGGTCGAGGCTCTACCGCGACGAGGTGGTCGGTGCCGGGCGTTCGCCGCTTGCTGCTTACTCATTCGGGAAGGCGAAAACTCGCGGCGAATTGGCTCAGCCAACTTGAATTTTTTTTGACCGCAACTTAGAATCGGCACAATTGACCAAAGAAAGTGAGGACGCTTAACACACCCGTCGCGCGGTGGCGGTGTTAGTCTGGATTGACCATGTCATGCAGGTGAGGGAGACGGAAAGGTAGGTCTTGATTTGCTTTCATCTCTCTCCGCAGCCTGACCATCCGGGCTTCCGGACAGAGGCAGCGATGTCCTCCCAGGCAAGCATCACCAAACTGCTCAAGCAGTGGCGCAACGGCGATCAAGAAGCCTTTAATGAATTGTTGCCGCAGGTCTATGGTGAGCTGCGGCGTCTGGCCAATTATTACCTGCGCCAGGAGCGGCCAGGTCACACACTGCCAAGCAGTGCCTTAGTTCATGAGGCCTACCTGCGTCTGGTAGATGAAAAAGGGGTGGATTGGCAAAACCGGGCGCACTTCTTCGGCATCGCCGCCGTGCGGATGCGCCACATTCTGGTAGAGCACGCCAGAAGCCGGCAAGCAGCTAAGCGAGATGGAGGCAGCTATAGGCTGTTGCTCGGTGAGGCGGTTCGACCGGCTGAAAGACCCGACGTTAACCTGCTTGCGCTAGATGAGGCGCTCCAGAGGTTGGAGGCGTTGGACCCGCAGAAGGTGCGCATTGCGGAGTTGCGGTATTTTGGCGGGTTGACGATTGAGGAAACGGCGGAAGCGCTAAAGATTTCGCCAGCAACAGTCAAGCGCGATTGGAGTATGGCCAGGGCTTGGCTGCGCAGCGAGATCAGCAACACATAGCGATGACACCTGAACGCTGGAAAAAACTGGAAGCCTTGTTCGAGGAGGCTGTGGAGCTGCAGGGGGAAGCGCGGGTGGCCTTGCTGGCGCAGGCCTGCGGCAGCGACGAGCTGTTGCGCGAGCAGGCTGAGAGATTGATCGCCGCTCATGAGAGAGAAGGCAGCTTCATGGACTCACCAATCTTTGCGGAAGCCGCGGAGCTCGCCAATCATGATCACCATGAATCTCCGGTTGGACAGTGCATAGGCCCCTACCAGGTCATCAGCCAACTCGGTCAGGGTGGAATGGGAGAAGTCTACCTGGCTGAGGACACCCGGCTCGGGCGCAGGATCGCACTAAAAGTGCTTCCCGCTTCCTTCACCCAAAATTCGGATCCCGTGCGCCGCTTTGAGCGAGAGGCGCGCGCGGCCTCGGCTCTTAATCACCCGAACATCCTCACCGTCTACGAAACCGGACAAGTGGACAACACCTACTTCATCGCCACCGAGTTCATTGACGGCAAAACGCTGCGGCAGCAGATGGCGGGCAAACCGATGTCAAGGGGCGAGATGCTGGATGTAGGCACTCAAGTTGCCAGTGCCCTGGCAGTGGCCCACGAGGCTGGGATTGTGCATCGGGATATCAAGCCGGAAAACATTATGGTGCGGCGCGATGGGTACGTCAAAGTCCTGGACTTTGGCCTGGCCAAACTCACTGAATCACCAGCGACGTCAATCGAGAGTCAGGCAGCCACAGCAGCTACGATTCAGCACAGAGACACGGATGCTAATGGGCACCACACACTACATGTCCCCGGAGCAAGCGCAGGGGAAAAAGGTGGATGGTCGCAGTGATATCTTCAGTTTAGGAGTTGTGCTTTATGAAATGGTGACAGGCAAAAGGCCATTCGACGGCGCCACGACGACAGACCTGATCGCGGCGATTCTCAAGACTGAGCCGCCGCCGTTGACAGATTGCTCGCTTGAGGCGCGGCCCGAGTTAGAGCGGGTCATCAGCAAAGCCCTACGCAAAGACCCCGAGCATCGCTACCAGGTCGTCGGGGACTTGCTCCGTGATCTCAAGGACCTGAAGCAAGAGCTGGAGTGGGAAGCTAAGCAGGCGCGCGTTCATCAGCGTGAGGCTTATGCGGAAACGGCCGCCGTCACTCATCAACCGGTGAAAGAACTGATCCCGCAGGTTGACGTTGCTCGCCTGAGACACAAGCTCAGTTAAGAGCGCGACCTCAAGCGCTAAAGACTTAGCTAATTCCCTTGGGCCGCGCGCTCGCGCCGCGATTTTCCTACTCGGAGCCGCTATCGCTCTTTCCGCCTGGTTCGCCTCCTCCAATCGCGCGCCAGTTATCACTGAGAAAGACACTTTGCTGCTGGCCGACTTCGTGAACACGACTGGCGACGCCGTCTTCGACGGCACACTCAAACAGGCGCTCGCGGTGCAATTGGAACAGACCCCCTTTCTTAATCTCTTCCCCGAGGAGCGGGTGCGCGAGATGCTGCAGTATATGGGACGCTCGCCGGATGAGCGGGTGACGAAAGACGTCGCGCGCGAGATCTGCCGGCGGCAGGGAATAAAGGCCGTGATCGTCGGTTCGATCGCGAATCTCGGTCGCAACTATGCCATTACTCTGGAGACCACCACCGCCCAAACCGGCGAAGTAATGGCCCGGTGGCAGGTCGAAGCCGAAGGTAAAGAACAGGTGCTGCGGGCGCTGGGAAAGGCGGCCACCGAGTTACGCGAGAAGCTGGGCGAGTCGCTTGGTTCGATCCAGAAATTCGACGCGCCGCTGGAACAGGCCACGACCTCATCGCTGGAAGCACTCAGAGCTCACTCCCTGGGACTTGAGGTGGGAAAACCACAGGGGAACACTGATTGAGGCGATTCCATTCTTCAATCGTGCGATTGAACTGGATCACAATTTTGCCCTTGCCTACGCACTATCTGGCAGCAACGTATAACAACACCAGTCAGCCGGGGCTGGCGGCGGAATACGCCGAGAAGAGCATTTGGGCTACGGGACCGAGCTAGTGAACTCGAGAAGCTCCATATTTCTGCTTTCTACTATAGAAACGTAGCAGGGGAACTCGATAAGGCGCTTGCAGTAACCGAGTTGTTCAACCAAACCTACCCGCGTTATCCCAATGCGCATTATCTGCTTGGTAATTGTTACCGGGACACTGGTCAGTACGAAAGAGCCCTCGAACCCTACCGCGAGGCCAGCCGCCTTGATCCGAATTGGTGGCAACCCTATCGAAACCTGGGGTTGGCATTGATGCGTCTTAATCGTTTCGACGAGGCCCAACAGGTGATCGAGCGAGCCTGGCACAGAAGTTAGACGGCACCGGCTACCACACGCAGCTCTATCAAATCGCTTTTGTCCGCGGAGATCAAGCCGCCCTGAAGGCGCAGCGTGACTGGTCCGGCGGAAAATCGGAGGAGTATCAATTACTCGATTTTCAAGCTCAGGCGGTGGCCTATGCTGGACAGCATCGCCAGTCGCGCGAACTTTTTGAGCGCGCCGCCGCGCTGGCTGAGGCGCGCAATCTGAAAGAACCCGCGGCTAGGATTTCAGTCGAGAATGCGCTTACAAAGCGCGCTCTTCGGTTTTTGCCTGCAGGCCAAAGAAGACGCTGCCGGAGATTTGGGCGCTGTCGCCGAGAGAGTTCGCGGTTGGTCTCCCTGTGCAGCCGAAGGCAGCCCTGGCTTTGGCCCTGTGCGGCAATGTCGGCCAGGCGCAGTCGCTCGCCAACGATATCGCGTTGAAGTATCCCCAGAGTACCCTTAGCCACGCGGTCTGGCTGCCGATGATCCGCGCCGCCGTCGAAATCCGGCGCGGCAATCCTGACCAAGCTATTCAATTGTTGCAGCCGGCCAGCCAGTATGAAGCCGTGGGGCAATTCTGGCCCAATTTCCTGCGCGGCCAAGCTTACTTGCGACTGAAAAAGGGGCCTGAGGCAGCCGTCGAGTTTCAGAAGATTCTCGACCACCGGGGTTGGAATCCTGTTTCTGCTCTCTACCCATTAGCGCATTTGGGTCTGGCGCGGGCATCGGCGGTCACGGGGGATGTGCCCAGGAGCCGCAAGCGATATCAAGATTTCTTTGCATTGTGGAAGGATGCTGATTCTGATCTACCGATTCTGGTGCAAGCGAAACGAGAATACGAAAAACTAAGATAAGTCGTTCATCGTTGCGGCTGTAAAGTCATGAATGACCTCCATCCGAATGCGACCAGAACCCTTCAATTGCCGCGACGACCAGCGTTGCCCGAGGACTTTTGACACGCGAGCTGACTCATGCGTGAGCACGGGGGCTCGGCTAATGTCGGAGCTCGCTCAGCAGCACCTTCGATGCGGCGCTGTGCTGGAAGGACGCTGTCGCAGGCAGATAGGGAGTGGGGTAACCAGGATCGACCGGAAGCCAGGGGGCGGATCGGCCAGTTCAAGTCGTGGACGCGGCGCTTGAAGATCTCCGGACCACGCTGAAGATCACCGCGGCGCCGCGAATCATGGCGGTCCATCGCTACCAACGCGCCATTCCGCAGCCCACCCTGGGTTACGAGGCGCGCTTAGAGCGCATCGACCAGGAGCTCGGAAAAATTCCGGGAATCTATCTTGCGGGAAACTACCTGCGGGGCGTTTCAATCCCAGACTCAGTGAAGCAGGCCGGCGAAGTAGCGAATAGAATCAGTAGGCAGTAGGCCGAGGATCGCGTCGGACGCTGAATCAATTCGCCTGCGTCCGGCACCTCGCCGGGCGTGCTATCATTGTTTTTTCTACCGACTGCCTAATGCTTACTGCCTGCCGCTTGCCATGTTCGTCGGACACTACGGAGTAAGCTTCGCGGTAAAGAGCGCGGATAAAACCATTCCGCTCTGGGTACTCTTCATTGCCGTGCAACTCGTGGACGTCTTCTGGGGCATCTTTGTCTTGACTGGAGTAGAGGAAGTCCGGATCGTACCAGGCATTACTGCCTCGAACCCTCTGGACCTCTACTACATGCCGTACACACACGCTCTTTTGTCCGCGCTTCTGTGGTCTCTTGCCGCCGGCATCGCGTACAAGGTCCTTCGGCGCCCACAGCAGGGCATCAGAGCGCCGATGCTTGTCGCTCTCGCCGTCTTCTCACATTGGATACTCGATCTCATCGTGCACCGCCCGGATCTCCCGCTCTACGCCAATACCGTCAAGGTGGGGCTGGGACTCTGGAACTATCGAGCGGCCGCATTCGTCCTCGAAGCAGGGTTCCTCTTCGGCGGCATGCTGCTTTACTTCAACCGGACAACGCCGCTCTCGAAAACCGGGACCTATGGGTTGGTCGTCTTTGGCGTTGCGATGCTCGTACTCCAGGCCCAGGTGTTCTTCGGGTCGCCGCCGCCGTCTCCGATTGCCGCCGCCCTCACTGCTCTTCTCTGCTATCTGGCCTTTGCCTGGATCAGCCGGCTGCTCGAAACGAAACGCCGCTGATCTTTGAGTCCGCAGCGATGCGTCGCGGTCCACCTCTTAACGCTGCCTTCCTTTTCGTGAGCTAATCCTTCCACAGCGTGCGCAGCCATCTGTGCGCGCGGATGCCGAGCGCCTCACGACTCTGGCAAGAACCCAGTGAGCGCTCAGTCCTCCAGCGAAGCGAAAATTCCTGCCTTATAGCAATCCTCCAGGTAAAATGGCAGCCGCCGGCGTGGCTGTTAACCAGGGCCGAAGGCCCGGCAGTGAATAGACCCGCTAAGAGATTGTCTCAAAAACGTACCGATCCATGTGCGGACGGGCTATCAAGCCCGTCCGGCTTCCGAGGGGGACACATACTGAACTTGTTAGGCTAAGACGATACCGAGTACGGGTTACTTGCGACGGGCCAACTTGGCCCGTCGCCACAGGGTGCTCTAAAGAATGGCTGAGCCACACTACCAGATGCGCTCTGGATCGGGTTACGACACGATGGGGTATGACCTTCTTATCTGTGCAATGGCGTTTTGGCTCGCGGCCGTAACCGCGGCGAGTGCGGACGCGGACGATCCCTTCCTGTGGCTGGAAGAAGTGCATGGCGCGAAGGCGCTCGACTGGGTGAAGACCGAGAACGCGCGGTCTGCGGCGCGGCTCGAAGGCGACCCGCGCTATGAAACCTATCGCCGCGAGGCGCTGGCGATCTTCACGGCGAAGGATCGCATTTCACTGCCCGAATTTCGCGCCAAGGGCGTCGACAACATCTGGCAGGACGATGCGCATCCACACGGCGTGTGGCGGCACGCGACGCTCGAGTCCTATCGCGCGGGCAAGCCGGAATGGGAGACGCTAATCGATCTTGACGCGCTGTCGAAGGCCGAGGGGCGCAACTGGTTCTTGAAAACGGTCGAGTGTCTGCCGCCGGAAGACCGCTATTGCCTCTTGTATATGTCGGACGGTGGCGGGGATGCGGTCGAAATCCGGGAGTTCGACGCGGTGACCAGGTCGTTCGTCAATGGTGGGTTCAGGCTCGATCGCGCGAAGCAGAACGTCGAGTGGATCGACCACAATAAGCTCCTCGTCGCGCGCCCATGGACGCCGGAGGAGGCAACGACATCGGGCTACGCTTTCACGCTGAAGGTGATCGAGCGCGGCCGTCCGCTCACGCAGGCGAAGGAAGTGTTCCGTGGCGAGGCGAAGGATGCGTTCGTCGTGCCCCGCGTCCTGCGGGATGCGGACGGTCATGTGAGGGCAACAATCGCCGAACGGCGGATCGGATTCTTCCAGGCCGAATACTACTTGATCGACAACGGCAAGCCCCGAAAGTTGTCGCTGCCTCAGCGCGCGAGCCTGCAAGCATTGGTTGAAGGACAGTTGATTGTCAGGATGCAGGAAGCTTGGGCCGGATTCGAGCCGGGCGCCCTCTTGGCATTGGACCTTGCCGCGGTCGCCAAAGACCCCGCGACCTGCAATGAAGCGGCGCAGCTCATCACGCATCCCGGGCCGAAACAGACCATCGATGCGGTGACTGTCACGCGCGATCGGGTGATCGTTCAGCTGCTCGACGAGGTGAAAGGCGCGGTCGAGATTTTCGCGCGCAAGCGCGGCAAGTGGGTGGCGACGCGACTCGATCTGCCGAAGGGTTCCTCGCTCGTCGTGCGGGCAGCGCAGAAGTCGGGCGCGGTGATGTTCGTCACATCTGAAAGCTTCCTTCAGCCGACCAGGCTGTGGTGGGGGGACGCAGCGACAGGAGAGACAGGCAAGATCGCGGTTCTGCCGGCGCGGTTCAAGGCGTCGACGCATGTAGTCGAGCAAAGCTGGGCGACGTCGCGCGATGGCACAAAAATACCTTACTTCCTCGTGCATCCTAAGCAGATGAAGGCAAACGGCTCGACGCCGACCCTGTTGTTCGGTTACGGAGGCTTTCAACTGTCGAAGCCTCCGGTGTATCTGCCTGAGATGGGCAAGCTGTGGCTCGAGCGCGGGGGTGCATACGTGATTGCGAACATTCGCGGCGGCGGCGAGTTCGGGCCTGCGTGGCATCAGTCAGCGCTGCGCGATCACCGCCAGCGCGCCTTCGATGATTTCGCGGCCGTCGCGGAAGACCTCATCAAGCGCAAGGTGACGAGCCCTCGGCGGCTCGGCATCTATGGCCGATCGAATGGCGGCGTGTTGACGACCGTCTCGATGACGCAGCGACCCGACCTGTTCAATGCGATCGTGGTTGAAAGCCCGCTGGTCGACATGCTGCGCTATCACAAGCTCTCGGCTGGCGCCTCGTGGGTTGCGGAGTACGGCAATCCGGACGTCGCCGGCGACCGCTCGTTCATCGCGGCCTATTCCGCCTATCAGAAGGTGAAAGAGGGCGAGAAGTATCCCGAACCCTACATCACGACGAACACCGAGGACGATCGTGTTCACCCGGGGCACGCGCGCAAGTTCGCAGCGCGGCTCAAGGCGGCAGGGGCGCCTTATCTCTACTACGAGAATACGTTTGGCGGCCATGCAAACGACGCGGATCCGGAACTCAACGCCAAGCGCTGGGCGCGGCACTATGTATATCTGGCGCAGAAGTTGATGGACTAGCGTCCGCAGAGGCTCGGCAGCAGTAAGAGACCATGAGAACTGTCAGCGCTTCCTCGTCGCAGGATCGATGCCGGATATGAAACACATGTCACCCGAGAGCCGACTCGCCGATTTCATCGCCCGGTACCCGCCCGAGATCCGCGTTTTGGCCCAGGCCGCGCTCACGAAAATGCGGGCGCGTCTACCGGGCGCCGTCGAGATGGTGTACGACAACTACAATGCGCTGGTCGTCGGTTTCGGCCCCACGGAGCGCCCGTCGGATGCGATCTTCTCGATCGCCCTTTACCCGCGCTGGGTAAACCTGTTCTTCCTGCAGGGGGCAAACCTTCCCGATCCCAAGAAGCTCCTGCAGGGCGACGGCAAGAAGGTCCGCCGCATCCTCCTCGAAAACGCCGCGACCCTGGACCAGCCGGCGGTCCGCGCGTTGATCGAACACGCGCTCAAATCCGCTGCCAGGCCGCTGGATGGGAAGGCCCCGGGCCGGCTCATCATCAAATCCATTTCTGCCAAGCGGCGCCCACGACGTCCCGCATGATGCGAAACTTTCGGAAACAGCAGGATGCGCCTTCCAGTCCCCCGCCCTCATAAGCTGTGAAAGAATTGGGTCTGTGGCGCGGGTCCATCAAGCCAGAGGGCTGCCGGGCAATCGAGAGCCGTTCGCCTGAATTGTTTCACAGCTTCTGACGGGCGGGCTACTCACTGACGGGCCTTCGGCGCCTCGGCAGAGCATACCGAACCGCACTCTACGCGCTGCTCCCAGATACGTTAACCGTAACAGGCTCAATGAGCCACGTCCGCACTCAGGCAAGCACTGACACTCAGCTGCAAAGCTTGCCGCGTCGTGCAACTCGATAGCAAACTCTGCGAAGCTAGATTCGTTCATCTGCGTACTAAGACCGATACGTTTGCCGTCCGATCGTCACAATCATCGAGAGGTGAACAGTCGACGGTAGATCTGTTGGAAGGTGGACTTGACCTTCAACACATGGGGAGCGACGTGAGTTTAATCGTCGTAAGAACATGACTATTTTCATCAGTTACTCGCGGCTCGACAGCGAATTCGTCGACCGGCTGATTCATGAACTGGAAGAGCGCGGGATTGATGCCTGGGTCGACCGAAAGGACAGCCGCAGAGGCACGGACTGGCGAGCATCGACCAGCCGGGCCATGCGCCAGTGCCAGGCGGTAGTGGTGGTGCTCTCGCCACGTTTTGCCGCGTCGGATAACGCCGCGAAAGAGCTATCGATAGCCGACCAATACAAACGCCCGATAATTCCTATCATGGAGGATACCGAAGAAAGGTTCTCGGACGCCGTAGATGAAGTTGTGCAGGCACTGCACGAGTTGCCGCCGCCTCACCCGCCCGCTGAACAGATCGAACCAATCCAGGCCGCGACTCAGGAAAAATCAAGAACAGAGTCCCTGCAACACAAGAGATACTGGCTCCTGGCAACCCTGATCGTCGCGATCGGCCTGGTAATTGGTCTCCAGCAAATGGGAGTCTTTGATTGGCGATCTCCGCGCGCGGAGCCAGACCCTCGGACGGACAGAGCCCGGAAGCATGAAAGCCCATCGCCTCATAGCGCAGTCGCGAGCGCCGGGACCAATCCTGAAGCGAGGGCCGGGGCGGCAGCCTACAAGGTTCTCGCCGTCCAGGGCGGCTCTCACGGCTTCGACCAGCGTACCCTTCGGTTTTCCCTTCGAGTGACGGTCAGCAAAGACAGTAACGGAGTGGGTGTCAATCGCGATTTCTTTCGCCTGGTCGCCGATGGATTGGCGCTGGCCCCCACGAAATACCCGGACGAGACTTTACCACCGCAGACTGCCAAGGATTTCGATGTGGAGTTCTTGATTCCAAAAGCAGCCACTCCGGTTTTCCTCCAGGTGGGCGACGTGAAGGGCGAGACGGTCGAAATCCCCGTCGACCCGCAAACGAAGAGCGCGGCTATTTTCATCAGCTACTCGCGGCGCGACAGCGAATTCGCCGACCGGCTCATTCACGAACTGGAAGCGCGCGGCTTCGATGCCTGGGTCGACCGTGAGGACATCCGCGGAGGCACCGCCTGGCGAGCATCGATCAGCCAGGCCATGCGCCAGTGCCAGGCCGTAATCGTGGTGCTCTCGCCGCGTTCTGCCGCATCGGAGAATGTCGCCAAGGAGCTATCGCTAGCCGACCATCACAAACGCCCGATAATCCCCATAAGTCTTGAACCATGCGCGATCCCTGCCGCACTCGAGTTTCAACTGGCGGGGTTGCAGATCATCGAGTTTACTCAAGCGGGGTTCTCAGACTCGGTGGACAAAGTCGTACAGGCGCTGCACACGCTCTCGCCTTATCCGCTTCCTGCTGGTTTCCAGGCTGGTGAACAAATCGAGCCAAACAAAACGACGACTCAGCAAAAATCGAGGGCCGGGTCCTTGCAACTACAGGGATACTGGCTCCTGGGAACCATACTCGTCGTGACCGGCCTGGTAATTGGTCTCAAGCAAATGGGAGCCCTTGAGCGGCGAGACCCTCGGACGGGCGGGGCGCAGGAACGTGCAAGTCCGGTGCCAGATAGCGCCGCAGAGCCTGCGGCGAGCCTGGGAACCCATCCCGAGGTAAGGGCCGGGGTTCAGGGGTATCAGGTTCTCGCCGTCCAAGCAAGCTCTCACGGCTCCGGCAAGCGAACCCTTCGTTTTCCATTCGAGTAAAGCAGTAGGCAGAAAGCAGGAGGCAGATGGCACTGGTACTGCGTACTGCTTACTGCTTTGCCCCTACTGCCCCTCGAGCAGTTTGTTGATTTCCTCCCTTAGTTGCTGACCCATGCTCGAACTGTATCCAATCTGAACGTGCCGGACGACCCCTTCCTGATCGATCAAAACCTGCATCGGGATCGATCGGCTCTTATACGTACTCCCGACTGTGCCCTCGCTGTCCAACAGCACGAGGGACTTCAGGTTCCTGGAGTGAGCATAGCCTCGTACCGTTTCAGGAGATTCCTGCAGATTGATGGCAAGCAAGACCATGTTCTGGGCATACTCTTGTTGGAGGCTTTCAAGCTGCGGCATGCTGAGGCGGCAAGGACCGCACCACGTCGCCCAAAAATCCAGCAACACGACCTTCCCTCGGAAATCTGACAGCGAAACCTGCCGGCCATCCATCGCGGGAAGACGAAACCCGGGCGCCTCCTGTCCCACCAGCACTCCGGTTTGGCGACCCGAACATTTCAGAAGCGCTATACCGAGCGCAAGGCAGCACACCACCCATATCAGCTTTCTATACATCTCGTTGTTATCCTCCGAGATCGGCAACGTTCGCCGTCCGACAGTCACAATTATCCACGAAGTGAGGAATCGACGGTAGACTTGTTTTGAAGCCGGCTCATTGGACAGGTCCGGCAGTGAGTACATGGGTCCGACGCCCACCGCGAAGACGCGAAGAGTCAAGGGTTTGCATTTCCCCTAAGGAAGCGATATAAGGTTGACCGTCGCACGAGCATGACTATCTTCATCAGCTATTCCCGGCACGATAGCGAATTTGTCGACCGGCTCATTCACGAACTGGAGAGGCGCGGGTACGACGCCTGGGTCGACCGCGAGGACATTCGTGGGGGCGCCGCCTGGGGAGCTTCTATCAGCCAGGCCATCCGCCAGTGCCAGGCGGTAATCGTGGTGCTCTCGCCACGTTCCGCCTCATCGGATAATGTCGCAAAGGAGCTATCGCTGGCCGACCATCACAAACGCCCGATAATACCCTTACGCTTTGAACCGGGGGCGATACCCGCCGCGCTCGAGTTTCAACTGGCCGGGCTGCAGATTATCGAGTTTAACCGGGCAGGCTTCTCAAACTCGGTGGATCAAGTGGTGCAGGCGTTGCGCGCGCTGCCGCATCCTGCTGCCCGTCGCCCATCCGAGCAGCAGATCGAACCAATCCAGACGCGTCAAAAATCACCGACCGGGTCACTTCGACGTAAGGCATACTGGCTCCTTGCAAGTATCCTGGTCGTGGCCGGATTGATCGTCACTCTCCGGCAGATGAGAATCTTTGATCGTCGAGACCGTCGGGCGAACCATGGTGCAGCGGCATCCGGCTCCAGCGGCCGGTACAGCCGCGCCAGCCCCGAGTCGTGGCGCCAATCCCGAGGCAAAGGCCGGCGTGGCGTCGTATAAGGTTCTTGCCGTCAAACTTGACCCCTACAAACTGGACAAGCGCACCCTTCGCTTGTCGATTCGAGTGACGGTCGGCAGAGACACGCACGGCATCGGTGTCGGTCGGAATTACTTTCGCCTGCTGGTGGATGGATTGGCGCTGCCGCCCACAAAATATCCCAGCGAGGCCTTGCGCCCCCAAACCTCCCAGGATTTCGAAGTGGAGTTCGTGATTCCGAAAACAGCAACTCAGCTCGCGCTTCAGGTGGGCGACGTCAGAGGCCAAACAGGAGAAATCCCTATCGATCTAAGCGCGGTGCGATGACCGGCAAGCCTGATGCTCGGGAAGTCGTGGGGGCGTGGACTTCGCGCCTTCGCGGTTAGCGCGTCAAACCATACTCTTCATGGAGGAGCTTGATGACTTCATCTGCGATCCACCAGCCTGTGCGTAGCGACAAACTTCCTAAACCCGCGGGGCCGTACTCGCCAGGGGTGATCTTCGAACGTCTGATTTTTGTTTCCGGCCAGGGAGCCACCGATCCTTCAACCGGCAAACTCGCAGGTCCGGATATAGAAAGCCAGACTGAGCAGGTGCTCAAGAACATTGCCTCAATACTTGAAGCTGCCGGATCCAGTCTCAATCACGTTTTGCGCTGCGGCGTATTCCTCACCGACATCGCGGAATTTCCCAAAATGAACGCCGTCTACTCGCGCATGTTCGGCGAAAACCGGCCCGCGCGCACCACCGTGCAGGTCGTAACACTACCGGGGCCGGGACTTCGCGTCGAGATTGATGCGATCGCCTACATTCCATAAACTCGCCGGAAAAACGAATACCACCAGGACGCAAAGACACGAAGGTTTAACAACCCAAACTGGATAGTGATAGAGTGAGCACAGCCCGATCTTGCCCAAGTGTGAAAGAGGTGCCGCGATGAGAAATTCCTCTCTGGCCGTCAAGGTAATGGTTGCCGTTGCCGCCGTCTCTTTGGGAGCGTTCAGCATCACCCGGAATCCTCAGCGGGATGCGCCGCCCGCTCCGGGGAAGTCAGTCCCGATGGCACAGGGTGGTCTTGCCCTGCAGATCCAGCTGGGCTTGAAGGACGCCAAGTCAACGGACTGGGATGGCGAGGTTAAAGTCTCGCCGGGCCAGATGGCGTTGAGAGATGCGCAGCTGCAGAAAACCGACCGAATCACGGGCAACTCCTGGCGACTGAGCTCGCGTACCGTGGGCCAGGGTCCGAATCAGCGGACCGAGCCGGTCGTCCTCTATGCCACCACCGAGGCGCCGCCAACGGCCAAGGTCGACGTAGCTACGAAGCAGGGCAACTTCTCCTTCACCCTGGCTGAGCTCAAGTTTGGCGCCCCTTTAACCTTTCTCGGCGGCGCGGCCGCGGTCGAGCGAGTCCCCATTACCCAGCAGCTGACCAGCGCCCCCACCGAGGACGATTTCGCCGCCTGCGCCGCTGCTCCCGACGGAAGCGTCTGGTGTGCGTACGTTGGCTACCTTCGCGGCAGCCCGCTAGTCGCGGAAGACTTCAACAAGGGCAAGTTCGATTCGCTGATTACGCGCAACCATGGCGACCAGGTCCGGCTGATGAAGTTCGACGGCAAGCAGTGGACGGCGCCGATCGATGTGACGCCCGCAGGCCTGGACGTCTGGCGTCCTACGGTCGCAATCGATGGAAATGGCGCGGTCTGGGTAATCTGGTCTCAGGCCACAAATGGCAACTGGGACCTGCACGCGCGCAGTTACGATACCAAGGCCAATCGCTGGTCGAACGACCAGCGCGTCACGTCAGAGCCAGGCGCGGACATCCACAGTGTTGCGACCACGACCCGCTCCGGCGCCGTCTGGGTAGCCTGGCAAAGCTGGGGAAACGGCGACTTCGCCATCAAGGCTCAGAGACTGGGCGGCAGCGGTAAATCGACACCGCTTACGCGCGACTTCCCCCGGGGCAATGAATGGCAGCCGAGCATCGCGGCGGATTCCAAGGGGAAGGTTTACGTCGCCTTCGATACCTATGCCAAAGGCAACTATGACGTCTACGTCTGGGCGCTGGATGAAAACGCGTCGAACGCTTCCGGGGAGATCATCCCGGTTGCAACCTCCGCGCGTTTCGAGGCACGTCCGACGATGGCGGTCGATGGGCAGGATCGCGTCTGGATTGCTTACGAAGATGCCGAGCCCAACTGGGGGAAAGACTACGGGACGCGCTGGGAAGGAAAGACCGGCGCGCCGTTTTACCTGAATCGCAATGTCGCCGTCCGCTGTCTCGAAGGAGGCAAATTGCTCCAGACGAAAGCCGAAATCAAGTCGGAGCTGATCGACACGACCTATCCCCCGAGCGAGCGCCAGCGGCTCAGCTACCCGCGGATAAGCACGGACGGCGCGGGAGCACTGTGGCTGCTCTTCCGCAGGCATGCGCTCAAGACGGGCGCAACCGAACGGTGGGTGTCGTATGCGACTTACTACAGCGGAGACGCCTGGTCCGGGCCAATCCTTCTCCCCAGTTCCGAAAATCTGCTCGACAATCGTCCCGCGCTGGTACCGATGAAAGGAAACGGATTGCTGGCCGTCTACTCCAGTGACGGCCGGACAGGCGGTACAAACACCGCCGTGAAAAACAATCTCTATGGCGCGCTGTTCAGCACCGAAGGGAGCCCGAGGAATCCGGTCCTGGTCAGCGTCCGGCCGGAAGGAGACGGCAGCACCGCTGAAGCCGTGCACGCCGACGAAACCGAAGACGTCAACCGTATTCGCGCCTACCGAGTCTCAGTCGGCGGCAAGACCTATCAGCCCCTGCGAGGCGAGTTTCATCGCCACACCGAGATCTCCAGTCACCGCGACCAGGACGGTCCTTTCGAGGAGATCTGGCGCTATGGTCTCGACGTGGCTCGGATGGACTGGATCGGCCCCGGCGATCACGACAATGGCGTGGGACGCGAATATACCTGGTGGCTCACGCAGAAACAGGTGGACATCTACCATCATGCGCCGGTCTTCATGCCGATGTTCACCTACGAGCGCAGCGTCGTCTTTCCAAGCGGTCATCGGAATGTCATGTTCGCGCGGCGCGGCATCCGCCCGCTGCCGCGCATGGGAACGCCGCAGCAACAGGAGGTGCTCTACGGCTCGCCTCAAGCCGGGTCGCCGGACATAAAGAACCTGTACGCCTATCTCAAGCACTTCGACGGCATCTGCTCCTCGCACACGTCGGCAACCAATATGGGAACGGACTGGCGCGACAATGATCCGGCCGTAGAACCGGTGGTTGAGATTTACCAGGGGCACCGGCAGAACTACGAAGAACCCAAGGCCCCCAAGGCCGCGAAAGATGCGGAGGACAGCATCGGTGGTTTTCAACCGGAGGGGTACGTCTGGAACGCCTTCCTCAAAGGATACAAGCTGGGGTTCCAGGTCAGCAGCGACCACGTCAGCACCCACATCAGTTACGGTATTGTTTACGCCGAAAAGCCGACCCGGGACGCCATAGTGGATGCCTTCAAGAAACGCCACTCGTATGGAGCGAACGACAACATCATCCTGGACGTGCGCTGCGGCGACAAAATGATGGGGGACGAGTTCACGTCGAGGGCCGCTCCCAAGCTCGATATCCAGGCCATCGGAACGGCGCCCGTGGCGCGCATAGACATCGTGAGGCAGATCGATCGGTCGACGCCCGCCTATGTTTACGCGGTGGAACCGAAGAAGCCGAATGTCAAAATCAGCTGGACCGACAGCAAGGCGAAAGAGGGGGCTCTGAACATGTACTACGTCCGGCTCATGCAGGAAGACGGCAAAATGGCGTGGGCCAGCCCGATGTGGATCAAGTATGAGCCCGCGTCGCGATGATCCGTCAATTTCGACCCGAGGATGCTCGAGCCTGTTTTGACCTGATACGAGACTGCATCCTTCAGGATACTCACACCCCGTCCGGCACCCTGGAAAAACTCTTCCACGCGGAATCCCCGGAATCTATTTCAGGCCGGGCGCGGCTCTACTACCTGGTAGTCTACGAGCTCGAGAACGATATCGCCGGCGTGGCTGGACTGGACATGAATGAGATCCGGTTATTGTTTGTGGCGCCGGACCATCAGGGGGAAGGGATTGGCCGCGCGCTGCTGCAGCATCTCGAAGCGCTGGTTCCACCCACCTTGTTCAAGGAGATCTTTGTCTATTCGACACTCTCCGGTGAGACTTTCTACAGTCACTGCGGCTATAGGTGCCGAGGCGAGCATGTCTTCTACGTGGACGACGAGCCGCTCCCGACCCGCTTCATGGTGAAGACGCTCGGCGAACCTTAGCGCGTGAAATTCGGGGACAGGCTCCCAATTGCGTGGTAGAAGATCCAGTCGTTTGGCCGTTCTTAATAACGCAATTGGGAGCCTGTCCCCAATTTTACTCGGGTTTCGGCACGTCAAGCGCCGGATTGCGCGCGAAGAACCCGTTCGGCATCAGCTTGAACCCCGCCCGGTGCACGTTCATGACGGGCCATTCCTCCGGGCGGGCGATGTGGGTCACTCCCATCGTGTACCACAAAACCACGTCTTGATTCTCCAGGGGACGGTTTGCGGCGGTCCACTTCGTGAGCCCTTCGCCGCCTTTGCTCTGGTTGATGTAGTAGCCGGCCGCGTGGATTTCCTCGGCGTTGTATGGAGTAACCCAGAGGTGCGCGTTGAGGAAGCCTGCTCTCTTGCGGACGGAGGCGCTCAGCGCGGCATACGATTCCGAGTTCTCGCCTGGCACAAGCATGTAGCCTACCGGCTGGCCTAGAGAGCTTCGGGTCGAGGGGTTGATCACCCTCCACTTGCGGCTCGAGGTCAGATCACACATCCTTTGGGCTTCCTGCTCCCGCCGCAGCGGCTTCTCTGTCATCACGAAAGCATTCTCATACGGGTTTTCGTGTCCGGGCGGGAGAGCTTCGGTGTTCATCTCGACCACGGTATTACCGCCAGTGCCGTCCACATCCAGGTCCAGCCGGAAGTTGAAAAAATGCTGGTGGTGCACGGCCGCGATGCCTTCGGCGACCAGGTGCCCATAATGCTGCGCGTTGTGTGGATTGCCCGAAACGGCCGTAGATTTTACCCCCTTGGGTTGCATGATTCCGGTGAGCAGCGCTTCCATCTCCAGCGTCCCGTCCTGGCGAAAGACCCAGTTGAAGCCATATTCGTAGTTCCCCACGGTGGCGATCCAGGACAACACCAGTTCCCGCGCCCGCCTCGACTCGTTGTGTCCGCTGTCGAAGTCAAAATGCTTCCACAATAGCCCGCCGTCGCGCTCATACATGGCCAGCGCCCTGGGTGCCTCGAGCGGCCGGCCCTTGTCATCGTTGAAGATGACATCCCGGAAAACGGCGTTGTTGGGGGCGTCCGTCAGCCGCTCCAGAGCGTTGGCAGAACGGCCGATGTTGTACTCTCCGGCGTCGAAGGCGTTGCGGAAAAACCAGGTCGGGCCTGGATCGCCGTAGGGCACCACCATCTCTGAAAGAGAAGCGCGGTAGAGCACCGGGCGCACTCTTCCTCCGTCCTCGTAGCCCACAGTGTAGAGGATGAGACCTTCCCTCGGGTGTAGCGCGTAGCGGAACCTCCATTTCTGCCAGCTCACTTCGTGGCCGTTCAAAGTGAAGCTCGCGCCCTGCGGCTGCGCGATTTCGAGCGGCTTGGGCGCTTCCCGCAGCCGGCCCACGGACTTGACGTCCAGGTCATAGGTTGCAGTGGCAACCGGAACCACGCCGGTATCCACCAGCTTGAGGACCTTCCTGGCGCTTACGTCCACGAAAGCAACCACGCCTTCAATGGGCCGGGCATAAGCGTTCTTGGCAGTTCCTTTGTAGTGGGGCACGGCGCGGAAGATTCTTCTCCCTTCTTCTTCAGGAAAGCCGAAATAACCGGCCGACCAGGGGTCCAGTTGCACGCCCCCAAAATCGGTGATGCCGCGCTTGCGCATTGCCTCTTGCCATTGCGGGTCGGCGCGTACGATTTCCTGCATGAGCGCGTAGTCCTCAAGGAGCATCGGCGGTTGCGCGCCGGGAATCTCTTTGAACGAGAGGACACGTCTGCCCTTGAGGTCCACGACGGCTTCAAACGTCTTGTTGGCCGCTCGCTCGTAGATCACCGTGAAGGCCTGCCGGCGCATCGCGCTGCCCGGCCGATAATTGAGCACTTCGTCCTTCGGCGGCTCATGCAGCACAATCATCGGAAAACGGCTGGCGTCTGTCACCTTGCCGCCGGCTTTCAATATCTCGACGGCAGCGGCGATTTCCTCCTGGCCGAGCGGATCGAGAGGATGCGCCGCGTCAGCCGCTGAAAGGCGTGAGAGCGACGGACGACAACGCCAAAAGAAATAGAGGAACGCATTTGATGGTCATTGCAACCTCATTCCTTGCGAGATTCTTAGCGTTTCTTTGTGTCTTCGTGTCTTAGTGGTATTTGCTCAGCGCTGCTCCGATGCGCTTGAGCCCTTCGCGGATGTTCTCCATTGAAGTGCCGAACGAGAGCCGCAGATAGCCCTCTCCTTCGCGGCCAAAGGCCGTTCCCGCCAGGCAGGCGACACCCCCCTGATCCAGAAGATAGTCGGCGATTTCCTTGGAAGTCTTGCCGAACGAACTGACGTTCGGAAAAGCGTAAAAAGTGCCTCCGGGCTTCTGACAGCGCACGCCCGGCACCGCGTTCAGACCGTCCACAACGACTTCACGGCGGCGGCGGTATTCCTCGATCATGGGAGGAATCGTCTGCTCGCGAGTCGACAGAGCGGCGAGTCCGCCTCTCTGCGTGAATACCGGGGTACACGAGACCGAGTTGATGACCAGCTGGGTAATTCGCTGCGCCAGCTCCGCGGGCATGAGACCAAAGCCCAGGCGCCAGCCGGTCATGCTGTAGGTTTTTGAAAATCCGTCCAGAATGATGGTCCTGGAAGCAAGCGTGTCGAAGCTCGCAATCGACGCATGGCACCCTTCGAAGATGAAGTGGCTGTAGATCTCGTCGGACAGGATCCAGGCGTTTCTTTGCAGAAGAAGTTCCGCCAGACGCGCCAGACTCTCGCGCGATTCGACTCCTCCGGTGGGATTGCTGGGGGAGTTCAGTATGACCAGCCTGGTGCGGGGCGTCAGATGGGCCTCGATATGATCGAAATCAATCTGGAAAGAGTTGGCTTCTCGCAGCGGATACGGCACCGGGGTGCCGCCCGCGAATCCGATCATCGATTCATAAATCGGAAACCCGGGATCCGGATAGAGAACTTCATCGCCTTCATCGACCAGGGCCAGGATGGTATAAAACATGATTGGTTTTCCACCGGGTGTAACCACGACCTGATCCGGAGAGAATCGGAGACCGCGGCGAGGCCCTTCGATCTCGGCGATCTGGGTGCGCAGATCCAGCAATCCCGGGGACGTGGTGTACTTGGTCAGGCCCGAATGGAGAGCGTCAACTCCGGCCTCAATGGCAGAATCGGGAGAAGGAAAATCAGGTTCGCCCAACTCGAGATGCAGAATGTGCTTTCCTTGACGCTCGAGCGCCTGCGCGCGCGCAAGGACTTCGAAGGCCGTTTCGGTGCCGAGCCGGCTCATCCTACCCGCTAGTCTCATGGTTTCACCTCGCCGGGGGATTGTACAATGAACAGCATGTCAAACCAGAATGTTCAATATGCCTGGAAGTACCACGACGGCACGAAGCACTCGTATCAGAGCGTCCGCACCAACCCGCACTTCCTCGATTGGGCGAACCGGCCAAGGCCGTTCAAGGTCTACCCTTCCCTCGAGCCCATCCTCTTGCCCAAAGATATCGCTCAAACGGGACGCCCGGCGCTCTCGGTCATCGGTCTCGCCCAGCCGGACACGACTACGGATGCTCCGGTCAGTGCCGAGGATCTCGCCGCGGTTTTGCACTACTCGGCCGGTCTGACGCGGCGCCGTGCTTACTCGGGAGGCGAGATTCAATTTCGCGCCGCCGCTTGCACCGGCGCGCTGTATTCGGTGGAACTCTATGCCGTTTGCGGCGACCTGAAGGATCTCGACGCCGGTGTCTATATTTACGATCCCGCCGACTCTGCGCTGCGCCGGCTTCGCGCCGGCGATTACCGGGGATGCCTGGTCCGGGCCGCGGCGGGCGAAGCATCGGTCCGGCACGCTCCCGTGACGCTGGTCTGCACCGGAACGTACTGGCGCAATGCCTGGAAATACCAGGCCCGAACCTACCGGCACTTCGGATGGGACAACGGAACCATCCTGGCCAACCTGCTGGCCATCGCGGCTGGGAGGAATCTGCCGGCGAAAGTACTGAACGGATTCGTCGATTCGGAGGTCAACCACCTGCTGGGGCTGGATACCGATCGCGAAGTCGCCCTGAACCTGGTGCCGCTGGGCCGGAGTCCGGCGCCAGCCGCCGAATTCACGGGCTCGGTTCCATCGCTCTCGCTCGAGACCCTCCCCTATTCGAGACGCGAAGTAGATTACCCCGCCATGCGCGAGATGCACGCCGCCTCGAGCCTGGCCAATCCCGAAGAAGTCGCCGAGTGGCGCAAGGGTACGCTCGCGAGCCCTGCGCCGCAGCCGCCTGATGGCGTGATTCCTCTGCAGCCGATTCGGGAAGACGAGTTGCCGAAAGACTCGATCGAGCAAGTGATCCTGCGGCGCGGTTCGAGCCGCCAGTTCGCGCGCGAATCGATTTCGTTCGCCCAGTTCTCGACGGCGCTCTTTCACGCGACCCAGGGGGTTCCGGCCGACTTCGTCAATCCTCCCGGCTCGCAGCTCAACGATCTGTACGTGATCGTCCACGCGGTTGAGGGGCTTGAGCCGGGCTCATATGTCCTGCACCGGCGCCCGTGGGCGCTCGAGCTGCTCCAGCCGGGGGACTTCCGCGCCAGGGCGGGATACCTGGGCCTGGAACAGGCGCTCCCCGCCGACTGCAGCGCGGCGATCTTCTTCCTCGCCGATTTGAATCGAATCCTCGACCGCTTCGGCAATCGCGGCTATCGCGCGACGCAGCTGGAAGCGGGCATCATAGGCGGGCGGCTCTACCTCGCCGCGTACGCGCAGCGTCTCGGAGCGACGGGATTGACGTTTTATGACGACGAGGTGACGGATTTCTTCTCGCCTCATGCGGCGGGAAAGAGCGCGATTTTTCTTGTGGCGCTGGGCAAAACCGGGAAGGCTTCGTGGCTGTAACTGGGTCGTCAGCAGCTTCTTGCGTCTTTGCTCGCTGATGTGGATAGTTATTCATCACGGCCATGCTCTTGATCTTGGCAGCGCAAAGCTGAGGCGATAGAATGGCCATTAGGATGAGCTTAGGAGAGTTTACCGACTTATGAGCAAAGGATACGTCACCAAGATCAACGGCGCATATCGGATCACGGGCACGCGTGTTTCGCTCGATTCAGTCGTCTATGCTTGGCACAAGGGGCTTTCGCCGGAGAGCATCCTGGACGATTTCCCTGCGCTCACCCTGGAACGGATTTACGGTGCGATTGCCTTTTACCTCGCCAATCAAGACGAGATTGATGAATATCTCCGCCAGGGCGAAGTTGAGTACGAAGCACTACGCCAAAAGCATCTTGAGCAACTAATGGCCACCAAGCCTCAGCTCTATCAAAAGCTCGTCACCCACAAGCAGCGCAAGGGGACGCCGGCCCCTACGTCTGAATGAAAATCAAATTTCAGGCGGACGCCGATTTCAACCAACGAATCGTGCGGGCGGTGCTCAGAAGGCAGCCAGCCATTGATTTTCGACTGCCGATGAGAGGCACATCCGCGACCTGAATGATCTTGACGTCTTGGCCGCCGCTGCCAGCGAAGGCCGCATCATTGTGACACACGACCGCAGCACGATGCCGGTGCATTTTGTCACCTTCATGGCCAGGCAAGACAGTCCCGGCGTGTTTATCTCTCACAAGACTTAACGTTGAATGTCGCGGTCGAAGAATTCATCACGATCTGGGAAGCCTCGGAAGCTGAAGAGTGGATTAACACCATTCAGTTTCTTCCGTTGTGACGGTGTCCGGTGCTTCGACCAAGTTAATGAAGAGAGAAGGTAAGGGAAGGTATTCACCGCGAAGACCCGAAGAGCAAAGTTGGCTAGCCTTCGCGTCTTCGAGTCTTCGCGGTGCTGTGGGTCTTCTACACGGTCAAGCCTACCCTTTGTTTCTTATGAGCCTCAGACGGGTTTGCCTGGCACAGTGCCTGATGTAGGCGACCTCAACCAAATCGTCGGAAACGATCCGATATATGACGCGGTAGGTGTTTCTGGCAGCTAGAAGCGCGCGGTATCCCTGAAAGGCATCGAACATGGCCGGTCCGAGCTCCGGGAAATCCCGCAGCAGCTCCAGTTTGCTGATGATCTGATCTTGAATGGCGGACGGGAGGGCTTGTAGTTCTTTTTCAGCCCGGGGAAGGAGTTTAACCTTTCCTGCCACGCTTGGCCCTTCTGGCCTTGAACTCGTCTAGCTCCAGACCCTTTCCAGCTTTGGAGTCCCGCTCGGCTTCTGCAAGTCTTTCCCTCCAATCGGGCTGGCTCATTTCCTCCAGCGTGGCCGTCATTCCCTCGTAGTCTTCAAAGTTAACGAGAAGCGCTGCCGGTCTTCCTCTTTGAGTTATGATCACCGGGTCCCGCGTTTTTTTCACGCCCTCGATAATCTTCTTCGCCTGCGATTGAAGCTCGGAGATTGGAATGATCTTATCCATAAATGCAACTATAGGTTTGAATCAATATCCAAGTCAAGGCATAGGCTGGCTGAACGCGTCGAAAGACCGCCGGAAGATGGAGCTGTTCTTGGTTGTCGGCAGGGATTTACCGCGAAGACCCGAGGACGCAAAGGGTGTAAGCCTTCGCGTCTTCGAGTCTTCGCGGTGAGAGACTGGTTAGAAGTACAACTTCAGACCGAACTGGATGATCCGCATCGGCGTGCGCAGGCTGCGGATCTCGCCCATGCGGGTGCCATCGGGGGTAAGTGAAGTGTTACTCGTGAACCCGATGCCGTTCGGCGCGCCGAAGTACGGCGTGTTGAAGGCGTTGATGAACTCGCTGCGGAACTGGAACCTGACCGTCTCGGTGATGTTAAAGTTCTTGAACATCGAGAAGTCGAGATTCCGCTGTCCCGGCGAGTCGAGGATCGCGACGCCGGAATTGCCATAGCGGCAGAGGTCCGGACGCGTCGGGAGATTGCACGTGACTCGCTGAAACGCCTGCGGGTCGAACCAGAGCGCTCGGGTCGGATTGTCGATCTCGCCCGAAGCAATCCGATCGGGCCGCACGTTGCTGTTTCCCGTATTCAGGTCCTGTCCCTGTCCGATGGTGAACGGGAAGCCGCTCCGGATCGAGAGGATCCCGTTGGTCTGCCAGCCGCCGATGGTGTGCCGCAGCCATCCGTTCTGCAGGTTCTGGCCCGGGAGTTCCCACACGAAGTGCGTGACCCACTGGTGGGTCTGATCGAACGAGTAGCGGGCCCGGGAAACCCCGCGGTCGCGCGCGTTCTGGAGCGATATGTATCCCTCCTGCCCCCCGTTCTCCCCGTCCCCGTGCGATTTGCTGAACGTGTAGGAAGAGCCGAACGCGAGGCCGCGCGAGAAGCGCTTGTCCACCTTCGCCTGCAGGCCGTGGTAGAACGACTCGCCATAGCTGTCGATGTAACGGATGTTGCCAATTGCCTGAACGCCGAGCTGCGGCGTCGCGGGATCGTAGACGTTCTGGAACGGACGCAGCGACTGCGTGTTCGTGTTCGGCGTCGGATCCGGCGAGTTGAAGTTGGCGATGCTGTTTCCGACGTGGGAGCCCTTTGAGCCGGCGTATCCCACGGTCAGCGCAAACTGGCTCGGCAGCTCCCGCTGGAGGTCGAAGCTCCACTTCCAGACGTCGCCGTCCTTGGTATCGGGCGGCAGGTAAGAGAGGTTGATCGGCCGGACTGTGGCGGTCGCACCGCCAGCCTGGAAAAACGGATCGTTCAGGGTCAGGATCGGAGTACCCGGAGTGTACTGCCGGGTGTTGGCCGGATAAGTCGCGCCATCGGCCCCCGGGACCTGCAACGTCTGCGCAATGATAGTCGGCGATTCAAACAGCAGGCTTCCCGACTTCGGCGGCATCAGGTTGAAGATGGTGAAGGTGTTGAGGTGGTTGATATTGTCGAACCACCCGCCGCCGACCCTTAGCACCCACTTCTCCGTGGGGCGCCAGGCGATCCCTATCCGGGGCATGAAGAATTTCACGTCCTGCTGGAAGAGCTGGACGGCGCCGCGCTCGTCGACGAACTCCGGAAATATCGTCGGGATCGTGGCTCCGCCGGGAGTCTGGTAGCCCTTGCCGCGGCCAACCTCAGTTCCGACACCGGGGAAATCCAGGGTGCGCCACAGCCCTTGTGCATCGATGGGAACGCCGTTGAAATCGAAGCGCAACCCCAGGTTGACCGTAAGCCTGGGCGACACCTTCCAGTCGTCGTGGATGTAGGCGCCCCAGCGGTTCGAGCGCGGGAAGGTAAGCGGGATCCCTTCCGCCGACTCGCTTTGGCTCGGCAGGCCGAGCAGGAACGAGGCGAAACCCAGACCGCTCTGGTTGCCGCTGAATGTATAGCGGCCCTCTTCCAGGTTGGCGGCGCCGCGCTCCATCGAAATCCGGTACATCTCGAACCCGAACTTCATGTTGTGCTTGCCCCGGATCCAGGTGAAATGGTCGCCGGCCTGGATGGTGTCCATGGCGTCGTAGCCGTTTCCGTTGGTCAGCTCCTGGAGCGTGAATGCCAAACCGGCGAACTGCGGGATTCCGTGCTCGCGCGGCGTAAGCTTGCGGTTGTTATCGCCGAAGACCCGGATCTGGCCGACGCCCAGCGCGTCCATGTCGAAGCTCTCGTCGTCGGTCCGCGGATTCGAGGTCAGGTCGTCGGAGATATTGAACCCCACCCGCACCTCGTTGATCATGGTCGGATTGATCGTACGGATCCAGGAGGTGGCCAGGTTCGACACATCCGAGTCGCGAAACACCGGGAGGTTCGGGTTGATGTTGGTGGAGGTCAGCCCCGAACGATCCATGGCCAGGCGGCCGAACACCCAGTCTTTCTCGCTGAAGTGGTGGTCGACGCGGGCGAATATGAAGTTCGTGTCGATCGGCTGGTTGACGCCCTTGCGCGCGCTGATGTCGAGCGGGTCCACCGGGCGGAATTCCGCCTTCGGGATATAGAGATTCATTACGTTCACCGAGCCCGGATGCAGGCGCGACTGCGGAATGACGTTGTTCGCGAACGGCTGGCCGGTAGCGGGATCGTAAATCACGATCGGGTTGCGGAAAAGGCGGCCGGTCGCCGGGTTGACGGTGCCGCGCAGCAGCTCGGAGAAGTCGCCGCTGCGGAACGCGTCGTTCGGCCACCAGGTTTCCTGAACCGCTTCAACACGCTCGCGCCGCGACTCCCAGTTGAAAGCCCAGAAGGTCTTGTTCTGGCCGTTGTATAGCTTGGGAATCGTGAGAGGGCCGCTCAGGACCAGGCCGAACTGGTTGCGCCGCAGCGTGTCTTTCTTCCTCCGCTGCTGTCCCGGGGCAAGCTCGAAATTCAGGAAATAGTTCTCGGCGTCGAAGACGTCGTTGCGCAGGAACTCGAACAGAGTGCCGTGAAAGGCGTTGGTGCCGCTCTTCATCGTGATCGCGGTGTGAGCGCCGCCGGCGAACCCATATTCTGCGGTGAATGCGTTGGTCTGGATCTTGAACTCGTCGATGGCCTCGATCGAAGGGACGAAGTTGGTGATGTGAATGCGCGGGTCCTTCGCGTCTACGCCGTCAAGCGAGACAAACTGGTGGATTTCGCGCTGGCCGTTTGCGATCACCGAGAAGCCCTGGCCGGGAATGGGAAACCCACCCAGACCATCGGCGGTTCCGGTGCGGATGCCATACTGCACGCCCGGCACGAGCACGGCGAGCTGAACCATGTTGCGGCCGTTGAGCGGAAGATCGATGATGCGCTTGTTCTCGATCACGCCGCCCACGGTGGCGTTTTCCGTGTTCAGGGTAACGGCGGCGGCCGAGATCTCGACGGTTTCCGAGACCTGCCCGATTTCCAGCCGGATATCCTGGCGGACTTGCGCCGCAGTCTCGACCCGGAGGCCCTTTACCGTCTCGCCTTTGAAACCTTGCATTTCTACTTTGATTTCGTAATTACCAACCTGCACCGAAGGAAAGCTATAGTTTCCGGTTTCATTCGTCTGGACCGTGCGCGCGACTCCCGTGCCCGTGTTGGTCAGGATGACGGCCGCGCCAGGAACCACGCCACCGGTAGAATCCGTGACCAGGCCCTGAATCGACTGAGTCGTCGATTGCGCCAGAACCAAAATGGGCAGAAGCAGCATCGCGCATACAAAATTAGCCAATCTCCTCATACAAAAAAGCTCCTCTCAAGTCCGCGGGCCAGGGATTTAATTGAAAATGATGCAGGAAATGTAGCTAACGGTCGCAATGGTGTCAAGTCCAAGTCGCACCATTACGGGAAAGATTCGCGTTTCCTGGCGTCTTCGCGTCTTGGTGGTTAGTGAACAAAAACCAACCACCAAGACTCAAAGACTCGAAGAAACACTAAGAGGCAGCGTTTAGAAGTAGAGCTTCATCCCGAACTGGATCACGCGCATCGAAGCCCGCAAGCTCCGGATTTCGCCCATGCGCGGAGCGTCCGGGACGAACGAATTGATGCTGGTGAACCCAATGCCGTTCGGAACACCAAACTGCGGTGTGTTGAAAGCATTGAAGAACTCGGCGCGGAACTGGAGTTTTCCCTCATCGCCAATAAACGGCAGCCGCCAGTTCTTGTAGACCGAAAGGTCCAGGTTGCGAGCCCCGGGCGACTCCAGGATGCCTTGACCGGCGTTGCCGTAATGGCACAGGTCGAGCCGGCCCGGAATGTTGCAATCGACGCGGCGGAAGACGCTCGGATCGAACCACTTCTCCCGTTTGGCATCGCCGAAGAGGCGGCCATCGTCTACACGGTCGGGCCACACTTCCCCGCCCGTGTTCAG
>CAWHCF010000008.1:0-242345 GCA_963827655.1 uncultured Acidobacteriota bacterium
GCTTCGCGCAACCACGTTTGCCAACAGCAAGAGCATTTGTCCGGTTAAGCAACTGCCAGGAACTTAAACAATGGTGTTTGTTCTGATCGTATTTGTTGACCTGACAGAAGAGACGCGAGATCATGGAAAACAGACGTGGCAACCATGAAAATGATAATGATGATCGGTGGCAGTGAATAATCTGATAAAAGCTTGATTACCCGAGCTGCAGCCAGCAGGGGGGGGAAGCAATGGCGGCGTGGCCCAAATCCAGCATAAACGCCCTTCACACGGGCGAGGGACTGGGCGAAGTTCTGGAAGGTGCTTCAGGTGATGGATGAAGAGACATCAAACTGTACCTATTACGAATATTCGGCGGCGCTGAGGTTCTTTGAAACGTGGACCGGCAATTGTAGCCGAGTACCGGGCGCGTGCGCTGGCGTAAAGCACTTCGTCGCATTATCGGTCAAATGGTGGGCATAAACGGCTGTACGAAAGCGGCTATTTCCACGCGAGGGTGGCGCACGCGAGAAGCTGATGGAGAATTCAACGATTCCTTACTGCATCGTCCCAGCGACATCGCGGGTCTTATAAATTATCAAGGGCATTGCCGCAGCATTTCCATGAAGGGCCGCAAGTGCCCTGCCGAGCGTGCCTTTGCGGCGATGACGACTAACGATGTGGCGAGTGCCGTGGCAGCTGGCGGTGGAAGCGCCGTGAATGGCAGGATTGTTTTGCCGAAATTACGAGGCCGGAACCGTTTCGCCTGGATGAACTGATACGCCCGCGCTTGGCCCAGCTCAATGACCCTCGGGAGGTCATCACCACCCGAACGGGCGATACTCCGGCGTGCGGGTCGATAAGCCAAGGCTATCCCCCGGCAAGGGTGCGCGACTTGGCGAAACCATTGAAACCTGGCTCACTCAGCCCGCAGCGAAAATGGAGGCAGCCGCTCACTAGTGGAGTTGTAGACAGAGACCGGTTGGGCTGCTACGCGTAACTGAAGCTGACTCATATAAGCAATGAAATCTTAGTGGTCCGTTCAAACGAAAGGTTTGCTTATGAGATTACAAAACTGGTCGTGATGCTGGTATGTCTTGTGTCATCCCGCTGCAGACTAAAGAGGCGAAGGTGACGCCGCTGCTGTCGAAAGACCTGACGGAGTTTCCTGGCAAGGAAGGTGTGATGATCGCCGTGGAGTATCCGCCGGGCAGCACGGATCCAGCACATCGCCACAATGCACAAGGGTTCAGTATGTGCTGGAAGGCTCGATCGTGATGCAGGTGAGGGGCGGGAAGGAAGTGATTCTGACACCCGGTCAGACGTTCTATGAAGGTCCCTCTAATGTGCAGTTGTTGGGCGGAATGAGAGCCAAACCAAACCGGCTAAATTCGCGTGTTCTTCGTGAAAGACAAAGGCGCTCCAATGAGTGCCGGCGAACTAAATCGAACACTACAAGATTCGGCCGACTGGTACGCCTCGTAAATGGTGGCGGAACAGGCCGGGCAAGCTGTAAGGGAAATAGCTGGCTGAAATATGGCAGGACCTGACGCGCTCCTCGGGGTCACGATTTCGCGCTACCGCATCCTTGAGAAGTTGGGCAGGGGTGGCATGGGCGTGGTGCACAAGGCGAAGGACATCCGGTTGCGCCGCTTGGTAGCCTAAGTTTCTCTCCTGGTGCGTTAGCCCGTGATCGGGCGGCCTTAGAACGGTTTCGCCGCGAAGCCAAGGCGCTTCGACTGTAAATCATCCGAACATCTGCACCATCCAGACATCGGCAAGGAAAACAGCGGCCTTCATGGCCATGGAGATTTCGACGGACACATGTGAAGGACTGCATCGCCAGGGGTCCGCTCTCTTTGGCGCAGGTCTTGGACTTGGGTGCCGAGATGGCCGATGGTTTGGATGCCCACCAGCTGGAAACGTGCACGCGACATCAAGCCTGCGAATATTTTCGTTACTAAGCGTGGCCACGCCAAGATTCGGATTTCGGTCTGGCCAAATTGAATCCGAAGCCGGTCGATGAGGTCACGGTAACGACCCGCAATTGGTGGAAGCGAAATCGAACTCACCATGCTGGTCGTGATGGGCACAAAGGCTTACATGTCACCCGAGCAAGTTCGTGGAGAAGTTTTGGATGCCCAACCGACATCTTCGTTCGGCCTAGTTCTCCATGAATGGCGACTGGACAGTTGGCGTTCAAAGGAGCCACTAGCGGCGTCGTCGGGAAGCAATCCTAGACCGTGCACCAGAACCTTTGCGTCACTTAGTTGAGTATGATGGCTTAGAACTCGAATCGCATCGTAGACGGCCCTCCAGAAAGATCGCAATCTTCGCTATCAAAGCACAGCAGGCATCCGCGCAGATTTGCTGGGTAAACGTAGCGTCGTATGGGGCAAGTCTTCCCCTCCACGGGTCGTCCCTACTACTGATGCGGAAGCCGCTCGCGCTGAAGAAGGGCTCTGGGTTGCTGTTTTACCGTTCAAGGCATCGCGTCCGACAAGGAATTGGAATCGCTCGCGGACGGGCTAACCGAAGACGTAACGGCCGCGCTCTGTGCTTTCCGTATTTCCGGGTCGTGGCCTACAACTCCGCAATGACTTACAAAAGCCGATAGACAGATATTCGTGCCGTCGGCGGGAATGGGCGCACGCTTCGTGGTCAAGGGAGCATTCGCAAAGGGGGACGCCTTCGCGTCAACGCGCAACTCGCGGACGCCGCAGGCGGATAACAGTTTGGGCTGAACTTAGAACCGCGAACTCGGTGCGGGCCGTCCATTTGAAACCCTGGACGATGTGACGGACCGAATTGTAGCGACGTCGGGTGGGCACGGCGTAATCGCCCGCACCCTGGCGACTGCCACCCGGGAAAAACCCTTGGAAGAGGCGAGCGCATCGCAATTAGTATGGGATGGTTGACTACGTCTTGCAACTCAAAGCTGAGGAGCACGCAGGCTCCGTGCGGCGTTCGAGCGCGTACTCGACCGTGAACCCAACCATGCAGACGCTGGGCGTGCCTTTCCAACCTATTCTGCTGGGAATATGTGCACCGTCTAAATCCGTTGGAAAGACCAATGGAGCGCGCTCTCGAAGCTGCCTGGCGTGCCGTAACCATCGATCCCGCCTGTCAGTTGGGATGGCAACAGCTTGCTGAGGCGCACTTCTTTGCAAAGGACTATACCGCGTTTGGTGACGCCGCCGAGCGCGCGATGGCGCTCAATCCCCGCAACAGCCACACTCGAGCGTATTTGGGTTTGCTGATCGCTTTCTCCGGCGAATGGAGCGCGGCCTAGCCCTCGTGCAGCGTGCCATGGCACTCAACCCTCATTACCCTGACTGGTGTTATCTGCCTTATTTCTACAATCACTATCGCAAAGGCGAATACCAAGCAGCGTTACAAGTCGTAAAGAAAATCAATATGCCCGAGGACCCTTGGCCGCAAATGGGGATTGCCGCGGCCTGTGGCCAGCTCAATCACCAAGAAATGGCGCGCGCGGCCATCGAATTGGTGCGTAAGCACCAACCGCTATATCTCGACCTGAAATACTACCGCGAAGATGCTGAAAAATGGTTCGCGGACACGTCGATTGTGGAACAGCTTTTACAGGGTCTGCGTAAGGTTGGACTCAAGGATTTCACGGATTCGTCTGAATAATACCCAAGCGCCGGATAAACGGGGCAAGCCGCGTTCCAGCCTTTGTGCATAGAATCTCGACCCAATTTTTGGACAACTGGCGATAAATCGCCATTACTCTCACAACTCCCGGTGCTTCCGTCATCAAATGTTGCTAGGCCGCAAAGGGCAGACTCCGAACCGGGAAATTGACCGGCCGAACTAAGCTAAAGAGTACAAGAAGGACATTCTCTGACGCCACGAAAAGCAGCCTCGCTGAGAAAATTTCTCTGAAGGCCAACGCCCGCCCGCTGCTTGCCGAACTCTACGGAGCTTCGGTATCTGGGCGGATCGCGACTGGCCGGCGCGCCGGCCGGCGTGTGACAAGGGTGGGCGCGGGGATCGACTCGGAAGACTTTGCCTTCCCCGCTGGCTCCCGCTGTGCCCGCGTGTCAGGAGTCAACTTGCACGCCAATGTCTCAATTCCCGCGCGCGATCGAGTGCGGCTGGAGCGACTCTGCCGTTACTGCGCTCGCCCCGCGGTGGCCACCGAGCGTCTGTCGGTTTTGCCGGATGGCCGGCTATTGTACCGCCTCAAGCGGCGCTGGCGGGACGGAACCAGCCACGTGATTTTCGAGTCCATCGAGCTTGTCGAGAAGCTTGCTTCCCTTGTGCCGCCCCCCGGTTCAACCTCGTCAGGTATCATGGCGTTCTTGCCCCTTCCGCGCGGTGGCGACCGAGCGTCGTTCCTTCGCACACCGCTGCCGGCGATGTCGTTTCTCACCCTGGCTGCGCTGCCAAGAAACTCGATTCTCGTCCCGAGGCGAAGAGTTCCCACAAGCGACGCGGCTGCCACCCTCGGAACTACTCATGGTCCGAATTGTTGCGCCGAGTGTTCGCTCTGGACGTTTTGGAATGCCCTCGCTGTTTTGGCCGGATGCGCATCGTGGCAGCCATCCATCCTCCAGAAGCCATTGGCAAAATCCTGGACTGCCTTGGCCTGCCTTCCCGCGCTCCGCCAATCTCTCCCGCGGTAGAGGAAGCCGACTGGAGGTATTAATGGGGCATTAGGGCACTCCCTCGCGGTAGGATTCTTCCGCAAAATCTCACGATTTCACGGCTAGGTTCTTCGCGCTTCCAATGGACCTGGCGTATAATCCGCAGAGTCGGACTCATCCAGGACCGAGGAACATCGCGCAAAGTTAACATAAAGCCCGTTCTCAGAACCTGAGTTGCCCCGACTCGAGGTGCAGCAGCAGGTTCACGGCGTGGTAGCCGCGCGGGTTGCGGCCGCCGGCGCGGTAATTCCAGAAGAAGGTAAGGTACGCCAGCGGGCGGGTCTGCTGGAGGGAGAGGATGGTCCCGAGATTTCCCGGCTCCGTGACGTCGGGGCTCTCGAGGAAGAGGCGATCGTCGAAGTGAAAGGGGTTTCCGAGCGCGCCGCGGAAGGCGGCGAAGGTTCCGAGGAGCACGAGCGCGAGCCCGCCCAGCTCGAGCGCCGTTCGTCGCATCGGTCCGGCCACGGGTCAATTCTGCGCGGAAAGGCCCGGCCCGGGCCACCGTATTCCGACGACTCGTATCACGACTTTAAAGAGTGGCCACCGGTGACTTCGTCGATGGACGCGGCCCGGCCTACGAATTGTTATGTAGCGGACCACATAAGATTTCTTCTGTGGCGTTCGGCGTTATGTGGCGCTGGAATGCGGAGCCAGCTATTGAAGACCTACCGAACCGCCTCCGATGCTACATAATTCCATCAGAGGCTTTGTCTCAGTCGGAAGTTCGGTATCGCCTGATCTGCAAACCTTCTCCAATTGGGTTCTCTCCGGTTTGGCGGTTATCCGTCAACTTGAACTTCATTGCGTGGCTGGGCGCGCTTCCATACAATGACCCGCAACTAATGTCACTTCAACTTGGCCAACACCTCGGCTCGTATGAAATCACCTCGTTGCTCGGAAAAGGTGGCATGGGTGAAGTGTATCGCGCTCGTGATCCCAGACTAAGGCGCGACGTGGCCATTAAGGTGTTGCCCGAAGAGTTCTCGTCCAATTCGGAACGCGTATCACGTTTTCAGCGCGAAGCGGAGGTTCTGGCCTCGCTAAATCACGTGAACATCGCTGCGATTCATGACCTTCAGGAAGCAAACGGTTCACGTTTTCTGGTCATGGAACTCGTGGAAGGCGAAACCCTGGCCGATCGCATCGGTCGTGGTCCAATTCTAATCGATGAAGCGTTGCAGATCGCAAAGCAAATCTGCGAAGCATTGGAGGCTGCTCACGAGAAGGGGATCGTCCATCGTGACCTCAAGCCTGCGAACATCAAAGTCCGCGAGGACGGCACGGTGAAGGTGCTCGACTTCGGGCTGGCCAAAGCGCTCGATCGCCCAAGCGTCGCGAGCGTGGATATGATGCGACTCGCCGACGCTCAGCGCGCATCCGACCGAGGCGGCCTCATCCTCGGCACGGCAGCGTATATGAGTCCCGAGCAGGCGCGTGGGAAGGCGGTGGACACACGCACGGATATCTGGGCCTTCGGCTGTGTGCTCTACGAGATGCTCGTCGGGAGGCGGGCGTTCGAAGGGGAAGGTGTGTCGGACACACTGGCACGCGTCATCGAGCGCGAGCCAGACTGGGCCAGGCTGCCGGCGAGGCTGTCGCCCGCGCTGCGCACCTACCTCGAACGCTGCCTGCACAAAGATCCCAGACAGCGGGTACAGGCCATTGGCGACGTCCGGCTTGCGCTGGAAGGCGCGTTCGAGACGGCTGTGTCGCCGACGGCCGCTCCAGGTGTTGTGGCGCGGTGGCGGCGCGTCGTGCTCGTCGGCGCCGCGGCGATCGTCGCGAGTGGCGCGATTGTGGGTTCGCTGACGTGGGTCGCCATGCGCCAACCGCCGCCCCGGGTCTCGCGTCTGCAGGTCGCGTCCTCGGGTACCTCGGAGGTGAGCGTCGGCTACAACGACCGCGATCTCGCCATCACGCCCGACGGTTCAAGGCTCACATATATCGGAAACCGCGGCACGCAGATTTTCGTCCGTGCGCTCGATGCCCTCTCGCCTGTGGCGGTGTTCACAGGCCGGCCGTTCGGCTTGTTCACGTCCCCTGATGGCCAGTGGATTGGATTCAGGGACGGCCAAGGCACGTTGAAGAAAGTGGCAGTGACCGGTGGGCCGGCCGTCACGCTGGCGACCCTCGACGCGGCCGCCCCCAGCGGAGCCACCTGGGGACCGGATGGCACCATCATCCTCGCAAGCGAGAGCGTGGCGACTGGCCTGCAACGCGTCTCGGCGTCAGGTGGGGCGGTGGAGGTGCTCACGCGCCCCGATCCCGCGCAAGGCGAAGCCGATCACCTCTGGCCCGAGATGTTGCCGGACGGACGCTCCGTGCTCTTCACGATCACGGCGCTGACGGGCGGCCTCGGAGCCGCACAGGTGGCCATCCTGGATCTCCAGACCGGGAAGCGTCAGGTTCTGCTGCGCGGTGGTAGTCACGCCCACTACGTCCCGAGCGGCCATCTCGTCTACGGGCAGGCCGGCACGCTGCAGGCGGTGGCGTTCGACCTGGCCCGCCGGGAGGTGCGCGGAACACCGGTGACGGTGGTTCCTGATGTCGTCACTTCGAGCAACGGCGGTGTACACGTCGTCGTGGCACGTGACGGCACGCTGGCCTATCTGTCGGTGGGCGGCGTGGCGGGGACGCCTCGTACGCTCGTGTGGGTGGACCGCCTGGGCAACGAGACACCGATTGGGGCGCCGCCGCGACCGTATCTCCTTCCAGCATTGTCACCTGATGGCACGCGTGTCGCGGTTTTCGCCAACGATCAGGAAGGCGACCTCTGGCTCTGGGATCTCGCCCGCACGACGCTCACCCGACTCACGTTGGTCCCGGGCAGAGATGTTCTTCAAGTGTGGACGCCTGACGGTCGACGCGTGATCTTCAGTTCGGAACGAGCGGGAGGGCGGAATCTGTTCTGGCAGGCCGCGGACGGCACCGGCGCGGTGGAGCGGTTGCTCGAGAGTCCCAACACCCAGTACCCTATGGCCGTGTCTCCCGATGGCCGCCAACTGATCTTCTCCGACGAGACCCCGCAAACGGACATCGACCTGATGGCGATCGAGCTCGACGGAACCCGCCGCGTGACTCCGCTCCTGCGGTCCAGGTTCACCGAGCGGAACGGCGTCATCTCGCCCGACGGCCACTGGCTCGCCTACGAGGCGAACGATTCGGGCCGGTTCGAGATCTATGTGCGGCCGTACCCAGACGTCAACAGCAGTCTCTCGGTCGTGTCCACCAACGGCGGAACCAAGCCGATCTGGGCGCGGAGCGGGCAAGAGCTGATCTATGTGTCTCCCACAGGTGCGCTCATGAGCGTGGGAGTGACACGCGGTCCAACGTGGTCGGCCACGAAGCCGTCGGTGGTGGTGAAAGAGGGGTACTTGACCAATCCAGTCTGGTGGGGCCGGTCCTACGATATATCACCTGATGGCCGGAGGTTCCTGATGATCAAGGAAGGCGGTCCCGACGGGACCGCCCCGCCCACGAGCCTCGTCGTGGTGCAGCACTGGTTCGAGGAGTTGAAGCGCCTCGTGCCGACGAACTGACGCACCCGGGCTCTAATACGGTCGTTGTCGAACCCGGGGCCTCGTCCACGGCCAGCGATCAGCTAGTCAGAATCATCCAACACGACGCCGATCACGTTGATCCTGAACTGGAAGCCCAAACCCTGATGCGTTGCCTACGAAGACCCCCGAGCACATAGAGTGGTGCGGGCAACTCCGCAACATTCCTCTTAAGCGAGCGCCCCGATCGACGATTACATACCTAGAGAAATCGGAAATGGATGCGTTGTTGAGTGCACCTGATCAATCGACGGACCAGGGACGCCGCGACCATGCTCTCTTGCTCTTCCTTTACAACACGGGCGCGCGAGCTGACGAGGCTGCACAGGTCAGGATCGCGGATCTTCTCGGTGCTTCTGTCATCAATTGTTGGTAGGATTAGTATAAAGATTTAGATCACAATATGTTACGGCCGAATTTGGCATCACCAATTCTGGTTGGCTACAAATCACGAACAAGTGCTTTTGTCAGAATACGATAAGGACAAGTCACCAACAGTAAACTGCGGAAGCACCAGATATTCAGCTCTTGCTCGTTTTCGACATAGCTTGCCTCCGGATCTTTATGCTGCGTGACTACGCTCTGGTCTCTCGATCCGTGCAAGACTCAGCCTGAGCCCGAATGGTTTTAGAAGGCGGTTGATCGTGGCCTGCGTGGGATTGTGGCGCGGATTGATGGCGCGCAACAAGTTCGGGCTAGCCATGCGGATTTTCACAGCGAACTCCCTGACCCCTATGGCGCGGACAACTTTGCCGAGCGCATGCTGCACCGAGATGCCCTCGTCGATCGCCGCGAGAAGAAATTCTCGGGCGAATTCGGGGTCCCGCAGATCCTGCGCCAATCCCTTGTTCCAATCTCTACTGCGTCTTGCCATGTTTGGTTACCTCTAGAAATTCTCTCCAGAGTTGGCGTGCCTCACGAACGTCCCTGGCCTGAGATCCTTTTGCGCCGCCGAGGAGAAGCAGAATCACAGAGCGGCCCGGCTTGCCGAAATAAATCCGGTACCCCGGACCAAACATAAGACGAGCCTCCCATACGCCGCCTCCCACTGACTTGTGATCGCCAAGATTGCCCGTTTCGAAACGTAAGACCCTCGCCTGAATTCGCGCCTTGACAGAGAGGTCGAGAGCATCGAGCCAGTCGCGAAAAGGGCTTCTACCATCGGACGCGACATATTCTTTGATTGTTAGCTTCATCGTCGCATCATAAAAGTATCGTATGTGATAATAATTATCAACACGGCCATTTCCGATTCAACTCCACGTCGGGACCAAACCGTTTCGCCGGCAATGCCCCTAGTTGACGGTGATTGAGGGCAGGCTGACCCTGAGGGGTTTGTCAGAATGGGATGCCTCGTGGTTAGTCGCAATCCTCGCCTCGCCCCGAGGCAGGCTTCCGTGGACTCATCTGGGAACCTCGGTTGGCAGACCAGAGATGCCGCAGGATGCGGTAAATCGGGTCCAGAGAAGTGGTGTGAAAAGCGGCGGGGAATTTTCCAGAAATCCGAGGAAAAATCGCGGAAGTCCCCGGTACCCCTGAAGACGCGAAAACCCGCAACTGGTGCGGGTTTCGGCGGCTTTTCAGTGAGAGTTACGAAACGGCTGCCGGAAGGCTTAAAAGGCAGAATGTCTATTAACGGAGGAGATATAGTAGCCCGGTTCCGCGTCGACACGGGACAGTTCGATTCGGCCATCAAAGGGATAGAAGCGCCCTTCAAAGAACAACCGAGCATATCAATGCCTCCGGGCGCCAGATAGTCCAGTCATTCGAAAAGAGTCTAAATCCCACCGTCGGCCATGACATGGGCCACAGCCTCCATTCCCACATCCGCGAAGGCAAGATCTCGCCGGAAGAGATCGCGTGCTGGGTATTCCCTAACCTCGGCAGAACGAAACGCCATTCGCAATACAATTGGTTTGTTGTGGGAGCTGCTGCCGGCCATCGACAAGCTGCCAATGGCGAGCAACCTGGTGCATTAAGCGATCTCTAAACGGGTCAAAACCGCTTTCATCGTGATCACTTTTTTTGGCTGCTTCTGTCTCATCGATCGGGTGACGGGCCGTGAGCAACCTCGTGCACTAAGGGTCTTCAACTTTTGCCGAGGTGTGGAATTGGGTGTGGAATTTTCCCGGAAACGAGAGAAATCCCGGGGAAAACCGAGGAAGCACGAAAGACACAAAAACCCGCATGGTTAGCGGGTTTCAGCGTGTTTTCAAGAGTTTGCGAGAACCGCTCGAAATTGGTTCTCAGCCATCAAACCAGGGTTCGAATCCCTGTAGCGCTACTCAACTTACACCTTTCTTGCTTTCGACTAGTGGAAAGCGAGTCTCTAATCGCCTCGGCCTTGTGAGTCTTGCTCAGGTTAACGCACCGCTCAACCATTACCAAGCTCGACCAGCGGCCCAATTTCTGAATCGTGCGCGCGTCGACTCCGGCCATACCGAGCAGTGAGCCAGGTGTGCCGTGGTTCCCAACGGGATCCGCGGCCGGCGTAGATCCAGGCCATGATGATGGAGTGCAGAGGCTTGGAGCAAGCTGCCAGAAGCCGTTCTTCTTCCTCGTGCTCGAGGAATCGATCGCGGCCGGGAGACTCTTTGATCTTTTTCACTTTTCGCGCGGATTGACGCCGGTCAGATTTGACTATCGATGTACTGTTGAAGAGCGTCTTGAGCGTACCGAGCTGGCGGTTAAACGCTACGGGCGCCCCACAGTAACCCGCCGCTGTTTATCTCGATCAGAAATGAAGAAATCTCGCTTAGGTTCTTTTCGCCGAAGGTGTTCTCAAGCTCGTTGAGATAGTTTCGGTAGGATCAGGCGTTAACATGTTCGGGCTGGTAAGGGCGAACCTTGATGGCATTCGCACCCCGCCGTGTGCGCGCGATGTCATAGGATGACTGCATGCGCATGAGCGTATCCATCCTTACGCCAAAAGCCTTCTCTATCCGTAGCGCCATTTCACCGGACAGATTGGCTCTGGCATTGAGCAGGGTTGATAGCGCAGGGCGCGAAACCCCGAAGGATCCTGGCCGCGGCCGTCACCGACAGCTCGAGCGCTTCGATGATCTCTGTTCGGATGAACTCGCCGGGGTGGGGCGGGTTTGCCATACGGGGATTGGTTTTCTCGTCAATGATAGTCTTCATAATCCACATCCGTGATTTCGTTCTCTGTGGCGTCGATCCGGAAGGTCAAACGCCAGTTCCGCGTGACCGAAAGACTCCAGGTGCCTTTTCGATCGCCGCTCATCTGATGCGCCTTCCAGGTTGGGAGCGATCGCAACTTCGCTCGGGTCTTCCATGTCCTGGAGATAACCCAAGGATCTTTCGCAATTTATCCACAGCCTCGGCCGGCAAGCCCTTGGAGTTGTCCTCGAAATAAAGGTCGCCTGAGCGCCTTGTGAACAAAATTGCGTATCCTCACTTTATAAACTGTAGCTTAACGCATTACGGTTGTCAGGTTTTCATTTATCGCATTTCGAGGAAGGCGGGTCGTTCCACCCCTGCTCATTTCCGCAGCCACGCGCCAGCATCAGGTTGGCGGCTCGCAACCGTCACCAGATACGGGTTCAAGAATCCTCGGGCCAGAAATGACAGGGCTCGGATCTCAATCATCCGGAACCAGATCTTCATCAGGGGAGCGAACGCGCTTCCGTACCAGTGGTTTCGCACCTTGTTGAATTGCAGCCGGTGCCTGGGCGACAGCGAGTAAAGACGCAAGGATCGATCGGCGGCACGGAAATACCCGGAGATTTCTGCGAAGCGAGGGAGCATGTCGCCCCGTAAGGCGTGCCATCGAATGCTGCCCGGCGCTCCCCCATGCCAGAAGTCCGCCGGCGATCCGCCATTGGGGTGGTCTAACAGAATGAAACCGTCGGGCTTCAGTACCCGCACCAGTTCGCGGACGAATTGCTGGCGCTGAGCATGACAATCGGGCAGGCGCCGAGCGCTGGTAGGTGCCCGCCTCCTGTTCGTGAATTCCGATGTGCTCGATCAGGCCCGATGAGAAGACTACATCGAAACTCCCTGTACCAAAGGGGAGGTGCAGGGCGTTGGCCGAGTGGAGGCGATTGCTGAAGGACCGAACATCCCACTGACGATGTCGAGCCTCTCCGGCGTCGATTCCGAACGCCGGGATCCCGTGGGCGTTAAGAATGTCTACCGAGAGCCCACTGCCGCAGCCACAATCGAGAACCGCCAGCTTCCGTGGGTCTCTTTTGGTCGCGCGGCTGAATCGCCCGAACAACGGAATGATGAAGCTTTCGATGCGCCAGGCAATTCCCACCGCTTCCTGTTCCAGCATTTCCTGTTGGGCGGTGTCGACGGGGTTCCAATCGAAGTCCTTGAATTCCTCGCCCCGCAAGAAATCGATGCCTCCCGAAGTCAGACGTGGATAAACCAGTCCGCAGGGACAGGTTATTGCGATGTCCGCACCTTCTGTTAATCCCTGTTGGCAGACAGGACAAGTCAACATAGCGAGTGAAAGGCAACATTATTATTTGCCTGTCGAGCCTGTCAAAGAGAGTGTTAGCGGCGACTTGCCCGACCCGCGCAACCTTTTTCTTTTTGCCTCCCTCAGAACCATCCATTAGAATAACCCGCTTCTCGATCGGCCGTGAGAATTACGCCATCGGCGAACAAGGGAGTCACTGTGAAGCTTCACGAGTTTCAAGCCAAGAGGATTCTGGCGGGTTTCGGGATTCCGATTCCACGCGGCGAAGTGGCTTCGAACCCCTTCGAAGTTTATGAGATCGCGCGGCGCTTCGGTGGAACCGTGGTAGTCAAGGCTCAGATTCATGCGGGAGGCCGCGGAAAGGGGGGCGGTGTCAAACTGGCAAAGTCCCCGGAAGAGGCAGAGGCGGTCGCCAGAAACATGATCGGGATGACCCTGGTTACACACCAGACGGGACCGGAAGGAAGAAAAGTTCAGCGGGTCCTGGTTGAGGAGGGAGTCCGGATCAAAAAGGAATATTACCTCGGCATCGTGATAGATCGCACCAGCCAGCGGCCGGTATTCATGGCTTCTCCGCAAGGAGGAGTGGATATCGAAAAAGTCGCCGCCGAAACGCCCGACTTGATCTTCAAAGAATACATTGATCCGGCGGTCGGGTTTCAGCCCTTCCAGGCACGGAAGCTTGCATTGGCCCTTGGGGTCGGAGCCGAGCAATTGTCCTCCGCGACCAAGGTAATGATCGGACTTTTCCAGGCGTTCGAAGCGACCGATGCTTCACTGGTTGAAATAAATCCATTCTTGCTGACGGAAGACGGCACGCTGGTAGCCCTTGACGCCAAGGTGAACCTCGACGACAACGCGCTCTTCCGCCACAAGGAGATGCTGGAACTGAGAGACTTCAACGAGGAGGACCCGCTCGAGATCCAGGCCTCCCGTTACGGCATCAACTACATACGCCTGGATGGCACCATTGGCTGCATGGTGAATGGCGCCGGCCTGGCGATGGCCACGATGGACATCATCAAGCTCGCCGGCGGCAGTCCCGCCAATTTCCTCGACGTCGGTGGCGGAGCCAATGCGAACCAGGTGAGAAACGCGTTCCAGATTCTCCTGGCCGACAAGAATGTGAAGGCGGTCCTCATCAACATTTTTGGCGGTATCATGCGGTGCGATGTCGTGGCTGGTGGAGTGGTGGACGCCGCGAAGGCCGTCGGACTCAATATCCCGGTGGTGGTTCGGCTGGAGGGTACCAACGTGGAACAGGGCCGCGAGATACTCCAGAATTCGGGACTGGAGTTCACGGTGGCCGGCGGTATGAAAGACGCTGCGGAAAAGGCCGTCGCCCTTGCGGCTAGAGGAGAACCGATTGTCCATTCTCGCTGACAAGAATACCCGGCTTGCGGTTCAGGGAATTACCGGCCGGGAGGGGTCGTTTCACACTCAGCAGTGCATCGCGTACGGGACCAAGGTCGTGGCCGGAGTCACACCCGGAAAAGGGGGCACCGCGCACGAAGGGATTCCGGTCTTCAACACAGTCGTCGAGGCCATTGAGAAAGAGGGAGCCAATGCGACGATTGTTTTTGTTCCTCCCGCATTCGCCGCCGATGCCATTATGGAAGCGGCCGCGGCGAACATCCCATTGATCGTCAGTATTACGGAAGGAGTTCCAACACTCGATATGGTACGGGTCGCGACTGCGCTTGCGCGCTCCCAAAGCCGTCTGATCGGTCCCAACTGCCCTGGCATCATTTCCCCCGGGCAGTGCAAGATAGGAATTATGCCCGGCCGGATCTTCGCCGAAGGGAATGTCGGAGTCGTGTCCCGAAGCGGCACACTCACTTATGAAGCAGTCGGGCAACTCACAGGATTGGGAATCGGGCAATCGACCTGTGTTGGAATTGGCGGCGATCCGATCATCGGCACCAACTTCATCGATGTGCTCAGTCTCTTCAATCACGACCCCCAGACCCAGGCAGTCGTGATGATGGGAGAGATCGGCGGAACAGCCGAAGAAGAGGCAGCCAGGTTCATCCAGGACAATATGAAGAAACCGGTCATCGGTTTCATCGCCGGCCAGACCGCGCCTCCCGGCAGACGCATGGGACACGCCGGCGCTATTATCGCGGGAGGCAAGGGAACTGCTGCCGAAAAGATGGAAGTAATGCGGCAATGCGGGTTGCACGTCGTGGCCAGTCCGGCGGAAATCGGCCACAGTGTCGCCCAGGCTCTTTAGGAGCGCTCTAGATGACGGAACAAACCCTGGCAATTATCAAGCCGGATGGTGTGGCGCGTAACCTGATCGGAGAGATCCTTCGCCGCATCGAAGCGACGGGTCTTAGAGTGAAAGCGCTGAAAATGGCCCATCTCTCGAAGAGTCAGGCCGAAGGCTTTTATGCAGTTCACCGTGATCGTCCCTTTTTTGACAGTCTGACCCGATTCATGTCGGAAGGGGCGGTGGTGCTCATGATCCTTTCCGGTGAAAATGCCATCCAGGTCTGGCGCGACTTGATGGGTGCCACGGACCCCGCCAAGGCTGCGCCCGGAACGATTCGCAAGGATTTTGGTCTTTCGATTGAACGGAACACGACCCACGGGTCGGATGCTCCGGAAACGGCTGCATTTGAAACCTCCTACTTCTTCAGCCGGGTAGAAGCCTGCAACTGATGGGCGTGCGACGGGGGTGAATCCGTCATGAAGACGTCAGGATGGCAGGGCAATGCCACCGCTCGGACGCTTTCTTATCATTCTCGGTTTGCTGCTGGTTTTTCTGGGCCTGGTTGTGATCTACTCGGATCTGTTCTCGTTCCTCAGGCTGGGCCGGCTTCCGGGCGACATCCACATCAAGCGTGGGAACTTCAATTTCTACTTTCCCATCACTACCTGTATTCTCCTCAGTATTATTCTGACCCTGGTGCTCTATCTTTTCCGGAGATAGCGAGTGCGGTAGCGATCTGGGGCGCTTGACCATTTCGGAAACCGTCCTCGTTCCCGTTGCCGTCCATGTTCCCCAGGTGAATCAGGATGGACAGGATGCGTTCGAACAGCGCGGCCGTCTCCTGGTGGCACGCGCCGATCGGCTTGAGGCGCAAAGCCTCAAGTATGACTGCAACTCGGTCGCTGGCTACCGGGATGAGAGCTTGTTGATCAAACGACACTGTAAGGATACCGCTGGAAAAACGGGAACGGAAACGGGAACGCGTACGAGGAGGGAATCCGCGGTTTGGTTACGCACCCACAATGGCGCTTGATTGACAGGCAAATACGGGCGGGATATATTGCCTGCATGAGTGAACCATCCGCCCTAAAAGAGGCCGTGATTCAGGCTCTTCAACGAGTCAAAGATCCCGATTTGCACCGGGACGTCGTGACCCTCAATTTCGTCAAGAATCTGAAGGTCGAGGGAAACAAAGCCAGCTTTACCCTGGAACTGACGACGCCAGCCTGTCCGGCCAAAGAGAAACTGGAGCAGGAGGCGCGCGAGGCGGTGCTGAGCGTGCGCGGCATTCAATCCGTCGATATCAAGATGACCTCCGCCGTTACCTCGGGAGGGCAAGGTTCGGGCAAGCAGGCTATTGCGGGGGTCAAGAATATTATCGCGGTGGGGAGCGGCAAAGGAGGGGTCGGGAAGAGCACGGTAACCGTGAATCTGGCCGTCGCGCTGGCGCGCAGCGGCGCGAAAGTCGGATTGATGGACGCGGATGTGTACGGGCCCAACGTCCCTACCATGATGGGCGTGACCGGCCGTCCCCAGGCCATGAACAATCGCATCCAGCCGCTGTCAAACTACGGCGTCCAGATCATGTCGATGGGTTTTCTCACCACCGACGACACGCCGCTCATCTGGCGCGGGCCTATGCTTCACAGTGTCATCCAGCAGTTTGTGCGTCAGGTCGATTGGGGTGAGCTCGATTACCTGCTGGTCGATCTCCCGCCGGGAACCGGCGATGTCCAGCTCACCCTCACTCAGACGGTTCCCTTGATGGGCGCGGTTGTGGTCAGCACGCCCCAGGATGTGGCCCTCCAGGATGCCCGCAAAGCAATCCGAATGTTCAAACAGGTGCGGGTCGATATCCTGGGAATCGTGGAAAACATGTCCTACTTTCAATGCCCGAAATGCAATGAGAGGACCGAGATTTTCAGCCACGGAGGGGGGGAAGAAACCGCCCGGAAGTATGAAGTCCCCTTCCTGGGCGAGGTTCCACTGGATATTTCAATCCGTCTGGGAGGGGACAGCGGCAAACCGGTCGCGGTAGCCAGCCCGGATTCGCTTCCAGGCAGGGCTTTTGAGCAGATCGCAAAGAACACGGCCGCCCGGATCAGCATCGCCAATCTCAGTAACACCGCAGAGATGATCATTCAGTAGTGAAAATCCTGGTCCTGCACCCCGGAGCGCTGGGAGACCTCATTCTCTCTCTCCCGGCGCTGGGGGCGCTGCGACGTCGCTTTCCACACGCGGAAATCACTCTCGCCGGGAATCTTGATTACCTGAGAGTCGTTTCTCATGGTCATGCCGATTTTCTAGCCTCTCTCTCGACCCTCCCCTTACACCGTCTTTTTGCGCCAGGGATGCTGACGGCCGACGATCGCTTATTCTGGCAATCCTACGAGCGCATTGCGTGCTGGATGGGTGCCGGCGACCGGGAGTTCACTCGGAATCTCACCGGCGCTAATCCGAAGACCTTGATTTCCTGCTGGAAGCCTGTGCCCGGTGAAAGCCGCCACGTGTCGCAAATTTTCATCGACTCGCTTGGAACCTGGATCGGCGATCCAAACGTCCCGTCTCCCGCCGAAATTCGCCTGCGCCCGGAAGACCGCCTCAGCGCCGAGGCCTGGCTGCGCCAGCAAGGGTGGACGCCGGACCGGGCCGTTATCGCGATTCATCCCGGAGCCGGGAGCGCCACAAAACGCTGGCCACTCGCTCGATTCCAGGCACTTGCCTGCGAAATCGTCCGGGGTTTGGGAGCCGATATCCTGCTGATTGAAGGTCCTGCGGAACCGGGACTCGCCCGGAAAGTTGCTGAAGACTTGCCTGCCGCCTACGTCGCCGAATCGCTCCCGCTCGGCGTGGTGTCGGGGGCGCTCTCGCTCTGTCGGGGTTTCATCGGAAACGATTCCGGCATGGCGCATCTGGCAGCCGGCCTCGGCCTGCCGTCCGTGACTCTGTTTGGCTCGACTTCGCCGGAGCAATGGGCTCCCCGGGGAAACCGGGTAATGGTTTTACGCGATATCCGGGACTGCACGCCGTGTAAGACCGGCTCGCAGGGAGAGCACGTCTGCCTCGGCAACATAACGGTCGAACGGGTATGGGCGGCCTTGAAATTGACAATGGACAGGTAGTGACAATCGAAGCTACTGGCGAACCAAGCTTCGCCAGGCAAGCTACCGCATTCCAGGGGCCTCAGTCGTTGAGGACCGCCAGGGCGAGCTGGCTGAGGCGCGCCGGGTCGGCGACCACGTCGATCCGGCTGATCTTCCCGCGCGTGAACGTGAAGCTTAACACCCGGAACAGCCGTCCACGCGGAGCCACAATGACGCCCACCGCTCCGTTGACGAGCGCCGGTCTTGCGAACCGCGCACCGCGCGAGAAGGCGAGCGCTCCCTTGGCCCAGGCCTGCGCACCGTGCACCTCACTGGATGCGCCCGGAGCCACGGCAGCGGGGTCGGCTCGGACCACGAGGTCCGGGTCGAGCACCGCTAGAAGTCCGTCGAAGTCACCGCCGCGCAAGGCGGCGAGGAAGGCGTCGACAACTTCTCGCTGGCGGCTGAGATCCGCCTCGGGAACCGCGGCCGCTCCCTGCACGCGGCGGCGGGCGCGGCTCGCGAGTTGCCTTGCCGCGGCCGGGGAGCGCCCCACGATGGAAGCGATCTCGTCGAAGGACACGTCGAACATGTCGTGCAGCACGAACGCGAGCCGCTCGGCGGGGACCAGCGTTTCGAGTACCACGAGCAGCGCGAGACCGACCGAGTCGGCCAGTAGCGCTTCCTGCTCAGGGTCGATCCCGCCCTCGCGGCTCACGGTCGGGTCGGGCACGCGCGCGTCCAGCGGCTCCTCGCGCCGCGTCTTGCGCGAGCGCAGCATGTCCAGGCACACGCGCGCGACGACCGTCGTCAGCCATCCACCCAGGTTCACGACTGCGCTCGTATCAGAGCGGCTGAGCCGTAGCCAGGCTTCCTGGACGGCGTCGTCTGCTTCGCTCAGCGAGCCGAGCATTCGGTAGGCCACCGACCGCAGGTGAATCCGGTTGGCCTCGAATTGCTCGGCCAGCAATTCGTGTTCGTCCATCGGTCACATTCCCTCGTTGCGTTTCGTCATAGCAGTGACGAAAGAAACCCGGCAGATGTGACAAGGATATCAAGGATATCGATATTCGCATCCGGGTTCAGCGGAGACACCTGAAGAATGCGCGGCGGACACTGGGTCGTCCCTTGACCGACATGACGGTATCCTCGCTGCACTCCGGGTGTTCGCCTGCGTCAACCGTCATCAACCTGAGGGCCGGTACATGTCTATTGCGGGGATTGGGAGGCCCGAGCGCAAAGATTAGGAGATACTGACGAGTACGCTGTCGGCGCTTCCCGTTGATGGTTTTAACCGCTGGCGTGGCTGATCGGGCGAGCCAGTCAGGCGAGGAAATGACGCGGATCAATTCGCCGGATTTCGCTCACCCCATCAAAATCCCTGTCTGTTGAGACAAGACGACGAAGACCCTTTGCCTCCATGGTCGCAATGTGAATAGCATCCCTCACCGATAAGCGGCGGTATTTTAGAAGGAGTTCCAGGGCTCGAGCAGTATGTCGTTCTGAGACCGGAAGCACCTCGTCACAAAGACGAACGGCGGAGCGGTAGACGGATTCGGCCACTTCCGGCCTGTTTATGGCGAAGTAACGATAGAGAAGCTCCTGTAAAACCTCGGAATCGGTCACCAGGTTGGCTTTCAGTCTTACGGCTTTCTCCAGAGCATCACGGCAGGGCTCTCGAAGAGGATGCGGTGCGCCGGCCGCATACATGAAAATGTTGGCGTCCAGAAAATATGCGTCAGCGCTTGTTTGATTTAGTCCTGATCTTGAGCTCACCGTACTGGTGCTTCCACTTCTGATAGCTTCCGGGAACCGGCGTGGGAGGGAGGGAAAACAAATCTTGAAGCGCCTTACGTTTGACGCGGCGGGCGTCGGGTGAGAGAGAATACTTGCGGATCGATTCCCGCACGACCGCAGCGACTTTCTTGCCCTCCATCCGCGCGAGGCTTACCAGCGTAGTGTATTCGGTTTCTTCGAGGGTAATTTGAACTTTGCGCGTCTTAGCCATGCTTAGGAAGGGTATCGCGGCCACGAACATGTGTCAAACACTATGTGTCAACACAACTGATCCGTCCGGGCATCGATCGACGATGATTGGTCCAGAGCCTCAATCGTCAATCGTCAATCGTAAATCGTCAATCCATCAACATTCCGCCGTTCACCTCGAGGCACTCGCCCACCATGTGACTCGATTCGTCCGAGATCAGGAATGCGATGACTTTCGCCACTTCGTCACTGGTGCCGGCCCGCTGTTGAGGAATGGTCGAAACGAACTTCGCAAACAGCTCCTTGCTGCTGAATCGCTCGTGAAATGGAGTGGTGATGACTCCGGGATTGACGCAATTGACGCGGATTCCGGAAGTGATCAGCTCTTTGGCCATCCCTTTGGTAAGAGTAATCAGAGCGCCCTTTGCGGCCGCGTACGCGGCGGCGCCGGGACCCCCTCCGTTGCGGCCCGCGACGGAGGCCACATTCACAATGGAGCCCCCGCGTTGCTGAATCATCCGGGGAAGGACGGCGCGTGTAATCAGAAAAACGCTGTCGAGGTTCAGGGCCATTACGCGCCGCCACAGCTCGTAGTCCATCTCGGCCAGCAGTCTTCGCTCCACCAGGGACCCCGCGTTGTTGACCAGCGCGTCGATGCGCCCAAAATCAGCGAGAACATCTCCCACCAGCTGACTCGTCTGAGCCGGCTCGGAGACATCGGCGGGGTAGACCCGGGCTCTTCCATTGCCGGCGGAACGGATCTGTTCGAAAGTTTCGCGAGCCCCGGTCTCGTTTTTGAAATAGTGAATCGCCACCTGATAGCCGCGACGGGCAAGTTCCAGCGCGGAAGCCTGACCTATTCCGGAACTGGCGCCGGTCACCAGCGCCACTTTCTGTGCTTCAGTCATCATCTCTCCTTGGGGGCTCTGTATTACCAGGTCATAATTTCTTGCTTTTTTGGCAAGACTCTATATTCTAAGTAACTTCGAGTCTTAGTGGTTACGTCAAAGAGCACTGACAGAAACACCAAGACTCTTGGCAACGATGGAATCATGAATCAAACCGAAAGTCCGGCAGCGAAGCCCAGGCGTCGGATTTTTCAGTAATTCCGAGAATGCGCAAGGGATTCTCCAATCCGACCTGCCACAGTTCATCTTCAGTAAGCAACCTCAGCGAGCGCAAGAACCGCATGCACTGCGCCATGTTGCATCCGGACCCGACCAAGTATGGCGCGTACAGATTCTCTACTCGACCGCTGGATGTGAGCCGGACCTGGTTTCCCATGGTTTCATAGATGCCGGGCGGGAACCCGGCAATCGGAACCGAGTCGGAGACGATAAAGATTTTTTCGGCTCCCTTGCAGCGCAGGGCGACGCGGATAAAGTCTTCAGGAATATGATTGCCATCGGTGATTAATCCTGCTGTCAGCGCGTCGTTTGCCAGTTGATGAATGAGAACATTTTCGTGGCGGGACAGGAGGTTGGGGCAGCCGTTCCCCAGATGCGTGATCAGGGTCGCGCCCGCGATCGCGGCCTGATGAAGAATCTCTCGAGACGCGAGATGATGCCCGACCGCGATACGGACCGGACCGTTCCGGCGAACGAAAGAAATGAGATCGAGCGACCCTTCGAGCTCGGGGGCGATCGTCAGAATGGCGATCTTACCGTCAGCCCATTCCTGCAATCGCTGGAATTCCTCGGCATCGGGGCGCCGCATCTTTTCGGGCGCGTGTGCTCCACGGGCGCCGTCAGCCGCAGAGAGATAAGGTCCTTCCAGATGAATCCCGAGCAGGTGGTGCTTGAGCGCCGGCTGCTCCATGGCTCGCGCCAGCACGGGAAGATTTCGGCGGTAGATCTCCAGTTCCGAAGTAATGATGGTAGGGCAGAAGGCGACCGTGCCCGCCTTTACCAGGGCTTCCGTGACGCGGTGAACGTCATCCGCGGTCAGAGAAGGGGACGAGAAATCCACTCCCAGGAACCCATTGACCTGAAGGTCGGCGAATCCTTTGCGAAGCATTTTCTACGAGTTTATCCTCCGGTTGAAAAAGTCTCGCGCGTGAAACAACGTATCCATTTCCCAGGTCTTCTGGCGCAACAGGTGCCGCCGCACTTCAACATCCTGGCCATCGAGAACGATCTCCAGCATGCTGGCTGCTACGCCCGAATGGTTCCGTTGTTTGAGAGACGGGCCTGGATTGAGGCACAGGGTCTCGGGCAGAAATTGAGGGCAGAAACCCCATACCGAGTGGATGTGTCCGTGACAATAGACCGCCGGTGAGTATCGCGCCAGAAAAGCATGCATGTGCCTGCTTCCACGAAGCCCGTGACCGCGGTTCTCAATAATACCCGCGGGCAAGGCCACCGGATAGTGACAGGCAACCAGCAAACGCTTCGCCTTCATACCAGCCCTGTCCAGGAGTTCGGCTGCCCTTTGCAGTTGCTCGGCGGAAATCGTTCCGCGGGCGGAAAGCGGGTTAGGGTGGCAGGGATCAAGGCCCAGGATGGCGGTATCCTGTCCGATCTGTTTCAGCCAGGGGTAGGAGGGTGAAGGCGCGAATTCTGCGAAGTACTTTTCGAAAATGCCATTCCGATCCGACTCGCGGGTATAACGATCATGATTGCCGGGAACGACGGTCAAGAAAGAGGGGTTCTGTGGCAGAGCTAACAGCGCCTGTCGCACGGCTTGAAATTCTTCGTCCAGCGCGGTGGTGGTTAGATCCCCCGTCACAAGCAGATGGTCCGGCTTCAGTTCCTTCACGCGCTCGACCAGCGTGGGCATCACTTCCAGCTTGTAAGCCCGGGCGCGGTTCAAGATCAGGTTTCCCATACCCAGGAGCCGCTTGCCCATCAGACGCATGGGATTCAGTGTAATGTGCCAGAAATGCAGGTCTGAGATATGAACGATACGCATCCGTCAGGGTTTCCTCAGCGATCCCGTGAGTTCTCGCTTTTCCCGGTCAACCATCCAAGCCCTCCGCTGTCAGGATGCAAAGATATCAGTTTCGCTACGCAGGAGGGAACAGGTGAAGTTGCAAATACAGAACCGTTATCGAGAGAAGCAGCCAGACGACGGCGGCCATCGCCAGAGGAATATCGCGGGTCAACATCTCGTCCGGGCCTTCCCCTTCTCTCTGCACAATGACGAGCATCAGGTAGCGCGCGATTCCGAAAGCCACGGGAAGAATGGTCAGCAGGAAAGTCTCGTTGGTCTGGACCGTAACCGCGTAGATCGAGTAACAGACGAGCGCCGTGGTGGCGCTTATCGCAAGCATGATGTCGAGGAATTGCAGAGAGTAGGCGTCGAGGACCAGACGCCGGTTGACGCCGGCTGTCGAGCCCTGGTTCATGATCTCGCCCCGGCGCTTGCCCACAGCGATGAAGAGGGCCATGAAGAATGTGCACAGGATGATCCATGCGCTCTGAGGCGCTGCGATGGCCTCGATTCCGGACTGCACCCGGAGCACGAAGCCCAGGGCAATGGCCATGACGTCGAGAATGGGGATGCGCTTCAGGCCCAGGCTGTAAAGCAGATTCAGCAGCACGAAAAGCGCGAGCAGCGCGCGAAATCGCGGAACCGTGAAATAGCAGGCGATGAGCGCGGCGGCAAGCAAGATCGCGGTCTCGGTCAGCGCCGCCTTCTTGCTAAGTGTTCCAGCCGCGACGGGACGCCGCCGCTTGACGGGATGAAACTGATCTTGAAGCCGGTCTCTCACGTCGTTGAAAGCGTAGATAGCGCTCGAGGCCAGGCAAAAGCAGAGAAAACCCAGGAGGCCCTGGAGCATCGACTCCGGGTCGAACAGGCGTCCGGAGAAGACGAGCGGAGCCAGACAGACCAGATTTTTGATCCACTGTCGCGGTCGGGCGGTGACCAAAAGGTCTGGCAAAGTCGGCATGAGAGCGATCAGGAGATGTGCTTCAATAGCCAGAGGAAGCCTTGCTTGACCGCCCGCCGGTGAATCGAGCGCGTTTCATTCTCATCGTCCTCGTTCCCGTGCGCCAGGTACCAGTCATACGATTGAGCGAATGTTTCGGCATTGCTGTATCTCGGTTTCCAACCCAGTTCCCGCATCGGTCGGGAAACGTCGAAGTAAAACGGCAGGTGATACGTGAGGTAGTGCCAGGGAGCAAGCGGGGAAAGACGCAGGATATCCAGCAGGCGAAGAACGCTCACTACCGGCTGTGCCGGCGTTCCAACCACGCGAGCCCGGGTTCCAGCGTGGCGTATCAAGTCTGTGAGATCCTGACGCAGCGTTCCGAATCGCTCGGCCCCGATGTTGTACGCTCCGACCTTGCGCTGTTCGGTCAGAAGAAGGATAAACTCCAGCAGGTCGTGCGCGTGCACGAACTGGTAGGTGTGGTTGCCGTCGCCGATGACATAAATCCGGCGACCCTCGGAAATCCATTCGTAGAGAACCTTGAAGATACCGAGCCGCCCGGGCCCGACAATGGTGCGGGGCCGCACGATAGCGCACCGCAGCCCCTGCGTGATTGAGTGATGTACACGGCGCTCCCCCTCCAGTTTAGAGCGTCCATATTCTTCGACCGGCTCCAGTGGAGTGGCGTCCGTTATGGGACAGCTTGCGGGAATGCCAAAAACCGCGCTGGTGGATATGTAAATGAAGAATTTCACTCCTGCTTTTCTGGCCGTATCGAGCGCGATCTGAGTTCCCTCGACGTTGACGCGCCAGAAACCGGACCCTGACTTTGTGATGGGCACGAGCGCGGCATTGTGATGCACCACATCGACTCCATGCATCGCTTCGAGAACGGTCGCCCGATCCAGGATGCTGCCTCGGATGAATTCCACATCCGGCGGCGATTTGGGTGGTTGGAGGAGATCGAGAATTCGAACCGTCTCCCCGCGCGCATGGAGCGCGTAGGCCGTCTGGCTTCCAAGAAACCCCGCGCCGCCAGTCACCAGGTGAGTTGCCATGATTCCGTAGTGAAGATCCCGAGAAGCGCTGACTCGATGGCGGCCGATTTTAAATCGGCTGGCCGTTGTCGAGGCACCAGCGAATGGAACGGCGCATTCCTTCTTCCAGATCAACTTTCGGGTCGTATCCAAGCTCCTTTTGCGCGAGCGCGATAGAACAGGCAATGGTCTTGTTCATCTCGGATAGCACGTGCAGTTTCTGATTGTATCGCCCGATTCCTTGAATCATCTTGTCCAGGAAAAGCGCAATCTCGCTGACGAAGCCGGGAAGATGCATCCTCCGATGAGCGACTTTCTTACCGAACTCCTGCTCCAGCAGGCGCTCGACCGTCCCGACAATTTCGTTCATGGTATAGGGACGCCGGTCAGCGATCCAATAGATGCGGCCCCGGGCAGCCTCGGCCTTCTCCGCCAGCAAGAGAGCCTGACAAATGTTATCGACGTATGAAAGAGATCGCTTGGACTCTCCCGTCCCGACGATCGGAACCTTCCCCTCACGTATCATTCGAAAGAATCGAGTCTGACGCACAGGCTGGCCGGGGCCGTAGAACCAGCATGGCCGCAAGACCACGGTATCGATCTTCCTGGAATGGAACGCCTCCTGGAGCAGATCTTCCATGAGCTTCTTGGATTTTCCGTAGTTCAGGTAGGGATTGTAGGGGCTTCTCTCGTCAAACACGTGTTCCGGAGTAGGGTTGAATCCGGCCGGGCTGTTGGACGAAACGGCAATCAGCCGGCGAGCTCCCACCGACAAAGCACCCTTCAAGACGTTCCGGATTCCCCCGACGTTTATATCGTATAGGTCGCGGATTCGGTTGGGGTGAATAATTCCGGTCAGGTGAAAAACCACCGCGTTCTCCGCCCCACGAAAGAAATCTTTCATCGAGAGCGGATCTCTCACGTCCCCCTCGAATACCTGTATCCTTGGGGAGATGTCGCGCAGAGTTCGGACAGGAGTACCCTTCAAGACCAGGCAGCGGATCTGACGGTGATCCTCCGGCGCAGCCATGCCGGGAACTTCCGGAATTCCATTCACCAGCAGGCGCACGAAGCGGGTGCCGAGCCATCCCGGCGCCCCCGTAATCAAGGTCGACTGTTCCATAAGTTGTCGGTGCCAGGCCTTGAAAATATCATTTCTGCGCGAAGAACGCGGCTGGAAAATGCATTTTCAGGCCTGACACCTAAACCGGCAGACGCAGGCGGGCCGTGCAGCCGCTTGCCCGCGACCGACTTTCCAACGTCAAGGCTCCGCCGTGGGCTTCCGCGATCTGGCGGCTCAGTACGAGACCGATTCCAGAACCCTGCGGTTTGGTAGTAAAGAAGGGAACAAACAGATTAGCGGTATTCGAAAGACCGGGACCTTCGTCCTCGATCCATACTTCAATGTTGCTGCTGATCCTGGACCAGCCGACTCTTACCGCGCCGCCCGTTTGAAGCGCCGCGTCTACGGCATTGTGCACCAGGTTGATCAGGAGCTGGTCCAATTGATCGCCGTCCGCCTCGATGGTAAGGTCGGGACCCGGCACGATGGCTATTTGCAGTCGTGTCTCGAGCCGTATGACTCGACGAATCCAGGTTCCGACGTCGAGCAGCTGAAAGCGAGGCGGCGGGAGTTGAGCCAGTCGCGCGTAAGCGCTCATGAAACGGCTCAGAGCCTCTCCTCGAGCCCCGATCACGCCTAGACCGCGGCGCATGTCTTCCTGCCAGTCTACCGGAGGCGGCTCTCGAACCAGGAGGTTTTCCAGGCTGGCGGCGATTGATTTGATGGGAGCAAGGGAGTTGTTCAGTTCATGCCCCAGCACCCGGATCAGGCGCTTCCACGCCTGACGCTCCTCTTCGCGCAGCGCCCGGCTCATGTCGGACAGAACCAGTAACTGGTGCGGCAGTCCGGCCTGACGGAATGTAGTCCGGCGCATTTCAAAGCGACCCATGCCGCCCGGGAAGAACGCTTCGAGCAGGCGGTGGTCGTCCCCCTCGAGGCAGTAGAGAAGCCCAAGTTCGGCGGCAGTCTGGTTCTGCAGGCGCTCGGAGGGTTGGGTCAACAAGCGCTCTCCGGCTCGATTTACCAATTTCAAGCGCTGGCCGCCGTCGAAGGCAAAGACCGCGACATCGATTTCCTCCATCACCTTGCGCAACAGCGCAGAAGCTTCGAGCGCGTCCAATCGCTGCAGCCGGAGAGTGGCGCCCAGGGCATTGACCTCCTGCGCGACCTCGCCCAACGGGTCGTTGCGCCGCGCGCTGCGCGCCCGGATCGAGTAATCTCCTTCGCGTAATGCCGCCAGAAGATTCGAGAGAGTCTGAAGAGGAAATACCACTCGCGTCCGCACGGCAAGTGAAAAACCCAGCCAGACGCCGATGATCAGCACTGTCAGTGTCCACTGGACCTTCGGAGTGTAGCCGCCGGTCCAGATCAGAAACAATGAGAGCAGGGAGCCCGGCAGACCTGCGAGCCAGGCCATCAGCACGATGCGTGAATCGTGGCTCAAGGAACGGCGGGTCATATCAATGCGATCCGTCAGCTTTGCGGCTTGGCGTCCTGGTGGTAAGCGCTCGAAAACAAAAGCTACCGCGAAGACGCTAGAGTCCGTAGCGCTGGAGGCGGCGGTAAAGGGCGCTGCGGCTCAGCCCCAAAGCCTCTGCCGCACGACTGACGTTCCCTTCGTAACGCGCTAGTGCCTTCTTTATCAGGAAGGACTCCACGTCCTCCAGACTCATTTCCTCCACCCTGGGTGAACCTTCCCGTGCCGAATGCAGCCCAAGATCGCCTGCGCGCACGACATCTCCCTGGGCCATCAGCACGGCGCGTTCGACGGTGTGATCCAGTTCGCGCACATTTCCCGGCCACGAGTAACTCGCGAGCTGCGATGCGGCTGCTTCGTCAAATCCGGAGAGGTACTTGCGGTACCGCTGCGCATGCTGGCGGAGGAAATGGCTGGCCAGGAGCGGAATATCGGTGCGCCGATCGCGCAATGGCGGCAGCCGTATCTCGATGGTATTGAGCCGGTAGAGAAGGTCCTGACGAAAGTGCCCTGCGCTGACCTCTTGATTCAGGTCCGCGTTGGTGGCGGAGAGGATGCGCACATCGACCTTGCGCGTCTTCGAAGATCCGACTCGTTCGAATTCACCGGTCTCCAGAACGCGTAACAATTTGGACTGCAGGTTGAGCGATACATTCGCGATTTCATCCAGAAAGAGCGTGCCCCCATCGGCCAGTTCGAAGCGCCCGACTCGGTCGGCCTTGGCGTCGGTAAAAGCCCCCCTTACGTGACCAAAAAGCTCGCTCTCGAATACCCCCTCCGAGAGTCCGCCGGCGTTAACCGTAACCAAGGGCTTGGACGCGCGTATCGAAACCGTATGGAGCGTTTGGGCGATGACCTCCTTTCCCGTGCCGTGTTCACCCATGATGAGAACATTCGCATCCGAAGGGCCGACGCGTGAGATCAGATCCAGAACCGGTTTCATGACCGTCGACTCGGCAATCAGTCTTGGACGCCCCTGGTCGCGCAACAACCGGTTTTCGGCCTCGAGGCGCTGCCCCTTGCGCAAGGCCTGGCCCAATTCAATTTGGGTGCGCAGGATGGTCAAAAGACGGGCGTTATCCCACGGCTTTTGGACAAAGTCCCGGGCGCCGCGGCGCATGGCCTCCACCGCGACTTCAACACTTCCCCATGCGGTCATCACGACGACGGGCAGCGTGCCGTCGAGTAGCTGGATGCGGGACAGAAGGTCCAGTCCTTCCTGTCCGGAAGTCGTGTCCCGCGCATAGTTGAGGTCCATGAGTACAACATCGAACTCGCGCCCCTCGAGAAGCTCCCATATCGCGGCCGGCGAGGTGGCGGCCTCGATCCGGAAACCTTCGCCTTTGAGAAGCATACGAAGCGCTTCCAGAACGTCAGGCTGATCGTCGGCAATCAGAATTCGATGTCTGGTTGAATCGAGTGACTTCATAAAGTTGAGCGACCCTGAAACGCCTTCGCGTCCGGACGGAGGAACAAGAACCGCGGCAAAGACGAAAAACCGCCATGAATCAATTACCACGAAGACGCGATTTTAACTCGGCTCCTTGAATAGCGCCAAGAACTCTTGACACCCATAGGGACCCGATTTAGTCTGACACAGGTTTCAGTTCTTTCCGGAATAAGGTATGCGCCGCAGCATCTTGCCACCTTTATTTCTGCTCCTGGCTCTGGCCAGCTTCCCGTCGGGTTCGACTGACGCTCGGCCTGCGGTACGGTCGCAGGAGGAGGATTTCAAGGCCACGGTCGCGCCGTTCATTGCGCGCCACTGCGCTCCCTGTCACGATTCAAAGCTGAGGACGGCCGGCCTTGACCTGGAGGCGTATCGTGAGGCCGGCGCCGCCTTTCAGGCCCAGGATGTCTGGCACAAAGTGCTCGACAAACTGCGCAGCGCCCAGATGCCCCCTCCGGGAAGGGTTCGCCCGGGCTCTGACGAGCTGAAGAGTGTGATGCGATGGATCGAGAAGTTCATTGGGGTTCCGCAGAGCCAAACGCCGGACCCGGGCCGGGTGACTGCGCGCCGGCTTAATCGGGTCGAATACAACAACACGATTCGCGATCTTCTGGCGCTCGACTTTCGCCCCGCTGACGATTTCCCGATCGATGATGAGGGCTATGGGTTCGACAACATAGGGGACGTGCTGTCGCTCTCGCCGGTCTTGATGGAGAGATACCTGGCGGCCGCCGAGAAGATCGCGCGCAGCGTGATCATGGTTGGTCCGTCGATCCAGCCGACCGTGGAGCGGTACAGCGCAGAGAAACTGAAACAGGTCGGCGGCATCCAGACAAAGCATCGGTTTCCCACGGAGGCGGAGTATGACCTGCGGGCGGGTTTAGGCGGCATAAGGCCGGACGGATCGCCGGTCGTGAAACTGGCCCTCTCGCTCGATGGAGTTCAAATCAAGCTTTTCGAGGTCGATCCCGCGCGGAACAAGCCCAGGACTTTCGATGTCCGGTTGCCCGTTAAAGCGGGTGACCACGAGGTGGTTCTGTCGTTTGTCGACGACAGCTTCAAGCCCGAAGAGAATCCTATCGCCAGCCGCGACCGCTATCTGGCGATTGACTACGCGGAAATCCGTGGACCCTTTAATCCCGTAATGCCCCCTCTGACCGAGAGTCACAAGCGGGTTTTCAGCTGCGGGCACGCCAATGGTGATCACCGCCCCGAGTGTGCCCGGGTGATCGCAACCCACCTGACCCGCCGAGCTTTCAGGCGTCCTGCGACTGAAAACGAAATCGACGGGTTGGTCCGCTTGGTGGCTCTGGCCGAGCGAGAAGGAGATTCGTTTGAAGAGGGAGTCCGGGTGGCTCTCGAGGCGGTCCTGGTCTCTCCTCAGTTCCTGTTTCGGATTGAGCGCGACCCAAAACCGGATGACCCGGGTGAGATTCATCCGATCAGCGAGCATGAACTGGCTTCTCGTCTCTCGTACTTCCTCTGGAGCAGCATGCCCGACGACGAGCTTTTCCGCTGCGCCGATGACCAGACGTTGCGCAAGCCGGGCGTTCTGGAGGTCCAGGTCCGCCGAATGCTGGCCGATCCCAGATCGCGAGCCCTGGGGGAGAACTTTGCCGGACAATGGCTGCAGTTGCGTAACCTGGATCTTGTGAAGCCCGACCCGGATCGCTTTCCCGAGTTTGATGAAGAGCTGCGTGAGGCCATGCGGCGCGAGACTCAGTTGTTCTTTGAAACTATCGTGCGCGAAGATCGCCCGATCCTGGATTTCATCGACGGCAGGTTCACGTTTCTGAACCAGCGTCTGGCCCGCCATTACGGCATAGCGGGAGTTGAGGGAGACCGGTTCCGGCGTGTTCGCCTGAAGGGAGATCAGAGAAGCGGGCTATTGACCCACGGGAGCATACTGACGGTTTCGTCCTATGCGACGCGGACTTCACCGGTTTTGCGGGGCAAGTGGATACTCGAGAACTTCCTCAACGCCGCGCCACCACCTCCTCCGCCCGGCGTCGCGAATCTGAACGAGGCAGCGGTCACGTCGTCTGCCACGCTTCGTCAACAACTCGAGAAACATCGGTCCGATCCAAGCTGTGCTGTCTGTCATTCGCGCATGGATGCCCTCGGTTTTGGCCTTGAGAACTACGACGCGATCGGCGCCTGGAGAACCCGCGATGGAAAATTCCCGGTCGACTCGGCGGGCACTCTGCCCGGAGGCAAGACATTTCGTGGTTCGAGCGGACTCAAAGCCATTCTGAAAAGCGATAGTGAAGCTTTCGCGCAATGTCTCACCGAAAAAATGCTAACCTACGCGCTGGGTCGTGGCCTTGAACCCTTCGATCGACCCGCGGTAGATTCCATCGCCCGCCGCCTCGCCTCGGGCGACTATCGGTTTTCACGTTTGGTCCTGGAGATCGTCAACAGCTTGCCATTCCAGATGCGAAGAGGAGAGGGAGGAAAACCATCATGACGCACCGCGAATTACCCAGGCGTACCTTCTTGAGAGGGTTGGGAACGGCCATTGCGCTGCCAGTGCTCGACGCAATGACTCCCTCAATTTTTGCGTCGAGAGCTTCGAAGTCGAGCCGTCCCGCCAGGATGGCATTCGTCTACGTTCCGAACGGCATCGACATGAGGAACTGGACGCCCGAAAAGCTGGGGACTGACTTCGAGCTGCCTCGAATTCTGGCATCGCTGGCCCCTTACCGCGAAGACTTCATGCTGCTGTCGGGGCTTACGCACAACGGCGGCCGTGCTCTGGGAGATGGTCCGGGCGATCACGCGCGGGCCGCGGCCAGCTTCCTCACCGGAGTCCATCCCAAAAAGACCGCCGGCGCCGATATCTGCGCCGGTGTTTCGGTAGATCAGGTGGCGGCGCAGGAAATCGGCCGGGCGACGCGATTCGCCTCGCTGGAATTGGGCTGTGAAGACGGACGGCAGGTGGGGAACTGCGACTCGGGTTACAGCTGCGCTTACAGCAACAACCTTTCCTGGCGAACCTCTTCGGCGCCGATGCCGCCTGAGATCAATCCTCGATTAGTTTTCGAGCGACTCTTCGCCGGCGTGGAGCCGGGTGAAAGCGCCGCCAGCCGCGCCAAGCGCGAGCGCTACAAGAAGAGCATACTCGACCTCGTGTCCGAGGATACGCGCCGGTTGCAAGGAAGCCTTGGGCCAACCGACCGGCGCAAGCTGGACGAATACCTCTACGCAGTCCGTGATATTGAAGCTCGAATCGAGACGGCCGAGAGAGAGGACAAAGACTCGGTTCCTTCCATGGACAAGCCGGCGGGTGTTCCGGTCGATTTCAGCCAGCACGTCCATTTGATGTTCGATCTGATGACGATCGCATTTCAGGCCGATCTCACCCGGATAGTAACATTCATGATGGGACGGGAAGGGAGTACTCGAACCTATCGGGAGATCGGTGTTTCAGACCCCCACCATCCCTTGACCCACCACCGGAATGACCTTGAAATGCTCGAGAAGGTTTGCAAGATCAACTGCTTCCACGCCGAACAGTTCGCCTACTTGCTGGGGAAGCTGAAGGCGACTCCGGATGGGGAAGGGACCCTTCTCGATCACGCCATGGTTGTCTACGGCAGCGGCCTGAGCGACGGCAACAGGCATCACCACCACGATCTTCCCGTGTTGCTGGCCGGGCGCGGCGCCGGGAGCCTCCGTCCCGGGCGGCATGTGCGCTATCCTCAAGAAACCCCGATGACAAATCTCTACCTGACCATGCTCGATCACGCCGGGGTGCGAACCGAATCCCTGGGCGACAGCCAGGGACGGCTAGAGTACCTCCAGGATATCTAAGGGTCTTTGTGTTTCTTAGGCGCTTAGCAAAACGTTCAGACCAACATGTTGTCGTTCAGAAGAGGCCTTCTTTCTGGGCGAAGTCCCGAACGAATCTTAGTGTCTTCGTGTCCTCGTGGTATTTGTTTCGCACCTTAAGGAAGCACGAAGCACCGACGAGTGACAAGGTTGCTATGTGATCGCGCCAGGGTCTATTTGGCGCTCGGCGGCGGTTGCAAGCGGTTTCCGAACCATCGTGGCTCGGCGAGTTCGGCGTTCCAGGCCTTCCAGGCGGCTGCCATTGCCTTCGCCTTCTCAGGCTCACGCTCGGCGAGATCCGTCTTCTCCCCGATGTCCACCGCGAGGTTGAACAGACGCGCTCCGGTCGCATCGTCTTCGGCGGTGCGCCGGCGCAGCTCAGGCGTCGGGCCGTCGGGCGCCTTGACGAGCTTCCAGTCTCCCATCCGGATCGCCATGTGCTGCGCGAAGCGCCAGTAGAGCGCACTGTGAGGGGCCTTGCTCACCCGGCCCTCGAGGTGCGGCAGCAGGTCGACGCCGTCGAGCTTCCAATCGGGTCGAAGTTCGACTCCGGCGGCGGCGAGCGCGGTGGGAAGGATGTCGAGCTGAATGACGGGCTGGTCGTACAGCTTCCCGGCCGGGAGCCGGCCCTTCCAGCGGACGAGAAAGGGGACGCGGATTCCCCCTTCCCAGGTCTGGGCCTTGTAGCCGCGAAGCGGGCCGTTGCTCGACCCGTTGACGACGGGTCCGCCGTTATCGCTGATGAAGAATATCAGGGTGTTCTCTTCCAGACCGAGCTGCGCGAGACGCGCCACGACGGCGCCGATCGCGTCGTCCATTGCCGCCATCATCGCCGCATAGGTGCGGCGCCGTTCGTCCTGGATCTGCGGGAAGCGGTCGAGGTACTTGCCGGTTGCGTGCATCGGGTTGTGGACCGCGTTGAAAGTCAGACAGAGGAGCCAGCTCTCCTTTTGATGGCTTTCGATGAACGCAAGCGCCTCGCGCCGGAAGGCGTCGGTGAGGTACTCGGGCTCGTTCACCGGCGCGGTGCCACGCAGGATCGGGTTTGCCGGATCGGCCTTCGCGTCGAGGTACGAGTGCGCGCCCCCCAGGAAGCCGAAGTAGAACCCAAAGCCGCGCCGCAGCGGATGAAATTCCGGTTCGTCGCCCAGGTGCCACTTGCCGACCATGCCGGTGGCGTAGCCGGCGCCGCGCAGCCGCTCAACCAGCGTGCGTTCGGTGAGCGGAAGGCCGAAAGTCTTGTCTGCCCGGCTCGCCGCCCCCGGGTTGAATTCATGGCCGTAACGCTGCTGGTATCGGCCGGTCATCAGTCCCGCGCGCGTCGGACTGCAATAAGGCCCGCTGACATAGCCGTTGGTACAGCGCACTCCCGTCCGGGCGAGCGCGTCGATGTGGGGCGTGGCGAGGTCGCGCGCGCCATGCACGCCGATGTCGCCGTACCCCATGTCGTCGCCGACGATGACCAGAATGTTCGGCTTGCGCTGAGCGGCCGCTTCCGATGCGGCGGCGACCAGCGCGACAATGCCAAAGAACAGACACCGCGTGAATCTTGCTGCCTTACGCATCGCGCCCTCCATGGGTATCTGCTGAGAGTTCTTCTTTAGGGTGTACGTACGGAAATTGTCAAGGCGAAATCGACGTGACGTAAGCAGTAAAGCGTGCAAGGCTCGCGGTTCGCCGGGCCAATCAGCTGGCAGCGGGAACGAGGCGCTCTCGCGGCATCCGGGAATGTATGAGAGGGGAGTGAGGGCGCTATCGCCTTCTTCAACCGAGTATCTTGTGGTTGCTCGGTTGAGATTGAGCCGCAACCGCGAGGCTCAGGCGTCCTTCGGTTCTGACAGCCGGGGTAAAGGCCGCCTGACCAGCATGAAGATCGAGATCAGGTAAACAACCACGATGATCGCGGGAATGACAACGAAGCGCTGCGACGGGAACATGAACCATGCGATAACGATGAGAATGGTGCGGCTGATGCCGTGAAAGAGTCCGACCGGGTGTTGAAGCATCCACGAAAAAGGAATCCACATAAGTCCCGCCAGAACGCCGAGGCTCAGCGGAAGGGAAGATCGCTCAACCAGCCAGAAGGGAATCGCGATCGCCCACACAAGGTTGGCCATCAGAATACTCAGACCGAAAAGAAGGTCCAACTCGTTGCGAGTCTTCAGCACGTCCTCGCCAATCAAGCGGCCGATCAGGATGCCCATCGGAAAGATCATGCCGGCGCAAATGAACAGCGCAAGAGAAGCCGGACCCTCGCGCAGTTGGGTACCCAGGATTCCCGCGACGGTCCAGGCGATGGTGCCCGCAACGGGCATGGCGAGGAAGCGGCTCCTGCCGAATTCGGCCCGCAGCTCGCGCAGCGTCGGATCAGGTGACATGTTCGGGTCCTCCAGAGGGTTTTGTTGGCGGCGAGCTTTCCCCGCGGCGCCGTTGTCGTCGGCATTATAAGCTTTCAACCGGCACCGCGTTTGGGCGGAGTTTACTTACGACGATGGCGGAAGGGTTGGTGGAGGTGGCGGGAATCGAACCCGCGTCCGAAAGCCTTCAGCGAATAGAGCCTACATGCTTATCCGATTCGTTTAGTTTCGCGGTCGCGCCGTTCGAACCGGCAAGGACGCCGTGCCGCTAGCCCTGAAGGTTTTCGGTTCGGATCCCAGAGCTTAGATCCTCACCTAGCCTGCTGATCGACGCCTCGCTCCGGCCTCGCAGGCAAGACCGGTGAGACGTGACCGCCTAAGCGGCCAGTGCTAACTGAGTGTCAGCAGTTGATTTATTTTCCACGATTGTTTCGAGCCGCGGAGCACTCGGCATGCCTCTACAGCCTCTTGACCCCCGTCGAATCCAGTTCACCCCCTTGAGAAAACAAAGGTGATTATAACTTCAAGGCGGGTCCCGGTCAAACACTCGTCTCGGCCCGACCGCAACGCAGGGCTGCAAGCGAATTGCTCCTGGTTTTTCTTCGTGTCGTCGTGTCTTCGTCGTTAGAGCCGTCTAGCGAATACCACTAACGCTCAAAGACACGAAGAAATACCAGGAACCTTGCCCCAAAAAAGCGGATTTCCTTCACCCAGATTTAATATTTTGATTCAATCCTGTTGACAGCCGCAGGGCCGGTGCGTAGAATCTCCGAATCTTTGAGCGTTCCGTTACGGCTATCGCTGGCTAAATCAGTGGTTTAGCACTTATGCCAGACCGTGATCTTTGATAAAGAAAGGGGGTTTGATGCTAGAGAAGAGACTTCCTGCCTTCCTTGTAATCTCGCGCAGAGATGCTGAATCGTGGCGCTTGTTTTATTGTTTTCTTGCCTTAGTCGGATTAATCGCAGCCATTGTTGGGATACTTCAGTTTGGTCAGATGCAGCTTAGGGTAGCGGATTATGACCGCGTCCTGGCTGAGAATGATGCCTTTCGCGCCGAAAACCACAACTACCGAATCCAGACCGCTCAACTTGGTGAGAAGATCGACTTCCTTGAGGCTACTTCGCGCCAGTTAATGGTCCTATCAGACGCTTCTTCCACCAATGCTCTGGGGGGTGTGGGCGGGTTTTCCAAGGAGAGTCTCAAAAGACCCCCCTCCGCTTCCGCAGGATCGCTCCAGAGCATCGACCTGTATAACCGAAAGGTCATCGAGTTAGAGAATCAATACCGCGGCTTGAGCCAGACCTTGTCGGAAACGGCGTTGGTCGCCGCGGCGACGCCGCTGTTCCTGCCGGTCAAAGGATACGTCACGGGCGGGGTTGGCCGCCGAAGCGATCCTTTTAATCCATCCATGCCGGACTACCATACCGGAATTGATATATCCGCTCCTTACGGGAGCCGCGTGGTGGCGCCCGCCGACGGGACTGTGCTGTTCGCCGGCCAGAGACCTGGTTATGGCAATATCGTGGTGATTGATCACCGGTTCGGAATAGTGACGCGTTATGGGCATCTCTGGAAATTCAGTGTCGAGACCGGCCAGTTCGTCTCACGCAACGATGTGATCGGCTACGTCGGAAGCTCGGGGCGCAGCACCGGTCCACACCTGCATTACGAGTTGTGGGTGCATAACCGCGTGGTGAATCCACAGAGATTCCTTCGCTTGTCGAACAGAGTAGGGTAGTCCTCGAATACTCCCCGCTCAAACGCCTTCAGCAAAATCTGAAGTTTTCGTGTCGCTACTCGAAGTTGCGCCTTCGTGTTAATGCGGCCGAGCTTCGCCCGCCAAACCGCGTGAACTAAAACCACTCCTAAGGCGCGAGGACACTAGGGTTGCGGGTATGCGAGCTCCGCAGGGTTGGTTGACTCGGTAGGGTGCATCTGTTAGATTACGCCATTTATATCCGGCCGGAGATTCTCCTGCATGATCAACACCATCATCACCAAAATCATCGGCAGCAAGAACGAGCGCGATCTGAAGAAAATCGAACCCACGGTTCAACGAATTAACGACCTGGAAACGGAAATAGGCCGGCTGTCAGATCTTGAACTGGCCGAGATGACCCCGAAGTTTCGCCAGCGATTGACCGAGGGCGAGACGCCTGACGACATTCTCCCCGAAGCTTTCGCGGTGGTGCGCGAAGCTGCCAAGCGTGTCCTCGCGATGCGCCACTACGACGTGCAGCTCGTCGGAGGGATGGTCCTGCACCAGGGCAAGATCGCTGAAATGAAAACCGGTGAAGGGAAGACCCTCGTGGCCACACTACCAGCGTACCTGAATGCGCTGGAGGGGAAGGGCGTGCACATTGTCACGGTTAATGATTATCTCGCCGGACGCGACAGCGAGTGGATGGGAAAGGTCTACCGCCTCCTCGGTCTGACCGTGGGTTGCATTCAGCACCCCCTTACCGATGCTGAGCGCCGGGTCGCTTATGCGCGCGGATATTACCTACGGAACAAACAACGAATTCGGCTTCGACTACCTCCGGGACAATATGAAGTACGACCTGGCCGATTGCGTCCAGCGCGGCTTCAACTATGGCATCGTCGACGAAGTAGATTCGATTCTGATTGACGAGGCCCGCACCCCGCTTATCATCTCAGGCCCAGCCGAGGAATCCACCGACAAGTACTACAAGATCGACAGGATCCTTCCCAAGCTGCGGCGTGATGTTGACTTTCAAGTCGACGAGAAGGCGAGAACGGTAAACTTGACCGAAGAAGGGGTCGAGAAGGCCGAGAAGCTTCTGGCGGTCGGCAATCTCTTCGAACCCCAGAACATGGACTGGGTGCACCACATTTACCAGGCTCTCAAGGCCCACCTCCTCTTCAAGCGCGATGTCGATTACATGGTCAAGGATGGCCAGGTCGTGATCGTGGACGAATTCACGGGACGCTTGATGCCGGGACGCCGCTACAGTGACGGTCTTCACCAGGCGCTGGAGGCGAAGGAGAATGTGAAGATCGAGCGGGAAAACCAGACCCTGGCCACGATCACTTTTCAGAACTACTTCCGGATGTACTCAAAACTGGCCGGCATGACCGGCACGGCGGAGACCGAAGCTCAAGAATTTTACAAGATCTACAAACTCGAAGTCGTGTGCATTCCTCCCAACAAGACCCTGATCCGCACCGAGTATTCGGACGTGATCTATCGGACTGAAAGGGAGAAGTACAACGCAGTGGTCAACGAGATCAAGGATCTCTACCAATCCAATCGCCCCGTACTGGTCGGGACGATTTCGATTGAAAAGTCGGAAAAGCTGAGCACGCTGCTCAAGCGCCAGGCCATCCCTCATGTGGTGCTGAACGCAAAGTACCACGCCAAAGAGGCCGAGATTGTCGCCCAGGCGGGCAGAAAGAAAGCGGTGACCATCGCAACCAACATGGCCGGCCGCGGAACCGACATCCTCCTGGGCGGGAACCCGGAGTTTCTGACGCTTCAGACCCTGCGTGAGAAGGGAATCGACGCCTCTAGCATTTCCAAGGTCGACTACGATCGGATAAAGGAGCAGTGGACCTCCGTCTGCGCGAAAGAACACGATGAGGTGGTGGCGCTCGGGGGCTTGCATATCCTCGGAACCGAGCGGCACGAAGCGCGCCGGATCGACAATCAGCTGCGCGGCCGAGCTGGACGCCAGGGCGATCCTGGCTCGTCGCGTTTTTATCTTTCGCTGGAAGACGACCTCATGCGCATCTTCGCCAGCGATCGCATCTCGGGGATCATGCAGTCGCTTGGGATGGAGGAAGGGGTTCCGATCGAGAGCAAGCTCATTACCCGGCAGATCGAACGAGCGCAGAAGCAGGTGGAAGCCCGCAATTTCGAAATCCGCAAACACCTGCTCGAATACGATGACGTAATGAACAAGCAGCGCGAGGCAATTTATGCCATACGCCGCGAGCTGTTGGAGGGGGTCGATCAGCGGGAATACCTCCTCGAGCTGGCGAAGGATATCATGTTGGACCTGGTGGAGAAGCACACGCCTCGCGAGAAGCCGGCACAGGAGTGGGATGTCGATGGCCTGCGCATATCCGTAGGGAACCAGTTCGGTCTGGATCTCTCGAGCTTCGGCGACATACGCGATCTTCCCTTCAACGAGTTGACGGAACGCCTCACCGATACCCTCGTCAAGCGCTACGAAGATAAGGAAAAGAGAGTCGGGCCGGAGTTCATGCGCTACCAGGAACGCATGATCATGCTCCAGGTCCTGGATGTTCAGTGGAAGGATCACCTCTGGGCTCTCGATCACCTGAAGGAAGGGATCGGTCTCCGGGGGTACGGCCAGCGTGATCCGCTGATCGAATACAAGAAGGAAAGCTTCGAAATGTTCGCCAGCCTCAACGAGAGGCGGGAAGAAGAAAACATCCGCTACCTCTTCCTATTCGAGCCTATGAGCCTGGAAGAGCAGGAAGCGAGAGAGCGCGAACGCGAGGCGGCGCGGCGGAAGCAGTTGCGCGAGCAGAATCTGGTCTACAGCTCGGGCGACCTGGTTCCAACGGAGCCGCAAAAGCGCGAGGCGGCCAAGGTGGGTCGAAATGACCCCTGTCCTTGTGGCAGCGGACGCAAGTTCAAAAAATGTCACGGAAAATAAGAAAACACCAGGACGCCAGGGATTAGAAACGCTCTTATGGTGCGAGACCGGATTTTCAAAGAAGCCCTGACCTTCGACGATGTCTTGCTTGAGCCGGCCAAGAGCGACGTGGTTCCGGCCGAGGTCGACATAACCACGCGTTTGACGCGGAACATACCGCTCAACATCCCCTTGTTGAGTGCCGCCATGGATACCGTAACCGACTCCCGAATGGCCGTCGCGCTGGCCCAGCAGGGGGGAATGGGCATCATTCATCGGAATATGCCGATGGACGCTCAAGCCGACGAGGTCGATCGTGTGAAGAGATCCGAAAGCGGCATGATCGTCAATCCGATTACGATGTCCCCGGACCAGAAGATCCACGAGGCGATGGAAGTCATGAAGAAGTACGGGATCTCGGGCGTCCCTATCACCGCGAAAGGAAAGCTGGTCGGGATCCTTACTAACCGGGACCTGCGCTTCGAGACGCGGCTCGATCTGAAAATCGCCGACTTGATGACCAAGGACAATCTCATTACGGTTCCGGTAGGCACCACGCTGGAACAAGCCAAGAGGATCCTCCATCGCCATCGGGTTGAGAAGCTTCCCGTGGTGGACGATAAATATCGATTGAAGGGGCTGATTACCGTCAAAGACATTCAAAAGCGGATCGCCTATCCCAGCGCCTGCAAAGACACGCTGGGAAGGTTGCGCGTGGGGGCGGCCATCGGCGCCACCGGTGATTGCATGGAAAGAGCGGCGTCACTGGTGAAGGCGGGCGTGGATGTTCTGGTGGTAGATACGGCTCATGGACACTCGGCCCGGGTTCTCCGCGTAGTGAAAGACTTGAAGCGGCAGTTTCCGGGAGTCGATCTGATAGCAGGCAATATTGCCACCTCCGAGGCGGCTGTCGCTCTCGTGCGCGCGGGCGTGGATGCCGTCAAGGTGGGGATGGGACCGGGGTCGATTTGCACCACCCGAGTTGTGACCGGCGCCGGCGTTCCTCAGATTACCGCGATACTCGAGTGCGCGAGGGTGGCCAGCAAGTCGGGCGTACCGGTGATTGCGGACGGTGGAATCAAGTATTCAGGAGATCTGACCAAAGCCATCGCAGCCGGCGCCGACTCCGTGATGGTGGGCTCACTCTTTGCCGGCACCGATGAGAGTCCGGGCGAGACGGTGCTTTACCAGAACAGAAGTTACAAGGTATATCGCGGAATGGGCTCGCTTGCGGCGATGAGAGCCGGGTCAAGGGACCGTTACGGACAGGAAGGAATCTCATCCGAAGGAAAACTCGTCCCGGAGGGGATTGAGGGCATGGTTCCCTACAAGGGAAGCGTGGAGGTCATGATTCCTCAGCTCACCGGAGGACTCCGCGCCGGCATGGGGTATTGCGGGTGCCGCAGCATTCGCGAGTTGAAAAGTCGGTCCCGGTTCATCCGCGTCACCAATTTCGGACTTAGAGAGAGCCACGTGCACGACGTGGTGGTCACGAAAGAGGCTCCAAACTACCGAATCAGCGATCAGTGACCCGTGGTCAGCTACCGGTCTGACTGGCTACTGGCCACTGATCAATGACCACTGCCTTCGCCCACTGAGAAAATTTAGACTTTCTGCGCACGATTCAGATCCTGACATTCGTCGGCCTTACCCGAGGAATCCCGAAGTGGCGGACGTAGAGGAGACCATTCGAAGATTCCTCGGCGGTGATGTCGAGGCCTTTGATCAGCTGGTCCGGGAATGGGAGGCTAAGGTATTCAACCTGGCCTGGCGATTTCTGGGAAATCGCCACGATGCGCAAGATGTGGTTCAAGAGACCTTTCTTTCGATTTTTCAGTCCTTGAACCAACTACGCGACCCGAAAAGCTTTCCTACCTGGCTCTATCGCATCGCCTTGAATCATTGCCGGGCCAATTGGCGGAACCGCTCTTCCAATCTCTCGTTGGACGAGTGTCTGGCAGACAAGGAGGGCGAGGAAAAGGGGCTTTCGCTGGCGTCGATGGTCGCGGCACAAAGCCGGGACCCGCTCGAGACGGTCGATCTCGTTCGGAAAGCGATGATGGGTTTGAGCCAGGATCATCGAATGGCCATTATCTTGAAGGAATATCTGGGACTGAGCCTGGCGGAGGTCGCCGAAGTTATGGACTGTCCGCTCTCCACGGCGAAATCCCGCCTCTACCATGGACTGCGTGAAGTCCAGAAGAACCTCAAACGGTTGTTGCGAGCCGGCATGCAATAGGGAGCCAATCACCACCGGCTGTACAAAAAGGAAGATCGTTTATGCGATGTGATGAGATTCAGGAAAGACTGGTGGAACTGCTGTACAACGAGCGCGGAACCCCCCCGGCAAGTGCCGAGTTGCAGGGTCACGTAAACTCGTGTCCAGCCTGCCAGAAGGAGTTGCAGGAACTGGAAGCCGTCCGGAGCGCTCTAAAGATTTGGAAGGACGAACCGCCGTTGCGGACCGTTGCCGGCCTGGCTGCGCCGGCTAAGGTCGTTCCGATCCGCACCCGCTTTAGCGTCCTGAAGATAGCCAAATACGGGGCAGTCGCCGCGATGGTCGCTCTGGCTTTCCTGGCCTGTCGAACGCCGAGATGACCTGGAACAAGGACGGGTTCAGCTTCCGCACGCACCTACTGACGATCTCCGGTCATCGCCAATTCCGAAGTACTACGATAAGGACTGGAGGTGCGCGCGATAGTCAGGGAGGTCGCGGATGACAGTGAAATCAGGATGATGGAAACGAATCGCGTGATGTTGCTGCGAATGATGGAGTACATCGAGCAGGACATGGATGCGCGATTCGTTCGGGCCCAGCATGCCCGAAATTAGAATCGAAACTGACCTATGCTTCGAAGGAGCCTCGGGAAATCCGAATTCACGGTAGACCCGCGGAAAATCAAGGTGAACAACGCTGGTTGGGCAGTACATCAGTTCCGGTTGGAGAGCATTTCTCGGCCTCGCCGGAAAGACGCGAAGACGCCACGATTCAGGCGCGCCGGGGGACCAGCAGGTTGGAAGGGACGAGCGCTGTTGATCGTCCTTCTCTTGACCTGGTCCTTCGCGGCCTCAGGCGCGAAGGGCGCGCAGGAGACCGGAGAAGTGAAGGTGGACTACAAATCTGCGCGCCGCGACATCCAGAATGTCGAGGTCGCGATCAATACCATCATCGGGGCTACCTTCCCCGGACCCTACGCCGTGGTCCAGAACGCCAGAGGAGTTCATCTGCCGGGGTACGGTTTCATGTTCACCTTTCTTGTGAACATCCACCGGGCGGTGATCAACACTCCGTTCGGCGAGGTGCGAAACAAGAACATCACGCCCGAAGAGAAGAAGCGCCGGATCGAAGAATTAAAAGACAAGCTGGTTCGCATGCTGCTCGAAAACGGAGACACGCTCCGGCAGCTCCGAAAAGATGAGTCGGTCAGCGTGGTGGTGTTTGTCGAAGACCGGAATTTCCCGGGCGATGAGAATCAGAACAAGACCATGATATTGCGGGCCTTCAAGCGAGATCTGGACGAGCTGGCACACAAGGAAAACCGGTGGAAAGAGCTCAAGCAAAGGATGGAGATCATTGAGTATTAGAGTCGAGGCCCTCAAATCGCGCAGTCTGGTGGGACAGGTTTTTCTGGAACGCGGCCTGGTAGACGAGGAGGAGCTTCGCACGGCGCTGAATCTTCAGGCTGAGTCGCGGGAAAAACTGGGGAAGATGCTGGTCGACCTCGGGTACATCTCGGAGCGGGATTGCCTCGCGGTTTTATCGGACCATCTGAACATCCAGAGTATTTCAGGCGTCGAGTATCCGACCGTTCCCGTGCTGGAGAATGTTCTCACCCACCGGTTCATGAAGCAGTGCAAATTCGTTCCCGTCGCGCTCGATGCCAACGTCCTTACCCTGGCCATGACGGATCCGATGGATTACTCCACGCTGGATTCGGTTCGGCAGGCTACGGGCTTCCAGGTGCGCGCCCTGCTTGGGTCCGAAGGCGAGATCATGGATGTGCTGGAGAGACTCTACGGCGCCGCGGCCACCACCCTGGGCCGGATCATCGAGGGAATCGACGAAGGCAACATCGACAGCCTCGCCGACGAGATTGAAGACATCGAGCAACTCAAAGACCTGGCCTCGGAGGCGCCGGTGATCCGGTTGGTGAACCTTCTGATCTCGAGAGCGATCGAGAGCCGGTCCAGCGACATTCATATCGAGCCTTTTGAAAAAGACTTGAAGGTGCGTTATCGAATCGACGGCATCCTTCACGATGTGGAATCGCCGCCGAAGAAACTGAAGGCGGCCGTGATTAGCCGCGTGAAGATCATGTCCAAGCTGAACATCGCCGAGCGGAGGTTGCCCCAGGATGGCAGGATCAAGCTAAAAGTAATGGGGAAGGATGTCGACCTGCGAGTCTCCACGCTGCCGACGCTGTATGGCGAGAGCGTGGTCATGCGCATCCTGGACAAGAGCAACAACGACCTTTACGACATCCAGCGGTTGGGGTTTCCTGAAGATTCTCGGCGCGATTTCGAAAGAATGATCCGGCGGCCTCACGGAATTCTTCTCGTGACCGGACCGACGGGGAGTGGAAAGACCACCACGCTTTACAGCGCCCTCAACACGATTAATCTGCCGGACAAGAAGATCATCACGATCGAGGACCCGATCGAGTATCAAATGGACGGCGTGAATCAGATTTCGGTCAACACCCAGATCGGGCTCTCTTTCGGTAACGGATTGCGCCACATCGTGCGGCAGGATCCGGACGTCATCATGGTCGGTGAGATTCGCGATCTCGAGACCGCGGAGATTGCCATCCGCGCGGCCTTGACCGGACACCTGGTCTTTTCGACGCTGCATACCAATGACGCTCCCAGCGCGATAACCCGGCTCATCGACATGGGAGCCGAAGACTACCTGATCGCCTCCTCCCTGCTCGGGGTGCTGGCGCAGCGCCTGGTCCGCGTGATCTGCCCCCATTGCAAAGAGGAGGTCCATCCGGTCGCCGAGATGCTCGACGAAATTGGCTTTAGAGCGGGGGACGGCCGCAGCGGCAAGGATCGATTCTTCGAAGGAAGGGGTTGTGAGAAGTGCAGCACCACCGGCTTCGTCAGCCGGGTGGGCATCTACGAACTTATGATCATCAATGATGAGATCCGCAAGCTCACGATCGGCAGGGCTGATTCCAATGTTCTGCGCAAGAAGGCCATGGAATCGGGGATGCGGTCGCTTAGAGAAGATGGGTGGCTCAAGGTCCGAAAGGGGATGACCACACTTTCGGAAGTCTTGCGCGTAACCCAGGACGCTTAGAGATTAAACATAGGAGCGCTTAGTGTTTCTTCGTGTCTTCGTGACTTTGTGGTTAGAGGTGCGAAACAAATACCACTAGGACACAAAGACACGAAGAAACACCAAGAAACAAGAAGTCTGAACCAAACCAGGACGCGAAGAAACTTATGCCGGCTTATACCTACCGCGCCAGTACCTCGGAGGGAAAGATCATCGAGGGGACGCTCGAAGCGGCCGACGGCGGAACCGTCGCGGTGAAACTCCAGGACATGGGTCTGTTGCCGATTCGCGTGGGCGTCGCCTCCAGGAAGGCGGGTCTGAACCGTGAAATCGAGTGGCCCTGGACCCGCAAGCGAGTCCGGCGCAAGCACCTCCTGGTATTCACGCACGAGCTCCACACGCTGGTCAAGTCGGGGTTCCCCCTGGACCGCAGCCTGGCCGTTCTGGCCCAACTGGCTGAAAGCAAGACGCTGTCAGAAATCGTTCAGGATGTGTTGAACGAGATCAAGGGAGGGAAGTCGCTCTCCGAAGGCATGGGGAAATACCCCGAAGTTTTCCCCAAGGTATACGTCAACATGGTCCGGGCGGGCGAAGTCGGCGGAGTGCTCGAGGAGATCCTGGGCCGCCTTGTGATGTTTCTGGAGACCAGCGAGAACCTGCGTTCTTACATGATCGGTGCCTTGATCTATCCGGTCTTGCTCGGGGTCGTCGGCCTGGTGAGCGTCACGATTCTTACCCTGTTTGTGGTCCCGAGGTTCGCCGGGATCTTCACCGATATGGGACTTCCGCTGCCGCTGCCGATGGCCATTCTGAAGGGGCTGAGCGATTTTCTGATGCAGTATTGGTGGCTCGTGATCACGGTTGTGGGGGCGCTGGCAATTTACCTGCGCCGCTACAGGTCGACTGTGGAGGGACGCGTCCGCTGGGATCGATGGATGCTGAAACTGCCGCTGCTGGGTCTGGTTCTGCAGAAGGTTGAAGTGGCGCGGTTTTCGAGAACCCTCGGCACTCTGCTGCACAGCGGTGTTCCCTTGCTGCAGGCCATGACCATCGTGCGGGAAATCATCGCCAACCAGGGCATCGCGACCATGATCGAACCTATTCGCAACGGAATCAAGAAGGGAGAAGGCATCTCACAGCCCATGAAGCAGAGCGGAGTCTTTCCTCCTCTGGCGATGCATCTGGTCGAGGTGGGCGAAGAGTCAGGCAAGCTCGATTCCATGTTGATTCAGGTGGCGGAAGTCTACGACAACGAAGTGCGGAACTCGGTCAAGAATCTAATCGCCTTCTTCGAGCCGGCGTTGATCCTGCTTATGGGAATCATCATAGGCACCATTGTGGTATCGATGCTGCTCGCGATTTTCAGCGTTAACGACGTTCCTCTATGACGGCGGAGACGCGATAGAAGGTGGCGAAGGAAAGGATCAAGGAGGCAACATCTCATGACTACGTTATCAGTCGGAAAAGACGCTGACTACTTTGCACAATCCTGGCCCGGAACGGTTTGCCTCCGGCCCGGGCGAGCTGGAACGGGAGCAGCCGTGGACGACGAAAGCGAGTCCCAACGCGGATTCTCGCTGATCGAGTTGATCGTGGTCCTGGTAATCCTGGGACTCCTGGCTGCGGTGGTCGCTCCTCGCGTCTATGACAAGCTGGCGAAAGGGAAAGAACAGATCGCGCGCATCCAGATCAAGGAAATCGACGGAGCCTTGCAGCTCTTTTCCTTTGACATGGGGCGTTTTCCCAATTCGAGCGAGGGCCTTGAAGCGCTGGTACGCAATCCAGGGAATATCGAGGCCTGGCGTGGGCCTTATCTGAATAAGGCGGAACTGCCGAAAGATCCCTGGGGCAAGGCTTATATTTACCGATCCCCCGGACTTCACGGGGACTACGACCTCTTCTCCTTCGGCCCTGACGGCGTCGAGGGGGGAGACGGCGAGAATTCCGACGTCGCAAATTGGAAGTAGCAGCAGGCGGTAGGCAGAGGGGCGGCAGATGGTAGAGAGGAAGCGGTGATGCTGTTTTCAGGCATTCAACCCGAAGATACCAGGGCCGAGACGAGGTTCTTGCGCGAGCGGGGCTTTTCGCTCCTGGAACTGGTGATGGTTCTGATCGTAATCGCGCTGGTCCTGGCTGTGAGTTATCCCGCGCTCTTGCGGGGCAGCGCGACGCTGCACCTTCGCGCCTCCGGGCGCGACGTTGTCAGCACCCTGCGACACGCCCGTGAAACGGCCATTACCCAGCAAACCGGCTCCCGAGTCGTATTGGACCGGGATGCCCAGAAGGTAACTCTTACCGACGAATTGGGCGATGGAGCGCGAAGCTTCTCACTACCTCGAGACGTGAAGATCCATCGGCTGGCCCTGGCGGGCGTAGAGATTGCCCAGGGGCCCCTCGTGGTTCGATTCCTCCCTAACGGGAGTTGCGAAGATGCGGAGATCATGCTTCGTTCCGAGACGGGCGCCATCCTGACCGTGGTCACGGATCCCATGACCGGAGGGGCTCGGATCGTGACCGACTCAGCCGGAAGGAATCGATGAGACACAAACGAAAACCCGACGCGTCCGGCTTCACTCTTCTTGAAGTTCTGGTGGCTTTGGCCGTCCTTGGGATCGGCGTGGCCCTCACGCTTTCGCTCATTACCGGTTCTCTGGGCAATATCCGGAAAGTCCAGCAGCGAACGCGCAATATGCACTATGCGCAGACCGTTATGGAACTAACCCTGCTGGACGATTCGATTCGGAGGCCGACGGCTCTGCGAGGCGACTTTCCTGACGGTACCTTGTGGAGCGCCGAGGTCGCTGATTACGAGATACCGAGAGACCAGCCCCTCAATCCACGGCAGATGCCAATGCCGGTAAAACTTCTCCTCTATTCGGTGGAAATCAGGTCTCCTGAGTCCCCAACGCCCGATTTCCGCCTGGAAACATTGAAACTGATCAGCGTCCAGGAGCGACGACTGGGGCCGGGAGCGGCGCGCTAACATGAAACGCGGTCGAAAAACAGATGACGCCGGGTCGAACGAGCGAGGATTCACTCTGCTCGAGATAGTGATCGCCGTCACTCTTGTCGCCTTGATGGCCGTCGCGCTCTGGTCGGTGTTTCGCATCAGCCTGACTTCCTGGACTCGAGGCTCCGAGTTCATCGATGCTAACCAGCGGCATCGAAGCGTTCTCGATATGGTAAACAGGCAGATGGCCTCCACATTCGGGCCCATTGCTCCGATCGATCTCCAGACCGGAGGTGCGATCTACCCGATCTTCGTCGGCAAGAGCGACAGCGTGCAGTTCGTCAGCCTCAGCTCGATCCGTTTCATGGAGAACCCTGGCCTGACCATGGTTTCCTACGACGTCGTCTCCGGCGACCAGGGGACGTACTCACTGGTCGAGCGCGAAGAGCAATACCGTGGGCTTGATCCCGGCCGCCAGAGCATATTTGATCGCAACGATGAAATTGTGACGACGATCTTCGAGAATCTCGTCAGCTTCTCTTTTGAGTATTTTGATTCGGGTTCGAACCAGCGACCGGCCGGATGGGTCTCGGAATGGAGCGGGCGTGAGGCAGGTCGCCTGCCGGAGGCGATTTCGATGACCATGATCGCCAGGGATGCCAGCGGCGGCCAGCTGAACCGGCACATGGTGGTGCCGATAATGGCGAGACATGTCGATCCGCGCCTCGCTTTTGTGAATCCCTTTGACACCAGGCCGAGAAGGTTCAGTGAAGATGATCCGCGCAGCCAAAGATGATCGGGGCGTAATTCTGATCGCGCTCCTTTGGATTCTGGTGGCGCTCTCGGTAATTGCCTTGAGCTTCTCGCGCGAGAGTTTTGTCGAGGTGGCCGTGGCGCGTAATGCGCGCGATATGGGGGATGCTTACTATGTGGCGCGCGCCGGGATTGCCGCGGCGGTTTACCGGCTGTCGGAAAAGAGGTTTGCCACGCCGCCGGTTCAGGGGGTGGAGTTGCCGGGCGCGCCGGACCCCGTGGAGCTGGGAGAGTTGCAAGGCGATTTCGGTGGCGGGAGCTTCAAGGTTGAGATCCAGGACGAGTCCGGGAAGATCAGTCTGAATATTGTGGGCGAGGAATACCTGCGCTCGTTGGTCGAGTCGGTGGGAATCGGCAAGCCGGACTCAGACGTTATCGTGGATTCCATCATGGATTGGCGCGATGTCGACACGGCCCACCGGATCAACGGAGCAGAGGATGCCTACTACCAGTCGCTCCCTCGCCCTTACAAAACGAAGAATGGACGGATCGAGAGCGTCGAGGAGCTGCTCCTGGTGCGTGGAGTCACGCGAGACTACTTCTATAGCCACCGGGAGAAGGGAGCGGACGGCGCTGCGGTCAGTCGCTACGGCCTGTCCCGGTATTTTACCGCGTATTACAACTCCAACCGGATCAACGTCAACTCGGCGCCTCTCCAGGTGCTGATGGCGATTCCCGGGATGCCGCCTCAGGCTGCCGATCATATTTACCAGCGACGCAAAACCAAGCCGTACAGGACGCAGGCTGAGATCACGCAGGATGTCGCCGTACCCCTGCCGCCGACTGTCGCTCCTCTTCTCAGTACCGACACAACCGGCACGTACACGCTTACGGCATCGGCCCATATGCAGGGTTCCAAGGTGCAGCGAGTGATTCGTTGTGTCGTTAACCTCGATCCAAGGGAGCCAAACTGGTACCGGATACTGTATTGGAACGAGAACATTCCAAATCTCTGACGGGGCGTAGCATGGGAACAGGAACCTTTTTTCGCTCGGGACGATTTTCACGCCGGTACGCCGTCCCCCGTTTTCGTACCCAGAACGCAGAGGGCGCTCGATGATCTATCTGAAAACAAGCATCGGTGTCGAGATAAGAGGAAATGATCTGCTCCTGTCATGCCTGAGGAGCAACTTCTCTGCCGCCGTATTCACACGCTTTGGGCGCATCCGAGATTTCAAGACGCGGGACAAGGCCGAGGTGCGCGGTGAGATCGATCAGTTTCTCAAGGGGCAAAAACTCGGTCGCGAAAACATAGTGCTCGGGATTCCACGGCAGGACGCGATCATTCGCCACCTGGATCTCCCGCGCGAGGTGGCCGACAACCTCAAGCAGGTCGTCCTTTACCAGGTCCAGGCCTTCGAGCCGACCGAAGAAGAAAAATTCTACTTCGACTATGCCTCTCTGTCCGGCAAGGAGGCGACGAGACTTCTGGTTCTGGTTGTGATGATCCGGAAGTCGGTTCTGGACGGCTATCTCGAGACACTGCGCGAATTCGGCTTGCGCCCGCTCTCGGTGATGGTCAGTTCGATCGCGTTGGCGAACTTGTTTCTGCAGACGCAAACCGACCCCCGGGGGAAGACCTTCGTCCTGGCCGATATTGCGCCCGAGGGAATTGAAGTGCTGGCCCTGCGCGACCGCGCGCTGGTGTACTCAAAACGGTCGGTCAAGCAGGAAGGGCAGACTCTGAGGGATACTCTGCGGCGCGAGGTTGAACTGGCGGCAGGGAAGGTGCGCCTCGGCCCGGAGGATACGATCGAAAAAATTGTCCTGACGGGTGAGGAATCCGAAACCGCGCAGCAGGAAGTGATTCAGGACCTCGGGGACTGCGAGCTGCTCTCCTCCGGTATCCAATTTGAAATGCCTGATGAACAGTACGCTCACCTGCAGGAAGGGACCACGTCGCTGGGTTTGGCTTACTCGGGAATCGTCAGGCGCCCGCCCCTGAAGCTGAACCTCTTGCCGGCTGAACTGCAGGTTCAGCAGACGCGCTGGGCCTATGTTCCTTCGATAATCCTCGGCGCGCTTATCGTAGTGCTGCTGGTCGGTCTGGGTTTTCGGCAGATGATCCAGGAGCAGATTATGGAAAGAAAGATAGATCAGGAGATCAGTGCTGTTACCGGTCGAGTGAACCAGGTTCAGAAGCTTCAGGCTCAGGCTAAAGCTCTGGAGGATCGAATTACTTATCTCGAGGGGCGCGTACGCAACCGGGATACAAATCTCGAGCTCCTCCAGGAACTGACCACGATCCTGCCGCAAGACACTTTTCTGAACATGTACACGAATAGAGACTGCACGATTACGATCAACGGGGCGAGTTCATCTCCTGACCTTATGGCAAAACTGGAGCGGTCCCCTTTGCTTAAGAACGTCGTGCAGCGCGGCGAGGTTTTCAGGGATGTGCAGACCGGCAAAGATCGGTTCACTCTCGAAGCCAAGTGCGAGAAGTGAGCACGATTGACGATTTACGATTGACGATTGACGATTTGAACTCAATCGTCAATCGTCAATCGTCAATCGTAAATCGAAAGAGGGGGTAGGTTGTGAAGATTTCGATTCGAGAGAAAAGATTCCTGGCGATCGGCGGCGGCGTGATTTTTCTTACGATCTTCTTTTTTATCGCCGATGGCCTCATCCCGAGCGGCACGACGGTGTCCCGGAACCTCGATCACAAGAAGAAGCTCCTTCTCAAATACAGGGAGATACTGGGCCAGGAGGCTGCATCCAAGGCGCGCCTGGAGGAGTGCAGACAAAGGCTTCAAGACGCTGAAACGCGCCTGCTGCCGGGCGACAATCCCTCCATTGTGGGAGCGGAGCTGCAAAAGACGCTGATGGATATCGCGGCCAGAAACCAGGTCGAAATAATGCGAAAGAATATTCAAAAGGAACAAAAGCTGCAGGAAAACCTGATCAAAATCTCGGTCCGGGTGGACGTCAACTGCCAACCCGAACATCTGGTGCAGTTCCTGGCCGAGGTCGGCAATTATGACAAACATCTGACGGTCGACGAACTCATGATCACGAGCTACCGGATCCAGAAAAAGATCGAAATCAGGCCGGCCATCACGGTGTCGGGCTACATCCGGGGTTCGGAAGCGCCGCCGGCGGACAAGATCGCCAGCGCAAAGTAGCAGGAGCCTATGAGATCACCCAGGCGGGAAAAAAAATGGCGGCGCCTCTAATAAGGAATTAGGGTATGACGAAGAAATGGATCGCTGTGAACCTGGGGCTGCTCATGATCGCCGGACTGGTATCCTGGCGGCTCTACGTTCTAGTTGCGGGTTTCCGGGCGGGTAACGACCCGGCCAAGATTCAACCGGTCCGCGATTTGAAGCTGCAGGCCAAATTGCCCGGCGGATTGGCGGCGCCCAAGCAGCTCCGCCGCTACAATCCAGCGGAATTCCAGACCATTCCCAATCAGAACCTGTTTGCCGAGTCGCGTTCCAACCAGCCGCCGGAAGAGCCGGCGGCCGTAGTGCAGGTGGTTCCCGAACTGCGCGCCAAACCGATCCTGGTCGGAATCACGGTCGCCGGTGACCTCCGTCTGGCGTCCATTATCGAACCGGGACTCCCGGGGGCGCCGGCGAACGAGTCACGACGCAGCAAAACCAAGCGGGTCGGGGATGTCTACCAGGGCTATACCATCGTGGATATTACCGAGGACCAGATGATCCTGGAAAACGGCCCGCGGCGTGAAGTGATCCCTCTGTTCGATTCGACCAAGGCACGCCCTCAGGGAGGCAAGACACCCATAGTGGCCACTCGAGTGGTCAATTTCGGTGGCGGCGGCGGTACCGCACCCGGTAAGCCAGACCGGACCGGGAGTCGTAACCATGGGCAGTTCCGCACAGCCCCAGGGCCAGCAAGCTCCAGGTCAGCCGGCGACGGTCAATCAGATTTTCGGTCCTGCACAGGCGGCGCCGCCAGGTGCGCAATCCGGTACGGGGCGAACTGGCGCTCAGACGCAGCCGGGAAGGCAGACGCCGGGAAATACACCCCAGGCAACCGCGCCGGCTCAACCACCGCCCGCCTGGAACGAGCGGATCGACGATCAGGGACGGCGAGTGATTCGAACGCCTTTCGGAGACATCATCCGGGACAAACCTGCTGAAAAACCACCCCAATGAAGAGTGAATCGAGAAGGTCCCAGAACCTTAGAGGGAGTTTACTTGCAATGCATAAGCCTAGAAATTCAAAGCGAGCTCTTGTAATCCTCATCGCGGTCATCGCCGCCGGACTCACTGCCACGGGCGAGGCGAACCTGGCGCAGGAGCGGCCACTTCCCCAGATGCCGGAAGATGAGCGCAGAAAGCTGCTCGAAACAATCCGAGACCAGGCGCAGAAGGCGCAAGAGGCGCAAAAGGCTCAACGGGATGCCTTGCAGAAAGCCGCGCCCGGGGCTCAGCCGGTTCCGGGGGCTCAACCGGTTCCGGGCGCGCCCGTGGTCGTGACGACTACGGCTCCTCCACCTCCGCTGGTCAAGCGCGCACCCCTCGCCGCCAACCAGGTCCAACTCAGTTACGACAACGCCGATCTCTATGAGTTCATCAATCAGATTGCGGACGCTCTCGGGATTACCCCCATCGTTCTCGATCCTCAAATCAAGGGCTCGGTAACCATCCACAGCTCGGCGCCCATGTCGCGCGACGACATCTTTCCCTTGTTCAATATGATTCTCAAAAACAACAACGCCGCGCTGGTGAAGCAGGGAAATATTTATCAGATCGTTCCGATTTCCGACGCGCTCAAGAGGGGTCTGGAAACCATCGAGCACCTGCCGCCAGAGCCGGCCGAGCAGCCCAAAGAAGAACCGCCGGTTGCCGCCAAGCCAGACGCGGCCTCCGGCAGCGCCGCTTCTGCCACCCAAGCCCCCGCGCAGCCTGCAGCTCCTCCGCCTCAAGCTCCGGCGCAGCCTGCAGCCCCTCCGCCTCAAGCTCCGGCGCAGCCTGCCCCGCAACCTCAAGCTCCGGCGCAGCCTGCCCCGCAGCCTGCTACCCCACCGGGCCCGGGCGCGCCCGGGCCACAAACAGCGCCTCCCGCCGGCCAACCCCAGGCTGCGACTCCTTCGAGCCAGCAGAGCAGGGCTCCGCGACTGGCCACTCATGTGATTCGTCCGGAATTTGTCCCGGTGAGAGACTTGATCGACCCCATGAAGCTTTTCATGACCGATGGGGGCGTGGTTATGCCCTACGATCGTCTCAATATGCTGATTCTGACCGACTATTCGGACAGCGTGCAAAAAATCATCGATCTTGTGCGTATGCTGGATAACAGCTATTTGAATGCCGACCTGATCGAACTTATCAACATCAAATACAATGCCTCGGCCGACGTCGCCGACGATTTGAAAAAGATCTTCGGGTCAGGGAGCAAGGATTCAACTACCGGCATCTCCTTTCTCTCGCTCGATCGACTGAATTCGATCCTGGTAATGGCGAGTTCAAAGCGAGCTCTCGGCGAGGTCAAGCGCTGGATCGAAAAGCTCGACGCCACGACCGGCCGGTCAATTCAGACCTTCATCTACATGGTTGAAAACTCTACGGCCGCCAATATCGCCGCCATTCTTGGAGCGCTTTACGGAGGGGAGGGCGGCGGCGGCGGCGGCTCCGGACAATCCGGACAGCAAGGAGCGCCTGGTGGTGGTCCCTTCGGACAAGCTGCTCCCTTTGGATCTGGTCGCGGAGGAGTACAGGGCGGTGACTCAGGGAGGCGCCCAGGGTGCGGCGACGCCCTTTGGTGGTGGCGGTGGCGGTGGGGGCGGCATTCGGGGGAGGGGCCAATCCATATGGGGGAGGCATGGGAGGCGGGGGTGGAGGGATGTACGGCGGCGGCGGCGGGGTTCGGCGGGCAGGGCCAGTTCGGCGGTTATGGGGGTGGTGGCGGAGGGGCTTTTGGTACCGGGCAGCAGCTGGGTCCCCGTCTGAATCCGTGCGCGGGAACGACTGCGCAGGTTTTTCGGGGAGGCGCTATTACCGGCCTGCAAGATACCGTGCGCGTCGTGGTCGACGAGATCAACAATTCGCTGATCATCCAGTCCAGCGCCGCCGACTATGCCTATATCCTGGAAGTCATCAAGAAACTGGATGTGCTCCCGCGCCAGGTGATTATTGACGCCCGCATCTTCGAAATAGACCTGACGGATGCCTTCACCTTCGGTGTTGCGGCTACTCTTCAAGCGCGGGGAGCCGGTCCCCATCTGACAACAGGAAGTATCAATGGGACGAGCGGCCTCGTGGCCAACACTTTCGCCTTCATCGGGAATTCGCGTGAGCTTCTCCTGGCGCTGGATACGCTTCGACAGAAGACCAAGGTAAAGATTCTGGAAGCTCCTGCCGTCCTTGCCTTGGATGGTACGCAGGCGAGCATCGTGGTCGGTGGGGAGGTGCCGTATCCAACCGGCTCATACATCCCGGGCGTTTCGGGTGGAACCGTCACCAACGTTCAGTATCGGGAAACGGGTGTCACCCTCCTTGTCGTTCCCCGTATTTCGGGTTCCGGAACCGTTACACTTGCCATAGCGCAGGAAGTAAGCGCGCCTGGCGCCCCCACCCTGCAGGGTCCTACTTTCAATAAGAGCAGCGTATCAACCACGCTGGCCGTCAAGGATGGTGAAACCGTAGCGATTGCGGGGCTGATTCGGGACTCCAACAATTCCGTCGCGCAGCGGCGTGCCCCTGCTTTCTGATATTCCCGTGGTCGGCGCTCTTTTTGGACGGACAAACAGAAGCGCAAACCGGACAGAACTTCTGATTTTGATTACGCCTCACGTGATCAAGACTCCGGAGCGATTCCAGGAGCTGAGCCAGGAGCTGAAGGATTCGTTGCGGAATGTGCGCAAATTTGTTGACGATTTTCAGGACGATCATCTCAAGGATATGGAGGACGCGCAGAAGGATAGAATAAAGAGGGAAGAGAAGATGCAGAAGAAATCGGAGAACCCAGAACGCCCGGAGCCCGCCGAAACCGGAAGCGGCCGTGAGAAGACGCGATGATTGAGGTGCTCTGTGATGCCGGCTACCGGCGAGGGATGCCCAGTCCAACGTCCAGACCGCCGGCGCTGTCCAGGTCTCCGACGATGACGTAGACGTCGGCTCCTGCGGCAACGTTGAGCACGTTCACGAGGCGGCCCATACGATCGTCGAAGTTCAGAGCCAGGCTGGCATTGAGAAGAACTGCATTGACCCGTGAGGGCCGCGCGCTCGCGCGAGCTAACTCGGTATTGAGAGCCGCCGCGTATTCGATTCTCTTCCCCGGGATCTCGCCGGCCGGTTCAGCTAAAATCGAGAAGGACGGTTGCGTAGTTGGCAAAGTTCATGGCGAGTAATTCTGTATTACCGGTCCCTGACGTGTCTGCGGCGGCGATGTAGTCACGATAGACGTCCGAGGCGAAAGTTCTGAAGTGCCGGTACGACTGATTTGCATCGGCATAGATCACGGTCAAAAGCCCCGTGCCCAGGTGAGAAAATGCCAGATCCACAAATCCGTCCCGGTTGAAATCAGCCCGCAGCCAGCGAGAGCGGCGCTCCTCCCGCTTCGATGCGTATTCCTTCCTGGAAATCTCCATCCGGATTCTGATAAAAAAATCTCAATAGCCTTTGTTGCGGAACGTGAACCACCAGGTCGGCGTAAGAGTCGCCGTTGAAATCTGCAACCGCCATTGCCAGCGGAAACTCCGCCGCGTCGGTCATCGGGAAGACGCGAAAGTCTTGTCAGTCCGAACTCCGCCGATTCGAAAGTTCCCTCTCGCGGTTGGCTGGCCGCGACCGAGCGAAATACGTTGCCCTCGCCTACCCTCAGAATCAAGTACGGGCGATTGGTCGTTACCCCGGCCGCGATAGTATCGGCTGGTGAGGATGCCAGAGGATTCACCCCGGATTCAGGCGGCCGGCGTGGTTTTTTCCGGGGGTGAAGCTTTTTGCTCGACACGGTTTCTCCGCGCTCTCGACCGGCGCATTTTCCTTGAGAGCTTCCAAAGCCCGCGTGAAGGGATTTTCGTCACCAGCTTCGGCGCCGGATTCATTCCCCCTATCGGACATGGCCGAAGCGAGAACTTCCGAAAAGAACCCGTCGAATGATCCGCCAAGGCTGTTTCTGAGTCCGCGGCGTATTTCGCTGGTGGAAAGTACCAGGGTTCGCGTCCTGAGGGATGGTAATCCCAAGGTGTGGACCATTCCACTCCGGGCCCTTGTCACCAGAATTCCCTCGCGAACGCCCGAGAGGTGAGCCAGCACAAACGGGTCCCCCTTCGCAGCGATCATTTCGGGCTCAAGAGGACCCTCTCGATACTCCTGGGTCGTTCCGGAGTCAGAATCACCGAAGCGAGGGTTCGCAACTGGCTTCAAAGATTTGGCGAGATTCAAAGCCTTGGATTCTAATGCCGCTCGCGTCTGAGGGAAGGAGTGTGATACGTCACGGCAGACGTGGAGTCGTGAAACCGGGCCTACATACGAGGAAGTCAGTTGCCAGCAAAAAAGCCCTACGAGGGGAACAAAAAGAAGACAGAAAGCTGGGGTGGCCAAGCGGGAACCGCGCGCTCGGCGTTTACACGCAGGCCGATTCTGTGAGCCTTGAGGGGTCGCCATTCACCTCGACTCCGCGTCTAGGTAAATCAGCGTAGCCGGTCGACTTCCTGCACCCTCGTGACGAGTCACTTGTACACCCCTTGGCATCAGGCAAGTGTATAAACGACTTCACCCGTACTGTAAAGTATTTTCTATTGATTTTCAGTAATTTAGCTTGGCTTAGCGGGTTTCCAGCTCGATCGCGCGCTTCCAGCTTTCGATCGCTCTATCCTCATCTCCAGAAGCCAGGAACAGGCGGGCTTTAGCCTTCAAGACTCGCGCCTGGTTTGCCGGTTGCTCGACCGACTTCAGCGTATCGTCGAGCAAAGCCTGGGCGCTCTCGAACCTGCGCATTTCGCCCAGCTTATCTGAGACGTAGGCGATGCTCTGCACGACCAGATGCTCGTAGTCGACCGGGAACGCCAGTTGAAGGACCTTGCGGATTTCTGCCACGGCTTTGTCCGGGTCTCCCCTCTTGATATAGAGCTTTGCCAGCTCGTGATAGTCGGACGCAAGCCGGAGGTTCCGCTCGAGCTGGGGTTCGAGAGTTCTTTGCGGGACGGCGGACTCTCTGGATTGAGAAGACACAATCGGGGGGATCGACAAAGCCACCATCAGTCCAGTTACCAGCGTGGCATGTCTTGGGCGACCAGATGTCATATCTTCAGCTTCCTTCCGTCAGAGGCCGCGGCCTCCGGGTCTAATTCCGAACAGCCTCTCTCTAGCGCGAGAGGAAAGGAATTTTTCAAACGGATTCTCCTCCGTTACCTCTTCCACCAGGCGCTGAAAAGGGTTTTCGACCTTCCACTCGGGCTTCGAATCTCCGATCATCGAGAGGATGCGCGAATCGGCCCGGTATTTCGCAAACCTGACTCCCGTCAACGTCAGGACCAAAACCAGTCCAACCGCCGCGACTCCCCTCCAGACCATGGAGCGCGGTCAAGCCAGCGCGGCGATCCATTCTCGCCATCCCTGCCGTCCGGGAGGCGTCTTGATTCGGCTCGCGATTCGCTGCCACAGGAAGGGAGGGACTTCGATGTCGAGTTCAGGTGATCTGAAAGCAGCCTCGATCCCGCGCCAGATTTCGAGCTCTTCGCGGCATTTTGCGCACCCTTCGAGGTGCGCACGAATCTCCTCGTAACGGCTATCGGAGAAGTCGCGATCGAGGTAACAATTGAAATCTTCCGGGTGTCTCAGATTGAAGCTCATCGTCTGACTTCCAGGTACTGCCCGAGCGCTTTTCTTGCCTGGCTGCGCGCGCGAAAAATGTCTGTCTTGACGGATAGAAGAGACCGCCCCACGATCTCGGAAATCCGCGCATAACTCATCTGGTGAATCACTGCCAGAACGAAAACCTCGCGAAGTTTTGGAGGGAGTGACAGAAGAACTCGTCGAATGTTCATTCCCAGTTCGTTCTGAAGCATGCTCTCCTGAGGGGTCGGCCGCTCGTCAACCAGCCGGCGAGACTCGAATACCGGCGAACCATCCGTTGGGTCGATTATTTGATTTTTGCCCCGTCTCCGCCGAAAAGCCTGGTAGACCTCGTTGCGCGCTATTCGGTAAAGCCAGGGCTCGAATCGCCCATCGTCCTGCAGGCTTTTCAGTTCGTGAAAGGCATTCAAGAAAACGTTCTGGGTCAGGTCCTCGGCATCCTCTCGGTTATCGACCATGCGATATATGAAATTCAGGATCCGGCGCGCATATTCCTCGTGAATCGCGTGGAACGCCTCAAGGTCACCAGCGCGGGCTTTTCGAATGATTTCGGCCTGTGTGGTCGTCAACGACTTCTCGAAAGGGTGAAGCATTCCGCGCAGAACTGACCTACCAAGATGACCTGCGCCAAAAAAAGTTGCAAGAAAATCCGTTCTACTAAGAGCTTCGTATCGTAACGGGTGCATGGAGAAAAATCTACCGCAAGGTGGCGAAGAAGCCAAGCAATCTGGAACCTTGCCGAGGGGTAAAGCGTCCTGTATATTCTCCAATTGATCGAATTCGTCGCTGCCCATTTCGAGGACGCTGCTGATGGATAACAAAACTTGCCGCCTCACGAGGACGCTTCTAAGCGCCGCTTTTGTCCTGTTGTGGTCAGACTCTATTATCGGCGGCGCGGCGGGAGCTGTCCAGGAGCCGTCGCAGACCGAGGCTGAGGCCCGTCTCCGCGAGCGGGTGTCGGAGTACTGGACGGCGATGGAAAAGGCCGACTACGAAGCCGCCGTGCCGTTCTTGCACCCTGATTCCCGCAATCAATTCAGGAACAAGATCCCCAAGAGTCGAGTGTTGAAGTGGAAAATCCAAAAGCTTGCCTTCAACGAAGATCGCACTGTCTGTGACACCGTAACACTGGTTACCAAGCCCGTTCCTGTTTTAGGCGAGACTATCGACTTTCCTCTGCACAACCGGTGGGAGCTCGTCAACGGGGAATGGTACTTCAGGATTCCCTGGGGAGAGTCGGACAATCCTCTGCTCAAAGTATTCCAGGACCAACGATCCGTTGCGGAGCAACTGCCTGTCGGTCGATCTACTTCTGCCCAGGTCGACGAGGCGGCGGGCCGGGCGATGAAGGAAGAGCGCCAGCGGATCGTGCCGGATTCAGCTAATCCACCGTCGGTTTTCTCCGGCCGGAAAGCCGTTTTCCGATTTCTCTATCCCAATGCGGGTACGAACCCGATCCAGATCGTCTCGGTTCATGCCGATTGTCACTGCACGGGCGCCAAGAAAGATTATCCCGAAATAGCTCCCGGCGAGGTTGGAATCCTGGAAGTTACGCTCGACACCTTTGGTCTTCCGCTGGGACGCCTGCATAAAGAGATCACGGTCCAGTTCAGTCATCTTCCGGATCCTCTGGTCGTGAACCTGGCCGTCGATAATCTCCCGAATTTCAATCTTACGCCGGCCGCGGCCGATTTCGGTACCGTCCGGCCCGGTAGCGCAGCGCAGAAGGAGATTCGAATAGTCAACAACAGCGGGCAACCCGTGCGAATCCTTTCAAACTTCAACTCCGATCCTAAACTCAGTTTTACCTTGGATCGGAACAAGCTCGGAAGCGGTGAAACTCTGGTCATCAATCTCAGCTATAACTCCGACGCCGGGGGGGAATTCCTCGACAATCTCCTCCTCAAGACCGACCTGGAAGCCGAACCGCTCATCACGATTCCGGTTCGCGGCAGAATCGACTTGCCGAAATAAAAGCCTTTTACGCCTGGGCACCCTTGCGCTGGCCAACTCCATTGAAGTCGGCCTCTGATCTTCGCCCACGCCTCCGACGCCCTTCCTTGAGAGGCGAGGCGAAATCCGTTTTGCGCCAACTTCGTTTTTTTTTGAATCCCGAAAATTTAGTGTTGACATCCAGTCCTGCCTGCTGGTAGGTTCGGGCTGCCGATTTGGGACGTAAACAAAACTTTAACGGGACCTTGACCTTAATGAAGCCTTCCTGAGGGTCGCGTTAGGTTTACTCTATAGCACAGCGTATTGCTCGAATTGGATGGGGTCGTCCTTCGGCGCCCGTCCTCCGTTGTTCAACCAATTCTTGTTGAATTCTGACGGACCAGGATGTCTGCCAGAAGTTATCAATTTTTCACCATTACCACGGAGAAAGCGTATGACCTTCGTCAAAGCTAGCAGACTACCTGTGTTCGCAGGGCTGTTGTGCCTGTTGCTCATGGGCTTCGCTGGTGCTTCCTACGGTGCGGTTCGATTCGACGTGGTCGGGTCGCCCACGGAGGTGATTAACACGGGCCGCTCGGAGGTGGTCGGTTCGATCAATTTGATCGTGCGCGGAACCGGGAACCTGACCGGGACCTCGACGGCGGGTTGTAACCAGATCGGGATTATTTATACCAATCCCGCGATGCAGATTGACAATACCCGGACGACGGGGATCCGGCTTTTCTTCAGTTCCGGGTTTGCCTCGGCCTTCACGGTGGGGGCGACGACGCCTTGCCCGACGGTGGGGGTTGTCGACGTAAGAAACCAGGACATTAACGGGCGATGCTCGGGCTTCATCACGATCAACATGGCGCCCGGTGCTGCGCCGGCAGAAGGCGACTTTATCCGGCTTGACGGGGTTCGCGGCAGGGTGGACGCCAGCCTGGCGATCACGCCTGGAACCGATCTCTTCGCCGACCTGCAGTCGATCAACGATCCGGCGGCGGCTCTCTTTACACCGGACCGTGTTCGCGTGGCGAAGTCACTCGACGGAATGAATGTCGAAATCAGGTTAGACACGGTTCTGTTGTGCTTCGGGACCCTTGGTGTGGCCGGGGGAGGGGCGCCGGGTTACCAGGTTCGGATAACCGAGGGATTTGCCCGGGCCTTTGTCGACAGCGACGCCAATAATGACGGAGCGCTCTTGAATGATCGTGTGGATAGCGGCAGTGAGGCGGGCATCTTCACGATGAACGCGGGCAATACGGCCGCCGGTCGCCAATCCTGGAGCGATTGCTCTGGGTTCGCCTACGAACTCTACGCAGTTCCTGGTCTGGCTCGAGGGTATACCGACGAGCGTGTCGGGGGTAATCTGGCCTACGGCGGTGGGTGCGCTGCCTGCGTCGAGTGACTCCGAATGCGCAGCTGGTATTCCAGAGCAGCGGCTTCACGGCTTCGGCGGGAATCGCATTCGCGTATTACTCGTATGAAGCCATCAATCAGACCGGAGTCAGTGATATCAATCTGGAGGCATTCACCTTCGGGGCGAATGTGCCGGCGAGTTCGTCGATGGCGTCGTTGTACTACACGCCCATAATCGTCGTGGTGAGGCCCAATCAGAATGTGAGCGGTAGTATTCTGGGTGCAGTCTCGCTGGCGCCGGATGTCTCGGAGGCGAGCGGCTGCGGCCAGCCGGGAACCTCACTACCTGCCAATGCGCGTCCGCGATTCCTGCAGATGTACGAATCCGATTCGATAGCGACGAACAATCCGCCATCGGATCCGCATCGCGCCTTTGCGAGCGCGGTTCGTTGCAACTGCTACCTGCTGTTCACCTATGTGACGGCGACGTCCACATTCAATACAGGCATCGTGGTGGCCAATACGACCGGAGACACGGAGGTATTCGGCATCAACGACGCACCGGACCAGTTAGGCAACATAACGTTCTACTTCTATGATCGGGCAGCGGGTTTTGTCGGTTCTACGGTGACGACTGCAGCGATCAATATGGGTAGAAGCTACGTTGACCTGATCTCGGGCATACTGCCCACAGGTGTAACCAGCTTCAGCGGCTACATCATAGCCAAGGCAGAGTTCCAGTTCTGCCACGGATTTGCGTTCATAGCAGATTCGGCGTTCGGCTCCATAGCCCACGGGTACCTGGCTAACGTGATTCCCGATCCAGCCATCAAGGGAGAGTTCGTCACGGTGGGTACGGCTTCGCTTAGGAGGAGAACGGCGGCGGATGCCGGCGACAATGGAAGCCCGCTCACGCCAGCGGGTGAAGGGTTGAACAACTAGTACAACCCGGTTTCATCAGGCTTGGGGTAGTCTCGCGTCTGCGGGACTACCCCATTTTTTTCGCTTCGGGCTAACCACGAAGACTCGAAGACACCAATAAACGCCGGATCATTTTAGCGGTGACGCTGGAATTCGCCCCTTGAGCGGCGCCTTCGCGATCAGATTCGGGCGGATCTCGCTCGGATTCCCTTGACGGGTCTAAGTTTTTTAGCAACTTTTCGTCCATTTCTGCATCTGTGACGGCTGTGTTGCGCGTCTTCTGTGAAGGCTGCGTTAACTCGGTCTTCTTCGATCCCGAAATTCAGTGTTGACATCCAGTCCTACCGTTGGTAGGTTCCGGCTGCCGATTTGGGACGTAAATGAAACTTTGATGCGACTTTGAGGCAGTCAAGCTCCATGTCACCTCGGGGTTTCAACGGACTTTGTAGCACAGCGTAATGCTCGACTTGGATGGGGTCGTCCTTTGGCGCCCGTCTTCCGTTGTTTAACCAAGCTCTTGTTGAATTCTGACGGACCAGGATGTCTGCCAGAAGTTATCAATTCCTCACAATTACTACGGAGAAAGCGTATGACCTTCTTCAAAGCTAGCAGATTGCCTGTGTTGGCGGGGCTGTTGTGCCTGTTGCTCATGGGCTTCGCTGGTGCTTCCTACGGTGCGGTTCGATTCGATGTGGTCGGGTCGCCCACCGAGGTGATTAACACGGGTCGTTCGGAGGTGGTCGGTTCGATCAATTTGATCGTGCGCGGAACCGGGAACCTGACCGGGACCTCTACGATGGGTTGTAACCAGATCGGGATTATTTATACCAATCCCGCGATGCAGATTGACAATACCATGACGACGGGGATCCGGATTTTCTTCAGTTCCGGGTTTGCCTCGGCCTTCACGGTGGGGGCGACGACGCCTTGCGCGACGGTGGGGGTTGTCGACATAAGAAACCAGGACATTAACGGGCGCTGCTCGGGCTTCATCACGATCAACATGGCGCCCGGTGCTGCGCCGGCAGAAGGCGACTTTATCCGGCTTGACGGGGTTCGCGGCAGGGTGGACGCCAGCCTGGCGATCACGCCTGGAACCGATCTCTTTGCCGACCTGCAGTCGATCAACGATCCGGCGGCGGCTCTCTTTACTCCGGACCGTGTTCGCGTGGCGAAGTCACTCGACGGAATGAATGTCGAAATCAGGGCCGACTCGGTTCTGTTGTGCTTCCCGACCCTTGGTGTGGCCGGAGGAGCGGCGCCGGGTTACCAGGTTCGGATAACCGAGGGATTTGCCCGGGCCTTTGTCGACAGCGACGCCAATAATGACGGAGCGCTGTTGAATGACCGAGTGGATAGCGGCAGTGAGGCGAACATCCATGACGATGAACGCGGGCAATACGGCCCCGGTCGCCAATCCTGGAGCGATCGCTCTGGGTTCGCCTACGAACTCTACGCAGTTCCTGGTCTGGCTCGAGGGTATACCGACGAGCGTGTCGGGGGTAACGTGGCCTACAGCGGTGGGCGTGCTGCCTGCGTCGAGTACTCCGAATGCGCAGCTGGTATTCCAGAGCAGCGGCTTCACGGCTTCGGCGGGAATCGCATTCGCCTATTACTCGTATGAAGCCATCAATCAGACCGGAGTCAGTGATATCAATCTGGAGGCATTCACCTTCGGGGCGAATGTGGCGGCGAGTTCGCCGATGGCGGCGTTGTACTACACGCCGATAATCGTCGTGCTGAAGCCGAATCAGAATGTGGGCGGTAGTATTCTCGCTGCAGTCGCGCTGGGGCCGGATGTCTCGGAGGCGAGCGGCTGCGGCCAGCCGGGAACCTCACTGCCTGCCAATGCGCGTCCGCGATTCCTGCAGATGTACGAATCCGACTCGATAGCGACGAACAATCCGCCATCGGATCCGCATCGTGCCTTTTCGACCGTGGTTCGTTGCAACTGCTACCTGCTGTTCACCTATGTGACGGCGACGTCCACATTCAATACAGGCATCGTGGTGGCCAATACGACCGGAGACACGGAGGTATTCGGCATCAACGACGCACCGGACCAGTTAGGCAACATAACGTTCTACTTCTATGATCGGGCAGCGGGTTTTGTCGGTTCTACGGCGACGACTGCAGCGATCAATATGGGTAGAAGCTACGTTGACCTGATCTCGGGCATACTGCCCACAGGTGTAACCAGCTTCAGCGGCTACGTCATAGCCAAGGCAGAGTTCCAGTTCTGCCACGGATTTGCGTTCATAGCAGATTCGGCGTTCGGCTCCATAGCCCACGGGTACCTGGCTAACGTGATTCCCGATCCGGCCATCAAGGGAGAGTTCGTCACGGTGGGTACCGGCTTCGGTTAGGAGGAGAACGGCGGCGGATGCCGGCGACAATGGAAGCCCGCTCACGCCAGCGGGTGAAGGGTTGAACAACTAGTACAACCCGGTTTCATCAGGCTTGGGGTAGTCTCGCGTCTGCGGGACTACCCCATTTTTTTTCGCTTCGCGTTCCTTGGGTTCCTTGCGTCTTGCGCTATGCGCAAGCGCACGGCCCCTCTATCCCGATTCGTCTCTTTTCTGTTAATATCGCTACTTGTGTATAAAGATCGCCGCATAACCATCGTCATCCCCTGCCTTAACGAAGAAAAGGGAATTGTCGAAGTTCTTTCGGGAATGCCTTCCTTTGTGGATGAGGTTCTGGTCGTTGACAACGACTCGACCGACCGGACCGCAGAGCTGGCAGGCAGCCTCGGGGCCCGCGTGATCCACGAGAAAATTCGTGGTTACGGCCGCGCTTACAAAACCGGCTTGTTTCAGGCGCAGGGTGACATCATCGTAACCCTCGATGGGGACCACTCCTATCCCGTGGACGCCATTTCGTACCTGCTCGAAGTGTTTCTGCGGTCGAAGGTACGATTTCTTTCGGCTTCCCGGTTTCCACTAAAGAACCGGCGCGCCATGTCACTCAAACACTGGTTTGGGAACAAGCTTTTGAGTGTGGCGATGTCTCTGCTTTATCTGCGCTGGGTCAGGGATTCCCAGTCGGGAATGTGGGTTTTTGAGCGGGAGAGCTTGCTGCAAATGAATCTCGTCAGCGACGGGATGGCTTTCAGCGAAGAAATAAAGATTGAGGCGATTCGAAACCCGCAAATCGGCTTCAAGGAAATCTACATCGACTACTCCAACAGGCTGGGCGAAATCAAGCTGCAGCCCTGGAAGGACGGCCTGCGCAATCTCCTGTTTCTGATCAAGAAGCGTTTTACGTGGCGGCGGCGCCCAGCCGCCTTGGCGTCTTTGTCCAAGGAATCGGAAACCTAACAAGGCTGAGCGATGGCGGATTTCACCGATGGCGGATTTGAGGTGCCATCGCAGCTTGATAACCTTAATGGTTAATGAATGACGTCGGATTCTACAACAGTCGTGGTCTTGCCTGCGTATAACGCGGCCAGGACGCTGGAGAAGACCTACGCGGACATCCCGAAGGAAAAAGTCTCGAAAATCATTCTGGTCGATGACGTAAGCCAGGACCAGACTGTGGAGGTTGCGCGCTCCCTGGGACTCAAGACCATTATTCATGTGCAAAACCGGGGATATGGAGGAAACCAAAAAACCTGTTATCTGGAGGCTCTCAAGGAAGGCGCCCAGGTCGTGGTCATGTTGCATCCGGATCATCAATACGACTCGCGTCTGGTGCCGGACCTGGTTCAACCCATCCTGGAGGGAAGGGCGGATATGGTGATGGGTTCCAGGATCCTGAACGGACAAGCTCTTTCAGGCGGAATGCCGCGGTGGAAATATGTCGCAAACCGGTTTCTCACGACGGTGGAGAATTTCGTCTTCGGGACGCGGCTTACCGACTGCCACAGCGGCTTTCGAGCGTTCAGTCGCAAGCTGCTCACCACGGTTCCGTTTCTGCTCAACTCTGACGATTTTGTGTTCGATTCACAAATGATTGCCCAGGCCGCCTACATGAAGTTCAAAATAGCCGAGATTCCGGTTCAGGCACGTTATTTTCCGGAAGCGTCAAGCGTCAATTTTCGCGTGAGCACGATTTACGGTTTGAAGACGCTCTGGCTCGTGCTCAAGTTCTCGCTGCAATCGCTGCGCTTGGCGCGCTTTGGAATTTTCGACAAGACTCTTCCCGAAATTGTAAGCAAATATTATCACGAAGCCATTTTCTCGGGCGCTGGCGGCCGCGGATCCGGGGCCAGAGAGCAAGCGCTGGTAGCAGAACCCGGAGGCCATGGGCCAGAGCGAGCCGGAGGGTTGACCTCGTGATTTTCTCGCGCCTGACCTCTTCGGGTTAAGCCAGGACATATGCCACCTTCAAGGCGAGAGATCGCCGGAACTCGGCTCACGCTTCCAGACCTCACCACACTGTCTCCCGATTCCCGGCCCCGTAGATGAGTGCTAGACCGGGCCTCATTTCAATCATCATCGTAAACTGGAATGGGATGTCGTATCTTCCCGAGTGTATTGAGTCCTCGCGCCGGCAAGAGTATTCGAACAAGGAATTAGTAATCGTGGACAACGGTTCCACGGATGGATCGCTGGAATGGCTTCGAACCCATGGTGCCGGAATTGATTCTCTCGTAGAGTTGGATCGCAATACCGGCTTTGCAGGCGGAGTAAACGCCGGTATTCGGGCTTCGCAAGGGGAATTCATTGCGCTCTTGAACAACGACGCTGTTCCCGCAGGCGATTGGCTGTCCGAACTCGCGAGGCCAGTACGGGAAGAATCAGTCGGAATGGTGGCGTCGAAAATTCTGTTCTACGATCGGCGCCAGGTCATCGACAAGGTAGGGCATCTCCTCTACCCTGATGGACTGAATCGCGGCCGCGGTGCAGGGGAACTCGACGCGGGCCAGTTCGACTGCGAAGAAGAGGTATTCTTCCCCGACGGCTGCGCTGCCCTCTATCGCAGAACGATGCTCGAAGACGTGGGGCTCTTCGACGAACAGTTCTTTGCCTACGGTGATGATGCTGACCTGGGTCTGAGAGCGCGCTGGCGGGGCTGGAAATGCAGTTACGCTCCTCGCGCGATCGTGTACCACAGGCATTCGAGCACGCTGGGAAAATACTCGCCGACGAAAGCCTTTCTGGTTGAGCGCAATAGATTGTGGGTAGCTGCCAAGCTGTTTCCATTGCCGCTGCTTCTGGTAACGCCCGCTTTCACTCTCTGGCGTTTTCTATGGCACCTGTCGAGTGTTTTTTTGTCACGTGGTTTAGCCGGAGGCGTTACCCGCGAACACAGCAGGTGGAGTCTTTTTCTGGCGCTCCTGCGAGCCTATTTCTCCGGGGTCAAAGGGCTGGGAAGCATTCTCCGAAAGCGACGCGATGTTTTTCGCAACAAGAGACTGAGCAATCGTGAGTTCTATGCGCTGGTCCGGAAGTATCGAATCTCGGCGCGGGAACTGGCTCTCAAGGATTGACGATTGACGATTGACGATTGACGATTTGACATGCTTCGTTATTCTTCGTGTCTCAGAGTCTTCGGGACGAGCATATTCGTTAATCGTCAATCGTCAATCGTCAATCGTCAATCGAAGACATTCGACTATAGCTACCTTGTTCTTGCTGTCCCTTTTGCTTTGGATGGTGCATGCGCTCTGGCTGGCTCGAGACTCGCGCCCCCCGGTTTGGGATATGGCGATGCACCAGAGCTACGCGCTGAATTACTGGCCGGGCGGATACTCTCAGGCGTCTCCGTGGCACTGGTCCGGCAACTACCCCCCTTTTGTCCATCTGGTCATTGCGCTGTGCTATCTGGTTTTTCATCCTGGACCGCATGTGGCGGTTCTCGCGAATTTCCCGGCCACGCTTCTTCTGCTCTGGGGAGTATACGAACTTGCCTCGGAGTTCGCCGGTCGGGAAGCGGCCCGGTGGGCCTGTTTTTTGACGGCGCTCACGCCCTACCTGATATGGATGTCGCGGGAGACAATCCTCGATTACTGGCTGTCCGCCTGGGTGGTAGCGAGTCTGGTGGCGCTGAGACGTACTCGCGGATTTCGCGAACGGCGGCCCAGCCTCGTACTCGGTCTCGCGCTTGCTCTCGGTCTCTTGACCAAATGGCTCTTTGTTGGCTTTCTGGTTTTCCCCATCATCTACGTTTGCATTCGGGAGCGGGTCTGGAGATATTCCACGCGCATGATCAATGTGGCCGACACTCTCCTGGTGGCTGCTGTGCTGGCCGGTATCTGGTATCTTCCAAACTTGCCGAAGCTGGTTTCCTATTTTCCGGAGAACGCCGCGATCGGCGCCCGGGAAGGCGAGCCGCCGGTTCTCTCCTTTCAGTCGCTGATCTATTACCTTCGCCTCCTCGAAGGTTATCAGCTCTTCGCTCCCCTTTTCCTGTTGTTGTTGATTTCGTCGATTCGTGGTTTGGAAAAAGGGACTGCTGCAAGACGCGAAATTCCTGGTGATCGCGATCGCAGGGGCGTGGCTGGCAATGACACTGCTGCGCACCAAAGATCCGCGATTCACGATGCCGCTCCTTGGGCTACTGGCTATTTTACCGGCTGCCTGGCTTCAGTCGTGGAGTCGAGCATGGATTTCGCGGACGGCGAAGGTCGCCCTGGTTGCGTTCCTCTTTTTCCAGGGATATCTGATAAATTTTGGCGTGTCGTGGCTTCCGTCCGAGATCATCCTTGTTCGGGGATATCAAGGGTCGCTTCGCTGGGACTGGAATCTTTACCTCCAGCACTACTTCCACATCCTGGGCGCTCCGTTGAAGAGAAGACTGGAAGCAGGCGGAAATCATACGCACTTTGGAGAGAGATTCGGCGCGCAGCGGGTTGAGGCGCAGTCTGGCGCTGGTTCCGGATCTGCCGAGGTTCAACGCGGCCAACTTCCATCTCTACAGCCGTCTGCTGGGGACTCCGCTGCGAGTGGATCATCCTCAAGCCGCCGCCGGCGTCCGTTCATTCGATGGATTTGACTACGTGCTCATGACCGAAGGAGACCAGGGCATGCCCTGGACAACCCTCGCCAGCCGGTCCCTGAACCAGATCGTCGTGGATGCGCCGCAAGTGTTTCGGCTGGTCGAGATTTTTCTGCTTCCCAGCGGGGATTCGGTCCGGCTCTATTCAGTGCATCGTGGCGAAGCCGGCCGGCCTGTACCAATTGACGATTTACGATTTACGATTGACGACCGTTGAGTTAACCATACGGACATTGAACTTGACGATTAGACAATCGTCAATCGTCAATCGTATCAATCGTAAATCGAATATGCGGCCGTTTACTCAAAACCCGACGTTGAAGCGCTCACAAGTCCGCCAGCACCTGGCTATCCTGGTGGTCACGGTCATTGCCTCGGCTATTCCGTTTCTGGACCAGCCCTTTCACATGGATGACAACTTCTACCTGGACATGGCCCGAAACGCCCGCGCGAAGCCGCTTTACCCCAACGATACTCCGTACGTGTTCGAAGGGCGCTGGCTTCCCGACATGGGATCGCATTCCCACCCGCCGCTTCAGACTTATTTTCTGGCACTTCTGCAGGTCTTGTGGGGCGAGGGTTTGGGAAAGGAGAGACTGTATCATCTCAGCGCCCTTGTGTATCCGATTGCCGCCGTAGTCGCGATGTATTTCCTTTCGGCTCATTTTGTCGAGCGACCGCTCTGGCCCTCATTGGTCTTGGCGGTCTCCCCGGTGTTTATGGTCATGCAGCACAATCTGATGACCGACCTGCCCACGCTCTCTTTTTGGCTCGTCGCCACCGCAAGCTATCTCTGGGGAATCAGCCTGGGGTGGCGCAGCCTTCAGGCGCTGAGCTCCCTCTCATTGTTCGGAGCGATGTTCACGAGCTACCAGGCGGCCGCGCTTGTCCCTCTTCTGGCGTTTTATCAGGTTCGTAAGGGAAAGGGGAACGGCGGCTGGGTTGCTCTCCTGGTTCCACTGGCCGGCATGGGAGCATGGCTGGGACTCAACTATTTGCATTATCATCGCCTGCTGCTGGTGGATACGATCGGATACATTCAGTCTCGCAACGCAAGCGTGCTGCCGGCCCTGGGCAACAAGCTTCTCGGAATTCTGGAATATCAGGGATGGCTGGTGCTCTTCCCCTTCTTTCTGGTCTATGTTCTGGGCCGCGGCGCCAGGGGCCGTTTGCTGGGTTTAGCAACCCTCGCGGCGCTCTACCTGTCGCAGATGGTCGTGCCCCACTATCGACTGGTTGACAAAATCAATTTCATCATAGGCCTGGTCGCGGGTGGGTTCATCGTCGGTCGGATGATCAGCCTGTGCCTCGACGTCTTTTCACGCAAGGCCATTCACTCCGGGTTTGCGCGCGTGGAGGGGCAGTTTCTCGCCCTATGGTATTTCGGCGTTTTTGGCTATTGCCTGTTCCTATTTACCGAAGGCTCGGCACGATACGTCCTTCCTCTGGTTCCGGCGGTGCTTTTGTACTTCTTTCGACATCTCGAGATAAGGGAGATTTCAGAGTACCGCTTGGAACGCCGACCATTCCTGAGTTCTGCAATGATTGCGAGCGGTTCCCTCGTTCTTACGCTTGCGTGGGGTTTGGCGTTGTCTCATTCGGACCTGGAATTTGCTCGAGTCTACACCCGCGCGGCGGCCGAGATTTCTCGGGCTGTGCCGAAGTTGGATCAGTACTACGCAGGAGAGTGGGGATTTCGATACTATTTCCAGCAGGCGGGGATGCGGCAGCTACCCCCGGATGAAACTCTGGTTCGCGGGGGCGCCTTGCTTGTTTCTCCCACGCTCGCCCTTCCATATGATGTGCCTGCCGGCCTTCTTTCTATGACCATGCCCTTTCAGAGTTTTTCCTATCCGGTAGGTACGCCTCTGCGAACCCTGGCGCAGGAAAGCCCGGCTGCATTCTACAGTACGCACTGGGGTTTGCTTCCCTTTTCGATGTCACGGGCGAATGTTGAGTTTATCGAGGTCCGCCAGGTGAATTACATGATTGAGCAACTCCCCCTGGCAAAGATCGAAACCACGTCGTCTGAAAGACCCTGGCCCGGATATCTCAGGCTTCAGGGAGAGAGCCCGCTAGCGATGCTGGCAAGACCGGATACGGATATTCGTCTATGTCTGGAACCTGGAGGAGTCGTTGCGCCTTGATCTGCGAGTCGGGATCAGCCCGGAGTCGTACCGTGAGGGTCAGGAGTCGCCCTGCGAGTTCGAAATCCGCCAGTGTGATGCAAACGGCGCGGTATTGACGCAGCTATCGCAAAATGCTCGATCCCGGCCTGCGCAAGGAAGACCGAGTCTGGCAGCCTGTCAGAATTGAACTGCGAAGCAGGCGCGAAGGGGCTGAAACTCTGGAATTTCGTTATTCTTCGAAAATTAAGGCGGGCACGATCGCCTTCGCAGGATGCTATCTGCGAAAGGTGGAGTAGGTCCGAGGCCTTGTTTGCATCGTATGGTCCTTGGCGTTGCTGGGTGTCTTAGCCAGTCATGGTTCTTGGACTGCCGGCCCACTGACCAAGACCCGAAGACACCGAAACGCGAAGCATCTGAACGTGCAAGGCAATAAATAGTTGAAATGGCTGGCTCTACACTGGCCCGAGCGGTTTTTTTTGTTTGCACGGCAAAATTGAACGTGCTAGACTCAGTTCCTTTGTCACGCTGGCGTAGCTCAGTTGGTAGAGCAGCTGATTTGTAATCAGCGGGTCGGGGGTTCAAGTCCCTTCGCCAGCTCCAGACGGTGGCGGGAACTAGGGTTTCGCGGCGGCGGGAATGGCATCCAGAGAATCCAATCTGCGGCGGATTGGGTTGGAGCGGCGTTTTTAGCAGTATCCGCACTTGTATCAAAATCGACCGGATATATTTTTCATGTCCGGCTCACCTTTTCAGCTCCCTGCACTTTCTTCTGGTCGGAGGCCGGAGGTCAGCCCGAAACTGTCGCGTAGGTTGGAGATCTTAGGAGAGGTGGTCGAGCGGTTAATGGCACTGGGCTGTAAACCCAGCGTCCTTCGGGACTACGAAGGTTCGAATCCTTCCCTCTCCACCAGGTTCAACTTTAGCGGGCGGGAGTAACTCAGTTGGTAGAGTCATAGCCTTCCAAGCTATTGGTCGCGGGTTCGAGTCCCGTCTCCCGCTCCATGAAAGGAAGTGACCGGTGACAAGTGGCAGGTGAGTGGCGACCTTGCTGGCTTGCTTGTCGCTCTTTTCGCCGTTTGGGATGAAGCTGTCGTTATGGATTGCCCACGTAGCTCAGTCGGCAGAGCGCGTCCTTGGTAAGGACGAGGTCACCAGTTCGATCCTGGTCGTGGGCTCCAGAGACTGAATGAAAGAGCGTAAGCGATAACCAAGAAGGCTCGAGGAGAGCCGCGTTGGAAGGGATCGACGGGTAGCGGGCGACTAGCGAGCGAACGCAGGTTCCGACCTTGGCGCTGGTTATGCTCACTGGAGAAAAAGTATGGCGAAGGAGAAATTTGATCGGAGCAGGCCGCACGTGAACGTGGGAACGATCGGGCACGTGGATCACGGGAAGACGACGTTGACGGCGGCGATCACGCAGGTACTGAACAAGCGGGATCCGAAGGTATCGGTGCGGACGTTTGATTCGATCGACAATGCGCCGGAGGAGAAGGAGCGAGGGATAACGATAGCGACGGCGCACGTGGAGTATCAGACGGCGAAGCGGCATTATGCGCACGTGGATTGTCCTGGGCATGCGGATTACATCAAGAACATGATCACAGGGGCGGCGCAGATGGACGGGGCGATACTGGTGGTATCGGCGGCGGACGGGCCGATGCCGCAGACGCGGGAGCACATACTGCTGGCGCGGCAGGTAGGGGTACCGTTCATCGTGGTATTTCTGAACAAGATCGACATGGTGGATGATCCGGAGTTACTGGATCTGGTGGAGTTGGAGGTAAGGGAGCTATTGACGAATTACGAGTTTCCTGGGGACGACATACCGGTGGTGCGCGGGAGCGCGTTGAAGGCGTTGGAGGGGGATGCGGAGGGGGAGAAGCAGATCATCGAGTTGATGGATGCGGTGGACAGTTACATACCGATACCGCAGCGGGATGTGGAGAAGGCGTTTTTGATGCCGGTGGAGGACATATTTACGATATCGGGACGAGGGACGGTAGCGACGGGGCGAGTGGAGCGAGGGAAGGTGAAGGTAGGGGAGGAGATAGAGATCGTAGGGATGCGGCCGACGGTGAAGCGGGTGGTGACGGGGTGGAGATGTTCAAGAAGTTGCTGGACGAAGGGATGGCGGGAGACAACGTAGGGTTGCTGCTGCGAGGGACGGAGAAGAAGGAAGTGGAGCGGGGTCAGGTGATAGCGGCGCCGGCGAGCATCACGCCGCACACGCATTTCAAGGCGCAGGTGTACATACTGGCGAAGGAAGAAGGCGGGAGGCACACGCCGTTTTTCAACGGATACCGGCCTCAGTTTTACTTCCGGACGACGGACGTGACCGGGAGTGGCGGAGTTACCGGCGGGGACGGAGATGGTGATGCCGGGAGACAACGTGGAGTTGTCGATCAATCTGATCACGCCGATAGCGATGGAGAAGGGGTTGCGGTTTGCGATCCGCGAAGGGGGAAAGACGGTAGGCGCCGGCACCATCGCCGAGATTGTTGAGTAGCGAGACGAACGATGAGAGACATCATTACTTTCGAATGTACCAAGTGCAAGAACCGGAACTACACATCAACGAAGAACAAGAAGACCACCACGGAGCGCCTGGAGTTGAAGAAATTCTGTCGAACATGCCGGAGCCACACGCCGCACAAGGAGACTCGTTGAATGAAGAATTGCAGGCCAGTAGCTCGAATTGGTAGAGCGGCGGTCTCCAAAACCGCATGTTGGGGGTTCGAGTCCCTCCTGGCCTGCCAACTCCTGCGCGTAGCCGGGCATCTTCAGAGAGAGTCAGCCATTGAGGCAGAGTGACAGGACCGATGAAAGATTTCTTTCTCAAGATTAAAGACAGGTTTCGCCGATCCATCGAGTTCATCCGCGACGTTCGGAAAGAGCTGAACATGGTTTCCTGGCCTTCTCGGACGGAACTGACGGGGACTACGATTGTCGTCATCATGGCCGTGTTTCTGTTCGGATTTTTCCTCTACCTGGTAGACATGGGGGTCGGCGCCGGCATGAATTACCTCTTCTCCCGCGCGGGACGCTAATATGGAAAAAGAGACTATGGAGCGGGAAAAGAAGTGGTACATCATCCACACCTATTCGGGATACGAGCGAAAGGTTGCGGAAAGCCTGATGAATCGTATCCAGGCTTATGACCTGGGCGAATGCATAGGTCAGATCCTCATACCCACCGAGGATGTGGTGGAGATGAAAAGCGGCAAGAAGATTGTCACGACCAAGCTGACTTTTCCCGGCTATATCCTGGTGGAAATGGATATGACCGACAAGGCGTGGCATGTCGTGCGCGGAACTCCCAAAGTCACCGGGTTCATAAGCACAGGCAAGAAACCCACGCCACTGACAGAGCAAGAAATCAACGAGGTCGTAAACCGCGTTTCGCTGACGTCCGAGCAGCCCAAGCCGAAGTTCACATTCGATCGTGGAGATTCGGTAAAGATCATCGATGGTCCGTTCAAGGACTTTACCGGAGTGGTCGATGATGTCAATCCGGATCGGAGCACGCTCAAGGTCATGTTAACCATTCTTGGGCGCGCCACTCCCGTGGAATTGGAGTCGGAGCAGGTAGAGAAGGTGTAACCAGGAAGTTCACAACTGATGGCGCCCTATCGGCTCGTCAGTTGTCGCAGACGGAGTGGTTAAATGGCCAAGAAAATTGTTGCCAACGTCAAGTTGCAGGTGCCTGCCGGTAAAGCGACGCCGGCTCCTCCGGTCGGTTCGGCATTGGGACCGCATGGGTTGAACATCATGGATTTCTGCAAGGCGTTTAATGCCAAGACCGCCAAGCAGGAAGGCCTGATCATCCCGGTAGTGGTTACCGTTTACAGCGATCGCACGTATAGCTTTATTACCAAGACTCCTCCGGCCGCGGTCCTGCTGAAGAAAGCCGCAAATATTGCCAAGGGGTCGGCGGAACCGAACAAGACGAAAATCGGTAAGGTCACGATGAAGCAAGTGCGCGAGATTGCCCAGACAAAGGTTCCGGACTTGAATGCGGCCGACCTGGACGCCGCGGTACGGATCATCCTCGGAACCGCTCGCAGCATGGGCCTCGAGGTTGAAGGATGAAGCAGCCAGTCGGTGTGAGGAATGAGGTGCGAAATGCCCCAATCAGGGAAGAGCTACAGGAAGTCGGCTTCAGAACGGGAGCGGAAGCTGTACCCGCTCACGGACGCAGTCGCGCTGGTAAAGAAAATCGCCTACGCCAAGTTTAACGAAACCGTGGAAATCGCCATGCGCCTGGGAGTGGATCCCAAGCATGCCGATCAGATGGTGCGGGGCACCGTGGTCCTCCCCAACGGGCTCGGTCGGAGCAAACGGGTTATCGCCATTACTTCCGGCGACAAGGTCAAGGAAGCCCGCGAAGCGGGAGCCGACGAGGTGGGGGGTGATGACATAGTGGAACGTATCGCCGGAGGGTGGATCGATTTCGACGCGGTGGTGGCTACTCCGGACATGATGCGCAGCGTTGGCAAACTGGGAAAGGTGCTCGGTCCGCGAGGGCTTATGCCCAATCCCAAAACCGGAACGGTCACTTTCGAGGTCTCCAAGGCCATTCGCGACATCAAAGCCGGAAAGGTCGAGTTCCGAGTGGACAAGACCGGCATCGTGCATGCTCCCTGTGGCAAGGTGCAGTTCGATGAAGAGAAGCTCTACGAAAATGCCAGGGCGCTCATCGAAGCCGTGATTCGCGCCAAACCCGCAAGCAGCAAAGGAAAGTACGTAAGGAGCATCTCGATATCCTCGACCATGAGTCCGGGAATCTGGATAGACGAGGCTTCGGTCGAATCTCACCCATAGGGTGCCGCCGGGCAAGGTCCGGGCGGGCAATGAGGGGCCTCTCCTGGAGCGCCCCCTGGAGTCGAGAGGTTATAGATGAACAAAACGGAGAAGCAGCAGGTCATCGATACCCTGGGTGAGAAATTTCGCGCCATCAACAGTGTGTTCTTGATCGATTACCGAGGCCTCAAGGTGGTGGATGCGACTGAACTGCGCCGAAAAATTCGGGAAATAAACGGATCGTACGTCGTAATCAAGAACACGATAGCCTTGAGAGCTGCGAAGCAAACTAAACTGGAACACCTCAGTGAACATTTCAAGGGTCCGACGGCCCTGGCCTACCACCCCCGCGATGTTGTGGGGCTGGCAAAGCTGCTGACCGATATCGCGAAGACCAATCCTAACATTCAGTTCAAAGCCGCGCTGATCGAAGGAAAGGTGGTCGCTACTTCCGATATTCAGGCGATTGCCGCCATGCCGTCTCGTGAAGTAATGCTTGGGAGGCTGCTGTCCCTGATGAAGGCGCCCGCTCAAAGATTGGCGGTTACCTTGAAGGCTCCCTTGCGAGACCTATCCCTGGTCCTGAGACAGATTCAGAAGCAGGCTTGATTCATTGGTGATGACCGCGGAGCAGGATCTACCGCGAGGACGCGAATAGTTTTGGGTAATCAATTAACCTGGAGGAAGTAATGGCGATTACAAAAAGCGAAGTCTTGGATTGGATCGATCAGGCCACGATGCTTGAGATCTCGGACCTGGTGAAGAGCCTGGAGGACAAATACGGCATCAGCGCAGCTGCTGCCATGCCGGTTGCCGTGGGCGGCTCGGCGGCGGCGGGCGGGGAGGCCAAGCCGGCCCAGGAGGAGAAAACTGAATACGACGTCATTCTGACGGCCGTGGGCGACAAGAAGATCAACGTCATCAAGGCAGTTCGGGAAGTAACCAGCCTCGGCTTGAAGGAGGCCAAAGATCTGGTGGAGGGAGCTCCGAAGCCCGTCAAAGAGGGAGTTTCCAAGGAGGAAGCGGAAGCGATCAAGAAGAAGTTCGAGGACGCCGGAGCCAGCGTGGAAATCAAGTAGATCCGACTGACCAGTGAAAACAAAGGGAGTGAAATGACCAATATCAGTACCTCAAATGTGTTTCGGGATCGAATGGATTTCGCCAAGATTCACACCAGCATTCCGATCCCTAACCTCATCGAAGTTCAGCGCAAGTCCTATCACCGATTCCTCCAGATGGACGTTCCTCCCTCGGAACGGGAGGATGTGGGACTGCAGGCTGTCTTCAACTCGGTTTTTGCCATCAATGATTTTCGCGGCACCTCGTCGCTTGAGTTCGTCGAGTACTCGATCGGAAACTGGCAGTGCAAGTGCGGCGATCTGAAAGGTCTGAACTATCTGCGCGCTAACTGCATTGAATGCGGAAAATCCATCGTCAACAGTCCGTACAATCCCGAGAGCGGCTCCTGCCGATACTGCGGCGCCAAGAACGAAGTTGACAACCCGCGCTGCGAGTATTGCGGGAGCACGGTAGAACTCAACGTCAAGTACACCGTTGAGGAGTGCCAGGAGCGCGGCATGACATTTGCCGTCCCCCTGAAGGTTACGGTGCGACTGGTGGTGTGGGACAAGGACAGCGAGACCGAGGGGAAGTCGATCCGCGATATCAAGGAACAGGAAGTCTACTTCGGCGATATTCCGCTCATGACCGAAAACGGAACCTTTATCGTAAACGGGACCGAGCGGGTTATCGTCAGCCAGTTGCATCGATCGCCCGGGGTGTTCTTCGAGTCCAACGCGGGCCGGACCTTCATTCTGGCCAAGATTATTCCTTACCGCGGCTCGTGGGTTGAATTCGAATACGATCAGAAAAACATTCTCTACGTCCGAATCGATCGCAAGCGCAAGTTTCTCGCAACTACCTTTTTGAGGGCCCTCGGTTTAAACACCGACACCGATATCCTGCGCACCTTCTACCAGCCCGTCACCATCCGTTGGGAGGGCAAGGACCTGTACCGTAGTCTGGGAAGGGACCTGATCGGTTCGAAGGCTAACGACGAAATCCGGGATGGCAAAGGAAAGACCGTCATAGTTTCCAGAGGGAAGAAGATCACCGACAATCTCTACACCCAGCTCGCCAAGGGAGGGGTCAAAGAAATAGCGATCGATGTGGAGAGCCTGGAAGGCGCGCTTTCGATGGCCGAAGTGGTCAATCGCGAGACGGGTGAAATCCTGGTCGAATCCAACACCGAGGTTACATCGAGGACCATCAATACTCTCAGCGAGGCGGGCATCGACCACATCGACGTCTTCTTCCCTGAAAGGGAAGACACCGGTGTGACGATCTCGCAGACTCTCAAAAAGGATCACATCAAGTCTCAATCGGATGCGCTGATCGAAATCTACCGGAAACAGCGTCCCGGGGATCCTCCCACGCTGGAGACGGCGACGGCGCTCTTCGAAGGCATGTTCCGTGATCCGCGCAAGTACGACTTCTCCAAGGTGGGGAGACTCAAGTTCAACATCAAGCTCGGACTGAACACGCCCCTGGAGCAGCGAACGCTGACGCCGGAGGATTTCTACGCCGTCATTACCTATGCTTTGAAGCTGCCCAAGAATATTGGCAGCGTTGATGACATCGACCATCTTGGCAACCGCAGGGTGAGGGCCGTAGGAGAGCTGCTCGAGAATCAGTTCCGTATCGGTCTGGTACGGATGGAGCGCGCCATCAAGGAGAAGATGTCAGTCCACCAGGAAATGACTACGGCGATGCCGCATGACCTGATTAACGCCAAACCAGTCATGGCTTCCATCAGGGAATTCTTCGGCAGCAGCCAGCTTTCTCAGTTCATGGACCAGACCAACCCCTTGTCGGAGATTACTCACAAACGCAGGCTCTCGGCGCTGGGTCCTGGCGGACTCAGCCGCGAGCGCGCTGGATTTGAAGTGAGGGACGTGCATCCCACCCACTACGGTCGCATCTGTCCGATTGAGACGCCGGAAGGACCCAACATTGGATTGATCTCGTCGTTGAGCTGCTATGCCCGGATCAACGAATACGGTTTTATCGAGTCGCCCTACCGCAAGGTGAAGAGCGGCCGGGTGCTTGACTATGTTCAGGTGGTCTTCCCTGGCGATACCCATATGAAGGTGGGCGAGCAGGTTGAAAAGGAGGTGATCGAGAGGGAGAATCGCAAGACAGAGGGCGGCGCAAAACGACCTGCCCAGTATGATCCGTACTCCTTCTATCAAACCGCGTGGGAGGCGGAGGAATACACGATTGCGCAGGCCAACGTCGAGCTGGACGAGCACGGAACCATTCTACGGGACCGCGTCAATGCCCGCATCGCCGGAAACTTTGCCCTGGTTCCCAGGGAGCAGGTGCAATTCATTGACGTGTCACCCAAGCAGCTTGTGAGCGTGGCGGCCAGCCTGATTCCTTTCCTGGAGCACGATGACGCAAACCGCGCTCTGATGGGATCGAACATGCAGCGCCAGGCCGTGCCTCTGCTGCGAGCGGAGGCCCCCTATATCGGCACGGGGATGGAGTACATCACGGCAAAAGACTCGGGCGCCGTGGTCATCTGCAAACGGGCCGGAGTCATCGACAGTGTCGATTCCACACGCATCATCGTAAGGGTTGAGAGTGATGGCGAAAACGGCAAACGAGCCCGGGACGCCGGCGTCGACATCTATACTCTGACCAAGTTCAAGAGATCCAATCAGAATACCTGCATCAACCAGATGCCTCTGGTAAGCCGGGGTGACAGAGTCCTCCGAGGCCAGGTGGTGGCCGACGGGCCGTGCACCGACAAGGGGGAACTGGCTCTGGGCCGCAACGTTCTGGTTGCTTTCATGCCGTGGCGTGGTTACAACTTTGAGGACGCGATTCTGGTCAGCGAAAGGCTGGTCAAAGAAGACAGCTATACTTCGATTCACATCGAAGAGCTCGAGATCGAAGCGCGTGACACCAAGCTTGGTCCGGAGGAGATCACTCGGGATATCCCCAACGTCAGCGACGCCACCCTGCGAGACCTCGACGAGAGCGGCATCATTCGTATTGGAGCAAAAGTCCGCCCGGGCGATGTCCTGGTCGGCAAGGTCACTCCCAAAGGTGAAACCCAGCTTTCTCCCGAAGAGAAGCTGCTGCGCGCGATCTTCGGCGAGAAGGCCGGCGAAGTCCGCGATGCCTCCCTCGTGACCCCCCCGGGTATCGAGGGGACAATCGTCGACGTGAAGATCTTTTCGCGCAAAGGAGTTCCCAAGGACGAGCGGGCCAAGGCCATCGAAAGAGAGCAAGTCGAGAAGATGGAGAAGGATCTCAATGACGAGATCCGCATCATCAAGGAGGAACGGAATAAGACGTCTGGTCGACATATTCGGCGGCGAAATCCTGCCCGAGGACATCAGCAGCCGCTCCGGCGAGCTCTTGCTCAGGAAGAAGACCAAGCTCACGAAGTCGATGCTGCAGGGACTGAGTTCCACCGAGTTGAACAAGATCAAGAACGACTTCAAGGCCGAGAAGGAAGGCAAAGTCTACGAATCCATAAAGCGGCTGGAAGATAAAACCGAAAAGCAGATCCAGATCCTCAAGACACTCCACGAGGAGCAGCTTGGCAAGTTGCGGCGCGGCGATGAGCTGCCTCCCGGAGTAATCAAGATGGTCAAGGTCTATGTCGCGATGAAGCGGAAACTTTCGGTTGGCGACAAGATGGCGGGCCGTCACGGCAACAAAGGGGTGATCGCCCGTATTCTGCCCGAGGAAGACATGCCCTACCTTCCCGATGGCACTCCGGTGGAGATCGTTCTCAATCCGCTGGGGGTTCCCTCGCGCATGAATGTCGGCCAGATCCTCGAGACGCACTTGGGGTGGGCGGCGAAGTCGCTCGGGCTCTATTTCTCAACCCCCGTGTTCGACGGTGCCTCCGAATCTGAAATCAAGGAAATGCTCCGTCGGGCCAATCTCCCGGAGAGCGGGAAAGTCGATCTCTACGACGGGATGACCGGAGAGCAGTTCGATCAGAAGGTTTCCGTCGGATACATCTACATGTTGAAACTATCTCACCTGGTCGATGACAAGATTCACGCCCGGAGCATTGGACCGTACTCTCTGATCACCCAGCAACCGTTGGGCGGTAAGGCCCAGTTCGGCGGGCAAAGATTCGGCGAAATGGAAGTCTGGGCCCTGGAAGCTTATGGCGCTGCCAATATTCTACAGGAACTGTTGACCGCGAAATCCGACGATATCCAGGGAAGGACCAAGATCTACGAGGCAATCGTAAAGGGAGAGTCTCACTTCACGCCAGGCATTCCCGAATCTTTCAACGTGCTCATTCGCGAGCTGCAAAGCCTCTGCCTCGACGTGGAACTGATTCAACGGCAGAAGAGCCGGCGAGCGGAAGCCGCCGCGAGCTGATGACGATTGACGATTGACGATTGAAAAATTGAAGATCGTCGATCGTCAGTCCGAATTCACATGAAGGGTCTATTCGTAGCCGAGAAACTTACTTCAAATTTAAACCATTAGGAGTAACAAAAATTGAGAAGTTTCAAGGACGCAGTGGAAAAGTCTGATCTCAGCACCGATTTCGATAGCATCCGAATCAGCCTTGCCTCCCCGGAGAAGATTCGCGCCTGGTCGCGGGGAGAGGTAACCAAGCCCGAAACCATAAACTACCGGACTTTCAAGCCGGAAAAGGACGGCCTTTTTTGCGCGCGAATTTTCGGCCCGGTGACCGATTGGGAATGCCTGTGCGGCAAGTACAAGCGAATGAAGTACCGCGGCGTCACTTGCGACAAGTGCGGCGTTGAAGTCACCTTGTCGAAAGTTAGGCGCGAGCGCCTGGGTCACATCGAACTGGCGTCCCCATGCTCGCACGTGTGGTTTTTCAAGGGGCTCCCCAGCCGCATCGGGCATCTCCTCGATATCAGTCTGCGGGATCTCGAACGGGTGCTTTATTTCGAAGCCTATGTCGTGATCGATTCCGGGGAAGCGCCGGTGAAGGAAAAGGAACTCCTTTCAGAGGACAAGTTCCGCGCCCTGACGCAGGAATTCCCGGGTAAATTCAAGGCCATGATGGGCGCCGAAGCCATCAAAGAACTTCTGAAGCGCGTGGACATCGAGGAGCTTTCCGACGAGTTGCGCATTGCCATGAAGACCGAGACCTCTCAGCTGAAGCGAATCAAGTATGCCAAGCGCTTGAAGGTCGTCGAGGCATTCCGCAAGTCGGGTAATAAACCTCAGTGGATGATCCTGGACGTGATTCCGGTCATTCCGCCGGAATTGCGACCCCTGGTTCCGCTCGACGGCGGCCGCTTCGCGACCTCCGATTTGAACGATCTCTATCGGCGCGTTATCAATCGCAATAACCGACTCAAGAAGCTCATGGAACTCCGGGCGCCGGAGGTCATCATCCGCAACGAAAAGAGGATGCTGCAGGAGGCCGTGGATGCCATGTTCGACAATGGGCGTCGCGGCCGCGTTCTGCGTGGCGCCAACAACCGTCCACTGAAGTCACTCAGCGATACCTTGAAGGGAAAATCGGGACGCTTCCGCCAGAACCTGCTGGGTAAGCGTGTCGACTATTCCGGCCGATCGGTGATCGTGGTGGGTCCGGAGTTGAAACTGCACCAGTGCGGCCTGCCCAAGAAGATGGCTCTGGAGTTATTCAAGCCTTTCATTTACAACCGGCTGGAAAAAGACGGCCATGCGGCCACCATCAAGGGCGCGAAAGAGATGGTGGAAAGGCAGGAGTCGGTGGTCTGGGATATCCTCGAGGAGGTCATCAAGGATCACCCGGTTCTTCTGAATCGCGCTCCGACCCTGCATCGGTTGGGGATCCAGGCCTTCGAGCCCGTCCTGGTCGAAGGGAAAGCAATCAAGATTCCGCCGCTCGTCTGTGCGGCTTTTAATGCCGATTTCGATGGGGATCAGATGGCGGTGCATATCCCGCTTTCGCCCGAGGCTCAGATCGAGGCCTCGGTCTTGATGTTGAGCAGCCACAACATCCTGTCCCCCGCAAACGGACAGCCCATAGCGATCCCAAGCCAGGACATCGTCCTTGGGTGCTACTACCTGACCAAGTCCAAACGCGGAACCAAGGGGGAAGGCCGCATATTCGGCTCTTATGACGAGGCGATGTTCGCGCTGGAGAACACGATGGTGGAGCGGCTCACGCCCATCCGTTACCGGTTCACCGGGCTCCTGATGGATCTTACCGCGCAGTATGACGATCAGGCAGTGATGCAGTGCTGAAGTGCGCGAGGTGCGCGACGAGTTCGTCAACACCACGATCGGTCGCCTGATCTTCAACTCGATCCTTCCGAAAGGCATGCCTTTCATCAATGGGTTGATGAAGCGCAAGGGTTTGCAGCAGCTCGTGAACTACTGCTACCTCAACTTCGGCCTGGAGACGACGGTCCCGATGCTGGATGAGCTGAAAGATCTCGGTTTCCTGCATGCCACGAAGGCGGGTATTTCAATCGGAATCGAGGATCTCATCGTTCCCGACAACAAGGGCGAGCTGGTGGAAGCCGCCCGTGAGAGTGTGATCGAGGTCGAGAAACAGTATCAGGACGGCGCCATTACGGATGGCGAACGCTACAACAAGATCATCGACATCTGGTCGGACGTGACCGAGAAGGTCTCCGATGAGATGTTCCGCAAGATGGCCCAGCAGGACGAGAGCGGCCATGAGTTCAACCCGATCTACATCATGGCGGATTCCGGGGCGCGCGGAAGCAAGCAGCAGATCCGGCAGCTCGCCGGGATGCGAGGTCTCATGGCAAAACCCTCCGGCGAGATTATCGAGACGCCGATTACCGCCAACTTCCGCGAGGGGCTGACCGTGTTGCAGTACTTTATTTCCACGCATGGCGCCCGCAAGGGCCTGGCCGACACCGCGCTCAAGACGGCAGACTCGGGATACCTCACCCGGCGACTGGTCGACGTGGCGCAGGATGTGATTATCTCCGGCGATGATTGCAAGGCGTTCGATGGTATCTACGTCACCTCGATCGTCGAAGGCGGTGAAATTATCGAATCGTTGCGTGACCGCATCGTGGGTCGCGTGTCGCTCGAAAATGTAAAGGATCCCCTCACGGGTGAGACCATTGTCGGTGTCAACGAAGAAATCACGGAGAACCTGGCCGCCGAGATTCAGGCAGCCGGTATCGAAAAGGTAAAGATTCGTTCCGTGCTGACCTGTAAGGCGAAGCGTGGTGTCTGCGTGAAGTGCTACGGTCGAAATCTCGCGACGGGCCAGATGGTTGACCTGGGCGAAGCCGTAGGCGTGATTGCGGCTCAATCTATCGGTGAGCCTGGCACGCAGCTTACGATGAGGACCTTCCACATCGGCGGCACCGCCAGCCGGACACATGAGCAGTCACTCGAGGAAGCCAAGAACGAAGGCATCGTGAGGTTTCTCAACATCCAGCATGTCACCAACCGCGATGGCAACCTTGTGGTCATGAATCGGAACGGGACACTTATTGTTGCCGACGAGGCCGGACGCGAGAAAGAACGGTACTCGGTGGCGTACGGCGCGACCTTGAAAGTCAAGGATGGCCAGAAGGTCAAGCCCGGACAGATCCTGGTCGAGTGGGATCCCTACTCTTTCGCAATCCTGACCGAGTTCGGCGGGACCGTCGTCTTCAAGGACATCATGGATGGCCTGACCGTGAAGGAAGAACGCGACGAGAACACAGGTCTGGTCCGGCAGGTGATCACCGAATCGTCCGAAGAGAAATGGCAGCCGCAGATCAGTATCAAGAGCGAAAAGGGAAAAATCGTCAAGAGCTACCTCCTTCCCTCCAAGGCCCACCTCTGGGTCGATAACAGCGAGGAGGTCCATCCTGGTAGCATTCTGGCGAAGATTCCTCGCGAAACCCGGAAGACCAAGGACATCACCGGAGGTCTGCCGCGTATTGTCGAGCTGTTCGAGGCGCGCAAGCCCAAGGAGACGGCGGTCATCACCGAGATCGACGGCGTCGTCAAGTATGCAGGGCTGGTCCGCGGCCAGCGGAAAATCGAAGTTCAGAACGAGAGCGGTTTGATCAAAGAATACTTGCTCCCGCGCGGAGTTCATATCAACGTCCAGGAGGGCGAATACGTCCGGGCCGGCGAGGCGTTGATGGACGGGCCGCGCAATCCTCACGATATCCTGCGGGTTCTGGGAGAGAAGGAGCTTCAGAGCTACCTGGTTAACGAGATCCAGGAGGTTTATCGTCTGCAGGGGGTGAACATCAATGACAAGCACATTGAGGTCATCGTGCGGCAGATGATGCGCTGGATCAAAGTCGAGGAAGTTGGCGACACGGAATTCCTCCTGGAGGAGCAGGTCGACAAATTCCGCTTCAACGAAGAGAACGATAGAGTAGAGAGTGGCGGCGGCCAACCTGCAAAGGGACGCCCCCTTCTGCTGGGAATCACGAAAGCTTCTCTTTCAACCGACAGCTTTATCTCGGCGGCGTCGTTCCAGGAGACTACCCGAGTGCTCACCGAGGCGGCAATCAGCGGTAAGGTCGATTATCTACGCGGTCTCAAGGAGAACGTCATTATGGGACGACTCATCCCCGCAGGGACCGGAATGGATTTCTACCGGAACGTGCGATTGACGGAGGAGATAGTTCCTGAAGAGGCTCCCGAGCCCGAGGCGGACATAGAGGCGGATCTCCTTTCAGGCAATTTGAACCTGGAAGCCCTGAAAGGGAAGAGAGCCGATCTGGGATAAGAGCAGCATTAACCGGCAGGCCGCAAAGATAAGAAAGCCAAAAAAGGCGGGGATTATCCTCGCCTTTTTTCTTTGCGTCCCTCGCGTCTAGCGGTTGACGATGTCCAACGCAGTCCGTGATGCCCTCATGCGGCGAGTGCACCAATCGCTGCGCTGTCCGGGATGTCACCTGAGACTCGCGCATGTGGCCGGGAACCGTGACATCCGGTGCCACCAATGTCATGTTACTTTTCCGGTCTTACCGGGGGAAGTTCCCGTTCTGCTGCTTCAGGACCGTCGGGCGCAGTTCGCAAATCTTCTCAGCGAGGACGAAGGTGGCGTGCGAATGGCTCAAGAGTATAGCCGTTACGGGACGTGGCGAGGAAAACTACGCAACGCTTTGAAGCCTCCCTCTATCGTTTATGACGTCGACGTCGCCCGAAAATACTCCTGGATCTACGACACCCAGGGCGAAGCGACCCTGATTCTCAGCATCGGCGGAGGTCCAGGTCGGGAAAACCCGCGCGTAATTAATTTGAATGTAGACGCATTCGACTCGGTCGACATAATTGGCGATGGCACTAATATCCCGCTGGTGGATGGATCCGTCGATACCGTCACGTGTAATGCCGTCATCGAGCACGTATCCAATCCCGCTGATTTACTCTCCGAGATGTACCGGGTTCTGGCGCCGGGCGGTTACGCCCAGCTGATGGTTCCATTCGTCTTCCCGTTTCACGCCTACCCTTCCGATTACCAGCGTTACAGCACCATGGGCATTCTCGAACTGACTCGGTCGTTTGACAAGATCGAACTCTGCGTTCTGACGGGTCCCACTTCCGCCATGGCAGTGCTGTTTCGCGAGTATCTTCGGCTGCTTGTTCCCGGAGGAAACGGTCGTTTTCTCAGGCCGGTTCTCAATGGCATCTCGGGCTGGCTGACATTCCCGATCAAGTACCTCGACCTGTGGCTGAATCGCAAGCCGGAAGCGGCCAACATGTCGGCTGCCTTCTACTACCTGGGACGCAAGCCGAGCGCTTGAGAGGCTTCGGGTTTCTTCGTGTCTTCGAGGTCGGTGCGACGGAACCAACCTAACCTCTAAGACACAAAGACGCCAAGGATCCTTGTCGAAAAAGTCTGAAAATACAGTAACCTCTTGAAGAGCGAGGGTAAGGCGCATCGACGCGAAGAGAACCTCCAGGATGCATGACGGGTACCGGATGCGTCTCAGGCTGCTGGCTGTGCTTTTTCTCGCCGGCGTTGTCCTGGCCGGCGAGGCGGCCACGCCGGCGGCGGAATGGCTCGCCTCGATCCGGCCGTCTGCGGAGCTGAAGGCATTCCTGGACGGCGTCATGGCCGACTTCCTCGCCCGCGACGCCAAGCTGCGCGGGGCCAAGGTGCGCGTGGCGCTCATCGATCTCGCGCATGGCGAGCCGCCCCGCCTGGCCGATTATCACGGGACGGCCCCGATCTACCCGGCGAGCGTGGTCAAGTTCGTCTACCTGATGGCCGCCTACCGCTGGCAGGAGGAGGGCCGGCTCCGGATCGAGGGCGGTTTGGACCAGGATCTGTCGGAGATGATCCGCCAGTCGAGCAACCAGGCGACCCGGAAGGTGTTCGCGCACCTGACCGAAACGGAGCCCGGCCCCGAGCTGTCCCCCGAGGCGTATCGGGACTTTCGCGAGCGACGTCTCGCGGTGAAGCGCTGGCTCGTGAGCCTCGGCATCGACGACCTCCACTGTGTGAACCCCACCTACGATGGCAACGGCGACCTCTTCGGCCGCGACCGGCAGTTCATCAGCGACGCGACTGTCCCAGGCGGGCTCGGACGGAGCGGCGGCTCCGGGCCCAACCGGCAGGCAATGACGGCGATCGGCACGGCGAAGCTGCTCGCGCTCCTTGCGACCGACCGAGCGCTCACGCCGGCGGACTCGGCCATCGTCCGCGCTCGCATGCGGCGCGATCCGAAGGAACAACGCCACCTGGCGGCGCGCATCGCCGGCGGCGCGGCGCGCGTGGGTGGCCTCGAGGTGTATGCGAAGAGCGGGACCTGGGGGCCAATCTACGCTGACGCGGGCATCGTGCGGCAGGTGGCGTCGGGGCGACAGATGGTGATCGTCGTGTTCACGGAGGCGAGCCCGGCGTATCGCGGTGATTTCATTGCGAAGCTGACGGCGGCGAGCGCCGAGCGAGTGCTGGGCGAGTGAGCGGCGGGGGTGAACGCTTGTGCGGAAAAGTGGCTGATGAATAGGCTTGCCGCCCTCGTCACCGCCTCCCGGACCGGAGAGATCTTCGAGGTAGCTTAGCTTGATCTTGCGACCAACAATGAGCTCTTTATCGAACTGGCGTCGAAAGCTCTCCGTTGGGGTGTACCGACGGACCCGGTAAGGATGGTTGTGCCGGATCGGCTCCTTTCCGGCCTTCTCTACTTTTCTGGGTGGAACATCGTCTCTAGAGTCCGTCCGAGAGCGATCAGACTTTCCAGACTATGGGCGGGCAGGAAGTAATCCAGGTGTGGGAGGACCGCCTGCATTCCTTTACAGAGAGGCTCATAGTTTTGGCTGGCCAGCAGAGGGTTGAGCCAAAGTACTTTCTGGCAACGCCTCTTTATATTCTTCATCTCCTGCGCAAGCAGATCCACGTCTCCACAGTCCCAACCGTCGCTGATGACTATAATCACGGTTCGATGGTCCACAAGCTCCCTCGCGAAATCCTGATTGAAAGTCGAGAAAGAGCGGCCCATGTTCGTTCCTCCGGACCAGCCCGACACGTGGCTCGAAAGTCTTTCGAGCGCGCGTTCGATGTTCCCGGTACGAAGGAGATGCGTGATCCGGCTGAGTGAAGTGCTGAACACGAAAGTCTCGACGCCCCAAAGCTCGTTCTGCAGGCCGTACATGAACTGAATCAGGAAACGGCTGTAGGATTCCATCGATCCACTGACATCACAGAGCAACACGATGCGCGTCTTCTTGATCCTCCGCCTGCGCCGCGCGAACTCCACAATGTCGCCGCCGTAGCTCAGGCTCTTTCGCATGGTTCGGCGAAGATCGATTGCATTCGCGCTGTCAGCAAGTTTCTTGCGGCGGCTCAGTCGCGTAGCAATCCGGGCAGCCATGAAAAGAATGGCGCGGCGCATCTCGAGACTTTCCTCGATGCTCAATTCATTGAAATCCTTCTTGCTGAGGATCTCAACCGGACTATAGGCAAATGAGCCCGCAGAGCCTTGCTCCAAGGCTTCCTCGAGGTCCATTAGCGTGAGTCCGAGCCGGTCGGCCCCGGTACGGTCTCCTCCAAAGTATCTGCCGGAGATACGCCGAATCGGCGATCCCGCCAGAAGGTGTCGAACGTACGATCGAAGACCGGGATTTCTTCTTTGCGAGAAATGAGGTTGGCACGAAGGGCGCTGTAGAAATCCGACCGGCAACCGATGTCTACGAATTCAAGCGAGCGGCTGGCATCGATGACTTGGCCGAGACTGATTCGGATTCCCGCATCCTTCAAAGAGCGGCTAAAACCCAAAACGTCTGTGATCTGCATGGTACGTTCTACGCCTGGATCTCGGCTGACTCTTTAACGACCAGATCGAGGTCCAGCGTCTTGTTTGCCATTTCACCGTGCATTCGCTCGATGTCTTCTTTGTACTTGAAAATGCAGCCCAGCGTTTCCTCAACGGCGGCTTGGTCCAATGCGCGACGATTCAGGGCAAGAAGAGCTGAAGCCCAATCCAGGGTCTCGGCGATGCCCGGACGTTTGTAAAAATTCAGCCGCCGTATGCGCTGCATCAGAGCGCAGATTTGCCTGGCGAGAACAGTTTCGATGCCGGGAAGTTTTGCCATGACGATTGCGTGTTCCTTTTCGAACGCCGGATAATCAATCCAGTGAAACAGGCAGCGGCGCTTCAGCGCGTCGTGAATTTCCCGTGTCCGATTCGATGTCAGGAAAACGTAGGGGCGCTGTCTGGCGCGGATGGTTCCGATCTCGGGAATGGTGATTTGAAAGTCAGAGAGGACTTCCAGGAGGAAGGCTTCGAACTCCATGTCCGCGCGATCGATCTCGTCGATGAGGAGAACCGGTGGCGTGGGAGCGTCCGACTGGATTGCTTCGAGCAGGGGCCTTTTGATCAGATACTCTTCGGTAAAGATCGAGGACTCTACCGCCTCGCGGCTTCCGCGCCCGATTTCCTCCAGTTTGATCCGCAGCATCTGTTTAGGATAGTTCCACTCGTAAAGGGAGGTGTTGACATCGAGTCCCTCGTAGCATTGTAGCCGGATGAGCCTGGTGTCCAGCACCTCGGCCAGCACCTTCGCCACTTCCGTCTTGCCCACGCCGGCCTCGCCTTCCAGGAGGACAGGTTTACCCATTGTGATCGATAGGTAGACCGCCGTGGCGAGTGATCGATCGCAAATGTACCGATGGTTTTCCAAAGCGTGTTGAATTTTGTCGATGGTCAGGTTTCTCGGATCCACCTGTGTCCTCCGTTCCTTGAAGATGGTGGAAACTGTTCAGCTCTTGAAAAGGTGTCACGAAGGCAGTATCGTCTTCTGCGTCAAAGCCACTCAGATCGATTCGGAGCCGCCGCTATGATTCCTGCAGCCTTCGAGTATTGTGCGCCAACGAGCGTGGATGAGGCCATAGGTTTACTGAAGCAGCATGGATCGGAAGCGAAGATCCTGTCAGGGGGAATGAGCTTGATTCCCCTTCTGAAACTGCGCCTGGCAGCACCGCGTTTCATCGTGGATATTAACCGCCTGCCGGGATTGAACTATATCAAAGAAGCCGATGGCTTCCTCAAAATAGGCGCCCTCACTCGCGAGGCGGATTTGGAACGATCGGAGTTGGTTCGTTCGAAATATCCAATCCTGTCGGATACGGCTTCCGTCATTGCCGATCCCCTGGTGCGCAACATGGCCACGATCGCGGGAAATCTGGCCCACGGAGATCCGGCCAATGATCATCCGGCGACGATGCTTGCGCTACGGGCGCAGGTCGTGGCCACCGGGCCGGGTGGTGAACGCACGATCCCGGTCAGCGATTTTTTCACTGGCCTCTTCACCACCGTTTTGAGTTCCGACGAACTCCTCACGGAAATCCAGATCCCCATTCCTCCGGCCGGCAGCGGTGGCGCTTACATCAAGCTGGAGCGAAAGGTCGGTGACTTTGCCACTGCTGCGGTGGCTGCGCAGTTGACGGTTGCCAGAGGCGACGTCTGCGAACGAGTGGGAATCGGCCTGACCAATGCCGGGCCGAGACCGATGAAAGCCAAGAGAGCGGAGGATGCTCTTCAGGGCAAGAAAATCGACGGCGAGACGATCCGGCGGGCAGCCGGACTCGCTTCAGAGGAGTCTGACCCGAAATCGGACTTGCGTGGTCCTTCAGAGTACAAGCGTGATCTGATTCGCGTATTGACTGCGCGCGCTCTCCATCGGGCGCTGCAGCGGGCTCGGGGAGGAAAATAGCGATGCCCAAACAGAAAATCCAGATCAAGGTGAATGGGAGCCTGATGGAAGCTGATGTCGAGCCCAGGCTGTTGCTGATCCACTGCATCCGCGACGTGTTCCGCCTGACTGGGACCCATGTGGGATGCGATACCAGCCACTGCGGCGCGTGCACCGTGTTGGTCGACGGCAAGGCGATCAAGTCCTGCACTTTTTTTGCAGTTCAAGCCGATGGCCGGGATGTCACCACCGTTGAAGGGCTGGAAAAGGATGGGAACCTTCATCCTGTGCAGGAGGGGTTTTGGCAGGAGCACGGCTTGCAGTGCGGCTATTGCACGCCAGGCATGATGATCAGCGCAACTGCCTTCTTGAAGGAGAATCCCGAAGCCGACGGAAGACGAGATCCGTGTGGCGATTTCGGGCAATCTCTGTCGCTGCACGGGCTACGTGAACATCGTCAAAGCAATTCAATATGCCGCAGCTAAACTTGCGGCGGGAGGGTAACCGTGGCGCCTCGAACGAGTCCGGAAGTCGGAGGAATGGGGCACTCGGTGAAACGCAAAGAGGATCCCAGGTTCATCCGCGGCAAGGGAAATTATGTCGATGACATCCAACTGCCGGGGATGGTCTATCTCGACATTGTTCGGAGTCCTTTTGCACATGCCCAGATCACGAAAATCGACACGGCCAGGGCTCTGGCCATCCCGGGGGTGCTGGCCGTAATTACAGGCAGGGATCTGGAGAAATACAATTTGCACTGGATGCCGACGCTCATGTCGGACACGCAGATGGTCCTTCCCGTCGAAAAGGTGATGTTTCAGTCACAGGAGGTGGCTGCAGTCATAGCGACAGACCGCTACATCGCCGCGGATGGTGTGGAAGCCGTCGAGGTTGATTACGAGCCGTTGCCGGTTGTCATCGATCCCTTGAAAGCTCTCGAGCCTGGAGCGCCGGTGCTTCGCACCGACAAGAAAGACAAAAAAGACAACCACATCTTCCACTGGGAAGTCGGCGACAAATCCGCCACGGACCAGGCGTTCAAGAACGCCGATGTGACTGTCAAGCAGGATATCTACCTTCCCAGGATTCATGTGGCTTCCATCGAGACGCCTGGTTGTGTCGCGCAATTCGACAAGGTGACGGGGAAGCTGACCGTGTGGATGACGACTCAGGCGCCACACGTCATCCGTACGGTTTTCGCACTGGTCGCGGGACACGTCGGACTTTCGGAAGAAAAAATCCGTATCATCTCTCCGGATATCGGCGGTGGCTTTGGCGGCAAGGTACCGGTGTATCCGGGCTATGTTATCGCGGTGGCAGCCTCCGTCTTGACCGGACTTCCTGTCAAATGGGTCGAAGACCGCATGGAAAACCTGCAGGCGGATTCATTTGCCCGCGATTACCACATGACCGCCGAACTGGCGGCCCAAAAGGATGGAACCCTGACAGCGCTGCGGATCAAGACGATCGCCGATCATGGGTATACCGATGCGGCAGCCAACCCGTCGAAGTTCCCGGCCGGACTCTTCTCCATCTGCACCGGCTCTTACGATTTCAAGGCCGCCCACGTTCAAGTCGATGGAGCGTATACCAACAAACCACCAGGCGGCATTGCCTACCGTTGCTCATTTCGCGTGACGGAAGCGGCGCACGCGATTGAACGCATGGTCGACATCATGTCTCACGAGCTGAAAATGGATCCGGCGGATTTCCGGTTGAAGAATTTCATCGCCGCCGACCGATTTCCATACCAATCAGTCCTGGGCTGGGAGTACGACAGCGGTAATTACGAAGGCGCTCTGCGCAAGGCCATGGAGAAAATCGGTTACGCCGAATTGCGAAAGGAACAGGCGGAGAAAAGAGCGCGCGGCGAGCTGATGGGAATCGGGATCAGCAGTTTCACGGAAGTTGTCGGGGCAGGCCCTTCGAAACACTTCGATATTCTTGGCCTGAAGATGTTCGACTCCTGCGAGATTCGAATACATCCGACAGGAAAAGCCATAGCCCGCTTCGGTACCAAGTCGCAGGGCCAGGGTCACGAGACGACATACGCCCAGATTGTCGCTGAAGAGATCGGAATACCGATGGAACACATCATGATAGAGGAAGGCGACACGGATACGGCTCCCTATGGTCTCGGCACCTACGCCAGCCGCAGTACACCAACGGCCGGCGCTGCAGGCTCCATGGCCGCGCGGAAAATCCGCGAGAAAGCGAGAAAGATCGCGGCACACCTGTTGGAAGCCCGCGAAGACGACCTCGAATGGGAACCGGGAAAGTTCTTTGTGCGTGGGAATCCCACGAGGGCAAAGACCATTCAAGAGATTGCGCTGGCTGCATATACCAACCATCCGCAAGGGATGGAGGCAGGTCTTGAAGCCGTGTCGTACTATGACCCACCCAACCTGACCTTTCCGTTCGGGAGTTATATTTGTGTTGTGGACATTGACAAAGGCACAGGCGAGGTCAAGATCCGGCGCTTTGTGGCGATTGATGACTGCGGAAACATCATCAATCCAATGATCGTCGAAGGGCAAATCCACGGCGGGCTCACCATGGGTCTGGCTCCGGCCCTGTTCGAAGAGATCAATTACGACGAAGAGGGGAACATCCAGGGAGGGAGCTTCATGGATTACCTGCTGCCGACAGCCGTCGAGACGCCGAAATGGGAAACGGGCCTGACATGCACTCCTTCGCCTCATCATCCCTTAGGAGCCAAAGGCGTCGGAGAGTCCGCCACCGTAGGCGCGCCTCCTGCGATTGTGAATGCCGTCGTGGACGCGCTATGGCATCTTGGAGTGCGCCACATCGATATCCCGATCACGCCTGCAAAAGTCTGGCAATGCCTCCGTATGCACGGTGTGACGGAGTAACTTTCAGGAGCGCTTGTTTGAACAACTGGGTTCTGCGAAAAGCCCAGGAGCTGTCGGCTCAGGGCGTCCCGTTTGCGCTGGCTACTGTCGTGCGTCGTGAGCGACCCACATCGAGCGAGCCCGGCGACAAAGCGATCATCACGGCCGACGGCGACCTGACGGGTTGGGTCGGAGGGAGTTGTGCTCAGCCCACCGTGGTGAAGGAAGCACAAGGAGCAATCGCCGATGGTGAGCCGAGGCTCGTGGTCATCACGCCGAATCCGGCCGAACAAGCCCGGGAAGGAGCCATTCTTTATCACATGAGCTGTTACAGCGGCGGCACACTGGAGATTCACATAGAGCCTTATTTGCCCGAACCACAACTGGTCGTTTGTGGCGCTTCGCCCGCAGCACAGGCGCTGGTAAGAATCGGGAAAGCCGTCGGCTTCCAGGTGGTTTTGATTGATCCCACGGCGGTTGAAGAAAAGTTTACCGGACGCCGACCTTGTTCTCACCCGAGTCGAGAAGGAAAGACTGCCTCCTTGTCGCGAGCGTTATGCAGTAGTCGCCACGATGGGCAACTGGGATGATCAGGCTGTGGTGGAACTCCTGACTCTACATCCGGATTACATCGGTGTGATCGCCAGCAAGAAGCGTTTTCGACAAATGATGCAAAGTATCCATCCGGATGGTATTTCGCAGGAAAAGTTGGATTCGATCAGGTGTCCGGCGGGCCTCGATATCCCGGTGCGGACTCTCCAGGAGATTGCTTTGAGCGTCGTAGCGGAGATTGTTTCCATTCGGCGCAGGAGTGCACTCCAGGCTGCGCCCGTCGCGGCGCAGTCGGAATTCACCATGGTCGAAGATCCGGTCTGTCACATGACCGTCGATGCTCGCACAACCCAGACGACGTTCCAGTTTGAGAGCGTCGTGTACTACTTCTGCAGCGCGCATTGCAAAAACAGCTTTGAAAAGAATCCGCGCGCATACATATCGGTGGAGGCAAAAGCGTGAGCGTTTGCGTCTCCGGTTTAGTTCTGGCGGCAGGGACGTCGAGTCGACTGGGGGCGCCGAAGCAGTTGCTGCCCTGGCGCGGCACGACTCTTTTGGAATGGGTTGTTCGACAAGCGGAGAATTCGCCTCTGGATGAGGTGATTGTCATCGTTGGCCATGAATCGGCGGCGGTGAGGCATAAGGTTGGCTTCGAACGCGCGCGCATTGTGGAAGCGCCGGATTTTCATGAAGGTTGTAGTGCCTCCATCCGAGCTGGCCTTGAGGAGGTCAGCCCGAATGCAGAAGCTGCAGTGTTAATCCTCGGAGATCAGCCCGGAATCCAGTCGGCCGCCTTAGCCGCCGTCATTGAAGGATGGCGCAATATCCAATCGCCGGTCGTTCGTATTTCGTATCGGGGCCAGCCGGGGCATCCCGTACTGTTAAGCAAAACGATTTTTGACGAGATCCGCGAGCTTCACGGAGACAAAGGGGTCTGGCGGCTGCTCGAAGCCCATCCGGAATGGGTGCGTGAGGTTGAGATGAATCTTCCCTCCCCGGCGGACATTAACCGGTGGGAGGATTACGCAAAGTTAGCCTCGACGACAGAACTCTAGTCATCATCCATGCAAGTCAAGACCACGAAGACATTTCAGGTCGAGGCGCCAGTGGCGCAGGTGTGGGAATTCCTCAAGGATCCACGGAAAGTGGCCGCGTGTGTTCCCGGAGCTCAGATCACGGAGGCACTGGACGATCGCCGCTACGCCGGAACCATCACAGTGAAAGTAGGTCCGGTCGTGTCCGACTACAAAGGAGAACTGAGCATTGAACGTCTTGATGCGCAGAACTACGAGATCGAACTGCTGGGCAAAGGCCGGGACGTCAAGGGGAAGGGGAGCGCTTCGATGAAAATGGCCGGAAAGCTTCGCGCGCTGCCCGGCGGCGGAACTGAAGTTACCGGCACTTCCGAAATCAGCATTATCGGTGTGCTGGCCCAGTTTGGCTCACGGATGGTGGAAGAAGTGTCCAGCCAAATGTTTGGAGAGTTCACGGCCGCTCTTCAGAAGAATCTGCAAAAAACAGGAAATCCGGCAACCGCATTACCGTCAACATCGCTCAGCGCTCTTCCTTTGCTCGCCACTGCCACAACAAGAATTATCCAAAAATTCTTTCGGAGACTCACGGGACGCAGAGTCGAGCCTCTATAGTGGTTGAAGCATGAACGAAATCGTCGAACATTTATCAAAGGCATCTCGAACTTCGGGCGGAGCTTGTCTGGCTACCGTGGTCGGGACGGAAGGCACAGCTCCACGGAAAGAGGGTTCGCAGATGCTGGTCGTTGGAGACCATACTCTTGAGGGAGCGGTGACTATCGGCGGATGCGCAGACTCCCAGGTCATCGAGGCGGCGCAAGAGGTAGCTCGTTCCGGTCGTCCTCAGTTGCTCAGAGTCGAGCTCGGTGAAGAAGATGCCCTCGAAATCGGACTGACCTGTGCTGGAGTTCTCCGCGTGTTTGTCGAGCCGGCGGAGGCGTTCCGGTCCGTGCTCACGGATATCGAGTCGCTCCTGAGTGCGCGAGCCACGTTCGCGCTGCTGACCGTAACTCAGTCCAGTCTTCCTTCGGTAGCGCTTGCTGATAAGTCCATCGTGACGGCGAAGGGGGATTTGCTGGGTTCTCTCGGTCGTGCTGATCTCGACCAGGCTCTCTTGAGCGTAACGAAGGACCTTCTGTCAAAAGGCATCTCCCGAACGGTGTGGCTGGATGCCAATTGCGCGGCGGTGGCAACGCCCGAGCGATCTTTCGTGGAGGTGTTCATCGATACGATCGGTGACGGTCCGGATCTCTATGTGTTTGGTGCGGGCCAGGTGGCGGTGCCGATAACGAAGCTCGCCAGCCAGGCCGGTTTCCGTGTCCATGTGGTCGATAGCAGGCCGATGTTCGCACATCCGGAACGTTTTCCAACCGCGACCGAAATTCTCGTTGGGATTCCTGGAGAGATCGCGCGGCAACGCGAGTTCACGGAATCGAGTTTCGCGATACTGGTGGCGCATGCCGCCAAACATGACCTTCCGGTTCTCGAGGCTCTGCTCCACTCAGAGGTCCGGTACATCGGGATCCTGGGTGGCGCACGGCGCGCCGCCGCATTGAGCGCGAAACTCAAGAGTCTCGGTTTTACGGATCGCGACATCGGCAGGCTTCACATTCCTGTTGGGTTGGACATCGGCGCGGAGACCGCCGAGCAGATCGCCGTGGCCGTGGTCGCCGAGTTCATGATGGTTCGCAGCGGGAGGTCGGGCAAGAGCTTACGGCTGGTGAGAGGGTCTGCCGCGTCTTCGGAAAGCGTGATGCAAGGCCAGGGAGTGGACGTTTGAGCGTCTATCCGTCGACTATTCTGGAGCACGCAAAGCATCCGAGAAAACTTGGAAGGATCGTCTCTCCCGATGTGTCGGTCGAGGAGGTCAATCCATTATGTGGAGACCGGATACGGGTCGAGCTTCGATTCGACGAAAACGGCATCGTCAAAGAAGTTGGATTCTCCGGTGAGATGTGTGCTATCGCCAAAGCTTCGGCCTCACTTCTCCTGATGTCGGTCGAAGGAATGACAAGAGCCGCCGTAGCGGCAATCCCTGACAGCCAGGTTTTGCGGAACCTGGATGAGCCAATTCGAAGCAACAGAATCAAGTGCGCTCTGTTGCCGGCCGCTGCCTTGAGAGGCGCCGTTCGGAGCCGGGATGGCTGCGGAAAAACCCCTTGACCCGGTGTCGATTCACGCAGATTGTCCGATCTAAGGGCTCGCGCAGAAATAACTTCACATTCTGGCGCGAGAATCGGTGGTCAATCATGAACCGGTTTTCGTTCGCTAAGCAGGCTGAGGATCGCGCCCCTTCGGGCTGCGGCCCGCAGGCCCGCTGGCTTTGTTGCTCGCTCCTCACGTACCGCACCGGGTACGCATCGTCGCTCGCGCCTCGCCAGCGGGCCTGGGGGCCTGCAGCAGAATGCGAACCTATTTCTGCGCGAACCCTAAGTGTGGCGACCCCAAATACGAGTTCCGACATGCGATGCTTCCTGATTCTCTCTCATAGACATCGCAAGAAGGCTACAAGGTCCTTTTTGTCCTCCCGCGTCAGCCTCAGTTGAAAGATCAGATTGAAAAACTCAACTGTGTCTTCCAGTGTGAGCAGTCGTCCATCATGGAAATAAGGCGGCGAATCTTTGATCCCGCGCAGCGAAAACGTCTTGGCTTGCCCTTCCGCACGCCCTGGATAGAATTCTTCCACAAACAGATCATGCATCGTATTGTCCGTGTAATAGGGAGGCGCATGACACTGGTGGCAATTGGCCTTGCCAAAGAACAGCTTTTCTCCTCGGAGCTCTGACTCTGTTGCCCTGGTCGGATCTAACCGTGCGAATCGGTTCAGCTTCGGCGCTGGTGGGAACGCAATGATCGAGTTGAAATCGCCCATCCTGTTTGTCGATACTTTGTCAAGCTGCCGACCTCCAATTTGGGGCTGCAGTCCAATGTCGCCGTCAAAGTACTCTTCGACTTCGGCGAAATGATCGGTCGAGCGTATCGAGCGCTTGAGACTGAAAATCTCGTAGATATGGTTGCCACGAAGACTTGGAGTGTCCAGTCGAACCCGTGCCAGAGTGGGCCTGGTGCTTGGATCCACTACAATGGCGCCGTTGCTGTGACCGTTGACGTGGCAGTCAAGGCAGGCCACTCCACGGATCGGCTCTCGTGTAAGACGGTGTTTAGTCTGGTTAAACCACGTTGTGGGGAATTTTGTCACCAGTAGCCGCAGCCCCTCCATTTGTTCAGGAGTGATGACCCCGTCGAACAGCTGGCGGAAGTTGGCCTGAGTGATTTCATGCCCGCGCGATACATCGCCCAGGTCAGGCCGCGTTGTAAGGAACAGCGGCGGCGGGAACTCAGGAAGATACTCATCTGGAAGGTCAAATTCCACGTCGAACCTTTCGTGCTCCGGGTGCTGTTTGGTCCAGCTGTGCGGAAAGAGCATGTGCGCGGTCGAATGCAGCGGGTGAGCCAGGGGCCGAAACCCTTCAGGAAAAAGGTCTCGTTGGTAGATTTCCCGAGACGACAGGTTCGCCAGCTCTTCCCAGCTGTTGATCGTCTGCGGCAACCGCGTCACCGGACCGACAGGGATCGGCTTTCTTCGCGACATCGTCACTTCTCGATCAACCGTGCGGGTGAGGGTGTAGCGTCGCTCCAGGTATGTTTTCCATCGCGCCATCACTTTCGGCTTCTGTTCACTCAGTCTGCGACAGAACTCGTCGAAGTCCGCTACGTCATCGATTGAAGCGAAGGACGAGATGCCGACACCACCATAGCGATACAAATCGACGGGCGTAATATCACCTACGCTAAGGACGGGGAAGGGCAACAGCGCTTTGCCTACCGGTTGATACTGTTGATAGGGCCGCTCCCAGTCTGAATCATAAGCAGCTGCGGTATCGGGCATCAGTCGGTCATTAGAGATCTTCGACTTGCCGTTTGATTTGCTTTTCTCTTGCGCTGATATCTTTGCCGTTAGCCAGCCTCCCACCTGTATTAGACCTATAACACTGAACGCCATTAATACGGCCAGGTTCACAATCTTTGATGGTTGACTCATATTTTTCTCCGCGTAGTAGTCAAGCCGGAAAGGAACGGATTCCTTAGTACTGCTGTTCGCAATTACGGCAACGTATTCGGAGTGCGCGCTGGAATTTGGCGATTTCGCGGGCGCGGCAGCAAGCTGCCGCAAGACAAGGCGCAGCAAGCTTGCGCACTCCAAAGACGTGGCCTTGGAGTGCGGTAGCTTGCTACCGGCTTAGTTTGGCGAAGTTTGCTTCGCCGTGCGCGACCTCAGTTTGCACACCCAAAAAGCCACCAAGAATACGTTACCGCATTTATGAAACCGCGTACTCAGTTTGTTTTGCCGATCGGGTCTCCGGCGGTGACACCGGAAGGAAAGGTCGCGCCGTCAACGACGCCCTGATACCGGACGACCTGGTCCGGACCTATCGAGAAAGAGAACCGTCCAAGGCCAGGCGCCCCCGGTGATGCGATAAAGCCGAAGGAAGTCGGAGGGTTGCCGTCTATCGTGGTCCCGAGAACATCACCGGGCGCATAGGTGTATCCATTGATCTGGCCGGTGGTACCGAAGCGGGAATCCAGATAGTTACCTTTCACCAGCGTGGCGATGTCGGCGTACTGCTGGTTGTTTGTGGATGCATATGCGATCTCGGCTGACGCGATGGTCCGGCAGCCCTGAATCGCGCCGGCCTCATTCGCGGCCTGCTTGGAGGTCTGCAGGTTCGGAATGGCGATAGCGGCCACAATCGCGATGATCGCCACGACAATCAAAAGCTCAACCAGCGAAAAGCCTTGATCATTCTTCATTCTTTCTCCTCTACTTGGGTGCATGCATCGACTGGACGCAAGCGGCGTTGGGTTTTTGATCGCGGCCTCTGCATTTGGTTCCGTTGTCTCCTGTCTTGGTGCTTAGTCGACTGGTTCATAAATACGCTAACGTATTGGGCAGAGCCTGTACGAGTCGGCTCTGTTTTTGCCTAGGGCCGAAGGCCCGTTAGTGAGTAGCCCCGCCCGTCAGGGCGGGGTCTTCAAGACCCCACGGACACGAGGTCCGAAGGACCGGCACTCCGGCTGTGTCGCACCTTCGGCGCTCTTCTTAACGCCCGCCCAATCCCGGCCTTACGGCCGGGCCTACTCTCTGTCGGCCTTTCAGGCCTCAACTGCTTCAAAATACGTTAAAGCGTAATTGCGAACAGCAGCACTTAGGGCTCGCGCAAAAATAACTTCACATTCTGGCGCGAGAGTCGGTGGTCAATCATGAACCGGTTTCTGTTCGCTAAGCACGCTGAGGATCGCGCCCCTTCGGGCTGCGGCCCGCAGGCCCGCTGGCTTTGTTGCTCGCTCCTCACGTACCGCACCGGGTACGCATCGTCGCTCGCGCCTCGCCAGCGGGCCTGGGGGCCTGCAGCAGAATGCGAACTTATTTCTGCGCGAACCCTTAGTATCCGCCAGAGAGCACCTGGATGAATCTGAACAGCGGCAGATACATGGCAATTACGATTCCGCCAACGATCATGCCCAGTACCACCAGCAGGAAGGGTTCCACAATTGCCAGTAAATTCGCCGCCACGGTATCAACATCCTCCTCATAATAGTCCGCAACCTTCATGAGCATGGCATCGAGTTGGCCGGTCGACTCCCCCACCGCGACCATCTGGGTTACCATAGCGGGAAAGAAATTTGACTCTCGCATCGGATCAGAGATGGTCTTGCCTTCCTCGATGCGCCGTCGGATTCTTTTTACCACGTCTTCCAGGATTGCGTTCCCGGCGGTTCTGGCCGTGATGTCCAGGCCTTCGAGAATTGGGACGCCGCTCGACAAAAGAGTCGCCAGTGTGCGAGTAAATCGCGCGACCGCGATCTTCCGGAATATCGATCCAATGACAGGGATCGCAAGCAGTAGGCCATCCGCTGCGCGCTTGCCGTTTTCGGTGCGGTAATAGCCCCTACAGCCGAGCCCGACCAGAACAGAGGCCGCGGCGATCAAGAAGAAGTAACTCTCAATGAAACCGGAGGCGGCGATTACCATACGGGTCAGGAGCGGGAGTTCGACATGAAATCCCTCAAACAGCGTTCGGAAGACGGGAATGACCTTCCACAGGATGACGATAACGACCACAATGGCAATGAAGAGAATCACCGAGGGGTAAATGGCAGCCGACTTGAGCGCGCTCTTCAGCTTCACGATTTTCTCGGTGAAGATAGCCAGGCGCTGCAGGATAGCATCGAGGATACCGCCGGCTTCACCGGCGGCAATCATGTTGGTGAACAACGAATTGAAGACATGCGGGTGGCGGGCCATCGCGTCAGCCAGGGTTGATCCCGCCTCGACGTCCGATCGCACCTGTTCCAGAGTATTCTTGAAGTTCGTGTCGGTATGCTGCTGGGCAATCGTCTTAAGGCATTGAACCAGAGGAAGTCCCGCATTCAGCATTACCGAGAACTGCCGCGCAAAGATGGCGAGCTCAGCCTGTGACAGCCGCCGGGTGAAAGCCGGACGAAATCCCTTGGTTCGCTTCTCGCGAATAGATATGGGCGCAACCTGCTCGCGCCGCAAAACAGCGGCCAGCGCCTGAGGGCTGCTGGACAATCGCTCTCCCGCAACACTCTCATTGGTTCGAACGTGTCGTCCGCGAAACACGTATTGTGGCATGTTGTCTGACTTGTTTACCGAGTAAAGCCAGGCGTGGGTTCAGGCACTGGCCGCGAGGGATTGTGTAGAAGGTGCATGCCTGCACCGTGTTGGATCAGCTCTTTCAACTCTTCTGGACTTGAAGATTGGCTCAGAGCGGCGTTCAGAGTTATCTGTTTCGTCCCGGCCAGGTGCGCCAAGGATTGATTGAACGTCAGCATTCCGTACTTCTGTTGGCCGGTCTGCATCATGCCGTAGATCTGGTGGATCTTGTTTTCCCGGATCAGGTTTCGAATCGCCGAGTTGGCGATCAGGATTTCCATCGCCATGCAGCGACCGGACCCAGTGGAGCGCGGGATCAGCGCCTGGCAAATGATCGCTTCCAGAACCATGCTGAGTTGAGTCCGGATATGGTTCTGTTGGGCGGCCGGAAACAGGTCAACGATTCGATTCATGGTCGAAGCTGCGGTGTTGGTGTGAAGAGTGGCCAGGGTAAGATGCCCGGTTTCGGCGATCCTCAAGGCAGATTCGACCGTCTCAGGGTCGCGCATTTCGCCGATCAAAACAACGTCAGGATCCTCCCGGAGGGCCACTCGGAGCGCCGCCGGGAAGGAGTGCGTGTCACAGCCTACCTCGCGCTGGTTGATGATGCAGTTCTTGTGACTGTGCAGGAATTCGATGGGGTCTTCAATGGTCAGGATGTGCGCAGAGCGCTCCCGGTTAATCTTGTCGATCATGGCCGCAAGTGTCGTCGACTTTCCGCTGCCGGTTGGACCTGTTACAAGAATGAGACCGCGAGGTCTATCGCATAGCTTCTCGACTACCGGAGGAAGGCCGAGGGCCTCGAAGCTCTTGATCTCGAAGGGAACCGCTCGAAAGGCACACGCCACCGCGCCGCGCTGCCTGAAGACATCGGCCCGAAAGCGTGACAGCTCTCTGACGCAAAATGCAAAATCCAGTTCCCGTTTTTCTTCGAAGGCTTGCTTCTGCGCATCTGTCATGACGCCGTACGCCAGGCTCTCTGTATCGGCTGCCGTCAGGGGAGTCGACCCGAGGGGCCGCAACTTGCCATCCACTCGGATTTGCGGCGGCGTGCCTATCGTCAGATGAAGATCCGAACCTCCGGAGTGGATTACTTCCTCCAGCATTTCGGCTAATGTCAGCATCAACAACCTCGCGAGCGAAATTCCTCAGTCGTGGAAGTGCTCGTGTTCATCGATACGGTGACGTATTTGCGACTGACTCTGCGGCAGCGCCGGGACCCGAAGATTGACATCGGCAGGAGCACAGATCGGCGTGCGGTGTGCCGTTGCAAGTGCGGCAGGCTTCGCCCCGGAACGTCTGTATCGGCCCGGCTTCTTCAGGTGAAAACCCGATGTCTATAAGTGTCTGAATCGGGGTTTTTATTTCAACTTTACACTCGCTGCGCATTCTTTGGATCAATCGTTGGGACAGACGAAATAGACGGACGTGGCGCCCTGGCCTGCCGTCCAATCTCTCCCGTGGTGCGGGAGGCGGGCTGCGGCAGAACTCCGCGAATCTTACGATTTCACTGGGTATGGCCGCTGAGAGGTATCCGAGTGACGCGATCACCGATGTCTGGGCGCGGTACGTGAAGAACAATCAGTCTCCCGACGGCCGCTGGAAGTGTATCACGCTGCGGCCTCCACTCGAGTCGAGCGACTTTGAAGTGACGGCGGCATCCATCCGATCGGTACGGACGTACGGCCCGAAGAGCCAGCGGGCAGAGTACGACAAGGCCGTGGAGCGCGCGGTTCGCTGGCTCGAAAGGGCGCAACCGGTAAGCACGGAGGATCATGCCTTCAAGGTCCTCGGCTTGATCTGGGGCGGGGGAAGCCAGGAGGCGATCCGCATGAGCGCTGGCTACCGATGCCTATGCGACCGGGCAGGCTCTTGTCGCGCTGCAGGAGTCTGGCATCATTCCGGTGAGTAGTTCGAATTATCAGAGAGGCATTCAGTATCTGTTGAACTCACAGCTCGAAGACGGCTCCTGGTACGTCAGGACGCGGGCACCGGCCTTCCAGCCTTACTTTGACAGCGACTTTCCGCACGGGCCCGATCAGTTCATTTCCGCCGCCGCGAGCAACTGGGCTTCGATGGCGCTGGCGACTGTCGTGCGCTGAACGGCGCCTGGACGCATCCGCTATCGAAAACGTGGCCCCCCCTGGGACCTTCCGGAAGTGGGTGCACCGGGAGCGGCACAGGCGAATTAGGCTTGCTTCTCCAACCCTCTCGAGATAGAAATGCTTATCCATTTCCGACTGGGAGGTATCGACCAGTAAAGATACTTGAAGCGCCGTAAGTCGGCGGGTGAGGTAGCATCCCAGCGTCTCGCCAACCCGTCGATGGGCCAGGGCACTTCCGATGGCGTCGGGGATCCCATGATGCCCATCAAGACCTGCCGCAAGCCTTTATTATGAAAACCGACCCTCTCCCGCGCGATGACCGACTGAAAAGCGAGTACGAGGCGAGCGACGCCCTCGTCGCGTTGCGGCGACCCCCCGCCCGGTCATTGCGAGGGGCCTGTCGTGAGCTGGGTGCTGCCTTGACCAGCACCAAGCGGCCGCAGGTCAAGGAGGCAGGGGCCGCGATCCTGGGGTTGCTTTCGAAATTCTATGGGGTCCGCGCCCCTGGTCTCCGGGTGTTGGGCCTTCGTCCCCGCAACGATCACGAAGGTATTATTTACGAGCTCTTTGGTGACTATGACTACAAGACCCAAATGATTCGCGTGTGGATGCGGACCGCCGTGCTGGGCAAGGTCACCAGCCACCGGGGGCTGTTGAACACGCTGCTCCACGAATTCTGCCATCATCTCGATCGGAAGCTGCTCGGATACCCCAACTCAATGCATACCCGCGGCTTCTTCCACCGGGTCGATGGCCTTTACCATTTGGCCTTGGGGACCCCGGTGGATCAGCGAATTCCGTTGCCGTGGATCAAGAGCGGATCGGTCTGGCGGCTCGATTGGGGGAAAATTCACGCCCTCAAGCGTCGACGCCCGGCAGGCGCACGCAAGCGGCCGCCAATCGGACGATGATCCTCGGGGAACTCCTCAAATAAGGATTGTCACTTGCGGTTGACGATCCGTTCAACGTACCAGCTCAGAAAGTCGTCGGTTCGGATCGAAGTGGCGACTCTGGCGTTCGGTTGCCCGTCCCTCTCTCGTGTAAAGCCTTCCGCATCCACCTCCAGCCGGAGTTCCTCTATACGACAGAAAGCCTCGTGAAAGCTAAGAGTCACGGCGACGGGATCGAACAATGTTGGCCGGACCTTGCCCCAGAGCTTGTAAAGCGCGTGGACTTGCGCGGTCAGCGGAGTCCCGGCGCCAAAGATGCGTTCGAGCATCGGCTGCTCCAGCTTCAGCATCGTCGTGGCGTCAAGCGGAGCCACCAGGAGCGGCACCCCCGATCGGAAAACGACCTGCGCCGCCTTGATGTCCGAGCGTATGTTCCACTCCCAGACGACCGGCGGTTTTGCGTCGTAGCCGACGCGAACGGCGCCGCCCATGATAACGATCCGCTTGATCCAGGGTTTGGCTTCGGGATGATCCGTGATCAGCTGGCCGACGTTGGTAAGATCTCCAATCGTCACGAGCGTTATTCTGCCCGGCTCGGCTTGAAGTTTCTTGTACATGAACTCAGGGGCCAACTCCGGTAAGGGCCTGTTCGGGAAGCCGGCCTCGAGTCCATACTGATATTGGCCCTTCTGCTCCGGTTGCTGCCGTTGCGGGCGCCCGGGCGCGACGGGAACGTCTCCGCGCCCGGCATGATGCAGCATGCGACAGGCGATCAGCGCCCGCCCGTAGGCATCGGCGCTCACGGTTGTGACACCCCGCAACTCGATCTCAGGGCTGGCCAGCGCCAGCGCCAGGGCGAACGCGTCATCGATATCCGTGCCGATATCGGTGTCGAGGATTATCGGCATTTTCTGCGCGTAAGCCTCAGTGCCAGAAAGCAGCAGCAAAAACGTCGTGGCCGCCCAAAGGCAGGTCCTTCCAGTCACTTCCTCTCCAGAGCATGACGTAGGATGCGCCGACTTGCATGCGGCGCGTCCGTCGGGGCCGGCGCGATTCAAGAGGACTTCCCCGGCCGCCCGGGAATTCCTGGATCCGCCGCAAGTCTACCAGGTCAATCGAAGGGTCACCTGCGTCTCCCGGGCGCCCTGACCCGAATTGAATGTACTTAGAACTCCGTCTCCGCCGATGCTGTTGGGATTGCCGGGACGGTTCAAAATATTGAAGAAGTCGGCGTTGATGCGCATCACCAATCGTTCGTTGATAGGAATCGCTTTGAATAGCGAGGCATCCAGGCCCCACTGCCGCACGCCGGGAAAATACTGCTGTCGCCAGGGATGCAAACCGCTACCGCGCGTAGGTGGTTTGTCGCACGGTGCCGTTGTTCAGAGGGACCCAGACTGTGCTGGTATCCCAAAAGGGGACCAGACTCCCTCCTGGGAAGTTTGGCGGTGGCGTGGTGCTGCCCGCCGGGATCAGGGGTTGGCCGGCAGGCCTGTAGTCGGAGGGCACCCCCATGACGCCATTCGGCCGCCCATTGGCATCGACGCTGTTGATCCGATTGGCCGGGATGTAACCATTCCACCACAGATAACCGGGGCGGCAGGAACCGGAGCGGCAGTCCTGAATCGGGTACTTGTAGCCGTAAATCTCAATGTCGTTCCCGGTCGGCCAGACGTTGGTGGGCAGGCTGAAGTAATTGCTCCGTAACTGGCCGAGACCCGCAACCTGCCAGCCTCCGATGAACGCGTTGAGCAGTCCGCCGGCGTTGCCGCCGATCGGCTTTCCTCTGCCGAACGGCAAATCGGCGATCCAGTTCCAGCGCAAACGATGCTTGGGAATGGTGATATCCCGCTGGTAATTGTAGAGCCGCGTGCGCTGCTCGATGTCGGTGGGCACCGTGCCTGGAAGGAACTGATTCAGCTCGGGAATGATGGAGCTGGCGTTGTATCCGGTGCCGCCGGCCACCAGGGTGTTGTTCAGGTTGTAGAAAACCTGGAAGGCGATTCCTTCGCTGTAGCGGCGTTCCAGCTCCAACTGAATGCCCTGGTAATTGGACCACCCCGTCTTGCGGTATTCCTCAATAGTTCCGTAGACTTCCTGGTCAAACGGCCGCCGCAGGACATTCGAGTACGCGCCGGTCGGCAAGGGCTCACCCTGGGTCACGAACCAGATGTAGTCGGGCGTGTTCTCGTTGTAGCGGAAATACATGTCGAGGCGCCCGGTGTGGTTGCCGACATAGGAGGCGCGCGCCACCGTGTTGCGCATCACCTCTGTTTCCAGCGTGAAGTTCCAGTCCTGCACGCGCGAGTCCGGCTGGTTGGGAGCGAAATAGCTCATGACATTCCCGCCGCGGGCCAATCGAGGCGGCATCCGCGAGACTGACCGCATCGCGGCTGTTCTGGCCGGAAAAGATGGTTTGAACGCTGCGCATGCCGTAATTAGAGATGCCATCCGGCGTCAGGGTGGGGTCGTTGAGATCGTTTCGGAAGCGGGCGGTGAAGGGGATGTTCTGCCGCATTCTCTGGCCCCAGGTCCAGAATGGGATCGGGAAATATGAGATTCGGTATCCCCCGCGGATCACAACGGTGCGATCGCCGTCCCCTAAGCGGTAGGCCAAGCCCAGGCGCGGCCCAAAATTGTTCCGGTTGGGCTTGAGTAGACTTCGTGGCAACCCCGCTTCCTGGTAGGTGATGAAGTTGACCCCCAGCGACTGCCAGCGGTCAACAACCGCAGGCAGGGTGCCCCCCAGCCGATACATCGTGTCGAGATCCTGGGTCAGCACCACGGCTTTGCGCTGGGGATCGAAGCCGCTCAGCATGTCGTTCTTCTCGGTATAGGGCGGCCAATATTCCCAGCGCAGCCCCAGATTCAACGTGAGGCGAGGGCTGACCTTGTAGTTGTCCTGGAAGTAGAGGGCGAATTCCTGGGTTCGCATGTAAAAGTAGTTGCGCACGAGTTGATTGGAGTAGTTCATCGACCCCAGAAACATGTTGGCGAGATTGTGGCCCGTGAAGGGAAGGGGCAGGGGGTCGGTGCGGGAGCTGGATGGATCATACAGCGCGGTTGCGCGAGTGTTCCAGCTGTGGTTGCCCTGGGGGTGCTGCTGGTCGGGAAGATAGTTCAACCAGTCGTAGCGGTAATGGAGGCCAAACTGGAGCTCGTGCTTGCCCCGGATCTTCGTGGCATTGTTGTCGAGGATGAAGTGGGTAAAGGCCGATCCCTGCGGGTTGCCGGTCTCAAAATAGTATTGATTCAGACCGGTGTCGTAGAGCCCCGGCCAACCAGGCACGCCGAAGGGGTTTGACGTTCCTATCTGATCCGCATACTTGACCCCTGGTTGGCCCGTGCTGTCGGTCCAACCCTCGTGGGAGACGCTCAGCAGCAGGTCATTGAAAAAGGTAGGAGAAAACGTCCTCACCCATGAGAGGGCCGTGGCGTTGTTGGGGGCCGTGTTGAACACCGTGCCGGCCACGCGGTCGGAGGTGGGTACCGTTCCAAAGGGGTACCGAAACTGTTCGTCGTTCCCTTTGGTGAAACGCAGGTACGTTTGATCCTTATCGGAAAAACGGTGGTCGAGCCGTCCGGTGATCGTCCACTGTTCCTGGGTAAAAGGGGATGGGCCCACCCAGTTGCTGTCCACCAGCGGGTTGACGCTGGTGTGCGTGGGCAATGGTGAGATGCTTAGCAGGTACTTGGACAGCGGGCTGAGGCGCGCCGGATCGATCACGTTCAGGTCGCCACGGTAGGAAATCTGCTGCCGTGCCCAGCTTTGCGGGTCGGTAGTGAGCGGGTCGTAGATCAGGAACTGGCGACCCTGGGAATCCATCAGGTTGCGGAAGTCTCCATTACGCATGGCCTCGGTCGGCACCGATCCGCTCCTGGTAGAAGACTCTACCCGTCGCAACCCCTCGTAAGCGAAGAACCAGAAGGACCGGTCCTTGCCGTTGTACAACCACGGAATCCGGATGGGACCGCCCGAGGAGACGCCGAACTCGTTGCGAATCAACTGCGGCGGCTTGCTATAGAAATCTTCCCGCCGTCGCGCCTTGCCAAAGGAATTGTTGCGGTGAGTTTCGAAGGCTGAGCCGTGAATGGTGTTCGTGCCGCTGCGCGTGGAGAGAACGACGGTCGTCGGGCGATTGAATCTGGCCGAAGAGTTGTTGTTCTCGACCCTGAATTCCTCGATGGTGTCCAGGCCGGGCGGACGGCGGAAGGCGGCGCTGCCCCACAGCCGGTCGCTGATACTCGCGCCATCCAGCACGTACTCGCTGGAGCCGTCTCGCAGCCCGAAGGCGCGGTCGCCTTCCATGCCAGGAACCGTCTGGAGCAGGCTGCTGACGAAACGCCCGTTGATCGGCAACTGCTCGATCCGGTTGCGCTCCAGCACATGGCCCAGCGTCGGGTTGGAGCTCGTCACCATGGGGGTCAAGTCCTCGACAACAACTGTCGTCAGTGTCTCCCCGATTTCGAGTGCCGGGTCAATCACGGCCGGCTGCTGTACTTGCACCGTCAGGGTTGCTTCGAAGTTCCGCATGCCCGGGGCTTCAGCGGTCAGGCGATAACGCCCAGGCACTACGCCTGCAAAGATGTAAAAGCCGGCCTCGTTGGTGGTGGTTCGCGATATCACGCCGGTAGCCGTGTTGGTCAGCGCAACCGCAGCCTTGGCGATCACGGCCTGTGTCCGGTCGCGGACCGTTCCGCTTACCGTGGTTGTGCTGGACTGCGGCCACACCGGAACTGCCAGCAGAGTAACCAGCAGGCAACCCAAAACCCACGTGTGAAGGAACAGGTTTCTGATGTCTCTTTTCATGTGTGTACCCTTCCTTTCGGCGATCGCTCGAGTTAAGAAACATTCCGGTAGGGCTTCTCTTCCACTCCCAGCGCGGTGACGCTGGACAATTTGAGATGTTTTGGCCGCCCGGATCCGGTGGGGACAGTAAGTGGGCTGCGTTTCTTCCACCGTCGTCGATCCGCACTTCCTGGGTGCCTCGACCGGCTCCAGCTTGCGGCCTTCTCGATGAGTTCGCGCCTCTTTGATTACGCCTGGCGAGGTTTTCGTCATATCGCCGGTCTGATGTATGGTAGTCCGATGTGGAAACACACTAGCACAATTCTACAGAAAAATGTTGTAGCACGTCGTTTCGGTGTCCGCTCTTGGAGGTGATTCGCGAGTCAACGGTGTGAACGGTGCCCTCGCCCGCTAGTAGTGCGGCTGCTCCTGAATTGAGGTGCTGGATAAAGGCCGTCATCCCGCAGTTCGGCTTACCTCCGCTACCAAGCCCTTCACTTGCGCCACGCCGCCATCTACAAACAATTCCGTTTCCGTTATGTAGCTACGTTCGTTAAGTCCTGGCGCTGAGGCTACTGGTGCACATGAAGGTAAGACAATCAGGCGGACTGCGGCTCGGGCACGTTCGCGTCCAGAGTCAGAAGTTTGGACGCGAGAACGGGGGTGGCCGAATAGCCGGGGTCGTGCTGATCAAGAGACGGCGCAGATCGAGCGCGTCCCCAGCGAGCCATCAAGACTTACTTACCATTGTACTGGTAGAATGAAGCGGCGTTGGCCGCTCCCAGATTATGTTTGGGCTTGATTCACTGCCACGAGCCGTTGCTGAAAACCAGTGGAATGTACGACGCTGAGGGGCGTTTGGTAGAACGGGCAAGAAGCCGCCCGAATTCGGCTAGCGGTAAGGAATTATGGGCAAGAGTCGCCTGGAAGCATTCAGTGATGGGGTTCTCGCGATCATCATCACGATCATGGTGCTGGAAATGAAGGCGCCGCATAGCGCTGATATCAATGCGCTGCGCCCGCTGCTGCCGGTCTTTCTCAGCTATCTGTTGAGCTTCGTCTATCTGGGCATCTACTGGAGCAATCACCACCACATGTTGCATAGCGTTCAATATGTGAGCGGTGGAATCTTGTGGGCTAATCTTCACCTGCTGTTCTGGCTATCGCTGGTTCCGTTCGCTACGGCATGGATGGGTGAGAACAATTTTGCGGCGGCGCCGACCGCCCTCTATGGCTTGAATTTATCGTTGGCAGCCATCGCATATTTGATCCTGCAGCGCACGATCATCGCGCGGCAAGGGCGCGCCTCCCTGCTCGCGGTGGCTGTCGGTCGCGACGTTAAGGGCAAACTGTCGTTTACGCTTTACATCATCGCTATTGCGGCGACAACTGTCGCGCCTTGGATCGCGTGGACGCTCTACGTCGCCGTTGCGCTCATGTGGCTGATTCCTGACCGCCGCATCGAGCGAACGCTGGTCGAGCGCACCGAACCCGAGCGGGAACGGCTGAAAAACGACTGAGGTCGTAACCCTGGCTTTGTCTTCTCCGGTCAGTTCTTCACCGTCTCTCGCAGGACTTCATCCAGAGTAGTGACACCGGATTTGATTTTCGCGAGCCCGCTCTGCCGGAGAGTGAGCATCCCCTCTTGGACTGCGCGTCGCTTGATTTCGCGCGCCGGAGCACCGGCCAGGATGAGGTCCTGGATATCCTCGGAAATCTCCATGACTTCGTACAGCCCGACTCGCCCTTTGTAACCGGTGCCGTTGCAAGTGCGGCAGCCTTCGCCCCGGAACGTCTGTATCGGCCCGGCTTCTTCAGGTGAAAACCCGACGTCTATGAGTGTCTGGATCGGGGTTTTTATTTCAGTTTTACACTCGTTGCATATTCTCCGGATCAATCGTTGCGCGCAGATCAAGTGGACGGACGTGGCAACCAGAAAAGGTTCGATGCCCATGTTTAACAAGCGCGTGATCGTCGAAGGGGCATCGTTGGTGTGGACGCTGGAGAGCACGAGGTGGCCGGTCAACGCGGCTTTGATTGCGATCTCCATGGTCTCGACATCGCGAATCTCACCGACCAGGATAACGTTCGGGTCCTGCCTGAGGAACGACCGCAGGGCAGCGGCGAAAGTCAGGCCGATCTGCTCCTTGATTTGAACCTGGTTGATTCCTTCGAAATTGTATTCGATCGGATCCTCGGCCGTTATTATGTTGGTTTCCGGCGTATTCAGGCGGTTTAACGCGGAATAGAGGGTGGAGGTTTTTCCGCTTCCCGTCGGACCTGCGACCAGGACCATGCCATAGGGTTTCAATATTCCGGTCTCGACACGCTTCAAGGAGGTGTCCTCGAATCCAAGCTTGGACATGTCGAGCGGCAGCGTGTCTCGGTCCAGGATGCGCATGACAATGGTTTCGCCAAACAGCGTCGGGAGCGACGAGACCCGATAGTCAATCTCTTTCCTCTTCGAGTTGAAGCTGGTCCGTATCTTGATCCGGCCATCCTGGGGCAGCCGTTTTTCCGAGATATCCATCTTGGCCATGATCTTGATGCGCGAGGCCAGGGCGTCCCTCAGGCGGAGAGGGGGGGTCATGATATTGCACAGCTGGCCGTCGATGCGGAACCTCACCCGGAGCTCTCTTTCATAGGGCTCGATGTGGATGTCGCTCGCGCCTTTCCGCAAAGAGTCGGACAGGATGAGGTTGACCAGTTTGATGATGGGGGCCTCTTCGCTGGAGCCCTGGAGCTGGTCAATGGAAGCCTCTCCTGAAGCCCCGCTTCCAGGTCGAGCTCGAAGCCTCCTTCTCTCTCGACCTGAGCGAACTCTTCATAAACTTTCTTGAGCTCCAGGGCGTGAGGCGTTCCGTAGTACTTCTCCAGGGCTTCCCGGATTGAGGCCTCCGACGCGACCACTGGCTCCACGTTGAGTCCAGTCAAGAACTTGATGTCGTCCATCGCCAGGACGTTCCTTGGATCGGCCGTCGCGATCGTCAGAGTGCTCCCGGCCCTGCTGAGCGGGATCACAAGATATTTCTGCGCCGTTTCTATCGGAATAAGCTTGATGAGCGAAGGATCGACGTCGAAGTACGCCAGATTGATGGATGGCACGCCGTAGTGCCGGCTCAGTACCGAGGTAACGTCGTCATCGTCGACAAAACCCATGTCGATCAATATAGAACCAACCCGGCCGCCGCGATGGCGCTGGCGCGTCAGAGCCGCATCCAGCTGCTCGCGGGTGATGAAGTTATCTTTTATGAGGAGCTCACCTATCTGCGAGGGCATGGCTATGAGTTACGCCACAGAATATCGGCGGCGGTGCTCACAAACAACAGGACGCTGATCCAGCCGTTTACCGTAAAAAAGGCCGTATTGATGCGGCTCAGATCGGTCGGTTTAACCAGGATGTGCTCGTAGGCAAGAAGGACCGCTACTATCCCGAGACCGATGAGGCTCAGGCTTCCCAATCCCTCGCGCCAGAAGAGAAGCGCCAGTAGCGCGATCATCACCGCATGAAGAATCGCTGAAATCAGCAGCGCGCGCGGAATTCCGAACCGTTCGGGAATGGAGTGCAAAGCTTCCTTGCGATCGAATGCGACGTCCTGACAGGCATAGAGGACATCGAGCCCAGCTACCCAGAGAGCGACTGCCAGTCCCAGGATCAGCGGCGCCGGAGTAATGTCTCCGCGGATGGCGATCCAAGCGCCTACGGGCGCGCAAGCCAGGGAGAGACCAAGCAAAACATGCGTCGCCCAGGTGAATCGCTTGGTGTACGAATAGAAAAAGATGAGGGCCAGCGCGAGCGGGCTCAGCGCCAACGTAAGCCTGTTCAGCCTGAACGCCGCGAACAGGAATAGCACGGATGCCGCACAAACGAACACGATGACGAAAGCTCTGCTGACGGCTCCCTGCGGAAGAGCGCGGGTGGCGGTTCGAGGGTTTCTCGCATCGAAAGGCGTATCCACCAATCGGTTGAATGCCATGGCGGCACTGCGCGCGCCGACCATCGCGAGCAAGATCCAGCCGGCCTTATCCGCCCGGGGCAGCCCCCTCGCCGCCAGGAATGCGCCCATGAACGCAAAAGGGAGAGCAAAGATCGTATGTTCGATCTTTATCATCTCCAGAGTGATTCTTAGTTTTCTGAACACTCGAATCGTCGGAGCAGGAAAGGCGGCGAATTGAATTTCATCACCTGTCACCAGATGCCGATCGGTTAGGATAGCAAAAGCGAGAGCGATTACAATTGCGTTTCTTTGCGTCTCCGGGAGTCTTTTCTCGCGAACAAATCCAGCGGAGAGCTCGGAGACGCAAAGGAGCACTTGCAAACCGAGGGAACCCTTCGCTAGCCTATGGCAGGGGGCGCTTGTGTCGTCTTATGACTCGATCCGGATGGAAATCTTTAAATCGCTGTACGCCTCGGTGGCGGAGGAGATGGGCGTTACTTTGCGGCGCACGGCATTCTCGCCCAACATCAAGGAGCGAAGGGACTATTCCTGCGCGATTTTCAACGGCTCCGGCGACCTTGTGGCGCAAGGGGACCACATGCCGGTGCACCTCGGCTCGATGCCGATGTCGGTCCGCGCTGCAGTCGATGCCGTTCCCATGGCCGCCGGTGACATCGTTTTCCTCAACGATCCTTACGAAGGGGGCACCCATTTGCCGGACATCACGCTGGTGAGCCCCGTGTTCGGCCCGGATAAGGAGAAAGCCGTTTTTTATGTGGCCAACCGCGCCCACCATTCCGATATAGGCGGAATGAGTCCCGGCTCCATGCCGCTGAGCACCGAAATCTTTCAGGAAGGCCTGCGGATCCCACCGATCAAGCTTTTCTCCGGTGGTAAACGCTCGGAGGCTGTTTTCCGGCTTCTGCTCGCCAATGTGCGAACCCCTCGAGAGCGCGAGGGTGATCTCACAGCGCAGATTGCAGCCAATTGCACGGGAGAAAGAAGACTGCTCCAGATCTTGTCGCGCTACGGCAGTGATGCGATGCGCTATGCAAATCATCTTCAGGATTATTCAGAGCGGATAGTGCGGGCTTTTCTTCGGCAGATCCCCGACGGAAGCTATACCGCCGAGGACTACCTGGATGACGACGGGATTCAGTCGAAGCCAATCAAAATCTGTGCGCGCCTGACAATTCGAGCCGGCGCTCTCGAGGTCGACTTTTCAGGCACAGATCCCCAGGTTGCCGGCAGTGTCAATGCTGTCTACGCGATTACCATGTCGGCTGTTTACTACGTAGTTCGGGCGCTGATTCCGGATTCCATACCGGCAAGCGCAGGGGTGCTTCGGCCGGTCCGGATTCGGGTGCCCGAAGGCAGTGTGGTTCATGCGCGTTTTCCGGCTGCAGTGGCGGCGGGGAACGTCGAGACCTCGCAGCGGATCGTGGATGTGCTGCTCAAAGCTTTCGCCCGCGCAATTCCGGAACGTGTACCGGCCGCGAGCAGCGGAACCATGAATAACCTCACGTTGGGCGGTATCGATCCCAGAAACGGAGCCATCTTTTCCTACTATGAGACGATCGCGGGGGGGATGGGAGCGTGCTCGGCCGGCAGCGGGAACAACGGCATCCACACCCATATGACCAACTCGCTCAACACTCCGATCGAGGCGCTCGAATACGCCTTTCCTTTTCGTGTGACGCAGTATCGTTTGCGCCCGGGATCGGGAGGAAGAGGCAGGCATCGCGGGAGGCGACGGCATCATTCGGGAGTTAGAGCTTCTGACTGGCGTGGATGCCACGATTCTGTCCGATCGCCGGCGCATCCCGCCTTACGGGATCGCCGGGGGCGAACCTGGAAAATGCGGCCGTACGACAGTGATCAACGGACGGCGCCGGCGCCGCCTCAACTCCAAACAGCGTTTCCGGGTTGAGGCCGGCGAGCGGCTCCGGGTGGAAACACCCGGGGGTGGCGGTTGGGGACCGCGCCGTCGGAAAGGAAAACGGTGATAAGAATCGATTCGGTCCAGATGCGCGAATGCCAGCTTCCGCTGGTCCGGTTCTTCGAAACCAGTTTTGGCCGGACCTATCGGAGAAGAATCATTCTCGTGCAAGTGCATTCGGAGGGGGAAGTCGGCTATGGCGAGTGCACGGCGAGTGAAGAGCCCCTCTACAACAGCGAGACGACCGATACGGCGTGGCACATCCTGGAAGACTTCGTGATTCCGCGCATCCTGGGGACGACTCTCGAAAGCGCGCGCGAAACGGCTCCGCTGCTGGCGCCCATCCGCGGCAACCGGATGGCAAAGGCGGCCCTGGAAACGGCCCTGTGGGATTTGGAAGCGCGCCGGTTGGGAATTCCGTTGAGCCGCCACGTGGGAGGCGCGCGCGACGAAATTGCCTGCGGCGTATCGATAGGAATACAGGACAGCGTCGAGGAGCTTTTGACGCTGGTTCGCCGCGAAGTGTCTGCCGGCTACCGGAGAATCAAAATCAAAATCAAACCGGGGTGGGACCTCGAGCCGCTTGGCGCCCTTCGCAGAGAATTCCCGGATATTTCCCTGATGGTCGACGCTAACTCGGCGTTCCGGTTGAGCGACCTGGAGCTTCTTCAAAAACTGGACGACTTTCGATTGATGATGATCGAGCAGCCTCTGGCCCACGACGATATGGTTGACCACGCGGTGCTGCAGAAGCAGATCGAGACTCCGATATGTCTGGATGAGTCGATCCACCACGCGGAAGATGCGCGCAAGGCCGTGGAAATGGGGAGCTGTCGCATCATCAACGTCAAGCTAGGACGGGTAGGCGGTTTCAGCGAAGCGATAAAAATCAATGAGTACTGTTCGCGCAATGGCATACCGATCTGGTGCGGCGGTATGCTGGAAAGCGGTATTGGAAGGGCTCACAACATAGCCATGTCGACGCTCTCCGGTTTCACTCTGCCGGGCGATGTCTCAGCCAGCCACCGCTACTATTCGGAGGACACTGTGGTTCCCCCGGTGACCGTTACTCCGCGCGGTACCATCGAGGTGCCGAAGACACCTGGAATCGGCTATAACCTCAACTGGGAGCGCATCGCAAGAGCAACGGTTCGAACCCACGTCGCCAACCGGTATGGGGCCGAGAAAATCGCCGATGCTTGAGCGCGTCATAGGTATTCTTGGAGGGATGGGACCTCAGGCAACAGTCGATTTTTACCGCGAGATCTTGACCTTCACGCCGGGAGTGAAAGATCAGGACCACATGCAGGTTCTCATCTATTCAAATCCGAAAATTCCCGACCGAACGGCGGCTATTCTGGATGGGGGCGCGGACCCGCTCCCCGACCTGGTCAAATCAGGCCGCTTACTGGAGCGCGCCGGCGCGGGCATCCTGGCAATTCCCTGTAACACAGCCCATTACTTTCTTCCGCGCCTTCAACCGGAGATCGGTATCCCGATTCTGGATATGATCCTGGAGACGGTTCTCGACTTGAAGTCCCAGGCGCCCCAGGTTGGCACCGTAGGGCTGCTGGCTGCGACCGGAACCGTCCGAAGCGGAATCTATCACCGCAGGTTTGACGAGCGCGGGATCAAAGTAATTGTTCCAGACGATGTGGACCAGCCTGAAGTGCAAGAGGGAATTCGACGGATCAAAGCTGCGGCTCACAACCGGGAAACAGGCGAGACATTCCATGCCATCGCCGATAGGCTCATGGCCGCAGGCGCCGAGGCGATCATACTGGGCTGCACCGAAATTCCCTTAGCCTTTAACGTGAAAAGTGTTCCCTACCTTTGCTTGAACGCCACGCGGTCTCTCGCTCAAGCGGCAGTCGATTGGGCGCGGGGGAAGAGAGATTGAGCGCTTCTCAGGTCCGTTGCATTCTCCTCGATATGGGCAAGGTCCTGTTTGACTTCGATTTCAAGGCTTTCGGCCAGCGTATGCGCGAGCTTACGGGTGTCGAGTTCGAGCCGTTGCGCGCCGCTTTCACCGGCGAGCAGCTGGCCGTCCGATACGAATCCGGGCTCTTGACCGATGCGGAGTTTTACATCGAGGTCTGCCGCAGGATCGGTTGCCGCGTCTCCTGGGAGAATTTTGTCGCCGCGTGGAATTCCATATTTCACCAGGACCCCATACTGCCGGAGCACTTGATCCGGACCCTTGCCGTCAAGGCCGATCTATGGGTGGTTTCGAACACAAACAAGCTTCACTTCGACCATCTTGCGGGTCGCTATCCATTCCTGGGCTGTTTTAAAGGTTACGTCCTCTCCCACGAGGTGGGGGTGTTGAAACCTGATGCCCGGATTTTTCAGGCGGCCCTGAAACGCGCGGGGGTCGAGGCCGACCGGGCGCTGTTCGTAGACGATCAGGCCACTAATGTTGCGGCCGCCCGCGAACTGGGCATCGACTCATTCCAATTCCTGGGTCCGGAACAGTTCGTGACTGAGCTGCAGCGAAGAAGCCTCCTCTAACCGGGCGCCCCCTTATCGGCGGAGGGTTCACAGATCGATAAAAGGAGGCAGGAAAACAACGGAGAGATTGACTCGGAGTTGTAACAAAATGATTGGAGCCCAGTCGAATCGTCGTGAGTTCTTGATCCATTCCGCGGATGCGCCTCTTGCGTGGGGGGCTCCGTGGGCAGGTTTCTTTGAGCAAGCCCAGGAAAAACAAGAAGCATCCTCTGCCTATTGCGGAACCGCATTTCCCGGACCGGCTGCACCTGTTTGTCTGGCGAAACTGGGAACTGGCGAATGCGGACCGGAATTGGCTCAGGTGCTGGCCACTACGGAAGAGAAGGATACTTGAGAATGGTTCCTCGATGGGATTCCTGCCAAACCGCGTTTGTCGGCAGACCAGCTGCGGAGAATCTATGTAACGGTCATCCGACAGAATTGGCACATTCTTTCAGAAGAACAATTGATCGAGCTGTTGGGATGGAACCGGGCGCACTACGAGTTCACTCTGAGAGAGGACGATTTCCTTTCCCACAAGCTGGGCGCTGAAGCCACGATGTGAACAACTCCGTTACGAGGCTCCATCGGCCCAAGCAAGGGCGCGGGCTCGAGGAGATCAAGCGTCTTTTGAGCGACACCTTTGGTCCATCATTCGGCGAAGCAGGCGAAGAGCCGTTTCATTTCATCCAGGAACTGAGCGGTACTCATGTCTCAAAGCTGCGCGATCCCAACCGGGAGGTGGCTGAGGATGAGGTCGATCTGAACGGTTGGACCCTGCTGGAATCCGGCCAGCACGGGGCGCGGGAACCCTTGGAGCAGTTCCAGGCATACCTGCAGTCGGCATTCGACTGCTCGACCAGTCTTTCAGCCGGAACTCAGGTCCCCGACCTCTCGAGCGCTGTTGTTTTCTATTGAGGCGGTCGGCCGGGGAAGTTCCTGACAGTTTCGCCGATCACCTGTGAACGCGATCGGATCACGGTAGTTGCGCCCAGCCAGCTTGGATTGCGCCAGGCGATTTACTGCATGCAGGACATGATGGCGGAGCGCGGCGGTCCGTTCTTGCCCACGGGAACGACGCGGCGAGTCAGGCGCCTGACGCCTTGCTATCTGTATTCGTATTTTGCGCTGTATGGCGATCCCTTGATGGAGGAGGATATCGATCCCTTCCGGAGGCTATCTGCAGAAGCTTGGCCGACTGGGTGTCAACGGCGTCTGGCTGCAGGCGGTGCTGCGCAATCTAGCTCCCTCGAAGATCTTTCCGGAATTCGGACAGGGCTGGGAAAAACGGCTTCAGAACCTCAACCGGCTGGTTGACCGCGCGGGACGGCAAGGGTCTGAAGGTCTACCTGTACATTAATGAGCCGCGGGCGATGCCGGAGGCGTTTTTCTCCAAGCATCCGGAAATGAAAGGCGCGCCTGATCGCCACGACCCAAGATTTTTTGCTCTCTGTACCTCGGTCCCGGAGGTGCGGGAATGGCTGGCCAGCAGCCTGGCCCATGTTTTTTCCCAGGCGCCTGAACTGGGGGGAATCTTCAGCATCACGATGTCAGAAAATCTGACCAATTGTTACTCTCATGGGAATGCCCGCTCTTGTCCACGCTGCTCCAGCGCGCCAAGGCTGGGAGGTCGTGAGCGAAGTCATCAGAACCTTTCGAGACGGAGTTCGGCGAAGCAGCAAGGATGCGAGGGTGATTGCGTGGGATTGGGGCTGGGGAGAAGACTGGGTCCGAAACGGCGCGGATCCGGAAAAGGTAATCCGCAATTTTCCCGGAGGATGTCCAGCTGCTCAGCGTCAGTGAATGGAACCAGCCCGTAAACCGCGGCGGGTTTCAGCACCAAGGTGGGCGAGTATTCGATTTCGGTCACCGGGCCCGGCCCGCGCGCGACCCGACATTGGACTGCGGCCCGTCAGACGGGCAAAGGCATCCTGGCAAAGGTCCAATTCAACACCACGTGGGAGATATCCGCCGTTCCCTACATTCCGGTAGCCGAATCTGATCCAGGACCATGTTGAGAATCTGTTAAGAACCGGTATTCAGGGATTTCAGTTGTCCTGGACTGTCGGGGGCTATCCCGTCGCCGAACCTGGAAGTCGCGAAGGAGTACTACTATTGGCCGGTTCCGGAACGGGAGAAGGTGCTGCACAACGTGGCAGCTCGACGATACGGGAAGGAGGCGGCTCCCCTGGTAGTCAATGCCTGGGAGGCTTTCAGCAAAGCCTTTCAGGAATTTCCGTACGGGGTGGCCATATACACCATTCCGACCCAGCACGGACCCTCCAATCCCTTGCGTTTGAACGAGACTGGATACCGAGCCCGAATGATTCTTCTGCCCTACGATAATTACAAGAGTTGGGTAGGGCCTTACCCGCCTGAAATCGTACAGAGTCAGTTCCGCAAGATGTCTGAGCTCTGGGACGAGGGTCTGAAGGGTTTTCGCGCGGCTCTGACCCGGGTTCCGCCCCACCGGATGGAGGAAGCCCAAAGAGATCTCAGGATAGCCGAAACCTGCTTCCTGCATTTTCGAAGCGTAGCCAACCGGCTTTAGTTTTACTTGCTTCGAGAGCAACTGAAGTTGAGACCCGAGGATAAGCAAGCCGGCGCCGAAATGGCGGAGATTGCCCGAGATGAGATGGAGCTGGCCAGACGCCTCTACAGCATCGCGAGGCGTGATTCGAGGATCGGCTACGAAGCGACCAATCATTACTACTACCGGCCGCTGGATGTGGCCGAAAAGGTGCTCAACTGTGAAGACGTGATCCGTCGCTTGACGCAGTTCAAGTGACTTAAGGGATCGAGTCGCCCGGGTAAGAGCGTTTACGAGAAAACGTCCAGGGGGGCAAGCATCCGGATGTGAATTGGGGTTTTCTGGAATTCGAAGGGGGAGCGGTAGCGTGTATCGAGACGCACTGGCTTATCCCGGAGCGCGCCGGCGTCGTCACGAATGACGCCATGCAGATTATTGGCACGGCGGGTATAGCCGATATCCATTTCGTGCCCTCAGGTCTCTCTGTGTGGAGAAACGATGGAGCAGAGGCGGCAAATGTTTCTTATGACGCCTGGTTTGAGGGTCAGCTCAGAGGCGCAATCAAAGAGGAAATCGGTTATTTCGTCGATTGCGTGCGCAAGGGCAAGCCACCGGCGGTGATCACGCCGCGAAGAGGCTCTCCAGGCATTGAAGGTTGCCTTGGCACTGGTGAGTTCCTCAGAAGAAAGCACCGTGAAATCAAGTCTGAACGAGCGCTCAGACCGGCCCGACTTTGCCGTCTGCGCAGCTGCTGCGTTCCAGGCGAGGGTTTTCTAGGAGCGAAGCTTGCTTCGCCATCCCCGCCTGGGAGGCCGCCCGCTATCGCCAGAATGATCGACAAGGTGTCCTTCTCGGCGACGGGTGTCTCAAGATCCTTGAGAAAGCGAACATCCTCATCGTTCAGATACAGGTTGATAAAACGGGAGGCCTTGGAGTCTGAAGAGAAGAAGCGGGCCGCTGCATCGGGAAACCGGACTTTGAATTTTTCCAGCACTTCGCCGACGGTTTTTCCGTCGAGCACCACTTCCGACTCCTGTTCGGTGTACTGGCGAAGAGGGGTAGGAATTCGCACCATCACACTCATTATGTAGCTCCCTGGAGCTGAACGCGCGATTCCGAGGTCGAAGAACTCGCGCTTTGGTACCAGTTCTGAAAATCCTTGAGAGAAGAGGATATGTGGACGGAACCGTTCAGTCGAGCGGTTATGCTCTCGATTGCCTTGTAGCCGTTGCCGGTAATGGCGACCACCACGGATTGATCACGAGGGATGCGGCCCTGTTCGACCAGCTTCTTGCAGACTGCAAGCGTGGTTCCCCCTGCGGGTTCCGCGAAAATTCCTTCGGTTTCGGCGAGCAATTGAATTGCCTGCAGTATTTCATCGTCCGTTGCGGTCTCTCCCCAACCTTGCGTCTTTCGAACGGCCTCGAGCACGTACGGCCCATCGGCGGGGTTTCCGATCGCGATAGAGTGAGCGATCGTATTCGGCTTGACGGGGCGGATTTCGGCGCTGCCGGAGCGCAGCGCCTGAATTACCGGCGCGCAGCCCGCAGCCTGTGCTGCGTAGATCTTGCTGTCTCCCGTCACCCAACCCAGGTGCTTTAGCTCCTCATATGCCTTGAGCACCTTGGGGAGCAACGTACCTCCGGCGGTCGGCAGAATCGTGTGCTGCGGAAGGCGCCAACCCAATTGTTCGGCGATCTCGAAGCCGAGCGTCTTGGCCCCTTCAGTGTAATAGGGACGCAAGTTCACGTTCACAAATCCCCAGGGATACTGGCTGCCAATTTCGCTGCAGAGCCGGTTTACGTCGTCGTAATTGCCTCGAATCCGAACAATCTGGGGACGGTAGACGCCCGCTCCGACAATTTTCGCCGGTTCCACGTTGTCCGGCACGAACACGAAACAGCGCAAACCAAGGCGTGCGGAATGTGCAGCGACCGAATTGGCGAGGTTTCCGGTCGAGGCGCAGGCGATCGTGTCGTATCCGAGCTCGAGCGCCCTGGTAATCCCGACCGAAACCACGCGTTCCTTGTAAGAAAGCGTAGGATGATTGACCGAATCATCCTTGAGGTAGAGTTCCTCAAGGCCGAGGGCACTGGCCAGCCGCGTGGCGCGAACCAGCGGTGTGAATCCGGATTGGAATCCAGTCTTGGGTTGCCCCTCGATCGGTAGCAGATCGCGGTAGCGCCAGAGATTCGCTGGACCTCGAGATACTGCGTCGCGCGAGACGGATCGAGCGATCGCCTGGTAGTCGTAGGCCACTTCAAGCGGACCGAAACAGGAGGTGCACACGAACTGGTCCTTGGCGCTATAGCGCTCGCCGCATTCTTTGCAGATTAACCCAGTCATGAAGCTCACGAAGCATTTCCCCTTTCTAATGGCAAAAAAAAACCCTTTCCGGGGAGAAAGGGTTGGCAAAATTCAGCGTTTTCACCAACTCATCTTCCAGAAATTCTTTCTGCAGGAATTAGCACCATGCTGTCGAAACAGCTGGTTGCCGTGGCTTCACCGGGCCAGTCCCTCCGCCACTCTGGATAAGTTGCGACAACGATTAAAGGAGATCCAGGTTTAAATGTCAACAGGAAACTTCGAGAGGCTCAGCGGTCAGCTTTAGCAATCAAGTGGTCTTCGTCCTGAAGTTGACCGCTGACCGCTGATAGCTCTGAAGAGACGCGAAGACCAGAGTCTTTAGCGAGGGGTATTGGAAGGTTTGGGCGCCACGCTTCCAGCCTGGCGCTCTCGTCGGGTCTTCTCCGCGACTTCGTCCAGTTTCTGTTGCTGCTCCGGGGACAGGACATTCTTTGTCCGGATGCGCATGCTGAAGGTGGTGCGCTCCAGCGCCGTGCGCGCCACCTGAACTTGTTCAAACGCCTTCATGGCTGCGGCTTCGTCCACCTGCTCCTTTGATAAGATATCGGAAAGATCGAGCTGGCGTTTGTCCAGTTCTGCCTTTTCATCGATGAGCCGCCTGCGGTGCTCCACCCAGATCGCTTCAATTTTCCCCTGCTGATCCTGGGTGAGTCTCAACTCTTCCGCAAGGCGCCGGTCCTTCCACCAGGCACCCGGTGGAAACCCAGGCACGCGCATCTGGGCATAGCCCGCGATCTCGATGCCGATAATCATGACAACAATAAATCGAAGTTCGCGCCTGGTCATCGAGTCGCCTTATTGGGGCTGAGGAGATTCCTGAAATGACGGATCTAATAGAGAGTTGGGCCAGGAATCGTAGACCGGAAGATAGTTCGATTCCCAGTGACTCATGCTTGTGTCAAGATCCCGAAGGAATTGATCGTCCCATGAATCCGTCTTGCTCGCCAGAATTGAACTGGATTGATTTTGAGGCGGCGCATGAACCGTGAGCAGGAAAGCTACCATCATCGAGCAGGCTGCGAGTGCCATCCACTGCCAACCCCGCTGCGGCCGCCAGGACAAGCCAGGATGCGCCGGAGTTTCACTCGATGCCTTGAGCCGGGCGTAGAAGGTATCGGCGAAACCTGGAGAGGGGTCGACTGACGGATATGCATCCAGCGACTTCCAGGCCATTTTCATCTGGGTATGGAACGCGGAGCACGCCGAACACGCCTTCAGGTGATCGTCGACTGCGCCGAGCCGGAGATCAACTCCGTCCTCCACGTTCTCGGCGAGAATTCGACGCACGGTTCTACAGCGCACGTTAAGCCTTACCTTCTTTCAAATACGGGCGGATGCGATCACGCAAGCGCAGCTTACCCCGGTGAATGTAAGTCTTCACCGCCGGCTCGGTACAGTTCATCACGTCCGCGATTTCTTTATAACTCAAACCTTCATAGCGTCGCAGAATTATTGCGATTTTCTCATTCTTGGGCAACCCCCGGATGATCTGCCGAATCACCTTCCCCATCTCTGATTCGACCAGCTTCTGTTCGGCATCGGGTTCTCTGGCCCGCACTTCTTCCTTCCTGGTGATCTCATTCGGGCCGAACCCGAACGGCGACCTTCGGTTTCGTCCCGCGGCTTTCAATCCTACGTTCGTGGCAATCCGGTAAAGCCACGCGGAGAATCGTGCGCGGGGCTCGTAGCTATGCCGGGCCCGGTATATTCTCAGGAATACGTCTTGCGCAAGTTCTTCGGCCTCCGCCCGGTTATTGACAATCTTGTAAATGAAATTGACAATAGCCTTGTGATATTTGTCAAGAATCTGCTCAAACGCGGCTTCTTCTCCCTGTTGAAAGGCCACCATCAGAGCCGTATCGGGATCGCAAGGAGCCTTGGGAGCGCCGGTCATTAGGTATCAATCTTGATCCAGCAAGGAAGTTTCAAAAAATGAACCCTTTTTTGCCGGGAAGAGTCCTTCTTGGGCGGGATCCGCTGGCATAAGTTCTTCTCGTTGACCGTCTTCGCACCGAGTGCCAACGATCTGTGCGGAAGATGCCCCTTCCCTGGACACACCTGAGCCTGGAGGAAAGTTCTCCGTGTTTCGAAGCTTAAGAGACAAGCTTCTGTTTCTCATGATCAACCTTTCGCTTGTCCCACTGGCGGCGATATCGATGGTTTCGTACTTTATCGGCAGCCGGCAAATTGCCGAGGATCGCATCAAGCTGTCGCTGGAGAAGATGGCGCAAGACACGGCGGACAAGATCGACCTCATGCTGCGGGAGAAGAAAGAGGAAAGCCAATCGATGGCGACAAGCTTCGCCCTGATTTCCCCTGCGGTTGATGATCGACATCGTGCTGCCATCACACGCCTCCTGAACAACTATTGCTTCAATCACGAGGTTTACGACGCGTTGGTCATCCTGGACCGGACGGGGAAGATCGTGGCGATCAATTCGGCCGATCGAGACGGCGCGGCCCTTAAACCAGGAAAGATCGGGCAGGTCCTGGACGGCAAGATTGGTGAGTATCCCGAGGAAATGGCGATATTCAAGAATTCTGTAGCCGGGCTTTCTTCTCAACGAGACTGGTATCAGTCGAAGCTGGTGGCGAGTCTCTATGATTACAGGAAGGAGGATATCAGCCATCAATTCAACATCGCCTTTTCGGAGCCGATTCGGAACCCATTCACCCATGAGATTGTGGGAGTCTGGATCAATATCATTAACTGGTCCTACTTCCAAAGCATTCTGGACCGGGTGGAGGCCGACCTGGAGAGTTTGAGGCTCCGCACGGGATACGCCTTCATGTTCGCTCGAGATGCCAACACAATTATCGCCCACAAGTACCGGGCTCAGCGAAGTCCAGTCGAGGGGATGTCCGAGAGACCCGAGACCTACATGAATCTCTATCAAACAAGGCTGGTCGAGGACCTTGGGCTGCAGAATCTGCACGACGCGGTCAAGCGCAACGAGCGCAGCTATGGTTATGAATTCCCCAAGGATAACAGCAAGATATCCGGACTTTATCCTATCGACGACACCTCTTTCGGGTGGGTTGTCGGTGTCGGGATCGATGGCGCGGATATCTTCAGACCGATCCAAAATATGAAGTGGCTGCTTATCGGAACCTTCGTATTGACCGCCGCTCTAGTGGTATTCTTCACGTACATGGTTGCCCAAGGGATCACGATCCCTCTCAACAACCTCATTCGAACCACCAAGACGATCGCACAAGGCAACTTCAACGAGCGCGTGCAGATTCGTTCCTATGACGAGGTAGGAATCCTGGGTTCAACCTTCAATGATATGGCCCGAGCCCTGTCTGCACGTGAAGAACAGCTGCAGGAGTTAAACAAGAATCTCGAGAGCATGGTTCGGCAGCGTACCAAGGAGCTGGAAACCTCTCATGAAGCGCTGAAGCAGGCTTATCTCGATCTGCAGAGCACCCAGGAGCAGCTCGTGCAGACGGAGAAAATGGCGTCCCTGGGACAGCTTGTGGCAGGAATAGCGCACGAAATCAAGAATCCCCTGAACTTTATTTATGGCAACACAGGCTTCCTGTCCGAGTACACACAAAAGCTGCAGGAGCTTTTGGAGGCCTACGAGAAGCTCCCAAGCTTGAGTCCCGAGGATCGCGCCTGGATGGAGAAGATCAAGGACAATGCCAACTACGCGTTCGTCAAGGACGATCTGAAAGTTCTGGTCGACAATTTCACCGAGGGAGCTCGGCGCATCAATACGATCGTATCAGACCTCCGTACTTTCTCCCGGATGGATACAGATGCGGTCTCCGAAATCGATCTCCACGCAACCCTCGACATATCACTGAATCTACTGCGGAACCAGTATAAGAATCGGGTGGAAGTTCATCGCCAGTATGGCGACATTCCGAGGATCCAAGGTTATTCGGGGAAGTTAGGCCAGGTGTTCATGAATCTTCTGTCCAACGCGTTTCACGCGATCCAGGGGAAAGGCGATGTCTGGATTCGGACCCGTTCCTCCAACGGCATCGTGGATGTGGAAATCGAAGACAGCGGGTCAGGCATTCCGAAAGAGAACCTGAATCGCATTTTCGAACCTTTTTTTACGACCAAACCCGTTGGGCACGGGACCGGGCTGGGCCTAAGTATCAGTTACGGCATCATCGAACAGCATAATGGAAAGATCAAGGTGGCCAGCACGCCGATGAAGGGGAGCGTGTTTACGGTTCGGTTGCCGGTATATCAGGAAAGAGCAGGAGAATGAAGAAGAAATATGAACTGTTGCTGGTCGATGATGAAACAGCCAACCTGCAAAAGCTTCAACGGACTTTCGTGGACCAGTACGTGGTCCACCTCGCCCAGTCGGGCGAAGAGGCGCTGAAGCTGCTACATAGAGCTTCCATTGACGCCATCATCACCGATCAGAAAATGCCCAACATGACGGGCATTGAGTTCCTGGAAGCTTCGCAGAAGGACTTCCCCAACCTGGTGCGAATCGTGCTCACCGGCTTCACTGAAGTCGAAGACCTCATTGCCGCCATCAACACCGGGAAAGTGCACAAGTACATAACGAAGCCGTGGGAGCCTGAAGACCTGCGGCTCGCCGTGCGCGAAACCCTGGAACGGATGGAACTACAGCGTGAGAATGAGCGGCTGGCGGCCGAATTGAAGCTGGCCAACGAGAGACTCCGGACGGAGAACATCATTCTTCGTCAGGAAGTCGAGAAGGAGGTTCACCCGAATAACATCATCTATGGCAGTTCCGAGATGGAGAACATTCTCCGCCTGTTGAAAAGAGTCACCGGAACGGAAACCACCGTCCTGATTCAGGGTGAGACCGGAACGGGAAAGGAGCTTATCGCCCGCTACATCCACATAGAAAGTAACCGGAGCGATCAGATCTTTATACCGGTGAATTGCGGGGCGATCCCCAGGGAACTGGTAGAAAGCGAGTTTTTCGGTCACGCGCGCGGCGCCTTTACCGGAGCCAGCCAGGAGAAGAAGGGATTCTTTGAAATGGCGCACGGCGGAACCATATTTCTCGATGAGATTGGCGAGGCGCCGCCCGAGCTTCAGGTCAAACTCCTTCGAGTGATTCAAGAGGGCGAGATCATGCCGCTCGGGCTCCATCAGCCCCGGAGCGTTGACGTCCGAATCATCGCGTCGACCAACCGCGATCTCAAGGCTGAGGTTGAGGCCGGGCGCTTCAGGCAGGACCTGTATTTCCGGATCAACGTGTTTTCCGTCACTATCCCCCCCTTGCGCGAACGCACGAGGGATGTTCTGCCTCTGGCGGAGTTCTTCCTGAAACAGTTTTCAACCAAGTTGAACCGCCGGGTAGCGGGCTTTCGGGAAGAGACCTGCCGGCTTCTCGAAGGTTACAGCTGGCCTGGCAATGTCCGCGAGCTGCAAAACGAAGTCGAGCGGCTGGTCTTGCTGGCCGAACCCGATAAAGCCATCGGTCCCGAATACCTTTCGGATTACGTCCGCCAACGCACCCGTGCCGTTCCCGGGCCCGACGGCAACCTGAAACGAGCAGTTCAGCACCTCGAAGAGGAAATGATCCGTGCAACCCTTCAGCGCTTCAAAAACAACAAATCCCAGACGGCTCGCGCCCTCGGAATAAGCCGCCAGGCGTTGATCGACAAGCTCAAGCGCACAAAACTGTATTCAAACTAGTTACGCTATGTCTAGTTAGTTTACAGCGTTAAGTTATTCCTGTTTAATGGTTTATGTATATTTAACCAGCAGATGCCAAATTACTCGACAACTTCAGGACTCCCTGCTTCAGACTCTCGCTATTCCTCATCGATCCGCTAACTTATAATAACAGCTAAAGTTACATTGATTTTAAAGACCTGCCCGCGCTTTGGGCACTGGTTTTGCAATAGATTTCCCGTCTAAGGTTGGAATTTGAGATTCGATCGAGGAGAACCATGAATTTCACGGCTGAGATGAAGGATGAGATGAACACGCGACTGCTACAGCGCTGCAAGAGGAACGACCCGGATGCGTGCAACGCCCTGTTCAGCATGTACAATCGAAGGATTTTCAACACGGCGTATCGGATCCTTGGAGAAGAGGCGTCAGCAGAAGACGCGTTGCAGGAGACTTTGCTGAATGTCTATCGCGGGCTGGGCAGCTTCCGAGGAGATTCCAAATTCTCTACCTGGATTAGCAGAATAACCGTGAATGTCTGCCTCGGGATGTTGCGTCGAGGAAAGAGCAAGCCCGTGATGGATCTCGAAGAGGATTTGGCGAGTGAAATCCCGGCCGCAATCACCCCCAGCATCGATCCCCTGGAGCATGCGTCATTAGAGGAACTCCGGGATCTGATCGAACTGACGTTTCAAAGAATGTCGAACAAGCAGGGAATCGTAGTCCGGCTTCATGATCTGGAAGGAAATACGATTCAAGAGATCTCACGCATTATCGGTTGTCCCCTTGGAACCGTAAAATCAAGACTGTTCTATGGCCGGCAGGAGTTCAAAGAGATCTTCAATTCCATGACACGCAATGCTTACTGTACCGCCACGGTACAGTAACGCCTCGCTCGTATTTCTTAGCGTCTTCGTGCCTTCGTGGTTAGCGCACTGTAAGACACGAAGAAACACCAAGAATCTATATCCCGAATAGATTGGGTCCCGCCCTCATGCGGGGCCATGGTAGAATCTGAAGCTTGCTCTGGGTACAGCCGTCCCATCTATGTTTCGGAACTTGAAGGCACGTCATCGCTCGACTCGCCCGCCGGACAAGATCAAGCACCTCACTTTGAAGGTGCCGCGGTCCGCCGAGGTGGAGGAGTATGTTCCGCGGCTCTATTTCGAGGCTCGGATCGATTTAGGCGACGTTCGCTCGGGTTTTCGTGATACGTACAGCTTGAACAAGGCCCTGGAGATCCATCCCATGGAAGGCGATGTGATGTGGACTCCGGACATGGCGGTGGCCGTCGATACCTCCCTGATTGAGCTGGGCTTGCCGCCAAGGGAAAAGTCACGGGAACTCCCCGACTACCTGGACGCAGCCCAGATATCGCGGCTTGAGACGCTCTTCCTGGCTTTCCTGATGCGCTATTTTGAAGTGCGCGTGTTCAGGAACTTCGCGCTCAATGTGTATTCGGGGCCCGGCGAGAGTTTGGAGGATTTCAAGCTGCGCTGCCTGGATATCCTCGGCGAGACCTTTCGCAGGGATCTGGATGCCTTGCATGAGGTGCTGGTCCGAAAACTGGAGCAGCTCCGCGAAAAGGACTTGCGAGAGAGCGCCGGCCTTACTTCAACCCTTGATTTCGATATCGCGAAGATTGATTCCCAGGTGAAGAGCAGAATACATGACGTTTCGGAATCGATCACAAGCCTCTTCCTGAACACCGAATTGAGTCTCAATTCAAACCAGGACGCGCCTTCCTATCCCTCTCCGACGACGGAATTCGATCAGCGGCTGTCGCTCCTGGAAACCGAGACGCGGCATGCAAATCCAGCGTCTGACGGGTCTGTATCAGGACAGACTCCGGAACATCGACGAATACGTGGTGCATCCGAATCTGAAAGACATTCATCTGGTTCGAACTTGCATCTTGTGGATGCCGGCCGAGGCGATGTCATGAGCAGATTTCGAGTGGCCGTCGCGATGAGCGGAGGAGTCGATAGCTCGACGGCGGCTGCTATTCTCAAAGAGCAGGGATACGATCTGGTGGGATTCTCCATGCAGCTTTGGGATCAAAGAAGGAACGGCTCGGCGGGGGACGAGCACCGAGCGGGCCGTTGCTGTTCCCTCGATGATCTCTATGACGCCCGCAGTGTCGCCGCCCGGCTCAAGTTTCCGTATTATGTGCTCAACTTTCAGGCAGAATTCGAGCAGGCAGTAGTGAGAAACTTCATCGAGAGTTATCGAAGCGGCTACACGCCTTCTCCGTGTGTCCTATGCAACTCGCATCTGAAGTTTGATCACCTGGTGCAGATGGCCGACGAAGTCGAAGCCACCCACGTGGCAACCGGGCACTACGCGCGAGTGAAGCATGACCCCGAAACCGGCCGCTACTTGCTCTACAAGGGACGCGATCGTGATAAGGATCAATCCTATTTCTTGTTTGGACTGACGCAGAATCAACTGGGCCGGGCCATGTTCCCCCTGGGTGAGATGGAGAAGTGTCAGGTGCGACGAATCGCCCGAGAGCACGGCCTGGAGGTAGCCGACAAGGCTGAGAGCCAGGAGATTTGTTTCATACCGGATGGAGACTATGCAGGCTTTATCGAGCGCCAATTCAGTGAGGTTTGCGGCGACGCTCAGGATTCCCATCCATTCAGGGAGGGGGAGATTGTCGACGAATCCGGGCAGATCATAGGAAAGCATCCGGGCATTCATCGCTTTACGATCGGCCAGCGGCGCGGATTGGGCGTTGCAAGTGGAAAACCGCTTTACGTCATAGATGTGATCCCTGCGGAAAACCGGATTGTTGCCGGCGAGCGCCGGCAACTGGCGAGAGCAAACTGCCGTGTCGAGCGCCCGAACTGGATATCGATTCCGTCCTTGGAAGCGCCGCTTCGAGCGGCGGCAAAAATTCGATCGCGTCATCCGGAAGCCCCTGCCACGATCAGGCCTTTAGGGAATGGAGATCTGGAAGTTGAGTTTGACTCCCCGCAGTTTGGTGTTTCGCCGGGTCAAGCCATCGTATTTTATCAAGATGAGCAGGTCGTGGGCGGAGGCTGGATAGCTCGTCACCCCTCATGAGACGAATCCTCATTGTAGCTGGCGAGGCTTCCGCCGACAGATATGGTGCCCGTCTGGTTCGCAGGCTGCAGGCGAGACGCGGGGAAGAAGAGCTTCGTTTCTATGGCACGGGGGGTGATGAGATGCAGCGCGAAGGCGTGGAACTCCTCTGCCACATACGTGAACTTGCAAGCATCGGCCCCCGGGAAGCGCTGGCGAACTTAACGAAATACTTCGAAACTTTCCAGAATCTAGTCCGGGTCTCTCAAAAGGATCCGCCGGCGCTCGCCATACTACTCGACTTTCCCGAATTCAATCTGCGGCTGGCCAAGAAGTTGAAACGGGCAGGAATAAAGGTGGTCTACTACATCAGCCCCCAGCTTTGGGCCTGGCGGAGCGGGCGAGTTCGCATCGTTCGCCGGTATGTTGACAAGATGCTGGTTATCCTTCCTTTCGAGGAGGAGTTCTACCGGTTACGTGGAGTCGACGTCGAATTCGTAGGGCATCCATTGCTGGAGGATTTTAGTCCAAACCTCAATCGCGTGGCGTTTCTGCGCCGGCTCGGTTTCGATCCCGAGCGCACGACCGTTGCTCTGCTCCCGGGTAGCCGGCGCAAGGAAGTGGAGTATATGCTTCCTACGCTGCTGAAGACTGCGCAGCGTATCCTCCGACGAATACCTGCCCAGTTTCTAATCTCGGCGGCTCCCGCGCTGGAAAAACAACATCTGCTCCGGATTGTCCGGGAAGGGCTGCGCGATGATCTCGAGGCTCCCTTCTTCAAAATCGTGACCGTCGATGCTCGCGACATTCTCGCCAATTCGGATTTCGCCTTCGTCAAGAGCGGCACCTCCACGCTGGAGGCTGCGCTGGTGGGGACGCCATTCTTGATCATCTACAAAATCTCGCCCGCGAGCTGGTATTTGGGCAATATTCTCATTCGTACTCCCTTTAAGGGGCTGGTAAACTTGATTGCGCGAGAAGAGATCGTACCGGAGTATTTGCAGCGCGATGCCACCCCGGAGTCCCTTTCCCATGCGGCGCTCGAGTATCTCCAGAATTCAGAGAAGGCTTCCAGGATGAAATCCCGCCTGTCGGGAATTCGTGAGAAGCTGGGAAAGTATTGCGCCTCGGAGAGAGCAGCCACGACGATTGAGGGTTACCTCTAGTTCTCCAGGTTTTCCTGGGAAGGGTTGGGTAGGAGAAAAACAATGAGTCACAAGCGGTTTCCTCTGGTTGTGCTCGCCGTCGTTCTGGCCGGCCTTGCGCCGGGTCTCTATCCGCAGGCAAAGCGGGCCGCCGGGAAAATGCCCCAGATCGATGTCGAACACTATGCCATCCAGGCTTCGCTGAATCCTGATGCTCACGAGATCAAGGCAACCGCCTCCATAATCTTCAAGCCGTTGGAAAACACCGATATTGTTGTGTTCGAGCTAAGCGAGAATCTGTCGATTCAGAAGATCACGACTGAACAGGGGGTCGAACTTGAATTCGGCCAGGATGAAAGCGGTCCGGGGATTGTTTCGGTTCGATTCCCTCAGCCACTCTCCTCCGGGAAGGCGATGACCATTAAGGTGGAGTATTCGGGAGGATTCGACCAGGACCGGTACAGCCGCTTTTACGCCCGAGACCAGAGCAGTGCCTATATCGGCCAGGAGGGGACCTACCTGCTGTACTCGGCAAAGTGGTTTCCGGTTAGCAAATTTCTCGTGGACCGGGCTACGGCTTTCTTGGAGGTCACCGTGCCACTCGGAATCACCGTGGTCGGTCCTGGAACCCAGCAACCCGTGGTCACGAAAGGGATCACCGAAACCTTCGGCTGGCTGAGCAAGCAGCCCATTCTGCCCAACACGATCGTTGCCGGACGATACTTCGAAAAGAAAGTGCGATCCGGCAACATCTCGATAGACTGTTTCGCGCGAGAGGATCACCTGGCAGCCATTGAAAAACAAGCTGAACTGGTGGGAAAGATTCTTGAATACTACAACCAGACCTTTGGGCCTGCTTTATCGGGAGACAAATTCAGGCTGGTTGAAGTAGATGATAAGCTCTCGATGCAGCATGGAACCATGGGCTCCATCTTCATTACGCGCCGGGAGCTGACCTCCCCTTCGGTGCGTCAGCTGGCGCGCAGGGTTGCCTATCAGTGGTGGTTGGAATCGGTGGGAGTGCAGAGCACGGAGGACCTCTGGTTGGTGGATGGCATGTCGTACCTTTCGGCGGCGCTTTACCTGGGACACAGCGGCGGGCCGGATGTCATGCGAGAGGAGCTCAATAGCCTGGCAGTCCTCGGGTTGAAGTTCGAAAGCAAGAGCGCGATTCGAGTGGGACTGGGTCTGGGTTACCGGACCGAGCCTTATGAGTCCGTGGTCGCGGGCAAGGGAGCATGGGTTGTCAACATGCTTCGCCATGTGCTCGGTGAACCAAAATTCAATGAGCTGCTCCGGCAGTACGTAAAGGAATACGCCGGACGCGGAGGTTCGACGGCAGGTTTTCAGAAGCTGGCCGAGCGAATCTATGGAAAGGAACTGGGCTGGTTTTTTTCGGAATGGATCGACACGATTGGAGTGCCCGAGCTCCAGACCAGCTATGTCGTATTCAAAACCCCCGACGGCTTTCGTGTATCAGGAAGCGTGACGCAAGACCGCGACCTCTTTCGAATGCCTCTGGAAATCGAGGTGCAGACGAAAGGGAAGACCGAGAGGGGATCGATCGAGGTTACCGGCAAATCGAGTACGTTTGATATCAATGCCTTTACCTTGCCGACCAGGGTAGTCCTGGACCCGGAAAACAAGATTCTTCGAGACTCCAAGGAACTGCAGATCTCCGTTCAGCTGTCCTTGGGCAACGACCTCAAGGAAAAAGGTGATTTCGTAGAGTCCATTCGGGCCTTTGAGAACGCAATCAAGTTGAACCCCCGCAGCTCTCTGGCCCACTTCCGGATGGCGGAGGTTTTTTACGAACAGTTTAACCTGCAGGCGGCGGCAAACTCATTTCGCGACGCTCTCAACGGAGACAAGAATCCGAGCTGGATCGAGGTTTGGTGCTATATCTATCTGGGAAAAATCTACGACATCCTCGGCCAGCGACAGCGAGCCCTGGCCGAGTACAATAAAGCCATCAACACAAAAGATGACACGAACGAAGCTCAGGCCGAGGCTCAGAAGTGGCTGGCGACTCCGTTTACCAGAGAGCGCACCACAATGGACAAAGAATCAAAGTGAGGGCGCCGATTCGGATTGCGGATTTCGGATTGCGGATTGATAATACCTCGATTTCAGGCAATTCCGGATCGGTTGTTCTAAACGAGAGACAGTTCCGCCGGTTCTGGGGTTCTATCGCGAATCACAGACGAATGTTCGACCCCTCCAATCCCTCATCCCCAGTCCGCAATTCACAGTCAGACACAGTCCGTAACCCGCAATCGTTAGCCTGGGGTAAGGTCGCCCAGAAACTGCGCGTCCCTGCAGGCACGCTCCTGGGAGTGGTATTCCTCGTCCTCATGCACCCCTCCCGGCGATCGCTCTGGATCGGAGGAGTCATTGCAGGCGCCGGCGCGGTGCTTCGGATCTGGGCGGCGGGTCATATTGAGAAGGGAAACGTACTGGCACAGGGCGGCCCTTACGCGCTCACCCGCAATCCTCTTTACCTGGGATCCTTCTTCATGGCTGTCGGAATCTTGATCGCAGGGCAGGGTTATTGGCTGCTGATACCCTTTGGGCTCTTTTTTGTGTCCTTCTATTACGCGGTCATGCGAGCGGAGGAACAGGAACTGGCGCAGCGGTACGGCGACCGTTTTGGAGAATACGCAAGAAGAGTCCCGCTGTTTTTGCCCAGTTTCAGCGGACCGGCAACGAACCCCTCTACTTTTCTTTGGTCCCGGGTGATCAGGAACCGCGAGCATCGCACCACCCTGGGACTCTTCTTCACGCAGCTGTTTCTGGTTCTCAAGAGCTGGGTCGAAACGTCCCCCTGATTTCCGCTTATCCGGTTGATCGCCAAGAAGGTCAGAGAAACTATAAGACTAGGGGGTTCACTCTATATAGAATTCAATGGACGCGGCAGCAAAAAGTTGGTAGCTTTGGGCCCGTGCATTTGTTTCTTTAATCGTGGGTTAGGCCCGCCTGTTTCGACGCGGGTCGACTCAGCGGAAGGAAAGATCATTTCGGACGACTGAACCAAGCACCGGCACAACGACGAACGGGGTGGATTGATGTATACGGATCATATGTTCCGGGATGAGGAAGGGCGTACCTTCTTAAAACGCTGGACAGGCTCGTCTTTTGTGTCTGGAATTTCAGATTTGACGTGGAAGGTTTTGCAGGCCGTGAACCGGCGGCTTCCGGAGGGGGAACTTCCCACCCCCCAATGGGCGCCGGGTAGAATGCTGAAAAGCTACGAACGGTCGGCGCCACCGTTAGGCTTTCCCAGATCCACAGACTCCCTGTGCCCTCGCTGTGTTCCTGAGGTGCGCAGCGCCATCATCAGGGGCGAAGCGGATCTCAGTATCCTTGCCGCTAACCATCCTGGAGAAATCAAGGCTGAGATCGTCGAGGAAGCCGGCCGCGTCCTCATGCGCAAGACTTGCCTGAAACATGGGGTATTTGAAGACGTCCTGTCGTCAAACGCCGACTTTAGCCGGCGCATCGAGGGCCTCTTCTTCGGCCGGGACTTCAAGTGCGCCGAGGACGAGAAGATTCATCGCCACGGCAGTTCCACCATCAAATTTGGCCGCGGGGCGGTTCTCACTGTCGACCTCACGAATCGCTGTAACATGATGTGCAATCCGTGTTTCATGGACGCCAATCAGGTAGGTTATGTCCACCAGCCTGAGTTTGAAGATATCAAGGCGATCCTCGACCGAGCCGTTTCCTTCAAGCCCCGCCGCCAGGTAATCGTCTTGTTTTCGGGGGGTGAGCCGACCCTCTCTCCGTTCTTCATCGATGCCGTAGCCTACGCCAAGAAGATCGGCTTCTACCGCATTATGGCCGCGACCAACGGGATCCGCTTTGCCCAGAGTGAAGAGTTCACGCGCGAAGCGCACGAGGCAGGACTCCACGGGGCATACCTCCAGTTCGACGGAGTCACCAACGAAAAGAATCAGCATCGGGGAGTGGGGAACCTTTTTGACGTGAAACTGCAGGCGGTCGAGAACATGGCCAAAGTGGGGATGAAGACCACTCTGGTAACGACCATCGTGAATGGCGTCAATAATGATGGAATCGGCCCGATTGTCGATTTTGCCATTCGCAACATCGACAAGATTCAGACCATTGCCTTTCAGCCCGTTTCTTTCACCGGTCGGGATGAGGAGATAGAGGACGAGCTAAGACAGGCGCAACGATACACCCTGGCTCAAATGGTTGAGGATCTGAAGGTTCAACTCAAGGCCGATTGGGAGCCGATGCGGGACTGGTTTCCGCTCTCGTCGTACAGTGCTTTCACGAGCGTGATGGATCTGCTCCAGGGAGCGGATGCACCGTGGGGCTGGAGCGCCTGTAACTGCCACCCGAACTGCGGCATATTTACGCTTCTGGTAGTCAATCGGCGAACGCGCGAGTGGATGCCTCTGTTCAAGTTTTTTGACTACGAGCAGTTTATTCGCGACGTGGCGGTGATTACGGACACGGCGCGAGGAAAGACGATGACCGCCGCTCAGCTGGCGCTTTCAATCATGCGCAACTTCAAGGCCGACCGCGCGCCCAGAGGGTTTCCAATTTCGCAGATCGTGAACCTCTTCAGGCCCAGCTCCGAAAGATCGGATAGCGACCGGAACGACCGTATGAAGACCCGTTCGAAAGAGGACGACTGGCGCGTCCTTTGCGTGGAAGGCATGTGGTTTCAGGACCTCTGGACCTACGATTTCCGCCGCACAGAAATGTGCGTCATTCCCTACGGAACGCAGGAAGGAGAAATCTCATTTTGCGCGTACAACACCGGCGTGGGCTGGCGCCAGATCATAGAGAATATGCATCAGACCGCAACCCTGGCTGAGTGGCACAAGACCCAGGGACGACACGAAATCTTTGCCAAGGGAAAGTCTGTCCAATTGCCGACGACGGAGCATAGTCTGGTTCTTCCCGTATTGAACCAAAGCGAAAGCGGGTCAGGGTGCTGCGACAATCCAGGCCTACTGGAAAAGGACCGGGAACTTCTGGCAACTATCAGGACCAGCCGGTAGCGATAGTGGGAACTGCCCGGAGGGGACACGATGGACTGTCCCCAAAAACAGACGCAGGTTTTCGTGACCTGCGTCTTTTTGTTTTACCGAGAGAGTGAACAATAATGGGCCATCGCGTTTCCGAGCTTGCGAGCTTGCTGGGGCTTCCTTTTCGTGGTGATGGAAATCAGCAGGTCGCAAGGGTGTCCAGCTGGGAGGAAGCCGATCGGTTCTCGTTAGTCTTCAGAGAGAGGGATGCGAGGCGTGGAGTTTTAATGGAACGCCAACCGGCGGCTTGCGTGATCGCCCCGCCGGACCTGGTTCCACCCGATTGGAACGCCATCCTTTCGGACCAGCCGAAACTGGACTTTGCCAGAGCCGCACAGCTGCTGTCCCCGCGCGTGACTGGTCAAGGTCTGCGGCATCCCACGGCCGTCATATCGCCCCATGCCACGCTGGCCCAGAATGTCGACATCGGTCCCTACGTCTCAGTAGGGGCCGGAACCAGCATAGGAAAAGGGGTCATCCTGAGCGCCGGAGTGATAGTGGGCGACGGGTGTATCCTGGGCGAGGAGTGCATACTCTATCCGCGCGTCGTCCTGTACGATGGCGTGCAGCTTGGTGATCGGGTGATCGTGCACTCCGGGGCGGTGCTCGGAAGCGACGGTTTCGGTTATGTTTTCGACGGAGGCGCGCAGGTCAAGTTTCCGCAGGTGGGAAAGCTCGTGATCGAGGATGATGTAGAGGTGGGGGCGAATACCACCATCGATAGAGGATCTCTCGGCACCACATGGATTGGAGCGGGAGCAAAGATCGACAACCTGGTTCAGGTCGCCCACAACGTTCAGATCGGGCGGGCGGTCGTTATTGCCGCTCAGACAGGAATCTCGGGAAGCACCGTCATTGAAGACCTCGCCATTATCGGCGGACAGGTTGGTTTTGGGGATCACGCTCGCGTGCAGAAGGGGGCCGTGATCGGTTCCAAGGCAGGCGTTCTGCCGGGAAAAATTGTTCGCGGAGGGGAAGTGTACTGGGGTGTTCCGGTGCGCCCGCTGCGGGAATTCAAGCGACTGAACGCGCTTTTCGGCCGGCTGCCACAAATGAAAGCCGAAATCGACTCGCTCAAACAAGCTCTGGATCAATTGAACCGGGCGTTCCAGAGGATTCAGGACGCGAGATAGAATTTCCGGCGCCAGGACGCGAAGACGAGGTCGGATGGCCATCATCGAGGCTCGACAGCTATGCAAAGAGTTCCGAGTCTTTAAGCGGCGTGAAGGCGTTTGGGGGGCGGTAAAGGATCTCTTCCGGCGCGACTACGAAACCCTCGCCGCCGTCAATGGGATTGATCTTTCCATCGAGGAAGGCGAATTCGTCGGATACATTGGACCTAACGGAGCCGGAAAATCTACCACGATCAAGATGATGACCGGCATTCTCGTCCCCACCTCGGGAGAGATCATCGCCAATGGCTTTAACCCGTACCAGGACCGGACACGATATACCAAGACCATTGGAGTGGTCTTTGGCCAACGCACCCAGTTGTGGTGGGACATCGCAGTCATCGAAAGTTTCAAGCTCTTGCGCAGAATCTATGATGTCTCACAGGAAGATTTTCGCCATCGCCTTGGATTCTTCGGCGAACTTCTGGGTCTAGACGAATTCCTGCACACTCCGGTCCGCAAGCTGAGCCTCGGGCAGCGGATGCGCTGCGATATCGCGGCGGCTCTGATGCACCACCCGCGAATCCTCTTCCTCGACGAACCGACTATCGGTCTCGACGTCGTGGCCAAGGCTCGGATTCGGGAGTTTCTAAAAGAGATCAATCGTACCCTGCGCTCGACAATCCTGCTTACTACTCATGACCTCTCCGACATAGAGGAGCTCTGCCGGCGGATCGTAATCATCGATCAAGGCAAGCTTCTTTACGACGGGTCGCTGGACGGACTGCGGCAGCGACTGGGACGTTTCAATCAGATCAGCATCCATTTGCAGGACCGCCATCACAGGCAGCAACTCGATCGGGAACTGGCCAGCGGCAATGGTATTCAATGGGAGCGTGTGGACGATTTGACTTATCGCATTCGCTACAACCGCGAACAGGTTTCATCAGCCGAGATTATTCGCAAGATCGTCAATACGGTCCCGGTCCGCGATATTTATATCGAGGCCCAGCCGATCGAGGATATCGTCAAGACTATCTACAGTCGCGGGCTGGACTGAGCCTGGGATGAAACGAAAGTTCGAGCTGTATTTTGAATTCGCCAGGGTAGCTTTCCTCAAGATTCTGGCTTATCGCCTTCGGTACTTCACCGGCATCGTGTCTTATCTGGTCAATGTCTCCGTCTACTACTTCATCTGGCAGGCTATTTATGCCCAGAGCGCTCAGATTGCCGGGTTCAACCTGTCGCAGATCGTCACTTACGTGGCGGTGGGCTGGATTATCCGCTCGTTTTATTTCAACAACATCGACCGCGAAATCGCGGCGGAGGTAATCGAGGGAAAGATTGCCGTCAACCTGATCAAGCCCGTGGATCAGCAACTGATGTACCTCTCTCAAACCGTCGGCGAATGTTGTTTCCGCGCCGTACTTTTTACTCTGCCGGTCGGCCTGGTCGTGTTTCTGATCTATCCCGTAGGATTGCCTTCCTCGGCCTCGTCTGCCGGTTTGTTTGTCCTGAGCACCGTTTTGGCTCTTCTTATCTTTGCCTGTATCAATTTCATCGTGGGTACGTTCGCGCTGCAGCTTCAATCGATCGTGGGAGTGATCCGGGCGAAGTATTTCGTGGTCGAGTTCCTGTCGGGACTCCTGCTTCCGATTACCTTTTTCCCGGCCAGCTTCCAGCGTATCCTTTCCTACCTTCCGTTCCCCCATATAAGCTATACGCCGCTTCAGATCTACCTGGGCAGGTTGGAAGGAAAGGCCGCGTGGCAGGCGCTGGCAGTCCAATGCCTCTGGGTCGCCGTGCTGTTTCTTACCGGCAAATCATGCTGGAAATTCTTCACCAAGCGGTTATCGATCCAGGGAGGATAGAGATGACGATTGACGATTGACGATTGACGATTGAAGTGTGGCGGCGGCCGGACGATAGCGTTTCATTCGTCAGTCGTCCATCGTCGGTTCTAGATTACCAGAAAGGTTGGAATTGATAGAGAGTGGCAGGAGATTGACCGATTGAAGCGGCTAACGGGGGCATTGGGTTTCAATCGTCAATCGTCAATCGTAAATCGTCAATTGGAATGAAGAACCTGATTGTTTTGCTCTGGCAGTACTTCGGACAATACGCGAAGACTCGACTTGCCTACAAGACCGATTTCTTTGTGGCCTGTTTTAGCAGCATTCTCGCGACAGTGGCGGGTTACGGGTTTGTTTTGGTGCTCTTCACCCGGATTCCGCATCTGAAGGGTTGGAGCTTCGAAGAGGTGCTCTTTGTCTACGGCTTCTCCCTGATTCCGATGGGACTCTTCAACATCGTCAGCCTGAACTTATACGAGTTCGGTGATGCCTACATCATCGATGGTAAGTTCGATCGAGTTCTTCTCCGCCCGGTTCCCTCCCTGTTTCAGATCCTGTTCGAAACCTTCCGCCTGGAGTCGCTGCAGGAGGTTGTCACCGGATTGCTGGCCGTCGGCTACTGCTCGATGAAGCTGGATATCCCTTGGAACGTTGCGAACATGCTACTCTTTCCGGTTCTGATTCTTTGCGGGGCGGTAATTTATGTGTTTGTATTTGTGATCATCGCCAGTGTGAACTTCTGGGTCGAAGACCGGATCGGGATTGCGCCTCCCGTCTACAACATGATTGCTTTCGGGCGCTACCCGGTTACCATCTATAATGTTTTTATACAGTTCATTTTGAATTGGATCATTCCATTCGCATTCGCCTCTTTCTACCCGACGGTCCGTTTTCTGGGGAGAAAGGAGTTCATGAATCACTTTTATCTGATCCCGGTCGTGACCGGCACCGTGGTGGTTCTCGGCATGCTGGTCTGGCAACGAGGGGTTCGTGAGTACAAGAGTACAGGGAGCTAAAATCCAGAAGGAGGGACGCCCAGTCGCGGGGGACGATTCCATTGAGCTGGAGTGGATTTGCCGTTCGGTCCTGCCGGCGATGTCCCCTTCGTTTCGGGATGGCGGGATCGTTGCTTCTTTTTATCCTTATATCGGTCTGACCCACACGATCCGGCGCCGGAAGGGCGAGTGGGTCATTCGCGTAAGCGACCACTGCCGGCTCGCTCCCGGGTTGGTTCTTGAGGCTATCGCAATCATCCTTGGTTGCAAGATCCTGCGCCGCCGTCCTCCCATCCGAATGCTGGACGTGTATGACCAATTCTGCCGGGATCCTGCAGTGCAGGCGCGAGTGCAAGGCCGGCGGAGGCTGCGCGGGCAGAAACGGTTACACACCGTCGAAGGGCGGCATCACGATCTGGCGGCGATCTATCACAGCCTGAATGAGCAGTACTTCGGTAGACAGGTCGAAATCGACAAAGTCGGATGGGGATTGCGCGCGAGCTGGCGCCGACTGGGGCACTACGATCCCCTGCACCAGACCATCACGGTAAGCCCCGTGCTTGATTCTCCCAGGGTTCCGCAATCGGTCCTTGCGTACCTGGTCTATCACGAAATGCTGCATGCTGTGTTTGAAGATACCGCGGGTCCCGGGAGGAAGCGTCATCACCCGCCCGAGTTCAGGCGGGCCGAGCGCGCGTATCCGACATATGATTCGGCCAGGAAATTCCTGGATAGATTCTGCCAGAACAGAGCCCAGGAACCCGACTGACCCTGGGTCTTTTCGCCTTGTTCGCAGAAAGAAGATGAGGCTGAGAAATGAGATGTTCACTGTGTAATCAGCGGAAAGGGAAGAGGCATTGCCCGGCCAAGAACGCAATGATCTGCGCCCAGTGTTGCGGCGAGAAGCGCATCCTGGAAATTGACTGCCCCGAGACCTGTCAATACCTTCAGATTGGACGTAGCCACGAAGCCAGTCAGGAGGGTGCGCGCCACTTATGGCGCGCGGATCCGATGAAACAGGGAAAGTATGATCGCGTCCTTTCGGAGTTTCCGGAGGTTGTTTCCCGGCTTCAGTTTCGTCTGGCCGAAGAGCGATGGGGATCGCGCGACTTGACCGACAGGGATGTCGCCGAAGCCTTGGGCCTGCTGCTTGAAACCTATCGGACAGAGGATCGAGGCGTCCTCTACGATCACGTTTCCAATGATCTCAGGGTGGACTCGCTGCGGAGGCAACTCCGAGATTTGATGGAGGCACTCCGGAACCCTGAAGAATCCGGTGAAAAACGGCTTCTCTTGCGGGACGCTATCGACTGCCTGGAGTTCATGCACGACTGGGTGACGAGTCACATGAAGGATCGGCTGGCGTCGATGAGCTTTATTGATTTTCTAGCTCGACATGTTCCTCGTCCAAACCAGGTGAAGGATTCCGGATCTTCCATCATCATTCCGGGCCGTTGATTTCTTGGCGTCCTTAGGCGCTTAGTGAAACGTTCAAACCGACATGTTCTCGTTCGCGAGGGCCTTTCGTTCGGGGCGAAGTCCCCGAACGAACCTTAGCATCTTCCAGTGGTTTTCATTGCGGTATTGTTGCCACACACTATGGTACTGGCCAGGTATAACTGCGACAGGAACCGACTGATCGAAGCGGTAGGCCGATTTAGCCGAAAGCGAATTCTGGTTATCGGCGACGTGATGCTGGACCGTTTCATCTGGGGTGCTGTCTCCAGAATCAGTCCGGAAGCGCCGGTTCCGGTCGTCGAAATTCGGAGTGAAAGCACCTGCCTGGGCGGCGCCGCCAACGTTTCTGCCAACGTGAGCAGTCTTGGCGCTGTTCCGATTCCCATCGGGGTGGTTGGGAGCGATTTCGAAGGGAAGCGGCTTCAGGAGGAGTTTCGCGCGCTGGGAGCTCCTGTGACCGGGCTGGTCGCTGACCGCGAGCGCGCAACCAGCGTCAAGACACGCATAATCGCGCATAACCAGCAGGTCTGCCGCACCGACCGCGAGGACCGGATGCCGCTTTCGGCCGCCATTCAGGAAAGAATATTCCGCCAATTCAAAGCCGCGCTAGAAAGGGCCGACGCGATCATTATTTCAGATTACGCCAAGGGACTTCTCTCCAGGCCTCTGCTCCGGAAGATCCTGCCCGCGGCGCGAGCTGCGGGGAAGATCGTGTGCATCGATCCCAAACTTCGGAACCTTGCCGCCTACCAGCCGGCCACGGTCATCACGCCCAATACACAGGAAGCAGAGCGGGCCTCCGGAATTGCGATTTCCAATACGCGAGAACTGGTGCTCGCAGGCAAAAAGATCATCAGACTAACCCGAGTGCGGTACTTGCTTGTGACGCGCGGAGAAAAAGGAATGGCTCTTTTTGAAGGGGACTCCCGTGTGACGCACATTCCAACGGTAGCCCGGGAAGTATTCGATGTTACCGGCGCCGGCGACACGGTGATTTCCACGCTTGCTTTAGGGCTAGTGTCGCGTCTGTCGATCCTGGAAGCAGCCGTGCTGTCGAATATTGCGGCCGGTATCGTGGTAGGGAAGCTTGGCACAGCCTCGGTGACACCAGAGGAGCTAGTCTCGCGGGTTCGAGATTCCTGACGACCTTAAGGCCTGGTTTCTCTTGGCTGCGTAGTCCGGCACCCTCAGGATCGCGCCCCTTCGGGCTGCGGCCCGCAGGCCTGCTGGCTTTGTTGCTCGCTCCTCACGTACCGACCCGCGTACGCATCGTCGCTCGCGCCTCGCCAGCGTGCCTGGGGCCTGCCGCAGAACGTGAGCTTATTTCTGCGCGAACCCTAAGAAGGGCTCTTGGCGTCTGCGCGTCGTTGGGATAAGCCTGCGGTCCGGGCCAGGATTCGCTCGCACGCTTCAAAAACTCTTTCGACCGAGATCTCCAGGATGCACTTCGGCTCTCCAAAGGCCTCGCAGGTATATCCCGGGCAGGGCATGCATGGCAGATCGGACCGAACCAGTTCATAGTCCGTGCCCCACGGATGCCAGGCGACAAAGTTCGAAGATCCCCACACCACGACGACCGGTTTCATGAGCGCCGCGGCTGCATGAGTCGCACCGCCGTCGTTTCCTACAAAAAGCCGGCAATCCTGAATGAGAGCGAAGAGCCCGGCGGCATCAAGATCCGACCAGTAGAAATGGCTCCTGGACGCGCTGTGCGCTATCTTGTGCAAGGTACGGGATTCGTGAGGGGCTCCTGTGAACACTACCGGCAGCCCGTACCGCTGCTCAAGCCGATCTCCCAGCTGGGCGAACTTTCCTTCTTCCCACTGCTTGGTAAAAAGGGTTGCGGTGGGCGCTATCAAGAAATAGTGGTCGAGCCTGATGCCGCTGCGCCGAAGCCGGTCTCGCACTCGATCGGTGGCGAGCGGATCGATCTGCAGAGTGCTGCGCGGTTTGTCCGAAACGGGAAGCCCGAGCCAGCGAAGAAGCGTCAGCTGGTGTTCAACTGTGTGAAGACGGCTTCGCTGCCAGACTTCCGAAGCCGGGGGGATGCGGACGTTGTACGCCCATGCGGCACGATAGCTTGCGTGGCCGATCCGGAGCTTTGCTCCGCTTGCGAGCGTGAACAGCAGCGAGGTTGTGCCGCCATGGAGGTTCAGGACCGCCCCGTACTGCCGCCGGCGAATCTCGAGGAGCGCTCGAATTCGATTCCAGCCGCCGGAAGAGTGGTTTCGCGGTCTGACGATCAGTGTTTCGTGAACAGCGGGATGGCGCGAGAAAACCGAAGCGTAAGGGGTCTCGCTGAGTACGTCCAGAGCTAAATCCGGGCGCCACCCGTGAAGCGACTCGATCAGTGGAAGAGTGAGGATCGAATCTCCGAGTGAACGCAGGCGGATGAGGAGAATCCGAGGAATTTGCTGCAGTACTCCAGCTAAGTCAGCCGGATTGCGGATTGCGGATTGCGGATTGCGGATTAAACCATCGTGGCGAGCAAATTTCATCCAACCAAAACCAGTTTCTTCCTCACGCTGAAATCCGCGCAAACCGGTTTTTTCAATCCGCAATCCGCAATCCGCAATCTGCCAATCGATTAAGCTGTCCTCCTCAATGGTAGCTTCGTCGACGAGCATGACGGGAATGTCATCGCGAATGGGATATACGCGATGGCACTTTACGCACTTGAGCCCGGTTTCATTCGAAGTCAGACGCACCTCTTCTTTGCACACAGGGCACGCCAGAATCTCCAAGAGGTCTTTACTTATAGTCATTCAGCCTCCGCAACCAAACTGATGTCATGAGCGGCTCCCCAGCGCGAACTTGTTTTCGGTGCCGGTTAGAAGCCGGTGGATGTTTTGGTGGTGTTTGGCCACAATCAGGGCCGCTCCGATGATGGCTGCCGCCAGAACCTCATTCGGCTCGCCACGCAAGTAAACGGCCAATGGGAATGACGCCGCGGACGCAATCGACGCCAGTGAGACGTATCGAGTGAGCGCGGCGACCGCGATGAAAACCACGACAGTCAGCGCCTACCGCCTGAGGAGAGAGGGCCAGATAGGCCCCGCAGGCGGTGGCCACGCCCTTTCCCCCTTTGAATGAGAGGAAAACCGTAAACATGTGGCCCAGAATGGCGGCCACCGCCGCCATCGCTTGCCAGCCGGTATCACGCGTCAGCCAGGCTGCGGCGAGGACCGCGACATAACCCTTGGCCGCGTCCAATATGAGGGTCGCGATTCCGGCCCGCTCGGCTCTTGCGATAGACATTGGTTGCGCCGATATTACCGCTTCCGACCGAGCGGATATCGGTGCCGTGCGCGTGTTTCACCATGATATATCCGAACGGAATTGAGCCGAGGAGATACGCGATGATTAAGGCGCCAGAGCCAATGATCATAAGGAGGGTCTTGGTGATGCAAGATCCAGCCCGGCCAGCATCTTATAAATGGATCCGTGCGGAGTCAGGGTGCTCTGATACACACATACTTCGCGGGCTTCGAAGCTGCTCTCGTGATCGGCGCCGATCTTAATACAATCCAAGAGACGGTGTAAATTCCTTTTCCCCCGCACTCGTCCCAGAGTGAGGTGGGGTTGAAAGGGGCGCTGTTCGGCAGAGAACCCGGCTTGCGCACATGCCTGGTCGACTTCTTTATGCACCAGCTTCAATCTTTCGACATCCCCTTCGATCCCGCACCAGATCACACGAGGGTTGCGCAGATCGGGAAATCCGCCGACTCCGTGCAACCGTAGAGAGAAGCACGATTGTGTCCCGAGGGCGCCGCGGAGCCGCTCGACGAGAAGCGGAATGGTACCCGGGTCTACTTCTCCCAGGAACTTCAGAGTCAGGTGGATATTCTGAATCAATGTCCAGCGCACATCGGCGCCCGAAGCCCGAAGAGGTTGCTGTAGCTGGTCGAGCAGTTTCTTGCAATGGTCCGGGATAGGTATGGCGATGAACGTCCTCATGGCTTCTGGCTTGCGGCGGGCGGAAGCAAGAACCCGCGCAGGCAGGTGAGAGAAAAGAAAGCAGCGCGTTCGCGGATTGCGTCGCGATCTCCCGGTATGATCCGTCGAAAGTGGACGGTACGTTCACTTCCCGAGAGCCCGACATAGACCAGCCCGACCGGTTTCTCGGCCGAGCCGCCGTCAGGTCCGGCAATGCCCGTCACGGAGAGGCCGACTCCTGCCTTGAACTTCTGCCGCACACCTCTGGCCAAAGCCTCCGCCACGGGCGCGCTTACTGCCCCGTGCGTACGGATGAGGTCTTCCGGAACATCGCATAGACTGACTTTCGCGGCATTGCTGTAGCAGGTCAGGCCGCCCAGGAAGTATTCCGAACTTCCGGGTATCCGGGTGATCGAGCGTGCCAATCATCCCGCCGGTACACGATTCGGCGATTGCCAGGGACGTCGATGAGTCCCGGAGGAGCCGGCCGACGACCAGCTCGAGAGGTTCGTCGTGGGCGGTGAATACTGCGTCCCCCAGAGCCTCGGCGATTTTTCGGCTGAGTTCCTCCAAATCGCCGGCTTCCTCGCCCGGATTCAGCCATCGATAGAAACGCAATGCGATGTGCCCGGGAGCGGTCAGAATGGTAGTCTGAACTCTGGAATAAGTTGAATAAATCGGGGCAGCCAGCGAGTCGACCTCAGATTCAGTAAATCCGGAAACATTGAATGCCCTGTGAACCAGCCGCCGCCCCCCGCCGAGCTGCTGCGCCCTGGGCATGACGAGTTTCTCAAACATCGGTTTGATCTCGCGCGGAGGTCCTGGAAGGAGCACGAGGTGGACACCTCGCTCCTCAATCCACATTCCCGGCGCGGTTCCCCAGCGATTGGGCAAGACCTCGGCTCCTTCGATTACTTCCGCCTGCCTCTCGTTGATCTTGGCCATGCGATAACCGCGACTGGCGAACCTCTGTCGCAGCTCTTCCAGAATCCCGTGGTCGAGGGCCAGCGTTCGGCCAAGGACCTTTGCCACGGCTGTTCGCGTGAGGTCGTCTTCCGTGGGACCCAGGCCACCGCTCAGAACGATCAGATCGGATCGCTTCAATGCCGAGTGGAGCACCGCGACGATGTCTCCCTCGTTGTCTCCCACGATGGTCTTGAGGTGGACGTCGAAGCCGGCCTCGTTGAGTCCCTGGGTGAGGAACAGGGAATTAGTGTCGAGATGGTGAGGAGTCAACAGTTCGGAGCCAAGCGCAATGATCTCGGCCTTCATTGGATGTGCCAATCCTGTGCGATGGAAGCTCAGGTTCGGGTTTCTTTGCGGCAGGTTCTAACAAATACCACGAAGACTCAAAGACACGAAGAAACGCCAAGAAACTTCCCGAGGCAGGTTACCCGTGGAGCAGCCAATTTACAAGGTGGACGACGGCGCCTGCGTACACTCCCGCCAGCAGATCGTCAGCCATAACGCCCACGCCATTGGGGAGCCGTTCGAGCCTCCGGATGGGATAGGGTTTCCAGATATCAAAAGCGCGAAACAGTGCCGTCGCGAGCACGAGATTGGTCATACTGACCGGCACCAGGAACAAGGCGACCAGTTGGCCCGCAATTTCGTCAATGACCACGAACTGCGGGATCCTCGATTTTCTGCTTGCGCGCAACCTCGGCGGAAGCAAGAGTGCCGGCGGTCGCTATGAGGCCGATCGCGCTCAGGTGCAACTCCGGGACGATTCGGTTTGAAACTTGATGAACCAGGAAGAAGGCGAGCGTAGTCGCCAGCGAAGCATAAGTGCCTGGGGCGCCCGGGATGAGGCCCAGGTAGCATCCACTGGCAAGGAACAGCGAGAGCCGTTCCTTCACGTTATTATTCGAGGTCTTCCGTGGTCGTACGTTGCGGCACGTGGCTTTCTCGCCGCAACGATCCGACGGCGTCAGGAGTCGTCGGTTCTGGCTAGGCGCGGCACTAAGAACCCGTGGCGTCTTTAGAGGTGTCCGGCAGACCGTCTTCCTCTTCCTCCTGCGTTCGGGTGGGAACGCGATAGGCTTCGGAAGCCCACTTTCCCAGGTCAATCAGCTTGCAGCGCTCGCTGCAAAAGGGGCGAAAGGGATTGTCTTCGAACGACGTCTCTCTGTGACATTGGGGACATTGGACAATCATGGGTCGATCCCAGCGTCTTCGCGTTCTCTTTGTGGTTCGCCGGTGACGGCCGATCCGCCACGAAGTCACGAAGAAGCGAAAGCTCTTGAGATGATGGTGGCGAGCAGGTCGTGCCCCAGGGCTCGATTAATTCGAACCGTGTAGAACTCGCCCGCCTGCACCTGAGCGATCTCGGAATCGTTGACCAGGCACAGGCCATCGATTTCCGGAGCCTGGGACTCCAATCTCCCTTCCAGCAGCAATTCGCTCTCGCGTGATGGGCCTTCAACGAGAAGAGGGTATTCCTGGCCGACCAGACTGCGGTTTTTCCTGGCCGCGATTTCCGACTGCAGCTCCATTAGTTCGCGTCGTCGCCCCTCGGCCGTTCGAGCCGGAACCTTGCCGGTCAGATCGTATGCGGTTGTGTTTTCCTCATGCGAGTAGGTAAACACCCCCAGGCGGTCGAATTCCATTTCACGACAGAAGTCATGGAGTTCCTGAAAATCCGCTTCGGTTTCTCCCGGGAAGCCCACGATCATCGTGGTGCGAAAGGTCACGCCCGGTATGCGCTTTCGGATTCTGCCGACCAGTTTCGCAAGCGTCCGCCGATCGCCGCCGCGCCGCATTGCTTTCAGGATAGGCGCGCTCGCATGCTGCAGGGGCATGTCGATGTAGTTACATATACTGGGGGACGAGTGAATCACATCCAGAAGACTTTCGCTGATCAGGTTCGGGTACAGATACAGGAAACGAATCCAACGAATGCCCTCTACTTCGGTCAGGGCTTCCAACAGCCGGGCGAGACCATCGCGCAGTCCCAGATCCAGCCCGTAGCTCGTGGTGTCCTGTGAGACGAGGGTTATTTCCTTGACGCCTTGCGCGGCCAGGTCTCGCGTCTCCTGAACCACGGACTGAATCGTCCGACTTCGGAACGCGCCCCGGATTTTCGGAATGATGCAGAAGGCGCAGGTGTGGTCGCAACCTTCGGCGATCTTGATATAGGCTGAATACCGGGGGGTGGTCAATGCGCGCGGGGTTGCGTGATCGTAGAGGTAAAGATCGGCATCGCTGCGGGCGAAGGACGTGGGCGGCAGGACAGGCTGTCCCTCTACGGCGCTGCAGATCTGGTTGAGCTGGTTTGTCCCGATAAGGGCATCCACCTCGACCAGGTCACTCGCTATCTCGCGCGGATATCGCTCCGCCAGACATCCCGCCACGACCAGGCGCTTGCACTGGCCCGTCTCCTTGAGTTCGGCCATCTCCAGGATGGTCTCAATCGACTCCTTTTTCGAAGCTTCGATGAAACTGCAGGTGTTGACGACGATAACGTCCGCTTCGGATTTATCCGGCGTCAGGGTGTGCCCCGCTTTCTGGAGCAGTCCGAGCATTACTTCGCTGTCCACCAGGTTCTTCGGGCATCCCAGGCTGACAAACCCAATCTTGGCCACTGCCGGCTCCTGAAAACCATCAATAGTAGTGGTTCAGTCGCTACTAATCAAGATCGCACTAACCGCGAAGCACCAGGAAACCGAGCAAAGCGGCATTCAACGCTGGACTGTGGCTGCTGCGGCAGGTGTGCTTAGCGGTTGGTTTTCTGTCGGTAAAGGCGCCGCTGATCCCTCAATTTCTGGAGGAGATCCTCGGCATAAGACAGATCCTTGGTCTTTTCCGGCGCGCCAAACCGGATCTGATTATAAACCTCGGTCAGAGCAGTGAACGGAGCGGATGCGGGATGTGACCGGAGCCCCTGCGCCAGCTCCAGCGGCGTCTGGCTGGGACTGCGAGTTATCCCCTCCGAACGAAGCAGATCCAACGCCTCGACATATAGGCTCGTGATCGCAGAGGCTGCGTGCGCGCGTAAGACCGTCTTGCGGAGCCATCGGCGGATGCAATTCCGGCACTGAGCGCCATAGCGAATCGACAGTAACAGGAGAATTGCTCCCAGCAACACGAGCGCAGCCAGGCCGGTTCCGTTGGAAGAAAGCCACATCCGAATGTGCCATGGGCTGATCCGGGAGCGCCCGAGGTTACGAAGAGCATGCGCGTACTCCCAGACGGTCTGGCGAGCGTCCCGCAGCATCTGACCCTGGCTCCTGGAGGTGTAGTTGACGATCTCTTCCATCCACCAGAGATCCGCCGCATCGAGGAGATTGGAAACAACTCTCAGGAAAGGCTTCTGGCGGCGTTCTGGGTCCGGGGGTGTCGGATCGAACTCGATCCAGCCGTAAGGAGGGAAGTAGGCTTCGACCCAACTGTGCGCATCATATTGCCGCACGATCCATGCGTCTCCGAACCTGTTGTACTCTCCGGTCCGAAAACCGTTGACCAATCGGGCCGGAACATCCAGCTGACGGAGCATAATGGTCATGGCAGACGCAAAATACTCGCAGTGCCCCTTCCGGACATCAAAGAGGAACATCGCAAGCGGGTCCGCGCTGTGCGGGGTTCCCTTCAGTTCAAGACTGTACCCGTAGTTAGTCTTCAGAAAGCGCTCGAGTGCTCGGGCCTTGCCGAACGAAGAAGGGATCGACTTTGTTGTGTTGTGCGCCAGCTCGGCGATTCGTGGATCGAGAGCGGGAAGCTGAAGAAAGGTCTCTCGCATCGCGTCGGAGATTGGCGGCAGCGCTGCTGGAATCAGAGATGGATCCGGAAGAGTAATATCCGAGAAGGCGGTATAGCGGATTTTGTGGGATCGATGGGGAGCGGTAAAAAAATTGTCGAAGAGATCCCGTCGCAGCGAAACGAGTTCGTTCGAAAATGCCAGAACCCTGCGGCAAGCGAAGACGACATCGGTTGAGAGAGCCTCCAGAAAATAAGTCTGCGTGAGAAGCTGCGTGCTCTGAGCGGATTGTTCAAGCTTGAAGAACTCTCCTTGGGGCGTCAGCGTTCTGCGGGCCGAAGCGCTCCGTCTCCAGGATTGGCCACTATAGTAGTCCAGCGCGATGCCGCGCCACTTGAGGTCGGAGGGCAAATTTGACCGGGATTCGTGGAGCCTGACACGCATGACAACCGAATCGGATTCTTTGATCGTGCCAATCTCGCCCAGAGTCACTTCTTCCGTGAAGCCGCTTACCATCTGGGTGTTTCGGGCAGGCCTGGCGTAGAGTCCTATCGCCATCCTCGGCATCAAGAAGAAAATAGGAACTGCCAGCAGGAGGATCGTTGCGGTCATTGCCAGACCAATGAGGGACACGGAAGCAGCCGGAAAGGGGGAAAAGAGCTCCAGACCGGTTCCCCGCGCCTCTCTACGAACAACCAGCGGAAACACTCCGCCTTGACTCTGGGCTCGAGCGTTGCTGCGTCTCATCTCGAACAGCACCAGTGTGGTAGTACCCGCCAGGAAGAACATCAGCAGCGACAACGCGAACGTGAGGTCGATCGTCAGAGTGGACGCCGCCAACAGCTGGGCGAAACTGACCAGATAAAGATAAACGTAATCACGGTCAGTGGACCGCGTCATGAGTTTCAGCGCGGCAGCATAAAAAATCAGCCGTATCGTGCTCACGGCGAAGGATTCCGAAAGAGCCAGGTAGTCGATCAGGTAAATCGGCAAGTAGGCCAGAGCCAGGGAATTCATTAAGCTCGAGGACATACGATGGCGCAGTTTTCCGGTATCGATCAACCAGCTCACCGGGAGCGCGATGCTGAAGATGACGAGCGAGAAAGCATCGACCGCGCCGGTTGCCGCGATTGCAATGAATCCCGAGGTAATCAGGCAATACGACGACAGTTTGAAATAGCGGTCGAAGCTCATAGTTCGTCGAAATAGACCACGTGAGACGAGCGCCAGATTTCCGAAGAAAAGCTGCCGCGGGGCCGGGAGGTAATGATTATTTTGAAAATTTTCTCCGATAGAATCTGCTGAAGCGGCTGCGCCTCGACGACTCCTGAAAACTGAGCCTGCAGGTCGAGTGGCATTTTGCCATCCGACAGCCGGCAACTGACCACGGCAAGTGAACGGAGAATCCGGTAGAGGTGCGCTGTGCCCAGGTCGCGCGGGACGTATTCGTTGGGTGTCAGGAACTCCAGCTCGGCCCCTTCCTCGACAAAATGGGCCGCCAGACTGGCTGCCAGTGAAACCGCTTTTTCAAATTGGTCGAGGTAATTCGGTCCGGCCGGCGGAGCGATGAAGGTATCGAGGATCAGGCAAAACCTGGTCTCGTCTTCCCGGGCATACTGGCGTGCCATTAGGTCGCCGGTTTTTGCGGTTGCCTTCCAGTCGACCAGTCGCACGCTTTCGCCCGGCTGGTATTTGCGAATGGCGTACAGGCTTTCACCCTGGCCGACATGCAGGCCCTCTAACTGGCCCGGTAAGAAGGGGAGAAGATGGAAATAGGAGGGAATTTCGCGAATCGAGGGATAAACCAGGAGCTCGCCCTGCGCTCTCACCCGTTCCCCGCGGCGAAAGAATCCGAAGGGAAAGCGCGTGGAAATTTGAAATCCTTCAAGCCGGTAGAGCCCTCGTTTCGGAAAGGTCTGGGCAACCAGCTCAGAACGAGCCTCACGGGCGGGAACCAGCGGGAAGTAGGCCGGCTGTCTCAGGACCGAGCGGTCCGGCACGGAGCGGTCGGCGCGGTTATGGTTCTTCCTGAACGACAGCCTCTTGATACCATCGAAGAGGGAAGGGAATCTCTCGTGGTTGCTATCCTGGACGGCGATCGAAAAAGCGGGAAAGAACCTCTTTGGATTTCGTAAAGAGACTTTCACGCAAACGCGCTCCCCCTCGAAAACGTTCTCTGGAATCTGCATCGAGACCGAGACGGAGCGAAGGGAGAGACGAGCCACGAGTCCGGATGTGATGATCGCCCCCAAGAGGGCCGACACGATCAAGAACAGCAGGTTATTTCCCGTGTTAATCGCGACCACGGACAGGAGAAAAATTCCGAGGATATACACGCCGCCCTCGCGAGTGATGCTGAAAGAGAGCGGCATCAACCGCCGGCTGACATGGAGCCTGCGAGCGAGCCGTGGGACCAGGGTTAGTGCGATGATGACCGAAATACAGACGGCCGAGATGGTAAAGAAAACCGCCAGCGTGGCTTCGCCTTTGCGTGACGCGCTCTTGGACAGCAGGACGAGCAACGACGCCAGGCTGAACAGAGCCAGCGCGGCGAGAAATTCCCGGGCGGCCTCTCTTTTCCAGAGTGAAAACAGGAAGTCAGAGTGGTACTTCAACGCCGCGGAGGATTTCTGAAAGGATGGTTTCGGCCTCTTCACTTCGATGGTGCGGAGACGAGTATTTCGAGCTGACAACCACCCGGTGAGCCAGTACCGGCAGCACCAGGCGCTTGATGTCATCAGGAATACAGTAACTTCGCCCCTCGTAATAGGCCAACGCCTGGGCGGCGCGATGCAACGCCAGCGACCCCCGCGGACTTACGCCAATCACGAGAAATTCCGTTTTTCGCGTGGCCTCAACGATGGCCATGATGTAATCGAGTAGTGACTCGTCAACTCGTATCCCGCTCACCGCGCCCTGGGCTTCCAGGATGTCCTGCGACCCGAGCACCGGTTCCATATGGTCGATGCTCGGCCGATCCGTCCGGCGGCGCAAGATCTCTTTTTCTGCCTCGGCCTCAGGGTACCCCATTCGGATGCGCAACAAGAAACGGTCGAGCTGTGATTCCGGAAGCGGATAGGTTCCATGGTGCTCAATAGGATTCTGCGTCGCTACTACCATAAATGGACGTGGCAGCAGGTAGGTCTGATTATCAACACTCACCTTGCCTTCGTTCATCGCTTCGAGCAGTGCGCTCTGGGTCTTGGGCGTGGTGCGGTTGATTTCATCTGCCAGCACCAGATTGGCAAAAATGGGACCGCGGCGGAATTCAAAGGCCTGCTCCGTCTGATTGAATATCGAAACGCCGAGTATGTCGGAAGGAAGAAGATCGCTCGTGAACTGAATTCTTCGGAACGAGCAGTCGAACGTGCGTGCCAGCGCATGCGCCAGAGTCGTCTTGCCCACTCCGGGAACGTCTTGAATCAGGAGATGGCCCTCGGCCAGGAGGGAAATGATGGCGAGCTTTATGGCGTCGGGTTTTCCCCGAACCACAGTTTCGATAGCCTGCTCAAGTCTCTTTATCTTAAGTTCGAGCTCAACGGCTCTCGGCATCAACGTTGGTGACTCTCCCGCAAGGCGCAAAAATTCTACCACCCCCAAGACGCTAAGACACGAAGAAACGCGGAGGTGTTCGTGACTTTGTGGTTCTAGAACAGATGCCGCTGATTTCCCTGGCGCGTAACCTTGAAGTGATCGAAGGCGAGGCTCGTGGCCACTCTCCCCCTTGGGGTTCGGTCGAGAAATCCGATCTGTATGAGGTAGGGCTCGTAAATATCCTCGATGGCGTCGACATCTTCATTAATGGCGGCCGAAAGAACTCCGATCCCGACCGGGCCCCCGTTGTACTTCTCCAGGATGGTCAGCATCAACTTTCGATCCATCTCATCAAAACCGTAGATGTCCACATCCATGACCGACAGGGCATCGACGGCGACGGCTCGGGTGATGCGGCCGTCGGCCTTCACTTCGGCGTAGTCGCGAACGCGGCGCAGGAGGCGGTTTGCAATTCTGGGCGTTCCTCGGCTGCGCGACGCGATCTCGAAGGCGCCCTCGTCGTCTATCGCGACATCCAGAATAGCAGCGGATTGTTTTACGATCACGGTCAGCTCTTCATGGCTGTAGAAATTCAAGCGGTGTATGATTCCGAAGCGGCCCCGCAACGGGGCCGTAAGCAGCCCTGCCCGGGTAGTAGCTCCGACCAGCGTGAAGCGCGGCAGGGGCATCTTGATGCTGCGCGCGCCCGGGCCTTCTCCAATAATAATATCGATGTAAAAGTCCTCCATGGCGGGATAGAGGATCTCCTCGATCGCCGGGTGGAGGCGATGAATCTCGTCAATGAACAAAACGTCGTTCGCCTTGAGATTGGTGAGAATGGCTGCGAGGTCGCCTCGCTTCTCTATGATGGGCCCGCTCGTCGCCCGTATATGAACTTTGAGCTCGTTTGCGATGATGGTAGCCAGCGTGGTTTTCCCCAGGCCGGGCGGACCGTACAACAGCACGTGATCGAGAGCTTCTCCCCGTTTCAGCGCGGCCTGGATACTGATCCAGATGTTTTCCTTGACCTTGGGCTGGCCAATATACTGGTGCAGCGTCTGAGGTCTTAGAGTCAGCTCGAACGACTGCTCTTCGGTGCGAGAGACCGGACTCAGTAGCGTGTTACGGTCGGCTTCGATGTGGTCCGGCATACTTGATTGGTTGAAAACTTCAGCCGGCGAGCCGGCGTAGCGTGTGCTTCAAAAGGTTTTCGAAGGTGCGGTCGCATTCACCCGCGGAGATTACGTTTAAAAGCGCGCGTTCGGCTCCGACTTTCGGGTAGCCGAGGTTCACCAGCGCGGAGACGATGTCGTCCTGAAGCCCATCGGTCTTATTCGCTTGAGCGGACTTCGCTGCGTGCTCGGGCAGCAGGAAGGGCGTGATGTGACCCTTCAGTTCGAGCACGACCCGTTCGGCGGTCTTGCGGCCGACTCCTGGAATCAGAGTAAGCCTCGGAACATTTTCGTCCGCAACCGCCTGCGCCAGCTCCTCCACCTTTCCTCCGGAAAGGATCGTAATAGCCAGCTTGGGACCGATTCCGCTGATTGATATGAGCCGAAGGAAGAGATCTTTTTCGCGTTGGGTGGTAAAACCGTACAGAATCAATGCATCTTCGCGAACGTGGGTGTGAATTTTCAAAACGACCTCGCTCCCCTCGCTCGGGAGCTCATAGAAACTTGTCAGCGGGATGTGAACTTCGTAACCCACACCGCGAACGTCGACTACAATCAGGTTGGGTTTCTTGGAAAGAAGCAGGCCTCGCAGATACCCGATCATTCAGAGGAGTCTAACCGAAAAACGAAACTTAAGCTAATATAGTCCGCTTTCATTGGCAAGCTAAATACCCGCGTGTCCTGACCGCCACCAGGACGCGAAGACACGAAGAATCATGAAGCACCCTTCCGGTCATTAATGTCTCGGAGTCGATATCTCGCTCTGATCATTGCCCTCGCTTTCGCGTATTTCTTTCCCAACATTCGGGCCGGAGGGGTCCTGCTGCCGCTCGATGTTCTCCACCACCTGGGACCCTTCTCTGACTCGGTTCCGAAGGAGCTGGAAACGGTTCGGAACTTCCATCTAACCGATCTGGTGACCATGATCTACCCTTGGACCGAACTTTTCCGCTCGGGAGGAGAGATCCTGCCGCTGTGGAATCCATATTCCTTTTGCGGATCCCCGCTGCTGGCCAGCGCCCAGACCGGGATGCTCTTTCCTGTCAGCTGGGCCTACAAGCTGTTCTCCTTCGGATTGGCCTCGCTTGTGGTGGGCATATCGAAACTGGCTTTTTGCGCCATCTTTGCTTTTCTGTACTACAGGAAATGCGGTTTCAACGAAATCGCCTGCCTGCTGGGAGCCCTGGCCTACATGTTGAGCGGGCAGACCATTACCTGGTTGGGGTATCCCGGTGTGTTTCCCCTGGTTACTCTCCCCTTTGTTTTTTGGGCACTCGAGAATTACCTGGCCGACGTTTCCCGGAAGTTTTCCACCGCACCGGTCGTCAATCGTCAATCGTTCAATCGTCAATCGTCAATCGTCAATCGTCAATCGTGCCACCCCGTCCCTTGTCTGGGTTTCTGCGGGCTACGGGCTTCTCTTCCTGGGAAGCCAGCCGCAGTTCGGCTTTGTGATTGCGCTTGCGAGCGGGCTTTATTTTGCGGTGCGGGCGCGATGCCTGGGAGCTTGCGGTATCAGGCTCTGCCTGAACGTAGCGCTCTTTGCTCTCATCGGGCTATGTCTGGCCGCTCCGCAGATTCTCCCATTTGTCGAGTATCTCCGCGAAAGCGCTGCGTTCCGCTTGCGCGGGAGCTTTGGCTGGAAGCTTTATCCCTGGTATACCTTTGTTTCCTGGCCGTTGCCCCGTTTTTTCGGCGATGTGAACAATTTCTGGGGGTTTTCCAGTGTTCTGGGCGAGGCGGTTTATGTAGGCACAATTCCCCTGGTTTTTGCCGGCCTCGGGTTGATTCTGGGGAAAAAAGACAGCTTTATCTGGGGTGTAGGTTCAGTCTTTGCCTTCGGTTTTCTGGGGTTGTATGTTCCGGTCACTCAGCAGCTTTACCAGTATCTTCCGGTGTTGTCGAACATCGATAACAACAAGCTCGTGGTCTTGATTTGCTTTGGGCTGGCCTCCTTTTCTGTCGCGGGTATGCACAGCTTCCTGGAAGGACGCGCCCGTCCCAGCGGGATCCCTGTCCTTTGGCTCGGGATTGCGGCCCTTTGGAGCGGGCTGATTGCAATCGGGCTGGTCCATTTCCGCGCGGCCATAAACGAGATGGGACTGTGGAGGTTTGAGGCTTGGGAAGTAATGGCGTGGATAGTGGTCGTGGCAGGCGCCTTTGGAATCTTGTGGCTGTGGCGTAACCGGAAGCTCTCGACCAGGAATGCCGGCATTGCGCTAGTGGCGCTTACGGTGGGCGATTTGTTCCGCGTCTGGCTCAATTATTATCCTTCATACTCAACCGATTATCTGCGGCCGCGCTCCAGGTCGGTGGAATTCCTCGAGCAGAATCTTGGCGAAAGTCGATTCTTCGGCCTGGACGGGTTCCTCCCCCCTGAGACTTCGGTCATCTACCGGCTGCAAGATGTCCGCGGAATCGAAGGACTGACACCTTACCGCTATTATCAGGTACTCGGTAAGATCGATCCTGGAGTGCATGATCTTCTTGCCCGGCTGCAGGCCGGGGCGCCCAAGCATGGCAAGTGGACGCAGGAAACTCTCTACTACCGTTCGCTAGAGCGATATCTCAGGAGCGACAATCCTGAGATTCAATCTGCCCTCCGCCGTCTGGATTACTGGAGCAACGATGTTTCGCGGCTCGAGCGTCCGGGCTTGCTCTCGCTGCTGGGTGTCCGATTCATTCTCTGTCCCAAGGGAAACATGCTGGCAGCGTCGGCCGGGTTTCGGCTGGTGCACACTTCTGATGCGGAGGTGTGGGAAAACCCTGGCTATTGGCCAAGAGCCTTCGTCAGCACGCAGCCGGTTTTCGTGGACGAGGAGGAGAAAGCGCTGCAGGTGATTTCAGATCCGGCTTTCCTCTCTTTCAAGTCGGCGGTGATTTGTCTGAGAGAAGGAGAACTGTCCAAACATCCGGCGATCAGTTCCGGGAAACCGGAGCTTATTCCGGCTCGCGTCGACCGTTATACTCTCCACTCGGTGGATATAACTGCGGAATCTCCCGAACCGGGATGGCTGGTTTTGTCTGATCTGTTTTATCCTGGTTGGCAGGCCGCGATAGACGGCAAGCCCGTTCCGATCTTCTCAGGAAACTACTTATTTCGAGCGGTCGAACTGCCTCCCGGGAAGCATCATGTCCGGTTCGTGTATCGTCCGCTCGCTTTTCATGTGGGTGTCGGGCTGTTTTGTCTCGCGCTTGTTGCTCTGGTGGCGACAGGACTCAGCACCAGGATGCGAAGAGTCCAAGCTTGATTTCAAGGATTTTGGCTTCGTATGCGCCGATCTGTAAAACACGCGCTCTGGTTGTTGGCTATCCTCTGCCTTGAGGTTGCGATTTACGCTCCGAACTTCAAGAAATTCTTCTGTGGCGACAGCCTCTTTTATCTCAGTCGAGTTCTCGAAGATTGGGTAGATGTGGTGGCTAAATTCCGCTCCCCGGATGGGCTAGGCCAGTACCGTCCCCTTGCTTACGTGTTGTTTAGCTATGTGATATATCCGGTCGCAGGACTCGACCTGTTTCGCAACCATATTTTCCCGCTGCTCTTCCACGGGGCGAATACCGTACTCGCCTATTTCGTCGCGCGCCACATCTTTGCCGACGGCTGGCGCCCCCTGATGGCAGCCTTTTTCTTCGGCGTCAGCTCGATCGGAGCCTATGTAACCTACGACAACACCTTTGTTCCCGACTACCTTTACGTGTTCTTCTTCCTTGGAGCCAGTCTGAGCCTTTGCCGCTCTCTCGAGAAGAATTTTCCGTGGAATTACACGCTTGCCCTGGTTTTGTTCCTCCTGGCGCTGCTGAGCAAAGAGGCGGCCGTGAGCTTTGCGGCTGGCGCGCTTATCCTCCTGCTGCTCGCAATTAGTGTCCGACAGCCAACCGAAGGGATCAGTTCTGGCGGTTCCGTTGCGCCTGAAGGGAATCTCCACGCCGGCTGGAAGCGTAAGTCGAGAGTCGTGCTGATGTGCGTTCCCTTTGCGCTGGTGACGGTAGCCTACATCGGCTGGCACCTGGCTGTGAAAGGCGGGAATCTCTATCCGTCCGATCCCAGCCAGCCTCACCGGCTGGAGATAAGCTGGAGAAACGCGCAATCCAAGTTTCCAGCATTTGTCCAGGCAACAGGGCTGTCGAGTTCCATGGGCGCGGAATGGTACGACCTGGTTGTACAGATCCCTCTTATGATCTGGTTAACCTGGGTTGTAATCTGCACCCTGCGGGGAGCGTTACGCGGAAAGCATATTTTCATGGCGGGAGCGCTCTGGAGCATGGCAACCATCGCCCCAGCGCTCTTTGTCACAGCCCAAACCTGGGAACACAATCTTTATTTGCCTACGCTCGGCCTCGCCTGGATCTTTGCCCAGAGCGCGGGGGAAGTGCGTTGGGCGAACCGGTTCGGGGGGGTGCTGGCCGGCGCGATAGTTGTGGTGGTGACGGTAGCGACGGCAGGAAATGCCATGGCTGTTCGCCAATCGAGCTGGATGGCCGTCGGCTCAAAGATTACAGAGAATTGTCTGGCCGATATCAGGCGAATTCAGCCTCCTGTTACATCGAACACGCTGCTTTACGTCGAAGAGTCCAGAGGGGAGAAGATCGCTTGGCACTTTGACAGTGGTCAGTTTCCGGGGACGCTCCTGTCCGATCGAAGCATCCGAATGAGATTCTGGGACGATGGCCGTCCCGCTCCGACCGAAAGGATGCTGGAGACAGGACGTGTGGTTCTGCTGAAATACATCGATGGACGCCTCTACGATGTGACCCGGAGGCGCCGCCTGGAGAAGCTTGACACCTGGAGCTATCGGATTAGGGATCATTGGAAACGCGGGGCTACCGCCTCGGTGACGGCTGATTCGGAACTCGCCGGCCCCGTTTGGAACAGGGTCGACGAGACCTCGTTCTTCCCATTTTCTTTCGGCCTCAACGGGGATGGCCGCGATACCCTGGTGCAGGTTCCCGGGATTGTCTACTCGCACCTCTTGCCTGAAATCGTTCCGGGGAGCAAGCTCAGGATCGGCCTCGTGCTGGCCTCGGCCGGAGGCGGCGGCGTGTTTGCTGAAGTGAGTCTTGAAGGGGCGGGCAGCCGCAAGACCCTGTATTCCCGCCGGCTAACGGCCGAGAATTCTCCGGGCGAACACGGTTGGGATGATCAAGTCATCGATTTGGGAGGTCTCCAGGGGACGGGATACCGACTGAAACTTCTCGCCGAAGCCCTGCCTGCTGAAGCGGCAAGACCGAATTGGGTGGAATGGGGGCCGTTGGATCTCGTTCCCCCGATGGCTCAGAATCTCGAGCTTCCTCCTCCGATTCAGCCGGTTCAGCCGTCAGGGATCCGCATTCATCCGCCACGGATCAGAAAGGGAGAGGTTGCAACCATTGAAGTAATCGGCGGGGCAGAGATGGAGGTCGACTGTCGGTACACGCTCGATTCTTCTCCCGTCCGGAGCCTTATGAGCTGGCTTACCACCGACGCAAGCGGAAGGCAGCACGTTTCGGTGAATACTCCGGGTCACTATGTCATCACGGCGATACGAAACGCGCTGCGGCCAGACTGGGTTCCAATCCACTACGAATGGGATTGTCTGCCTTGACCGCCTTTTCTCCTCTCGGTTGTGGCGGGTTATCTTGACTCCTGGGAATCCACTCGACCGCGAGAGCCGGCAGCGAGTTCTTCCGTTGAATAGGCTTCATGATGATTCTGTTAAGCGGCATTCACCGCGAGGACGCCAAGAAACGCGAAACATCTTGCCGCGGAAGTATGCTATAAAACGATCGCTCCTGAATCATACGGTGGGCAAGTCATGATGGATTCCGAGACTGCTATCAAAGACCAGATCGTCGAGCTCGGACGACGTCTGTACGGGAACAAGTTCATCGCGGCGGCTGATGGAAATATCAGCGCCCGGTTGGGGGACGTTCTTTTTTTCACACCCACCGGCATGTGTAAGGGCTACTTGAAACCCGACGACATCGTCAAGACGGATCTGAATGGGAAAAAACTTGAAGGGAGTCGAAACCCTTCCTCTGAAGCGCTCATGCATCTCGAGGTCTATCGTCTTCGTCCTGATGTGCACGCGGTAGTTCATGCACACCCTCCCTATGCGACCGGCTACGCGGTTGCGGGTCTTGCGCTGGACAAGGCGCTCCTGCCCGAAGTCATTCTCGCGATGGGGTGCATTCCGTTGGCCGAATACAGCACGCCCACGACTGAGGAAGTCGCCCGCGCTATTCGCGATCTGGTCCCGCGTCACGATGCTCTGCTGCTCAGTAATCATGGCGCGGTAACTTATGGTAAAGACTTGGAAACGGCCTATTACAGGATGGAAACCCTCGAACACTTCGCTCGCATCAGTATCGTCGCCAAGATTCTGGGACGCGAACGCGTGCTTTCGGAAGACGATCTTCGTCGTCTCTACGCCTCCCAATATAAGGGCGAGCAACAGGCGGGGGGCATGGTACTGAAGCCATCGCCGACTCCAGGTTGCCCCCTGCCGGCCGAGAGCTTCGCGGCTTCAGGCGAAGAGACGGTGACTTTAACTCGAAGCCAGTTGTTTGAAATCATAGACGAGATCGTCAACAGAGTTCAGCGGCAATAAGAGGAGGACAAATGGCCGAACAGATGGAAGCATTAGGCATGATCGAGACCAAGGGCTTGGTCGCGATGATCGAGGCTGCGGACGCGATGGTGAAGGCGGCCAAAGTGACTCTCGTGGGCTGGGAGAAAATCGGATCAGGACTTGTGACCGCGATCGTCCGGGGAGACGTAGCCGCGGTGAAGGCTGCCACCGATGCAGGGGCAGCGGCCGCTCGTCGTGTGGGCGAGCTGGTCTCGGTACATGTCATACCCAGGCCGCATCAGAACCTGGACGAGCGGTTGCCTATTGTTCCAAAGTCCAGGAACGGCTAAGCCGAATGATACTCGGACGTATTGCGGGAACGGTCGTCGCCACCCGCAAAGATGAAAAGCTGGAAGGGAAGAAGCTCCTTCTGGTCCAGACCATCGATCCCGAAAGCGGCGCGGAGACAGGGTACGTAATTGCTGTCGACACGGTTGGAGCTGGTGCCGGCGAAACCGTGATATGCGTGTCCGGAAGCTCGGCGCGGATGGCTACGGGCCTCAAGGATCATCCGGTAGACACGGCGATTGTCGGTATCGTAGACGCGCTTCAGCTGAATCATCCTGGATCTTGAGATCTGTATGCGGCTTGCCCGTGTGGTTGGAAATCTGGTTGCTACGGTAAAAGACTCCGCACTCGTCGGGAAGAAGATCTTGATTCTGAAACATGTTAACGAGCAGGGCGGGGCCAGCGGACGAGCGTTCATCGCGCTTGACTCCATAGGCGCGGGCGCCGGTGAAATGGTTTACTACGTGAAAGGGAAGGAAGCTTCTTTCCCGTTTCTTCCGGATGAAGTTCCATCGGATGCCACGATCGTGGGGATCGTCGATTCCTGGGATGGAATGAAGGTCCAGCTGTGATCCTGGCGCGCGTGATTGGACATGTGGTTGCCACTCAAAAGGATCCCAGTCATCTCGGAAGCAAGATCCTTCGAGTGCAGCCTCTGGACTTGCTTGGCCGCGAGAAGGGCGAAAGCTTGCTGGCCCTCGACACGCTTGACTCCGGACCTGGAGACCAGGTCGTGGTGACCCAGGATGGTTGGAGTGCGGGGTGGGTGATCCGGCGACCCGGAGCTGCGGTTGATGCCGCCATTATCGGCATCGTGGATTACGTGGATCTTGCCAAGCAGCCATAGGGTTGATGAAGTACGCCGCTTTTGGGGTGTGCCAACCGTGCTCGCACAAGACGAAGCAAGATTCGCCCAACGAAGGCGGTAGCAAGCCAAATTGAGTGCGTAAGCTTGCGGCCGCGCCCGCGAAATGGCCAGACTCCAGTCCCTGCTTCACGGCCGGGCCTCTCTGTCGGCCTTCAGCTCCTCAACTACTCCAAAATACGTTGCCACATCGTGCGGGATCTTCATTGCGGAGGCTAGGGAGACGAGCCGGTTGACGCCTGTTTCGTATAAGCCACGAGATCTTCCACGAAGGCCGTCAGGGCCAAGGAAAAATACTTGTCGCGCCGGTGCACCAATCCCATCGGGCGGGTGAGATCGGTTCCTCGTATTCTTGCTGTGCGCAGCCGTCCTGTGCGCGCTTCATCGGCGACCGACATTTCCGGAAGCAGCGAAACGCCGAGTCCCACTTCCACCAGCCGCTTGATCACCTCGATCGTACTCACCTCCATGCGTACCTGTCCCTTGAGTCCTGGAGGCTCCAGCAGGCTGTCGATCCACTCCCGGGTCACGGTATCAGGTTTCAGGTGAATGATCGGCTGATCGTGTAGATCGGCAAGCCGGAGGTGGCGCCGCCGCTCGAACGGGTGGCCAGGGGGAAAAACCAGAACAAACCGATCCTGGTAGATTTTTCGCGCTTCGATCCCTTCGGCCGCCACCGGGAGCGTCACGATTCCCACGTCGATTTCGTCCGAGCTTATCAGATCAAGGACCCGCCGCGAGATCTGCGTAAAGAGCCTCAGCTCGATGCCCGGATACTTCTGGATGAACTGGCGAAGAACTCGCGGCAGCAGGTAGAGGCAGACTGTGTCGCTGGCGCCCAGTGAGACCCGCCCGACCCGCCGAGCCGACAAGTCAGCCAATTCCGTGCGCAGAGTCTCCAATTCGCCCAGAATCGATTCGGCTCTTCGGCGCAAGATTTCCCCGGCCGGAGTCAGGGTGACCCCGCGTCGCCGCCGTTCCAGCAATCGATGGCCCAGTTCAGCCTCGAGGCTCTGAATTTTCAGGCTGATGGCCGGTTGAGTGCGATAAAGCTCCAGCGAAGCCCGCGAGATGCTGCCCAGCCGCACCACGGCGAGGAAAGCGCGAATCTGATCGAGATCCATGATCGAGTGGCTTTATTCGGCCCCTTTATCACCGCGATCCGGGCCGTTTAACCATGGGTAGTATAATATAAACTTATGGAAACCATAATCAATATAAATTGGACAAATTCGGGGACGCGAGTCAGGATATCACGCGTATGGGTCGCGGCCGACCCGGGCCGAGGAGAAAACGATGATCGTTCGAGTGTTCGTTGCGTTGAAGCCAAGCGTCCTGGATCCGCAGGGGATAGCTGTTCAAAAGGCTCTTAATACCTTGGGTTATGCGCAGGCTGCGGAGGTGCGGCAGGGAAAATACTTCGAGATTTGCTGGCGCGGAAGTCTGAGCGACCAGGCGGAGCGAGAGAAGGTGGAAGCCATCGCCTCTCGAGTGCTGTCAAATCCGGTGATCGAAAGCTACCGCATCGAGTGGCCCGACGGAGGTCAGGCATGAAGGCGGGCGTGGTCGTCTTTCCGGGTTCGAACTGCGATCACGACACGTATCATGCGCTCCGGTACTGTGTGGGAGCGGACACGGAGTTCCTGTGGCACGGAGACCGGGATCTCCCGGCTTGTGATCTGGTCGTACTGCCCGGCGGATTCTCTTACGGCGACTATCTCAGAACGGGCGCCATCGCCCGTTTCTCGCCGGTAATGGAGGGAGTCCGCCGACATGCCGAACGGGGCGGGCTGGTGCTTGGAATCTGCAACGGCTTTCAGATTCTGCAGGAAGCGGGACTGCTTCCGGGTGCGATGCTCAGGAACCGGGGGCTCAAGTTTATCTGCCGTTATGTGGATCTCAGGGTTGAACGAGGCGACACTGCTTTCAGTCGAACCTACGAACGGGGCCAGGTGGTGCGCATGCCCATCGCTCACAACGAGGGTAATTTCTATGCGTCTCCGGAAGAGCTGGAGCGGCTGGAAGGGAAGGGTCAGGTTCTCTTCCGCTATTGTTCTCCCTCGGGCGTGGTCGACGACGAAGGCAATCCCAACGGCTCCCTGAATAACATTGCAGGAATCACCAACGAAGCGGGGAACGTAATGGGCTTGATGCCTCATCCGGAGCGGGCCTCCGAACCCTGTCTGGGATCCGACGATGGCAGAAAGGTCTTCACGTCGTTGCTGGAAGCAGTAGGCAGTTAGCAGTAGTGGTGCCGACTGGTTGGGAGGCAATGGTGATAGCGTTTGCGCAGGAGACGATTGCGAGCCTCGGTTTAACGGCCGAAGAATACCAGCGCGTCCGTGAAATCCTCGGACGCGATCCGAACCTGACCGAGCTGGGTATTTTTTCCGTCATGTGGTCAGAGCACTGCAGCTACAAGAGCTCGAAGGTTCATTTGCAGCGGCTCCCGACTGAAGGATCCTGTGTCGTGCAAGGTCCCGGAGAGAACGCAGGGGTAGTTGATATCGGCGACGGCCTGGTGGCGATCTTCAAGATCGAATCGCACAACCATCCCTCCTATATTGAACCGTACCAGGGCGCAGCTACCGGTGTGGGGGGCATAATTCGCGACATCTTCACTATGGGCGCCCGTCCCATTGCTCTGATGAACGCGTTGCACTTCGGATCTCCGGACGATTCCGGAACTCGCCTGATCGTCGAAGGGGTGGTCTCGGGAATAGGCGGTTATGGCAACTGTATCGGCATTCCAACCATCGGCGGCCAGACGGTCTTTTCACCGCGCTACGGCAAAAACCCGATCGTCAACGTCATGTGCCTGGGAATTGCGGCGCGAGATCAGGTGTTCTACGGACGCGCCACAGGGATCGGTAATCCGGTTTTCTACGTCGGAGCTAAGACCGGTCGGGATGGGATTCACGGCGCCACGATGGCCAGCGAGGAGTTTGACGACCGGTCCCAGGAGAAAAGGCCCACCGTGCAGGTGGGCGATCCCTTCATGGAAAAACTGCTCCTGGAAGCATGTCTCGAGGCGATGGAGAGTGGTTATGTGGTGGGAATTCAGGACATGGGCGCGGCGGGTCTGACCTGCTCCACGAGCGAAATGGGGAGCCGTGGCGGAACCGGTATGGAGATCGAGCTGGATCTCGTCCCCCAGCGTGAAGCCGGCATGTCGGCGTACGAGATCATGCTTTCAGAATCGCAGGAGCGCATGCTGCTGGTCGCAAGTCCCGAACACGAGGACCGAGTCCGGCAAGTCTTCACGCGCTGGGGACTTGATGCGGTCGCGATCGGGCGTGTGACCAGGGATGGGAGGCTTCGCGTATTCCACGGCGGCAAGACCGTAGCCGAGATTCCGAATCGCGCGCTATCGGAAGAAGCCCCGGTGTATCAACGGCCCATGCGCAAGCCCGAGTATCTGGATCGGGTCCGGAGACTCGAGGAACACGCGTTGCCGGCGCCTGATGATTGGAGCCAGGCTGTCCTTCGAATGATGTCGTCTCCCAACCTTTGCCGCAAGCGCTGGATCTGGGAACAGTACGATTATATGGTGCGCACCAACACGGTCGCCGGTCCCGGGTTCGATGCGGCCGTACTGCGGCTCAAGGGGAGCCGGCAACTGCTGGCGATGTCGACTGACTGCAATCCGAAATATTGCTATCTGGATCCGATCAATGGGGCGCGGTCGGCGGTGGCGGAGGCTTGCAGGAATATCGTGTGCTCCGGCGGTCTTCCGCTGGCAGCGACCAACTGTCTCAACTTCGCCAGTCCGGAAAACCCCGAGACCATGTGGCAGTTTTCCCAAACCATCGATGGACTGAGAGACGCGTGTCTTGCTTTTAATACTCCGATTACGGGAGGGAACGTCAGCTTCTACAACGAGACCAGCGGTGTCGGAATCTATCCTACGCCCGTAGTTGGAATGGTGGGGATAATCGAGAGTGAATCCCGGCTTACGCCGAGCTGTTTCCGACGCCCCGGCGATCTTCTGATTCTCCTGGGTGGTGAAGCGGTGGGGCTGGGAGGTTCTGAATTCCTCGAGGTATTTCATGAGCGCGTGGAGGGAATTCCAGTTCCAGTGGACCTCGCGCTCGAGGTCCGGGTTCAGAGATTTCTCGCAGAAATTATCGGCCGCGGTTGGGTTCAGTCGGCGCACGACTGCTCGGAGGGAGGACTTCTGGTAACCGCTCTGGAAAGCGCGCTTGCGGCGCGGCCCTCGCTGGGGTTCGAGCTGAGCGCAGGGGGAGATTCTTACCCGCATCGAGCCCTTTTCGGCGAAGGACCGTCACGCGTGTTGTTGAGTGTGGCGCAAGATGCCCTGGATCCACTCGTCAGCCTGGCGAAGGAACAGGGAATTCTTATCAAGACGTGCGGAAGAGTCACGTCCGGCTCCATACGCGTTGTGTATAATGGTGTCGAGCTTCTTTCGGCGAAAAGTGATGAAGTTTCTTGCGCATGGGATCGGGCTCTGGAAAGATGGAAATTCGGTGGCGAAATTCAGTGACAGGCGCTTCTAATCCATGCGGTAGAGCTTCCGTTCGCCGTCTTTACGCAGGTCTCTGGTACGGAGTCTTTGTCCCTGAATCTTTAGAGGTTGAGATGATTCCCTGGGATAAGCTGAACGAAGAGTGCGGTGTCTTCGCTATTGTTTCTCATCCGGAGGCCGCCCGGCTCGCATATCTTGGAATCTATGCCCTCCAGCACAGGGGGCAGGAATCCGCCGGAATCGTGAGCTCGGACGGCAAGAAACTCCACCTCCAGCGCGGCATGGGCCATGTCGCCGATGTCTTCAACGAGAGCAGACTGGAACAGTTGCCGGGGGACTCCGCCATCGGACATGTGCGTTATTCAACGGCGGGTGAAAGCGCCGCGATGAACGCTCAACCGATTCTTATCGACTGCTGGCGTGGCCCCATCGCGCTGGCGCACAATGGAAACCTGACCAACGCGGCGCAACTCCGCCGTGAACTTGAGCGCGATGGAGCCATTTTTCATTCGACGAGCGACAGCGAGGTCATCCTCCACCTTCTCTCCCGTTCGAGACGGCGCACGCTGCTGGACGCGTTCATCGAAACGCTGCGCATCATCCAGGGAGCTTACTCGCTGGTAGTCTTGACTTCCGAGTATCTCCTGGTAGCCCGCGATCCCCACGGTTTCCGGCCTTTGTGCCTGGGGCGCGTGGATGGCCGTCAGGCGTTTGCATCGGAAACCTGTGCCTTTGATCTGATTGATGCCGAGTATATTCGAGACGTCCAGCCGGGAGAGGTACTGATGGTCGAGGACGATGCGCTTGAATCCAGTTTTCCCCTTCCCAGGGAAAACCCCGCTCACTGTGTCTTTGAGCATATCTATTTCAGCCGGCCCGACAGTCTGGTGTTTGGACGGAGCGTGAACACCAGCAGGCACCGTCTGGGAAGATACCTGGCCCGAGAACATCCCGCGGATGCTGACGTCGTGGTTCCGGTCCCGGATTCGGGTGTATCCGCGGCGCTCGGCTACGCGCAGGAAAGCGGAATACCGCTCGAATTTGGTCTGATCCGGAACCATTACGTGGGCCGAACTTTCATCGAGCCCAAACAATCGATCCGGAACTTCGGAGTCAAGGTCAAACTGAACCCGGTTCGGGAAATCCTGCGCGACAAGCGGGTCATCCTGGTCGATGATTCGATCGTGCGCGGCACCACGAGCAAGAAGATTGTCCACATTATTCGCGCCGTGGGGGCCAAGGAGATTCACGTGCGGATTACGTCTCCTCCGATCATTGGTCCCTGCTACTACGGTATTGACACGCCGACAAAACGGGAGCTCATCGGTTCGACCAAATCGGTGAATGATATTCGGGAATTCATCGGCGCCGACTCGCTCGGATACCTCAGCCTCGAGTCATTGCTCGAGGCGGTTGAAGATAAGAAGCAATTCTGTTCGGCCTGTTTTACCGATCGGTATCCGACCGATGTGGTCCATCAGGAGAGGCAGAAAGAGCTCTTCGGAAAGAACCTGGTAGAGTTGTCCACGTCGCTTTCTTGAAGTGACTCCATCTACCACAAGACGCGAAGACCCCAGGGAATCCTATGAGCAAGTCTTATTCTCGAGGCCTGACCTACGCCGATGCCGGAGTCAACATTGATGCGGCGGTCGAAGCGAAGAAGCGAATCAAGCGACTCGCGCGCGACACCTTCAGCCCAGGAGTCCTGACTGATATCGGGAGCTTCGGCGCCCTCTTCAAATTCGACAAGGAGGCATATGAAGAGCCGCTCCTGGTTTCGAGCTGTGACGGAGTAGGGACCAAGTTGAAGGTAGCGGCAATGACCGGCCGCCACAACACTGTCGGCTACGATCTCGTCTCCCATTGCGTCAGCGACATAATGGTTCAAGGCGCAAAACCTCTTTTTTTCCTGGACTATATTGCCTGCGGCAAGCTGGAACCCGATATCGTCGAACACATTATTTCGGGGCTGGTTCGAGGATGCAAGGAGACCGGCTGCGCCCTGATCGGAGGTGAGACGGCTGAAATGCCCGATTTCTACGTCCCGGGCGAATACGATCTGGCAGGATTCATCGTGGGTGTGGTAGACCGAAAGAAAGTTGTAGACGGAACGAAGATCACACCAGGAGACCGCGTCCTTGGTCTGGCTTCGTTGGGACTCCACACCAACGGTTACTCGCTGGCACGAAGAATCTTCTTTGATCTTCTGGGGCACAAACCTGGCGATCTCGTTTCAAGCCTGCAGACTACCGTGGCAGAAATCCTGCTGACGCCCCACCGGAATTATTTTCCACTCCTCGAGCCTCTTCTGAACACGTCGTGGCTCAAGGGGATGGCACACATCACCGGTGGGGGCATAACCGAAAATCTTCCCCGGATCCTTCCGCCAGGGACTGCTGCGGCGATTCACAGAGGTGCCTGGCCCGTTCTTCCTGTGTTTGACTACCTCCGCAGCCTCGGAAACATCGACGAAGTCGAGATGTTTCGCACCTTCAATATGGGAATCGGCATGATCCTTGTAGTCTCCGCTGAGGACAGCAGGGTCGTCAGGGAAAATTTTGCCTTGCGTAACGAGCCTTGCTACGAGATTGGATCCATTGTAGCCGGGGACGGCAAGGTTCACTACGCTTAGCGCGCGGTATTCGTACCCACCGCGTCGGAGACCCCCGGGGATTCGCAAAGATTCCAGGTAATGAACGACAATCGCAGAATTGCAATCCTTCTTTCCGGACGGGGATCTAACTTCCTGGCCATCCATGATGCCATAAAGCGCCGCGATCTCGACGCTGAGATATGCTGCGTCATAAGCAATGTCGAGACTGCTCCGGGGCTGGTGCGCGCCCGCGAACTGGGCCTGGTTTCGCTGTGGTTGTCTTCCCGGGGTATGGCCCGCCCTGAATACGATCGGCTTCTGCTTGCAAACCTGAGGCCCTATCAACCGGCGCTCGTTTGCTTGGCTGGATTCATGCGTATCCTCGGGGCCGAGTTCTTGAAGGAGTATCAGGGTAGAGTCTTGAACATCCATCCGTCCCTGCTACCATCATTCCCAGGGCTTCATGCGCAGCGGCAGGCCCTCCAACACGGAGTCGGTATTACGGGGTGCACCGTCCACGTCGTGGATGAAGGAGTCGATACTGGGCCCATCCTCATCCAGCGGGCCGTCCAGGTCCGGGAGGGTGACACGGAGGATTCCCTTTCGTCCAGGATTCTGGAGCAGGAACACTCCATCTATTGGCGTGCCATCGCCCTCGTCCTGGATCGGAATTCGGTGAACGGAATTCGGTGACAGGCACCGCTTTTCACATAAGCCTTTCACGATTATATTCCGGCATATGGCTGGCTAAATAGCAAAGGGGTGCCTGTCACCGGAGTTTTCAGAGGTGGAGATGAAAAGCGCTGTGGAGCAGCTTGAGTGCCTGCAGAGGGGAGCTGTAGAAATAATCAGCCCGGAAGAGGCGCTGAAGAAACTGGAGGGTTCGATCCGGGCAAGCAAGCCCCTGACGGTAAAGGTCGGTTTCGATCCTACCGCTCCCGATCTGCACCTGGGCCACGCCGTTCTGCTGCGCAAGATGAAACACTTCCAGGACCTGGGCCACCGGGTCATTTTTCTGGTCGGGAGTTTCACGGCCCTCATCGGCGATCCCTCCGGGCGCTCCAAGACCCGGCCCGCCCTGACCCAGGAGCAGATCGATGCGAATGCAGAGACGTTCAAGAACCAGGTATTCAAGATCCTGGACCCCGACAAGACGGTCATAGATTTCAACAGCCGGTGGTTCGGGGCGCTCACTTCCACGGACTGGGTCCGGCTTTGCTCCCGCTATACCGTGGCGCGGATGCTCGAGCGCGACGATTTCACAAACCGAATGCAGTCCAATCAGCCGATCTCGATCCACGAGCTCTTGTACCCGCTGGTTCAGGCATTTGATTCCGTGGCTCTCAAGGCCGACTTCGAGCTGGGCGGCACTGATCAGAAGTTCAATCTTCTGGTAGGGCGCGATATCATGCGAGAGTACGGTCTTGAGCCTCAGGTGATCCTCACCACACCGCTGCTCGAGGGCCTCGATGGCGTCGAGAAAATGAGCAAGTCGCTCGGAAACTACATCGGTTTCAACGACGCTCCGGAAGAAATCTATGGGAAAGTAATGTCGATTTCTGATTCTCTGATGTTCCGTTACTGGGAACTGCTTACGGAAATTCCGCTGGCTGACCTTCAACGAATGAAAAAGGAGGTGGAGTCGGGAGAACTCCACCCCATGACTGCCAAAGGCAATCTGGCGAAACGGCTGGTAGAGGAATTCCACGGAACAACGGCGTCTGTTCAGGCTGCGGAACACTTCGCGCGCGTCCACCAGCGCGGCGAACTCCCGGAAGCGATGCCCGAGTTCACACTTCCACGCGGCCAGGATTCGATGGGCCTGGTTGACGTGCTTGTGCGCTGCGGTTTGGCGCCGTCCAAGACTGAAGCGCGGCGACTGGTCAAGGCAGGAGCGGTTTCGATCAACGGCGAAAAGATCACCGAAGTAACCGCGTCAATCCCCGAACACCTCTCGGAATTCGTACTGCGCTGCGGCAAACTGCGCTTCTGCCATGTGAGGTTCGTATGAGACCGCAAAAGGTACGGTCTCGCTCGAGAACTTCGCGGCGAGAGATTCTGCGCGCCCCCAGCCTGCGGCGGCCGTTGCAGAACACGGGGCCGGTGTTTGATATGGCCGGTTCCGGCGGGTACTACCTGCGGATAAGCCGTCGAGCCATGGCGTGCCAATTCGAAGTCTTCCTCCGCCCACAAGATCGTTCGTTTGTGGCGGCGGTACACGAGGCTCTGGATGAAGTGGATCGACTTGAGGCCCAGATGACGGTCTATCGGGAGGACAGCGAGTTGAGTCGTCTCAACCGCACGGCGTTCCTGTCCCCGGTTGCCGTGGAGGAGCGATTGTACCTCTTGCTGCGTTTTGCCTCGGGCCTAGGTAAAGAAACCGGCGGAGCCTTTGACATTACGGCGGGGCCTTTGATTCGCTGTTGGGGTTTTTTTGAGCGGAAGGGAAGACTCCCCAACGACGAGGAATTACGCGCGGCCCGAGAGGTCACCGGTTGGGACAAAGTCACTTTCGACGATGCCGCCCGCTCCGTTTCGTTTTGCCGCCAGGGAGTGGAGCTGAACCTCGGCTCGATCGGCAAAGGATATGCGTTGGATCGGGCGGCAGAACGACTCCGAAAGGCGGGGCTTCGGGATTTTCTGATTCACGCCGGGCATAGCAGCGTTCTCGCATTCGGAGACTCCAACAGGGGACCGGGGTGGGAAATCAGTATTCGCGATCCTCAGGTTCTGCAGGGTGACCTGGGCTCGTTCTCTCTACTGGATCAGGGAATGTCAACCTCGGGTGTGGGAGAACAATTCTTTACCGCGAACGGACAGCGCTTCGGACATATCCTTGATCCTCGTTCGGGGCGGCCCGGTATGGGAAATCTCCTCTGCTCGGTCGTGGCGGCGACGGCCGCCCGTGCCGAGGCTCTCTCGACGGCCTTTTTCGTTATGGACCCCGGGGAGGTTCAGAGTTATTGTGAGGCACATCCTCAAGTTGGTACTATAGTGCTTCCAGCTTCCTCGACGGAGGAAGGCGAAGCGAGTAATTCCCGTCCGGCTCCCCTCTGCTGGGGAGTGACATTGCGGCAAACAGGGGTGTGGAGTTGATTCGAAGTGACTTTTTGACCGGCTGGCAACAGTTCCTGCTGGTTCTCTTTCGTTTCAGTGTCGGCTGGCATCTCTTTTACCAGGGAATGGGAAAAATGCGGGTTGCGCACTGGTCCTCAGGGGACTATCTGCGAACGGCGACGGGTCCCCTGGGACCGTGGTTTCAGAAACTGTCTCAGGAATCCTGGTGGCTGGGCATGGCGGATCAGGCCACGGTTTGGGGTCTGGTGATCCTTGGATTGCTTTTGATGGTTGGGCTGTTCACACGCACCGCCTCGTTAGCAGCCATCTTGCTCCTGCTGCTTTTTTATCTGGCTCATCCCCCTTTTCCCATACATGGGTTTGCCCCTATCACGCCGCAAGGGTTTGAGCTTTATGTGAACCAGGTGTTGATCGAGATCCTTGCGCTGAGCGTCGGGTTGGCCTTCAATACAGGAAAAATATCCGGACTGGACCTGCTGATTCACAATTGGATCCGCGGGAGAAGGTCGGAGCGCCACACCAGAGCCCAGGTCGCAGCAGCGCTTCGAAAACCTCACGACGAAATAGTGGAGAGATGGCAATGACCGAACAGGAGAAACAACTCGGCCGCCGCAACTTTATGAAGGCCGTAGCAACTCTTCCGGCCGCGGGAGCACTGCTTTGGAAGTCGAGTTCGATCCAGCCGGTGCGAGCTGGAATCATCGGCCCGGGAGGGCAGGGCCGGGTTTTGATGGAGAACAGCAACCCCAATTTTCTAAAGCTGGTGGCCGTGTGCGATATCTATCCGCCTAATCTGGAGAAAGGATTGGAAATCGCTCGCAAGAACCACGATGCCAATGCGCAAGGGTATTCCGACTATCGCCAGCTCCTGGAGCGCAAGGATATCGAGGCAGTTCTGATTGCGGTTCCGCTGTGGGCCCACGGGCCCATTGCGGTCGAGGCGCTTCAGGCCGGGAAGCACGTCCTCTGCGAAAAGACGATGGCCTACACCGTCGAAGACTGCAAGAAGATGATCCAGGCGGCGCGTACGGCCCGGCGCAATCTACAGATCGGTCATCAGCGTGCCTACAGCCCGCTTTACCACGAGGCGTACCAGCTCATCAATGAAGGAACCATCGGGGAGATCTACCATGTTCGAGCCCTGTGGCACCGCAACGGAGATTGGCGTCGCAAACCTGCGGACCCCAAATTCGACCCGTCGCCGTGGGGTTACCCGAGCATCGAGCATCTGACCAACTGGAGACTTTACTCGAAGTATTCTCACGGCATGATGGCCGAGCTCTGCAGCCATCAGGTTCATGTCGTCAACTGGTTCACGGGTGCTGCGCCGCAAGCCGTGGTGGGAAGCGGAGGGATACACCGATACAAGGACGGACGCGAGGTCAACGACCATATCTATACCATCTTCGAGTATCCCAAGAACCTCACCCTCACCTATTCCGCGATTCAATCCAACGCGTTCGATCACTATTACGAAGAGTTCATGGGAACAAAGGGGACCATTATTCTGGGCGGCGAGACCGAGGCGTTGCTGTTCATGGAGGGACAGCGCGGCAAGCCCTCGGAGCTGACCGTAACTGCGGAGACCGGAGGTCCCGTGATGCAGGCCTCCGAGAGCCGGAGCAGAGATGCAGCCGGCAGTTCCGTCGCGGGCGCGGGCTCGAGTGGTTTTAGCGCCGTGAGCGCTTACAAGCTCGAGATCGAAGGGTTTGCCCGGACGATACGCAACGGGGAGCCAAACCTCTGCGACGGCGAAACAGGTCTTAAGGCGGCCACAGCGATTCTTAAAGCGGATGAGGCGATCGCTCAAAATCGCAAGCTCGAAATAGGACGCGACCTGTACACGCAAGCCTAGTTTGCATTCCCGAATCGTAGCGGTTTAAGGCAAGTGCGTGTCAATCCCTATGAGTCAGCGTGAAGTCGAGCCAACCGCTATCAGCTGCCGGTCACCGCGGATAAAGATTCTCCCGTTGGAAAACGCGGGCGATCCAAGCACTCGCACCCCGAGCTTGTTCCGGGCCAGAACCTCAGGTGTCCGGCCTCCGCGCAGAACCAGAGTTTCGCCGTTCTCGCCAAACAGGTAGATCTTCCCGTCGGCGACCACCGGCGACGCGCTGTATATGCCACCCAGCCGCTCGCGCCACACCCGCTCGCCGGTCCTGGCGTCGGTGCAGGTGACGATACCCATCTCCGACGCCATATACAGCAGTCCGTTGTCGTAGACCAGCGAGGATGTGTAGGGCGCGCCGGTTTCGACGTGCCAGAGGAGTTTGCTCTTAGGGATATCGCCCCTCTGACCGGCGCGCAGCGCCATATAGGGGCCGCTGCGATAACCCCTGCTTATGTACAGCACGCCTTCGTGATAAACCGGCATGGGGACGGCGAAGCGTGTAGGCTCCACGTATTTCCAGAGCGACTTGCCGGTGGCCGGATCGAACGCCTCGACGTTCTCGCTCGAGTTCACTATCAACTCGGGACCTTGCGGGGTCTCGATCACCAGCGGCGTGCTGTACGACTTCAGGTTCTGTCCCTGATCGACCTTCCACAGCTCTTTGCCTGTTCTTTTGTCGAGCGCCAGAAGATAGGACGAAGTCCGCTGATAGCACACCAGGATCAAGCGGTCGCGGTACAGCACAGGCGAGCTGGAGTGACCCCAATCGAGATCGAATACTGAGTACTCCTTCCCGAGATGCCGTACCCACACCGCTTTTCCGTTCATATCGAGGGCGGCTATCTGGCCGTTGCTGAACCACGCGTACCAAAGCTCGCCGTCGGTCACAGGACTGGAAGTTGCCAGGTTGCGTTTCTCGTGCACCTCGGGTGGTTCGCCTTCTACGTCCAGCTTGTATTCCCAGAGCTTGTGTCCGTCGGCAGCGCGGTAAGCCGCCACGACGAAGACAATCTTATCGTCCCGACTCTGGGCCCGGGCTCCTCCCAGCGGTGTTTCGCCCAGCTCGGCGGGGTTTCCTTCCTGGACGAAGGTCGGATGTCGTCCTTGCCGCAGCGCACTCGCGCCGGTCTGATAGGTCACGATCAGGCGGTCGCCCCACACCACCGGCGACGAGACCCCGAGGCCGCCCAGTTCCGCTCGCCAGGCGATGTTCTTTTCGCTGCTCCATTCCGTAAGAAGGCCCTTCTCCGGCGACACGCCGGTTCCCGACGGTCCTCGCCACTGCGGCCAGTTCTCGGCCCGAAGGAGCGGAATGAACAGGCAAGAAAAACCAGTACGGTACGGATGATCCTCACTGGCTATCCCCCTTACTATGTGATCGAGTTCCGTCATCTGCCGAGCCACCTCGGGCTCCGGCGGTACCCAAATTGAAATCAGGGTTCGTAATCGACCACTATCACGCTTTCAAGAATGGGACGGACGTGCTGCGCCACTACACGCTGATGTTCAGGGTGGGCAATATAGGTCTCCAAGTCCTTTGGTGATCGGACTCTTACCAGAAGACCGTGCGTGAATCCCTGGTTCCGGACGCTCGTATTCGCCCCGCAGGTGAGTTCCTGTATTTCAGGTATGAGCCCCTTCAGTTTTTTTAGCTCCTGAATCATGGTAGCCGCATCCGCGGGCGTTGCTTCAGCTTTGACCTTGAATAAAACCATGTGCTCGATCACAAATCACGCTCCATTTTGGAGCGAACATGATAGCGCTGTTATGTGTGTGAAAGCATCTGTTTTTGCCTGCATGGGGTTTCTTTGCTGCAAACCGGTGACCGATTTGCTAACCTCCGCTCATTCTGCATCGAAGGACGTTAGCATGAGCGGAGTTCTGCGCTCATCGGAGAGGAAGGTTATGAAGAATGGGTTGAAGTGCGCAAGTCTGTCTTGTCTGCTTTCGGCATTTTTGTCGCTGGCCGGACCCCCGCCCGGTTGGGCGCAGTCCACTTATGGTGAAATCCGTGGGACTGTACAGGACGCGAGTGGTGGCATCCTGATCGGGGCCACGGTCACGGCGACGAACAAGGGGACCGGCGAGGTGCGTACGGCCCTTACCGACGAGGCAGGCAACTACTCGCTGGTCAATCTGCCAGCCGGAACGTACGAGGTCGCCATCGAGAACGGTGGATTTCGAAAGTTCGTAACTCAAAACGTGGTGGTGCGCGCGCGAGAAGTGATTCGGGTAGACGCGCGGCTTGAGGTCGGCGGGGCAGCGACCGAGGTCCTGGTGACGGAAGCGCGTCAGGTTATCACGACCGACGCGCCGACGCTCGTTGATAGCAAGTCGGCGGAACAGCTCCTGGCTCTGCCGGTAAACTTCAGGGCCGGCACAACCAACACGGTCTTCGCGACGATCGCGCTCGCGCCGGGAGTGCAGCCAAGCCCGGGGGGATCGGAGATGTCGCTGGGCGGCAGCCTGCCATTCATGGCCACTTCCTCGATCGACGGCATCTCGAGCAACAACATGCGAAGCAACGGGATCATCACGGAGATGTTCCCGTCAGCCGACGCGATTGATGAGATCAAGGTTTCGACGACCAGCAACAATGCCGAGTTCGCGCAGGCGGGCGACGTCACCACGACCTCCAAGAGCGGGACCAACAACCTGCACGGTGCGGTCTACTGGTACCACCAGAACGGCGCCCTGGACGCCAAGGACTACTTCTCGACGCGCACCTCGGCGCCGTTCAAGATCTCAAACGACTTCGGCTTTGCCGTCGGCGGCCCGATCATCAGGAACAAAACCTTCTTCTTCGGCGATTTCGAAGGGCTGCGCTACCGTGCCCAGAGCCAGCTCGATATCACCGTGCCGCCCGACTCCTGGCGCACCGGCGACCTTTCGAGCCTGGGCGGCACGATCCGTGACCCGCTCACCGGCCAGCCCTTCGCCGGCAACATCATTCCGTCGAACCGGATCAGCTCGGTGTCGACCAACATTCTCGAGCAGCTTTACCCACGCCAGAACGTGCCCGGGAACTCGATCGCCTCCCCGAACCACCGGCTTCAGAAGCCAGGAGGGAATGAGAACAACGGCTTCGACATCCGGGGAGACCACGTCTTCAACACCAAGCAGACCATCTTCGCGCGCTATACCTTCAAAAACGTCACCACCACGAGCCCGATCGGACTCGTGACCCTCGGAGACGCGCGCGAGGCAACGAAGATCCGGGCGCTGACGGTCGCATACAACTACATCCTGCGCCAGAACCTGATCAACGAGTTCCGTTCCGGGTTCTCGAGCCGCCCGCGCCTGGTCGACTTCGGCCCGGACGGGCAGCCGTTCGACGGCCCCGCGCTTGTCAAGGAGCTCGGCATTCAGGGGTTACGCCCCGACCTGCCGCAAGTCGCGAGCGTCCCGGATTTCGGCATCACGGGCATCTCAGGCACCGGACGCAGCCGGGGCTTCGGCCAGCTCAGCCGGAATATCCAGTTCGCCGACAACCTGACCTGGATCAAGGGGCGCCACACCTTCAAGTTCGGTGCCGATATCCGGCGCGTCCGGTATACGGATAATGTCTCGTTCTTCTCGGGGGACGACTTGGGGGAGTATAGATTCGACGGCCGCTTCTCGGGCCAGCCCTTCGCTGACTTCCTGCTCGGCTACCCGAACCGGACGCGGCTGGCCAACACCGGGCCGGACGTCAATCCCTCTACCTACCATCATGGATACTTCGTGCAGGACGACTGGAAGCTCGGCTCAAGCTTTACGCTGAGCTACGGCGTGCGCTACGAGTACCATCCAGCCTTCTGGGACGAGAGTCTTCAGATTGCCAACTTCGATCGCGACTTTCCGGGCGGGCGCGTCATCGTTCCCAACCAGGAATCCCTGGCCCTGACCGCCCCGGGCTTCCTCGCTTCGATCGGTAGTAGCCCGATCGTTACCGCCGAAGAGGCGGGTTGGCCCAAGACGCTGCGCTGGTCAGACAAAAACAACTTCTCTCCCAGGTTCGGCTTCGCCTGGCGCCCCTTTGCCGATAACAGAACCGTGGTGAGGGGCGGTTATGGCACCTACACGGTGACGATTGTTGGAGCCGTTTCTTACTCGCTGGTCGGGATCCACACCTCCGACACGCGCACGTTTGACAACACCCTCGTCGATGGCCGGCCCCAACTGGCCTTCCCGAATCCGTTCCTGTCGGGGCTGGGAACGATCGGATCGATCGGGACTCAGGATTTCCGCCGCGGCAACGACCCGCGCGGCCCCGACCCGTACGCGCAACAGTGGAATCTGACCGTGGAACGCGACCTGGGCTGGAACACCGGGCTGCGTGTCACCTACACCGGGTCGCACACGATCCGGCTGTTCTCGAGCCCCGACCTGAACCAGATCGGGCCGAACACTGTGGGCTACGCGACGGCGCGGGCGCTGAAGCCCTTTCCGAACTGGAACATCGTCTACAGCCGCGACCCGATCGGCTCGGCCAAGTATCACTCGCTGCAGATCGAGGGGCAGAAGCGTTTCTCGCAGGGTCTCTACTTTCAGTCCTCGTGGGTTTGGTCCAAGAACCTGACCGACACGGGCGGCTCGTCTAGCAGCGCATTTGCTGGAGAGGCCGGAAACGTTCCCACGAACAGGTTCGATCTTGCCATGGACTACGCGGAGGTGTCACCCGCCCGGCGTCATCGATGGCTCACGACTTTTGTTTACGAGCTGCCGTTCGGATTCGCGAGCGCCGACACGACAGCCCGGCGCGTCGCGAACGGGGTCGTGAAGGGTTGGCAGTTCTCGGGAATCCTGCTGCTGCAGACCGGTCAGTTCCTGAGCCCCGTCACTTCCGGCGCGACTGATCCGAGCGGGACGAACGTCAGCTCTCGCGCGAGCGACCGGCCCGACTGGGCCCCCGGATACACGGGCGACGGCAACCTGTCGAGCGGCCGGAGCATTGCTGCCTGGTTCGACCGCGCATGCATTCGTGGTCCCTCCTGCGCTCGCGGGCCGCTTCGGCTACGTCGGGCCGGGCCTTCTCGTGGGCCCGGGAACACAGGTTTTCTCGGCCAAGCTGCAGAAGAGGTTTCAGCTATACGAGCAGACGTATTTCCAGATCGAGGGCTCGGCGGCGAACCTCTTCAATCACCCAAACTTCGGCAATCCGGCGACCAACATCTCGGCGACGAATTTCGGACGCATCACCTCGACCCAGACGGTCGAAGGGGCCGGAGCGCGTCAGCTCCAGGTCGGCTTGAGGATTGTCTTCTAGCGGCTTGTTGGCAGGAATCGGCCACCAGTAACCGGCTCACGTGACTGTCACCGATCTTTGCCGCTCGTCCTTTTCAGGCGAGGTCCCGCTTGGCTTCGGCGGCCTGGATCAGAGTCTCGCTGGCCAGTTTGGGGCCACGGTATCGATGGCGTTCCGAGGCCCAGAACCATAGGCCGAGGCCCGCGGTCATGCCGGCGATAGTTTTTCCCGATAACTCATTGGGCGGCATCACGAGAATGGCGCAAATGAAGATGGTCCACGCGATCGCGACCGCGTTGATCCAGTGAGAGTGCACTCCCAGATGCCAACCCGAAAAGGCCTGCCAGAGTGCGCTCCCGCGCTTCAGGAACTTCAGCATCACCGGAATTCCGTAAGAGAAGTAGAGCGCAATCGTGCTGATCGACGTGACGACCGAGTAGGCGCCGCTCCAGACCAGGGCCAGGAATGCGGTAGCAATCGAAAGCCAGATCGCTGGCGCCGGTGTGAGGTGTTTGGGACTGACGCGCTGCCAGAGCGCCGAAATGGGCAATCCCGCGTCGCGCGCGAACGCGTAGATCATCCGTGAGTTCGACGTTACAGCCGAGAGGCCGCAGAACCACATTGCCGCCGCGGTTAGCGCTGACATCAAGCTTCCCGCCAGGTTTCCCAGGCTCTGCTGCAGGATTGCGACCACGGCCGGAATGTGATTTCCCTGCGCATCGGTGGAATTCAGAACCGCTGGAACACTGGGAATTGAGAGCGTGAGCGCGAATAGCAGGAAGTAGCCTGCGACTGCGGAGACGACCACGGACATCACCATCCCCCATGGCACACTGCGTCGCGGGTCTACGGTTTCTTCCGAGACGTGCGCTGAAGCCTCGTATCCGGTGAAGGTCCATTGCGCCTGAAGCAGTCCAAGGATGAATGCCCACCAGTATGGCTTACCGCTTTCGGTAGAGGTCTGGACGAAAAACGACAGGGGCTGCTTGGGCGCGAACAGCAGGAGCGCGGCAACGATAGCCAGTACTCCTGCAATGTGAACTCCAACGCTGAGATCGTTAAGCCAGGCCACAAGTCGAATGCCGAAGTGATTGATCAGCCCGTGCGAGATCAGGATAACCGCATAGACCGCAAGGATGCTTCGCGTACTGGACGGGAGACCTAACAGTGGAGTCAGGAATTGAGCACATCCGTAATCAATTCCTGCAATGGCCGAGGTGAGACCGATAATGTTGAACCAGGCGGTAAACCAACCCCATGAGCGCCCTCCAAGAATGGCAGCCCAATGATAATTCCCGCCCGAGGTCGGATATGCAGCGGCCAGTTCACCCATGCTGAGCGCCACCATCAGAGTGAACATGAAAACGAGAGGCCACCCGAATGCCATTTCCGCCGGTCCGCCCATCGCCAAACCGTAGTCAAAGAGCGTGACCGCGCCGGTCAGGATCGAAATGATAGAAAAGGAAATGGCGAAGTTCGAGAAGCCGCCCATCGTGCGGAAAAGCTCTTGAGCGTATCCGAGACTCCTGAGATCAGCGACGTCTTGCTCCGATTGTGAGGGTCGATCTATCATGCGCCTGATTATCTGATTCTCGTGGGTTGATCCTGCTGTGCAGCTATTCATCACAAAGGACGAGCGAGAGGGACTGCGCGTTAGATGATCTCGAAGTATCGTTCGAGCTCCCAGTCGGTAACTGCGGCCAGAGATTGTCTTGCCTCCCACTCGCGGGTGGCTACATAATGGGCGACAAATTCCTCGCCCAGGATTTCCCGCAAACGCACACTGTCTTTTAACTTCGTTGTTGCCTCGATCAGGGAGCGAGGGAGTGGGCGGGCCACAGCATCGGGCTCTGTGTAAGCATTCTGTTTGCAGGGTCCTGAAGGGACGAGTTTCTTTTGGATGCCGTAAAGGCCGGATGCCAGACTGGCGGCCATCGCGATGTAGGGGTTAAGGTCGGCGCCGGCCAACCGATATTCGACCCGGGTTGATTTTGGTGATGGGCCTGCGATGGCGCGCAAGGCAGTGGTCCGGTTCTCTAATCCCCAGCTCACATTTGTGGGCGCCCAGGTATTAGGGACAAGTCGCTTGTAAGAATTCACGGTAGGACAAATCAACGCCGTGATTTCTGGCATCAGCTCGAGCTGGCCGGCCATATAGTTCTTCATCAAGGAAGACATCCCGTCAGGGTTTCGGGCATCGGAAAAGAGATTCTTTCTCAACTTCGGATCCCAGAGGCTCTGGTGAAGGTGTCCACCGCAGCCCGGAAGATGCTGGTTCCACTTAGCCATGAACGTGGCAATCAGTCCCTGCCGGGAAACGAACTGCTTCACGGCATTCTTGAAAAGCGCGGATTTATCGGCCGCCGCGAGCGCGGTGTCGTAGCGAATCGCGGCCTCGTATACGCCCGGCCCTGTTTCAGTGTGAAATCCTTCGAGCGGGATTCCAAAGTCACGAAGGCTGTCCATGAGTGAATTGGCGAGTTCGGCGTGAGTACCGGTGCGGCTGACACTGTAGCCGAACATGCCGGGAGAGAGAGGAATCATGTTCTTGTATTCCTTAGCCCTCACCGAGTGAGAGTCTTCCTTGAAGATAAAGAACTCGTATTCGGTAGACATCATCGGTTCGAACCCCATCGCTCGCGCCCGGCCGACGATCTTCTTCAGGAGTTGGCGGGGTGATACTTCGAGAGGCTGGTTTTGGATTGAGGCGAAGTCGAGGAGGAAAAAAGCGACCCCGGGTTCCCAGGGAATTAGTCGGAAAGTATCGAGATCGATGCGAGCGAGGGCGTCCGGGTAACCGGTGTGCCAGCCGGTGAGCTGGACGTTGTCGTAAAGTACATCATTCGAATCCCATCCGAAAACAACGTCACAAAACCCCAGGCCTGATTCCACAGCCGGCCAGAATTTTTCCAGAGCAATGTACTTTCCGCGCAGTACGCCGTCGACGTCGAACCCTCCGATCTTGACCTTGTTGATTCGGTGTTTCGCAAAAGCCTTGCGAAGGTCCCCTTGATTCATTGTTTTCCCTCGTAGCTCTACTTATTGACGCTAAAGTTTTGACTTGCCAATTGCTCGCTTGGGGCAGCGCAGTCTGGCTTGGAAAACCGTTGTGAAAGGGCAGCTTACAGTGGACTTGTGGCGACGGTCAAGAGGCCTGGAGCGAAGGTTTCCATGCATGTTTCTTGACGTTTTCGCGTCTCGGTGGTTAATTTTTTGCGAAAAGACTTGCCAAGAGACCTACCGAGAGCTATTATTCGCTCCCTTGTCGGCGTACCGATAAAAGCCTGATTCGGTGTATTGACAAAGCAGTCACCGAGTACTTAGGATTATCGGTTGCCTGATCTTTGAAAACTAGATAGAGCGTGCCAAGAATCATTCCTTAAGAAAATCCGAAAACCAGTGAAAAAACCCTAAATCTAAGGATTTAGGGCCTCTTCGATCTAATTGGAGAGTTTGATCCTGGCTCAGAATCAACGCTGGCGGCGTGCGTAACACATGCAAGTCGAACGGGAAAGCGGGGGCAACTCCGTAAGTATAGTGGCAGACGGGTGAGTAACACGTGAACAATCTACCCTTGAGAGTGGAATAACCCCGCGAAAGCGGGGCTAATACCGCATAACATCCCTGGGTCGCATGGCTTGGGGATCAAAGGCTCCGGTCGCTCAAGGAGGAGTTCGCGGCTGATTAGCTAGTTGGTGAGGTAACGGCCCACCAAGGCAACGATCAGTAGCCGGCCTGAGAGGGCGTACGGCCACACTGGAACTGAGACACGGTCCAGACTCCTACGGGAGGCAGCAGTGGGGAATTTTGCGCAATGGGCGAAAGCCTGACGCAGCAACGCCGCGTGGAGGATGAAGGCCTTCGGGTCGTAAACTCCTGTCAGGGGGGACGAAACGCCCGGCAACGGGCATTGACTGTACCCTCTGAGGAAGCCACGGCTAACTCCGTGCCAGCAGCCGCGGTAATACGGAGGTGGCAAGCGTTGTTCGGAATTACTGGGCGTAAAGGGCGCGTAGGCGGCAAGGCAAGTCAGGTGTGAAAGCCCCGGGCTTAACCCGGGAATTGCATCTGAAACTGCTGTGCTTGAGTTCTGGAGGGGGTAGTGGAATTCCCAGTGTAGCGGTGAAATGCGTAGATATTGGGAGGAACACCTGCGGCGAAGGCGGCTACCTGGACAGAAACTGACGCTGAGGCGCGAAAGCTAGGGGAGCGAACGGGATTAGATACCCCGGTAGTCCTAGCCGTAAACGATGGGCACTTGGTGTTGGGGGTATTGAGTCCCTCAGTGCCGGAGTTAACACGTTAAGTGCCCCGCCTGGGGAGTACGGTCGCAAGACTGAAACTCAAAGGAATTGACGGGGGCCCGCACAAGCGGTGGAGCATGTGGTTCAATTCGACGCAACGCGAAGAACCTTACCGGGGCTCGAACGGTAACTGCGACCTGTGGAAACATGGGGTTCTCTTCGGAGACGGTTATCGAGGTGCTGCATGGCTGTCGTCAGCTCGTGTCGTGAGATGTTGGGTTAAGTCCCGCAACGAGCGCAACCCTTGCCCTTAGTTGCTAACAGGTTAAGCTGAGAACCCTAGGGGAACTGTCGGCGAAAAGCCGGAGGAAGGTGGGGATGACGTCAAGTCCTCATGGCCCTTACGTCCCGGGCTACACACGTGCTACAATGGTCGGTACAAAGGGTCGCCAACCCGCGAGGGGGAGCTAATCTCAAAAAACCGATCTCAGTTCGGATTGCAGTCTGCAACTCGACTGCATGAAGGCGGAATCGCTAGTAATCGCAGATCAGCATGCTGCGGTGAATACGTTCCCGGGCCTTGTACACACCGCCCGTCACATCACGAAAGTGGGTTGTACTAGAAATCGCCAGGCTGACCTCGCAAGAGGGGGCAGGTGCTTAAGGTATGATCCATGATTGGGGTGAAGTCGTAACAAGGTAGCTGTAGGAGAACCTGTGGCTGGATCACCTCCTTTCTAAAGGATTGGGTTCCGCGGTACCCGAAAGGGGAAAGTGGAATCCGAGGTGATTCTGGCGCGCCTATCTAGTTTCCAGGGATTCAGGCATCCGCAGCCCAATCACTGCGGTTTGTTCCTGGTTGAGGGAAACCCACCAGGATAGATCTGGGGAGCTTGGGCCCCGCGAAGGATGAGAAGCGGTGAAGGCCGAGGAGGCGCGGAAAGGCGACTTCGGATGGGCCTATAGCTCAGTTGGCTAGAGCGCACCCCTGATAAGGGTGAGGTCGGTAGTTCAACTCTACCTAGGCCCACCATAAACCCAAGCTGGAAGAGCCGGGCGGGAAGGCAGAATCAGCGACGGGGGTATAGCTCAGCTGGAAGAGCACCTGCTTTGCAAGCAGGGGGTCAGCGGTTCGAATCCGCTTACCTCCACCATTGTTGGATGTACTCGAAATCAAGGGCTCACGACGCTGAGTTCTTGATTTCCGGTATGATCCGGAAACGATCTTTGACAATCAGGCAAAAGAGACGGGTAAAAAGAGGCCGTAAGATTGAATTTTCCGGTAATCCCTACAGGGATTGCAGGTAGAGTAAATTTTATGGTCAAGCTACTAAGGGCATACGGTGGATGCCTTGGCGAAGGAAGGCGAGGAAGGACGTGGTAAGCTGCGAAAAGCCTCAGGGAGCCGCAAACAGGCTTTGATCTGGGGATTTCCGAATCCTTCAAAGGGATCCCGAGTAATATCGGGGTATCCGCTCCTGAGTAAAGTAGGGAGCGCGAGGCAAACCCGGGGAAGTGAACCATCTTAGTACCCGGAGGAAGAGAAAGCAAAAGCGATTCCCCCAGTAGCGGCGAGCGAAGAGGGAAGAGCCTAAACTTCGTACACGTTCAAGCCTGCAAGCGTTGTGTATGGGGGGTAGCGGGATGCTACCGGATGGGGTTGCAGCTCCGTCGGGAAGTTAAAAAACCGGTTCATAGCTGAAGAGTCCTGGAAAGGCTCATCACAGAAGGTGAGAATCCTGTAGGCGAAATGGATCGGACTTCCTGGGTGGCACACCCAAGTACCACGGGACACGAGAAATCCTGTGGGAATCTGGAAGGACCATCTTCTAAGGCTAAATACTATCCTTCGACCGATAGTGAACCAGTACCGTGAGGGAAAGGTGAAAAGAACTCCTGCTAGGAGAGTGAAATAGTACCTGAAACCGCATGCCTACAAGCAGTGGGAGGCCAGGGCTCGGTCTTCGGACCGGGTACAGCTGACCGCGTGCCTTTTGCATAATGAGCCGGCTAGTTATTCTATGCAGCGAGGTTAAGCCGCTAGGTGGAGCCGTAGCGAAAGCGAGTCCGAACAGGGCGAATCAGTTGCATGGAATAGACGCGAAGCTGAGTGATCTACCCTTGGCCAGGATGAAAGTAGGGTAACACCTACCGGAGGTCCGAACCAGTGTTGGTTGAAAACAGCTTGGATGAGCTGAGGGTAGGGGTGAAAGGCTAATCAAACTCAGTGATAGCTCGTACTCCCCGAAATAGCTTTAGGGCTAGCCTTGAGGATTTCAATTCCGGTGGTAGAGAACTGGATGGACTAGGGGCCTTCCCGGGTTACCGAATCCAACCAAACTGCGAATGCCGAAAATTGCGACCTCAGGAGTCAGACTGTGGGGGCTAAGCTTCATAGTCGAAAGGGAAAGAACCCAGATCACCAGCTAAGGTCCCAAAATGCGAGCTAAGTGGAAAAGGATGTGGAAACACACAGACAACCAGGAGGTTGGCTTAGAAGCAGCCATCCTTTAAAGAAAGCGTAACAGCTCACTGGTCAAGTGGGTCCGTGCCGACAATTCAACGGGGCTAAAGCTCGTTACCGAAGCTGTGAACTGCCGCTGCAAAGCGGGATTGGTAGGGGAGCATTCTATAAGCCTGCGAAGCCATCCGGCGACGGATGGTGGAGGTATTGGAAGAGACCCTGCCGGCATAAGTAGCGATAATCGCGGTGAAAACCCGCGACGCCGAAAATCTAAGGTTTCCTGGGGAAGGTTAATCCGCCCAGGGTCAGTCGGTCCCTAAGCCGAGGTCGAAAGGCGTAGGCGATGGGGATGCCGTCAACATTCGGCAACCACCCGTGTGGCGTTATCAACAATGGGGTGACGCAGAAGGATAGGCTGTCCCTACGATTGGAAGTGTAGGGCTAAGCCCGTAGGGGGTCTGGTCAGGCAAATCCGGCCGGGCATTAACCCCGAGAGGCGATGGGGAGCCGTAAGGCATAAACCGGCCGATTCCACACTGCCAAGAAAAACCTCTAGTGAGCCATGCAGGTGACCGTACCGCAAACCGACACAGGTAGATGAGGAGAGAATCCTAAGGCGCTTGAGAGAACACTCGTTCAGGAACTCGGCAAATTAGCTCCGTAACTTCGGGAGAAGGAGCGCCCATGGTAAGTGTAGTCTTTCACAGGCGAAGCTGAAGTGGGTTGCAGCGAATAGCGTCAGGCGACTGTTTACTAAAAACACAGCACTCTGCGAAGACAAAAAATCGACGTATAGGGTGTGACGCCTGCCCGGTGCCGGAAGGTTAAAAGGAGGGGTTATTCCGACGCAAGTCGGGAGAAGCTCTGAATTGAAGCCCCGGTGAACGGCGGCCGTAACTATAACGGTCCTAAGGTAGCGAAATTCCTTGTCGGGTAAGTTCCGACCTGCACGAATGGCGTAACGATCTGACGACTGTCTTAACGAGTGACTCAGCGAATTTGTAATACCGGTGAAGATGCCGGTTACCCGCCACTAGACGGAAAGACCCCGTGCACCTTTACTACACTTTAGCAATGTATTTCGGTGCGGTATGCGCAGGATAGGTGGGAGGCTACGAACTGTGGGTTTCGGCCTGCAGGGAGCCGCCGGTGAGATACCACTCTTACTGTTCTGAGATACTAACCTACGCTCGTTATCCGGGCGGGGGACATTGCTTGACGGGTAGTTTGACTGGGGCGGTCGCCTCCTAAAAAGTAACGGAGGCGCTCGAAGGTGTGCTCAGGCTGTTTGGAAATCAGCCATCGAGTGTAAAGGCATAAGCACGCTTAACTGCGAGACAGACAAGTCGAGCAGATGGGAAACCAGGACTTAGTGATCCGGTGGTTCTGCATGGAAGGGCCATCGCTCAACGGATAAAAGGTACGCCGGGGATAACAGGCTGATCTTGCCCAAGAGTTCATATCGACGGCAAGGTTTGGCACCTCGATGTCGGCTCATCGCATCCTGGAGCTGAAGAAGGTTCCAAGGGTTGGGCTGTTCGCCCATTAAAGCGGTACGTGAGCTGGGTTTAGAACGTCGCGAGACAGTTCGGTCCCTATCTGTGGTGGGCGCAGGATATTTGAGGGGATCTATCCTTAGTACGAGAGGACCGGGATGGACGAACCTCTAGTGTACCAGTTGTCGTGCCAACGGCACCGCTGGGTAGCTAAGTTCGGTCGGGATAAACGCTGAAAGCATATAAGCGTGAAACCCACCCCGAGATGAGATATCCCTTCCCCTTCGGGGGACTGAAGACTCCTGGAAGACTACCAGGTGATAGGCTGGATGTGGAAGTGCGGTAACGCATGAAGCTTACCAGTACTAATCAGTCGTGAGGCTTGACCATAAAATTTACCCTGCTTGGAATCCCGAGCGAGATCAGAGCCTCTGGGCAACCTGCTCTCTTGCCTGATTCGTAAGGCTGCTGGTTCTCAACCGGATTCTTAGAACGACTTTCCGGTGACTGTAGCGGAGGGGATACACCCGTTCCCATCCCGAACACGGAAGTTAAGCCCTTCAGCGCCGATGGTACTGCGTTGGCAACGACGTGGGAGAGTAGGTCGTCGCCGGATTTGCTTCAACAAAAAGCCTCAGGGGCAACGCCCCTGAGGCTTTTTAGTTTCTACGCGATTCTTTTATCCCCCTCGCCGGTCGCGACCTATCGGAATACGGCTTTCAAACGCATGTCTTCTCAGACCATCGCGTAACTCGGCAATCCGCCTCAAGTTCGAGTATCGAGGGCGAGATTGAACGGTCCCGAATTGCCGGCAGACGGAAGCGAGTTGATGATTCGGCTATCCCGTGGGGCTGACTTGTCTCGTGGGGTCGATAACCAGCCAGAGCATCGCTCCGACTGCATAAATCCCCGCGGAGATATAGAACGGGATTTCCCAGGAGTTTCCGCCCTGCTCTATCACGACGCCCACGACCAGAGGACCCAAAACTCCCCCCAGGTTCCCGAAGGTGTTCATTAAACCCGTAATCACGCCGGCGTAGTTCTTACCCACGTCGACGCAGACTGCCCAACAGGCGCTGAGGGCAAGATCTGCCGAGGCGAGGGCGATGGCAAGCCAGATGGCCTTTGCGAGCCTGTGGTGCGCCTGGGTCGAAGCAACAAGCATTGCGGCTGAACCCGAGAAAGCCACGCAGCCCAGCCAGCACCGCGCCACCTTTAACCTGTAGGAGCGAGCGAGCCGATCGGTCAGCCACCCACCCGCCATATCTGCGAATCCGGCCAGAAGAAACGGAAGACCCGCCAGAACACCTCCGGCCCAGCCACCAAATCCCAGAGCCTTCGTCAGGTAAGTAGGGAGCCAGGTGAAATAAAAATAGAGCCCATAGCCAAAGGTAAAGTACATCCCGCAGATGGCGTAGATGTTGCTGTTGACAAGGATCTGTTTCCACGGCACACCCGCTCGAGTTTGAGGCGTCGCCGGTGCGGAGCTCTCGTTCTGGCGAATCCAGGCCAGTTCCTCGGGGCCAACCCCGGGATGGGCCGAGGGCTCATCCCGGTACCACTGGAACCACGCAAGCGCCCAAAGGATCCCGATCGACCCGAAGACAACGAAGCTCGTTCTCCATCCCCACCACTGGATGAAGAGCAGAGCAATTCCGGGGGCCAGAGCACCTCCCAAGCGAGATCCGAGAAAGAGCACACCATTGGCCCGCCCTCTTTCGACCGCAGGAAACCAACGGGAAAAGCTGCGGGAAATATTGGGAAAGGCTCCGGCCTCACCCGCTCCGAAGAGGAATCGCGTTATCAGCAATGAAGAGTAGTTCCAGGCGACGCCCGTTAGCATCGTAAAGGCCGACCACCACGCCACAATCCTGGTCAAGACGCGACGAGGCCCCCACACATCGCCCATCCAGCCGGTTGGTACTTCAAATATCGAATAAGCGAGCGTAAATGCGCTGAACACGAAGCTCATCTGAAGCATCGAAAGACCGAGGTCGGTCATCATGAATGGAGCCGCCGCCGAAATACAAATACGATCCAGATATGTGATCAGAGCGAGGGTGAACGCGAAGGAGAGCAGAGTGTTGCGAGCCTTTGATTTGGTTGGTCGACGAACCGTTTGGGATTCCAAGGTTTCTCCGGGACCGGCCTGCCTCAGCTGCAGCGCAAGAGGATTTTAAGAGCGCCAGGTCGTGCTGCGTGTGCCGCAGCCTCGACGCCGTCAGCCAAAGAATAGACTTGGTCGATAAGTGGAGCCACCCGGATGGCCTTGGATGAGAGCGCCCGCAGGGCGGGGGAAAATAAACCACATCGCGAGCCAACTACGTAGATCTCATTTACAACCAGAGTAGCGAGCGAAATCGTGTGTGGCTCGGCGACCGTGCTCTTAAGGACCAGCGTGCCGCGCGGCCGCACTAGGCTCAGTGCCATGGCTAAGCCTGCCGTAGAACCGGTCGCCTCGATCACGACGTCTGCCCTTGATTGTTGCCATTGGTCAAGCAAACTACCAGGGATCCCTAGTTGCCGCGCGATCGTCAGTTTCTTGAGATGTCTTCCCACGAGGGTTACTTGAGCGCCCGAAGCGTGCAGAACCTGGGCGCAAAGAAGACCCAGCTTTCCGTCGCCAAGAACTAACACCTTGTCACTGGGCTTGATTTGAACCTGCTCAAGGATTTCGAAGGCGGCTGCCAAGGGTTCGGTAAAAACGGCCGATTCATCGTCCAGTCCGTCGGGTACCAGGTGCAAGTTGCTTGAAGGGACGGCGACGTATTCGGCAAACGTGCCGTCCGCTCCCAGGATCCCCATTACACGCCGGTCAGCGCAGTGGCGCGCCAGACCTTGAAAACAATAAGAACAATGTCCGCAAGCGAAATTGATCTCGCCTACCACGCGTTTTCCCAACAACCCACCTGGTCCTTCGCAAACTTCTCCCACAAATTCATGGCCCGGAACACCTCGGAAACCCATGTAACCCTTCAGTATTTGAAGGTCCGTCGAACAGATTCCCGCCAGGCGAACCCGCACCAGTGCCATCGACTCGATAAGCTTGGGTCGCGCATAGTCCGCTTCAAGTTTCAGAACCTGGCCATTCCAGTGTAGCGCCCGCATAAAACGACTAATCTAGTGACGCAGCACGCCTGTTCCAAGCCTGACGGTTGCGGTCGAGGTATAGACGAAGGACATGGATTCCGTCTGGAGTAAATGGTTCAGTCTCCGATCGCTCGAGGATGTGCTCGATCTCGAGAAAATCGCCGCTTTCAATTTCTTCCCGCTGCAGAATGATTTCCCCATCATGCGTGCATGAATAGGCGCGTCCCCAAACCGGCGCCCTTCCATCCGAAAAATAGAAATCGAACAACGTGTTGAGCCTTACCCCAGTTATACCGAGCTCTTCTTCGAGTTCACGCCGGGCGCCCTCGTCATAGCTCTCTCCTGCCAGAACCACTCCCCCGACCGCCGGATCGCAGCACCCGGGATAGATGTCTTTGCTGGCCGAGCGCTTGTGCAGGAAGAGTTGATTGGCAGAGTTGAAAACCAGGATATAAGTGCTGCGGTGAATCAGTTTTTTTGCCCGCACCTCGCGGCGAGTAGCGGCCCCAACCACCTGGTTGTGCTCGTCAACGATGACTGCGCTCTCGTCGGCCGCGTTCATCCCCTGTCTACCTGCCCGCCGAGAAGGATGCCCCGGTTTTACCCCTGGCAGTAGACCGGACTGGAGCCCGATCTTTTAGCAGCTTGTACTTCACGCCGTCGGCCAGTGCCAGGTAGCTGGCTTGCAGTATGTTCTCGGAGACTCCCACGGTTGTCCAACTTTCTTGGCCGTCGCTCTGCTGCACCAGCACGCGCACTCGCGCGCCAGTTCCCTGGCTGGCGTCAAGCACACGGACTTTGTAGTCTGTCAGCTGCACGTGCCGCAGCGGTTCGAAGAACTGGTGCAGCGCGTTGTGGAGAGCTCGATCGAGCGCATGGACCGGACCGTCCCCTTCCGCTACCGTGTGGACTACCCTGTCACCCAGACGGATCTTAACCGTGGCCTCTGACGTGATCTCGCCATCCCGGCGCATCTCCGTCACCACGCGGAAGTTTTCTATCGCAAAGAACTCCTGCTCTCCGTGGATAGCGGTTTCGAGCAGAACACGAAGCGAAGCTTCGGCTGCTTCAAATTCATATCCCTCATTCTCGAGTTTCTTGAGTTGTTGTAAGGCCAGCCTAAGATCGGTGTCGTCGTCACCGATTTGCATTCCCATTTCCCGCGCCTTGTAGATCAGATTGCTCTTGCCCGAGAGCTCAGAAACCAACACCCGCCGGGCATTTCCCACCAGCTCTGGAGATATGTGTTCGTAGGTAGCGGTGTCCTTCATTACCGCGCTCACATGGATGCCTCCCTTGTGGGCGAAGGCGCTGTCGCCGACAAAGGGTAAATCTTTTCGGTGGGGAAGGTTGGCGATCTGGCTGATGAATTTTGAAGTGCTGGCTAGAGTCGGCAGACGGTCCCGGCCTATCGAGGTGTATCCCATCTTTAACTCGAGATTAGGAATGACGGAGCAGAGATTTGCGTTGCCGCATCGTTCGCCATAGCCGTTCATGGTTCCCTGGACCTGCACAACGCCACTCTCAACCGCTGCCAGACTGTTGGCCACGGCGAGCTCCCCGTCATTGTGAGCATGGATACCCAGCGGGAGAGTCACTACTTCCCGGGCTTGCCGGACGCCGTTGCGGATGTGGGACGTCAGGCTGCCTCCGTTCGTGTCGCACAGAACGATTGTATCTGCTCCGCCTGCGGCAGCGGCCTGAATGGTAGCCAGTGCGTAATCTGAGTTCGCGGCAAGCCCATCGAAAAAGTGTTCGGCGTCGTAGATCACCTCGCGCCCCTGCGATTTCATATAGGCTACCGAGTCGCGGATCAAAGCGAGATTCTTGTCGAGCGGGATCTTGAGGGCTGCGGTTACATGAAGATCCCACGATTTTCCAAAAATAGTGACGGTTGGTGTTGAAGCTTCCAATAGCGCCTTCAGATTGGAATCATGGTGCGGAAGGTTTCTAGGATGGGCCGTACTTCCGAACGCAGCGAGCCGGGCGGTATGCCAGGTCAGCGAAGAGGCGCGGCGGAAGAATTCCGCATCCTTGTCATTGGAACCGGGCCAGCCGCCTTCGATGTAGCTGACTCCGACCTGGTCCAGTTCTCTCGCCACGCGAATCTTGTCTTCAACCGAAAATGCCACGCTTTCGCTCTGGGTGCCGTCTCGAAGGGTTGTGTCGTAGATCTGGATTCTCATTTACGTCTCCGCTTGAATGCAAAAACAAAAAGGCCCTCACCCGCCTGGCGGATGAGGGCCCGATGCTGCCGCAAAGTACGGACCTCTATCCGCCGGGGGAAGGCCCCCGGATAATAATGGCGATGATTCCAACAATCAGACTGGTCATGTCGTTTGACTCGAAAACAAGCTCACGCGCGATCAGTTGAGGATGGCACAGTCGCCAGTTTTTGTAAATACTTTAATCTGTCGGGTTCCGGTCCGTCTCACGACCAAGGTGCAGTTTCTCCTTGGATTGTGAAGAAGCGGTTGAATCGCCCGAGATCTTTCTGCGAAGCTACGGCCTTGATCAATCGAGCCTTGAAACTACGAGTGGGTTCCGGTCGGATGGCGAACCTCAATTTGAATTCCTTGATGTGAACAAGATCCGGTGCCCTCTGGTCAACCAGTGCTGCGAGTGTGCTTGTTCGTCCTTTTGGGCGGAAATGATCATCGTGCAGGGATCATTACACGACCTGGCTCTGAATCAGAGCTTCTCGAGAGGCTCGTATGTCCGCAGGGCGTCTGGCACGAAACAGGGTGGGGAATCGCCGGAGGGCGGTAACATCTTCGAGGTTACCATGCGGCGGCGCGGCGCCAGAAAATGAGCCTTTCTTGATGAGGGGAAACTATGGCTGTGTTTGACTCCAAGGATCTTCGGCTCGCCTGTGGCCATTTTCTAACGGGGATCACAATCGTAACCGTCCGCTCCGCAGACGGCGTTCCTCACGGAGTCACGGTAAACTCCTTTACCTCCGTCTCGCTCGATCCACCACTGGTGCTCGTCTGCCTGGACAACCGCCTGGGTTCCTATCATGCATTCCGGATGGGGTGTGCCTTTGCAGTTCATATTCTCGCCGATCACCAGGTGGAGCTATCGCATCGTTTTGCGCAACGCGGCACTGATAAATTCGCCGGCTTGAGATGGGACGAAGGACTGGACGGTGTACCGATTCTTGCCGACTACCTGGCGCTCTTCGAGTGCCGAGTGGTTGACACACATGGCAGCGGTGATCACACCATATTCATCGGTCAGGTTGAGCGAATCGAGATAAAGGCGGACAGGCGCCTGCCCTTGGGCTTTTTTCGTGGGAACTATATCAAGGTGCAGGAAGCCCGCCTCGGCGAAACCACCCGGGAGCCGGAACTCTGAAGGCAGCCAGCTAATGTGTCTCCATCCGAACCTTAGACCCGTTGACCATTGACATAAACGACTTGCTGATGGTCAATGATGAATTGACGGGATTGCCTCCCCTCGGATTGGTACCAATCCGAAGATTGCGAAAACCAGGAACTCCAGCGTCGCGCAAGTGAGCTGATCTCACGCGGTTACGCCGGCCCGCGAGCGTGGGCGCGTCCCGGCAACTCGCTTTTCCAACGCTCATTCGTAACGCAGCGCGACCATCGGATCGACCCGTGACGCCCGGCGTGCGGGGATGTACCCCGCCAGCGCCGAGACCAGAATCATCACCACCATCGCCACCGCCATCGTGGCCAGGTCAGTCGGCGCGAGGCCGAAGAGAAGCGTGGCGACGAAACCGGCGCCGGAGAAGGCCATCGCGAGGCCGGCCACCACGCCGATCGCGACGAGCAGCATCGATTCGCGCATGATGAGACTCAGCACGTCCTGGCGCTGGGCGCCCAACGCCATGCGGATCCCGATCTCGTTCGTCCGGCGCGAGACGTTGTATGACATCAACCCGAACAGCCCGATCGCTGCCAGCAGCAGCGCGATGCCGCCGAAGAGCGTATACGCCTGCGCAAAGACCTTTTCCTGGAGGAAGCGGCGCTCGATCTGCTCGATCTGCGTCGAGACGTCCATCATCGGCAGGTTTGGGTCGATCTGCCGGACTGCCTCGCGGATCGCGCCGGTTACGACCACGGGCGCGCCGGCGGTCCGGATCGCGAACACCGCGTTGCCAAGCCGCGTCTGCAGGTAGGGTACGTACATCGTCGTCGGCGCGGCGTCGCGGACGCTGTCGTACTTCGCGTCGCGAAGGACTCCGACGATTTCGAGCTCGCCACTCGTCTCCTGGCTCGAACCGAACCGCCGGCCGATCGGGTTCTCGTTCGGGAAGTACCTTCGCGCCGCAGCCTCGTTGATGACGACGACCTTGGGGGCCGTCTCGTGATCGCGTTCCGTGAAGCCGCGGCCGAGCACCACCGGGATGCCCATGACATCGAAGAAGTTCGGCGAGACGACCAGACGGTTGATGCTGTCGCGCTGCGAGTTGTCGGCCGGGTAGACGCGTCCCTGGACGAAAATGCTCGTCGAGTTTACGCTGCCCGAGAGGAGCGCCGGCTGCGACATCGCGGCGGCCCGGACGCCGGACACGTGTCCCAGCCGCTCGATCATGTCGCGGTACAAGGCCGGCATCCGCTTCTCGTCGTAGCGGTTCAGCTGGGGATTGACGCGAAACAGCAGCAGGTTCTGCGGGTTGAATCCAACGTCGACGCGGCGCAGGTTATGCAGCGTGCGAAGAAAGAGTCCCGCGCCGACGAGCAGGACAAGCGAGATGGCTACCTGCGCGATCAGGAGCGTCTTGCCGAGCATGCTGCGGGATCCGACGACGGTTCGGCTGGTTTCCTTCAGGGCCGAGCTGAGGTTGATGCTGGTGCCGCGAAGCGCCGGGGCGATACCGAAAAGGACTCCGGTTCCGCCGGTCACGACCAGAACGAAGGCCAGAATCCGCCAGTCGAGCGTCGTCATCTGGCCCGGCGCGCCGGGCAGCAGCAGCTTACCCCAGTACCCGACCATGATCCCCAGTGCGCCGCCGATCGCGGCGAGAACAAGGCTCTCGGTCAGGAGTTGCCGGATCAGCCTCCCGCGGGTGGCGCCGAGCGACAGCCGCACGGAAAGCTCCTTCTGACGCGTGGTCGCCCGCGAGAGCAGCAGATTCGCCACGTTGGCGCAGACGATCAGCAGCACCAGGGCGACGACAACACTCAGGATCGTGACCGCGCGCAGGTCGTTCGTGTTCACGTCGTATACGCCGTGCCGCGCCGGCTCGACTCGCAGACGTGGCACTTCAGTGCGGGCGCGATTGGCCGCAGTGCCGCGATCTTGCTCCGAAAGGGATTTCAGGTACGAATCGAGCCCGGCGCGTGCGGTATGCTGGAAGACCGTCTCGAACGAGGCCTGCACCTGGGCGGCCGTGACCCCGGGCTTCAGCCGGCCCATGACCTGCAGCCACCAGTAGGTCGGCTGGCTCAGTCTGGGAGGCCCGCTGCCCGTGCCCGTGCTGAGCTGCGGATCGAGCGCGAGCGGCAACGAGATGTCCGGCGGCTCACCGACGGGCTGCTGAATGCCGGTGAACTGCGGGACGATCACCCCTACGATGGTGACCGGGATGTTGTTAACGCGCACGGTCTTGCCGACGACGGCCGGATCGGTCGCGAAGCGCGAGTGCCAGTACTTGGAGCTGATCACGGCAACCGGCGGCGCCGTAGGTGTGTCGTCCTCAGGGAGGATCGTGCGCCCGAGCCGCGCGCCGACGGAAAGCACGCGGAAGTAGTTGCCCGAGGAGATGAATGCCGTCGCAATCTCCGCCTGGCCGTCCACCACGACGTTGACCCGGCCGAACGGCGCGCATGCGAACAGATCGTTCATGGTCTGGTTGTCGGCCACGAACTGCTGGAACATCGGATACGAAAACGTGGAGCGCACATTCTGGCCGCCCGGACCTCTGGTCGGGAATCCGTAGTCGCTCGAGCTGGTGACCATGTCGTTGCGACCCGTATACCTGAACCGCACGAGCGTGTGCGGGTCCTTGACCGGGATGTCGGTCAGCAGCAGCCCGTTGATCGCGCTGAACAGTGCCGTGTTCGCGCCGATGCCGAGCGCCAGCGAGAGGACGATCACGGTAGTCCAGCCTTTTGCCTGCCACAGAATCCGGAGGGCGTACCGCAGATCTTTGGTCATGAAGTTCTGAACGGTGAGTTATGAGTCATGGGCGCCGGAGCCAAGGCGAAGCTCCGGAGACCAGAGCCGGGTACCTCACACTAACAGACAATAGACGTCTGACTGTCCCTTTTGGTTTGAAATCGGCAGTGCAGCGGGATCAGATCGGTAAGTCGACACGATGGCTCCTGTCAGAAGCTGAAAGGGACTGACCGCAGGAGAACCGTGGATCCAAAACACAGTTCCTTTCGACTATCCGCCGTAAAGAAGTAGCGGGCTGCTCGCCTCTGAACTCCATCTTGTTCGGCCCTCGATGCATTGAGAGAGAACGCTTGGAGGATAACGTGATGCCGGCCTCCAACGACCAATCTCTGCTGAAGAAACGACTCGGCGATTTCGAGATCGTCCGTGAGATCGGTCGCGGCGCACCAGGGGCAGGCGAGCTTCCTCATCGGACTGGCCCGGCTGGCCGACGGGGAACCGGGAGGAGGCACGCAGACAGTTCGAGGCGGCGGCCATGGGCTTCATCTGCGCGGACTTCCACTGGTGGAGCCGGGCGTACCTGGCCCGCATGAAGCAGGACCGCGACTGGCCGCGGTGGATTCCGGCGAAATAGTGAATTACGCACTATCCTGCCCTCGTTCACGGACCAGCGCTGACAGAAATTGCACAGCCCGACATTCGCCCCAGTAACCGTCCTGGTCTGTCCGGGTTGCGGGGCGAAGTCCCAAAAAACCAGTGTGGCCGCCATACTCGGTGGCGACCAGTCTCAGAAAGGGGTTTTCTTCGATCTTGGCATCGCGAAAGGACTGGAACGGAATCATGGGATCGTCTTTGGACTGGATCAACAGAGTCGGTACACGGATGTTCTTCAGCAAAGGCGCCGAACTCGCGATCCGGTAGTAGTTATCGGCTGTGCCAAAGCCGAAATGGGGAGCCGTGACGACGTCGTCAAATTCGTAGATGGTCTGAACGCGCTCCAACTTGTTCAGGTCGGCGATTTCTGGAAAGAGCGCCGCCTTTCGTCTTATTCGCTCTTTCAGACGCCGGACGAAGTACCTCTGATAGAACCAGTTCTGCGGTTCGAGCATCTTCAATGCGCACAGCCGCAGATCAATCGGCGGGCTCAGTACGGCGATTCCACGGACGTAATCGGAAGCTTCGGGTCCCTGTTCGCCCAGGAATTTCAGAAGGATGTTGGCGCCGAGAGAGACGCCGGCGCCGTAGATCTCCGTCAGCCCGATTCTTTCTTGCAGATGGCGCACAATCATGATGACGTCCTGAGAAAGCCCGGCGCAATACAGTGTCGGAGTCAGGTGCTCCGTGCCTCCGCAATTGCGCGTGTTGATTCTCAAGGTGTGAAATCCCTTGTGAAACGCCTTCTTGCTCAGACCGATCACGTAGTGGGATTGCGCGCTGCCCTCCAGGCCATGGAGCAGGAAAAGAGCCGGCGAATCCGATCGTCGGCCGGGCTGCCATGATGCTTCGGCCCTCAGTTTGCCGTCGCTGCCCAGGTCAATCTCCAGCGTTTCCCATTTCTCCCAACCGAAACCCCAGCGGCGCGGCTTGCGGGCGGCGATTACGGTCTGCAGATGCCCATTCCTCAACCATCGGGCAGGTCGAAACGGAGGAAATTCGAGGCTGAGACCAGCTGGTTTTTGTATGATTTGTGGCTTGTTCTTCATGCTCTTACCGCGGAGACTCCAAGGCGATAGGGTATAATTCGGAAATGCCAGACCCGAAGCCTGTTCGCCCATCTTTCGTGATTGTCGTCGGAGGACACTCCCGTAATATCGGCAAGACCTCTGTGGCAGCAGCTTTGATCGCGGCGTTCCCCCAGCTCGGCTGGACTGCCATGAAGATCACCCAGTTCGGGCACGGAATCTGTTCGGCTAGCGGCCGCGAGTGCGGCTGCGCCATCGACGAACACGCGTATGCAATCATGGAAGAGCGCAATCGGGAAGGGCGAACCGATACCTCGCGCTTCCTGGTCTCAGGCGCTCGACGCTCTTTTTGGGTGCGCACGAAGCAGGGGCGATTGGCGCTGGCAATGCCAGAACTGGAGACTTTTTTCCGCACCGATCCTTTCGTAATAATCGAGAGTAACAGCATCCTCCGTTTTCTGATTCCCGACGTCTATATGGTGGTCCTGAAACCGGAGGTTGATGATTTCAAGCAGAGCGCACGAGAGTTTCTAGGGAAGGCGGACGCGGCGGTTGTAGTGGAATCGAAGCGCTCTCTTCCGTCCTGGGAATGCGTGCCGGCCGCGCAATTGAACAGGCTTCCCATGTTCCAGGTAGCCCCCCCGGAATTCTTTTCGCAAGAACTGAAAGATTTTGTCGGATCACGCCTCAAAACGGTCCTGACTGGTCTGCCATGAATCGAGTTTCCAAGAACGGGTAGCGTCTTAGGGTTCTGCGCGAGCCCCAGGGCCGTTATGGTACTTCTGACTGGGTCTTGACCGGGCTGGTTCGCGGTTGTCTCTTCGCAACATTGCTTTTCACAAAATCAACAATCTCGTCGAGCGAGCTACCCGGAGGAAAAATCTCCGAGACGCCGAGCTCCTTCAACTTCGCGATGTCGGGGTCCGGAATAATTCCCCCGCCAAAGACAAGAACGTCATCCAGCCCCTTCTGCCTTACCAGGTCCATGATTCGAGGGAAAAGGTGCATGTGAGCTCCGGAAAGAATCGAAAGCCCGATGGCGTCCACATCTTCCTGGAGCGCAGCGTTGACAATCTGCTCCGGAGTCTGGCGCAGGCCTGTGTAGATGACCTCCATCCCGGCATCTCGCAGGGCGCGAGCAATGACTTTGGCCCCCCTGTCGTGACCATCCAAACCCGGCTTGGCAACCAGCACGCGAATCTTCATTTCAGCCACGGCCTTTAATCAAACAGAGGTTCGCGGTATTCGCCGAAGACTTCCCGGAGAGCATCGCACGTCTCACCAAGGGTGGCATAGGCTCGAACGCACTCCAGAATCGGCGGTAAGAGGTTGCCGGTCCCCTCCGCGGCTCTCTTCAGATCCGTCAGGCTCCGATCCACACGCTGGTTGTTTCTTTCTGAGCGAAGTGCCCGGAGTTTGGCAGCCTGTCGCTCATGTGCCGAATCGTCGATTACCAGGACATCGACAGGACCCGGGTCTTCGACGACAAATTCGTTCACGCCTACAATTATTTTTTCCTTGCGGTCGACTGCCCGGGCGAACTGATAAGACGCGTTTTGGATTTCACGTTGCGGGTAGCCGCGTTCAATCGCCGCTACCATCCCGCCCATCGCATCGATCCGGGCGAAGTATTCCAGGCAGGCTTCTTCCAACTGGTTCGTCATCGATTCGACAAAGTACGAACCGGCCAGAGGATCCACCGTGTTGGGAACGCCGCTTTCGTGAGCGATGATCTGTTGAGTTCGCAGCGCCAGAGTCACGGCTTTCTCTGTGGGCAAGCCCAGCGTCTCGTCAAGAGAGTTTGTGTGGAGCGATTGAGTTCCGCCGAGGACCGCCGCCATGGCCTGTAACGCAACACGCACGACATTGTTGTAGGGCTGCTGGGCCGTGAGAGAAACGCCGGCAGTCTGTGAATGAATCCGGCAGAGAAGCGATCGAGGGTCTTCGGCGTGAAATCGTTCCTTCATAACCCTCGCCCAGATCCGTCGCGCCGCGCGCAACTTGCCAATCTCTTCGAAGAAGTCGTTGTGGATATCGAAGAAGAAACTCAGGCGGGGCGCAAAAGCATCCACGGCCAGCCCGGCTCGGAGGGCATGTTCGACGTATTCGATGCCGTCCCGCAGCGTGAACGCGAGTTCCTGATCGGCAGTGGATCCTGCCTCCCGAATATGATAGCCGCTGATTGAAATCGTGTTCCAGCGCGTCACATTGGCGCAAGCAAAGGCGAGGATGTCTGTAATGATGCGCATGGACGGGCGGGGAGGGTAGATGTAAGTCTTTTGCGCGATATACTCTTTGAGTATGTCGTTTTGTATCGTGCCCGAGAGGTCCTTCCACTCTACTCCCTGTTTCTCGGCGGTAACCAGGTACATGCTCCAGATGATTGCCGCGGGAGCATTGGTGGTCATCGAGGTGGTTACCTGATCGAGCCTGATGCCATCGAAAAGGGCTTCCATGTCGGCTAGAGAATCGATGGCCACCCCGCAGCGTCCCACCTCGCCGTACGAAAGCGGGTTATCCGAGTCATACCCAAAGAGGGTAGGGTAGTCGAAGGCTACCGAGAGGCCCGTCTGGCCGTGTTCGAGAAGATACTTAAAGCGAAGGTTCGTGTCTTCAGGCGTGCCAAATCCGGCGAATTGCCGCATCGTCCAAAGCCGGCCGCGGTACATGTTCTTGTACACACCGCGCGTAAACGGGTATTCGCCAGGCTGGCCGAGATCCCGGTGAGGAGCGAAACCCGACAGGTCTTCTTCGGTGTAGACTTCCTTAACCGGTCGACCGGAGACTGTGCTGAAAATCCGTTCTCGAGGTGGAGCAACAGTTGTGTGCGGATCGACGGCTTTCATGGGAACCCTTTGCTAAATGGGCAATATAGCGCACTCTTCTGGATTTTCAAAGGGAACCCCCGGATAGGCGGGTCATCTGGAGAAATAGCCCACGGTGTCCTGTGAAGCTAATGAGAGATACCGGGATTTCTTCCCAGCGGATAACGTGGGTTATCCCTTGCGACGGATTCTAGCGGTTTTGTGGTCAGGACCGGACCGGGGTCGTTGACGCGCATGCAACGGCGCTGGTCCTTCAGGGCTTTTCCAGCCGTTGAGCTTCCCGGAAGCACTCGATGGCTTTATCCATCTGGTTAAGGTTCTTGTACAGATAGCCTTTTTCTTTCCAAATGGTTGCGCGGCTTGACGTTGTCTTGAATGCCTTCTGGTTGTTTTCCAGGAGCTGTATGCCCAGGGCGGACTGGTTCTGGATGCGAAATTGATCTGAGAAGCGTATGAGTTCTTTCAGCAATACCGGCTCCTCTTCAACGGGCCACTTCATATCAAAGATCTTCGATGCTTCCTGGGCGGCTTTGGAGAATTCTTTCTTGCTGAGCAGCAGCATGACGATCTCGTGTTGCGCCTCGGCGATGCTGCGCATCTTCTTGAGCGAGGCGGTATCCGCCTGCGTGGGACGGTGGAAGGAATACGAAGTGAGAATTACGCAGAGAAAGGCCGCGGCGAAAGCGAAGACTCTAAGGTTCGTTCGGGGACTTCGCCCCGAACGAAAGGCCCCCTTGTGAACGACAACATGTTGGGTTGAAGGTTTCGCTAAGCGCCTAAGCAGCAACGGGATCATCGGCCGCGCTCTCGGAAGGGGTTGTCGGATGACTCCTCATCTGGCGTCCGAACAAACGGGTTATCCGAGGACTTCTGAAATGACGCAGCTTTGGGCGAACGGTCCTCCGACTCGCGCTTTTCGAAATACTCGGTCATATATTGATGGAACGTATCATCGGGTTGCAGGCTTCGAAGGTACGCCCAGATGCCTAAGGTGAGTAACAGGGTTGCAACGACGGCAGTGGCTGCGGTGAGCCATCGCTTCGCGTATAGGATCTCGAGGAATCCCGTGGATCTCGGTTCCATTTCCAGGGAGGAAATCTGCACTCGGATGTTATCCCACAACTCAGACCGCGGCGTCAGCTCGCGTATATTGTTGGTAATAAGGCTTTCAGCTTCTCTGAGACTAGCGAGCTCTCGATTGCAAGGTTCACAGTGATCGACGTGCAATTTCACCCTTCGTGCATATCTATTTGAGAGCTCACGGTCCAGATAGGCAGTCAGGTTTTCCATGCATTCTCGGCAGTCCATAAGCACCACACCTTCGTAAACGTTTACATCTTGAGGTAGCCCTTGACCCGCTTTCGAACTTCAAGTCGGGCCCGATGAATGTCGGTCTTCACGCTCGGGAGACTGCGGCCGACGATCTCAGCCACTTCCTGGTAACTCATATGACGCATGGCTGACAGGACGAACACTTCCCGATATTTCTCCGGCAGATCCGAAACCACTTCTTGAATCACCTTGTCCAGTTCCTCTGACTGAAACGCCTCGTCAGGAGTCTTTCTCTCGTCAACAAGTTGTGTCACCAGCTGACCATCCTCATCAAGTGCATCCAGCGAGACGGAGGACGGCGGTCGGCTTCGATATCGCTGGTAGACGAAATTGCGCGCAATCCGAAACAACCACGGCTCAAACTTCGCGTTATCTTTAAGCGATCCCAGTTTTTGATAAACCGTTACAAAAGTCTCTTGTGTAAGATCCTCCGCTTCTTCGACGGAATTTACCATCCTGTAGATAAAGTTCAAGACCTTGCGAGAAAACTGGTCGTATAATTTCTGGTAGTCGCTGGCATCACCTTTCTTCGCGCGTTTGATCCATTGAATCAGGAGTTCAGCATCGACCGCAGCGCTACCAGGAGCCGAGTTCGTGTTGGTCAAACTGGACTCAAAAAAGCCTGATCCAGGCGGATTCAAAAAGTTGCGGAAAGGTTCAAATAAATTCTTCGTCAACAAAGTTGGAGCCGACATCGATAACCTGACTATCTCCAGCGAGTTCTCCCCCATCGGCGTCATTCTAATATCACGGCGGTCCCGTAAGCCATGATTTCCGCAGCCCCGTGTGTTACATAGCTGGTCGAGAAGCGCAGCCCTACTACCGCATTGGCGCCCAGCGACCTGGCTTCCTCGACCATGCGGTCCAGCGCCTGCTCGCGCGACTGGGCGATGACTTCGGTATACTCAGCGAGCTCGCCACCAACCAGGTTTTTGAGAAAGGCCATCACATCCTTTCCGAGATGCCGGGCGCGAACCGTATTCCCCTTCACGACGCCCAGCGTTTGAGCAACGCCGCGGCCGCTGACTTGATCGGTGGTGACGATGATCATCGCTTGATCCTTTCGTACTTGTCCGACTTCGAGATGAACAACCTTTCCCGAAGCACCGAGATCAGCAGAGTGCAGAACCCTCCCACCAATGCTATGACACCCACCCGGATCAGGATCGGAATATTCCTGCCGAAGATGAATGTCTCACCAAGCGTGTAGATGGCATAGGCTAGCAGTATGATCGACCCTATCGAGACCAGGATCCACCCTACCTTTCGCTCCAGGCGGTTGTACACACTCGCCCAGTATTGGTCCCAGTGCTTGTCCTCCGGGGTTATCACCCTCATGTCGTGGGTAACCTCCTTCAATTTGCGAAATTCTTGAAGCTCGTTGGTGCAATCGCCGCACTTCTGAAGATGTCTCTCGACCCGTTGAGCCTCCAGTTCGGTCAGTTCTTCGTCCAGATAGCCCATCAGCAGAGGTTTGAAAGTGTCACAGGACATGCGTCTCTCTAGTAGCGAACGCCCATTTTTTCAAGTTCGCGGCGCAAAGCCTGTCGTGCGCCGTACAGTCGCGACATGACGGTTCCGATCGGAACTCCGAGCAGATTGGCAATCTCCTGGTACGAGAAATCCTGAAAATGCTGAAGGATGATAATCTCTCGGTCCCTCGGCCGCAGGCAGCGCAAGGCCTGGCCGATCTTCTTCTCGAGATCTCTGCGCACCACGTATTTTTCAGGACTCACGGTTTCGACGGGAATTGGAATCTGACCCTCTTCTTCTTCCATGGCGTCAATTGACCTTTCCCGCCGCCGTCGAACACGGTTGAGATGGTTCATGCAAAGGTTCTTCAGAATACTATAGAACCACGGGAAGAAGTTCTTGGAGGTATCAAATCGCCGGATGTGCCTGAAGGCATTGACGAAAGCATCCTGGGAGATATCCATGGCGTCCTCAGGCACTCCAACGTATCCCAGGGCAACATAATAAGCCGGCTTCATATATTTTTGCACGATTAAGGCGAACGCCTCCCGATCGCCACTTTTGCAGCGTTCGATGGCTGATGCTTCGTCGTTGACTATCATAATCTCCCTGGCCACCGCTCTATAACGTTCGCCCCGGGAAATTGTTCCGGCTTGGTCCTTCTAAAATGTGGAACTCCTCACAGGTCATATCGTGTAATTGGCTGGAATAATGAGTATCTGGGTCACCTGAATTGGAGGAATGCATGGACAGTCGTGTTTTGGACAGCCGCTTTAAAACGAGCGTCCTGGCTTTGGTTTTGGCGGCCATCCTGCCTGCCGGGCTTGAAGCTTCGCCACAGCAGGGCGTTTTTCGTGTAAACCCTTTTATGGCGGGCTCATACCTGGGAATCGAGATGGAGAACGTCACTGCCGACAATATGAGTTCGTACAAGCTGAGTGCCGAACTGGGCGTTATAGTTCGGACGGTCGAGAAAGGAAGCCCTGCGGAAGCTGCTAACTTACGGGAGAAGGACGTCATAGTGGAATACGCCGGTATGCCTGTTTTCTCTACGATGCAACTGACGCGTCTGGTACAGGAAACCCCTGAGGGACGCACAGTCAATCTGGTTATCAGCCGCGACGGCAAGAAGTTGGATCTTAATGTCAAGATGGGCAAAAGGGAAGGACCTCTGAGCCTGGGAGAGAGGCCCGGGTTTGATCATGACCGGAACTGGGGGTTCGGGGGCCCCGGCGGAAGATCGTTTGGCTTTGAAGTCCCGGAGGGTAGGCTCCCCTTTGGCTTCTCCTTTCCTCCCGGTCGCGACGGAGAAATCATCCGCCCCGATAGACCGCGTCTCGGAGTAACGCTTCAGTCTCTTACCGATCAAATGGGGGAATACCTGGGCGTCCCCGACAGGAAAGGCGCCCTGGTCACCTCAGTTGTGGAAGGGTCCGCCGCCGCCGCGGCTAACATCAAAGCTGGCGACGTCATCGTAAGAGCAGGAGAAAGGGTCATCGCGGATCCGGATGATCTGTTGCGTGCGATTCGACAGAAAGATCAAGGTGAAAAGCTCGAACTCAAGGCGATTCGGGACAAGAAAGAAATCTCCCTGACCGTCGAGCTGCCAAAAGACGGAAAGAAGCCGGGCGGTTTCAGCCTGTAGTTGGCTTCCAGGCCTTGCCTCTCCTTTACGACTTCGTGTCTTGGTGATGAGCCTTGATTTGAAGGCTCTTTCACCAAGACGTGAAGACTAGACTCCACCGCATCCCCATGCCCCCAGCCACGTCGAGAATAGGTTTGATATTTTTCGGCTTGACTTTCACCTTTTCATCACCTAAAGTCCGTGGCTGTAGAAAAGGTGAAAGTCATGAAACTAACCAAGCGTCAAAAAGAGATCCTGGATTTCATAGCGGCGTTCATTCAGCGCGAGGGCTACTCTCCGAGCATGGTGGAAATCGCCAGCCACTTCCGGTTTGCTTCTCTCAACGCGGTTTTCAAGCACCTGGCATCCCTTGAGGCAAGAGGGCACTTGCGCCGCGATGCAAAACGCGCTCGCTCTATCGAGCTTTCGACTTCAAGAAGCTCCGCGATTCAAGTCTTACCTTTCCTGGGCTACGTTTCCGCCGGCGCCGATCGAGGCGGTGTCAAACTCAGAGAGTCTGCGGATACCGGATGATCTGGTAGCGGGTCTCGGCCCGCACTATGTCTTGCGGGTTCAAGGTGAGTCGATGATCGATGATCACATTGCCGATGGTGACTATGTCATCGTCGAATCCCGCGAGGTGGCGCATAACGGTGAAATGGTGGTAGCTCTCATAGACGGTGAGAACGTCACCCTGAAAAGATTTTACAAAGAAGGAACCAACGTTCGTCTCCAACCGGCGAACCCTGGTCTTGATCCCCTTGTGGTGGAGGCGAGTCGCGTCAGAATTCAGGGCATTGTGGCAGCCATCATGCGGAAGTATCGCTGACCAAGGAGTGACGACAATGAAGCATATGTACCGAGTGACGATTCACGGGCGAACTCTGGAGAACTGCGATGTACGAAAACTCCTGGCTCGCGCCGTACAGGAGAAGAAGAGCATGGAACGGGTTTTGCGGTTTCTTTGCTCACAGAAAAGGCCTCCGCAGGACGACTTCGACACATATGAGCTCGAGTTGGATTTGCCCATTTCGAGGTCTGGAGGTTAGGAGACACGATGCATGCCTCAAGATCGAGTTGGCGCTCTGTTCCGGCGCTCGTTTCACAAACGGGCTGCGCCAACTGCCATGGAACAGGATGGGAACTCTTCGACGTGGCAGGGAAATCGCAAGCGCGAAGATGTTCCTGTTTTGTCTTCGATCGTATGCTCAAACTGAAAGAGCAAGTTTACATTCCTCATCAGTACCAACACTGCAACTTCGGCAACTTTCGTCCGGGAACCTCTTCGCAGTTTCGTGCTCTAGCAGAAGCTCGCCGATTCGCTGAGCGATTCCCACTGGTGTCGCGGGGACTCTTCCTTACTGGAGAGCCGATGAGTGGCAAGACCCACCTGGCCGTCGCTATCCTGCGCGAGCTTTTCCACAGGTTTCAAGACGATATCTTGTTCTCGAGCTTTGACGATCTCGTGTCCTTTTACAGCTCCGCTCGGCGCAGGCAGGAACAGAGGACTCATTGGGAACGTCTGAAAGGCGTTTCCCTTCTGGTCTTGGATGGTTTTGGTTTGTCGCGTTGCTCCGGCGAGGCGGTCGAATTGACTCAAGAACTCATTCACGCCAGGGCAGGCATCAAACGGAAGACGATTTACACGGGCGGAAGCGTTCATTGTCAAGCGCTGTTCGGTCAGAAGCGAAGTGAAAGCAGCCGTTTTTCAGAGACACAGGAGCTGCTTGCGTCACTTCCAACTCACACGTCGATGTGCCTCTTCACAGAGGTGCGCACTCTCAAAGTCCAGGGAGATCCGGGAGTCAATGAATCAAGGAGAAAAAAACTCTTTGTGATGCCTGGATTCTGACGCTGGGACATTGCGGCGCGGCAGGGGTTTGCCTCGTTTGCACATAGTTTAAGCAAACAGGTAACATCATTTTTGGAATCAAGCAATTGCCCCTGTCTAAAAATCGATTTCCACGTACTTTTCCACAGAACTTGTGAAAATCTCTTGAGCATCCCCCGAGGTAATTTCAAGTCTCTCTCGCTGAACGGGTTCCGCCTTGGAAAGAAAGCTGCGAAACTTTGCTTCGTCAGTGTCCATCCGGTATTGTTGTTTCGGCAATAGGCCTTGGTTTCTTTGCTCGTGACTTGCGCCGTTAACTTCGGTTTCGCCGCACTCACCACTGGGACAGCGAAGACGCGAAGAAGAACGACAAAGGCGATCGCCAAGTTTTCCAAACGGACCTTTGGCTTGTGAGAGGACAAGGACGTCATGCTTAAGCTCTTTACGAAGACAGAAGAGAAGTTCTTCGGAATCTTCAACCAGATGGTGGTTCACATTTCAGAAGCCGTCGAGATTCTGCTAAGGATGGTAAGTGAGCCGGCGGGAGAAATGCAGGCCCTGGCTGTCAGAATCAAGGATCTGGAACACAAGGGCGATGACTTAACCCATCGTGTCATCGATGAATTGAATAAGACGTTCATCACGCCGATCGATCGAGAGGACATTCATGATCTTTCTATCGCCCTCGACGATGTTCTGGATCTCATCGACGCCACTGCCGCCAGAATCGTGCTCTTTCAGATCCACGAAAGTATTCCGTCGGCCCCGGAAATGTCGAAAGTTCTACTCAGCCAGGTGAAAGAAATCTCGGCCGCCGTGAAGAAACTGCAAGACAACGATCACGTTGTGGAGCGATGTATCGAAATCAACCGGCTGGAGAATGATGCCGACCGCTTGTTCCAGACCGCCATAGCTCGGCTGTTCAACGAGGCCAAGGATCCGATTGACGTGATCAAAAAGAAGGAGATTATTGAAACTCTTGAACGAGCCACGGACAAAGCGGAGGACGTCGCTAATGTGCTCCAGACGATCGTTGTGAAGAATGCCTAGCACAGGTTGTCCTGGCATTTGGGCTTGGCACCGTGGTCGGGAGAGGTTTCGAGGAAGTAAGGAATCGGGTTCAGGGCGCAGCTCTGTGTATGGAACCGCGAGCCGCTAGCTCGGCGAGGCTTTCGCCTATTCCGACGAGAAGGTCCCCATTTTCCACCTGAGCTCGCCAGTTTTCCGGAATCGACTTTGAGCCCGCAAAGGCACCCACAAAGCTTCCAGTCAGAGCTCCTACCGAGTCGGCCGCGTCACCCGCGTTAACAGCCGACAAAACAGCACTGCTGAACTGCTTCGGATGTTTCAGGAAACAGAATATCGCTGCCGGTATCGCTTCTATGGCATCCGCGCTGGTACCAACCTCAAAGAGAGCTTCCTCTGATGAAAGGTGTGTGATCTGCGTAACCCAGCGCAGCACTCCAGCCGTGTCCGGATCGACTGAAGCGACCCGGTCTGCCGTTTCGAGGACCTGATCGCCCGGTGAAGAACGGTCGTTGGCCTGGACCAGTCTTGCGACCAGATAAGCGACCGCGATTGAAGCGGCGCGAGCCCTTGGTTCCGTGTGAGTTATGCTGCAGGCATCCAGCGCCGCCCTGGTGAGAGCCTCGGGACTGTCGTGAAAGTACAGGCCTAAAGGGGGCATACGCACGGCCGCGCCACAACCACTGCTGAATACCCCGCTCTTGGTCCAGGCTCGTCCGGTTGAAAGGTGCTTGCATGCTCGGAGGTTGGCCCGCATCGGCGTGCGATGGGGAAGGGTGTTGAGATACCAGGAGAGGAGAGCGTCCGCCTGCCTGGCAGGATCCATTTTCCGACATTCGATCAGGCACTCTGCGGTGGCCAGCATCATCTGCGTGTCGTCGGTGTAGCACCCCGACGCGAGAAAGTCGCTGGCGTGTCCCGGATGGGCCTTCACAAAGTCGGAGACAGGTTTCCCGTAGTAGCGCTTTATTTGGCCTCGCGTAAGAAACTGGGTGGGCATTCCCAGTGCGTCGCCGATGCCGAACCCCAGGATAGCGCCCACGAAGCGGCTGGTGAATTGTGGGTTGGGCTCTTCTAACATCTTGCTTTCCGAAATCATCCGGATTATAGCACTTTCGTCACGCACCGATTTTGTATCTATGCAATGAGTCTCAGCCTGGTTCGTGTACAGTGGTAATGGATACGGTTGCCGGCATTGTTTCGCGATCGGAATCCTGCCAAGGACGGGTGCTTGGCTCGCGCGGGAATAACTCATCTTCCGGCGCGAGAGCCGGTCAATTCCTTGAACCCCGCATTCTGTTACCTGCGCGTAGTCGGGCACCACGGGATCGCGCCCTTCGGGCTGCGGGCCGCAAGCCTGGTTGCTCGCGCTTCACTTACCTCTCGGGTCCGCATCGACGCTCTCGCCTCGCCGGCTTGGGGCCTGGCCGCAGACACAACGGGGCCGTGATGCCCGCCTGCGATGCCTTGCACATCGCTAAAACGGCGGATCGGCATGGCTGGGGAAACGCTTCGCGTCCGAGGAGCTCGACCCGGCTGATGTCCACCTGCTGGCGGTAACGTCGTGGCGGAAGTGCAGGCACTCGTGCCTGGTGCGTCTTCCGTGTTCAAGGTTGGCGAGAACACCGCCAGACCGGGAGGAGTTTGATGCGAGGCACAACGAATGCGGATAAGAACTGAATACTACATCGGTCTGGACTGTGGCGGAACCAAGACGCGCGGGGTTTTGGCCGATGAGCAATTGAGAGTCCTGGCCCGCGCGCGGGGGGGGCCTGGCAATCCTCTCTCCTCCGGAATGCGAGTCGCCGTCGCTTCCTTCCGATCGGTGATAGGGCAGTTGTTGAACAAGACGGGTCTCCGTCGCGGCGACATTGCCGCCCTCGGAATCGGCGCGGCGGGGGCGGGAAGACGCGCTGAAAGATTACGTCTCGAAAGGGCTCTCAAGAGACTCGTGCCGCGCGCAAGAATTCTGGTCGAATCCGACGGCATGATCGCCCTGCTGGGCGCTACTCTCGGCAAAGCGGGAATCATTGTCATCGCAGGAACCGGGTCTTTCGTCCTCGGGATGGACACCCGCGGAAAAACCTTGCGCGGAGGAGGTTGGGGACCGCTCCTGGGAGATGAAGGAGGCGGAGCCACTCTGGGACGAGAGGCAATTCAGGCGATGCTCCGCGCCGAAGACGGGCGCGAGCCAGCGACCGCCCTGCGCAAGGCAATCCTGAGCCACTTTCACGTGCGCACGCCGGGCGAGCTGGTCACGCGCGTCTATCGCCGGCCACCCACTCCGCGAGAGTACGCCAGGATTTGGCCGTTGCTGCTGCGGGAAGCCGGGCGAGGGGATAGGGTCGCCAGGTCAATCTTGATAAAGGGCGGGGAGGAGCTGGGGGAGACCATCGAAGCGGTCGCCCGCGGCCTGAAATTCACAGACACGGAATTTCCGCTGATCTTTGCAGGTGGCGTGCTTTCGCGCGACTCGCTCCTGCGCCAGACTATCTTGCGCCGGTCTGAGACGAACTCTCCCGCGCGCTGTGCCGGTCCCAGCCGTCGCCGCTCCGGAGATTGGGGCGCTGCATCTCGCCCGAGAGAGCTTCAGAGCGCGTTAACCGATTCACCCCGGATCAAGTCTTTGAAACTCTCTCGTTTGCGGATAACCTTGATGACCTTGCCTTTGACCATGACCTCCGGAATGCGCGGCCGCGAATTGTAATTGGATGCCAGAACAAATCCGTACGCGCCGGCACTCATTACCGCGAGTAAGTCCCCTCGCTTGACCACCGGCATTTCTCGAGCGCGGGCCAGGAAATCGCCGGATTCGCAGACCGGTCCGACAACATCTGCGATCCAGCGGCCGCGTCGTGTCAGGGTCTCAGGCTGGATCCCGTGATAGGAGCCGTACAGGCTTGGGCGCACGAGGTCGTTCATTGCCGCATCAATGACGACAAAGTTTTTGCTCCGATTCTGCTTCGTGAGCAGGACCCGGGTGACCAGGATGCCCGCGTTTCCGACCAGGACCCTCCCGGGTTCCAGCAGGACGGTGCAGTCGAGATCTTTCACGAGATCGAGCACGATCTTTCCGTAGTCATCCGGATGGGGCGGGACTTCGTCATTGTACGTAATCCCAAGCCCTCCGCCGAGATCCAGATGGCGGATATTGATGTCGCTCGACCTCAGACCGACGACCATCTGCTTCAAGCGCGTCAGAGCATCGACGAAGGGCTCGACCTGGGTAATCTGTGATCCGATGTGATATCCAATCCCGGTGATTGCCAGGTATGGCGATCGTCCCGCCTTGCGGTAGAGGGCTGGAGCGGCCTCTATCGGTATTCCGAACTTGTGTTGACTGAGGCCGGTTGAGATATAGGGATGCGTCTTCGGATCCACGTCAGGGTTGACGCGAAATGAGAGGCGCGCAACTTTCTTGAGCGCGCGGGCCCGCTCTTCCAGCATCTGAAGTTCCGCTTCCGACTCGACATTGAACTGGAGGATGTCGTGGTGCAAGCCCTGGTCGATTTCCTCTTCCGTCTTTCCCACTCCCGAAAAGACAATCTTCTGAGGTGCGCCTCCTGCTTTCAGGGCCCGCAGCAGCTCGCCGCTGGAAACGATGTCGAATCCAGCGCCCATTTTTCGAAACAGGCTCAGGATGGCGAGGTTGGAGCTGGCCTTCACCGAGTAGCAGATAAGATGAGGAAGGGCGCTGAACGCTCGGTCAAAAACCCTGAAATGCCGCTCCAGCGTTCCCTGACTGTACAGGTAAAAAGGGGTACCGACCTTTCGAGCTACAGCTGCAACCGGGACATCCTCGCAGTAAAGCTTGTTTTTCTTGTACTGGAAGTAGTGCACGAGTCCTCGCCTTAGCGCTTCTTCGCGTCCGCGCGTGACATAAACTCGACGGCGCGAACAAGCTCCGAGTGTGCTACGGATAAATCAATTGCGAGAGTATACAATCCGGCCCCCGACCATGGTCTTTGTCACTCTTAGCTCTGAGTCGAGAAAGACCAGATCCGCGTCGGCCTCCGGAGCCAGGATCCCTTTCGAGGCCGTGATCCTGAGACTCCGCGCCGGTACAGCGGTCGCGGTAGCCACCGCTTGGTGAACGGGTATATCGAGCCAATTCACCAGGTTCCTCACAGCTCTATCCAGCGTGAGGGTACTGCCCGCCAGAGCTCCATCGGAATCCCGGCATTCATTCCCGCGCACCACGACCGTTTTGTCTCCCAGGGGATACTGTCCGTCGGGCATATCGACGGCGCTTACGCCGTCGGTTACCAGAAGCGTGCGATCCACCCCCTTTGCCCGCAGCAGCAGGCGTAAAGCCAGGGGATGAACGTGAACTCCGTCGGCGATGACTTCGGCATAAAGTCGATCGTCCGTCAGAACCACGCCCAGAATTCCAGGCTCCCTCTGATGCAAAGGCCGCATGGCGTTGAAGGTATGGGTGGCAACCATGGCGCCATTATCCACAGCGGCTCTCGCCTGCTCTGCGGTTGCATCCGAGTGTCCAATGGAGATCTGGATTCCCAGTGCAGTGGCCTCCCGGGTAACCCTGAGATTATCGTCCATCTCGGGAGCGAGAGTGATTTTCCGGATTGTGTTTCCGGAAAACTGAACCAGCCGGCGGAAGGCCTGAAGGTCCGCCCGCCTTATGTGGCTCGTGTTGTGGGTACCTCTGCGCGCGGGATTCAGGTAGGGGCCCTCCAGGTGAACCCCAAGAGCCCTTGCCCCGTCCACTCTTTGGCGATTGGCGGTAAAGCCGCGCAGCGCAACCTCAAGGTCGGAATCAGGAGCGCTGAGAGTCGTGGCGAGAAACGATGTAGTCCCATGACTGGCGAGTGAGGAAGACAACGTCTGAAGCGACTCCAGGGTGCCGTCCATCACGTCTCTCCCGCGCGCGCCGTGAACGTGAAGGTCGATGAAACCGGGGACCACGATCGATTCGGGCTCATGAATCACGTTGGAACTGGAGATAGGCGCCAGCTCCGAGGAAGCCAGTATCTGTTTGATCTTTCCTTCTACGATGTGAAGGACGGCATCGGTTTGAGTTTGAAAAGGAGTGTGGAGAGTGCCGCAGCGAATCCAGATCTCGCGATCGTTTTGAGCGACCATCGCGCGTCAACTCCGAGCCATATCTTGCAGAGCGTTGCGCACATTCCCCTTGCTTGCCATGAGCCGGTTTTGCGCCTGCTCGAGATCTGTCTGCCCCAGGAGCATCACCAGCGCAACTTTGAGATCTCCAGCCGCTTCCAGGGCCGCCCGGCAATGGGTCTCAGGAAGCCCGGTTGCTTCCTCGAGGATCCGCAGCCCGCGCGCCTTCAGCTTTGAATTGGTCATCTTCACGTTGACCATCCAGTTGCTGTAAACATAGCCAAGTCGGATCATGATGGCGGTGCTGAACATGTTAAGCACAAGCTTTTGGGCCGTTCCCGCTTTCATCCGGGTCGACCCGGAAAGAACCTCAGGGCCGACGATCGGAGTGACGGCGTACTCGGCCAGCCGCGACAGGGAGGAGTCTGGATTGGAGCAGATTGCAATAGTCAGCGCTCCAATCTTTCCGGCCCACTCGAGAGCCCCTTTGGTGTAGGGCGTTTCACCGGACGCGGCAATCCCCACGACGATGTCCGCCGGTCGGCACCCTCGAGCTTCGAGATCTCTTGCTCCCCGGGAGGCATCGTCCTCGGAAGCTTCGGTTGCCGAGTGGCAAGCGGAATACCCTCCCGCAATCACTGCTTGAAACACATCGGGTCCGACGCCGAACGTTGGAGGGATCTCGGATGCATCCAGCACGCCCAGGCGTCCGCTGGTCCCGGCGCCTACATAGAAAATACGTCCTCCGTTCAGATTCCGCCGCAAAACGGCATCAATCGCCCGCGCAAGCGCCGGAATGACCTGGCGGACTGCGGAAGGCACAGCGTGATCCTCCGTGTTAATGAGATGCAGAACTTCTTCTGTGCTCATGAGATCGAGATCGTGAGAGGAAGGATTGCGCGCTTCCGTAATCTGGCTCATGTACTTGAACGCGGCGCGGGTATCGTAGCGGAGGGTCGGTCAGCGTAAGCCTGGTCCAGCAGCTCGATGGGATGGACGGCCTGCACGGAGAGCTTTCTTGCCCGGAGCGCCTGGTTGATTTGCATCAGGCAGCCCGGATTGCCCGTTGCGACTATTTGAGCCCCGGTGCGCGCGATGTTGGCGATCTTCTCTTCGAGGATCTTCGCGGATAGCTCCGGATGGACCAGATTGTAAATTCCGGCGCTGCCACAGCACCGGTCCGCCTCCCTCAACTCCACCAACTGCAGGCCCGGGATGCTCTTGAGAAGGTTTCGCGGCGCGGCCTTGATTCCCTGGCCATGGAGAAGGTGACAGGGATCGTCGTAAGTGACTTTCACATTCAGGGTGCCAAGCCTGGTATCCAGTCCTATTAAATCGAGATACTCCGCGATGTCTTTGACACGATGGCTGAACTCGTGAGCCCGTCTGGCGTAAACCGGATCATCATGAAGGAGATGACCGTACTCCTTGAGCATCGCGCCGCAGCCGGCGGCGTTGACCACGATGAAGTCGGCGCCGTCTCCTTCGAAAGCTTCAATGTTCCTGCGGGCAAGATCCTGGGCCAGGGTTCTCTCGCCATCGTGAAGATGCAAAGCGCCGCAGCAGGTTTGCCTGGAAGGGCTGCACACCCCCACCTGGTTGTGCTCGAGCACTCGAACTGTCGCTTCGTGCACCGGTCCGAATAGCTCGGGCATGACACAGCCCTCGAAAAACGACACGCGGCGCGTTTTCCCGCTCGGAGCCACCTCCGGTAGGCGATACCCCGGGGCGGGAGGCACCTCGGGAAGCAAGCTCTCCATTTCGAGCATCCGCCGAGGCAACAGCTTGAGGATCCCGGAAGTTCGCAGCAATTTTTGGATTCCGCTGCGCTGGTAGAGTCTCAGCAGGCGAAAATTCACATGAAGTAGCCGCCGGCTCGGCAGCATCGTCTTGAAAACAAATCTGCGCAACAGGCGCGCCGACAGGGATGGCTCTTTGGCGCTGCGGATCGCCGCTCGCGCGTCGTTCATCATTACGGAAAAGCGCACCCCGGAAGGGCAGGCGCTTTCGCAGGCGCGGCACTCGAGGCACAGGCTCATGTGTTTCTCAAAAGTCGGACTGGCGACTGAAATGCGTCCTTCCTCCATTGCCTTGATCAAATAGATTCTCCCGCGGGGCGAATCCACTTCGCTTCCAAGCTGGAGGTACGTCGGACAGACGGAAAGGCAAATACCGCAGTGGATGCAATCGAGTTTTGCGGATTCGTGTTCCAATACAGGGGGGTCGGGCACTAAATACGTCGCTCCTTTCACTGGTAAAGTGTAACAGCTCAATCGGGCCTGGCGAAGCACGCTTCGCCAGGCCAGGACGCTAGCAGGCTACCACACCGCAGGGGCCGCCTGCGGAGTGCGTAAGCTTTCGGCCGCTTGGATGCCAAGAACCTCAACGCCGGCAGCGATTCCTGCGCCACAATCGGCTAGATTCCTCCCACAAATCGACCTGGATTCAGCAGGCCCAGAGGGTCAAATTCGTGTTTAATACGCCGCATGATCTCCAGGGCCGCCGCTTCGTAGCCCCAGACATCAAAACCATTCTTGACTTCGGATCGGACTTTTTCAACTACCATGTGACCGCCGACGGAGACGCAGTAGGCCCGGAGACTGGACAGGACCTGCCGCATGAGTTCTGGAGCTCGCGTGTCGGAGGATTCCCATCGATACCTTCCGTAAATGATGTAGGTTCCGGCATGGCAGAACAGCGCTGTCCTGGCGCCGAGTTCCTTCCCGGCTTCCTCCATCCGACGGGCGGTTTCGGCCGTTGACTGATAGAGAACCGAGCACTTCACCAAAGCTTCCTCCCCGGCATTCTGAGCTTCCCGCGCGGAGGCGGCGCTTTCCCAGAATTCCAGCGATTCCTGAAGTGCCAGAACTCTGAGAACCTCGCCCTCGGTTTTTGAAGCGGCGTCCTTGAGCCTCTCGACCTGCCAGCGGACGGCAGCCTCTACTTCACCGAAGCGCAGCATGAGAACCCAGGGCTTTTCATCCCAGCTCCAGGAGGGCCGCACGCTCTCAAGAGCCTCTCTGTTCCAGGCTTCGATTGCATCCGGCAGCAGGTCGGATCGGAGAAAGAGTTGCGCCGCCTCCAAGGCCGTCTTGATCGAAGGGTAGGCCACAAACAACGTTGCCACGCTTTCGGAGCGTGGTTGGACTTTGAAAGTAAGTTCACTCAAGATTCCCAGGGTGCCGAGCGACCCGGTATAGAGCTTGCACATGTCGTAGCCGGTCACGTTCTTGACCAGCTTTCCTCCCGCTTTGGTTGGGGTTCCATCGGCGTGGACCAGCTTTACCCCGATCAACAGGTCGCGAACCGTGCCATACCGGAAGCGAAGTGGACCGCTGCTGTTGCAGGCGACGATTCCTCCGATCGTGGCCTGGCTCGGATGGGGCGGATCCAGAGGCAGGAACTGATTTCCTTTGCTTAACGCAGCCTGAAGCTCATTCAAAGGCGTTCCGGCCAGAACCGAGACGGTCATGTTATCGGGTTCGTATTCAACGACCCCGCTCAACCGGCGGCTCCGCACGGCGAGCTGGGCGGCCCGCGGAGGGTTCCCCAGGTGCAGCTTCGTGCCCCCGCCAACCGGAGTCATGACTTTCCCGGATTGAAAGGCTCGCTTCACGATCTCGGAGAGTTCCTCAGGCGAGCCCGGGGTTTCCTCTTCCAAAAGGGCATAGCCATCGAATTCGATGCTGTTCAAGCGTCGGAACCTCAAAAAAAACGACAGTGTCTGGAAGGGAGTATCTTTCCGGGGTTGCACAGATCGTCGGGGTTAAAAACCGAGCGCAGCCGTTTCATTGCGGCCAGATCTGCCTCGGAGAAGAGCATGTCCATGAGCTCGTTCTTTTCGCTTCCAATTCCGTGCTCACCGCTCAGTGTGCCGCCGGCATCGATGCAGACCTGGAGCATTTCCTGGGCAGCGCTCAGCACCCGTTGTTCCTCTCCATCCTTGCTTCGGTCAAACAGGAGGATCGGATGAAGATTGCCGTCGCCTGCATGAAATACGCTGGCCAGCCGGATGCCTGCCCGGTCGGCAATCTCGTACACCCGAACTACCACGTCGCTCAGGCGATTGCGAGGGACTACTGCGTCCTGCAGGTACAGGTCCTGTGTCATCCTTCCGGCAGCGCCAAAGGCCTGTTTTCGTCCTTTCCAAATCTTGAGCCGTTCTTCTTCGGTACGGGCGACATGAATCTCCTGGCAGTGTTGACTCCGGCAGATCTGAACAATGGCTTCAGCCTGGGGCTCAAGTGCGGCGGCCAGCCCATCCAGTTCGATGATAAGAACCGCTTCGGCGTCCACCGGCAAGCCGGCCCGGTTCACCGATGCCTCGACTGAACGGATGGTGCGCTGATCCATCATTTCAAGCGCTGCCGGGATGATTCCCGAAGCGATGATTCGTGAGACGGCGTCGCAGGCGCCCCTCAGCGAGGAAAATGCAGCCAGCAGCGTCTTGACGGCCTGAGGCAGGCGGGTTAGCTTCAGGACGGCGAGAGTCGCAACGCCGAAGGTCCCTTCAGAACCGACAAATATCCCGACCAGGTCATAGCCGGGACAGTCGGCGGTCCGGCTTCCGAGTTGGACGACCTGCCCGGAGGCTAATACAGCTTCCAGGCTGACTACGTGGTTTGTGGTCATGCCGTATTTGAAGCAGTGAGGCCCTCCGGCATTTTCAGCCAGGTTGCCGCCGATACTGCTCACCATCTGGCTCGATGGATCAGGAGCGAAGTAGTAACCGCCGGGGGACGTGGCGTTGGTCAACTCCATGTTGATCACCCCGGGCTCGACCACAGCCTGCCGATTCTCGAAGTCGATCTCCCGGATCTTCTTCATGCGCGACAGCGTCAGGACCAGGCCCCCGTGCCGCGGGAGGGCTCCGCCGCTCAACCCGGTGCCCGCGCCGCGCGGGACAAAAGGGACGCGATGGCGGCAAGCGATCTGGATGACTCGAGCAGTCTCGTCTCGATTCGAAAGCAAGAGCACCGCATCCGGCGTATGCCGATGGAAGGCAAAACTGTCGCACTCGTACGCGATCGTCTGCTCCGGCTCGGCGAGGACGTTCTCGGCCCCTATCGCCTGCCGCAGCTGGTCGAGGATAGAATTTTCCAAGGATAGCGCCCGCAGGAATTATGAATTCAGGCTTCGACCTTTCTTTGAGTCCTGTTGTTTTAGCGGTAACTGCTTAAGAACAAGAATTACATCTACGCGAAGAAACAGCGGTGGATTATAGCATCTCTTTGACGGGGGGTTGAGCCGCTAGGGTATAATTCGCCCGGTTTAAGAATTGCGATCGACAGGGGTGGAACTTAAATCAGTCCAAGCAATGGTCAGGACGCGCCGCATCGGAAGAGCTTCCCTTGTTCTTCTCTTGCTCGTGGCAGCGAAGATGGCAGCGCCTACAATCGGCGCCGACACTCTGCCCGGGGTACTCAACGGCATCGATGTTCTGAGCCAGCAGAAGTTTGCCCCGTTGGCCGGCAAGCGAGTGGGCCTGGTCACGAACCACACGGGCGTAGCCGCGGACGGCACCTCAACGATTGACATCCTGTTCAAATCTGGCGTCTGCAAACTGGTGGCGCTCTTCAGTCCCGAGCACGGAATCCGGGGGACCATGGAGAGCAATGTCAGCTCCTCGGTAGACGAACAAACTGGTCTTCCCATCCACAGCCTTTACGGCGATACCAGAAGGCCGACGGTCGAGAGCCTCAAAGGAATCGAGGTTCTGGTCTACGACATTCAAGATATCGGGGCTCGTTTCTATACCTACGCCACGACGCTCGCCTATTGCCTGGAAGAGGCCGCGAAGGCTAAGGTGCCGATTTATGTTTTGGATCGTCCCAACCCGATTGGGGGCATTGCGGTCGAGGGCCCGATGTTGGATGCCGACAAGACATCATTTATCGGGTACATGCCGCTCCCTGTGCGGCATGGCATGACCCTGGGCGAGTTGGCCAGATATTTCAATGCGGAAAATGGAATCAAGGCAGACCTCCACGTCATTAGCATGACGGGCTGGCGCCGCGACTATCATTTCGACGACACCGGCCAGGTCTGGGTAAATCCTTCACCCAACATGAGGAGTCTGCAAGCGGCGTTCTTTTACCCGGGGGTTTGTCTCCTTGAGGCAACGAATGTTTCTGTCGGGCGAGGAACCGATAGACCGTTTGAGGTGATTGGGGCGCCGTGGATTGAACCGCGCCGGCTGGCAGCTGAACTAAACGCGAGCCGCCTTCCCGGCGTAAAGTTCATCCCGCTTGTCTTCACGCCCACCGCCAGTACCCACCAAGGTAGCCGCTGCTCGGGAGTGAACCTCGTGCTGACTGATCGCGACAGGTTCAATTCTGTACACACAGGGATGACGCTGATTTCGGTGTTGTACAAGCTCTATCGAGAAAAATTCGATATTGACAGGGTACTTCGTCTTCTTGGGAATGAAAAAGCGCTGGGCGCATTGAAAGCGGGCCAGCCGCCTACGACGATACTTCGCGATGCACAGGCGGAGATGGCGCGTTTCCTGGGCCGGCGCGATAAAGCCTTGATCTATGGCGCGGTAACCGAGAAGGAGAAAAAGTGACTCTGCCTTCCCGGAGGAAGAGACCGGCTGGAATCGAAGTCTTGATCAGGCCATTCCGGAATCTTGCGGACTACGGCGGTTGTATAGGCATCCAGCGCGAAGTCTGGAGGGTCGAGGACATCGACATAGTTCCCATTGCCGCATTGCTGGCTATAAATCACTGTGGCGGTATCCTGCTGGGCGCGTACACCAATTTGGGTGAAATGATCGGATTCGTCTGCAGCCTGCTGGGAATGGAGCATGGAGGGTTGATTCAGCATTCTCACATGCTCGCGGTCCGGGACGCGTATCGCAACGCCGACGTGGGATACAGGCTGAAGCTGGCCCAGAGGGAGGAGGCCCTGAAGCGAAAAATTCGCGTTATAGATTGGACCTTTGATCCGATGCAACCTCTCAATGCCTACTTCAACATGGGCAAGCTGGGCGCCTGCGCCAATACCTACGAAGAGAACTTCTACGGAGAGACAACCAGCGCTCTGCATCGAGGGCTCCCGACAGACCGGCTTGTGGCTCGCTGGGAGCTGGATTCCAAGCCGGTCGAGAAGCGGCTGGACGATGGCCCGCCCAGACGCGACTTACGCGCAGGGTTGAGGCAGTTCGAGGTCATTAACGCGCTCAGGGATGTCGCGCCAGGAATGGCCGCGACTTCTCCGGCCCGGTTGGACTGCGCGGCGGAGCAGTTTCTGTTTGAGGTTCCCTACAATCTTTCAGACATCAAGAATCGAGACCTCGAGGTTGCCGTGGAGTGGCAGGGAAGAATGAGGCAGGTCTTCGGCAACTATTTCAAGAAAGGCTATGCGGTCACCGACTTCTGGATTTCGAAGGACCGGGGCCACCTGCGAGCCTTCTATTTTCTGGATAGAAGAAGTCACTCGGACCGCGCCCGTCACACGAGCGAGCGGAGCCCGACAATTCGGCCGGCGCGATTCCCAATCCAACTCTGAGGCGTTCCGGAGTCTGTGCCGACAGGCTCTTTGGAGTGCGCAAGCTTGCTCTTAACCTTACACGCATCTCATCGGTCTCGGCGATTTCGCCCCGGAGGGGGCGACGGAAATTAGCCCCGGGCAAGCGAAGCGCAGCCCGGGGTTAGAGGTTTATAGTTTGTGCGCCCTGAAGGGGCGTCGGAGCATTGAGGGCCGTGTCCAGCGCCCCTCCGGGGCGCGTCTCTTCGCCTGTCTGTGACCGGGGGCAGCGCTCCGCTTGCCCCCGGCTAATTTCCTTCGCCCTTTCAGGGCGCGAGCTGGCGTAACCGTTCGAGCATGTTGCTTTCCTTCCGAAACACTCTGGTGCCGTGAGTCGTTGTTCGTCCGGCATTCTTTCCTGCTTCGCGCCACTGGCGGCGCGTTGACATTACGTTGGGCCGGATTATGCATTGGACTTCTTGGCCGCCGGGCTTTATATTTCGGCCATCCATGACGATTGGTGATCCGTTCTCACTTGGAGGTCCGAGAATCTGGCGGTCTTCCCTCTGCGGTTACTCGTCAGGTGTCGCACTGAATTAAAGCGAGCGAAAAGCGCACACAAAGTGGTAAAGGCCGCCCGCTTCGACATGGAAATTACCAGAACGATAGCCGTTGACTCGTTGGCAGTTTTTCCAATTGTGAAAGGAAAGGATGCATGAAGATTTACCGATGCTTCATTGTAATCGCGACGCTGTCTCTGTTTGCTAGGATGCAGGTTCAGGCTCAAGCCACCTTCGGCACCATAACCGGTATCGTCACGGACAGCACCGGGGCGGTAGTCCCTGGTATCGCGGTCAAGATCTTGGGTCAGGAGACAGGCATCACCCGAGAGGTGGTCACCAATGAGTCGGGTATCTATGAAGCCACACACCTCAATCCGGGTCGCTACACGGTCTCCACGCAATCGGCGGGCTTCAAGAGGTTTGAGCATCGAGACGTTCTGGTGGAAGCGCTGCGGACGGTGCGAATCAACATTCCCCTGGAAGTAGGCGATATGTCGGCGGAGATCACCGTGGACGCCCAAACGCCAGTCGTCGAGACGGAGGCCTCAACTATTTCAGACCTGAAGGGCGTTCAGCAGTTGCGAGATATGCCCTTGAACATCCTGAACGGCGTGATTCTGAACTCGTTCTTGTTTTCAACTCCGACCGGTTATCAGTCGGCCGGATCGAAGTTCTCGCTCGGCGGCGCCCGCGGCACTCAGCTTCACTACAACATCGACGGAATCAGCGCCAACTCTCCGGCTTTCGGTGTCCAGAATTCGCCCGCTGAGCCTACCCTCGAATCCATCCAGGAGATGCGCTTCGACATCGTCAATAATCGGGCGGAATTTGGTGAAGTCACCAATGTGACCGCGATCACCAAGTCGGGCGGCAATACGCTGCATGGCACGTTGTTCTGGTTGAACGGGATCAACCAGTACAATGCAAAACCGTTTTTTGCGACCCAGAAAGGGCAGAATATCAACAACGACGGGGGGGTTACCATCGGCGGGCCGATTATCAAAAACAAGACGTTTTTCTTCGGCAGCTATGAGGCTTTTCGCCAGCGTATTCCGGTGAATCAAGCCCCTAATCTGCCGACTGTGAAGATGCGCCGGGGAGATTTCTCTGATCTACTGAATCTGTCGACGCCGATAGTAATCAGGAATCCTTACACAGCTTCAGCGGCGACACGAACGGTACTCCCTTTCCGGGAAATATCATCCCACCGGAATGTTCAATTCAACCTCAGTGAAGTGGCAGGAACGGTTCTTCCCGCCCCCGAACTACGGCCCTCGCGGATTCGACTGTCGGGGAATTTCCGCGGAACCTTTCCCCAACAGGTTCAAGAAGATTCATTTGATATCCGGGTCGATCATTACTTTTCAGGGGCAAACAAGCTCTATGCCAAATATGGTTACAAGCGGCTGGACAATCAAATGATCGATGCGGGAGTGCCCCCCGAATATGGCGGAACCCGGGTCAATGTGCGGGAAGGCTGGGTGGCGATGATCTCCGATACGTGGACCGTCTCGCCCCAGTTTATTAACGAATTCAAAGTCGGCTTCGCGCGCGGCTTCAATCCGCGGGAAGGATCATTGGGCGGCCAGGAGTTGATCGATTATTTGGGTATTCAGGGCTTGCCTCAGGTATCGGAAGACGTGAACAATATTCCTACCGTCAATATCACCGGTTTCCAAACGATCGTCCAGGTTGCAAAAGCGCAGCCGGCCGAGAATACCTTTCAGCTGATTGACCAGGTCACCTTCATCAAAGGACGGCACACGATCAAGGCAGGCGGCGAGTACCGGCCGCAACAGTTCAACGAGTATGTCAGCCCCATGTTTGGAGGCTACAACTTCACGAATCGCTTTAGCGGACATGCCTACTCCGATTTTCTCCTGGGTCTGCCCAATACGACCTCGAGAACCTATGCGCGCGACTCGCAAGCCGGCCGAACCTGGTTCCTGAGCGGTTTCGTCCAGGACGATTTCAAACTCTCGCAGCGGTTGACTCTCAATTATGGTCTCCGTTACGAGTTCAACCATCCGGCTGTCGATACCTTTGACACCGTGGCTAACTTCGATCCTCAGAGCGGCAGTCTGGTGGTTCCAACGGAAGAGATCCGGCGCGAAAAGGTCAATCCTTTGTTCCCTTCGACCATCCCGATCATTACGGCTGAACAGGCCGGACTTCCGACTCGATCATTGCGCGACTCGGACAAGAACAACTTCCAGCCTCGAATCGGGTTCGCCCTGCGGCCGTTTGATAACACCAGCACCGTGATTCGCGGCGGCTACGGCATTTTTTATGACGATTTGACTTTGGATCTTTTCAGTGAGCTGTGGGGTGGTCCGTTTGCTGTTAATGAATCCTTCACCAATGCCGTTGTAGGTGGGAATCCGCTGCTGACCTTCACAAACCCGTTCCTTGGGTCAGGGACGGTCCCCGCCGTCAATGCTACGGGAATCGATCGAGATCTCGTGAATCCATACGTGCAGCAGTGGAATCTCACCTTTGAAAGAGAGATCGGATTCAACAGCGGAGTTCGTTTGTCCTACATCGGCACGAAAGCCACCGACCTGATCTATGGACGTAACATCAACCAACCGCCGGCCAGCGCGCTGGCTTTTTCTCAAGGCCGGCGTCCGTACCCGCTTTATCAAAATATTACCTTGCGCGACAATGGCGGCAACCAGATCTATCACGCGTTGTCGACCGAGGTTGAGCGCCGGTGGGAGCGAGGTCTCGCTTTTCAGTTCGCCTGGACCTGGGCCAAGAATCTGGCAGATGTCGACGAGGCTACCGGCAGAACGGAAGGGGGACCTACTCTGGAGGATGCCTTCAATCGTTCACGTGAACGGGGCGATGTGCAGTTCAACCCCCGGCAACGCTTTCTCTCAAATATAGTCTGGGAACTGCCATTCGGTGCAGGGCGGCGGTTCCTCAATCAAACCGGTGTCGTGGATTGGGTTCTGGGCGGATGGCAATTGAGCGGCATATACAACTATCAAACCGGCGAGTTCTTGACCCCTACATTCGCCGGATCTGATCCTTCCAATACCCAGGTTTTTGGCGGCGTGCCGGACCGAATTGCTAACGGCAACTTGCCCGACGGCCAGCGGTCCATTGATCGTTGGTTTGACGCGTCTGCTTTTGCAGTACCACCCAATGGACGATTTGGCAATACCGGACGGGGGATCATCATCGGTCCCAATCGGCAGGCCATGAATCTGGGCGCTTTCAAGAGCTTCAGAATCAATGAAAGAGCTTCGGTGCGGTTTCAGGCCACATTTACCAACGTCCTCAACCATCCTAGCTTCGGCAATCCCAATCTCAGCATCTCGGCGCCGACAGCGGTCGGAACTATCAGGAGTACTCAAACCCGGGATTCCAGCGATGCCCGCCAAGGTCTGATTGGAATTCGAATCGATTTCTAGGTCGGGGTAAGAGGGAGTGAAACGAATGTCTCAGGATATCCCAACCCTGATCCAAAAACTTGATCTGACGCTTATCCGGAGGCATGAGAATCCTTGATGGAAACATGTTCTGACAGGCGGGAATTTCTCAAATCAATTGGAAAGGCGGCGGCGCTCGGCACTCTGGGCGCCCTTGCGCCTGCGGATACCTTACGGGCTGCGGCCGACAAGCCATACCTTTCCGCCGCCCAAACCTTTTTGGACACCATCATTGAGAAGGGAACGGACCGCTACGGTAAAAAGCAGACGCCGGTCTTCTGCCTGGCGCTGGATCCGGAAACACACGCCCCACCCAAACCGCCGGCCAAAATCGATTGGCAATACGCCCGCTCATTCGAGTTTCTGTACCGCGACTTCGGATACTACTGGAAGAGCCATCTTCACGGGTCCGGCCTGATTTACGACCAGGGGACCATGCGCGCGTTGTATGCGCTGACCAGCGCGACGGGTAAACCCCAGTACGCGAAGGCGGCGGATGCTTACCTCAATTTCTTTCTGGAAAACATGGTCAGCCAGCAAACCGGCATGTTTGGATGGGGTGAGCATATTTTCTACAACGTCTTCGTGGATTACATCATCGGCGGCGGTTTCACGGTCAGGGGCAACAGGAACTTTCTGTTCGCTCATGAACTGGAGCGCTGGACAACCATCTATGATCTCATGTGGGATAAGTCGCCGGAGAAAACCATCGCGGAGATCGAGGCCATTTACGAGTACAAGATCATCGATTACGAAACATTCACCAATAACCGCCATTCCGACTACTACTCCGGGCGCCGGACCGGAGATGTGCTCACTTTTGTCAAACACTCCGGACTCTTTGCTCATGCGTTCGCATTCCTGCATTCCAAGACGAGTGAGTCGAAATATCTGCAGTGGGCCCGGAAGATGGCTGACCTGTTTTGGAATCAACGCGATCCCCAAACCAATCTGGTCAGAAGCTCCATTGAACGCAAGGACGAACCTCCCGCCGCAGGTGAAATGGCCCTGGCATCGCTCTTTCTGCTGCGAGCCTACCAGTGGCATCCGGATTCAGTCTTTGCCGAGCGGGCTGTCGCCTACGTCAAAGCGTACCAAAAGCATTTTCAAGCTGATGAGGCCGGGAGATTTCGCGAATCGGTTGATGGCGGCGGAAAAGATCTAAAACCGGGCCAGTATGCGGAATACTGGGAAGCGCCGATTCGCCAGGCCAAAGCCGCCGTGCTGGCCTATTCTTTGACGAAAGACTCGACCACCCTGGAACTGGCGGATAGAGTAATCATGCGTCTCACGCCGGAGATGGGATTTAACACCATTATCATCAGGTCGTTGGTTTCAGACGAGGTTGAAGCCCGCTCATGCGCACTGAGCACGGCCATCGATCTTTACGAGGTGACCGGAGAAAAAAAATATCTGGATAAGGCAATGACATTAGCTGATGACGCCGTCCGGAGATTCCTCTACCGCGGACTCTTTGTCAGCAGCATGCAATTGTATCCCGAGGGCGACAAGAGCGTGCGCGCGAGAGTCTATGATGCTCGCTCGGGAGCGGGCTGGCTGGCCTTGAACCTGATTCGCCTGCAACGAGACCTCGATGCGACACAGGCTGGGCGATTCAAGAAATTCGACAAACTCGAGCGGATTTACGACTGATATGAACAAAAGATTCTTGGTGTTTCTTCGTGTCTTTGAGCCTTAGTGGTATTTGTTAGAGAGCTCTAACCACAAAGTCACGAAGACACGAAGAACCACTTCCATCCGCAATTGGAAACGGAAATAGGAGTGACGCCTTGACAAGCAATGACCAGGATCTGGGCCAACCAGATCGGCAAAACCGCGCTGACCGGGGCAATTTGACGCGCCGGAGTTTCGTGAGCGGCTCGTTGGCAGCCATAGCGACAACAACCGTCGCGCTGCCCAGATCCGCGGCCGCTGCGTCTGCCAGTCGAGTGATCTCTGACGTGGAGCATATCAAGCTTCATGGGGATCCGAATACCTACTGTGGCCACCCGCGTCAATGCGGGTTGTACAATTTCGGACGGGGGGAGATTGTGGTGATGCACAATCACGCCCCTAGCCTTTATCAGGTTCGCAGAGACATACAGCACGACTTCGCCGGTTATCACAGCCGGGCAGTCGTATTACTGCAGCGTTCGACCGACGGGGGACGTACCTGGCCCGGGGAAAATGACATTGAAGTTTGGAACGAAGCAGCTCCACAGGAGCAGCGTGAGAAATTCTTGCTTTCCGCTCTGACCTCGCCCCGTGAATCCGTTGATCTTTCCAGGCCGGAGTCGATGATTCTTTTCCCACGCACGTTTCTGGGACCGAATCGATATGGCGCTCCTCAGATGGTCGCCTTTGCCCTGCGATCGGCGGACAAAGGAAAGACTTGGGAGCGGACTCCCACTCTGGTGCTGCCGCCCCCAGGGTGTCACAGCGCTGCTCCGGATAATACTCCGATCGTGCGAATGCCCGATGGCACCTGGCTTTTCCCGAATCGCGTGTATGGGGGAAAAGTGGGGGTCAGCCTCTATGCCTCGACCGACAATGGCCTGTCCTGGCAGTTTCGCACTCACGTCTGCGAGCCGGCGGGATATCCAGCGCTGCTTCTGCTGAAGAGCGGTCGCTTGCAATGCTACAACTACCCGCTGGGGATGAGTTACTCCGACGACGGGGGGAAAACCTGGAGTCAGCGCAAGGTTATTGTTCCGCCCGATCCTTCACCATGGGCGGCGAGCGATCCGGTTTATCATGAAGAGCTCGCTCATCGCTCGCCGGCTCCCATCTTGCTCCGGGACGGACGGATTTTGATTCTGTTCGCCCGACGACTGTCTCCTCGCATGGGTATCGGAGGAATCATCAGCGAGGACGGAGGCGCGACCTGGAGCCCCGACTTCATTCTCCGTGACGATGCCGATCCCTCGAACACGTCCATGGTCCGAAGTCAACGTCATGACTATTCGGATATCGGCTATCCTCTGATGACGGAACTCGAAGATGGCCGGATCTTCACCGCCTACTACTTTCTGAAGAAGGATGGGAATGGTTTTGGTGGCTCGCGCTTCATTGCGGGAAGCTTTTTCCGGATTTAGTGGAAGAGCACAGTTATTCTCAGCATGGCCTACAACCTGATGGCTGCCGCGCAAGTGGCACGCGCGCATGGAAATCCGGCAGGGGTGGAGGCTCAGGCGTGCTTGCCCTGGGTCGCGGCGGCTTGAGCTGGTTTCGGGACGCCTTGCAACGGTAGAGACACCACAAAGGTTGTGCCCTTGCCGACTTCACTCTGAACCGAGATGGTTCCGCGATGATCCTCAATAATGCGAGCGGAGATCGACAATCCCAGACCGGTTCCAACTCCCACTCCCTTGGTAGTGAATCCGGGGTCGAAGATCTTCTCGAGATTCTCGGCTTTAATCCCGGAACCAGAATCGGCGATGGCGACGCGAACCTGCGGACCCTCCACACCAGTCTGAATACGAATCTCGCCCTTTCCCGTGATGGACTGAATCGCATTGAGCAACAGGTTCATGAATACCTGGTTGAGCCGATTCGGATAGCAGGGAACCAGCGGTAACTCGGAAAGCTCCTTGACCACCTGGATGCGATCGCGCAGCTCGTGCTGCAGGAGCGAGAGAGTGCTGTCGATGTTCTCGTTGAGATTCACTTCCTTGAAGTCGGCTTCGTCCAGCCGGGCGAAGTTCCTCAAGTCGCGCACGATCCGCATGATCCGAGCACATGCCAGCTGATTCACTTCCGTCAGCGAATCGAGAGTGGCAAACAGCATTTGAGATTTTTGGCCCGGACCGTCTGGTAGATTCCTCAACTCCTCTTGCAGAATCTTGAGTGCCCGGACCGTGACATCGAAATTACTGTTGATCGCTCCGAGAGGCGAGTTGATCTCGTGGGCGACGCCGGCCACCAACTGCCCCATGGCCGCCATCTTGGCCGATTGGACCAGCTGCGACTGGGCTTCCTTGAGCTCCCGGTTCTTACGTTCCAATTCCTGAAAGTCGAGGAACCGGGCATAGGCGACCGATATGGCCTGCGCCATTTGCTGAAGCACTTTCTCGTCCGCATCGGTGAGATCTTCGGCATGACGTGCAGTCAAGGCGATCAACCCGTGCGAAAACGGAACGTCCAGCAGACATCGCGGATAGAAGTCGATGGGCGAGACTTGAAAACCCATGGTCTGCTGGGAACGCTCTGCAACCCGAGTCAGTTCCTCTCCTTCGAGCACCCGCCGCAGAACAGTCTTGGTTTTGAAGGCGTTCATCGCGACCGGTGAGGGCACGCGTCCGGGTTCCATGACTTGTTCAACGCCGTAAAAATCCGTTTCGTCGTCGATCGGCTGCGACGGAAGCGTAGGTTTGAATTTTTCCCGAACTAACGCGGGCAAGATAATGTGCTGGCGAAAACGCTGGGCTTCCTCGTCAATGATGTTAATGGCGCAACCGCTGAACTTCATCCCCAGCGCAAGCAGTTCCTTGCGCATTACATTCAAGGTTCTGCGCCAATCTACAGACTTCTCCATCGCCAGGACCTCGGCGTGAACCCGATCGATAGCCAGGCCGATTTTCAGCTCCTGGTTCTGCTGCTCGAGTTTCCTGAGGTCTTCGTAGCGCGCATAGCCGAACGACAAGATCTGGCCGAACCTTTGGATGATTCCCATCGCTTCATCGTCGAAAGGCTGGTCCAGCTTTCTCGCGAGTGTGAGGGTGCCGCGATTGAATGGCACCTCGAGTATGGAATACAACTCTTCAGAGCTGCCGGGAACGGGTCCGATGACCGGGATGCCCAGACCCTGGATCCGGCTAATCCACTCGGTTAGCTCGCGGGTGCGCATGGTGAACCGATAGAACTTACCTTGCTTGAGGTCCTTCAGGGCTTCATCCAGGCTGGGCAAGCCTTCATACTGAAGGGAGCAAGAGAAAGGAATTCCTTGGGCCACGAGCAACCCGGCCGCATGGACGCCATAAAAGTCCAGGGTCTTGTTGGTTTCGTGAATGATGTTGATGCCGCAGTACTCTACGTTGAGGCCGAGCGCTTGAAGTTCAACCCACAACGTTACGACCAGCCGTTCCAGATCGTCGACACTCTGCATCGTGAGGATGGCGGAGGAGAACTGGGTGACGGCGCCATGGATTTGCTCGTTGGAGATTCTGGTCATCATGAAACCCCTAAACGGAATGGCCCACGACGCGAGGAGGCTCGCAGTCTATCGCTGAAGAGAGTTTTGAAGCCGGTGGGTGTAAGGGTGCCGTGCCCCGATTGACTTGCTCGGCGTGACTCCGAAAGGTCGGACTTCATGTTACGGCTCCTTTTCCCGTAAAGGCTTGAGGAAAATTCTACCGCAAATGGGGAGGGGATGAATTGTTTTTGAGGGATAGAATAAGAGCACAAGCCGGACGGCTATTTTGGTGGGACCGACGCCCACCTCCGTCGATTGGGAGAGGGTACAGGATGGGTAATCAAACGCTTCAATCGGGCGTGATTGTGGTGACCCCGCGCGGCCGCCGATGTCGGTCGCCGATTCGTCTCCCGACTGCTACCCGCGGACGCCGTTGACCGTGCGATAGGCGGCAACTCAGACTCCGCCGTTCGCGGAGTGGTGGTCGACGTCGTACGCGCTTGACTTGTTTGTGACGGACACCTTTGACTTGTGTCTGACCATGCTGCCTGGAGGTGAGCAGTGACGATTCGCTTAGACCACACCATCGTGCCGGCGAAAGACAAGGTTGCGTCAGCCGAGTTCTTCGCTGAAATCTTCGGCTTGACGGTCAAGTTGGGCCACTTCGCGCAGGTGCAAATCAACGAGAGCCTGACCTTTGACTTCGCCGACGAGCCGGAACCATGGGGAGGACCTGGTTTCGACCCCAGGACGGGGCAGGGCCATCACTACGCCTTCCACGTCAGCGATGCAGAGTTCGAGGCGATTTTCGGCCGGGTGAAGGCCAGGGGCCTTCCTTACGGCAGCGGGCCTTACGAGCACAGCGACGGCCAGATCTACACCCGCCGGGGCGGGCGTGGCTTCTACTTCGAGGACCCTTATGGCCACCTGCTGGAAGTAATGACAGTGCCTGAGACGGGGACCTAAGGGTTCGCGCAGAAATAAGTTCGCATTCTGCTGCAGGCCCCCAGGCCTGCTGGCGAGGCGCGAGCGACGATGCGTACCCGGTGCGGTACGTGAGGAGCGAGCGACAAAGCCAGCGGGCCTGCGGGCCGCAGCCCGAAGGGGCGCGATCCTCAGCGTGCTTAGCGAACAGAAACCGGTTCATGATGAACCGCCGGCTTTCGCGCCAGAATGTGAAGTTATTTCTGCGCGAGCCCTAAGTACCGCGGTTCATAAGCTGCCGCACTCCAGGGGCGCGCCTTTTGGAGTGCGCAAGCTGGCTTGCGTCTTGTGCTGCGGCAGCTAGCGGCCGCGCCCACGGAATCGCAAAACTCCAGCGCAAGTCGTCGAAGGCGGTAGCGTTGACGATTAATCAGAGTATAAATGGAAGTACGATCGAGATTGCAATCAGGAGGATGATAATCCACTCCAGTACTTCAAGGCGTCTCGTGGAAACCCGATGATAGATTTTCTCGTAGATGCTCTCGAGCGTCTCGAGTTTCCGCATGATACTTGCATCCCATTCCGCCAGGTGAAAGCGCTGCGAAACCAGCCGGTACATTCGAGCCAGATATTGGTCACCGAGCAGTTTCAGAGCGTTGTTCACACCTTCAAACAAGATTGCGCTATCGACCTGCAGTTGAGAGATCCTGCGCATATCGGTGATGGCAGAGCCTGACAGCACGCTCCATCGCTTGGCCAGCGCTTCGTAGGCTCTGCTTAAGGCATCGTCAAGGGACTGATCGAGGTGTCGCATCTCCATCAATTCGACATTTGCGAATTCCAGGACGGCGCGCAGGTCAGCGCCGTTCGAGTCGATCATGAGCGTGGCATTCCAGTCGATAACCATGACGTCATGCGTTCCATATGAAATCCGGCATGACAGTGCATCGTTGATTTCTTGAGCGGATAGTGTTTGCCGTTCGGCTCTCAGGATTTGAGCAACTTCCAGGGCATGGTTTATGCAGAGATCGTCCACGCCTGCTGTCCTATTGAATGATTCGATTTGAAACACGACATAGTCTTCAACGGAGTCGGCAATGTAGGGGCGGCGCACCGCTCTCCGAATAACCTCGAGCAGGCGCTCGAGTCGCTTTCGCGAATCGGAGAGCAACGTGGCGTTGTCGTAGAGACTCTCGCTCAGAGACAAGAGTCCTGAGAATGGTCCTTCAAGGGAAATGGTGTAAAGAATCGACACGGCGCCGAAATCGTACAGCACCAGATCGACTACAGGTCGAGTCTGCCATTGTGCTATCGGTAAAGGGTCGGCGGTTTCGCTGATGCGCAAAGGGGCAGGATGATACTCAAAGTAGTTGGGAGCCCGGTGCTTGTGCTTGATGGTCTCCCGCTGCTTCGTGGTCGTGATGCAGCGGTCGGCCTCATCCAGATCAATCGATATCCCCACGTCGTAGGCGAAGAGAATGTAGCATGTGCCCTTCGCGACCGTCAGGGTTGTTACCGGCGCTTGTGACATCGCAAGAGTCCCGTTTTCATCTTATCTGCGCGGGCGCCGGACGAGTATGGAAAAATTGCCTGCGAGGTGGGTTAACTTCGAGCGGCCTCAAAACCGGAAGACTTGGCTGAGGGATCGCTGCTCCTCGGAGTTTCGCAGTAGTGGTCCCGGTAAGCCCGTCCGGTCAAGACAGCCAGGGCAAGCTCGAAGCGCAGGATCGCCACCAAGCGCAGCGCCAGGGCCGAGCCTCGCCGGATCCACGAGGGAGTATCATGGACGAGCCAGACCGCTCGACCCGCGACCAGCCGCGTGCGTAGCTCCATCAATGGGCCACGGCTCGTCGTGTTCGAGAACGTAGATTACGTGAGCGCTATCCAGTAGGATTTCTCATAGGACAGTGGGGGGACCACTCATACCGCATAACGACAAAGCTCAAAGGCGCGCCGCTTGCGTTGCATCCCTGCACGTTTAGCCCTGACTCGACTTTCAACGTAATTGACGAACGCTGAGCAGACCACAAGAAAGAACTTGGCATCCTCCGGTAGGGGCGAAATAACGTCCGTAGCCAGTCGTAAGCAGCAAGTGATCAGCAGTCGCAGGTCACTCAGCACAGTTCACCGGACGCGCTTTTATCTAGTGCTACTCCCGCCTACAACTTCGCGCAAACCGAATCCGGTACAGTCACCGTAACCATCGCCTCGAGCGGGTAGTGATCGGAACAGTTATAAGTCTTGTCGTGGTGTTGTATTGTCAGACCGCCGGTAATGACATCGATGGCCGTCACAGAGCACGTCATCGTCCCATCGGAACTGTCCGCATGAAAGAAGTAGTCAATACGAGTCGAGCCTGGTAGTGGTGTAACGTTATTGAAATGCTGCCAAAGAGTGTTCGAGGCTGGAACAATCGTTGGTCCGGGGTCGCCCAGTGGACCTGAAGCCGCTTCGGCGGCGGCATCATGCAGGCTAGTTCCGTTTAGTAGCGTATTCGTGACCGCCTTAGTGTACTCACCGTTGAGATCATCGGCGTCAATATTGAGATCGCCAAGCAGGAAAACCCCAAAAGATCCATTGTCGCTTCTGAACTTGGAGATGGCTGACGCAAGAGTAGTGAAGGCGCATTCTACGTTTGGATACGTGTTATATGCAGTCGGCATATGGGTTGTGAAAAATCCAAACGAGTGAGTCTTCCCGCTGTTAGACGAACAAGGGAAATCACATGTCGTTTGGAGAAATCCCTTCGCGACAGGCTGATCTTGAGAATTCCAGCCCTTAGGGTCGGAACAATTGGTCATGTAGTTTAATGCGCCCGAGTCGTGGAACTTACAGGCAGGATCAGCGAGAAGTATCAATCCTGATGGATTGAGAATCACGTATTCCAACGCCCTTATGCCGTCCCAGTCGCAATAGACCGGACAATCTCCAACTGAAAGATAGTAGCGACAGTTGTATGAACCATGGTGCGAAGAATCCACGCCTTCTGTGATACTCGACTCCGATCCTTCGACGTAGTGCCTCCACCACACTTCCTGTAACGCAGCGACTTGGATGAGACCGCCCGCCGAATATGGCTGTACGTGTTCCAGATATTGGCGGATGACTCCCTCCCTTTTTCCATCTTCGTACAGCGGGCCGATATTTAACTTGGAGGGGTCACCGAACAGATGACAGTTGTAGGTAAAGAGGTGGAAATTCGTGGTGCACATGAGGATTCTCCTTTTGGACGTGAGTGAGTTGAAGCGCAAGACCTAGGTGGCACGGGAAACGCGCGACGCGCGCCTAGGATAGACTAGCAGGATAGGTTATTCGAGGAAAAAAGGGGCGAAATTGAACCTCTACAAGGTACAATCGGCCAGCTTGGTCGGCGAAAGGAGACCCTAATGATAGGAACAAAGTCGGCAGCGGACCCGGCGGCCGTCATACATAGCGTGATTGACCGGTATCGTGTGGACGCGTATCCGCCGGCGGTCTCGGTAGCTTTCTACCAGGGGGGAAATGTCCCGGTGGAACTCACGATCGCCAAGGGCAAAGCGAACAAGGAGACGAACCTTGCAGCGACTCCCGACACCATTTTCGAACTGGGTTCGGTGACGAAGGTGTTCACGTCGACATTGCTGGGATTCAGTCCCGACATGCTGGACGAACCGCTTAGCAAGCATCTTCCGGTGCGGGTGAGCAACCCGCAATTGGACGCCGTGAAGCTGAAGTATTTGGCGACACATACTTCGGGATTTCCTAGAAACGCACCCGGGAAAGAGGGGTCCGGCGGTCAGTATCTGTTCAATGACAAGACGCCTCCGGAGGATTCGGAGCTGGTTTCTTTGTGGAGCAACTGGAAACCGGATAGTCCGGGGAATCCATGTGCGCCGTGCGATGTCGGGACGTGCTGGCAGTACTCGAATGTCGGCTTCGTGACGCTTGGGTATGCGGTTGCGGGCATCGACTACAACACAGAACTGCGCAACAAGATCACGGATCCGCTGGGGATGAAGGCGACTGGGGCGATCATCCCGGACGGTGCCGCGGTGGCGCTGGGATATCTGAAGGACGGATGCCACGCGAAGGCGACGGCCGCAGATCTCAAGTCGTCGGGAACCGACATGCTGACGTGGATCAAGGCGAATCTGGGCGCGCTGAAGATGCCCGATAGCCTGTCGGCTGCACTGGGCGGAACTCACAAGACGTGGTTCAAGAAGTCCCAGCAGTGTTCGAAGGTGCCCGCGATCAAGTTCGATATGGGGCTTGCGTGGCAGATACGTACGCTGGGCAAGTCCTCGTACATGATGTGGATCAAGGACGGCGAAAGCGGGTCCGGCGATCAAAGCTGCTGGATGGGATTCATTCCCGAGAAACAGATCGGCGTGGCGGTGCTGACGAATGGCGTGTGCCCCGAGAGGCCTCCGGCATGGGCGGGTACGCAGATCTTGGAGCAGGTGTTGGGCGCTTAGTGTCTGTCATTCAGACCGCTTCGACGCATCGAGGTGATGGTTTCTTCTTTGGTCTCACTTCCGCAGTGCCGGAACCAATCCATACCGCGCCATCACCACAAGCAGCTTGGTCCAGTCGGGTGCTCCACCGACATTAACAACCGCAGCCACATCACGAAAGTACTGAGCACCGATGTCCGGCGTCAGAACGATGAGCGCCCGGGCAAGCTCATTGGCGCTCTCGCAACGCTTCGTTGACCAGCCGGAACTCAAAGTACTTCAGGTATCGCAGTCACCATGGATCGGTTCGGAATTGCGCCGCTGGTCCCCGACGCAAAATGGTTCTGATCCACCAGCGCGACCTGCAGCGGAACGCCCGACATTTCTGCCCGGAGGGCGAAATCCCGCGCCGTTGATCCCGCTGCCCAAGATCAGAACGTCGAACTCGCGCCGGCGCAGACGACCGATCCACTCTTCGCGGCTGCCCGGCTCGAACGCAAAGCATGGCGCGACTGCCATCCTGCTCAATCATACGAAGAGCCGCCGCAGTTCCACTCCGAGAACGGAACCCTCGGCTTTTTCCGGCAGGTCCGAGCCAATCTTCACTTGTTCGAACCGCCACGGATAGAGCCAGGCACAATATTGAAATTGGTGCGGAAGTTTGGGCACCCAGTGACATTAAAGCCAATAGGACCGCCTTGGGCGTCACCGGCCGCGCCGCTGAAGCGGCCTATGCCACCCGTCACCGCAGTAAAAGCGAGCGATGGAGCTTGGCCCTGGAGGAAAGCGTAAGTTTCGGTAATTATCGCCGATCGACCCTGGTCCAGGATAACGTACCCGGTGCCGAAGTCGCCAGGTGCTGAACTGTAAGGCCGGGCAATCTCGGCCGGCAACGGGAAGGCATGGTGGCCGCGCACGAGCCAATCGCCGATCGGCGCAACACCGTTGACGGGTAGCGTCGGATCGTTAGATGCCATTCCAGAGGGAAGCGTCCCGACCGGAAACAGCTTGCCATTAAGAATGAACACGTCGCCCCGATTAAATCCGCCGGCAGCCGTGCGACAGTCGACCGCGAGATCGACGCTAATAACGTGGGCGGCTCCGGACTCATCTTTAGGGCTAAAGCCGCGCACTATCCCGGTCAGACCCGCCAGGAGGACCAAGGCTGAACCCAAAATGGTCGTCTTCGTGATACTTTTCATATTCTTCTCCTTAATGTTCAGAGGTTTACCTGATGAGCAGCAGCGTATCTCGCAGAGGCACCCGAAGTATTGAAGGCTGGATGATAAAGCGATGAAAAAATATCTTCATACTGATGAAAGTTCCGTCAGCATCGAGCGAGGTTGGATCGGGTGAGCGACCCTGCGCCGCATTCGGGAGAAAGACTCCGCCGCCAATACTCCTTTGGCGGTTTCACTTTGGACGTTGACCGTAGAGTCCTTCGGCGCGGCGATGAGGAAGTTCCGCTTCGGCCCAAGTCGCTCGACGTCCTGATTCACTTGGTGGATCACCACGGCCGCGTGGTAACGAAGGACGCCCTTATGGACGCGGTCTGGGCGGATATAGCGGTCACGGAAAATTCGCTGGCTCAATGTTTGGTGGAAATCCGGCGAGCTTTGGGCGATGATTCACAGCAGTTGATCCAAACCGTCGCCCGCCGCGGCTATCTGTTCAGCGCGTCCGTCACCACGCCGGCAATAGAATTCCCGCATCAAGCGCCCCTCGCTCCGGAGCGCCGTCCACTGGCAGTGCCGGCTTTCGCGCTGGGCGCCCACATGTCAATCCCGGGCCGGTGGGCCTGGTTCGCGCTGCTGCCGTTGCTGCTGGTCGCGGGTTTCGTCGCCTGGCGGACCTGGCGCGCAACGGACAGTGCAGAGCCTCTCCGAGCCGTCCCGCTCACCGCGCTACCCGGAGCGCACCGTTATCCCTCGTTTTCCCCCGACGGTAATCACGTAGCCTTCACCTGGACCGGCCCGAAGCAAGACAATCAGGACGTCTACGTACAGCAGGTCGGCTCCGGTACTCCGTTACAGCGGACCAGCGATCCCCGCATGGACTACAACCCGGTCTGGTCACCCGATGGCCGTTGGATTGCCTTCTTGCGCCGTCAATGGGAAGCCGGGACGAGTGAACTGCGGCTGATCCCGCCACTGGCCGGAACGGAGCGCAAACTGGCCGATATCCGCATAAGCAACACCTACGGCGTCGCCTCCGCCGTACCTGGCCTGGTGTCCGGACAGCAAGTGTTTGGTTATTGCGGAGTCGCCGGACGAGGGCAAGCCCGCCGCTTTGTTCGTGCGTCTGCTGGAGTCCGGCGAGAGACGGGCGTTGACTCATCCGCAGTTCCCTGCCATTGGCGACACCAGCCCGGCGGTCTCTCCCGATGGCAATTGGCTGGTTTTTCGCCGCCACACCAGCCTCCACGGCAGTGAGCTTTATCGGCTTCCCCTGGGAAAGGACTCCGCGTCTGGGGCTTCTGCTGAGTCCGCCGGCCTGACCGCAGTGGGCAAGCCTCAGCCACTCACCACGGCGACGATGGACGCTGGCTATCCCACGTGGACTCCCGCCAGCAAAGAGATTCTTTTTTCTGCCAGAGGAAGTCTTTGGAGACTGCTTGTCCCCGGGAAAAGCACACCGGGGCGACTGCTTTTCGCGGGCGAGGACGGGACGATGCCGGTGGTCTCGCGCTTCCAGTCCGGGCGGGCTCGTCTGGTCTACGTTCGCAGTTTCCAGGACACCAATATCTGGCGTGTCGAGGTTCCTGCTCCTGGCACGCCGGCCTCCGCGCCGCCTGCTGTCGCCATTTCCTCAACGAGAAGGGACTCCACCCCGCAGCTTTCACCTGACGGGCGGCGCGTCGCCTTCGTATCGGATCGCTCGGGAGCGTGGGAAATCTGGATGGCTGATCCGGATGGGTCCAATGCCGACCAGCTCACTTTCATGCGGGCGGCCAGGCGCCCCCTGCTGGTCTCCCAACGGTGAACGCATTGTGTTCCAGTCCAACCCCGAGGGACAGTATGACATCTATGTGATCCGCGCCGCGGGCGGTAAGCCTCAAAATCTCACCTCTCACCTGGCCAGCGATTGGCGACCCAGCTTCTCCCGGGACGGCCATTGGATCTATTTCACCTCGAACCGGACGGGAGAGCATCAGATATGGAAGATTCCGGCATCGGGCGGCGATGCCCTGCCGGTGACAAACAACGGCGCATTCGCAGCCTTCGAGTCACCCGATGGCGCTTGGCTCTACTATAACCAGACGATGGAAACACCGAGCCCTTTGTGGCGCCAGTCAATCTCCGGCGGTGCTCCGATCAAAGTGCTGGACGGAGTTGTCAGAGGCGCCTTCACGGTGCTCGACGGAGGCATTTATTATGTCGACCGTCCCTCGGCTGAGGGAGGTCTTCTCTTTACCGACCAGCCCTCAGGTGAGACACGGCTTCAATACTTCGATTTCGCGACGCGCAGGACCGCAACAGTGGCTCGAAATCTCGGCAACGTGTTCCTTGGCCTCACTGCATCGAAGGACGGACGCACAATCCTTTATTCCCGCGTGGACTCCTCCGTGGACGAACTGATGCTCGTGGACAACTTCCGATAACC